>CAWJRT010000014.1:0-491215 GCA_963845325.1 uncultured Spirochaetota bacterium
TGAACTGATATGAAGTGCCCCGTCAAGTAACCTCCTAGTTCTTCCCTCCTCTCTGGAGCGGCAGATAGTCGAAGAGACGGAGAAGGGACTTATCGACGATTGACCAGACTGATATACGCGGATTGGCTACCGCAGCCCAATTGAATCGTCGGCAGCTAGCCTCCCTCTCTTGGCTCGGGTTTGTCAGTGACCTGACTACCGGTAGTTGAGTTCGAGGATTCTGCGATCGAGGAAACACCGTCTCCGTCTCTCCTTCTATCGGCCGCACCTTAGAGCCTTGGTCTCAGGCGACCTGATCGGTCATCGCGCCCCAGAGGAAGCCGGCCAACTCGCGGCTGACCGCCGTAACGGCAACCTGGGAGCGCTTGCCTCGAAGCACCAGGTGCATGTACTTGCTACTAAGGCGGCGCCCGGCACGGTTGGCGTAGCTGAGAAGGTGTGGATCTACCCCTCGGCGCCGTTCTATGAGGACGCGGCTGCTGGGGTGATAGCTGCGGTAGTGCCAGGCCGCCTCCACCAGCAGCCGTCGCAGATGACTATTCCCGGCCTTGGTGATTCCACCCTGGCGACGCTTGTTGCCGCTGGAGTGCTCTGAGGGGACCAAGCCCAGGAATGCCATGAACTGCCGAGCGTTGGGGAAGCGGCGGAAGTCTCCGATCTCGGCGACGAAGGATAGGGCGATCAAGGTCTTGATGCCCTTGAAGGCGCACAGCTTCTTGGTCTGCTCGCGGTAGGGCTTCTGGGCAGCGATCTGCTCGACCTCCTCGGCGGCCTCGGCGCATTTGCCTTCCAGTTCCTGCATCGTGGCAAGGTACATGTCCAAGGTTTTCCGATCTCGTTCATCGGTAAACTCCAGGCTGCTCAGCCAGTCCCTGTGCTTCACCGTCCACGGGCCGCCGTTCTCATAGCGAATGCCACGGCGGAGCAAGAATGCAGCACGCGCTGCTTACAGATGCGAAGGTCCCCGCGCAGGTCCTCGTACATGCGCAGATAGTCACGCACCGATTCATCCTGCACCGTCGGGACGTGGATACCGGTGAGCTGGCCGGCGCGAAGGGCAAGGGCGATGCTGCGGGCGTCGCGGCGGTCGGTCTTGATGCGATCGGAGGGCTTGCGGGGAATCAACCCAGGGGCTGCCACGAGCACGACTACCCCCATCGCGCTTAGTTGCCGATACAGTCCGAAGCCGAAGCAACCCGCTTCATAGCTGGCGTGCACTTCGGCGCCCGCCAGCAAGGCGCTGAAGTACTTCTTCACGGCGCTGGGGGTGTTGGCGATGACATGCTCCTGCACCTCCTTAGCGTTACCGACCCCCAAACGCGCGAGGATGATCTTCTCTTTGTCGACATCCATTCCGACGTAGTGTACGCTGTTCATGTTTTGTGCCCCCTTCGTGTTGTATGTGGCGCTCACGCACGCGCCTAACAGCACTGTGCGTGACCGATCCACGATCATGCAACCCTTGGGGGCACTTCATATTGTCTCTATGTTAGACGGACGCAACGTATAGAAAGGAGACCACGATGAGAAGTGAACAGACGGCACCTGAGACGAAAGGTGTCACGGTGAAGCTGCTAGCAGCGCTTGACCTTGGCCCTGAAATCGAGGGCATGGCAGGGCGCCAACTTCGAATGCGTATGGTGACCATCGAACCTGGAGGCGTCTTCGGCCCGATTCATGACCACAAAGACAGGCCAGGCATGGTCTATATACTGCAAGGAACGATCACTGACCATCGAAATGGAGTGGCTAAGGAGTATGGGCCGGGAGTGGGCTGGCCCGAGGATAAGGACACCACACACTGGCTTGAGAATAGAGGAACGACGCCGGCGGTGGAGATCTCGGTTGATATAGTCAGGGCAAGCTGAGGCCCGACACCTAAGCTGGTCGTCGCCTACCAACACCCTGCAGCGGACTCTTCGTCAGTCGATGCCTTAGTTCCCCCTCGCCGTCGAGCTTGAATATGGCCGGCCAGCAGGTGGCCTATGCCCACCGAATCTGAAACGCTTTTGCAGTCGGAAGCGACCGGATATCTGCTCGGGGTCCAATTTTCCCCCAGAAGAGGCCTCGCCTGCTTCCACGTCTCCTCGGCTAGAAGAATGCCCCGACGGTATCGATTTCGCCGCGCCGTGGCATAGCTTTCTGCCACCTGTGCGCGATAGTGCCCGTTGTCGATGCAGCTGTTTCGTCTGCGCCCAGTGAGAACGGTACTGGGGGACGACCGATCGCTCGATCCATGTCGGCGATCGATTTGCGGCTTTCCCCGAGGAGCGCAATACTTTTTCGTTCATGCAGAGAGAGCTGTTGGTAGCTACGCATCGGCACGTCCTTTTCTTGACGGAAACAGACGTATCAGCAGGACTGTAGATCTCTCAATCCTGATCCAGAGCGTTGCACTCTGTTCTTGAACTCGCGCCGCCTAACATGTCGCTGCAATTGTCGCCGTGGATGCATCCGTGGTTCGGGACGAGCCGAGCCGTAGATTGCCGGGGTGGCTCCGCGTTTGTGGTTCGGCGGCGCAACTGAACTGATATGAAATGCCCCCCTCGTCAAGACCTCGCCTACTTCTTTCCTCCTTTCTGGAACGGCAGATAGTCGAAGAGACGGGCTGTTCTCGCTCCCGATCTGGTCAAGCGCGACTTTCGCGCCCAAGGCCCGAATCGGCTCTGGGTGGCCGACATCACCTACGTACCGATCTGGGCGGACTTCCTGTACGTCGCCGTGGTCTTGGATGCCTGGAGTCGCCGCGTAGTGGGATGGGACTTCGCTGGGCATCTGCGGGCAGAGCTGGTCGTGGCGGCCTTGGAGATGGACATTCGTCAGCCTCAGCCGTCGGCAGTGGTCCATCATTCAGACCACGGCAGCCAGTGTACTTCCATCGCCTTCGGCAACCGGTGCCGAGAAGCAGGTGTGCAGCCTTCGATGGGAAGCGTCGGCGACGCCTGCGACAACGCCATGTGCGAGTCCTTCTTCGCCAACTTGGAACGCGAGCTCATCGACCGGGTGCGAATGCGAACCCGTGAGGAGGCCAAGCAAGCGGCGTTTGAGTTCGTCGAGGGGTGGTACAATCCTCACCGACGTCATTCATCCCTGAACTATGAATGCTCGATCGGGTATGAAGAGAAGCACTGGCGCGTTGCCCCGGCCGCAAGCCCGGACATGTCTGCCGAAACGGGCTAACTCCAAGCCCCGTGGCCGAGGCCTTGCGGCGAGAAGCGCGAATGGAGGATACTGTCGATGACTGATGACCAACTGGAGGTCCTAAAGAACGCCGACGGCCTTCTGCAGTATCAAGGCGAGTCTGCTGCGTTGCCGTTCGTCGACAAGTCCATTATATGCTTCTTGGACAAGGAACCGACGGGAAGCAACAAGAAGTATCAAGAACTCTATGATCGCTTTGCCCCTTTGTATGATCTTGTGACGAGAGCATATGCAAGACTTCGAAACCATGGAGAAAAGCAAAGGGTCAGCCAGTACCTCAACGAACTGGAGATCAGGGACAATGATCGAGTACTTGAGATCTCAATCGGAACTGGACGAAACATCAAATATCTGAATCCCCGAGCGATGTACTATGGGGTTGACATCTCCCTTGGAATGCTGCGTAGGTGCAGCCGAGTCATGAAACGACAAGGGAGGGAAGTAGTACTAGTTCAGGCCGAAGCCGAATCTCTGCCATTCAAAGACGATTCTCTAGACGTTGTGTATTCCGCAGGTGGGTTTAATTTCTACGACAATCGAGCTGCTGCCGCCAAAGAGATGTTGAGAGTAGCTAAGCCAGGAACGAAGTTGATGATCTACGACGAGACGCAAAGAACTATCGCGAAGTTTGAGAAGTCAAAGATTGCCGCCGGCATCTATGAACAGCAAGGCGCGACCGATCCCAGAGGATTCCTGCCACCTGGAGTCGAGAGTGTGGACTACAAGGAAATCTGTTCAGGGGAACTATACGTCCTGACATTCAGAAAACCGTGTCGCGACCAAAACTCAGGCATGACTTGGAAGGCGCCCTAGCAAATCGTTGGAGCTATCAGGCATGGTGCAGCTTGGAGCGGTGAAATGCGCTTCCAAGCCCGAGTAGGCCGAACTGAAAAGGGAGCGCGGGCAAGGTGGTGCATTCACGGCGCAAGGTGATCGTGGAACCCGTCTTCGGGCAGATTGAGCAGGCGCGCGGCTTCCGTAGGTTCTCACAACGCGGGCGCGCGAAGGTGCGCCGCGAATGGGCCTTCGTCTGCCTGACGCACAATCTGCTGAAACTGTTCCGTCACAGGATGATTGAAGGCCCTGAAAACGCGTTGCATGAGCTTCCGTGCATGGGGTAGCCACCAAAGAGGACGGGATGTGAGAGTTCACTACCAGATGAACGCGGCGCCCTGGGCTCGACCGGCAGCCAGCTGCCGCAGAGGTCCATCGCGTCCCTGCTATACCCTACGCGCTCCTAGGCGCCGCCATCTGCCGGCTGATCGAGCAATACCAACAGACTGCGTCAAGACTCTTTTCGGATCCCTTAGGCAAAAATCTCGTGGGTACAGCTATCCGTGCTATGATGCATTCTGGCGTTATGCGGCGTCTTGTTATGAAACAGATGGACTCAATCACAAAGGGCATCTATGGCACACAGATCTGCCGCACTCGTTTCATTGATAATGCCGTCGATGCGGCTCTCTCCGAAGGGATCTCTCAATACGTCTTTCTTGGGGCTGCATACGACTCGCGCCCGTATCGTTTGCCGCGTCTACGACTCCCGCGAGTTTTCGAGGTGGACCTGCTGTCAGTCCAGAATCGCAAAAAGAAGGCCTTATCGAGAAGGCTCGGCAAGTTGCCAGAGAACGTAGTCTACATTCCGATTGACTTCGACAAGCAATACCCGGACTCGGCGTTTTCAGGCACTACCTTCGACCGCGCAAAGCAAACGTTCTTCGTCTGGGAAGGGGGTCACGCAGTACGTCCAAGAAGATAGCGTTCGGCGTGTCTTGGACTTCATCGGCAGCTTCCCGAGGGGCAGTGCGCTTGTCTTCACGTACGTGCTCAAGTCCATCATCGACCGCCAATCTGACATCCCCGGCGCCGACAAGATGATGGACACCGTGGCAAGGACTGCTCCTTGGGTCTTCGGAATTGATCCGATCGCCGTTGGATCCTTCTTAAGTGTGTCCGGTCTTGTCCCCGTTTCTCACTTCGGGAACGTTGAATACCAAAGGGAATACCTCGCACCACTGAAGCGGGATCTTGTGATTTTCGAAGGAGAGCGCGTCGTTCGCGCAGACGTGCAGAGTTGAAAGCAGAGGCGGCGAAGCAACTCCGAGGAAAGCGCATAACATGTTGTTGGAGATTGTTTTTGGTATGTCAAGCTTTTTTTCGCCTCAGTTCTCCTTTTTTCTTTGACGCGCCAGTCCTGGCACCGAGGGCTCGGCTTGGCTTGTCCGTGCGCAAGCACTCCGTTGCCTTGGGATACTTCTCGCCCCAAGAGGAGAGGAAATGTTCGTAGGCTGCCAAGGCCTTCTCCTTCGTCGAGGCCTGCCACATTTCGTGCAGCATGCTCTTGGCCTTGCCCTGCACGCTCTTTGGCATCTTGTCCAGAATGTTAGCCGTCTTGTGCACCCAGCAACGCTGTTGGCGACATTTCGGATACTCCTCGCGCAAAGCGGCCCAGAACCCCAGCGCCCCATCACCGATGGCCAGTTTCGGTCCCTCCTTTAAGCCTCGACGCTTCAAATCCAGCAGCATTTCACGCCAGGAAACCTTGCTTTCCCGATATCCGTCACTGACGGCCAGCAATTCCTTCTTTCCCTTCGCGTCGGCTCCCATGATTGCCAGGATGCAACTGGCCTCCTCATCCAAACGAACGTTGACGTGAATCCCATCGGCCCACATATAGACATACTGCTTGCCCTTCAGATCTCGCTGAGACCACTCCTTGTACTCTTGCTCCCACAGCGCTTTCAGCCGAACGACATTCGTGGCCGACAACCCCGCAGCATCTGCGCCTAGAATCGCCGCCAGGGCCTCCGACATGTCACCGCTGCTGACCCCCTTCAGGTACAGGATCGGGATCAGATTGTCCACGCTGGGGACACGGCGCAGATACCGTGGCAGAATCTCACTGCTGAATCGCTCCTCCCCGCCTTCACTCAGCACCCGATCATCAAGACGCGGTTGTCGGATTTTCACCGGCCCGATGCCCGTCACCAAGTCTCGGGCGGGCATGTATCCGTTTCGCACCACCTGACGCCGACCTTCGCTATCAATCTTGTTCTGGTGCTTTCCCACAAACTCTGCAACCTCCAGCTCCAGCGCCTGGGCAAGAAGCTGCCGAGCTCCTTCGCGGGCCAACTCTTCCAGGACGCTCCCCGGCAATTGCTCTTGCATCGGGAGCCCGGTCGCCTTATCCTTTGGTTTCTCCATGAGCGTATTCCTTTCGTGTGTTCGTTTTGATCGGCGAGCATCGAAGGATACGCTCTTTTTTTTCCCCTATCCACAAGATTGGGTTATATCTCCCACAGCCGCTCCACAAAATACATTGTCCAGCGCCCGTCCGCGGCCGTCCATGCTAACCCGTATCTGTTGCCCCTCCAAAACCTGTAGGAACTCTGTGCAGCTGAACTGCACCCCCTGATCGGTATTGAAGATCTCAGGCCGCCCGTGCTCCAACGCCCGTTGCAACGCCACGACGCAAAACTCCGCATCTAAGGTGTTGGAGGTCTCCCAGGCCAGTACGTAGCGGCTACACCGGTCGATTACCGCCACGAGGTTACAGGTAGCCATGCATTGAGCCGGATGTAAGTGATGTCGGCAGCCCACACCTGGTCAGGGCGATCGACCTCAAGCCCCCGCAGGAGATACGGATAGTGCTTCGCCCCCTTTGCCGCGCGGCTCAAGTTGCGCTTCGGGTAGATCGCCTCCAGCCCCATCAAGCGCATCAGCCGTTGTACGCGCTTGCGGTTCACCTCATTGCCCTGGCGCCGCAGGTACCAGCTCAGCCGTCGGCTGCCCAGGAAGGGCCGCGCCGTGTACAGCCCGTCGATCAGCCGCATCACCTGCAGGTTCTCCTCATCCTCTCCCCTGGGACGATGGTACAGACTGGATCGCACCAGCCCCAATAACTCGCACTGCCGCGCCAGCGGGATCCTGGGACGCTCCCAGTCAACCAGGCTCCGTCTTCGCTCTTCCGGAAAGGAGACCAGATTTTTTTTTAAGCCAGTCCAACTCCATCGTCAACTGGCCAATCTGCCGATACAGATCATCTTGCAGCGCTTTCTGATCCTGGCGGTCGTGGTCCCGCTTGTCCGAGAACAGCTCGGGCAGGTTTGCAACAGCCTGGCGCTTCCACTTGGTGATGACGGTGGGATGGACGCCGAAATGGCTCGCCAATTCCGCGATGGTCTTGCGTTCACGAAGAGCATCAAGAATTATGCGCGCCTTGAAGTTCCCATCGTACTTCTTTCGTTTCATGTGTGACCCCTTTCGGGCAGAAGCATGTTATACACAAGCTTATTGCCCTGTACAGTTTTGGGTGCATACCGCACAGTCGCTTGATCTTTGCCAGGATGGAGTCTGCGGTGGCAACCCACTCGAACGGCTTGGGTTTTTTGTTGTAAGCGGCGACGAATTGCTCGATCTTCGCAATCAGGTCTTTCACGCTGCTGAAGGAACCGCGGCGAATAGCCTTCTGTGTGATCAACGCGAACCATCGTTCCACCTGGTTGAGCCAGGAGGAATAGGTGGGGACAAAATGGGGATGGAACCTGGTGTGGCGTGCGAACCACGCCTTGACCTTGGCGTGCTTGTGCGTGGCGTAATTGTCCATCACAAGGTACACATCAAGCTCGGGGGGGACGTTGGCTTCGATGCGTTTGAGGAAAGCAAGGAACTCCTGGTTTCGATGACGTGGCTTGCAGTCCGTTACCACCTGGCCGTTAGCGATGTCCAGCGCTGCGAACAGCGTCGTGGTCCCATGCCGCTGGTAGTCGTGCGTGACCCCTTCGACGTAGCCCAGACCCATGGGGAGCAGCGGCTGGCTACGCTCCAGAGCTTGGCACTGGCTTTTCTCGTCCACGCACAGAACCAGCGCATTCTCAGGCGGATTCAGGTACAATCCAGCGATATCTCGCAGTTTCTCGATGAAAAACGGATCTGTAGAAAGCTTGAACGTTTCCTGGCGGTGCGGCTTCAGCCCAAACGCCGACCACACACGGTGCACCGTAGACTTGGAAATGCCAGTCTGCTCGGCCATGTCGCGAGTGCTCCATTGAGTCGCCCCTTCGGGCTTGCTGTGAAGCGTCTTGCTGACCAGCTCCGCTACCCGCTCGTCGTCGATGCTGCGCGGGCGCCCCGATCGGTACTCATCGTAGAGCCCCTCGATCCCTTGGCGGACGAACCGCTCCCGCCACTTGCCCACCGTCTCCCGACTAACGCCCAGCGCCTTGCCGATCGTCAGGTTCTGGGCCCCGTCAGCTGCTTTGAGCACGATCTTCGCTCTGATGACCAAGCCGTGCGGCAGGCTGCGAGACCTCGCGAAGGCCTCCAATTGCTCTCGCTGCCCCTCATCCAGACTCACCGTGCGGGTCGCCTTTACTGTTCGCATCGCCTACCTCCCAGGCTGACTCTGACACAAGGAGCTGGAGCAAACTACTAGACACACGATAAGTTATTTATGGGACACAAATTTATGGGACACAACAGCGTACTCCATTCGCCATCGACTTCACTGCCGTGCGGGGTTTTGACTCTTTGATCTTGAAGCCCAAGCGCACGCCGCTTTTCTCGCAACGTGGTACAAGGCCTAACACTTCGGGCCCGCACACGCCCACCCGACAAATCCTGCAACGTCCAAGACAACAGGGATTTCTTCAATCCTGTGCTCGCAGCAAAAACCTCGATGCTCGTCCAAGAGGGCACCCCCGGCTGTGGCGAGTGTAGGTCTGAGGTCTCATCGAGGAAGAGTTCACGAGAGCGACAGAGGTAGGGACAGGATCCGGTTTTCGACATTTCTTTTCCTAATTCGCGCCTCTTGGGCCAGGGACTCGCGGCGTCCTGCCGCGATGTCCCTGGCCCTCTTCCCAACGGAGCGCCTCAACCGGACGTTGAGGCGCGTCTGCGTTCGGTCGGCCTTGGACGAACGTGAAAGAACAGACAAGCGATCTCGCGCGAAAACCTCCGCTGGTCCGCTGTTCTTGCATCATGCGGATCGCGGCCCGCTCGTGCTGTTGGCCACCAGTCTGTGGCCTTAGTAGTCGAAGCCGAAGGGCAGTGGCCGGTCCTCTCCTCGCCGCCCGTGTGTCGAGGGATGTCGAAGCGGACCAGCGCATTCGGGCCCGGGACTGCTCGCACCGGCAAATCCGGGATATCTCCCGCGCAGAAAGGTGCTCCGCCGGAGTAAAGCGCCGCAAGCCAGGACCTGGTGGGCCATAGATTGACGGCGGGAGCAGGGCCGGCGTTGTTTGCCTCGCGTTGGCTGGGGGGAGGCGGACCCGGCTCAAACTGCCAAAAGAGCAGGAATCTCTTCGACCTGATGTTCGTAACAATAGGTTCGAAGCTCGTCCAGGAGGGGGAGCGAAGACAGAGGCGAACGGGCCGCCTTATGGTTAACACCAGAGGCGGCCAGTTTGGTCTTGCCGTCCTTTCACGGAGCGGAAAGAAGCCAGCCAGAGGTTAGCGAAACACGGCAAGACCACACCGCCTCTTGAACTACTGACTACGCCACTCCATTCTCTCGTAAACATCCTTTCGGTGGCAAATACCCAGAATCAGGATGTCTGCGCCGTCAATTTTCAGAACGATCCGATAGTCCCCGACCCTCAGCTTTCTATAGCCTTTCAGTGTTCTTCTCAATGGCTCCGAGTATTTCTCCGGGGACACTAGAAGTCTCTGCTCGATGGCGGTCTTGATCCGTTTCTGGATAGTTCGGTTGAGTGTGGAAATGTCCTTCGCTTTGACGTCCGGATAATACCGGATGCGGTAGGGCACCTCTATTCCCAGACTTCAGTGTGCGTCAAGGTTTTGCGACCGGCCAGTGCCGCAACGCGCTCATCGGCGATGCGGACAAGCACAGCGTCCTCATGGATTTCCAGAGCTTCCCGGACCAAGTCGCGAGTCACCATGGACAGGGACAATCCTCTCTCCTGAGCCATTCTCTCGATCAGAGAATAAATCGGTTTCTCCAAAGCAACGTTGATGCGCGGATTCTTGGTAGGCATTGGGTATCTCCGAGCCCAAGTGTAACACTTCTGAGACACCGTGGCAAGGGTCCACCGGGGCCAGGTCCACGAGGGCCAAACGGCACAGATGCCTCTTGGATCGAGTGCTCGTGGGAGCAAGTTCTATTCCAATATACAGGGCTACCCCCCTGGCATCGTACTTCCAAAGGAGGTCAGCTATCGCTGCTCTTTTGGCTATGGCGGCGAGTTCGAAGCTTATCAATCCGGAAGTGCAAGATCGGACAGGCAGCAGGACTCTCCTCTATTCCTCCACCGGTCTTGAAAGCCGAACAGGTACGCGACAAAGATAGCAGGGAGATGAGGAATTCGGCCCGGAGAGCCATGGAGACGGGCCTCCTCGCGGCTTCAAAGCCCCGAGGATGATATGTGAGGAGAACAATGGCCGGAAATGAGAAAACACCGCCCAAGAGGAAGTCTCACGGCAAGCCGCCATCCAGCGCGAGGCTCGACCGGATGATCGCGGAGGCGGTCGTCGATGCCTATGGGGAGTCCGAGCAGATGGTCGGCTTCTACACGATGCTCGAAGACAACCTTGTAGTGCCCTTCGACACCGAGATTCTTGGCGTCGAAGTCACGGTCGAGCGGATTGACTTGACCGAGTATAGTCAAATCGTTGCTGTCTGTACGCGCGGGAAGTCGCGTCAGCGCGTCACAATCCTCGACCTACCGTTGCCCGATCCACCTCCCGCGGGCGCGGAGTGGATCGACGCCTATCGCCGCTGGGCGCGAGGGAAATAGACATGGCCAATCGACAGATCGATCCTGACAAGCTTCGGGCTGCCCTCCGCACGCTTGGCGATGATTACGTGTTTTACATGTTGAACGAGGCTATCGACTTTTTGCCCCAGGCTAAGCTTTTGAAGCTGGTCAAGCGTTACCTCGATCCATCAGAGCTTGAACCGGATGGTGAGGATAGAGGGAACCTGCTCTCCGACGTGAAGGGTTTCGAAAAAGCGAGCTTGTCCGGCGAGTACTACGAGAGCTTCAACATCAACTCGAAGAACTGCACGGAGAAATCCACCGGCACCAGGGCGTGGATCGCCGATTGTCACCGGCTTCTCGACTGCTGCACAACCCAGGCAAAGAAAGGCGATCCTGTAGATGTGCGTCACGCCTTCGACATCATCTTCGGGTTGTTGGACCATATCGACGAGTGTCGTGATGACGTCGTCTTCTTCGCCGACGAGGCGGGATCCTGGCAGGTCGGCGTCGATTGGAGCAAGGTTCTGCCTTCCTGGTTCAGAGTGCTTTCAGCAACTGCCGGGCCTGAAGAGTACGCTGAGAAGCTTTGCTGGAACACCACTGCAACAGCGAGAGCGAAAAGATGCTCTCCGTCGCACGCAGGAAGGGGACACCGCAGCAACGCAAGGCCGTTTCCGAAATCGTGGGTCGTAATGCTGGTCAGCGACCACGGGGAAGGAATCCATGAGCGAGTACCAGTACTACGAGTTTCAGGCGATCGACCGGCCGCTCAGCGCGAAGGGGATGAGCGAGCTGCGGTCGTACTCGACGCGGGCCCGCATCACGACGACGAGCTTCGTCAACCACTACGAGTGGGGCAGTATCAAGGGCGACGGTGACGCGTGGATGGAAAAGTACTTCGAACGCTTTCCTTTGCTTCGCCAATTGGGGCACGCGCAATCTCAAGCTGAGCCTGCCTTCGAGGCTGCTCGACCCGGCGACGGCCATTATGTATTGCGGTAGCGACAGCGCATCCATGCGCGAAAAAGCCGGCAAGGTTATCCTGACCTACCTGTCCGACGACGAGAAGGACGACGAGTGGAGCCAGGGCGAAGGCTTACTGTCTTCGATGATCTCCGTGCGAACCGAGCTGGCGCGCGGCGACCTGCGGGCATTGTATCTGGGTTGGCTCCTTCGTGTGCAAGCCGGGGAGCTCGACGACGAAGATATCGAGCCGCCCGTTCCGCCAGGCCTCGGCCAGCCCAGCGCCTCACTAGAGATGGCCTGGCCTCGTTCCTACGGATTGACGGCGACCTGTTGCACGTCGCCGCTGAGACCAGTAGGTCGATTGGAAAAACGAATTTGGATCGGAACGAGGTTCGAACGTGGGTCAACAAGCTCGTAACCAAGGAGAAGGACGAGCTGATCATTGATCTCATGATGCACACTGACCACGCTCCGGACATGGCGCTGCCGCAGCGTTTCCTCAAGGAGCGATCGGCTCAAGCCGAGACGGGCACGGTTCCGAAGCGGACTGTGAAACAACTCCTACGGGAAGCCGGGACTTTTGCGGAGAAGCGGGAGCACCTCGAGGCGCAGATAGGCGCCGAGGCCAAAGCCCGTCATGAACGCGAAGCCGCGATCGCCAGAGAAGAGCATCTTGTCAGCCTGGTCGGTCGCGAGCAAAAGCTGTGGGCCAAAGTGGACGCCCTCATCACGACAACGCAGCTGACGAGCTACGACCTGGCCGTGAAAATCCTCGTCGACCTCCGCGATCTCGACGCGCGCGGTAATGGCGACAGCTTCCACTCGCGCATGAAAACGCTCCGACAGGCTCATGCTCGAAAGCCGAGCTTCATCGACAGGCTCGGGAAGGCAGGGCTGTGATGGCCGACTGCATGTTCGATGCAGTGACAACGCTCGGCCTGATTCCCTTCAAGGCCGCGCGGCATCGCGCGACTCAACGACTGCAAAAATGCCACACGCGTAAGGTTGCAGATTGGTGATCTTGACGGATGCAGCTCCACTTTCTCCTTGTTCCGACAATTGACGTGTGAAAAGCGGATGGCGTCCTCGATCAACGAGATGGCAAGGCGTGTTAAGCTCCCGGTCGCTGGTTCGAGTCCGGCCGGGGAGCAGGATTGGACAGGCAGTCTCGAATCCCGGGGCTGCCTTTTTTGTTTCCTGGGCTGTACGACGGACGATGTAGCGAGTGAGCTCCGTCAGGGGGCGTCTCCACGGCAGCCGGCGTCCGGTCAACCGTCAATCCGCCATATCTTGGTATGTATAGATGTATTGCTCCCGCCTCCCCTTAGTGGTATTCTATGCCAATGGAGAAAGTCCAGTTTGAGTGGGACGAGAGGAAGGATAGGGAGAACCAGCAGAAGCACGGTGTTTCGTTCGCTCGGGCACAATACGCTTTTGGCGATCCCGATCGCGTCATAGCGGAGGACGTTGCGCACAGTCAGGTCGAACGACGATACTACTGCCTTGGCAAGGTGGGTGATGGAATTATGACGGTTCGCTTCACCTACCGAAAGCGCAAGATCCGGATCATCGGCGCCAGGTACTGGCGGAAGGGAAAGGACATCTATTATGCGGAAAGGGCGTAGGTACTCTGACGAGCCGCTGGGCGAAATCCAAGTTATCAAGGATTTTCTGCCTGCGCCGTCTGAGCTGGTCTACAAGGAAGACACTGTCAAGGTTACCCTCGGACTGAGTCGGCGGAGCGTGGATTTCTTCAAGAAGCAAGCAAAGAAGCATGAGACGCAGTACCAGAAGATGATTCGCCGCTTGCTGGACCTCTATGTCGACCGGCAAGGTGCATAGAGTGCGCTGATGGGCAATGGCTGCTGAACGTACCTTCGGCAACCGGTTCCGGGAGAGGACGCCACCGAGTCGGCAGTTCGAGCGCGTCCTCGATCAGAGGCCGCGGTGCTGTTAAGCACCCGCCGGCCCGTTCGAGTCCGGCCGGGGGAGCGAGGGCAGAGTCGAACGGCGTGTCGTTTGGTTACGCCAAGCGGTGCGCCGTTTTCGTCTACAGAACTATTCGATCTCGGCGATAGACAGCGACCTGCAGATCTTTCTCGCAAGTTGGTTGGCAACCTCGGTGTGCCGAGGAACTGCTTCCATGGCGCCTGTACGAGAATTGACCCAAAGTGAATGTGAACGACCCTCACGCTTGAGTACGCAGCCATGAAAGCGGAGGTGCCGCAAGCGGGCCGTCCTCTTCACGAGAGGCTGACAACGTCCTGAACTGCGTCGGCGGGAAGCCCGCGCTCAGCATCTTCCCTCCGGTCCTGCAAGATGAGGGCAATCGCATCAGCAAGATTCCTCTTGCATTCCTCAACGGTCTCCCCCTGACCGTTGGCACCGGGGATCTCAGGGCAGTACCCGATGTACCACTTCCCGTCACGCTCGATGATTGCGGTGAACTCGTTGCGGAGTGCGTGCTTTGCCATGTGCCTATCGTACCGTCGGTGTGATCCCCGGACAAGTGGCGAGGCATCAGACCGCGAAGGCCACGAGAGCAAGATTGCAGGTCAGCGAGCTCGAACGATGCCGATCGATACTCGTCGTACGACGACATCTGAAGAACGAGAATCTGACAGTGTCTTCGATCAACGGGGTGGACAATCGCGTTGACCTCCCCTGGGGCTGGAGTCGGTGCTATCTGGCGGTGACGCGGAGCGTTCCCCGTTCACAGAGGCGCGGCAGTGATGCTGCGTCTTTCCGGCCAGTGGCTACCCGACCGCCGTCATCAAAACGTATATTTGACGCTCACCTCACCGTAGTTGTTGTCCCGGAACTGGCCGAACGCCGTGGAAGCACCGCCCAGGAAGAAGTAGACCTTGAGCTCCGCCTGAAGGCCGTCGGCGATTGTGTAGCCGAACTGGGGTGAGACAAAGCCACTCCCATCCAGGTTCCAACCCCCCACCGCCTTGACCGATGAGCGGATGTCGATATCCCTGCTGGCGATGACAACAAGCGTCTTCGCGTATGTATCATCTGGTGCCGTCTTCACCCAGTCCAGGACGAACTCCCCGATGGTGCGTATCCCGAGGAAGGTGTACTCACCGGCAATCACCCACTCGGCGGCACCCGACCCCGCCGCAGGACTGAAGAAGCTCGTGTCGTTGAATGCTTTGTATGCCAACTCGGTCCGAAACAGCAGACCGCTGCCCAGGGCCACGTCGCCATCAATTCCGACGAGAATGTAGCGACTATAGGTTGCGACGAATTGTCCCGGGGTAGACGTTGGCACCAGGGTGGCCGTTTGCGGATCTGCGCCCCCAACGGAAAATGAGTTGGCCGGCAGCGAGTTGAAGCCCCGGTAGCAGGTCAGGCCGACGTCCACTCCCTGCAGCCAATCGAAGCTGGCCTGGAACCTGGCCCCGAACTGGACGTTGTCCCAGGTCGCAGCCGGTGGGTTGTTCACGATGCTCATTCCCGAGCCGAACCACCGCGGGCCGGGAAGGGTGGCGCCGCTCCAGAAAGGGACAAAAACAAGGTCGACGCTGAAGCGACTTCCATTCAGGATCGCCCTGCCCATGAACTCGGGAATCTTTTCCGGACTGAGAAGGAGCGTGTAGTCCTGGGCGTTCACCACATCGACGGGAGTAAAGATGTCGGCAGAGCCCCAGGCAACGACCTGGTTCCCGACCGAGAGATCGACGGGGCCGAGAAACACTTTCAACCACGCTTCGCGCAGGGAAACCGTCGTGACAACGTCCGCAGGCTCGAATGAAACGCGCAGCGTGGCGGAATACTGGCCGTCAGGGGTGTCTTGGTTCCCGATCTTCCCTTCAACTTTGCCTTCCACCACCTGGGGAACGTCCTGAGAAAAGGAGACGATGTCCCTGGAATTGAAATAGCTTCCCAGGTTTGACTTCAAAGAGCCCGAAAATGCCTGGGCAAAGATCGCGGGGCAGGCCACGCAGAGGCCCAGGGCCGCAGCAGACAACAAGGTGCGTTTCATGCCCGGCCTCCTACTGCTTGAGGAAACGTTCGGTGAAGATCTGGTCCCCGAAGGCTTGATCGACCTTGTAGTCCGTTATCTTCATCTCGGTGGACGAGCCGGAAGCCGCTGTCATCGCGATGTGCGAAGGCAGGCTGTAACTTCCAAGCGATGTGTAGGCAATGGTCTGCGATTTGGCCAGCTGCCCGTTCTTGTAGTATTCGACCTTCGTGTTGAGAAAGTCCTGGGCACCGATCGTGTAGACCAGGCGGTCATATCCCGTCGCCTGCCGGGGCTTCGCTTCCACGGTGTAGATATTGTCCGCGAAGCCCTTCAGCTCATAAATGAAATCGGCTTCGATGAAACCGCTGATGTCACGGTTGGTAAAATCCGAGCCGAAAAAGGCCTGGTCCTGGTCCGACGGACCCGAGCTCAAGCCGGCGCACCTTGCCCATGGCCGGCAGCCAGAGCTGGCTTTCGGTAGAGCCGTCCACCTTTTTTGAAGTGAGGAAACCGGAACCCTTGATATCGCCGGGCGCGAGGAACTTGATCACTCTTTTCTCGACCTCCCCCTTGGCATTGTCGCCCGGCGTTCCACGCCGCGATAGTCCGGGAAAGAGTCTTGCCGCCTTTCGAGATGACCATTGACATGTTCATGACCAGGGTCCTGGGCTTTGGGACGTGAAAGTACTTGTCCATGACTTCCTGGCCTGTAAGGCTTTGAGCCTGGGCTGCGGCTCCGGCTCCGAGAAAGAGGGCAATCGAAGCCGCCCCGGCGATAATAGAAAGCTTGCTCATTTTGTGACCTCCATATGCGAGACTGGATTCCTGAGAAGAAGAACGCACGCGGCGGGAAGCAGGGTCAGCGTGGCGATGCCGACGATAACCACGGTGGTGACCATGATGCCGCCCAGGGTGGCCACCGGAATGAACTGACTGACGGTGAGAGCGGTGAACCCGCCTCCAATGGTCAGGGCGGTGAAGAAGATGGAGCGGCCTGAGGTGGACAATGCCATCACGATGGCCTCCTCGGGGGAAAGCCCTCGTCGGCGGTCCTCCATGTAGCGAACGGTGAAGTGGATTGAATAGTCCCCAACTCCGATGGCCAGGGCACCCGCCAGCGCTGTGGCAAGGTTGAAGGGAAGGCCGGCAAAGCCAAGAAAGCCGTACTGAACAACGATCGTGGATGCCAGGACGATGATCGTTACCAGTGCCGCACGGATGCTGCGGATGAGGCTGTCCACGCAGATCACCAGGAACAAGGCGAGGGTAATGCTGATGATGAAGTCGTGGATGAGGACCTTTTCCACGATGGTCTCCGAGAAGATGTCACCGGCAAACCGCAGCCGGGCGCGGTCCCCCAGGAGGTCAACGGCTCGTTCCTCGAGCCGCGTGATCAGGACCGCGGTGTCGTTCGTCGACAGCCGGGGCGCGATGATGGTGACGATTCCCTGGCTGTAGTCCAGGTTGACCAGCCGGGTGATGTCGTCCACGCTTCCCGAAGACTGGTAGACAAGGAGCTCCTGGGCAACGAGGTTCCTGGTCGCCGGGCAGGCCGGGCTCCCCGGTGAGGGTTTCGTGAAGCGACCGCATCAGGGAGGCGATCGAGGTGCTGGGACCGACGTGGGGAATCGAACGGATGTCCTCCTGAAACGTGAGAAGGCGCTTCAAGACCTCCGGGTCCTGCAGGTCTGCATCGACCAACAGCCGTCAGCGTTGTTGATCCTCCGATGGCCTTGTTCACGGCGTCCATGCCTTTGAGCACCGGCGAGCTGCCGCGGAAGAAACCCACCAGGGCGGTATTGGGGACAATCCTGGTCGTCCCAAACACGCTCACGACCACGATGAGGGCTCCGATGACAAGGACTGTCCGGGGACGGCGTCCCGTCCAGCGGCCCAGGGTCTTCAGGCACGGGCCCAGGACACCGCCGTTCTCCATCTTGATCCTCACCTTGGGGGTCGGAACGAGGAACAGAAGCGCGGGCAACAGGGTCAACGACGCGAGCATGCTCGCGCCGACTCCGAGCGCGCTGAACAGCCCGAAGCCCCGAGTCATGCCCAGGTCGGAAAGCAGGAAGGTCAACATCGCGGTTGAAATCGCGAGGCCCGAGATGAAGACCCCGAGTCCTGTATGGTTCAGGACGTTCAGAATGGCGGCCCGCTTTTCGATTCCACGGGAAAGCTCGAGAAAATACCGACCAAGCAGGTGCAGAGTGAAAGAGCTGCCGACGGACAGGATGGCCACCGGGGCGATAATCGGTCATTGGCTGGAACTTCATTCCCATCCAGCCGAAGATGCCCGCACCCCAGACCAGCCCGATGGTGACCTGCAGAAGCGGCGTCCAGACCCCGAGGAATGACCTGTAGTTCACGGCGAACAGGACCAGGATGATGAGGAAAGCGATTCCGCCCAGAAGCGGCAGGTCACGACGGATCGTGTCCAGCATGTACGCCTCGATCGTCGGGACGCCGGTCAGGTCATAGGTCCCCGTCCAGGTTTCCGCGACCTCTTTTTCCATCTGTCCTGCAATGGTGGGAAGGTCCACGCTGTCGGCGAACTCCACGACGACGTTTGTCGAGGTCCCATCGCGGGCCGCGAGGAGCCCCGACTTCATCATATAGTTCGCGTCGAGGTAGCGGCGAATGTCGGCGATCTCCGCGGCGCTCATGTTGTCATGAGGCGCCATGTCACTGATTTCCAGCACGCCGTCCGTCTCGATCATCTTGGTCGTGTTCGAGAGCGAGGTGACTCTGAGCACCCCCGTGAGGGCCTTCAGATTTTCGGTAATGACCCGGATCTCGTTCAGATGGCCGGCGGTGAAGACGTTGTCCGCGTGAAGCACGAAGAACTCGCTTTTCCCCGAGTTGAACTCTTTCTGGATCTCCTTGTTCAGCTTGACGATGGCGTTGTTGTCGGGATTCACGGCGTCCGCGGAGGTGTCAAGTTGTATCTTCGAGACCTGCACCAGCATGAGCCCCGTCACGATGACGAAGACCACGACAACTCCCCAGCTGTGCTTTAAAAGCCAATCCCAGAATCGCTTCACCCCGTTTCCTCCAACCATCTGAATAAACCGTTTGGTCAATTCAGATGCCAAAAAAGACCTATCGGACGTACCTCGTGATCAACTCTTTCGCCATGGCGACCTGCCGGCTCTGAACCTCTGCCCAGGTCCGGGGGCTGAAGTCCAGGAGAGACTGGAACATGGGCGCCGCCATTGTGGGAAAGAACAATATGGAAGAGATCGTCAGGAACAGCTCCTCGAAGCTTATGTCGTGGCAGCTCTCCGCCTGGTCCTTGAGCAGACGCCTCAATTGAACAACCAGGGCAGGGATCTTCAGCTCACTCAGCAATCCCTGGATCAGGTCGGGGTTCCGATGGAACTCGCTCAGAAGGAAAAGGGGGAGCTCTGGGATATCCTTCATGAGCCGCACTTCGTTATCGATGAAGGTTTCAAGTCTCTCCGCCAGCCCTCTGTTCGAATCCTTCATCGTGTCAATGCTCGCCTGGGTGAAAAGCTGAAACTCCTCTTTGAAGATGAGGAGGAAAAGCCCATCCTTGCTGCGGTAGTAGTAGTGCAGCAGGGCTTTGTTCACGTGGGCGACGTCCGCAATGGCCTGCATGGTCGCCGCGTCGTAGCCTTTTGACAGAAAGACCTCCCGGGCGGCTTCCTTGATCTTCTTCGACGTTGCCTCGTCAAGGACCTTTCCCTTCATGGTTTAATCATATGATCAATCCAGGAACGATGTCAACTGCAGCAAAGTGAACGGTCAAGGTTACCCTCGGGTTGAGTCGCATAACACGCGCTCCTGCCCGACGGGCGCGGAGAGTACCTTGGGCAACAGCCCTAAGAGTGCCGCTCAGACGCAACCCACCCTACTTGCGCTTGGGTTTCACCTTGGCGAGGTTGTGTTCAACACCGGCACGGATGAGCGCCTTCAGGCCGCTCTCGTTGAGCTTATCGCCCTCGTAGATATCGATTGCCCGCAATTTGTTGCCCTCAAAGCCGTTGTTGAAGAGCTTTTGCGGGTCGGGGAGGATCGCGCCTTCGTGAAGCGTCAGCTTCACCTTGTCTTTCAGGATGTTGATGTGGCAGACACTCCCGTTGTGCTCCACACCGGCGTGCCCGGGCGGTTGGCAGTGACCCATTTCCATTCCTCGGTTATCTCAGGGTCAGCATCGTGGATGATCTTGCGAAGCCTGGTGAAAGTCTCGCCGCGCCAGTCCGGGGTTTTGGCGATCAGGTCATCGATGAGTTCGGTTGGGTTCGGCATAGTTTCCTGAGTCCTCCGCTGACGTCGGCATCATATCGGTCGGTATGCGACATGGTACGCGTGTCAAGATCGGCACTGCGTCTGTTCTCTCCGGGGACGAAGATACTGGGCGGTCAAAGAGTTTCTGGCCGCCAAAAGGTCTCGGGGCGTTCCCTGGAACAAGACTGTCCCGCCCTTGTGACCACCCTCCGGTCCCATGTCGACGATCCAGTCCGCGTTGCGAATGACGTCGAGGTTGTGTTCGATGACAATCATCGTGTTTCCCGCGTCGACTATGCGATTGACAATCTGCAACAGATGGCCGATGTCGGACATGTGCAACCCCGTCGTCGGTTCGTCCAGGATGTAGAGGCTGCCCTTCTTGTGCAGTTCCCCGGCGAGCTTGATCCTCTGGCATTCTCCACCCGACAACGTGCTCAGAGGCTGCCCCAGAGCTCAGATAGTCCAGGCCGACATCGCGCATGGCCTCCAGGACCGCGAGCACATCTTTGAGAACGAAAAACTCCAGGGCCTGGGCCACGGTCATTTCCAGCACATCGGAGATGGACTTGCCGTTCAGTTTGTAGCTCAAGACCTCGTCCTTGAATCGCTTGCCGCCGCACACCTCGCAAGGCAGCTTGACCTCGGCCAGGTAGGCCAGGTCCGTGTAGACGACTCCTAATCCCTGGCAGTTTTCGCACGCGCCCTTCGAGTTGAAACTGAACAAGGCCGGCGCAACCTTGTTGGCGCTCGCGAATGCCTTGCGCACGCTGTCCATGATTCCCGTGTAGGTGGCGGGGTTTGACCGCGAATTGGCGCCCACTGCCGACTGGTCGATGACAATGGCCTCGGGATGCTGAGGGACGAGACACTGATGTATAAGCGAGCTTTTGCCCGATCCAGCGACTCCCGTCACGACGGTAAGAACTCCCTTGGGAAGGTCAACACTGACATTTTTCAAATTGTTGACTTTCGCGTTTCGAATCGGGATGGTGCCCTGAGCCTTTCGAAACTCGGCTTTCATCGGCAGGGCATGTTTCATGTGACGACCGGTCAGCGTAGGAGCCTCGAGCAAGGCATCGAACGGGCCTTCGAAAACAACTTCGCCGCCCGTTTCGCCCGGCACCGGGACCGATATCGACCACGTGGTCGGCCACTTTGATCACCTCGGGATCGTGCTCGACGACCAGGACAGTGTTTCCCTTGTCACGCAGCTTTTGAAGCAGCTCGTTCAGCCGGTGTACATCCCGAGGATGAAGCCCGACACTCGGCTCGTCGAAAATGTACATCACGTCGACCAGACTTGAAGTCAAATGCTTCACCATTTTTACACGTGCCGACTCTCCTCCCGAGAGACTGTCGGTCTCCCGGTTGAGGCTCAGGTATTCCAAGCCAATGTCGCACAGGTGCGTCAGCCCGCTTTCCAGCGCCTTGAGAATGGGTTTGGCGTGGGGCGCCGAAAGACCTCGGATGACTTCCACCAGCTCGTCGACCTCCATCGCCGACAGCTCGGCGATGGTGTAGCCGCCAACCTTGACGCTCAGCGCCTCGGGGCTGAGTCTCGCTCCTTTGCACAGATGACACGGCCCCATTGAGATGTAGGGCTCCACGGCTTTTTGCGTTCTCTCGGACATGGTCTTCAGGTCACGCTTGATGTACTTTGTTATGAACTTCTTGGTCACGCCTTCGTAGGTGATGTTCATCGTCCTGGCGCCGATCTTGAGCGAAACCTTCTGAGCCTTGCCATACAACAAGAGGTCCTTTTCTTCCTTTGTGTAGTCGGCAATCTTCTTGTCCATGTCGAAGAGACGCGACTCGTGCAGGATGTTCCAGCCCCAGGTTTGGGGCGCGTACTCCGGGAACAGGATGGCCCCCTCGTTGAGCGACTTCGACTCGTCCAGAAACAAGTCCATGTTGGCACCCATCTGGCGTCCCAAACCGTTGCACTCGGGACACATCCCCTTTGGGTCGTTGAAAGAAAACAGGTGCGCACCGCCGATGGACGGTTTGCCGGCCCGGGAAAACAAAAGGCGCAAAAGGGAATAAATGTCGGTGGTCGTCCCGACCGTAGAATGGGAACCCCCGCCCAAACGCTTTTGATCTATCACAACGGCCATATTCAAATTGGCCAGCGAGTCGGCCGCTGGCTGTGGATACCTGGGCATGAAGCCGCGAAGGAAGGTGCTGAAATTCTCGCTCAAGAGGCGCTGCGCCTCCATCGCAATGGTATCAAAGACCAGGGAGGACTTGCCGGACCGGACACGCCGGTAAAGATCGTGATCTTTCTCTTGGGGATTCTGAGGGAAACATTCTTCAGGTTGTTTTCCCGAGCGCCTTTGATTTCGATGTATTCTTGCGTCACCTGTCCTGCAGCCTGCACAGAACCAGATGTCATGCCAGCGGTCCGCTCGCGGTGCGCGGTTCAGCGCCCGTGGCCACCTCCTTACGACGGTCCAAAGATCTGTACGAGCTTTGTCTCTCCGTCGCCGTAGAGCCGTCGCATGTTCGTGACCCACTCGATGGCCTTCTCCTTGGTGTCCACCTGGATGACGGTGAAACCGGGTATCAGCTCCTTCGCCTCCAGAAAGGGGCCGTCGGTGATCGAGACCTTGCCTTCGGTCAGGTGGATCCTGGTCTCCTTGGGATGGAGCCCGCCGCCGGTGACAAGGATTCCCTTTTTGATGGACTCCTCCATGAACTTCCCCAGCTCGGCAGGGTCCCGAGGCTGCTGCCTCTCCGTTGGGGAACCGTAGACAAAGAATTGCATATCCTTCTCCTTCCGTGAGGCCTCAGCCCCGGCGATCCTCCGGGCGCTTGCCTCACCGCATGTGATTTCGTCAGGTAGTCGTACGGGGACAGGCAAAAGGGACAATTTCAAAAAAACTATCCTGAAATTTCCGCGAGCCGTTTTTTTAGAAAGCGGCGCTCAGGCTCCTCCCGGGCAAGCTTGAGGGCGCGTCGGTAGGATGCCGCGGCCTCGTCAGCACGCCCCAGCCTCCTGTTCAAGTCGGCACGCACGGCATGGGCCGGGTGGTAATCCACAAGCTCTCCCCGGTCGAGCAGGGCGTCGATGAGGGCCAACCCGGCGGTTGGCCCGTCACGCATCGCCACGGCGATCCCTCTGTTGAGCTCTATGACCGGTGAGGGGTCTCTCTCCAGCAGCATGTCGTAGAGGCGGACGATCTGGACCCAGTCCGTCGCTTCCACCGACGCTGCCGCGGCATGAACAGCAGCTATCGCTGCCTGGAGCGTGTAGGACCCGAACCGTCCCGACTGGAGGGCACGGTGCACCAGGCCGATTCCTTCCCCGATCCGCTCCCGATCCCAGAGCGACCTGTCCTGCTGTTCGAGCGGGACCACGTCACCGCTGGCATCGGTACGCGCGGTCCGACGGGACTCGTGCAGGAGGATCAGCGCGAGCAGGCCGATCGCTTCCGGCTCGGGCAGAAGGTCCACAAGGAGGCGGCACAGGGACAGGGCCTCTTCGGCGAGGTCTCGCCGAACGAGCGTCTCTCCCGCCGTGGCGGCATACCCCTCGTTATAGACGAGATACACGACTTGGAGGACGGTCTCCAGGCGTTTCCCAAGCTCGGTGCGCGAGGGAATCTCATAGGGGATTCGTTCCGTGCGGATCCGCTCCTTGGCGCGCGCAGATGCGCTCTCTTCATGGTCTGCGGAAGGGACCAGAAATGCGCGCGCGATCTCGTCGGTGGTGAGGCCACAGACCTCACGGAGCGCGAGCGCAATCCGGGCATCCTGCGGCAACAACGGGTGACAACAGGTGAAGATGAGGCGAAGCTGGTCGTCCTGGATGGTTTCGTCATCCCACCCCTCGGGATCGGCAGTAGGTTCCCTGTAGTCCGCGGCCACCGCTCCGAGCAGCGCATCGCCGCGTCCGCGCCTGCGAAGGGCGTCGATGCCCTTGAACCTGCCGACTGACACCAGCCAGGCGCGCGGATTGCGGGGAATACCCTCTCGCGGCCATTGCTCCAGCGCGGCCTGGAACGCTTCCTGGAGGGACTCCTCGGCCAGATCGAAATCGCCGAGCAGGCGGATCAGGGTGGCCAGATATCCGTCGCGACTCGCTCCGGTAGAGCTCGGCGACCTGTTCGTCTATTGCCTTTGTCGAATTCATCCGTTTCGCACCCGGCTCAATGATACCTGGTCGCCCTTGCCCGCGACCATCTGATCCGGTTGGCCATCCGACCCAACGGCAAGCTGTCGTAGTTGCTATCAATTGCGGATGCGTCCTGAGACGCCAAGGCGGACAAGCGATTGTTTCTGCGTTGATATCTTATAAATAGCCTCTTATGACGAATTACTTGACATTTTTGTCTTTATTCGCCATAAATGACGCATTATGAAGATAACCAAACAAGCCACCGACAGGGCAATTCTGGGAGAACTTGGCTCGAGAATGGCCAAGGCACGACTGGAGTTGAACCTTACCCAAGCCCAACTGGCGGAACAAGCGGGCGTGTCAAAACGCACCATAGAAAGACTGGAGTCGGGCGACGTGGCGGTGCAGTTGTCGGGTTTTGTCCGAGTCTGCAGGGTGCTCGACCTCATAGAGCGGTTCGAAGTGTTGGTTCCGGAACAACTGCCAAGCCCGGTGGAACAACTGAAGCTCAGGGGCCGAAGACGTCGGCGTGCTTCGGCACCCAGGATGCCCAAATCTCCTGATGAAAAATGGAAGTGGAAGGATGAAGAATGACCCTCGCAGAAGTCCGGCTCTGGGGACGAACCATCGGAGCCGTCTCAATGGAGGACGGCGCTGGTTTCGCAGCGTTTCAGTACGACCCGGCGTTCGCCCGGAGTGGAATCCAGGTCTCTCCAATCACACTTCCGCTGACGGATCGAGTCTACGCATTTCCTGACCTGCCGCAGCGGACCTTTCACGGTCTGCCTGGTCTGCTGGCCGATTCGTTGCCAGACAGGTTTGGCGACGCGCTTATCAATGCGTGGCTGTCGACGCAGGGGAGAACTCCTGAGAGTTTCAACGCCGTGGAAAGGCTCTGCTATACCGGAAAGCGCGGAATGGGAGCCCTGGAGTACGCACCAGCTACGGGGCCCAAACGGCAGGGAGCCAGGAAGATTGAGATTGATGCGTTGGTCAAGTTGGCTTCAGAGGTGTTGAGCCAGCGCGAGAATCTGAAAGCCACTTTTTCCGGCGAGCGGCGGAAAAATGCCCTCCAGGATATTCTACGGGTCGGCACATCCGCCGGTGGCGCCCGGGCGAAGGCGGTCATTGCCTGGAACTCTGAAACCAACGAAGTTCGGTCAGGGCAGATTCCCGCTGGAACAGGATTCGGCTACTGGTTGTTGAAATTTGACGGCGTTTCCGGAAACAAGGACAAGGAGCTCGAGGATCCGAAGGGGTACGGTGCCATCGAGTACGCGTATTCCCTGATGGCAAAAGGGGCGGGAGTCCAAATGAGCGAATGTCGCCTGCTCGAAGAAAATGGCAGGCGGCATTTCATGAGCCGGCGATTTGACCGTCTGGCAGGCGGCGAGAAAGTCCATATGCAGTCACTGTGCGCTCTTGCACACTTTGACTTCAATCAAGCGGGAGCATACGCGTACGAACAAGCTTTGCTCATCATTCGCCAACTGAACCTGCCTATGGAAACGGTTGAGGAGCAATTCCGGCGAATGGCATTCAACATCGTGGCCCGCAACCAGGACGATCATGCCAAGAACATCGCCTTCTTGATGAACAAGGATGGACGCTGGTCCCTCGCACCTGCCTTCGATGTGACCTACAGTTACAATCCAACCGGCATCTGGACCGCCACACACCAGATGACAATGAACGGCAAGCGCGACGGATTCACACTGGACGACTATCGAGCGTGCGCAAGGAGCGCCTCGAATGAAACGGGGCCGCGCGGAAGCCATCGTGGACCAGGTGCGGTCAGCTGTAAGGAGATGGCCGGACTTCGCGGAGCAGGCGCAGGTGATGGACAACTGGCGCACTCAAATACAAAGCAATCATCGACTGGACTTTCCGCCCAGATGAGGAGGACCCATGGAATACGGCGCGGAACTTCGACCTTCGCCAAGGGCCCGCGCCCGGTCGGAGACACGCCCTCCGCGCAACCCTGGTTTTCGGCCCGCGGCAGCCTCCGGCCTTCCGAGACAGGCGCTTTCAAAACCAAGGCTTGACAGCTGACACCTTTTACTTCATAGTGAGGGTCCTCCGTCGTCATTCATAATCTGGCCGTTTGGGGCATGTTATAAGTCATGCCTGTCGCTTCGCGATAAATCTCTTTAAGAAAGAGACCAAGGGGGATCCGCATGGGATGCTACAAGAACGGACTCGTGATCACCGGCGGGGCCAGCGGCATTGGCGCGGCCACGGTGAAAGAGGCGCTTGCCAGGGGATGGCCGGTTGCCTTCTGCGATATCCAGCCACGAGAGAAGATCGACCCGGCACTGTTGACGGAAAGATCGCTCTATTTCCAGGCCAACGTCGCGAAGCCGGACCAGATGAACTCTTTCCGCTCGAGCACTGTCCGTTCCTTCGCGGAGAGGGACCTGACGCCGGAAAAGCTGAATGTCGTTGCCTGCGCCGGCATCAGCCGCCGGGGCGATCCCGTCCAGGTCCAGTTGATGAAGGACATCAACGAAGGCGGAACGTTCAACCTTCTGTACGCTTTCGCGAACGATATCCCGGCAGGACGCGGCCACTTCGTCGGCTTGAGCTCGATCGTCGCAGCGGAAGGCATCGCGGTCAAGGGAGATGAAGAGTACAAGTCCACCAAGGTCGAGGCGAGGAAGATCGCCACCGAAGAAGCCCGGGGGCTCGGCGTCGAAGGATTCGCGGTCGCCCCGGGCGCCATCGATACCCCGATGACGCGGCACGAGGCGGTCTTCGGAATGCTGCTCCTGGGAGCCGCCAGGACGTTCGGCGGGGACCCGAAACACCCCTTGAACAATCGAAGTCCTGAGCCTGGCCGGCATCCATGCATGTACGACCCCGGGGGTGGTCCTGAAGGGACTCCTCGGCCCCTCGCTGACAGGAATGGACGAGTTCAAGATCGTGGCGGAAACCTTCGAAAAGGACCCCCTGCTGGCCATGGGAGGAGTCCTGCGCTTCGTGGGCTTCCTCAATCCCAAGGGAGCCGACGGCCAGCGTCACGTCAGGCCCGAAGTCATCGCTCGCTCGGCAGAGATACTCACGAAGCTCGACGTAGTCATCGGCCCCGAGGTCGTGGCTCGCCTCATGCTGGACCAGCTCGAGAAAGGCAAGGCTCCCGAGGATGGTTTGCTCAAGGCCTACAGCAGCAACGGTGAAAACCGGGTCACGCAGCTCATGAGCGCCTTCGCCGCATAGCGGCTGTGATCAATCCATACGCTCAATCGCGTTAGGGACGGACGCAGGCAAAGCATCATTTCGCGAAGTCCTTGAGGATCGTCAGCGGGGGGAAGGCAATCGCTTCCTGCTCACACTGGTGAGAGCAGTTGCTGCACCCCACGACGCACTGATAAGGATCGACGACAGTCGGGACATTCCCCGCTTCGTCCCAACCGTACACGCCGTGGCTGCAGAACTCATAGCACTTTCTGCAGCTCTCGCACTTGGTCGGATCTATTGTCGGGTGCGTTCTTCAACACGCTCAGGTGCTTTGAGACCGTGGACATGTCGCTGCCGATGAGCGACGTCAGATCACCGACCGAGTGTTCATGCTCGGCGAGATTGTCGATGATGAGCAGACGGCTGGGATGAGCCAGCGCCTTGATGACCCGGGGCACGTCCTCAGCCCGCGCCCATCACGGACACACGATGAAGCCCTGTGCCCACGCGCAGGCCCCGCAGGCGGGCGCCACACTGCCAAAGCAGTCCTCCAGATTGCTGTCTACGGAGTCGCACCCGTTGCATCTCGTGCAGGGCGGAAAATCGAATTGCTGCAAGCGGTCCCGGAAGCGCACGTAGTCCTCATCGTTCCAGATCTCTGCGAGGCTTCGCTCCTGCAATGTACCGAAGGAGTGCTCCCGGATCTCGCGCCGCCGGTCACCGAGGTACGCGAAGTGGGAGTGCAGAAGGGGCAGGCAAGGACTCACCCTGCCGTCCCACCGAATGCTCAGGCTTCCGCTCTCAACAAACGGGCAGCTGTCTTCCAGGCTGGTCGCGGCCCGGCCGTTTGAGTAATGCAGGCCGCACTGGGCAAGGATCTGGCCGAACGCCGGACCCCATTCTGCGGCGGAGTCCATGCGGGCCAGATCGATCCGGGAGAACGGACCCAACGACTGTCCGAGCGTTTTCCCGTACAATACCTCGTCCCGCAGCTCTTTGGTGTGGGGCTGGACGCTGCTGATGGAGAACTGGGTTGCCCCCATCCGCAGCCCCAGGTCGATGACTCCTGCAAGCTCCGCCTGGTTTCTCTTCATTGCCACGAATGCAATACCCAATGCAGGCAGGGCAGTGTCCAGCCGGTAGCGCACTTCTTTCAGCTTCTTCAGGTTGCTGATGATCCTGGAGAGCGCCGCGGCCTCCCGCACGCTCTGATAGCATTCCTCGCTGGCTCCATCCAGGGACACCCACAGCGTGTCCAGCCGCATCTCGACCAGCCTCTCGATAGTGCTCTCATCCAAGGCGAGTCCGTTGGAGATCAGCTCCGCTTCTGCGCCGAGGGACTTTACTTGCCCGATCATTTCCAAGGCGTCCGGGTGCGCAAGAGGTTCGCCAATTCCTCCAAAGAAGACCGAGGGCATGCTGGTCAGTTCCTGCAATCCTTCCACGATCCTCGCAAACGTATCCGCCTCCATACGACCCGTCGGCTCGTTCCAGGTGCGGCGCATGCACGTCGTGCAATACAGCGGACATTCATTCGTCGGCTCCACGTACAGCCGTGCCAGGTGTGTTACAGGCAGGTGCACAAGGAGCTGGTGGTCAAGCTCTTCGATTCGCAGGTGCGCGCCGGGTAATATCCCGCAGCGGTGGGCAAGGTGGTCGGGCAGAGCAATAGTTCCCCCGTTTTCGACGGCAACGGAGACCAGATTTCGGACGGGCACATGAACATCGCGGTAGCGGCCGCCTTTGAGCATGGGGATTATTGTACCACCCTGCGTCGCGGTTGGTCATCTCCCAACCCTGCGTCCTGTGGTTCCTCTCTCGCGCGGGATCTATTCCGGTCAGGTGATGTGAAAGGCATCTTTGCCGCGGGTTCAAGTTCTCGCGCCAGCGTCCTTTCGGATACCCTCTTCAGCAAAGAGGCGGACTCTTGCCTTGATGCTATCCCTTACCTCGCGTACCTGCGTCATGATTTCATCGTCAGATCCCGTGAACGTAGAGGGATCTGGGAAAGGCCAGTGGACTTTCTCGGCAAGTCCTGGAAAAATGGGGCAGCGGTCACCCGCCTCCTTTGAGCAGACAGTGACAACTGAGCTGTAGGTCTTGCCAGCCTGGTGGAGGTCAAAGACGGACTGCGTCTTTTGAGAGGAGATGTCAATGCCATCTTCCTGGAGGGCGCGAACCACGTATGGATTGAGTTTTCCCGGTTCCAATCCCGCGCTTTCGACAGAAAAGTCGGCACCGCCGAACCTCTTCAGATATGCCTCGGCCATCTGGCTGCGAGCCGAGTTGTGGACACAGAGAAAAAGAACGCTCTTCATAGCTCTCCCCACCAATAAGGTGATGCCCGACTGTTAGGAATGAATGAAGTTGTTTTCCTGTGCGGAGCCGGCTTTTTTGCTGACGAGCTTCCAGGCGCCTGAAGCTGAAGCGGAGCAGTTCCGGACAAAACAACCGACAAGTGGTCCATTTGCCAGTACCGTTTATTGCCGGACGTTCTCTTGGGCCGCCGCCCGATCCCTGCAAACACGGCGACGCACGCCACCACCGTCGCCCCGGCAGCGTTGCCCAGGAAAGAGCAGCTCCCGCCGGTACTCGTGCGCCCAGGCCAGGACGCAGGCGGCAAGGGGGATCAGCAAGCCCCCGTTACGGGTGAGCCAGGCGCCGCGCGCTCTCGCCCTACGTGAGTCCATTGTTGAAATCACTGGCGAAGCTTTCCCTGCAGATCCTGCTCACGCGCTTTGCGAGGGCGAGGATCGTCAGGATCGGTGGATTGCCCAACGATTCCGGAAAGAGTGTTGCATCGGCAACAAAGACATTCGCAGGAAGCAGCGGTGAATGAAGTGTCGTCGCCTCGTTCGGGCCGAGCGGAAGCATGCCGCCGGGATGACCGGCATTTGTCATGCCGAAGAAAAGGCCGCCCCGCTCCACGCCTGCTTCCTTGAAGATCCCGGCGCAGTCCTCGATCCCCGCGGCCAAGCGCTCCTTGTCCCGGGCCGTCAGGGACTTCTGCAGACCCGAGCGGGACGCACACCCCTCAGCGCTGTCTGCCAGCTTGATCATGACGCCCAGGGTGTCGCCGAGATTCGGCCGCCAGCTTTTCTCGAAGAAGAAGCTCAGGTAGTCGAAATAGGGTGACAGGATATACCCGTCCCTCTGGGAGACGAATGGCATGGAGACTTCCCGGTCCTGGCCCGCGCCCTTCCACTCGGCGGCCACCGTGACAACAGGGTCGACAAAAAGCCGCGGCTCGCAGGCAATCGCAGAGCGCTCGAGAATCACCGGTGTGCCAAGGCCTCCGGCCGCCAGAATGACGAGGTCCGCGGGATAAAAACGCCGCCGCCCGCCCCTGCGCGTCCAGACACCGGTTGCCAGGCCGCCGTGGGTCTCCAGCCGTTCCACCCGGCATCGAGTGACAAGCCGGGCCCCCCGCTGGAGGGCCTCGGCCAGGAAACGCCGGCTGTCCCACTTCACTCCGTAAGGGCAGCCCAGGATGCAGCGGCCGCAGCCTCGACATTGCTCGTAGTTGCCCAGCTTGGGGATCGGCTGCGGGTCCAGGCCCCTGGCGCGGAAAGCCTCGTGGAGTCTGCGGGTGGACGGCCGCCACCTCTTCTGGTGAGCCTTGGACAGCGGGATTTCCCGGGCGAGCTCTTCGAACTCAGGGTCGAGATCGATGCCGAGCTTCAACAGTGCCTTGTCCGCCCGCAGCCCGTTGCCGGCGCTGATCGTGGTGGTCCCGCCGGTACCCCGGCCGTTGATCATGACCAGGTCCGCGGTTCGCCTGATCCTCATGGCGGGAAACAGCAGGGGAATCTCCCTTGCATCCACCATGAGGCCGATCTTCTTCAGTCGCTGTACGAGTGACAGGTTGAGTCCGAAATGTCGGAACTCCCCGCCTTCCTCGAGCACGGTGACATCGAAGCGGCCCTGCAGCTCGCGGGCCGCCGTTGCTCCGCCTGCCCCGCTTCCCACAACGATCGCTTTTTTCATGTGCTGCCCTCACCCACGGCAAGCACTGCCTTGCAGCACGCGCTGCCTTCAGTGATCCGCTGGCTGAACTGAAGCCGTCCGCCTGCGGTGAATCCGGCTGCCAGGCCCTCGTCCAGGGCGGAGACGAAGCGGCAGACCTCGGGCGTGTAGTGCCGGCTGAACAAGCACCGGGAAATGGTTACGCCGCCCCTGTTGTCTGCCCTGAAGTCAATCTCGATTGCGCTGTACAGCACGGCAAGCCCGTCCAACGCCTCCTGCGTGGTTCGAATGCCGAGGCGCGCGCGCAGCAAGTGTCCAAGTGCCGTGGCGTCGTTCTTCAGACGCGCTTTCACCGGAAAAATATCCGAGCCTTCTGCCAGCGTTCGTTCGACCTCCGCCCTTGTGAAGACGGCATACTGCCGCAGGCTTTCGGCCCAGGGTATGTTTCGAAGGTCAGGCGCCTCCTTGCCGAAGGCGTGCGCGGTGAGAGTGAACAGGTCCTTCAGGCTCTGCTTCATGAGCATGCGGGGCCGAAATGCCCGAACGAAACAGAGTCGCAAACTCATGGCTTTGAAGCGCGCAGCAGCTGCGCGGCGCTTCGTCGGAGCGCGACGAGGCAGAGAATCGCCAGAACCCCGATCAGCCCGTCCACGATGGCGTTGGTGAGATACATGAGATATGGTGCCCGCAGGAAAAAGAACAGGAACGAGAGCAGGGAACTGGAAACCTTTGCCGCCGCCAGGACCCGGGGAAAGGAGGCATGGCCCGGATGGCGGAACATTGACCAGGCCAGGAAAGTGACAACCGCCATGTACGCCACCGCCAGGATGAGAAAGAAGCCCGGGGGACCCGACGGAGATGGCCGGAATCCCAAGGGACCGGAAAGGCGATTGAAGAACTCCACGACCCCGGCCGGGATCAGGAGAAACAGCAAACCCACCGCGGCAAAGATGCCCGCAAGGATGAGACTCAGCAGATCCTGACCAGGAATGGCTTCATCTGTCGTCTCCGTTTGCTCAGCGGCGGGAAATCTCGGTGAACAGCGGCGGCGGAAGGAATGTCACCTCGGACATCAGCTCCGCCGTCCGCGGGCCGCGGATCACCGTCTCTCCGGCCGCCGCATATTTCTGAAAGACTTTGTAGTTCCGGTTGATGAAGCAGCCCTTCGCGGACGAGAATACGGCCGACATTTCCCGATGGATATCCGCCAGCGGCCGGTCACGGACATTTCCGAACTCCAGGGGAGCGAAGACGCACGGGCTCACGCCGCCGAAGGCATCCACGTAGACCATCTTGCTGCCCGCGTTGCAGCCGAAATGATCCCCGCCTTCGAAATGACCGAGGTAGTTGACTGTCATGGAGCCGCATCGGTTGCGCCGGTCCTGCAGGTCGCGCAGAAAACGGCGGTCGTCGTCGGACGGGATGATGCTGTCATTCCAGAATGGCTGGACAGCGGGCTTGGTCTCCGCGATCCACGCCTCGTGGACGCCGAGACCTTGCAGGAAATCGAGGAACTCGTCCACACGCTTTTCCAGGATGAGGTCCCGGGAGAGAACCGCCGAGACCCCCACCTGCATGCCCCCGGTTTCCAGGAAGATCCGAATTGCACGAAGCGCTGCCTGGAAGGCGCCGGGGTATCCCCGGTTGCTGTCGTGTCGCGCCTCTTCCCAGTGGTCCAGGCTTACCGACACTGAAAAAATGCCCGCATTCCTCAAATCACGCGCAAGCTCGGGCGTCAGCGTGCAGCCTGTGGTGAAAAGCTTGACAGCGCAATCCGTGGAGGCAGACTCTGTCAATTCAACGATGTCAGGGTTCAGAAGTGGTTCACCGCCGGTCCAGCCCATCCAGATAACACCAATGCTCTTCAACTCGCGGACCACACGGACTATGGTGGCCTTGTCCATCGGTGTTCCCTCCCGGTCGCGGTTGTAGCAGTACGCGCAGCGCTGCGGGCAGGCGTTTGTCAGTCCCACCTGCGCGTGCGAGGGACCCGCGGCCGGTCCAAGAAGATGCTCGTCGATGAACCGTCCATAGGCCCGGCCCTGGAGAGGAGGAAGATGGGAATGAACAATAACGTTCCTGCCGACTCTCATCACTCGGAACTTCCGAAGGTGGCGAAACATGAACATGTTGACCTTCGGCCGCGCCTTCAGGATCCGGGGATGGCGAAGCACCGCCCCAAGGGCCGCCAGAGTCGTACGCAATCCGGGCATGTCGCACCTTACATCGATGGGGAACGGTTTGTGAAGGGAGTTTCAACAGGGAGTTTCAACAGGGAGCGTCAACAGCGAGCTTCTCGGCCGGCTTACCTGAAGTCCCGGCTGGACGCGGCCGTCGTCGGCGCTTCCCGGACAAATTCGGGCCTCCAGAACGATTCGGCAATGATGTGAGTCACACCGTCGGCCATCTGGAGCCGCCCGGTCACTCCGAGGATCCAGCTGGTCAGGATCAACGTGCGGTACTTCTTGAAGACCTTCTCCCACACCACCAGGTTGGCAAAGCCCAGACTCGTCTTCCAGGGTCATGAACAGGACGCCGGACGCGGTGGAAGGCATCTGTCGACAAATGGCGCACCCGGCAAGAGACACCTTGCGGCCGTGCTCCATCCGGGAAACAGCGGCGGTTTCCGGGAGACCCTGCTTCTCGAGGTATGAGCGGAACTGCTCCATCACGTGGCCCCGCGGGCTTTGGCCTGATGCCAGGTAGTCCCACGTTACTTCCTCGCCGTCGCTCAGGGGCCTGAACAAAGGCGTCTCCCCTGTGTCTCCGACGAGAAGGCTCGTGGGAGTCTCGCTGCGGTCCAGCACCACCCAGAGGGCGTCACGGCGTTCCCTGTCAAAGCAGTCAAAGGCGCCGACCTCGGCAAGGCGCTCCATGGAGTCACTGGGGAGCCGGCAGTGCGAAGTGAAGTCGGACAGCGAGTACGCCGCACGGGCCCCGGCCCGCCACGCTTTGATGCGCTGCCAGTCCTCATCGCCAAGCCCCTTCACATACCTCAACCCGATGCGGACTGCGTAATCCGCTGCATCGCCTTGGCGCTCCAGCGTGCAGTCCCAATCACTTTTGAGAATATCGATGGGCAGGAACTTCACATGGTGACGCTTGGAATCATCGATAACCGTGGCGGGTGAATAGAACCCGAACGGCCACGCGTTCAAAAGCGCGCAGGCGAACACCACCGGATGGTGGTGCCGGACGTACGCCGTGGCATAGGCAATCAATGCGAAGCTCGCGGCATGCGACTCGGGAAATCCATACTCGCCGAAGCCGAGGATCTGGCTGAAGACCCGTTCGGCGAACTCAGGCTCGATACCCTTGGCCACCATGCGGGACACCAGACCGGTCGTGGTGCCCTTCCATCTTCCCGCGTGATCTCCACGCAGCCATGTCACGGCGGAGCTGATCCGCCTCGCCGGGCGTGTAGTCCGCTGCCACGACAGCGAGCTTCATCACCTGTTCCTGGAAGAGCGGGATCCCGAGAGTCTTCCTGAGGACCGGCTCGAGGCACGCATGCGGGTAGGTAACAGCTTCCTGCCCCGCGCGCCGCCTCAAGTAGGGATGCACCATGCCCCCGGTAATCGGTCCAGGCCGGACAAGGCTGACCTCGATGACCAGGTCATAATAATTGCGGGGCTTCAAACGCGGGAGCATGGCCATCTGCGCCCGGCTTTCGATCTGGAACACTCCGACGGTGTCGGCCCGACACGCCATGTCGTAAACGCCCGGGTCGTTGGCCGGGATGGTTGCCAGCGAGAGGTCGGTGTCGTAGTGGCTCTTCAAAAGCCGAAACGCGTAGTCCAGGTGTGTCAGCGCACCCAGGCCCAGGAGATCCACCTTGAAGAGGTTCATCGTTTCGATGTCAGCCTTGTCCCACTGGATGACGGTGCGGTTCTCCATGGTGGCATTTTCTATAGGCACGATCGTATCAACCGGCTGGCTTCCCAGCAGAAAGCCCCCCGGATGGATGGAGAGGTGGCGCGGGAAGCCGGTGATCTCATTTGTCAGCTCGACCATGTGCCCGAGCTGCTGCGCGGGAAGATCGATGCCCGCCTCCCTGAACACGGCATCCAGGTCCCCATCCCAGTGCGGGAGAAGCTTAGCGCAGAAATCCAGCGCAGTCCCGGGGATGCCGAATACCTTGCCCACTTCCCTTATTGCCGACCGCTTTCGGTAGCGCACAACGTTGGCAACCATGGCCGCACGGTCCCTGCCGTATTTCTGATACATGTGCTGGATGACTTCTTCCCGGCGGTTGTGCTCGATATCCAGGTCGATGTCTGGCGGCTCCGCCCTCTCCCGTGACAGGAATCGCTCGAAGAGGAGGTCCATCTGCACGGGGTCCACCGACGTGACGCCCAGGCAATAGCAGACCACGGAATTCGCCGCTGAGCCCCGCCCCTGGCAGAGGATCTCCTTCTCACGGCAGAACCGGACCAGCTCCCACATCGTGAGGAAGTACCCGCAGTAACCCAGCTCGTCGATGAGAGCAAGCTCCTTCTCCAGCAGGGCCCTGGCGGCCGCTGGGATGCCGCCCTTGTAGCGTTCCTTTGCACCCTCGAAGGCAATATGCCGGAGCCAGGCGCCCGTGGTGAACCCGGCGGGCACGACCTCGTCGGGGTACTTGTAGACCAGCTCTTCCAGGGAAAAGCGGCAGCGATCGGCGATCTCACTCGTCGCCTCGAGCAGGCCGGGAGAATCGCCATAGAGCTCGGCGAACTCAGCGGCTGACTTGAGGGCGTGCTCGTGGTTCGGATAGAGCTTCGTCTCCGCCTCTCTGAGCGAGGTTCCGTGCCTGATGCACGCCAGGACATCCTGGAGCCTGCGGCGATCCGGCACATGGTAGAGCACTTCGGTGACGGCAACCAGGGGGACGGAGAATCGTTTGGAGCTCTCCCGGGTTGTGCGTTCCCTGGGCACGTCATCCACCCATCGATGACGCGAGATGACACCATACAGGCGATCACCGAACGCTTCCCTGAGGATTGGGAGACCGGAGTCGGGCTGTGGCCGAGCCTGGGGCTGAAGCTGGGGCCGGAGCGGAGACCTTGACGTGCCGAGTGCATCGTTCAACCAGAGCGCCATCAGGCCTTGCGCGTGTTCTCCCACCTCGCGCCACGAGACCGTACAGATGCCCTTGGGATTCCTGAGATGCCCTCGGGAGACCAGCCGGCACAGGTTGCCGTACCCTGCCCGGTCCTGGGCAAGGAGGACCACCGAGGAGCCATCGTCCAGGGAAACCTGCGAACCCGTGATCAGCCTGACCTTGCCCTGTCGCGCCGCATCAAATGCGCGGACTATTCCGTACACGCCGTTGCGATCAGTGATTGCGATAGCAGGCAGCCCAAGCCGGCCTGCTGTCTCGACCAGCTCCTCGGGGTGACTGGCACCTTCAAGGAAAGAGAAGTTGGTCTTGCACCAGAGAGGCACGTACTCGGGAGCACTCACGGCACGCCCGCCTCAGTCCACCACGCCCTGGACCCACGTGGAGCCGTTAAGCCTGTCTCCGTAGATCCACAGGATGCCGCTTGTAGATTTGCGGTAAGAATACTCGCGGTGGAAGGGCTCATGCCCGCTTCCGCCTCCCCACCAGGAACCTGACAGGATGAACCGCCCCTCGCAGGGTCGAGCCAGCTCAGCCTGCCTGGCCGTGTGGAGAATGCGGCGGACCGCCGCGGGGCTGTCCGCGGCTTCGGGACTGGACGGCGATGCCGGCAACGTGCAATCCGAGGACACTGGCGGCAAGGTATGAGGTTTTGGCAAGGACAGGGTCGTGATCGGCACCCATCTGAAGGCCCGCTCGGGGAGCCAGGAGTCGCTGAGCTGTGCGCAGGTCACCGAGTCGTTGCCGAATCTCGCGCGGATGGCGGCGATGGCACGGGCGCCTGCCTGCAGGTCTCGGCCCCGTCACGTCGAACAGCTCCACCTGCGCCCGCGAGGGCGTGGTCCTTGCGGCCCGGATTTCGATGTCCTCCACCCCTGAAGAAAACTGCCGAGCGGAAAGGCGGAGGGCAATAAGACGGCTCAGGAGGGCCGTTGCAAGCGTGGGAGCGGCGGGGCGGATCAGGTCAGTGGCGACCTCGCCGTCCTCCGCGCGGAGGTTGAGAGTGAGCCCCGAAATCACGGATTTCTGCGCCTCCGCGCGCTCCACCTCGACAGCAAGGAGCTCATTGATGTGGGGCATGAGCAAGTCCAGGTCCACAAGCGGAGTATCCAGGTGCCGTGCGCATGCCACCGTCTCATCAATCCTGAACCGGCTGAACAGGCAGGGGGTCATCAGAGAGGATTGCCCGCCGAAGATGCACCGGCCTCTTTTCCGAACCGCAGGATTGTCTCCCCTTCGGGGAGAGAAACGAACTGCTGAACGGTACTGATCTCCAGCTTGCGAAGCCTGCTCTTCGTGCGCTGCGGAAGCGGAAGGATGTCCACGGGGGACCGGCTCATCAGGGACTGCTCCTGCTCCCGGGAGTCGAACGCCATGGATTGCGACCTGGTTCGGGCGATTGCGTAGGTGCCGAATCGCGTGAAACCGACAACGATGATGGCGGGAAACCCCTCCGCCTCCAGCGCGCCGCGCACCTTCCGGCTCCAGTTCGTCTGCTGTAGCGTAGAGAGATCGAAGGCCCTCAACGGACACCCAGAGCGCATCTACGTCGAACGGGCAGAGCTCGATGTCCGGCGTAAAGGCATGGAGACATTTCACGATATGACCGCGCGCCTCCGCTATCCTGCCCGCCGCAACGGCCCGCGCGCGCAGGTTGGGAACGATGGAAAGGGCGCCCGCGTATTTCATTCCGACGGCCAGTCCCTTTTCCCGTGCCTCTTGATTGAGGGCGAGTATCGGGCTCTGCGGCCGTTCCTCCCTGTGTCACAGCGACAGGCGTGCCCGTCCATGCAGGGTTGTCATTCAGGAGGATCCGCAGGGGAAGGGAGTCTATGCTAATGCATCCCCGAAGGCCCATGGTACTGCCTGCCCTGCCGGCTGCTCGAGTTGGATTTCTTGTTTTTCACGGTATTGATGACGATGTGGAAAGGCTCCGAGCCGGACCTGCCGATGCATCCACGCAGCGAGATCCTGGAGCCAAGCGAAGGTTCTTGAGAGCGCTTGCGGGTGATAAAGACCACGGCGCATCGGCTGCGATCGGCGAGCTTCTGGATGCGGCCCAGCGAGGCGTCGGTGGCCTTCCATTCTCCTTCCACGTCAACAATCACCAGGCCCAGTGCCCCCGAGCGGACAAGCCATTCCGTGGCAGTCAGGGACTCGTATTCTCCCCCCGCGCGAATGACAGCCACAGCACCGAGGTCCACACCCCGTTGCGCGAGGTCAGGTGGATACCATGTCGTGCTCACCCCCGCTACCCATGCAACGGGCTCATTCTGCCCCTGGGCTTCGAGAATGATCTCCGTGACAAAGCTGACAGCGCCGCATGCCGACTCTTGAGAAATCTCTGCCAGGATCCCGACCAGGTTCTCGAACCGCCATGCTCCCTCTCCCGAAGATGCTTTCAGCTCGACGGCGCGAAAAACCGGGATTTCTGCAAGATGTTGTGGTGCGAAATACCGGGCCTGCGTCACAGGAACAGGGTAACGTATGTTAAGTATATTGTCAAGGTGCACAACATATTCACGCCAGCAGTGCCGTGGCCGCGCGCCCCCGAGTACGAGGCCAGCAAGAAGCGGGTGGCCTCGCCGCGCCGAATTTGCTTCCTTGGTCGCACGAGGTAGGCAGATGCGCAAGTTGCTCCAGATGAATCCGGCCAAGCTGGTCCTGGCTCGAGGTGAGGTCATATCGCTCCAGGTCAGGGGCAGGGAGTGCCGCGTTTCCTGCGTGGCAGGCAGGCTGTGGGTGACAGCAAGCGGGTGTCAGGAGGACACTGTCCTCGGCCGCGGTGAGGAGATGACCTTTCCAGGAGGAGCCAGGATTGTCGTCGAAGCTCTTCGGACGGCCACCGTGCGACTGGAAATGCGCTCGGAGGCAGGAGTGAAGACACGCCCGCCATTCCCGCTGGGACAGGTGTCTGATTGGAGTGAGTCCGCGCCGCGCGGTGCCGCCCGCATTCCCGTTTAGTATATTGAGTGGTCAGGAGGTGTCAGCGTGCAGCGTGCACTTCTTTTGTCCGTGGTTCTTGTCGCCCTGGCGGGGGTCGCGGCTGCGGCCCAATGCAAGCCGACTCCGGGGAACATCCTGGACCCCGATTACTCGCCAACTGCGCCGAAGCGCGACAACGTGGGGCCTGGATTTATTCTCACGGGTATCGTGCGGGGGGCTGACGATTGCGGCCCCATTCCAGGTGCGACGGTCGAGTTCTGGCTGGCAGGCCCCAACGGATACACGGACAAGCTCCGGGGAACAGTGGTCGCGGACAAAAACGGCCGGTACCGGTTCCAGAGTCCATTCCCCGTCGCTTCTTTCGGCCCCGGACCCCACATTCACATGAACATCGCCGCGGACGGCTTCGTGGCTATCCAGACGGAAATCTTCCCGAACAGGGGCAGCGCGAACAGCGTGTTCGACGTCGTCCTCGAGCTGGGAGACTAGCTGCTCGACCTGCCGCCTTGAGCGGCGCCGGGCTCGGCTTTCTGCAGCGGCAGGCTCACCGTGAAGACGGTGTGTCCCGGGTCGAGATTCGACGTCGACGGCACCATCGTGCCGATTGACCAGGCGGCGAACGATATCCAGCCCCAGGCCTGTTCCCTGGCCGACCGGCTTGGTGGTGAAGAATGGATCGAAGATGCGCGGGAAGGATGTTCTCCGGGATGCCGGGCCCGTCGTCGGCGATCCGTACGACGAGCTTCCCGGCCTTCCTGGTCGGCGCTCACGTTCACGCGGCCGCCCGGGCCCACCGCGTCCAGCGCGTTGTCGATCAGGTTCAGCCACACCTGGTTCAGCTCGCCTCCGTAGGCCATGACCGGGGGAAGCCCCGGCGAAACGATGACGGTAACGGTTGCGGATTTCCCCTTCATCTTGGCTCGGAGCATCGTCAGCGTGTCCGAAAGGCCCTGGCCGACGTCCACGGGCTGCGCAGCGGTCTCGCGGTCGACCTGCGTGAATCCCTTCACGGCCGCCACGAGCTCGTAGATCCGTGATGCCGGCGGTCTCGATTTCGCGGGCCAGGGAACGCGCGGCGCATCCATGTGCGACCCAGCGCAGCGCGGCATCCAGCAGCTCGCCGTGAAGCGCCTCGGCCAGCCGGTCGAGCGCGGGCAGCGTGACCGCCGTCTCCGCCAGCGGCCCTGCGAGGGTCGCTTCGGCGCCCTGGGCTTCGAGCCATTCGGAGATCGAATCGACGCGGTCGGCATCTTCGATCGGCGAAAGGTTTCCCTGCCGCACGCGCGGCAAGACAGGATTCGCGCACGGCGTCCAGCGCCGCGCTGCTGCGCCGAGCGTCAGCTGGGCGGCGCCAAGTGCGCGCGACGCCTCCTCCGCCTCGACCAGGCCTTCCGACAGGGACTTCGCGCTCCGCACGACGGCCGAGGCGGGATTGTTGAGCTCGTGGGCCAGCCCTGCCGCCAGCTTGCCGAGGGACTTCATCTTCTCGTCGTGCAGGTCGCTGGAAGTGAAATGGCGCGCACGATCCACCATGACGTGCACGAGGGTCGCCGTGATTTCCGGGCACTGCCGGATCAGCTCGGGGAGGTGCTCGGCAGGCACCGTCAGAATCTCGGTCGGTTCCTCGGCAAAGCACGTCGCCGGGGGATCCCTTCATGCGGGAGTACGGAAGGCGGCCCGAAACGTCTCCGCCCCGCCACTCCAGCACCTTGTGCAGACCTTCACCGCGATCGACGTAGATGGCGATATGACCCGAGAGAATGATGTGAAGACCTTCCAGCGGCACCCCGGATCGGTGCAAGAGGTCGCCCGTCTCGAAACGCCGCACATACCCGTGCGCTGCCACCCACGCGAGCTCCTCAGGCGGCATTCCCCCCAGTGTCCGGTGCTCCTTCAAGCGGGTGACCAGCTCTTCAGGCGGCACCGCTCGATCCTCTTCCCGCCTGAAACGGCTTCTGACGCTCACACGGTCTCCAGGTACTTGTGCACCATGCCGACCACCGCGGACCCCTCGCCGACCGCGGCGTGCCACGCGCTTGGCCGAGCCGAATCGAACGTCGCCCGCGGCAAAGATGCCCGGGAGGCTGGTCTCCAGCAGAAACGGGTCGCGCTCGAGCGGCCATGACTTGCGGCAGCCGGCCGTCGCTCCGAAGGTCAGGGCCGGTGAGGATGAAGCCGGCAGGGGTCGCGCTCCACCAGGCCGGCTGCGATGGCGGATCTCGGCGTCGAGCCGATGAAGATGAACATGGCCGCCGCCTCCAGAGTGCGCCCCGCTCCGCGCCCCGCCGCAGGCAACGTCGACGGCCTCCAGGCGGTCGGCACCGTGCACTCCCACCACCTCGGCGCGCGACAGGACCTCGATGTTGGCCGCATCGGTGACGCGATCCACCAGGTACTGGGACATTCCCTCGGAGAGCGCGTCGCCGCGCACCAGGATCGTGACCCTGCGCGCATACCGGGCGAAGCTCAGGGCGGCCTGCCCCGCCGAGTTCGCCCCGCCGACGACGAGCACGTCTTTTCCGCGGCACGCAGCGGCCTCGGTGAGCGCGGCGCCGTAGAACACGCCGGCGCCCGTGAGCGGCTCGATCCCGGGCACCTCCAGCCGCCGCACCTCCATGTCCGGGCGCAAGCAGGACGGCGTAGCTGCGCAGCTCGGTGCCATCGTCCAGGGTGGCGATGCGGTAGGGCCCGTCTGCCCTGATGGCTGTCACCTCGCGCGCGGTCAGCACCTCGGCGCCGAAACGCCTGGCCTGCGCCGTTGCCCGCCGCGCCAGGTCGGCCCCCGACAGGCCGCTGGGGAAGCCGAGGTAGTTCTCGATGGCCGCGCTCGTGCCGGCCTGCCCGCCCGTGGTGTCCCGCTCGCACAGGACCGTGCGCAGCCCTTCCGAACCGCCATACACCGCCGCCGCGAGCCCGGTCGGCCCGCCCCCGACGATGAGCAGGTCGTAGAACGGCCGCGCCGCCGTTGTCTGCAGCCCGATCTTCTCGGCCAGGGCCCGCGTGCCCGGCTCGACGAGCGCGGTGCCGTCGGGGAAGAAGACCACCGGGAGGCGTCGAAGCCCAGGGCTCACCGCCTCCACCTGCGCCCGTGCGCCGGCATCGCGCTCCACGTCCATCCACTGGTACGGGGTCTGGCTGCGGGACAGGAAGTCCTTCACCTCGTGACTCCTGGGGGACCACAGCGAGCCTGCCACGCGGATGCCCTCGAACAGAGGGCGGAACGACGCGGACCAGTCGCTCAGCAGGTCGTCAAGAACCGGGTAGAGCCTCTCTGCGGGCGGATCCCACGGCTTCATGAGGTAGTGGTCGAGCTGCACGAGGTTGATGCCGGTGATTGCAACTTCGGTGTCGGCGTAGGCAGTGAGGAGCACCCTGCGCGCATCCGGGTAGAGCTGCCGCGCCTGGACCAGGAACTCCATGCCGCTCATCTGCGGCATCCGGGCATCCACGAGGAACAACGCCACCGCGGCGTTGCGCTGCTTGAGCTCGCGGACGGCCTCCAGCGCCTGGGCTCCGGAACCCGCCTTCAGGATCCGGTACTCGGCAGCGAAGTGCCTGCGCAGGTCGCGCTCCACGGCGTTCAGGACCTCGGGCTCGTCGTCCACGGTCAGAATGGCCGGCTTTGTCGCCAAGGCTCAGGCCGTGAGGTTGTCGCTCTTCGGCTGCTTCCGTTTTGGTGTCATTCTCTATCCAATCGGGGCACTCATTGCGGCCGAAAGCTGCCGGGCGAGATCGGGGCCGATTGCTTCGTGCTTGAAGAATACGAACGCTTCTTCCCAGCCCTGGGCCGCGATCTTCTGCGACCACTCAGCAATCTCCCCCTTTTCGTAGGAAGTCTTTCGCAGACGGAGGTAGCCCCACGGCGCGGTGTGCTCAATCCGGGGATCCGGTTCCTCATCAGTCTCGCTGGCAACGAGGGCTGCGCCGTGCTTCTGCAGAAGCGCAAGCACTTCGGGCGCCCGCCAGGACGCATGACGCACCTCGAGTGCTACCCGCACGCCGGCAACGAGGTCGAGGAAGGCGGCCAGGCGCTCGTCGTCCCGCGCGAAGTTCGGCGGAATCTGGACGAGAAGCGGGCCGAGCTTCGGCCCCAGGACGCGCACGGTCCTCATGAGGTATTCGATCTCTTCTTCCACGCCCTTGAGACGCTTGTAATGAGTGACTTTCTGCGAGACCTTGAGAACGAACTTGAACGTGTCCGGAACTTTCGAAGCCCACTCTTCCAGCAGCTTCTTCGTCGGCATGTGGTAGAAAGTGTTGTTGATCTCCACGGTGCCAAGACGCTCGGCGTAGTAGGACAGCATCTCAGCAGGCTTGAGCTCCTCGGGATAGAAGGTTCCCTTCCATTCCTTGTAGCTGTAGCCGCTGGTCCCGATGTTGATCACCATGCTGGAAAAGATACTGACGACCAAAGCCCGGCGGGAAGCCCCTGGCAGGAAAACCCGTGACGCAGCGGTTGAATACCTCGAGGCATAACGTTCGGCATTCGCGGTTCACCCAGAAAGCCGCATCGAGAAGTGGTGGAGCGTGCTTCTGTCGCGGCGGCGTCCTCGTTCGGTGTCACAGCTTGACCGTCCCCCCGCCCAGGGAGACGATGAAGTCGAAGGCCTTCTTGTCCAGCGGCATGACGGAAAGACGGCCTTCCCTCACCAGGTGAATGTTTTCGAGGGAAGGCTCCGCCTTGATTGTGGACAAGGTTACGGGGCTCTTCAGCGTCCACGCCGGAGCCACGTCGACTGCTGTCCAGATCTCCTCCTCCGCCGTGGTGTCAGGGTAGGGATCTGACGTGATTTTGACGGCCCCGACGACGCTCTTCTCATCGCCTGAATGATAGAAGAGAACGAGGTCGCCCGGCCTCATGTCCCGGAGGTAATTGCGGGCTTTGTAATTTCGAATGCCATCCCAGGCGGTCTTTCCGTCGCGCGCGAGATCAGCCCACCCGTAGGTTTCCGGATCGCTTTTGATCAGCCAGTAGCCCATGTCAGAAAGGTATCTCTGCCGCCAGGAAATGGCCACGGGATCCTCCCGGGTCCGTGCCATGGAGGCGGCCTCCGGCCTACGGTTTCTCCCGCCGGCTGTAAACGCGGTCCTGGGCAAGAAGGATGGACTTCCGCAGGCGGATGGACTTCGGCGTGACCTCGACCATCTCGTCGTCCCGCAGATACTGGATGGCCCGTTCGAGGGTCAAAGGCTGGATGGGCGTCAGTGTCAGGGCTTCATCTTTCGACACCGAACGCATATTGGAAAGCTTTTTTTCCTTGCAGGGATTCACGTTCAGCTCCGAATCAAGGTTGTGCTCACCGACGATCATTCCTTCGTAGACGCGGTCGCCGGGAACGACAAAGAGCCGTCCCCTCGGCTCGAGGTGGTACAGGCCGTAGATGACGGCGTTCCCGCTGCGGTCGGACACCATCGAACCGGTGAATCGGTCAATGAAGTCTCCGCGGTATTCTTCATAGCCCGAGAGATACGAGTTCATGATGCCGGTCCCCTTCGTGTCGGTGAGAAAGAGGTCGCGGTAGCCGATGAGAGCCCGCGACGGGACCGAGAACTCCAGGTGGACACGCGCCCCCTCGTGGATGGTGTAAGTGAGCATGCGGCCTTTTCGTGCCGACAGCTTTTCGGTGACGACGCCCACAAAGGCTTCATTGCAGTCAACGAACAGGTGCTCGATGGGCTCGAGCTTTTGTCCTTTTTCGTACTTGAAGATGACCTCGGGCCGGCTCACGCAGACCTCGAAATCCTCGCGCCGGAGCATTTCGATCAGGATGACGAGCTGGAACTCACCCCTGCCCTTTACGACGTATCCGCCCCCGCCTTTCACCTCCTCCACCTGGATGGACACGTTATTGAGTGTTTCCTTTCGGAGGCGCTCGAAGAGCCTCCCGGACTGGACGTTCTTTCCCTCCAGGCCGGAAAGAGGCGACGTGTTCACGAAAAAACGCATTGAGACCGTCGGTTCATCGATGATGATGCGCTTCAGCGCCTTGGGGAATTCCCGATTGCAGATCGTGTCTCCGATGTGCACGTTTTCAATTCCGGAGAGGACAACGATGTCGCCCGGTTCCGCGCTGTCGCTCTCAACGAGCTTTGGTCCCGCGTACGTGTGCAGCTTGGTTATGCTCAGATCCTCGCGAACATCACCCTCACCAATGCACACGAGGGGGTCCCTGGAATGCGCCCGGCCGTTGATTACCTTGCCGATTGCCTGGCGGCCAAAATAGTCGGAGTAGGACAGGTCCGAAACGAGCATCTGGAAAGGCTCTGCCGTCGTGTAGCGAGGCGGCGGGATTTCCCGCACGATCGCATCCAGCAGCGGGTGCAAGTTTTCGCTTGTTCCTTTCAACGTGTCTTGTGCAATGCCCAGCTTCCCGATCGCATACAATAGAGGAAACTCGAGCTGTTCCTCGGTCACACCCAGGTCGATGAAAAGATCATAAATCTGATTCAGCACCTCGGCAGGACGGGCGTCAGGCCGATCGATCTTGTTGATGACCACGATGATGGACAGCCGGCCCGCAAGGGCCTTGCCGAGCACGAATCGGGTCTGCGGCAGGGGCCCTTCCGAGGCGTCCACCAGCAGAACAGCGCCGTCCACCATCGAGAGGGCGCGCTCGACTTCACCGCCGAAATCGGCGTGTCCGGGAGTGTCCAGGATGTTGATCTTCACGCCCTTCCAGACGACCGAACAGTTCTTTGCCGCAATGGTGATTCCTCGCTCGCGCTCGAGGTCCATGCTGTCCATGAAGCGTTCCTGGGTTTCCTGTCCCTCGCGGAACACACCGGATTGCTTGAACATGGCGTCAACGAGGGTGGTCTTGCCATGGTCCACATGAGCGATTATCGCGATGTTGCGGATGAGTGGGTTCGATGCATCTTTATGGGTCAAAGGTATTCCTGACTTGCCCTGGTGCGGCGCGAGATGAGCTCATCATACTGCAGTTTGCGTTTTGAGTCTGTCCTGTGACCTCTGCCACTGCGGCCGCGATCACGATCACCCACACGGCCACGGCTATTGACTCGGGGGGGGGCCGGAAAGAAATCTTCGGCCCGCCCCATTTTTTGCCTTGACTCTGCGCCCTGCGCGTGGCTAGCTTATCGAGGTTTTCATCACCTATTACCAAGACAAGGAGGAGCAGAGATGTCACGAAGAGTTATCTCGATCCTGAGCATCACTCTGGTGCTGGGATTCTCGCTCGCCCTCGCAGCGTGCGGCGGCGGCGGGAAGAGCAATAAGCTGGAGATTTTTTCCTGGTGGACAGCAGGCGGCGAGGCCGAGGGCTCAAGGCCATGTTACGCCGTCTATACAAAAGCAGTACCCGAACGTGCAGATCGTCAACGCCACGGTGTCCGGCGGCGCGGGTACCAACGCCAAGGCGGTCCTCTCCACCCGGCTGACCGGCGGCGATCCCCCTGACGCGTTCCAGCTCCATGCTGGCCTCGAGGTTGAGAAGTACGACCCCGAGAAGTACCTGCAGCCCCTGGATGCCTTCTACACTTCCGAAGGGCTCGACAAGGTCTTCCCGAAGGACCTCCTGAGCCTGCTGAAGTACAAGGGCCACTACTGGGGCGTGCCCGTCAATATCCACAGGGCGAACGTCCTGTGGTACAACAAGAAGCTGTTCGCCGACAACAAGCTCCAGCCGCCAACGACCTGGGACGAGTTCTTCAAGGTCGCGAAGGTCTTCAAGGCCAAGGGACTCATCCCCCTGGCTATCGGTACCAATGACGGCTACGAGGCCGGTCACACCTTCGAGACCGTCCTGATCTCGGTGCTCGGCGCGGACGCTTACAAGGGGCTGTGGACGGGGGCCACTCCAGTGGACGGATCCGAAGGTGACGGAGGCCCTGGAGACCTTCAAGAAGATGCTCCAGTACGTCAACTCGGACAACGCGGCGCTTACCTGGGACCAGTGCCTGCCAGTACATGATCGACAACAAGGCCGCCATGCACATCATGGGCGACTGGGTCAACGGCTGGTTCTCTTCCAAGAGACTACACGGGGTACGGCTGGCAGGCAGTCCCGGGGCCCGAGATCTATGACGGCTTTGTCCGACAGCTTCGCCCTTCCCAAGGGAGCCAAGGACCAGACAAACGCCATGAACTGGCTGAAGGTCTGCGCATCAAAGGACGGACCAGGAAGCGTTCAACCCGCTGAAGGGCTCGATCCCCGCGCGCACGGACGGCAATCCCGCCCTGTTCAACGAGTATCTCCAGTCGGCGATGAAGGACTGGACGTCCGAACCTATCGTACCCAGCGTCATCCACGGCGCGGCCGCAGTAGAGAAGTGGGTCACGGTGTACAAGGACATCCTGAGCACCTTCGCCACAAAGGGCGACGTGGCGGCAACCCAGAAGGCGCTCGACCAGGCAGCCATCGACAACGGCGGGAAATAGCGCTTCGACATCGCGTTGTTCACGACCTGCCAGGCCCCCGCCTGGCAGGTTTTTTAAGGGAGGCGTCATGAAGGGAGTCACGCGGGACCGCACGATCTCGGTTCCCCTGGTCGCCCCGTCGATGATCCTGATCGCCGTCTTCGTGTACGGCTTCATCGGCTTCACGGGCTTTTCCTCACTGACGAAATGGGATTCCTTCGAGCCTGACTTCACTTTCGTCGGGCTGCGGAACTACCAGAGGCTCTTCAGCACCATTCCCACGGATCGGTTCCTCTGCGACCTGCGCAACACGGTGACATTCACCGTTCTGTTTCTCATCGCCTGCATCGTCGATCGGCTTCGTTCCTGGCCATGCTGCTGGACAGGCACGTCAAGGGAGAGGGAATCTTCCGCAATATCTTCCTCTTCCCCATGGCGATCTCCTATATCGTCACAGGCGTGGTCTGGCGGTGGATCCTCAGCCCCGGCAACGCGCAGTCAGGGGTGACGGGAATCAACCTGCTCTTCGACAAGCTCGGTCTCGGGTTCCTGAAATGGGGATGGTTCACGGACCCGTCCATCCTGTACATCCATCCGGAATCGGGTTTCGGGACCTTCCTCGGCCACATCGGCCTGGGCGGACTGGCCAGCCCGTACGTCGGGGTCTCCCTCGCCATGATCTCCGTGGTGCTCGCGGCAACATGGCAGATGTCGGGATACACCATGGCAATGTACCTCGCGGCGCTTGCGCGGTATTCCCACGGAAATGAGGGAGGCGGCCCGCGTGGATGGTGCCACCGAGTTCCAGGTCTACCGCCGCGTGATCCTTCCCATGATCCGCCCGGTCACGCTCAGCGCGCTCATCGTACTGGGGCACATATCGCTCAAGATCTTCGACCTCGTCGTGTCCATGACGGGACCCGGGCCCGCTTTTGCCACGGACGTGCCGGCATTCTACATGTGGGACACGACCTTCCGCGGCAACAACTTCGCGCAGGGCGCGGCAATTGCCATGCTTCTCCTTCTCGTGGTCGCGCTGCTCATCATCCCCTACCTCGTTTCTTCAACCCGGTCGGAGGTTCGCCGATGACCGCCCCGTCGCTGCGCCATCCCGTCCAGCCGGGCAGTGATCGTCACCTATGTTCTGCTCGTGCGCCGGCTCCCTGCTCTTCCTTCTTCCAGTTTACGTCCAGGTCATCACAGGATTGAAAAGCTTCCAGGAGGTGAGCCTGGCCACCATGTGGCGGCTCCCTTCCACGGCTCAGCCTCGCCAGCTTCATCCAGGCGTGGGTCGGGGTCCCTTCCGCGGGCACAAAAGGCCTTGCACCGAACTTCATGAACAGCTTCTACCTGGTCGTCCCGGCAACCCTTCTTTCAGCCCTGCTCGGCTCCATGAACGGCTATGTGCTGTCGAAGTGGAAGTTCCGCGGGGCCAATATTCTCTTTCCCCTGCTGCTTTTTGGAATGTTCATCCCCTACCAGAGCATCCTTATCCCGCTCGTACGCGTCCTTCAGAAAATTCACCTCTATGGCACCCGTGGGGGCTTGATATTCGTCCACGTCGTCTACGGGATCCCCATCTGCACCCTTATTTTCCGGAATTACTATGCCGCGATCCCGGATGAGCTGGTGGAAGCGAGCAAGATTGACGGCGCTGGCATCCTCGGCATTTATGCGAGCATTCTCTTTCCCCTGTCGCTGCCGGGCTTCGTCGTGGTCATGATCTGGCAGTTCACGTCCATCTGGAACGATTTCCTTTTCGCGGTGATCATCACGAGCCGTTCCTCCATGCAGCCCGTCACGGTGGCCCTGTACAACCTGGCAGGGAGTTACTCGGTGGAGTGGAACGTTCAGATGGCAGGGGCGCTCATTGCCGCTCTGCCGACCCTTCTCCTCTACATCTTCCTGAGCCGGTATTTCATGAGGGGGCTCCTGGCCGGCTCCGTGAAGGGTTGACCCGGACCGGGCATTCAGGCGCTGCTATATATAATTTCTTTGACAGGGCCTCCGGGTAGTTCTATAATGGGCTCTTGGAACCACGCGACCTGCTTCTCTCCGCCCTCCACGAGGCGCAGGAACATTCCCCGCACAACTCGGTTGACCCCGGGCAGCAGGACGGGATCCGGCGCCGCTTCTCCCTGACGAAGGCCGAGCTGCGCGGCGTGGCAAGCTACTATTCACTGTTCAGCCTCGCGCCCCGCGGCCGGCACGTGATCAGGGTCTGTGTGTCCCCGGTCTGCCGGATGATCGGCTCAACGGATATCCTGGAAGCAATCCGGCGGGAGCTTGGCGTTGGCGTAGGGCAGACGACCGCGGACGGGCTTTTCACCCTCGAGGAGACACAGTGCCTCGGCTGCTGTGCAGGTGCCCCCGCCATGATGATGGACAACCGCATCCGCGTGCTCCTCACTCCGGAGAGTGTGAAGGCCGAGCTGGATGCCGTACGGCGCAGTGATCCACCCGCCCGCGGCAACTCGAAGAGGCCCGGCGGCGAACAACCAGCGAAGGCTGCGCCGCGGGAGCACCGGATAGCTCTTCGCCATCTCGGCGTCGTCCCGCCATTGGATATCGATGCATACGCGGCTGCAGGCGGATACTCTGCCCTCCGAAAGGCTCTGACCCTGGACTCCGGCAAAGTTGTTGAGGAGCTCACGCGGGCAATCCTGCGCGGCCGCGGCGGCGCCGGGTTCCCCGCGGGCATCAAGGGCCGCGCGACCTCTGATGCGTGCGCTGTCTGCGATCGCTACGTGGTCTGCAACGCAGACGAGGGCGAGCCGGGCACGTTCAAGGACCGCATCATCATGGAGGGTGAGCCTCACCTTCTCCTGGAGGGCATGACGATCTGCGGGCTGGCAATCGGTGCCCCCCGGGGCTACATCTACGTCCGCGGGGAATACGGCCTTTCCATCGCGCGGCTGCAGCAGGCCATCCGTGACGCGGAAGCCCGCGGTTTTCTGGGTCAGAACATACTCGGCAGCGGCTTCTCGTTCGGAGTCGAGCTTCGCGCAGGCGCAGGCTCCTACCTCTGCGGTGAGGAGCTGACGCTCCTGGAGTCCCTGGAAGGGAAACGGGGCTACCCGCGCATCAAGCCCCCCTTCCCCGCCCAGGCGGGACTCTGGGGAATGCCGACCCTCGTCAACAACGTAGAAACTCTCGCAAACGTGCCTTTCATCATCGCCGAAGGCTCATCCTCCTACCTCTCCCTGGGAACTCCCACGTCGCCGGGCACGAAGATCTTCTGCCTGAGCGGGGACCTGAACAGGCCCGGGTACGTGGAAGTGGAGATGGGGATCACGCTGCGCAGCCTGATCGAGGATTTCGCCGGCGGAGTGAAGAGCGGCGGAAACCCGGCGGCCGTTCTCCTGGGAGGGGCTGCAGGCACATTCGTGTCCGCGTCCATGCTCGACCTGCCCATGGACTACGATGCCCTGCGCAGCGCCGGAGCCACTCTCGGCTCCGGCGCAGTGATAGTCATGGGCAAGGATCGCTCGATCACTGCAATGCTTTCTTCCATCATGGACTTTTTCAAGCATGAATCCTGCGGAAAGTGCGTTCCCTGCAGGGTCGGCACAGCGCTGCTGGCGGAGCGCGCCCATGAGCTCGGCGGCATGAGCCGGGAGTCCCGCCGCGCGGCCCTGGACGAGATGGTGCAGGAGGCCCGGATGATGGAGAAGACTTCTCTCTGCCCCCTGGGGCAGTCGCCGATTCTGCCTTTGCGCAGTGCCGCGGCGCACATCCCGGACCTCTTCTAGCTTCCTGACGGGAGATCGGAATGCCCATGGTGAAACTTTCCATTGACGGTCGCGAGGTCCAGGCGCGCGAGGGCACCCTCGTCCTCCAGGCCGCGCGGGATGCAGGAATCCAGATCCCGAGTCTCTGCTGGCACCGCAAGCTCACGCCAACCGGGGCATGCCGCCTGTGCCTTGTCAAGATCGAGGGAACGCGCGGCCTGGTCACCTCCTGCTCAACGGTGGCGCGCGAGGGAATGAAAGTGACCGCCTTCGACGAGGAGCTGGAGGAAACCCGCCGGTACATCCTCGACTACCTCCTGGCGGAAGTACGGTGCGGTTCAGACGGCACGTTCCGCGATGAGCTCGAGGAGCTCGTCCAGCGCTACGGACTGGCAGACACCGCGCGTCGTCGGTTTCCACGGCTCACTTCGGTCACGCGCCCAGGCGTGGATTCCTCTTCTCCGGTTCTCACCTTCGACGCTTCACGGTGCATCCTGTGCTTCCGCTGCGTGAAGGCCTGCTCCGAAGTGCAGGGAAAGGGGGTGCTTTCCGTTGTGGAGCGCGGTGAGCGGTCCGTCATCGCCGCAGGCAGCGGGGAATGGGCCTCGTCGGAATGCGACGGCTGCGGGGAGTGCATCCAGCTCTGTCCCACGGGGGCCATCGTCGAAAAGCCGCACCGCGGTGAGATCTCGCTTGCCGGCGGGAAGAGGGTGCAGACGACGTGCCCGTACTGCGGTGTTGGCTGCCAGCTCGACCTGCTGGTGCAGGGCGGAAAGATCCTGCGGGCTGACGGGGTGGAAGGAGTCCTGCCGAATGACGGCAGGCTCTGCGTGAAGGGCAGGTTCGGCTACGATTTCGTGCACAGCAGTGATCGCCTGACTCATCCCCTCATCAAGGACGGTGACGGCTTCCGCGAAGCCTCCTGGGACGAGGCGCTTGACCGCGCGGCAGCAGGGCTTTCCACGGTCAAGAAATCCCATGGCGCAGAAGCCCTGGCAGGTTACTCCAGTGCAAAGTGCACCAACGAGGAAAACTATCTCTTCCAGAAGCTCGTGCGCGTGGCCTTCGGCACAAACAACGTTGACTACTGCACGCGGCTCTGCCATGCCTCGACGGTCACCGGGATGCTGCGGGCCATCGGGGACGGGGCCGGGAGCAACTCCATCCAGGACTTCGAGACAACGGACTGCCTGCTGGTGGTCGGGAACAACATCATAGAGACCCACCCCGTGACGGCTACCTACGTGAAGCGGGGCCGCGCACGGGGGCAGAGGATCATCGTCGTGGATCCCAGGGAGACGCCGCTGGTCCGCTACGCCGACGTCTGGCTCCAGCCTCGGCTGGGCACCGACGTGGCCCTCATGAACGGCCTCATCCGCGCAGTCATTACCGGTGGCTGGGTGGACAGGGATTTCATCACGGGGCGTGTTGCCGGAGGCATGGACGCGTTCCGTGAGCTGGGACAACTCGTGGACAAGTACACCCCGGAATACACGGAAACGATCACCGGAGTCCCTCCCGCGCTCCTCGAGGAGGCGGCCCGTCTGTACGCCACCTCCGCCACTGCAATCATCGCCACGGGAATGGGGATGAGCCAGCAGACAACGGGAACCAACAACGTCTTCTGCCTCATCAACCTGATGCTCGTGACGGGAAAGATCGGACGGGAGCGCTGCGGCATGGATCCGCCGCGCGGCCAGAACAACGTCCAGGGAGCCACGGACGTCGGGGCTTCCCCGTTGTACTACCCTGGATACATCCCTTCCTCGGATGAGGCCAACCGTCGAAAAGTGGCGGAGGTCTGGGGGGTGGCCTTCGATGAGCTTCCCCTCGAGCGGGGGCTCACAACGGTGGAGATCGTAAAGGCCGCCGCGGAAAAGAAGATCCGCGGGATGCTCATCATGGGAGAGAACCCTCTGCTCACGGACCCGAACTCCAGCCACGCGGAGGAGGCGCTCCGCGGCCTGGATTTCCTGGTGGTCCAGGACATCTTCCTCACGGAGACCGCCCGCCTGGCGGATGTGGTCCTCCCCGCTGCTTCATTCGCGGAGAAGGACGGGACCTTTGCCAACAGCGACCGCAGGGTGTTGCGTGTCCGCAAGGCCGTTGAGCCGCCCGGGGAGGCTCGCGAGGATCTTCACATCCTGATCGAGATCGCCCGGCGGATGGGCAGGCCCATCGGCACATACGGCAGCGCGTCGGAAGTTTTCGATGAAATTGCCCGCGTTGCTCCCATCATGGCCGGCATCAACTACGGCCGGCTGGAAGCAGGCGGAATCCAATGGCCATGCCCCACCCGGGATCATCCCGGGACAGCCACGCTGTTTCTCGACCGCTTCAACACTCAGGATGGACTTGCGCGGCTGAACCCTGTGGACTACGCGCCGCAAAGCGAGCAGGCAGATGCGGAGTACCCGTTCCTGCTGAATACGGGGCGGATACTCTACCAGTACCACTCCAGCACAATGTCGCGGAGGAGTCCGCCCCTCGTGCAGTACGCAAATGCCGCATTCCTTCTGATGCACCCCGAGGATGCGGACCGCCTGGGGCTGACAGACGGAGAGATGGTCCGAATCACCTCGCGGCGGGGAAGCATCCAGGCTCCGCTGCGGCGAAGCCGGGACGTGACAGAGGGAGAGCTGTTCATGCCATTCCATTTCGCTGAGGCTCCGGTCAACAGGCTGACCCGGGACGAGCTGGACCCGCTCTCAAAGATCGCTCCCTTCAAGCTGTCCGCCTGCAGGGTGGAGCACTAACCAGCACCGCGGTCGCGGTACTCCGCAACCGCGGCAGCCGGCGCGAAAGGCGGCGGTGCAGGTCGCGCCATCGTGGTACGCGCTCCTATCCCGACGATGAAAGGTACTCAGCCACGTCCTGTGGCGTGTTGAGATTTCGGAGCCAGCCGCCATTGACGAGCTCCACCTCTGCCACCCGGATCCGCGGGAAAACCGCCGCGATCCTGCGCTCCCCCGCGGCGAGCGCCTCCCGGATGGCGGGCAGCGCACCCTTGCTCCATGCCGAAAAAAGTGGTTCCCGCTTCCCGTCCGGGCGCAGAGGGATTGCGCAGTCCGCCCGGCGGGCTTCTGCAAGCAGGCTGCGAACAAAGCGCGGGTTTACATCGGGGATATCGCAAGCCACCACGAACACAGTTTCCGTCCGGGCCGCTTCGAGGGCAGCGCAGATGCCCGCAAGCGGACCCTGCCCTGGCTGCCCGTCGGGGATGACCTGCAGCCCGGTGGAGCGGTAGGCGGCGGGGTCGTCGGAGCTGATGAGCACCTCGCGGAACCGCCCCTGCAGCTGCGCAATCAGCCGCTTGATGAGAGGCACGCCGCCTATCTCCAGCAGGCTCTTATCCACGCCCATGCGTGAGCTGGATCCCCCGGCCAGGATGACCGCAGACGAGTCGAGCAGCTGCCAACCGCCATCATGCACGGCAAGCTCTCCCGGGTCCAGGTCAAAAGACTCGTGATCCGAAAGAACGATGCGGTCGGCAAGCCCCAGGACCGCGCGTGCGGTCGGCTTGCCTGTAGAGGCCCCCGGCTCCCGTACCATGAGAAAGAGCCCCGGGTCGCAGACCGACGCAAGGCTGTTGGATTCTGCCACAACCAGGACTCCCGTTCCAATCCGTTCACGGAGGGCGGCAACGCAGTCGCGCAGGCCGTCCAGGCGGCTCCGCGCCCAGAACACCTTGAGCGCCCCGCTCTGGAGCATCCGCGTCGTGTCCTTGCCCGGGGGCCCGGCTGTCTCTTCCTCGATGCAGAAGGTGCCTTCAAAAGTGTCGCACACTCCGCAGCCCTGTCCGCCGCGCGGACACGGTCCGCCCCGCCCCTTGACGGTGGTGACCTTGACTCCGACAACGGGGAACTCCCTGCTGACCCTGGCGATGACGGCGCAGGCAAGGACGGTCTTGCCTGCGTTCCTGCCCTCGGCGCCGACGAGGAGCATCGCATTGTACGGCGCGCGCTCCTCGGGCTGCACCCCGGATCCCTACTTCGCGAGCTTCCCGACAGCCCAGGGGATCGTCCTGTCGGCGAGGTTCGCCAGGGCCTGCACGCTCATCTCCAGGTGTTCTTCCTTCGTGTCTTCTATCCTGTTGTGGCTGATCCCCTTGAGGCTCTGGACAAAAATCATCTGCGTGGGGATGCCCGCCCGGCAGACCTCGGCGGCATCGTGAAGAGGTCCCGAGGGAAGCCGCATCGATTTACCGGCCGCCTGCATGATGGCCGCATCGCAGAACTCGATCAATTCGGGGTGAAACAGGATGGGCTCGATCCTCCAGAGGTCGCCGAACTTGAACTCGACGTTCAGCTGCTTTGCGATTCTTGCCGCGGTCTCCTGCGCATCCGCCCACATGCCGGCGAGCTTCTTCGGGTCGAGCTGGCGCTGGTCGAGGGTGATGGTGCAATCCTCCACCACCGACGTTACGATTCCCGGCTTCGTCACACAGCTGCCGATGGTGCACACGCCTTCGAATTTCTCGGCTATCCGGTAGATCTCCTGGGCCATCAGGCCTGCGGCCCGAAACGCGTCTTTTCTGACGTTCATCGGCGTGGAGCCCGAGTGCGACGCAAGCCCATGGAACGTGAGAAAGTTCCGCTCGCAGCCCACCGTGCCCAGAACGACTCCGAGGGGATAGCCCTTGTGCTCGAGCACGGGACCCTGCTCGATGTGCAGCTCGAGGTAGGCCAGGCATCCCGTACGCTCCGCAGCCGCCTTCGGCGCGTCATCAAGCTTGATGCCCACGTTCTTGAGCGCATCCACCAGCGCGATGCCTTCCCTGTCCTTCAGGTTGCGCACGTCCTCGATATTGAGATGCCCGGAAAACGCGCTCGAGCCGAACAGGCTGCGTCCGAACCGGGCGCCTTCCTCGTCAGCCCAGCTGACCAGCTTCACCGACACCGGAGGTTTGCCCTTTGACTTCAGGTAGCGGACCACCTCGAGCCCGGCCATCACGTTCCAGCACCCGTCAAGCCAGCCGCCATTCGGCACCGAGTCGAGGTGGCCGCCGATTGTGACGAACTCCGGTTGCTCGCCTTCCAGGGTTGCCCAGAGGTTGCCGGCAGCATCCTGGCGGCAGGGCATCCCGAGCTCAGCGACCTTCTGCCTGAAGAAGTCAAGCGCCTTCAACCAGGTCGGCGTGAAGGCAACGCGCTGGTTGCCCATCTCGTTGCTCGTCATTGCGCGGAGCGCTTTCATGTCTGCGACGGCGCGTTTCGGGTTCAGTTCGGCCATGGGTTCCTCCAGATTGGGACGTCGTACTGGGATTTATCCCCCGTATTATTGCGCAAGTCTTTTCACCTGGCAAGCGCCCCAAAAGGCCGTCGTGAAGCGATTTCTACGGACTGCCGGCGGTGCCCCGCGGGGAAGACAGCCGGACCCTGTCTTTCAGCAGACGGCTGAAGGCCATGCGGGGCGCCTGCTCTTCCGGCCGGGCTTTGAGGGTTATCGCATTGCCCGGTGGCAGGATTGATTCCGACCCGCGCTTTCCGTGCCGGTTTTGTTCTCAGCGACAACCGGCCCATCTTCCCCAGCGGCACCCGCAGGCCAAGCAGCAGCCCCGATTCGAGCATGGTGTGGTAGTCATCAATGAGCTGGCGGGTCTGCTTCTGGCTCAGGTCATTCTTGCGCGCCAGGTAGGTGACGATTGATTTCATGGTCAACTGTTCGGGAAAATCACGGCCCGGCCCGGTCACTGTCCGATTGATCCTGACAAACCCGTTCGTCAGGAAAATCGTTGCTTCCCGGATCCTCTTGTCCTGCTCCCCGGCCGGGACAGCCGGGTCACAGGCAGCAATCCTGAGCAGGGCGGATGTGCTTGCAACAGGACCCGCTCGGAGTTTTGCCGGCTGGCCGACCGCAAGACCGGACTCGAGCTCGCCGTTCTCGGCGACGGCCAGGTGCGGGACATCAGTGCGCAGCTCGATGCTCGCGTACTCGATCCTCCGCGCCGCGGTAGACCGCGGATTCGGCGCCGCGGTAGGCCGCGGATTCAGCCCCGCGGTAGACCGCGGATTCAGCCCCGCGCGGCCCCCGCCGGCAGGGCCAAAGCTGATCAGGGAGCCTGACCAGGTCAGGAGCAGGGCGCCACGGAGATCATCGGCGCCAAACTCTTCCAGCATCTGCATGTCCAGCGCCCTGACCTGCGCTTCGAACATGTCTTTCTTCTCGACCCAGGCCCGGGTCATCTCCTTGAGAGACTCCTCTGTCTCCGGAAGTCCGGAGCTCCTGAGAAGCCCCTGCAGATGCGCCCTGATGCCCGCGCTCATCCCGCGCTCATCGTCTATCATTGTATCCTCCGGATAGAAGGTAGTGTCCGCTGCCCCCAATCTCAACCTGGTGGCGCCGGTCGGTGGTCCGGCCGGATGCGGGCTATACTCTGTACAGGAGGAACGCATGAGCGAACACCTTGACCTGATCCCTGTCGAGATCCAGGGCCACATCCGCCAGATCACCAAGACATCGGGCCTCCCCGATACGGATGAGTCTGTGGAGATGATCGCCCAGGGATGGCTCGAGAAAAAGGAACGGTTCGAGAAGCTGCTTGGCCGGATGAGCCTTGCCGAAGTCGACCTGCTGGAAAGGAACGACCCGCGCGGGTGCCTGGCCATGACATACTCCGGTTCCCTCGTCAATATCGGCCCCCTGCGCGAGAGAGGGAGAACCGTCCAGTACGCGAGCATTGGATTGCGGCAGGACGTGCCGGAGATCGCCTCCGAGGAAGGCTCGGAGCTCGCCGCCGAAGTTGTTGAAGGCACACCGGTCACCTTCACGCGAGGGCCGATCAAGAGCTCGTCCCCAGTCTTCAAGATCGCGGTGACAGCCGAGGACATGGACCTGGAGGAGCAGGAGCGCCAGATCACCAAGGCGACGCAGATCCTGACAAAGCAGTTTGTGGACGTCAACAAGGACCTGGAGTAGGACGAAGCGGCTGCGCTGAAATGTCGGCACTCGCCGAGAGGCTCCGGGAGATCTACGCGCGCAGGGAGCCTCCCGAGCAAGGGTCGTACCTGTCATTGCTCCGTGCAGTGCAGGAGATCCTGGGCACGGAGCCCGAGAACGTCCGCCCCGCTGACCCGGAAGGGAACCCGGGCGGCCTTGTGCTGCTGGACCGGGAGCTCCCTACCGTCGTCGTGCCCGACCTGCACGCGCGGATGGACTTCTTCCTCGGCGTTCTTGACTGGGAAGCCGAGGAAGGCAGGAAGACCATCGACCTGCTGGCTGACGGCCGCCTGCAGGTTGTGTGCCTCGGGGACGGCGTTCACTCCGAGGGACGCGCGGCCCGGCGGTGGCGGGCGGCACTGGATGAGTTCCAGGAAGAGTACCGCGTCCATGCCAGCATGGACGCGGAGATGCGGGAGAGCCTCGGAGTCATGGGCATGGTCATGGAGGTGAAGCGCAGCTTTCCGGGGCGCTTCCATTTCCTGAAGGGAAACCACGAGAACATCACCAATGAACTGGGCGACGGCAATTTTCCTTTCCGGAAGTTCGCCCTGGAAGGAATGATGACGCTGGACTACATGGAACGTTTCTACGGGGAGGAAACGGTGAGGGCATATGCCCTCTTTGAAAAAGCGCTGCCTCTCCTGGCTGTCGGCCGGGGCTTCCTGATTTCCCATGCGGAGCCGGGCGCATTCTTTGAGCGGGAGAGGATCGTTGCCTACCGGCAGCATCCCGAGGTGGTGAGCGGCCTGACGTGGACGGACAATGACGAAGCCGAGCCGGGAAGCGTCCAGCGCATGCTTGACTCCTACCTCGGAGAGGAGGAAGGATCCCGTGGGTTCTATTTCACGGGTCATCGCCCAGTTTCGGGGCGCTACCGCCTGAGGGCCGACGGCAGGCTCGTGCAGATTCATGACCCCGAGAGATTCATGATTGCCCATCTGCCCGGCACCGCAGAGATAGATCCCAAACGGAACGTTCGCACAATCGAATATCACGCGGATGAGGGAACGTGAGATGGAAAAAAGCCCGGTGAGAAGGATAGGGAAATACGAGATCATCTCCAAGGTTGCCGAGGGCGGAATGGGTTCCCTCTACAAGGCCCGGCATCCCACCCTGGATCGCATTGTCCTGCTGAAAAAGCTCACCCTGCGGGGCGGGAGCCAGTTCGTCGAGAGATTCAAGCGCGAAGCCCGCATCATGATGGACTTCAAGAACGATCACATCGTGCAGGTCCATGATCATTTCAAGGAAGGCCAGCACTACTACATCGTCGAGGAGTACGTGGACGGCATCTCCCTTGACGCGCTGATCCGCAGGGAGCGCTACCTGTCAAACGACGCGGCAGTTCTCATCCTCTACGAAGTCTGCAGGGCGCTGAAATATGCGCACGACAAGCAGGTCATCCACCGGGACATCAAGCCGGGCAACATCCTGCTCTCGCGCCAGGGCGAAGTGAAGCTCGTGGATTTCGGCATTGCCACGTCCCTGGAAGACACGGAGGACGGTCTCACCAGGGAGGGCATGGTCCTGGGAACGCCGTCCTACATCCCCCCGGAGCAGATCGACGATGCAAAGAACGTCGACAAGCGAGCGGACATCTATTCCCTGGGAGTGGTGCTGTACGAGATGCTCACCGGGAGGACGCCGTTTCCCGGCTCTTTCACGGCCGAGACGATCCACTTGATTCACAAGGGAAAGTACATACCTCCGCGCAAGCTGAATCCCGGCTCGACGCGCCTGCTGCGACGGATAGCCCGGAAGTGCATGAGGGTGAAGCGCCATCGGCGCTACCAGGACCTGAAGGAAATCATCGTCCTGCTGGAAAGACGCATCAGGAAACGGGACCCCGCTTCCCTGCAGGGCGCAGTGAAGAGCGTGGTCGAAGGCAAGGCAATCGGCGGCCTGTTCAAGGGCAAGCGCACCTGGCTCGCATGGGCCATGCCCATTCTTGTCGTGGCCTGCCTGCTTGCCGCCGGGGGCTGGTACGCGTACCGGCAGGGCTGGTGGTTCGAGACATTCGAGCCCGGGCGGTACGGGCTCCTCGTCGTCTCGGCAGTCGTCGACGCTTCCTACAAGGAGCCGGAAGAGATCTTCTTCCAGCCGGTGCTCTACCGGGAACAGGACAACGAGCTTACGAGGATCGTGGGAGTCGACTTCGGGCTCCATCCGGATGCCTCCCGCGCCTCCGCAGAAACGTTCACCCTCTCCTCGAAAAAGGTGTACCTCCCGCCGGGAAGGTACCGGATGAAGGTAAGCCTGGAAGGGGAGCTGTCTCTGGAGCTCGTTCATCCTCGCGCCGCGCGTCGTGCAGAAGCGGTTCTTCTCCACCGTGGACGGGATGCAGGTCACCGTCAGGCAGGGAAGCGGGCCGCAGGTCCTGTCGGTGAGCGCCACGGTGACTGACGCTGCAACGGGGGAGGACCTCACCGGGTCCGCCCTGCATGTCCGTTTTCCTCTCCAACCGCTGGGTGCCGTGGAGCTCCGCTGTCCCCGGGGACTTCACCTCGGGAGGGAGCTACCGGTTCGCATCGAAAAGGAAGGCTACTATCCCCAGCTCTACAGCCTGGTTGTCCGGGCGTACCAGACGGTCTGCACATTGAGGCGCGGCTGGTGCCGCAGCCCGGGATGATAGCAATACGCTCCCAGGCTCCCGGGGCGACGCTCCAGCTGAACGGCTCGGAGTACTACCTGGGAGGCGGCAGGGACGGGAAGTTCGAAAAGCTCGCGCCCCTGGAAACCGGCAATCGGCAGATCCTGCTCAGCCCCGGCGATTATCGCCTGACGGTCCGCCGGCCGCCTGACCAGGAAAAAAGCGTGAGCTTCCACCTGAACCCGATGGGGACGGTCTCCGTGAACGTCGATCTCGATCCACAGCAGGGAGCCCTGGGCGTCGCGTTGAACAAGTAGGGGGTACGCATGACCACACTGGCTCGCCGGCTCATTCTCCTGGCCGTAGGATTGCTTGCAGGCATCTGCGCCTGGCCGCTGGCAGAAGTGATACTTTTTCTCCAGGCCGGATTCACATCGTACCTGCTTCTTCTCGGCGTTTCTCGGCGCGGTCACCGGCGCGGTGATGGGCGCGTTCTTCGGCACGGCTGAAGGAATCACCTCGCGCGTGAAATCGCGCATTCCCGCGGGCGCCCTGCTGGGGGCGCTGGTCGGCTGCGTTGGAGGAGCCGTCGGCCTCCTGGCGGGGCAGGCCGCCCTCTGGATGGTCGGCACACTGGTCATGCAGTCATACGCCAGTTTCCAGCGCGTCGTCCTTCCGGTGTCGCACGCAATCGGCTGGGCCGTCCTGGGCGTGTTCGTCGGCGCCGGTGAAGGGGTTCGCGCCGGCTCCATGAAGAAGATCGGGATCGGGATCCTCGGCGGCGTGGCGGGCGGGCTCATCGGAGGATTCGTGCTGGAGTATGCGCGCATGGTCCTGCCCCTCGCCGGCTGGTCCCGGCTTGTCGGCTTTGCGACGCTCGGCTGCGCCATCGGCGTCTTCTACGGGCTGGTCGAGAGAGGGATGTCGTTTGGAATCCTTCGCATCTTGACCGGCAGCCTGAAAGGCAAGGAGTTCCTCCTCAACCAGCGGCGGATGCGCCTGGGCCGTTCGCCGCGCAACGAGATCGCCCTGCCCTCCTACGAAGATCTCGCGGATCGCCAGGCACAGGTCCGCATCCGCAAGGGGGAGGTTGTGCTGGTCAACCTCGAGCCGCGGCTCCCCATCCTGGTCAACGAGCAGCGGCTCGAAGAATCCGCCGGGCAACCGAGGCGCGGAGAGGCGGCTCAAGCTCGGTGACGTGATCCGCATGGGCTCGGCGCGCATGTTCTACAAGTACGAATGAGGGGGCTTTCCATGACCCTGAAAAAACAGCTGGTACTTCCTGGCGTGCCTCCTGCTTTCCCCGGGCATTGCCTCTGCCCTCAACATCAGCCTTGCGCAGATCGATGCGTCCCGGCTGCTTCTCACCCAGGACGTGAATGTGTACGTCAGCGTGACCGATGACCACGGGCAGCCCGTTGAAGGACTGGAGCAGGGCGCCTTCAGCATTGCCGAGTCCCCGACGGTGAGAGCTTCCAAGCATATCCCGCGGATTTCCGCCTTCACCCCGAACGCCGGCGCCGTGGCGGGCATCACGTTCCTGCTCCTGATCGATGATTCGGGAAGCATGTATGACACGCTGGATGGGAAGACCACCACGGACGCTGCCGCCCTGCGCATCACGCATGCCAGGGAGGCCGTGCGTACCCTGGTTGCAGGCATGACCAATCCCGCGGACCGGATTGGACTGGCGTATTTCAATACCTCCTATCACCTGCTCTCTCGGCCCACGACGGACCGGTCCAGGATCGTGAGCCTGCTTGACGGAATCCAGCGGCCGGCCTCCGACCAGGCCTATACCGAATTGTACGCAAGCCTCTTCCTGGCTGCGCAGGAGTTCGCCGGAATCCAGGGACGCAAGGCGATCATTGTCCTGTCGGACGGAGAAAACTATCCCTATGCCCTTCACGCGGGCAAGGCGCACCCTGTTTTCGGCAGCCGCGTCTTCACATTCAAGGAGCCCATCACCGCCAACCAGGAAGAGGGAAATACGATTTATGCCGTGAGCTTCGGGACCGGTAGCGTTCCTGACAGGAACCTGAAAGACATTGCACTCCAGACAGGCGGCAGAATCTTCGACGCCCGGAACAAGGACGAGCTTGCAGGAGTCTACGACTCCATCCATCGGCAGGTGGCGGCGGAATACCTTCTTACCTGGCGGGCAACACTCGCCCCGGCAGAGAGGAAGTATGTGCGCGCAACCGTCGCCGCTCCCGAGGGAAGGGCTTCGGTCACCCGGTTCTACTTCGCAAGCACGGTCTTCGGGCTCCCCGTGCGCGCGCTCACTCTTTTCCTCGTGATCCCGCTTTATCCTGGCGTGTCTCCTTCTCTGGGGCCTGACCCTCCTTCGCCTGGAAGAAAGGGCGGGCCTGCCCGGCTGGAAGTGCTCCAGACCCAGGTGGGCCATTCCGTCACACGGGTTGTGCCGCTCACGTCCGCCAAGACCGTGATCGGCGGAAGCCCGAAGGCGGACCTGACGATCGCCGGCGCCCCGCAGATACGGGAGCAGCACGCGACAATCATCTTCAACCCGAAAGACAAGAGCTACACGGTGGTGGGCACCGGGGACATACTCGTCAACAATCAGCAGGTGAAAACGCGCACCCTGGAGTCAGGCGACGTGATAGACGTGGGCGGGGCCACGATCGTTTTCGATGACGAGAAAAGGGACGGCAAGTAGCCCGGCCGGCGGCTCACGCCTCGGCCAGGGCCAGCGGGAGCCAGACGGTGAAAGCCGACCCTTCACCGGGTGTGCTCTGCACGTCAATCCGGCCTCCCAGGCCGGTGACGATTGCATGCGAAACAGCGAGGCTCAGCCCGACGCCTCGGACGCGCGACTGCGGAGACCGGGGAGCGGCGTGCTCTCCTTTCTCGGAAAAAAACGGCGTGAAAATGCTGCTTATCTTTTCCGGCGCGATCCCCGATCCGGTATCCTGGACGCGGAGGAAAACCATCGCACCGGCGGCTCCCGTGCGGAGACGGATTTCGCGGATGGACTTCCCAAGGATCGCATGCCATGCGTTCACCAGCAGCCCGTGAACCACGAACCTCATCTGCTCCTGGTTGACGCGCGCCACCGCCGGTTCACATTTCTCGAACTCCAGGCGCACTCCTTCCCTGTCGAGGTCCTGCTGCACTTCGTGAATTGCTCCGCGAACGACATCGACGAGGTCGACAGTCGACTGCTGTGTTCCAAATGGAATTGAAAGCGGCAGCAGACGCGATGTGAGGTCTACCGATCTTTCCAGCGCCGTCCGGACAAGCCCGGCGTAACGGGCCGCGGTCTCCGGCATGCCCTGTTCCAGCTCCAGTACCTGCAGGTACCCGAGGGCCACCGCGTTGATGTTGTTGAACTGGTGCGCTATTCCGGCGGCGAGAGTGCCCACGGCCCCCATCCGTTCAGCCCTGACAAGCTTCGCTTCGGCAAGCCGGACGTCGGTGACATCGTTTCCGATCAGGATTGCCGTAGGTGCCGGGCCCTCATTCTCCAGCGGAACGAATGTGAGCCGCCACGTCCTCTCTCCTCCCGAGGCGGCAGGAATGCTTGTTTCCGACGAAGCGATTCCCGCTCCCGCGGACTCCCTGACCCGGGCAGCAATCTCGCCGGCAGCCACCGCACCAAGAACGCGTTCTGCTTGCGCTCGAGGCCAGGAAGTTTTCCCCAGGCCGACGCCGTCCTGTCCCGCCTTGTTGGTGAAGATGAACGAGCCGCGCTCGTCGACAATGCTGATCCAGTTCGGCGTGCCTTCAATCAGGGTACGGTACAGCCTCTCTGAGCGCTCGATACGAGCCTCGTCCAGGAGGGAAAGCTGCGCGGCCACTGCATACCCTGCAACCACCAGGGCAGCAATCAGCGCAAGGAGCAAGCCCGCCATCCTGCTCACGACAACCGCTCTCAGGGACCCGAATGCCACGATGGACCAGCCGGGAATCTGGAAGAACGCCCGCGTTGCAAGCGCGGGAATGCCGCGCCACGTCACGGTTGAGCCGTCCGCCGGTTCGGAAGTTATCAGCGGGACGGCGTCAATTGTGCCGAACTGCAGTGAGGCGGCAAACATCCGACGAAGCGTGGCGGTCAGAGGCCAGAGCGTTCGGAATGATAGACCCTGGGAATTGGAGAGAAAAATCACCCCGAGCGCGTTCACCAGGAGAACGTCGCCAAGGGACCCGAAGCGCAGCAGCGATGCTTCGACATTCAGCTTGCCGACTGCTGTGCCAAGCCGCCTCCCGCGCGCATCGTGCACCGCGGACGCCGCATAATACCCCCTGGTTACCGGTCCGGCCCGTTGTAGCGAAGAATCTCCACTGTCCCTCTGTCTGCATGTTCTCCGAAAAAAGGCTCACGCTTTCAGGTATCTCCGGCAGAATGCGCCCCACGAATGAGACCGGCGATTTCCTGTTCGATGAGGCACGCGCCCGGCCGTTTGTGTCCAGGAGATAGTACGTGCTCCCGGGAGTCGCCTCCGCGTACATATCGAGCACCCCGTCGGTCACGGCGAGGTGGGATGCATCCGGGTTTGACGAGAAACCCCCGGATGGATGGTGTGCGGGCCAGGATGGACACGCTGTCATCCATCGCGTCGGTCTCCAGCAGAAGGGTGGCCCTGATCAGCTCGACGTTATTTGCGTACTCTTCACGGATCCTTAAAAACGTTCGCGTTCCAAGCAGGGACGTGAGAACTCCGCCAAGGACAATAAGCACCGGGATGACGCAAAACGCTCCGTAGATCGAAGCCCTCGTCAGCTTGCCGCCAAGCCCCCGATTCGCGCGATTGAAAGATCGCCACTCGTGCACAGTGAGGATGATCGTGAGCGCCAGGGAAAGGAGGATGTGCAGGGGGAGAAACCATTGCCGAATGAGCGCGGGAGAGAACTCACCGGCCACGGACTCCGTGACAAGGCACGCAAGGGAGATTCCAAATGTCACGGCGTACGCATTCAGCCATGGTCGGGGAGGGGTCCGCGCTGCCTGGTCTGCACGGATGAACCGGACTGCAAAAACCAGTCCGGGAATTCCCAGCAGGGCGTGAACCAGGAGTGAATACGCCGCCCCGCTGCCTGCCAGCCCCAAAACAGCGCCGGCAGCAATGAGCCCGATGGAAATGGCCAGCATGATCCTCTTGCGGCCGCGGCCCGCGTCAGGCGCGGAAGCGAATGCAAGAAGGCTGCCGTAGGCGAGAGACCGGAGGAAAGTCGGCAGGGCTATGAAGCGCCATCCCGTTTCAAGCAGCGGCGCGGCGAGGGTCCACGAAACCGCCAATGCCTGGAACAGGAAGTAACTGAAGAAGGCCAGCCACCGGCGTCCCGGCCCTTCCTCTCTGTTCAGAACGACACATTCAAGGACGCACAAGCCGCAGAAGAGGAGCCAGAGAAACAGGCCGAAGTCGCGTTGGTCCAGCACCTGCAGCATCTCAGTCCCGACTCATTCCGCAATTTCTTCGGGCGGAACCAGTGAGCCCAGCTTGAGAGAGCGCTCGCAGCGCCGGCGGTATATTGCAACGGACTTGTCCTGGACTCCCTGACCATGGACGTCCGCGAACATCTTTGCCGCCGTCGCGAAGTTCCCCGCGTGGTACTCGTACACGGCCCTCTCGAACGGCTCCCTGATGCGCACCTTCAGATCGACAAGCTCGGGAGGATCTGCATCAAAGACCTCGTAGACCGGCACCGATTCCTTTTTCCCCTTGACCTTCACATTGTCCAGGAACCTGTAGCGATAGCGGTTGGGATCCTTCAAACCGAACAGGACCGTGTTGGAGATGACCAGGGAAACGCCGTACAGCTTGGTCAGGTCCTGCAGGCGCGAAGAAAGGTTGACAGCATCCGATATCACGGTGCCCTGCATGAACCGCTCGTGCCCGATGATGCCCAGCATCACGGAGCCGGCATTCACGCCGACACCGATCTGCACCGGGTCATAACCGAAGCTCGCCCTGTGGGCGTTGTACACGGGAATGTAGCGGAGCATGGCTATGCCGGCGTCGAGGGCCGCTTCAGCGCCGGAAGGGAAGAGCGCCATGATCGCATCCCCGATGTACTTGTCGATGTAGCCGCCGTTCTCCCAGATGAACGGATTCATCCGCCCGAGGTACGAGTTCAGGAAGCTGAAATTCTCCTTGGGGGTCATCTTCTCCGACAAGGTCGTGAAGGAACGGATGTCGGCGAAAAGTATGGCCATTTGGGCCTGCACCTGGTCCCCCAGGCTGACTTCAAGGATGCTTTTCTTCGAGAGGCAGACCAGGAACTCCCGGGGGACGAACCGGGAGAACGCTGCGAGGGCCCGTTCCAGCTGTCCCGTCTTGCCTGCCACCTCGGCGGTCAGGGCCTCGCGGCTGACCTGGGATTCGTCATGGTATGCCTTCAGCCGGGCAAGCGAGCCGACCTTGGCCAGGAGCTCCTCCGGCTTGGCGGGCTTGATGAGAAAATCAACGGCCCCTGCTTTCAGCGCCCTCACGCGGTCCCCTTCTCCCATGAGTCCGGTCACCATGATGATGGGAATGCTGCGTGTGGCCTCGTCCTGCGTGAGCAGTGAGGCGGTTGCATACCCGTCCCTGCCCGGGCATCTGCACGTCCAGGAGGATGACCTCGGGCCGCTGAGCCCGGGCCGCCCGGAGGCATTCCTCGCTGCTGCCCGCGCTCAGGACCTCGTAACCGGCATTCGCAAGGAAAAGCGACATGACATCGACAATCTGTGGATCATCGTCTACCACAAGCACCCGCGCGGCCTTCATTGACATCCGTAGCTCCTTCGGTATCCCCCGCGTGTCAGCTGTCGCTCAGTTCGAGGGCGGCGTCTTGGCATCCAGGACCTGCCGAATCTTGTTCAGCAGAACGGCAGGAGAGAACGGCTTCTGAAGAAATGCCAGCCCCGTGGTCAGGACCCCGTGATGGACGATCCCGTTCGCAGTGTATCCCGACATGTAGATGACACGAATCTCGGGGCGGCCGGAGGTGATGTTCTTTGCCGCCTCCCGGCCGCTCATCCCCGGCAGGACGACGTCGGTCAGGAGAAGGTGGATCGGGTCTTTGTGTTCGGCGCAGATCCTGATCGCCTCCTCGCCGTCCGCGGCGAGAAGGACCGTGAAGCCCTGTTCGAGCAGCTGCACGTTGACGATCTCGCGGATCATGAGCTCGTCTTCAATGACCAGGATCGTCTCGGTGCCTCTTGCCAGCTCTTCACCCGGAGTTTCACTCGGGATCTCCTCCGCCTCCTCGAAAACCCGCGGAAGGTAGATCTTGAAGGCCGTTCCCTTGTCCGGCTCGCTGTAGACCCAGATGTTGCCGCCGCTTTGTTTCACGATGCCGTACACGGTGGAGAGACCGAGGCCGGTGCCTTTCCCCCGCTCCTTGGTTGTGAAGAACGGCTCGAAGACGCGGTCCCGCGTTTCCTCGGTCATCCCGGTTCCCGTGTCGCTGACGATGAGCACGACGTGCGGGCCCGGTTTGACGCTCATATGCATGCTCGAATAGCTCTCGTCCAGGTCTGCGTTGGCGGTTTCGATCAGCAGCCTGCCTCCGCCGGGCATGGCGTCGCTCGCATTGATGACGAGGTTGAGCAGGATCTGTTCCATCTGGCTGGCATCAGCGCGCACCCTCCCGAGAGCAGGATCGAGGTTCAGCTCGAACCTGATGTTCTCATGGACGAGCCGCTGGAGCATCTTCTCCATGCCGCTGACGATTGCGTTGAAATCCACCACCCGGACCTCGAAGATCTGCTTGCGGCTGAATGCCAGGAGCTGCCGCGTGAGGCTTGCCGCCCGGTCTCCCCGCCTTGCGGATCTCGCGGACCTCTCGTCCCAGCGGATTTTCCTTCCCGAGCTTCATCAGGAGGTAGTCGGAATACCCGAGGATGGCCGTGAGAACATTATTGAAATCGTGGGCAACCCCACCCGCAAGTCTTCCAATGGCATCCATTTTCTGGGACTGGAGAAGCTCCTGCTGGAGACTCCGCTTTTCCGTGATGTCCAGCGAATACACGTTGACATAGCCGGCTTCGAGGACCGGGGCGAACACCGCGGAAAATGTCCGTTTCTCTGCCGTGAGCTCCGCTTCTGTCGGAGTCCCCGAAGCCAGTGTCGCGAGTGCCAGCGCAAGGTATTCCTGGGGAGCCTTTTCCCCGCGTGCGCACCTCCAGGCGTCCAGGATGGGGCGGCTGGCCTGGTTGGCATAGAGCAGAATGCCTTCTCCGCTCAGCCTCATGACGGGATTGGGGTTCTCCTCCGGGAAGCGCGAGAGAGCGTCGATCTCCCCCTGCGCCCTTTTCAAATCGGAAATATCGACAATGCTTCCTTCGCAGCCGAATCCTTCTTCACGGCGGCCGCGGCGGCGGGCATTCAGAAGCACCCAGACTTCCGAACCATCGCTCCGTGTGCAGGAGCATTCCACGTTCTTGAGCGGTTGGTCCTCCTCCAGATTCTCCAGCAGGTCCACGCGGGAGTCCGGCTTCCCGAGCACCTGCGCGCCGACATCCGCAATGCTCCCCATAAGCTCCCGTGGCGAGTCGAAGCCGAGAATTCGAGCCAGGGCGGGATTTGCGGTCATAAAGCGTTTTCCATCCGGGGTTGTCTGGAAGATCCCTTCCGATGTGTCTTCAAAAATCCCGCGGTACTTGCGCTCCGCCGCCAGGACCTTCTCGTGCATCCGCGCGCTTTCAATGGCCGTTCCCGCAATGCTCCCGAAGATGTTGAGCGCTTTCACTTCTCCGACGGTGAGCGGGCGCCGGGCGCGAGTGAAGTTGAGGTTCAGCACACCCACAAGCCTCCCACCGACCAGCAGGGGCAGGGACACGGCCAGCTCGATATCGCTGCGCGGATGCAGCGGGGTAAAGCGGGCGTCCCGCACCTCGCCGTTGAGAACGAGGTGCTCCCGGTGGCCTGCCACCCAGCCGGCAACATGCAGAGACATCGGCACCCTCTTCCCGAGCAGCGCTCCCCGATTCTTCCCCCTAATCGCGGCAACATACAGCTCCGAGCCGTCTTCGGAGGGAAGCATGACCGACGTCTCGTCAGCCTGGCATTGCTGGAGGGCGCCGTCGGCAACCTTGTCCAGGATCGTTTCCAGCGCCAGGCTGTAGCTGACCGTCTGGCCGAGCTCGTACATGGCAATCGTCTGGCGGAGCTGGAGATTCTCCAGTCCCAGGCGCCTGACCGAAGTTGCGCGATCCAGGAGAGGCGCCAGGGCATCCGTCTTGAAGGGCTTCAGGACGTAGTCGAACACGCCGACCTTCATTGCCTCGATGGCGTTCTGGATGGTGGCGTGTCCCGTCATGATGATGCCGACGAGATGGGGATCGATCTCCCGTGCCTGGCGGAAAAGCTCTATGCCGTTCAAGCCCGGCATCAGGAGGTCAGTGAGGAGAATGTCGAAATCTTCAGCCCTCATGGCGGCAATCGCCGAGGAACCCGAGGTGAACCCGCTCGCCTCATAGCCCAGCGCCTTGATGGCTTCCTGGAGCGCTTCCATGAGGAACGGCTCGTCATCCACAATTGCAACCCGGCCCAGTGTCGGCATTCCCTCACCCGGATTCATGCAGCTGCTCGCCTGGCACGCCGGCCGGGAGGAGGATGCGGACGGTCGTCCCCTTTCCCAGCTCGCTCTCGATGAACATCGAGCCGCCGTGGGCTTCCACGATGCGCCGGGAGATCGGGAGTCCCAGTCCCGTGCCGCTCCCCGGCGGCTTGGTGGTGAAAAAGATCTCCATCACCCGGGGCAGGTTGGCGGGGGCAATGCCTGTGCCTGAATCCGTGATCTCGATCATGACGGGCGGCCCGGCCAGAAGCCGGAGGGTCAGAATCCCTCCGGACGGCATGGCATCACACGCGTTGGTAATAAGGTTCAGGAATGTCTGCTGCAGCTGCTCGGGATCGGCGCGAACCAGCGGAACCTCGACGGGAAAATCCTTCACAACCCGGATTTCGCGCTTTTTCAGGAGATACAGGATGAGATCGAGGGTCCTCTCCAGCTCCACGGCCGGATTCACCAGGGAGACCTGCTGCTCACCTTTCCGGCTGAACTGCATCATGTCCCTTACCAGGCGTGCAATGCGGTCTATTTCCTTGCCGACAACGGAAAGCTCCCTGAGTGACACCGCGTCCGCGGAAAGGCGTCGGGAGAGGGATTCAACGTGGAGGCTCACCGTCTGCAGCGGGTTGTTGATCTCGTGCGCAAAGCTGGCGGTGAGCTCCCCGACGGTGGCCAGCCGGGCGGCATGCCAGAGCTGCTGGTACATTTCGGAGATCTCCTGGTTTTTCCGGGCCAGCTCCGCCGTGCGCTGGCTCACCCTGCTCTCAAGCAGCTCGTTGGATGCGCTGAGCTCGTCCCGCACCCTGGTGAGCTCGGCGTTGCTGCGGTACGCGGTATCATAGGTGGAGATGAGGAAGTCAAAAATATGCTGCGGATCTGCGGCTATCCGGTGCTCCTCTCCGTCGATCAGCGCCCGGATCCCGGGCCTGCCGTGTGCAGGGACCCCCGGGACGTGAGTCCTCAGGACCCTCGCAATTCCATCGAAAAGCACGTCGTCCGAGCCGTTCTTCACGATGAACCCGTCGGCGCCGCATTCCAATCCCTTGACCACATCCTGGGGGTCGGAAAGGCTCGTCAGCAGAATAACGGGAATGTTCCCCAGGACGGAGTCCCCCTTGATTGTCCTGCACATTTCCAGCCCGTCCATGCCGGGCATGCGGATGTCGCTGATGATGAGGGTGGGCGCGGAGCTTCGTGCCGCTTCAAGACCCTCGACGCCATCAGACGCACAGCTGACCGCGAAGCCGCGCCCCTCGCACAGTGCCGCCAGTTTTGCCGCCTGCGTCCTGCTGTCTTCCACGAGGAGGATGGTTGCAGATGGCGTCATTCCATGACCTCCCGAACGGCGGTGTCGGGGACGGGCGGCACCTCGTACAGCTCGCGTATGCGCTCTGAAATACCCAGGAAAGACTCATGGACACGCGGATCGAAATGCCGGGGCTCGGTCCTCCCGTCCCCATTCCTGATTATTGCAAGCGCCTCCAGGTGCCCCAGCGCAGGCTTGTACGGCCTCCTGCTCCTGAGCGCGTCATACTGATCGCAGATATTCACGACCCTTCCCTCTATGGGAATTTCGGTTCCTTCGAGCCCGTTCGGGTACCCGCTGCCGTCCCAGCGCTCGTGGTGTGTCAGGGAGATGCGCTCAGCCATCTGCAGGTAATGGGATTCGGAGCCGTGCAGGATCCGCGCGCCGGTGAGGGTGTGGGCCTTGAGGACCTCCCATTCCTCGGGGCTCAGGGGCCCGTCCTTGAGAATGATGCGGTCGGGGACACTCACCTTCCCGATATCGTGCATGGAGGAGGCGTGAGAAATCGTATCCACGAATGTCTCATCCATTCCGATCGCGGTTGAAAGCTCTCCCGCCAGTGATCCCAGCCGCTTGATGTGCGTCCCCGTGTCCGAGTCCTTGTACTCGGCGGCCACGACAAGCCGGCGGATCGTGTCAATATAGCTGGATTTCAGCTTGTCAATCCCGGCCTGCAGGCTCAGAAGGGCATCGTGAAGCTCGCGCGTGCGCTTCTCCACCCTGCCTTCCAGGATCTCGTTGTGGTGCTTCAGGAAATCGTGAAACTCCTTGATCTTGAGATGGTTGCGGATCCGCATCATGAGCTCTTCCTGGTCAATGGGTTTCGTCAGGAAGTCGTTCGCCCCTGCGGCAATTCCCCGGATCCGGTCCTCGCGGGATTTCAACCCCGTGAGGATGATGATGGGGATGTTCCTGGTGATTTCGCTTTCCTTGAGCTTCCGGGCGGCTTCGAAACCGTCAATCCGGGGCATGTTTGCGTCCAGCAGGACGAGGTCAGGCGGATCCTGCACCGCCTTTTGCAGCGCCTCCGCGCCGTTCGACGCCTCGATTGATTCATAGCCGCTGTCCTCGCAATACATGCGGAGAAGCACCTGGACGCCCTGGTCATCGTCGGCAATCAGGATCCTCTTTCGCGCGTTCCCTCCGTTCATTCCGGCACCCCGGGCAAGCGCGGCAGCAGGATGCGGTACTCGGTTCCCGTGCCCAGCTCGCTGCGGCACTGGATGGAGCCGCCGGACTGCTTGACCACTCCATACACGGTGGCAAGACCCAGGCCGGTCCCCTTGCCCTTTTCCTTCGTGGTGAAAAATGGCTCGAACATGTGCTCCATCGTCTCCCGGCTCATTCCCACTCCAGTATCCCGCACAACCAGGGACACGTACGCGCCGGGCTGTTGAGTCTCCCGCACATCCCCGGTTTCGAGCTGTATGTTTTCCAGCTCGATGGTCAGCTCCCCCGTGGTTTGAATCGCGTCCCGCGCGTTGGCCGCAAGGTTCATCAGGGCCTGTTCCAGGTGGCCGCGGTCCGCTTTCACCTTCCACAGCCCGGCGGATGCGCGGATCTTCAGCGTGATCTTCTCCCCGACAAGCTGCCGCAGCATCCCCGCCAGCCCTTCCGCCACCTGGCCAAGGTCCAGAACCTCCGCGTTCTGCTCCTGCTTGCGGCTGAAGGCCATGAGTTGCTGCGTCAGCGCCGCGGCCTTCTCCGAGGCTTTTCGGATCTGCTGGAGAGGCTTGAGTGCCGCATCCGCAGGGGAAGTCTTTCCCAGGAGGTAGTCGGTAAAGCCCTGGATAACCTGGAGCACGTTGTTGAAGTCATGGGCAACGCCCGCGGCAAGTCTGCCAATCGCCTCCATTTTCTGTGACTGGAAGACCTGGCGCTCGAGGCTTTTCTTTTCCGTGATATCGAAGAGATACTTCCTGACCTCGAGCAGCGCTCCGTTTCCGTCGAAATCACCGACGGCATTCTCTATCACCTCGATTCGCCCTCTATCAGCTTTGCAATATTCCGTTTCCCGGTTCTCGATTTTTCGCTGCTGGGTGAGCAGGGCAGCAAACTCGTGCCACGGCTGCGTCTTGCATAGAGCGCCGAACATCGTTCCCATGGCGTGCCTTGCCTCGGCAAATCCGAACATGCGGGCAAACGCGGGGTTACAGCTCAGGATCCTGCCTTCCGGGCTGGTGATCAGCGCTCCGGCCAGGTCATCTTCGAAGAAGTGGCGCAGCCTTTCCTCGCTCCGGATCCGCAGGATGGCCGACCCGAGCTGCTTTGCCGTTGTCTCAAGCATCTGCAGGGTCCCGGCCGGGAATGCATTCCCTCTCTTGTCGGCGAGGTCGATAAACCCGATGGTCTTCCCGCCGTGATGGATCGGGATTCTCGCAACGGATCCAAAACCGTCCAGGGCGGGTTCTTTCTCGCCTTGGAGACGGATGACGGCCACGTCGCACCCGGTAAAGGACCTGACTTCGGCAGCGAACTCCCCGAGAAGGGCCCCGACCTCCCGCTGGCGGTTGGTGATCTCCAGGAGGCGGTTCGTTGCCTGCACGACACCCTGGGCTTCAGTGCGTTGAGTCACCTCGAGGGTCAGGGCCGAGGTTCGAGACCTGACCCTTTCTTCGAGCTGGACGTTCAGGCCCTGCAGCTCGGCCTGCGCCACGGCGAGCTTCTTGTTGATCTGCAGCGCGTTTTCATAGGTGGAGACGAGGTAGCTGAGAATCCTGGCGCGGCTGGCGCTGATGAGATACCGATTTCCGGAAACGAGCAGTTCCAGAGAAGAAACATTCCCTGCCTCTTCCAGCGGGGAGGCCGCGAGCACTTCGCGGACGCGTCCGAGGAGCTTCTCCTCTTCGAACGGTTTCGAGATGAAGCTGTCGGCTCCCGCTTCCAGGCCGAGGATCACCTTGTCCTCGTCGGAAAGGTTCGTCAGCAGGATCACCGGCAGACGGGCAAGCCGCGGATCCCCCCGTATTGCCCGGCACAGCTCATAGCCGTCCATGCCCGGGCATCGTGACATCGGTAATGACCAGCCACGGCATCCTCTGCTTCAGGGACTCAAGGGCGGCATTTCCATTCGTCGCAACTTCAACGGAAAAGAAAGCGCCTTCGAGAACGTGCCGAAGAAGCTGGGCCTGGGTGGCGCTGTCTTCGACGACAAGGATGTGCTCAGGCATGGCGCGCCTCCACCGCCTCTGTCAGGAAACTCGAAATCTGGTCCGGGGGAAGGACGTGACGCGCGGCCCCCAGCTTGATGGCCTCGCCCGGCATGCCGTGGATGATGGAGCTCTCCTTGTCCTGCGCTATGGTCAAAGCGCCCCTGTCCCTCATTTCTTTCAGCTCTTCCGCACCGTCCCGTCCCATGCCGGTCAGGAGGACCCCGGCCGCCGACTCCCCGTATGCCGCGGTCACCGACCGGAAAAGCACGGAAACCGACGGGCACATGCCGTTCACCGAATCGCCCTTGCGAAGCTTGAGGCGTCCCTTGGCGTTCACTTCCATGTGAACACCGTCCGGGGCCATGTATGCGCATGCAGGAAGCGCTTCCTGTCCATCCGAGCCGATCTCCACGCGGAAACCGGCGCCCGAAGCCAGCCAGTCGACAAGACCCGGGAGAAAGCCAGCCGAAATATGCTGGACGATCAGGATGGGCACTGGAAAGCTGCTGGGCAGCGCTGCCAGCAGCTTGTGAAGAACGGGGGGGCCGCCGGTTGATGCGCCGATCGCAACGATGCGAATGAGGCCTTGAAAAGCTCCCGCGCACTCCGCAACGCGCAGCGGGGCCAGCTCCGTGCGGCGCGCAGCAGGCCATCTGCGCACAACCCTGATCTCGGATACCATTTTCACTTTCTGCACGATCCTCCGGGAGAGCTTTTCGAAATCCGGATGACCGATGCTGACCGGCTTCTCGCACAGTGATATGGCGCCGGCCTCAAGCGCGACGAACGCGTGCCCCACTTCGGAGGGATCCATGCTGGCGCTGATGATCAGGATGGGAATCGGGTTCGACGACATTATCTGGCGGGTTGCCTCGAGGCCGTCCATGCGCGGCATGTGAATGTCCATGGTGATGACGTCCGGTCTCAAGGCGCGCGCCTTCTCCACCGCCTCCCAGCCGTCAACCGCGGTGTCGATGACGGTAATCCCGGGCTCTGACGCGAGGATGTGCACGAGCAGTTCCCTGACGGACCGAGAGTCCTCCGCGACCAGTACGCGGATCACAGGAGCCTCCCGATGGTCTCCAGGAGGTTGCCCTGGTCAAAGCTGCTCTTGACGATATAAGCGTTCGCCCCTGCTTCCACGCCCTTCTCCCTGTCCTCCCTCGAATCCAGAGACGTCACCAGCACGACGGGCAGGTCGGCAAGTTTCAAATCGGCTCGAATCCTCTCCGTAAGAATGAAGCCGGTCATGCGGGGCATGTCCACGTCCGAGACCAGGAGGTCGAACATCTCCGTGCGGAGGCTGGCAAAGGCTTCCGCGCCGTCTACTGCCGTTTTCACTTCGTACCCGGCCGATTGCAGGATGGACTGCAGGAGCACCCGCGACGTTGCCGAGTCCTCCGCGACGAGAATCTTCCTCTGCCTGCGTCCCTGCACCACCTTCGCCGCAGCCGCTGCGCCGTGCACACGAGAAAGCGAAGCGGACGTCAGCAGCTCCGCGACATTCAGGATGGGAACCACGCCTCCACCGACCAGGACAGTGGCGCCGCTGATGTTCCGCACATGGGCCAGCTGCTTCCCGAGACTCTTGACCAGGACTTCCTGCTCTCCCTGGATCTCTTTCACGCGGAAGACTGCCCGGATGCCGGACGCGTGCAGAATCACGGCGGGAAAGGAGTCGGGATTTCCGCCCGCCTCATCCGGCATGCCCAACGCCCCGGAGAGGCTCAGGAGGGACAGCATGCCTCCGTCGTACGGTAGACACTCCCGGTTTTCCACCTTGGCAATGGCTTTCTGATCCACTTTTAACACCCTCTCCACATTCACGATTGGAATGACAAATCTCCGGCCCCCCGTGCTGACGATCACACCGCGGAATGTGGAGAGCGTCAGCGGCAGCATCAGTCGAAACTCTGTGCCCTGGCCGGATCGCGACTCCACGGAAACAGAACCGCCCAGCGCCTCCACTTTTTCGCGGGCAATGGCAAGCCCGAGTCCCCTGCCGGCGAGGTCAGTGATCAGCGGGCTCGTGGAGACTTCCGAGAGGAAAATGAGGGAGAGCGTCTTGAGATCATCCAGCCGGGATGCCTCGTCCTGCCCTACGTAGCCTTTCTTCACCGCGGCTGATTTCACCGCTTCAAGGTCGACTCCGGCTCCATCGTCACTGAGGGTGATCTCCACCTTGTCGCTGCCCAGCGCAGAAATATGCAGGCTGACCCGGCCTTCAGGGTTCTTCCCGCGGGTTGTTCTCACACCCGGATTCTCGATGCCGTGGCTGACGCAATTGCGGACCAGGTGGATGAGCGGATCCTTGATTGCCTCCAGCACGCGTCGGTCAACCTCGATCTCTTCCCCCGTGACGCTCCACGCAACCTGTCGTCCCTCCTCGTGGGCCAGGTCTCGGACCATCCGGGGGAACAGCTCCAGGAGGGAGGAGAACGGGAGCATGAGGACCGACTGCATGTCTTTCAGCAGCACGTCCACCAGCTCGCTCATGTGAGTGGCGTCCTGTGCCGCGGCCCTGCTCAGGGCGGCAATCACAATCGCGACTTCCGCTTCGCGCGCGGCGTCCGATTCGACAAAGTCGAGCACGCCGGCGCACGATGCCGTAAACTCGGGTCCCAACGAGGCGGCAAGAACCTGCTTCGGCCGCCGCATGTCCCTGGCATGCTGCTGCGCGTCGCGCGCGCGGCTTCTCCATGCCTCCTGGGAAGCTGCAAGGTCGAGGAGGGCTTCCGCTCTTTTCTTAACGGCTTCCCGGACGGTCAGGAGCTCTTCCGTCTTGAGGTACAGGGAGCCGAGGCGCGCAGAGGAGACACGGATGGTATCCGGGACGACGTCAGGATCCGCGCACTCCTTTCGATCCAGCGATGTACCCGGCGCACTTGCGCCTGGTTTTTGCATTGGCGGCGGAGAGCCGGGCGCCGGGTGTTCAACCGACCGCGGCTCCGGCGAGGGTGAACCCCCGGCCGCCAGTGTCTCGCGCATGGCCGCCAGCTGCTTCAGGAAGTCCGGATCCGACCCGCTGCTTCCGGTGCCTTTTTCCAGCTCCTCAATGCGGTCGATTGTCCTGAAGAGAGTGTCGTACATCTCCTGGTGCAGCCGCACGCGCCCCTTCTTGAGGATCGAAAAGACGCCTTCCAGGGTCTGGCAGAGAACTTCAATCCCCGTCATGTTCACCGCGCGCGCCGCTCCCTTGAGGCTGTGCGCCTCGCGGAAGATCGTCTCAACGACCTGCGCCTCCCGTTCCGCCCCCCCCTGCCCCTTTTCGATTTCCAGGAGCCCCGCGAGAATGGCCTGCCGGTGCTCCCGTGCTTCCGAGCGGAAAATCTCTTCAAGCTTTTTCTGGAACTCTTTCTCCTTGCTCACGACGCGGGCCCCTGGTCGTTCACGACCATGCTTTCGGCGGAAAGGATCCTGGCTCCATCAAGGACGACCAGGCCGACCGGGTGCGACACCCTTGAGGTATTCCGCCCGCACCCCGGAGAGAGTTGGCAGCTGTGCCTGCAGGGATTCCGCTGGAATCTTCTCGATTCCGAGTACCTCGTCGGCGAGCAGCCCGATCTCCATGCCGGCGCCGCTCAGGATGATGACCACAGAGGCAGCGGACAGCGCCGCGTCAGGAAGCTCAAATCTGACTTTCAGGTCGACGAGGGAAACGATCCTCCCGCTGACGTTGACGACGCCCCGGACAAAGGACGGAACGCCGGGGAGCGGTGTGACCTCGACAACGGGCCTCACCTGTGCGATCCAAGCCAGCTCCAGCGCATATATCTCGGCTGCAAGGCGGAACCGCAGAACCTCCAGCATCTCTGCCCGGCTCTCCTGCATTGCCCCTGCCCGGCAGCGAGGGCCCTGGTGCGGTCCTTCAGGACGTCCCTCATGCCTCGGTCCCTTTCCTGAGCATGGACTGGACGATTTCCGACAAGCGGCCCGCCGAGAGTCCGCCGGCTTCCGGCACCTGCTCATCAGCGCCGAAGGGCTGGAGAAGCCGGGAAGCGTTGCGGAAGCTGCCCCGGGCCTTCTGCGCCAATCCCATTCGGAGCATCAGCTGCCCCAGAGCAAAATGAGCCGCCACGAACTGCGCGTCGATATAGATGGCACGATGAAGCGCAGCGGCAGCCCTTTCCAGGCGGTCCTGTTCGATGAGCACGTTTGCCAGGAGGAAGCGGAGCACGGCGTTCAACTTGTCTGCCCTGATTGCCCGCTGGCACCAGGACTCGGCATCCGCCAGCCGACCCGCATTTGCGCAGGCCCTGGCCAGAAGCTCGTGCGCCTTTGGATCCTCCTCCAGCGCAGAGGACGGGTCGACCAGGAGGCCGATGCAGGTGTCGTACCGGGCAGCGGCAAAGTGCTCAAGCGCCTCGGCAAGAATCATTCCCCGTGAAGGAGGTGATACCCGCAACCGTGCCGCCGGCAGGGAGGGGGGTCCGGATCTCGTTCGGGATGCCGTCCGCGGCCTCTGCACGGGAACCCTCGCGGCAACCGCGGGCGCGGGGAGGTCCTGTTTTCTGAACAGGACGGCATCCGGGAATTGAACTGCCGTGAGGCCGGTGTCCTTGATCAAGGGCGATTCAACCGGGCTGACGACGAGCCATCCTTCGTCGCGGAGCGAGCGCCGGAGCTTCCCGACGACCTGCTGGATCTTGTCGGGCCTGAAATACATCAGGACGTTGCGGCAGAGAATCAGGTCCATTGCATTCGTCCGGGAAAACAGCGTCGGGTACTCATCGCCCACGAGGTTGAGGTATTCGAAGGCCACCATCCTGCGGATCTCGGGAACGACTTGAAACCCGGACTTCCCGACCTTGAAGAAGTATCGGGATTTGAGCGTGTCAGGGACTCCCCTGAACGACCATTCCGAGTACACTCCCGCCTCCGCCTTCGCAAGAAAGGATTGGTTGATGTCGGATCCGATGATGGTAACCTTCCAATCGCCAAAGCCCGGGATGTCCCGTATCATCATCGCCAGAGTGAAGGGCTCCTCCCCCGAGGCGCATCCCGCGCTCCAGATACGAAGCTGCTTGTCGCCGCTCCCGGACCGAAGGATGGCAGGAAGCACGTGGTGCTGGAGAGCGTCAAGGCTCCTGTTCTCCCGGTAGAAGAAAGTCTCTCCGACGGTGAGAAAGCTGGCCAGTGACTCCAGGCCGCTCGGTTGGAAATGCCCCGACAGCACGGAACGGGTGAACGCAACAATGTCAGCGTAGCCCATTCCGCGCGCGGCAAGACCGATTTTCCCCGCAAGGTCGTCCCACCTCTCGGCGGGAAAGCTCAATCCCAGCCGGGCGCCAACGAACTCTGAGAACTCGGCCAGGGACTCGGGGGAAAGGGTTCCGGTCATCCTGACACACTCCCCGCCCTGCCAAGGGCCCCCTCGAGGGAGCTCTCATCAAGCTCATCGAGGAAGGAATCCAGGTCGTGGATCAGCACAATGTCTGCATCTATTTTCACGGCCCCCGCGATGCTCTGGACGCCCTGCCAGATTCCTTCCGGGGCAGCGATGTCCTCATCGGCCATGGATGTCACTCGGATTATTTCATCGACGAGAAGTGCAAACCGACGACGGCTCGAGCGGGCGATGATCAGGCGGTCATCGACGGCAATCGGTCTCTCGGGGAGATGGAGCCGCCGCCGCATGCTCAGGACGGGAAGAATTGTGCCTCGCCAGTCGATAACGCCCAGCACGATTCGCGGGGAATCGGGAAGGGCGGAAACTTCCACCGAAAACTCGACTTTCTCCACGGCATCGAGGAGCAGGGCGTGAAATCTGTCTTCGGTCCTGAAAACAAGAATCGCGTGGACCATCTTCAGACCTTGTAGAATTCCGCCAGCCGCTTCATCTTCTGGCCAACGGCATGGAGGTTCTGCGCGCCTCCCTCCAGCTGCTTCGTTCCCGCCACTCCCTGCAGGCTTGCCACCTTGATGCTTTCCATTGCCGTGGCCACCTGGTCCATGCCGACCAGCTGCTGCTGGCTGGACGCGGCAATCTGCGCCGCCGCCTGCACGGCCTCCTCCACGGTCTCGGCGAGCTTCTCGATGGACTCGCGGGCCTCCTCCGACTGTTTCATGCCCTGTTCCACGGACTTGCTTCCCCTCTCCGTGGCCATGACCGCCCCTGCCGTTGCCTTCTGGATGTCGGCCAGGATCTTCCGCACCTGCGCCGTGGCGCGCTTGGACTGCTCTGCCAGGCCCTTGATCTCCTGCGCCACCACTCCGAATCCCTTGCCCTGCTCTCCCGCCTTGACAGCCTCTATGGCGGCATTCACCGACAGCAGGTTCGACTGGTCCGCAAGGTCGCCCACCGTGGTTGTGATCTCACCGATCGCCATGCTCTGCTCGCTCAACCGGGTGATGCTCTCCCCGATTGCCGCCATCTGCTCGCGGAAGCCGTTGATCAGCTCGGTGGTCACCCGTACGGAGCCCCTCCCCGCCTGCGCAACCTCCTCGTTCCTCTTGGCTTTATCGGCGACCAGCTTCGCCTTTTCGTTTGAAAGGTGGGCCGTCTGCTTCACCTCCTCGATCGTTGCCGTGGTCTGGCTCACGGCAACCGAGGTCTCACTGGAGTTGGCCGCGAACTGGCTCGTGGAAGCCGATATTTCGCCGGCCGCCGTCACGACCACCGCGGCTCCCTCCTGGATCTCGCGCATCTGGCCCTGCAGGTTCTCCACCATCATCTTCAAGGCTATCCCCAGGGAATCGGATTCGGACCGGGGCTCAAAACTTCCCGACAGGTCCCCGGCGGCGATCCTCTCCGCCATTGCCGCGATTCCCTGCAGGGCAACCTTCATCTGCACGAAAGACTGCGCAAGCATGCCCAGCTCGTCCTTTCCGTGCGGCTCGATTTCGTGCCCGAGATTTCCCTTTGCAATCTCGGCCGCGGCCGCCGTGAGCAGCGCGACGGGCCGCGTGATGGATCGGGAAATCAGCAGTGCCGCAAGCATTCCCAACACAAGGAAAATCCCCGACGCGATGATGATGCTGTCCCGCAGGGCGAAGCTCGGCGCCAGCACCTCGTTGACATCGTTGCCCACCACGAGGACCCACGGAAGACCGGCAAAAGTGAGATAGCCCTGGGACCGGGCGAATGAAAAAAGGGTCCCCGGCCGGCTTCGACGGCAACGAAGGAGCCGCTGTCTCCCTTGATGTTGCGGAAGTAGTCCTTCGTTGAAACATCTTCCAGGAAGTGAAATGGCCTGCTGGCGTAGATAAGCCTGCCGTCGGTGGTCGCCAGCCTGACCTGGGTGTTTTCGTATTTCTTGTAGGTGATGACGGCATCGCGGATAAGGGAGGTTGCGAGCACCCTGACCAGCATTTCCCCGGCAAAGTTGCCCTGGGCATCAGTGACCGGCACTGCGAGCGGGATGAATGATTGTCCGCTCTCTTCGTCCAGCTCGACCTGCCCGACCGCGGAGCCGGACTCTTTTGCCGCACGCCAGACCTCCTCCTTGTCGTAGCGGAACCTTCGCGACGCCCCGGCTGCCGCTACGATAGCTCCATACTTGTTCGTGACGATGAAATTGAGAATGACTCCTTCACCCCGTTTCTTTTCAAAGCGGTCGATGAACTGATTTTTCAGCTCCTGCGAAAGCTCGCTTCCGAACAGGCGTTGAATGGGAGGGAAGGGTTCAGCTTTTGATGAGGCAGCCCATAACTGGTCCATTCGATCCATGTACGGCGAAGGAGCACTCATTTCGTCGAATGCCCGGTTCGAAGCCTCCAATTCCGTTCTCACGCGTATTGTTTGACCCCGCTGTTCCACGCGGTCAACCCAGTCATAGATTGCCATATTCATGTTCACGAGCAGCTCACTTGCGAGAAACGTCGAGTTCCGGCCAATGGAATCTCGAAGTGATTTCTGGGACGCGAAAGACGCGTAGAAGCCAACGATGCAGAGCATCAGCAGAAGGAGGAGAAAACCGCCGATGAGCTTCATCCCCAGTGTCTTCATGTCGTGAGCCCCTCTCTTCTACCGGTAGGTGAGCGCGCCGTTCAGGACTTGTGCCGGGTACATGATGAACGATATGTCATGATCGCCGGCCTTGAGTTTGACGCTGCCAAGGACCCCGGAGTATTCGAATCCGCTCGCCATCGCGTCCTTCACGCTCTGCCGGGACAGAAGGCGGCCCTCGATCAGGCCCGACATAAGCTGGATGCAGGAGTAGCCGTTGGCCGCATAGATGTTGAAGGGTCTATCATACAGTGTGACGAACTTGCTCGACGCCTCACGTGCATACAGGTAGCCTGGATTGTAGATGATCGGCGCGGACACGTAGACGGCATTCATCTCGGGCAGGGCAAAGTACTCAGGGACTGCTCCCGCGGAAGGGACCAGCACACTGCCGCCATACTGGGCGGCTTTGAGCTGGCGCACAGCATTTGTCAGGCTGGCGCCAAGGGTAGCCACAACAATCGCCTGCTGGCCCTTGAGCTGTTCGATCTGCCGACTCACGTCCTTGTCAGTCAGCAGGATTGACTGGCTGGCCGCTATTCCACCAATGTCTTCAAAGTTCTTTTTGAGGTCTCCGTTGATTTCCGTTCCATACTCTTCGCTCGAATAGATGATGCCGAGCTTCCTGACTTTCAAATCCTTGAGGATTCGGAGGAGGGGGGAAATCTCCGTTTGGGTCAGGGGAAAATCGCGATACACCATGTCATGCCCCTGCGTGAAGGCACGAGCTGAAGTTGAGATCCCCACCAGGACGACCTTCTTTGCGTCGACAAGCGGCGCCAGCGCGACACCGACACTGCTCAGCGCGGAGATATAAAACAGGGGTGGCCGGCTTGCCTCCATGGTGTCGAACGCCTCAACCCCGCCCTGGGGATCGCTCTTGCTGTCTGCTATCACGGCCTCGATTTTGGCCCCGTTCACTCCTCCGCGCTTGTTTATCTGGTCAACGGCCAGCAGAATTCCGTCACGCGTGCTCTGCCCATTGGCGGCGGAATTGCCTGTGAGCGGGATTATCACCCCGATCTTCAGCGTGTCGGCCGCGGATGGCACCGGCGCACCCATTGCAACGCAGACCGCCATGGCGGCCGCAATTCCAATTCCACGTATCTTTGCTGTCTTCATTTCCGTGTTTCCTTTTCCAAAGCCGTGCACCTGGACATCATGAAGGTCATCATGTCGCCTGTGGTGGTCAGTGCGTTCGCAAATCGAGAATGCGAATACCCAAGGATATCGCTGAACATCACTCAGACTCAGTCATCCGTGCGCTGATTTATCTGTAGGACCCTCGGAAGCGGTGTGTCAGTGAGAGTCCTACGTTCCACCACGCCCTACACCTTGTAGAATTCCGCAAGCAGCTTCAGCTTCTGCCCCACGGCATGAAGGTTCTGCGCGCCTCCCTCCAGCTGCTTCGTTCCCGCCACTCCCTGCAGGCTTGCCACCTTGATGCTTTCCATTGCCGTGGCCACCTGGTCCATGCCGACCAGCTGCTGCTGGCTGGACGCGGCAATCTGCGCCGCGGCCTGCACGGCCTCCTCCACGGTCTCAGCGAGCACCTCGATGGACTCGCGCGCCTCCTCGGACTGTTTCATGCCCTGTTCCACGGACTTGCTTCCCCTCTCCGTGGCCATGACCGCCCCTGCCGTTGCCTTCTGGATGTCGGCCAGGATCTTCCGCACCTGCGCCGTGGCGCGTTTGGACTGCTCCGCCAGGCCCTTGATCTCCTGCGCCACCACTCCGAATCCCTTGCCCTGCTCTCCTGCCTTGACGGCCTCTATGGCAGCGTTCACCGACAGCAGGTTCGACTGGTCGGCAAGGTCGCTCACCGTAGTGGTGATCTCACCGATCGCCATGCTCTGCTCGCTCAACCGCGTGATGCTCTCACCGATCGCCCCCATCTGCTCGCGGAAGCCGTTGATCAGCTCGGTGGTCACCCGTACGGAGTCCCTCCCCGCCTGTGCAACCTCCTCGTTTCGCTTTGCCTTTTCGGCGACAAGCTTCGCTTTTTCATTGGAGAGGTGGGCCGTCTGCTTCACCTCCTCTATCGTAGCGGTCGTCTGGCTCACCGCTACCGAGGTCTCACTGGAGTTGGCCGCGAACTGGCTGGTGGAAGCCGATATTTCACTGGCCGCCGTCACGATGATCGCTGCCCCCTCCTGGATCTCGCGCATCTGGCCCTGCAGATTCTCCACCATGACCTTCAACGCAATCCCCAGGGAATCCGATTCAGAACGGGGCACGAAGCTTCCCGCCAGGTCCCCTGCGGCAATCCTTTCCGCCATTGCCGCGATCCGCTGCAGCGCAACCTTCATCTGCTCGAAGGATTGCGCAAGCATGCCCAGCTCATCCTTTCCGCCCGGCCGGATTTCGTGCCCCAGGTTTCCCCTTGCAATCTCGGCGGCAGCCCTCGTGAGCAGCGCGACGGGCCGCGTGATGGATCGGGAGAGAAAGAATGCGATCATGATTCCCAGGATGATGAGAAGGCCCGACGCAATGATGATGTTGTTTCTCAGGGTGAAGCTGGGGGCAAGCACCTCGCTCACGTCGTGGCCGAGCAGGACAGTCCACGGTACTCCGGGAAAACTCAGGTAGCCTTTTGACCGGGCAAAAGAAAACAGCGTTTGCCTTCCAGCCTCAACGGCGACGAACCACCCGGAGTCTCCTTTCAGACCCCGAATGTAGTCCTTCTGGGATACGTCTTCCAGGAACTTGTACGCCTTCGTGGAATAAATCAACCTGGCATCCGCGGTGAGCAGCTTGACCTGCGTCGTCTGGTATTTCTTGTATGTAATCACCGCGTTGCGGATGACCGAGTCGGCAAAAAGACGAATCGTCAGCACCCCCATGAATCCGCCGTCAGGATCGGTGATCCGGACCGCGAGGGGAAGAACGCTGGAGCCGCTCAACTCGTCCTGCTCCACGTCTCCCACGACAGAGCCGTTTGCTTTCGCCTCCTGCCACAGCGGGTCCTCGTTGAGCCGGTAGTGCCCCGTGACTCCGGTTGACGCAAAGACGGCACCGAGCTTGTTGGTGATCACTACATCGGCGATCGGCCGGCTCCCCTCTTTCTTTTCAAAGTGGGTGAAGTAGTAATTTCGAAGCTCCTGCGAAGTCTGGTTCCCGATCACCCTTTGAACGGCCGGCGACGGCTCGTCCTTCAGCGCCGCGCTCCAGGCAGATTCCGTCCGGTCCATGTACGCGTCCGCGGATTCCATTCCGTCGAATTCCCTGTTCGACGCTCGGGCGGCCGCCTGGATGGCCGGCTCGGTTCCGCGGATCTCCAGCCGGTCGATCCAGTTGTACAAGGCTGAGTTCATGGAAATCATCATCTCGTTGGCCACGAACACCGAGCTCTGTCCGATCGAGCTCTGCAGCGATGCCTGGCTTGCAAGTGATGAATACAGGCCTACGGCAACAATCATGACCAGGAAAAACGCGAAGCCCGTGATGAGTTTCGTGCCAAGTCTTCTCATGAGTGTTTTCCCCTCTAGCCTCAGCGGAACTTGAGCGCGTTGTTCACCACCTGCGCCGGGTATTCCGGAATGGCGATGTCGTGGTCACCGGATCTCAGGCGCACAGGCCCGAATACCCCCGAGTACTGGAAACCTGCGGCCATGACATCCTTCACTCCCTGCCGCGTCCGCTGTGCCTCCTCCAGGAGGCCGGCAACAAGCTTGACAAAGTCGTAGCCGGCGGCGGCCCAGTGGTTGAACGGTTTCTGGTACCGAGCGGAATACTGATCCGCTGCCTCGTGCGCAAACAGGTACGCTGGGTTGTAAATAATCGGAGCCGCCATGTAGACTCCCTGCATGTCCGGGCCTGCAAGGGTTGCTGGGTTGGCACCCGCCGATGGGGTCAGGATAAAACCCTTGAAATTGGCCGCCCTGACCTGCTGAATGGCATTCGTGAGACCTGTGCCGAGGGAGGCCACGACAATAGCCTCGCAGTCCTTGAGTGCGTCGATCTGCCGCTTGAGGTCCGAGTCTTTCAGCTCGAATGACTGAACGGCCACCGTGCCTCCGTTGTCAACAAATCCCCTGGACAGGAGCTTCTGCTGTTCCGCGCCATATTCTTCCGTCGAGTACAGGATGCCCAGCCGCTTGACCTTCAGGTCCTGGAGCATGAGGAGAAGGGGACCCGTGTCGGCCTTGACGAGAGGAGAAAACCGATAGACCCAGTCGTGCCCCAGGGTGAACGCGGCTGCGGACGTCATGAGCCCGACGAGGACGACTTTTTTCTCGTCCGCGAGGGGAGCGAGGGCAACGCCCACGTTGCTCAGGAACGACAGGTAGAACAGGGGCGAGTGGGAGCTTTCAACGCGGTTGAACGCATCAATAGCAGCCTCGGGCTCGCTCTTGCTGTCCTGCACGTCAATCTCGACCTTCCTGCCGTTGACGCCGCCCCTTTTGTTGATCTCCTCCACGGCAAGCTGGATCCCTTCGCGCATGCTCTGCCCCATGAACGCTGAGTTGCCGGTCAGCGAAAGTATGGCTCCGATCCTGATGCTCTCAGCCGAGACCATTCCCGTCATGCACAGGGAGGCAAGCGACGCGATGCATGCCGCGATTGCAGTTCTTGTTCCGCTCATTCTATTTCCTTTCCTATTTCGAGCCGTTGCTTAGCCCCGCGTGATCGATCTCGCGCCGGATAGTCTGAACCGCACCGAGGAGCGATTCCTGGTCAGCGGCCGTGTCGAAGAAAATAGTGGCCCCGGCCTCGTGGGCCTTCATCCGGTATTGAATGGAGGTCGAGCTGGAGAGGGCGATGATGACAGGAGGCCGCACATTTCTCAGGCCCCGGATAGCCCGGATCAGTTTCAGCCCCCCCGCCTGCTCCTGCTGGATGTCAATCAGGACTGCCTCGGGGTTGAGCGAAAGCATTGTGGACCGAATGTCGTCGGCTCCCGGCTCGAGGACAGTAACTTCCACCGAAGCGAGCTCCTGCAGGCTAGCAACGAGCCTCGCGCGGACGGGCGACTCACGCCCGATGAGCACAAGCTTCATGCCTGCATTGTGCGTCAGGATGGCGCCTCCGGGGTATTGGGTGTCGTCTGAAAATTGTGTCGGGCTGCGTCCTACATCAATCGACGAGCCGATGATGGATTGCGTAGCGGATGAGGTCTGCGTTCGACGTCAGGGCCATCTTTTCCAGGACACGAGAGCGGTATGTGCTGACGGTCTTCACGCTGAGCGTCAACTCTTCGGCGATGTCGCTCACCGTCCGGCCCGAACCGATCAGGACGAGGACCTGCATTTCCCGGTCTGAAAGGAGCTCGTGCGCGGGACGAGTGGTGGAATCCTCGACATAGCCTGCCAGCCTATCCGCGATGGACGACGTGATGTACCTCCGCCCCGCGGCCACCGTCTCGATGGCCAGCACGAGCTCGTCGGGGGCGCTTGTCTTGGTGAGATAGGCCGCGGCGCCATCGCGAAGGCTGCGCACGGCATACTGCTCCTCGGAGTACATGCTCAGCACGATCACTTTCATGTCGGGTCTCTCCGCGCGCAGATCGCGGAGAATGTCGAGGCCTCCCCTGCCCGGCATTGCAATGTCAATGATGGCGACATCGAACTCATTTTCCCGCACCAGGTCTAGCGCCTCCTGGCCGCTGGCTGCTTCCGCCGCGACGGTCATGTTCATGCGCTCGGAGATGATCTGCCGAAGTCCCTGCCGAACGACACCATGGTCGTCCGCGATGAGGATCCTGATCATGCCAGCCCGCCTACGGCAGGAAGGGGAACGGACACGACGACGGTCGTTCCGCGGCCTTTTTCTCCGTGGATGAAGACGTTCCCCGCGAGGCCCTGCGTCCGTTCCTTCATGCCCAGGAGTCCGTAGCTCTTCGGGTTGGCAGCCTGTTCACTCGTGATCCCGACACCGTCGTCCCGGACACGGAGCTCTATTGATCCCCCGTTCTTCCTGAACTGGACCGAAACCCTGTGAGCCGCCGAATGCCGGGCAACGTTCGTCAAGGCTTCCTGGACAATGCGGTAGAGCGTTGATGCGGCATTTCCGCCGATGACGGATTCCGGGAAATCGGAGAAAACCTCGCAGACAATGCCTGTTCGCTGCTGGAAATCCTTCCCCAGCCACTCGAGGGCCGCGGCCAATCCGAGGTCGTCCAGCATCCGCGGCCGGATCTCACCTGCTATGCGCTGGACCATGGAGATTGTCTGGTCAGCCATGCCAACGAGGCCGCGGACCTTGTCCTGGACAGGCTCGGTTCCCGGCGGGAGCCTCTTCTCCACCCAGCGAAGATCCATTTTCATTGCAGTGAGTGATTGTCCCAGCTCGTCGTGGATCTCCTGGGCGATTTTCCGCCTCTCCTCTTCCCGTGCTGACAGCAGGTGGATCGCCAGGTTGCGGAGCTTGTCCTGCATCCCTCTCATTTCGATCTCTGCCTGCTTCCGCTCGGAGATGTCTTCTATCAGCGGAAGAAAATAGGCCGGGTTGTTCGATTCGTCCCTGATGATCCCCGCGCTCAGCCGGACCCAGACAGGCTCTCCGGTCTTGCGGATATAGCGCTTGTCCATGGAGTATCGATTGATTTTTCCCGCGACGAGCAGCTGCGCATTCGCAACATCCGCCGCAATATCCTCGGGATGCGTGATTTCCGGAAACCCTCGGGCCAGCAGCTCCTCGGTGGAGTAACCCGTGATGCGGCACAGGGCGTCGTTGACGCGCACAAAACGGTAGTCCAGGGAAACGATTGCGGCCCCGACGGGCGCCTGATCGAACAGGGAGCGGAACCGCTCCTCGCTCTCCCGGAGGGCAACTTCGCTCTGGTGGCGCTCGGTGATGTCTCGAAATGAGACCTGGAGGGCTGGGCTCTCCCGGTAGGTGACAAGGGTGGAGAATGCCTCCAACAGCCGTGTGGCTCCGCTCTTGTGAAGAAAGCGGAATGTTTTCGCCGCGGGTGAGGCATCCCGGTTGAGGCGTGCCTGCATTTCAGCAACCGTCCTGGCGCGATCATCCGGGTGAACCCTGGCGGCGGCCTCTACGGGGGAAAAGCTTCGGAGCTCCGAGACGGCGAACCCGCTCATCTCGGCGAGCGCCTGGTTGCAGAACACCAACCGCCCGTCCTGGAAGATTGCCAGGCCGTGGAGTGAATTGTCCACGAGTGCGCGGTATGCCTCCTCCGCGGCTGTGCGAGTGGTGATGTCCATGAAGCTTCCGATGCCGCCGACGATTTTCCCGGAATCCGAGTAGATCGGAACGACGGACATCTCGGTGTGGACTGTTGCTCCGTTTCTGCTCAGAAACGAGAGCTGCGAACGCGTGCCGACGCCCCGCGTCTTTGCCGCCAGGCTTTCGCGCAATGCCGCGCGTTCTGCGGGGTGAACGAAATCGAGCACGGGCTTGCCCACCAGCTCTTCCGGGCTGTAGCCCAGCATCCGCGCCATCGAAGGATTGACATACGTGGTTGCGCCGTGGACGTCGATCATCCATATTCCTTCCTGGAGGGCGTCCAGGAGAGTCCGGCATCTTTTTTCCCTTTCGACGAACGCCTTGCGCGCCCTGCCGGGCTTTGCGGCGCCGCTTGACTGCTCCTCCATAGACCCCTCCATTGGTCCTGACGCTCTGCCTGTTTTGCGCGCCGGATTTCCAGTACAGCCCCGTGCAGGCGCAAGCATTATACGTCATGCGGCTCGGCAAGGAAACAAAAAGAGGATCAGAATCGCGTTTCAGGATGTAGGACGATGACCGACACGCGGCTTCCATGAATTCTTACATTGCATAAACGCAGCCTCCCCGCGGAGGGGCGCAAAAAAAAGGGGGCCGACCAGCCCCCTTCCATTTTCTGACTTCCGCGCTTAGCGGTTGCGGTATCCGCCGCCGCCGCCCGCAGGCCGATCTTCGCGGGGCTTGGAAATATTCACGGTGATGCTGCGGCCTTCGTGCTGGGTGCCGTTCAGCGCGGCAATGGCCTTCTCGGCCTCTTCCTGCGTGCTCATCTCCACGAACCCGTACCCGCGTGAGCGGTCGGTGTCACGGTCCATGATGACCTTCGCGGACTCCACGGTTCCGTGGCTTGCAAACAGCTGCTGCAGCTGGGAATCAGTGACGGTATACGCGAGGCCGCCGACGTACAGTTTCTTGTTCATTTTCTCCTCCTTGGAGAGTGTCGTGTATCATCGCCCTTTGATTCGTACCTTCAAAGGAGCGAACATGACAGAATCCTCAGAGGATGCCGCTGTCCGGTCGAGTGTTCCTTCAGGGTAGGATCGGAAAGGTCCGATTGATCAGGCTTCCTTTTCTGGTATTAGACTCCACGAAGCCTTTTCTTGAAGTCTGGCATACATTACCTGATCCTGCAGCCAAAGTCAACAGTACTACCCGGCATTCCGGCTCACCCGTCGGAGGTGAAAAGCATTACATTGAATGCAACCGAAGTGTGATCGGTGCGCTCCGCAGGAGGACCCGCATGTCCGATACTGGCCTGGGAGTGCCCCGAGCTCCCGCTGAAAAGCCTGCATGGGTAACGGCGCTGAAGCGATTCGAAAAAACGAATCCACGCCGCGTGGCGGGACAGCTTTTCAACACGCTGGTCCCATACCTCGCGCTGTTTGCGCTGATGTGCCTGGCCGTGACCTGGCACCTCCCGTACGTGATCGTTGCGCTTCTCACCATTCCTGCAGGTGCCCTTCTGATTCGAATGTTCATCATCCTCCATGATTGCGGGCACGGATCGTTCGTGAGCTCCCCGTTCTGGCGCCAGGTCATCGGAAATGTCCTTGGCGTGCTCACGTTCACCGCGTTCTCCGATTGGCGCCTCTCTCACGGTATTCACCACTCGACATCCGGCAACCTGGATCGGCGCGGAATCGGGGATGTCTGGACCATGACAATGGATGAATACGCGGCCAGCTCACCGGTGCGGCGCCTCTGGTACAGGATATTCCGCAACCCATTCGTCATGTTCGGCGTCGGCCCCTTTTTCTCTTTCGTCCTGCGGCACCGCGTACCCACACGGGGATCAGGCCGCAACCAGGTTGTGAGCGTGATCGTGACGGATGCGGTGATCGCGGGTATCCTGCTGACGGCAGTTCTCACCATCGGAATCAAGGCATACCTGCTGATTCAGATGCCGATCATGGTGATCGGCGGGGCGGGCGGCGTGTGGCTGTTCTACATCCAGCACCAGTTCGACCCGTCGTACTGGGCGCGCACCGGGGAGTGGCAATCCATGGAGGCCGCCCTGGCAGGGTCGTCCTACTACAAGCTGCCGCGGGTTCTGCAGTGGGTCTCCGGCAACATCGGGCTGCACCATATCCATCACCTCAGGCCGCGCATCCCCAACTACAATCTGCAGGATTGCCTGGACGCGACACCCGAGCTCCAGCTTCCCAATGCCCTCCGCTTCTGGCCAAGCCTGAAATCCGTGCGGTTGAAGGTCTGGGATGAGAAGAAGAAGCTCCTGCTCACCCTCACGGAGATGTCCCAGCAGATGCGCCAGCGCCGCGTCGTGGCCCGGGGGACGTGACGCATTCCTGACTTCCCCGTGACATTTTCGTGACCGCTGCTCCGTATATTCTGTTCCAGGAACAGAGGAGGAATCACATGACTCGAACAGTTCGAACTACCTTCGCCCTGCTGACTACAGCGGCGGCGATGTCTTTGTTCGGCGCGGCACGAGGCGCGGCCGATTTTCCGGCCCCCCCGAAGGACACCCCTGCGATGATGAGCGGGCCGCAGACGGCCGTTCTTGCCGGCGGATGCTTCTGGGGAATGGAGGGTGTCTTCGAGAGGCTGAAGGGCGTGGTGGACGTCACCTCGGGCTACTCGGGCGGAGAAAAGGATACCGCTCACTACGAGGTGGTCGGCTCGGGAAGGACCGGGCACGCAGAGTCGATCCAGGTCCGCTATGATCCGGCACAGGTCAGCTACGGCACGCTCCTGAAGGTCTTCTTTGCCGTGGCGCACGACCCGACGCAGCTGAACTTCCAGGGCCCCGACTACGGAACCCAGTATCGTTCAGCGATCTTCTATGCAAACGATGGTCAGAAGCAGGTGGCCGAAGACTACATTCGGGCCCTGGAGGCGGCCAGGGTGTTCAAGGATCACATCGTCACGCAAGTAGTGCCGTTGAAGGCCTTCTACCCGGCCGAGGAATACCACCAGCATTTCCTCGACAACAATCCTGACTATCCCTACATCGCATACTGGGACATGCCCAAGATCGCAAACTTGAAGAAGACCTTTCCGGAGCTGGTTGCAAAGAAGAGCTGAGCACCCGCAACCGGACAGTCGACAGTCCCTCCGGCGCACTCCCCTTCAACGCTGCAGATTCGGCGGCGGGGGGTGCATGGAGGGGCCGGGGGCCTTGCCCGGGAGCGCAAGGAGATGACACGGGCTCAGGCGGACCTGCTGATGAGCTGCTGGACCAGGGGACGCACACGGCGCAGCTCCTCCGCAATCGCTCCCGGCCCGCGGGCAACCGCCTCCTTGTCCAGCCCGCCGCGCAGCAGGAGCGATGAGCCGAATCTCTTCCTCCATTCCAGCGGATCGGATCCCGCCTGCACCTCCAGGGGAAACATGACGTTCACCCATCATTGAAAGAACGCAGCCGCGCCTGCGCGCCGCCTCCATGACGCGACGGTAGCTCCGTGAAAAACCTGTAATAGCGATCCGTGATGCCTGCCCGCATTACGGGGTCCTCGCCTGCGAGACGTCCATCAGGGCATAGACGGGAAAGTGGTCGCTGACGATCAGCCGGGTTGCGGTGTAGTCGGTTGTCCAGGAATCCACGTCCGCGGATTCCACGCGCGCACGCAGGGCCGGGGGCACGAAGATGTGATCGTAGTCGTGGTCAGGACCGTGCTTCCCGATCGTGGTTCCCTTTCCGGGAAGCACGTCGCTGTCCCCGAATCCCGCGAGTGACGCGAAGTCTGAGAGGCGCTCGTCGTTGAAATCACCCAGGATCACGGTGTCGCCGTTTTGCCCGGTCCTGCTCTCGAACCAGCGGTACACCTCCCCGAGGTGCGAGATCTCGCGGATGCGTGCAGCCTGGCTCCTGCCATAGACGATGTGGCATGCAACGAGGGTGAACGTGAACCCCGAAGCCCGCGCACGGAACCTCGCGCCGAAGGGAGGGCGGAAGAAATCATGCCCGGGATATTCTCCGAGCACCGACACCAGCTTGACGGCATCGTCGAAAAAGAAACCGAAGTGCTCCTGGTAGCTCCGGGAGCCCTCTCCCTCCGCGCTCATGTAGTCGGACCATCCGGTGCCGAGCCTGCCCAGGAGCCGCGACATGCCGTCCGCGTTCATCACCTCCTCGGCCGCCACCAGGTCAAACCGTTCCACGACGCGCGCCAGAACGGCATAGTCCTTCCTGTCCTGGCCGAGACGCTCCATGTTGTAGCTGGCAACCCGCAGTTCCTGCGCCTGCAGGGCGATGGAAGAGAGGAGCAGGACCAAAACAAGGGTGACAGGGAAGCCGCAGCTTCCGCGCGACGGCGCGGGCCGCCGCCCGTTCACCCGTCGACCTGCTCGAGCACTCCGGAGGCAATTCCTTTTTCTATCAGGGCGGCCCAGGTTATTCGCACTGGTCCACCGCGGGTTCCTGCCCGGGCACGCACTTCCAGGATGCCGGCCTTGTGGACGCTCTCCGTGATCTGAAGGGCGGCGGAATCGGGATAGTCTTCGGGCACGGCAAGCACCTCCACGATGGCGTGCTCCATCGAGGTGGCCAGCGCCAGGGCGCCCGAGGGGTCCGTTGTGAAATACAGAGAACGAGTCACCTGTTACAACTGCCTTTCATCCGGGTTCGATGGAGGTTCTACGCGGGATGGGAGGCGGCAAACGCATCCACCGCCGCCCTGGGCGCAAAACCAAGGGCAACGGCGATCTCGCCGAATGTCCGGGAGTCTCCCGCCTTCTGCGCGGCAAGAACGGCATCAACCTGCGACTGCTGCATCGCACCCGTCTTCACCAGATAATCGCCTATTCGTTCCGCCATGCCGTGGTCCCCGGGAAGCAGTATAGACCGGACCGCCCCTGGAGGCAAGGGTCGATCCCGATGCAAAACCCGGCCGTAACCTTCCGGGCGACCGGTTGTTTTTACTGTGTATCTTCATAGAACCTCCTTCTGCAGGGGCCATCTGCGTGCGGGGCACGCGGGTGGCCCGTTTTTTTGTTTTGTTGTATACTGGCGCGGTTCCCCTTCCTCAACCTTGGAGGCTTCAATGAACGAGCAGATCAGGCAGATTGCGGACCGCATCCGCAGCCTGCGGGACATCGTCCAGCTCTCCCCCGAAACGTGCGCGCACGACCTGGGCATTCCGCTGGCGACCTACCGCAGCTACGAAAGCGGCGAGGCGGATATCCCCGCCAGCTTCCTCTACCAGGTGGCGGGAAAGTTCGGCGTCGAGCTTTCCGCCCTCCTCACCGGGGAGGAACCCCGGCTGCGGGTGTACTCCGTGACCCGGGCAGGCCGAGGGGTGAAGGTGGACCGCCGCAGGGACTACGGTTACCAGAGCCTCGCCTTCAACTTTGTGGACAAGGGCATGCAGCCCTTCCTGATCACCGTGGAGCCGCGGCCCGAGTCCGAAAAGGTGCCGCTGAACGCCCACCCCGGCCAGGAGTTCACCTACGTTCTGGAGGGGACCGTGCTGGTGGTCATCGATGGCCACGAGATTCTCCTGTCCCCCGGGGACTCGATCTATTTCGACGCGCGCCACGGACACGGAATGAAGTCGGTCGGCGGAGCAATGGCCCGTTTCCTGGCCGTCATCCTGTAGAAAGCGAGGCAAGGTGATGCTCGAGCAATTCCTCCCCAGGACCGCCTTCTCTTCGTACGAAGATTTCTCCCGGAACTACCGGGTCCAGGTGCCGCCCGGGTTCAACTTCGCCTGGGACGTCGTGGACGATATTGCTGCCCGTGAGCCGCAGCGCACGGCGCTGGTCTGGTGCAATGAGAAAGGCGACGAAGCGACGTTCACCTTCGGCCGGATGAGGGATCTCTCCCTGAAGGCCGCAGCCTTCTTCCTTTCACTGGGCATCGGCAAGGGTGACCCCGTCATGCTGATCCTGAAGCGGCGCTACGAATACTGGTACTGCCTCCTGGGACTCCATCGCATAGGCGCCGTGGCCATCCCCGCGACCCACCTCCTCACGAAGAAGGACATCGTGTATCGGAACAACGCCGCGGGCGTCACAGCCATCGTGTGCGTCGGGGAGGAGAAGGTGCTGGACAACGTTGACGCGGCGGCCGGGGATTCGCCGACGCTCCGCCACCGCATCACGCTGGGAGTGCAGCGGAAGGGCTGGCGGAAACTGGAGGACGAGCTGGACCGGGCGGACGGCACGGTGCCGAGGGTCCGAGACGGAAAACTCGGATCCCAGCCTCCTGTATTTCACCTCCGGCACCACGGGGATGCCCAAGATGGTGCAGCACGATTTCGCCTATCCCCTCGGCCACATCCTCACGGCCCGGTACTGGCAGAACGTCCAGGACGGCGGCTTGCATCTCACCGTGGCTGATACCGGCTGGGCCAAGGCGGCCTGGGGCAAGATCTACGGACAGTGGCTGTCCGGCTCCGGCGTCTTTGTCTATGACTACGACCGCTTCGTCCCCGCTGCCCTCCTTGGCGTCATTGCAAAGCACAAGGTCACCACGTTCTGCGCGCCTCCGACGATGTACAGGTTCTTCATCAAGGAAAAGCTGCAGGAGTACGACTTCTCCGCGCTGAAATACTGCACGGTTGCCGGCGAGCCGTTGAACCCCGAGGTGTACTCGCAGTTCCTCGACATGACCGGCTTGAAGCTGCGTGAGGGATACGGCCAGACCGAGATGACAGCGGCAGTTGCCGTGTTCCCGTGGATGGAGCCGAAGCCCGGTTCGATGGGCCTGCCCTCACCGGGATACGACATCGATCTCGTGGATGACGAAGGCAGGTCCTGCGAGGTCGGGGAGAAGGGACAGATCGTTGTCCGCACGGATGCCCGGATACCGGTGGGAATGTTCAAGGGATATTACAAGGACCCGGACCTCACGGCCCGCTCCTGGCACAACGGGATCTACTACACGGGCGATGTCGCGTGGAAGGACGAGGACGGCTATTTCTGGTTCGTCGGTCGGACAGACGACGTGATCAAGAGCTCGGGCTACCGGATCGGTCCCTTCGAGGTGGAAAGCGCGCTGATAGAGCATCCGGCGGTCCTGGAGTGCGCCGTCACCGGAGTCCCTGATGCGGACCGGGGCGCCGTGGTGAAAGCCACCGTCGTGCTGGCCAGGGGATACACGGCCAGCACGGAGCTGGCAACAGAGCTCCAGGAGCACGTGAAAAAGATCACGGCGCCCTACAAGTACCCGCGCATCGTGGAGTTCGCCGCCGAGCTGCCCAAGACCATCAGCGGAAAGATCCGCAGGGTCGAGATCCGGGAAAAGGACGGGGACGAGGGAAGCTCGCAGGAATGATACCGGGCGCCCCTGCTGCCGGGGCGCCGCCCAATCGGGCCACACAGGCGCCGGTTCTCCTGGTGCCCGCGCACACGGTCACCTGAATGCCCGTGCAGCGTTGGCGATTGCCAGCAGCGCCACGCCCATGTCCGCGATGACGGCCTCCCACATCGTCGCGATTCCAAGCGCTCCCAGCCCGAGGAACAGGCCCTTCACCCCAAGTGCAAAAACGATATTCTGGACAACAATCGCGCGGGTGCGACGGCCCCGTGCAATGGCTTCGGGCACCTTCATCAGGCTGTCCGACATGAGAACGACATCCGCGGTTTCCACGGCCGCGTCTGCACCCGAGGCGCCCATGGCAATGCCGACGTCTGCCCGCGCAAGGACGGGGGCATCGTTGATCCCGTCACCGACAAAGGCCGTCCGCCCTGCGGGCCCGCGCTCCTTCATGATCCCTTCCAGGAGTGCCACCTTGTCGGACGGCTTCAGCTCACCGTGGTACTCGTCGATGCCCAGCTGCATAGCCGTATGCCGCGCCACCTCCGTATCGTCACCGGTGAGGAGGACGGTCCGCGTGATCCCCAGCCGGCGGAGGGCTCGCACTGCTTCCCCGGCGCCGGCGCGCGTCTGGTCGCCGATTTCCAGCCAGCCTGCATATGAGCCGTCCACAACCATGTGCACGGCGGTGCCATTGGTCGAACACGTATCGTGGGCAATGCCGTTCTCGTGGAGCAGCCTGTCGTTGCCGGCCATGATCGAATGGTTTTCCACCCACGCAATGACGCCCTGGCCCGCGACTTCGTGAAAGTCCGCTGACTCCCCGCCGTCCCCGGTGACCGCGCAGGCTGCCCGGATGGAAGCGGCAATGGGATGATTGGAGTGAGCCTCGGCAAGAGCCGCGTACCGCAGGAGGTCAGGGGCCGCCACGCCGTTTCGAGGGTGCACGGAGGTGACCTGGAAACTCCCCTCTGTGAGGGTGCCGGTCTTGTCAAAGACGACCGTATTCACCCGCGCAAGGACATCGAGGTACACGGCACCCTTGACAAGGATCCCGCGCCGCGAGGAGCCGCCCACCCCGCCGAAGTAGCCCAATGGGATGCTCACCACCAGCGCGCATGGGCAGGAAATGACGAGCATGGTGAGGGCACGGTAAGTCCACGAGGCCAGGGATGCGCCGGGAACGAGCAGCGGGGGGAGGAAGGCGATCAGCGCAGCGGCAGCCACCACAAGGGGCGTGTAGACACGGGCAAACCGGGTGATGAACCGGGCAGTCCGCGACTTCGCGCGGGACGATTCTTCCACCATGCGCACAATTCGCGCCGCGCTGGATTCACCTGCCGCCCGGGTGACCCGGATGCCGATGGAGCCGTCGGTGCTGATGAACCCGGCCAGCACTTCCCGCCCGGGCCGCACTCTCCGCGGAACCGGCTCGCCGGTGAGAGCGGAGGTGTCCATGAAGCCGCTGCCGGTGAGAATCGTTCCGTCCAGCGGCACACGCTCCCCGGGACGCACCAGGATCTCCTCCCCGACCTGCACCTCCTCGGGGCGCACCTCCCTCAGCAGTCCGTCTTTCCTCGTACGCGCAATACCCGGTCTCAGTTCGAGAAGGGACCGTATGGAGCGCCTGCTTCGAGAGACAGAGAGCCCCTGCATGATCTCTCCCACCTTGAAGAAGAGCATCACGCCCACCGCCTCGGTGGGCAGCCCGATGGCGAATGCGCCGCCGGTGGCAATGGTCATGAGGAAGTTCTCGTCAAAGACGCGGCCGCGCACAACGCCGCGAAACGCCGCGGCCAGCACGTTCCATCCGACCGCAAGATACGCCGCGCCGAACACTGCAATGCTCACCCACGCGGGGACGGCAGGCATTCTCCGGCCGTTCAGCAGGACTCCCGCTGCCAGCAGGAAAAGGCCGGCGGCCAGCGCAGCAATCTCCCTGCGCAGCGCAAAATCGGGCTGATGCGACCGGGCTTTCATTCGCGTGACGATCCTTCCGCAAGGTGCGTCCGCATGGACTCGAGGAGCGAGGTGACATGGCCGTCGTTGAGGGAGTAGTAGACCACCTTGCCGTCCCGGCGGTTCCGCACAAGCCGCGCGGTTTTCAAGACCGCAAGCTGGTGGCTCACGGCGGACACGCTCATGGAAAGCGTCTCGCCAAGGTCGCAGACACAGAGCTCCCCGGCAAGGAGCGCGTGGAGAATCCGCAGCCGCGTGGAATCGCCCAGCACCTTGAAGAATGCCTCCATCCCGTCAAGCTCATCCTGGCGGGGCAACATGCCTCTTCCGGCAAGAACGGCGTCGGGATGTATGACGGTCGAGCTGCGCCCTGCAACCATACCTGCTCCTTTTGTCAATTGAACAACCGTTCAAGTGAAAAGATAGCAGCATGTGCGCGCGCCGTCAATCAGCCTGGTCCGCCTCCCGCGCTGCCGGTGCGTGCACGTTTCCCCGGGCGAGGGATGCGAGGATGCCGATGCCGCACAGCCCCGCGAACAGGAAAAAGCCGGCACGGAATGCGAGCAGGAATGCGGGGTGCTGCGCCGGGGTGATCTGCACTTCCCCGACGAAAAGGGCGATGATCAGTGCGGCTATCCCCATGCTCAGCATCTGGCCGATCAGCCTCATGACACCTGTCGTGGCAGACGCCACTCCGTACTGCCGTCGCGGCACGGAGCCCATGATGGCGCTGGTGTTGGGCGATGAGAAGAGCGCGAATCCCAGCCCGCAGAGCACAAGGATGGCAACGATCGCTGCAAGCGGTGAGCCGGCGCCCAGGAACGCGGTGAGAAAAAGCCCGGCTGCGCTCATCGCCATGCCTGTCGAGGCGACGATGCGCGGTTCAATCCTGTCGGAGAGGCGGCCAGCCAGCGGCGAAAACAGCGCCATCATGACGGGCTGGGCCAGCAGCACGAGCCCGGCGCTGCGCGGCGGGAGACCCTTGATGTACTGCAAATAGAGGCTCAGCAGGAAGGACAACGCGTATGTCGCGGCATAATTGATCAGCGCGGAGGCGTTGGAAAGCGCGAAAACGATGTTGTGCCGGAAGAGGCTCATGTCGAGGACCGGCGAGTCCGTTCGATTCTCCCGGAAGACGAATGTCCCAAGAACGACGGTTCCCGCGACCAGGGTCCAGACGCCGTTCACGGAGGGGAGCAGCCGGAAACCGTACATGACGCCCAGCAGGCCCAGTCCGTAGAGCACCGAGCCGATGACGTCCATCTTCTGCCCGCGCGCCTCCGCCCACTCGCCCCGCATTTTCCACAGTGTCAGGGCAACGACGAGCACCCCCAGGAGCGTCGTCAGCCAGAAGATGCTTCGCCAGCCCGCTGCCTGGGTGAGAAAGCCTCCGATGAACGGTCCGAGCGCACTTCCCGAGTACACCGCGGCAACAATGACTCCCAACGCCCGGCCTCGCTGCTCGGGCGGATAAACCGAGGTCACGATGGCAGTCGAGGTTCCGAACATCATGGCGTCGGTGCATCCCTGCAGCGCGCGCAGGGCAATGAGCATCGTTTCGGACGTCGACAGCGTGCACAGGAAAGACACCACCGTGTATCCCACCATGCCTGCGAGAAACACCTTCCGCCGGCCGCGGATGTCGGCCACTCTGCCGAGCGGCACGAGGAACATGGCGGCGGCCAGGAGATAGGCCGTCGTGACCCACGTCAGCGTCACCGCGTCTATCGAGAACTCCTTCCCAATCGAGGGAAGGGCGATATTGATGGACGTCGCCATGAACGGCGTGAGAAAGGACGCCGTGGCGGCGACAAAGAGGACGACCCTCTTGTCGACACTGCTCGCGGCATGTTGATCGGTCACCTTGGCCTCCGGACCTCGTGGATTTCGCAGTACTATAGTCGGGAGCAGGGGTCGTGACCATATCGGCCCGCATTCGCCCGCGCGGCGGGATGCCTGTCGCGGGAACGCGGTGGACAGAAAAGGGGGGCTTCGTGCCCCCCGGTCTCCGTGCGCTCTACCTCTTGTTCCCCGGCGCGTCGCCCTGTCCCTGCCCGGGAGGGTTCCCGTTCTGTTGATCGCCGGAGTCACCTCCACCGGATGATTTCGCGGCCTCCGAGATAAGCCGATCCACATCGGCAAGCTGACGCTGAACGGCCTGCGCCTGCTTCAAGGCGTCGTCCGACTTGCCCGCCGCCAGGGCATTCTCCGCGGCAGAGATTGCTGAGCGGGCGGCGTTGATGCGCTGCGAGAGAGCGGCCGAGTCCAGCCTGGCCCCCTGTGCCTTCCGTGCCGAATCCAGGCGCGCTTGAACGCCCGGCAGCGTTTTCTGTTTCAGTTCATTGAGGAGGCTCCTCGCCTCTCCCTTGCCCTGGCTGTCTTTTGTCGACTGACCTCCGCCCTGGTCTTCGCGGCCACCCTGCGGCTGCCGGACACCGGGTCCCTGCTGCTGGGGCTGTTGTACGACAGGCTGCTGGGGCTGGAGCTGCTGCGGCGGCGGTGCCTGCACCACCTGGCCCTGCGGCTGCGGGGCCTGCTGGTTCAACGGCTGCCGGGGCTGCTGGGGGTTCGTTGGCTGGAGCGCCTGAGGTGCCGGCCCCTGCTGCGGCGGTGCCTGCACCACCTGGCCCTGCGGCTGCGGTCGGAACTGCTGCTGTGGTTGCTGCTGCGGCGGCGCCTGCACCACCTGGCCCTGCGGCTGCGGTCGGAACTGCTGCTGTGGTTGCTGCTGCGGCGGTGCCTGCACCACCTGGCCCTGCGGCTGCGGTCGGAACTGCTGCTGTGGTTGCTGCTGCGGCGACGAGTTCGGCGTGCGAATCTGAGGGTTGATGAGCATCGGGGCCTGCTGGCGCACCGGGCCGGCAGGAGACGGCGCGAATTGCTGGGGCGGTCTCTGGTAGACGGTTCCGGCGGCAGCGGATCCGGCCTGAACATGAAGGGCGCCGGTGCCGGCGCCGGTGCGATGCGGCCGAAAACGCTTCGGCCCGCAATCTGCGGCGGCGGCTGAGGGGCCGGGTTTCTCGCACTGAAGGGCTGGCCATAGATGCTTTCTCTCTGGGGAGCTATCGTGGCCCCCATCCCGATGACCGGGGCGCGCCGGGCCTGCTCAGTGGAAAAGGAAACCGGCGCGCCGTTGACAGGGCGGCCCATCATGAACGACTGCCGGGGTACAACTGTCACGGCTGATGGCACCGCCCTGTTCACGTAGGTAACCCTGGTGACGTCGATGCGTTCGATGACCTGCACATTGATCGTGGTGACATTCGTCACGTTGATCCGCTGTACGTAAGTCGTGCTGGCTCCATACGGGGGCACGTACACCTCGCGCGGACCAAGAGGGAACCAGCCGATTCCATCCGCCGAGGGATCCTCCGGGCTTCCGCCGATGAAGACGACCAGCGCGGGGGCATATACGGGGCGTGCCACCACGGTCCCCGGAATCCAGAACCACCGCGTGTTCACAAACGCCCACCGTCCGTAGTGGAAGGGAGCGAAGCCCCAGGGCGCCTCGTCGATCCAGGTCCAGCCCCACGGCGCCACCCAGGCCCAGCGCCCGAGCTTGTAGGGCGCCCAGCCGGGAGACACGCGTGACGGCGCCCACACCGGGCCGTAGCCCGCCAGGACGGTCCAGGAGCCGTTCTCGTCCAGGTCCTCTATGCCGATCATGTCACGGGGCACGTAGCGCACCGAGACGAGATGCTCCTCCCGATCGTCGCGCGCTGCGCACCATGCGTCCCATGCATCCGGGCTGGAGATCGGCTGAGTGTAGTAAGCGATGGACCCGACGCCGGACACATTTGCCACCTGCCCTGCAGGCACCGTGAAGTCACTCCCCGCAGCCGTCACTTCCCCCTGCCCATCCCAGACGGTGAAGGCCGAACCTTCCTCGCTTTGAACGGAAATGCTGTAGCTGCCCGGCTGCAGGAGCGTGAACACCGAGTTGGGCGTGTCGATTTCGAATGCATCACCGGGATCCAGGCGCCTCAGCCTCACGTTCAGCTGCCCCTGCGAGACGGCGATCTGCACGGTCTGGTCATCGAGGTTCAGGAAGGACATCTCGGTCCCCCCGTCCAGCCGCACCGCGGCGGAGCCGACGTGGATCTCGGCCCGCCCCCCCTCATCCGTCCAGAGGTGGTCACCTGCAGTAAGGGGATAGTTCAGAACGGCGGGCGCCCACTCGTCGAGGCTGCCGGGGCGGAATGAAACCGCGCCGTCCGCGAGATTCAACCTTCCCACGAGGGACGGCGGGTCCGTCCATGCAAACGAGGAGAAGAGCAGGACGAAAATACATGAGACAAGCAGACTTCGAAACTTCATTGTGGTCATTGGTACACTCCTGGTGTTTCGTGCACGGAGGCGTGACGGGGACGGGCTCCACCCTGCCTGCGCTCCACATCACAATGTAACACAAAAACCAGGGGTCTACGACACTGGGGCCGCTCCCGCAGCTCCCGCCGCGGTATTCCGCGGAGGGGCGGCAATCCCATCACGTCTCCAGCTCCACGTACTCCAGGAAATTGAAACCCGAATGAAGCCCGGAGCCGGTGAGATCCAGGCAGCAAGAAAGCGACAGGGCGATGATCGCCCAGACTTGTTCTTACTCCTTGACCGCCCCGAAGGAGAGCCCCCGTACGAGGTACCGTTGCATGGTAAGTGCAAAAATGACTACAGGTACGATCATCACTGTGAAGGAAATCCCCAAAACAGGGTAGCTGATGATGTAGTGCTGCTGTGTCGTGTAGGCCGCCCATACAGGAAGCGTGCGGTTAGATGTCATGGTTAACACCGAGGCAAACATGTACTCGTTCCAGGTAAAAATGAATGTAAGGATCGTTACGGAAAGCAGCCCGGGACCCGCGAGCGGGATCACTATCCTCATCATCTCGGCAAAGGGGCTGCAGCCGTCAATCTTCGCCGCCTCGGTAATCTCGTTGGAGACCTCTTTGAAGAATCCGATGAGAAGCCACACAGCGAAAGGGATATTGAACACGACGTAAAGGAGAATCACGCCCTCCATCTGTATAGAGGAGCCCGATCTTCTTGAAAGCGACGAAAATGGGGATGATGACAGCGATGCCGGGGAGCATTCGCATTGACAGGAACTCGAAGGAGAGATTGCTCCGAGTCCTGCGTCCCATGCGAAGCTTGGCAAGCCCGTAGGCCGCGGGAATGGAGAAGAGCATGATGATAATGGTCGAGGTCACGGAGGCGATGGCGGAGTTCTTCAGGTAGTGGAGGAAGTCCTGGTGGACGATCGTGTCCTTCCACGATTCGAGGGTGAGCCCGCGAAAATCGACGATCTTTTCCGGGTCATACGTCTCCCCCACCGTGCGGAAACCCGCGATTACCTGGAAGAAGATCGGGGTAAGGAAAAAGACAAGCGCGATGACCAAGACCGCATATTGGAGGATGGAGACCACGGGTCGTTTTCTCAATGCCATTGCAGTCCCCCTACTTTTCCCTGGTGAGGCTTCGTACAAGGAAAGTGCCGATGACGATCATGAGGATGAGGAACAAGATCGACAACGCGGAGCCCATTCCGATATTGAACTCCCTGAACGCGATAGTGTAAGCGCGGATCGAGATGAGGTCCGTTGAGTAATCTGGCCCTCCCTTGGTCATGATGTAGACCTTATCGAACTCCTTGAACGCGTCGATCGTGCGGATGAGGGCAGTAAGCAAATACACATGCTGGAGCGCAGGCAGGGTGATGTGGAAAAGCCGATTCCAAAATCCTGCGCCTTCCACATGAGCTGCCTCGTAATACTCGATCGGAATGCCCATGAGGCCGGCAAGCACCAGGAGGAACACAAACGATGACCACTCCCAGACGTCGAGAATGATCATCGTGATGAGAGCGATCTTGGGGTTCCCGTACCAAATGAGACGGGGGAGGCCCACGTGGCCGAGGACCCAGTTCACGATCCCGCTTACGTCGCTGAAGATGAACCGTCCCATGAGCCCGACGGCGATAGGAGGGATCATCATGGTAATGAGGAAGAGGGAACGAAACACGTTGATCCCTCGACGGATGTCAACCATCACCATGGCGAGAAACGTGCCGAGAAGCAGCTCGAGGGACACCGACACAACGACGAAGATCACGGTGAGCTTCAGGGAGTTCCAGAAACCAGGGTTCGAAAAGATAGCCGCGTAGTTATGCAGCCCCACGAATTTAAAAGGGGATAGTTGTCTTGGCGAGGTTGTACTGGAAGGTGCTGATCACCAACGAGTAGATCAGGGGCCCGATCCCGACCAGGAGAACAAGGAAGAGAGCGGGGAACACGAAAGGCTTCCATTCTGGATATTTTGTGGGCACTATTTTTGCGCTCCCCTCCGTCATAGAGCAGGAAAGGACGTGTGACCGTCGCGACCACGACGGTCACACATGGGAAAACTCTATTTCTTCCCGGTCACTTCGATCCACTTCGCTTCCATCTCCTTGGCGGAGTTGTCGATGCACTGATCGATCGACTCCTTGCCGCTGATCATCGCGGCCATGTGGTTGGAGAGGATGTTCTGCGTCTCATCATAAATCAGCAGCGCGGGGACAGCCACCTGTCCCTCCTTATGAAGGTATTCCACCGGGAAGGTCGGGTTGACATTCAGGACCTCGGGATCCACGTATGTAGACTGGCGGACCGGGTTGTGAAGCGTCGTCATAGCCATCGCCTTGTCGATGGCCGGTGAAGAGGCCCACGCCAGGAACAGGTACGCGATCTCGGGGATCTTCGTGTTTTTCGGGATAAAGGACATCCAGCCGGAGCCATAGTGCTGCGCGGGTGATTGGTAACGCCCGGCAGATGTATGAAGCCGACCTTATCCGGGCCGGAGATTTTGAAGTCGCCCGCCGGGAGACTGCACGGCCACCCAGGTCGGGTCATAGCAGAGCGCCATGGCACACTTGCCCGAGCCGAACACTCCAAGGATCGACGACCAGTCGGTCTGGAGCATCTCGGGAATCATCCAGCCCTTGTTCACGATGTCCATGAGGTCCTTCAGCGCCGCACGCGCGGCCGGATCGTTGAAGGTGGCCTTGCCGGTCTTCGGGTCGAAGAGGTACGCCTTGTTCGCGGTCCAGTAGTTGATATAGCGGGCCATGAACGTGTCACCCGCCGCGTAGGCCGCGCCCATCTCGCCGTCGCCCCACAGGTCGATTTTACCGTCATGTTTCGTGTCGCGTGTAAAGAAAGCCGCCACGTCCTTGTAGGACTTGTCAAGGGTGAGGTTGTTCACGTCGAAGTCGTAGCCGTATTTCGCCTTGAAGGCCGCGTGTTCCTGGGGATCGTCCAGAAGGTCCTTGCGGTATACACCGGTGTACGTGCACCAGTAGAAAGGAACCATGCGGTTGGTGCCGTCGTCAGCAACGCCCCATTTATCCTGGCCGGTCATCATCCCCTCGAAATGAAATGGGAACTGCTTCATGAGCGGGTCGAGGTCGAGGACTGCCGGGTTTTCCAGAATCGGCTTGTAGATGTACTTGTCGTACTGGATCATGTCGAACTCGGGGCTTCCCGAGCTGAGCTCGAGGTTTACCTTCTGCGACATCTCAAGAGTGGAAATCCGCTCCACCTTCACCTTGATGCCTGTGGCCTTCACCCAAAGAGGGATCACCTTCTCCAGGGCCTGCCCAGGGGCGTCCCAAGTCAAAGCGGTGCGGATGGTGATGTCCTGCCCGTTGGGCAAGCTGCTTTGCAATGCGAACAGCAGCCTGGTCCATCGGCTCGCCAGATTTCGGGGCAATGGCCGCACCCGCCGCCCCTTTTTCTCCCGCTCCTCCTGCAAAGACCGCGGCTGGCACAACGACCAGCAGCGAAACGAGGATGAGACTCACGAGAACTCTCTTCATCATGAAGTGCTCCTTCCTTCCGCGATCACGCCCCCGCAACGCGAGGGATTTCCCACCCCGCTTTTGCGGGGTGCTTTTTACCATTTACCTGCCGTGTACCCACCGTCCACACTTAAAGTCGTGCCGGTGGCATAGCTTGAATCCGAACACGCCAGAAAAAGGATCCCGCGCGCGATCTCGATCGGCTCGGCGAAGCGGTTCAGGGCGTGCCAGCTTTCGATCTCCGCGCGGTAGCCCTTGTCGGCATGCTTGGCAAAGAACTGCTGGACCATTTCAGTGTTGATGGCGCCCGGGGCAATGGCATTGGCGCGGATACCCAGGGAAGCGCAATCGATGGCGAGGCTGCGGGTGAAGTTCACGACGGCGCCCTTGGAGGTTGTGTAGGCAACGCGCCTGTTCATTCCCATGAGCCCGATGTTCCAGCGCATTGACGATAGCAGCGCCTTTGCCCGCCTTCTTCAGGAGCGACATGAAAGCGCGGGTCACGCAATAGGTGCCGTAGACGTTCACGTCGAGAATTCGGCGGAACTCCTCCTCCGTCGTCTCCTCCACGGAGCCGATCGTGTCCACCGCGGCGTTGTTCACCAGGACGTCGAGCCTGCCGAAAGCCTTCTGGACGCTGGAGGCCAACGCAGCGAGCTCCTCAGGCTTAGTGATGTCCACCTTCTGGTAGGTGACTCTATCGGAACCGGCGAAATGCTCCCGAGCAAACGAGGCGGAGTCCCCGGGGGCGGCGTCGATGCACACCACCGAGGCACCCTCCTCAACGAAAAGCTGCGCGGTCGCAAGACCAAGCCCACGCGCCGATCCCGTGACCAGGGCAGCTTTCTCTTTCAGTTTCATCACGTTTCTCCTCCTTCGGTCCTTACTTGTTGCGATAGAATCGACGCGCCTTCTCCAGGATCCGCTCGAGCTCTCTGTCCTGTTCCGCAGGCAGGGCCAGCGGGACGTGGGTATTCAAGATGTGCTGGAAACGTTCGCGGGCATGGTCCATGCAATCCTTCGCTCCGCGCTGCTCCCATTCCTGATTGAGAGTGAGATCGACCGCACGGGGCTCAAACATCTCCCTGCGGAAGTGACGCAGCGTGTGATCCGTTGAGAGGAAGTCTCCCGGGATGGGGCCAACGGACTGGATGACGTCCAACGCAAGGGAATCGCGGTCCACGCAAATGCCTTCGATAAACCTGCCGATCATGCCGGGAATATCGTCGTCGAGGATCGCCTGGAGGGGATGGAACGCCAGCTCGCCATAGACCCCGCCGTGAAAGTTCGCCACATTGCAGCCAGACAGGGCATCTACCATGGCGATGAGTGACCGTTCCCAGCCGTCTTGAAAATCGATGCGCTTGGCGTTGGTCCACCCGGCATCGGCAAAGAGCGGGAGCTTGTAGCGGCGCCAGAGCTGGCCAAAGGCCGCCGTGTGCAACAGAGCGCCAAGGCTCCCAAAAGCGGCCCCCCCGATGACATCCCCATAGGGAGGACGGAGTCTTCCACGGACACTCGGGCGCCACGCCGGGCCAGCTGCGTGAGCACGACCCCGCCCAGTATCTCGGCACTGAAGGAAACAAGGGCGCCCGCAGTTGTCACTGGGGCGCTGGCCCCCATCATGCAGCCGCTTACGATATGCACGGGGAGGTCCGCAGCAGCGAATCGCAGCGCCGACTCGCATGCGTCTTCGCCATAGGTCAGCGGGGAGGCGGTGCAGCTGATTCCGATGATGTCCTGGTCTGTCGCTTTGGCCATTTCGATGGCAAACAGCTCGCAGTCCTGCTGGTACCCTGTCCACTGCACCTTCGTGGACAGGCGAATCTTCGCAGCGGTGCTCTCCGTGATCGACATGAGCGGGCTCCACCCTTCGACGTCGAAAAATGGAGTGTAGGAGCACAGCACGTGGAAATTGGGAAGCGCGTCCAGCACAACGAGGGCGTCGTGATTTTCCTGGAGGGTTGCAGTGCGGATTCTCCCGGTCGCAAGCTCAAGGATGCCCTTGCCCGGGATGTCGGAGTAATAGAAGGTGGGCCCTCCCAGGCGGACGCTCCGGGAGGGGTCGCGAGAGCGCACGGAGAAGCTCGAGGGGCAGCTCGCAAGCGCCCCTTCCACCACAGCGGGCGGAAAGCGAACGCGGCCACTCGTCTCCTCCACCCGGCAGCCGCCGTCCCGAAGAATGCGCAGTGCGTTGGCGCTCCTGAAGACCACCCCCGTGGTCTCAAGGACCTCGAGAATAGCGGCATGGATCGTCTCGATCTGCTCCTCGCTCATGAGCTCGAGCGGCTTGATCCTCCGTGTGAAGCCTTCCAAAGGCATTCTCTCTCCTCCCCGTCCCTAGAGGTCCACTTCGCGTCCGTTGGCCGCGGAACGTTCTGCGGCCAACGCAACACGCAGATTCACCAAACTGTCGGCCAGCTCGGTCCGGGGGCTCCGTGTCCCTTCCATCTCCTCCGCGAGCGCCCTTAGGTCATCTACAAACGTGTCGACGGTGGGCAGCTTCCCTTCCGTTCGAACCCCCGCAGCCTCGAGGACGAACCTCCCGCTCTCCGTCTCGATGGACCCGGACGAGCCGCAGACCACAGTCTTGTTGAACGCGGTTCCACCGAAAGGCATGCCCCATTGGATCGAGGTGCTCTCCCCACCGGCGTGGCGCATCATGACGGACGCGGCAGAGACCCCGTCCGCAGTGGAATCGAAGGCCGCGACGGAGACGACCCTGCCGAACACGCGTCGGAAGGTCTGGATGCCGTGGTAATGCGACGAGACGATCCATCCGCCCTTGCTGGTGTCCTCCACGTACCACCTGCCCAGCCCAACGTAGGGTCCAGAGAAGCCATCCTGATTGAACCAGGAACCCAGCGCCCCGAAGCTCATGAACCTGTAGCCGAGGCGGAGCACGCCCAGCTCCTTGCGATGATCGAGGATGAAGCGGAGATCGGCGTCGTAGTTCATGGTCTGGCCGACATGGAGCAGGAGGCCCCGGCGATCGGCCAGCCGCGCCAGCTTCTCGGCGTCGCGAAGAGAGCCGAGGGCCAGAGGATATTCGCAGATTACATGCAAACCGTGGTCGAGGGCGAATCGCGCAATCTCGGCGTGGTATCTGTTTGGTGTGGCGATGCAGACCGCGTTCGCGCCGCCGCCACACAGCTCTTCGAGTGAAGCCGAAGCGGGAACAGAAAGTTCCGCGGCGAACGTACGGGCGTGGTCAGGATTCCTGCTGTACACGGAGGCGATGGTGATCCGTGGGTGGGCGAAGCTGAGGATGGCACGCGCTCTGAGATGGGCCGCATAGCCGGCGCCGATCATGCCGATGGAGAGCGCTTCTATCACTTCGCGCCTCTTCTCATCTTATGACCTCTTCCAGGCCTTCACGGGTACCGGTCGCACAGGCGGGCGGGCCGTGAAAGGAGGAAGATCGTCGAGGGCTTTTCCTGTCTCCCGGGCAATCAGGCGGGCGATCAGGTTGAAGCATGACTTGTTCTGGCACAGCCCCATGCCCGCACGGGTCATTCGTTTCACCGCATCCAGGTCATGTGCACCTTCACGGATCGCCTTGAGGACGTCCCCCAGGGTGATCTCTTCACAGCGGCAGATGATGAGCTCCTCATTCTCGGTCATTCACTTCCCCTTGGCCCGGAAAAAGCGGACATCGTCCGCGAACTCCTTGGGCACGACTATGGTCACGACGCTTGTGCGGTCATGAGCCTTGGCGCTCTGGACCCGGTGAACAAGGCCATCGCAGATCGCCCTGCCCTCGCGATTGATGCCCCTGATCTTGTCCCCCTTCCTGGGGAGCGGGAGGAACTCGTACGGGAGTGCAATGGAGGCTTCGGTTTCCGAGAAGGTCTTGTCGACGATAAAGATCGCCAGTCCGGGACAGATCACCACGCATTGGCCGCAGCCGGTGCAGAGGTCTTCCTGATCGATGAGGCGGGGGAGGTTGGTGATCGGCTCCCCTACGGTGATGACGGAGCGGTTGCACACCGTCTGGCAGGGGTTGCAGGGGATCTCCTCTACGCATTCGATGATGGCAATGGGCCCCTTCAGGAAGCGTTTCTCCGATGGGTAGGAGGGGTGGCGCTTGAGCTCAGCAAGTGGCACGACCCCTGAAGATCTTTCGAGTAAAGTCTTATCTGTCATCGAAGCTCCCCTGCGGCCGCGTGGCCGGAACGATCCTCTCCTTGGCGTCATAGCGGTCATCCCCGTAAGGCCCGAGGCGCAACGCGCGCAGGCGGTGACGGGCTTCGGCGAGTTCCTTCTCCCCCCGTACCGGGTCTATCCTTCCCAGTGCCGCGCTCACTGCAATGCCAGCGATCTTCCCCTCCTCCATCGCGGAGGATGCTTCCTCGATGCCGGCAACGTCGCCGGCGACATAGACCCCGGGGAGTGTCGTCTCCATGGCGGTATCGTGGAGCGGTACATGGCCGCCGAGCATCGGAAAATAGTCGAAGCGCACGCCTGCCATCTGGCAGAGCTCGGCCAGTGGGCGCAGTCCCACGGCGATACAAACAAGGTCCACGTCGAGCATCTGTTGGCTGCCTTCGATCACGGCGAAGTGGTCGTCCACCATGGCGATCTCCGCCTTTTCGACGCACTCCCTCCCCAGGGCACGGGTGATGGTATGGCCGCAGAGGATGGGGACACCCATGCGCACTATTTTCGAGGATGGACCTGGTAACCCTTCACCTCGGGGAGCGCCTCCACCACCGCGACGACCTCAGCGCCGGCCTGCAGCATTTGGTAGGCGACGATGATGCCGACATTGCCCGGTACCGACGATGAGGACCCGTGCCCGGGAAGCACGCGATTGACGTTGATCATGGTCTGCGCCGCGCCGGCTCCCATGATGTTGGGCAGGGTCCAGCGGGAAACGCGAGGGAGTTCTCGACGGCCCCCGTGGCGACGACAACCTTCTGCGCCTCGATGATGTCCACGCCCGCGACGGTGGTGATTCCCACCTTGCGGTCTGAGAACAATCCCCACGCCACCGAGTTCAGGAGCACCTTGACGCCGTATTTCTGTGCGTCCTCACGAAGCATGTTTCCAATTGTGAAGCCACGGATTCCCGCGCGATGCTCCTCCGAGCCAAAGAAGCGGTGAATTTGCTTGAACAGCTGTCCGCCGGCCGAAGCGTTCTCATCGATAAGAGTGACCTCCACCCCCCGCGCCGCCGCTTCGACAGCCGCGCAGAGACCGGCAGGTCCCCCGCCGATGACTGCCAGTTCGGTTGTCATCCTACCTCCACTTCTTCCAGACGCCGAGACCGGACTGCGTCGCGATGACCATGCCTTCCTCCACGGGAGTGACGCATGTGCGAACGTTGGACCTGCCGTTCACCACCATGACGCAGTCGGTGCACCGCCCGATGGCGCAGAATACCCCTCGGCCCTCGTGGGTCCGCGAGGTGGCGCGGAAGCGCTTGATACCCGCGGCCAGAAGTGCCGCGGCGATCATCTCCCCATCCCGAGCGTGGACGGGCTTCCCGTCCACGGTGATGGTGATCTCTTTTACTGCTGGCAGGTCGCCAAGGATCGGATGCTGCATGATTCTCACTGTCATGCCCCCTTGGTCAGAAAATCGTGGCAGACGGTGAGGTCGTACGGCTGCGGCCACTTCACCTTCGGCTTCCCAAGGAAGCGGCCGGGGTCGAGGGCCTCTATGGGCAGCGACGTTCGCCCGTCGCAGATCGACTCCGCGGCCAGCCGGCCCGAGATGGCCGCCCACGCCATGCCGTCGGGGAACCCCGCGGCCACGAAAAGCCCCTTCACCCCCGGCATCGGTCCGATGGAAGGCATGCCGTCCGGGGTGAAGGACATTGTTCCCACCCAGGAGCGGATGATGGAAACCTCGGCGAGCTCGGGAAACACCGCTGAGATGTACGACATGACGCGAAAGACTTCGTCGGCGTAGATTCGCTCATCATAGTAGTCGTACGCGGGGGGCCGCGCAGGCCCGGGCCCACCGAGATTGTAGTTGCCACTCGTGTGCTGGGTGGCTCCGTAGGCGAAGTCCCCCAAGGCGAGCATTTCGAAGGGCTGGGGAGGCAAATCGGGGAGGCGCTCAGTAACCATGGCGAGCTCCCGCACGGGGATAGTCTCGATCCCCTCCGTCAGTTGCTGCGCCCAGCCGTTTGCCGCGTTGACCACGTGCCCGGCCTCGATGACTCCCTGGGACGTCTGCACGCCCTGGACCGCGCCGCCCGAGACGAGCACCTTCTGCACTGGTGTTTGTGTGAGGATCTCTGCCCCGAGCTTCTGGGCCTCGAGCGCCTGCGCACGCGCCAGCCTGAAGGGGTTGAGGTTCCCGTCCGATGAGCGGAGGCGGGAACCCACAACCATGTCGGGGTTGAGGTTGGGCATGGCCTCGAGAGTCTCCTTTTTGTCAAGGAGCTGGATTTCACTGTCCCCCTGCGCCCGCTGAACGGCAATGAGCTTCTTCAGGCCGTCAAACTCGGCGTCGTCAATGGCGATGTCAAGGCATCCGATCTGTCGGAACTCGAAGTCGATCTCAAAGGAGGCGCGGTACTCCTTCATGATTTCCGTGCTCGCACGAGTGTACATGAGCCTCAGGGCGGTTTTTTCGATGTTGAGCTCGCGGCCGTAGCAGTGCACAACCATGCCCCCGCATCGCCCGGTGGCGCCGGAGGCAATGTTGCGCGCCTCGCAGAGCACCACCTTTTTCCCGCGCCTGGCGAGGTGGTAAGCCGCGGAAGTGCCAACGGCTCCTCCGCCGATCACCACGACGTCGGCCTTGCGCGCGGCGCTCTCCGTCATCTTCCCCTCCGCTGTGCCCGTTCAACGACTTCGTCGATTGTTTTCTTTGCTCCCTCTGGCAGCGCCGGCGGGGCATGTTCGGCCAGGACCTTTTTCGCCTTGTCCCGGGCAAAGTCCAGAATCCCCTTCTTGTCGGAAGCGGCAAAGACCTCGTATGTCCGGCGGTCCATGATCGACGGGATCCAGTGCTCACGGCGCAGGAAATCCTTTGTGTGCCGTTCGGTGAGAAAGCTCCTGCCCGTGTGTGCAACGTTGCCGATCACGTCCATGCTTGACTGAACCGTCTCAGGTGAAAAATCCACCCCGCGCAAAACGCGGCGAAGGTAGCCATAGAGCTCGTCATCGACCACGATCCCCTCCAGTGAGGAAGTGAGCACGCTGTTGATTGTGCCCGCCGCGGAATAGAGGAGGTTGTACCCGGCGAGCGCAGAGGTGAAAAGTGTGGCGGTGCGCTCAATGCCGCTCTGCAAGTCGTTCGACTTTGCGTCCGACGTGCCGGGCACCCCGCAGCTGGGGATGTCGTAGAAGCGGCAGAGCTGAGCGCAATAGATGTAGTACAGACAGCGCTCGGGACATCCTTCGCTCACGTCCCCGCTGCGCATGTCCATGACGGTCGGCGCGTTGGCGAAGAACACCGGGGCGCCCGGCTTCACCAGCTGGGCCATCGTGATGCCGAACAAGAGCTCCGCTGCCTGCTGCACCAAGAGCCCCGCGATGGTCACCGGCGCAGTGGCTCCAGAAATCGGATCGGTCTCGATGAGAAGGGGGAGGCCCAGACGGGCGCATTCAAAAAGAACCCTGCAGTTCTCCTCCCCGTAGACGAACGGGCTTTTGAAGCAGCAGACGAAACTCACGAGCTTCCGCCGCAGCACCTCCTCACGGCTGCCCACCGCCGCCGACATGATGTCGACATGATCGAGCACATCCTCACCGCTTTCCGCCTGATTGATGAGGTGCTTGCCCGTGTTGCGCACCATGCCCTCGAACACCTTTACGTACAGCCCGTTTTTGGGGAGATCGGAAGGTGTGATCGGGTTTTGGCAGGTCTCAAGATTGTCCAGGGCGTCCTGCAGGCGGACCATGTCCTCCAGGTCCTTGAAGGTCCCGGGCCGATGCTCGCCGTTCCAGAGGTCGATGACGTTGACGCAGTTGCCGCTACCGGTCGTGTGCACTTCCGTCCCCCCCACGATGACGTCCTTGGAGGGATCGCGTCCTCCCAGGCGGAAACGCCCCGGAGACAGGCGAATCGCTTTTTCCACGACGTGGGCAGGGACCCGCACGATTCCCCTCGCACGGTCGACCTCACAGCCGGCGTCCGCGAACAGCCGCTGTGCCGGCTCGTAGCTCACCTGCGCCCCGACGGTTTCCAGGAGCTGGAGGCTGTTCTGATGCCAATCGAGGATTTCCTGATGGGAGAGATACTCCAAGCCCCGCCCGCGTCCAAACAGTCTTGCCATGGTCCGTTCCTACAACACGGCCGCGCCGGTCAGCTTGCGCACCAGCTGCACGGCAAGCTCGGCGTTGGCTCCATACCCGTCGGCTCCGATTTCCTTTGCCCATTTGTCTGAAACCGGAGCTCCTCCGACAATGACCTTCACCTGGTCGCGCTTCCCGGCGACCTTCAATGCGTGCACAATGCCCTGCTGTTCCTGCATTGTGGTGGTGAGCATGGCGGAGAGCGCGACGACGGCAGGCTTCTCCTCGGCAATCTTGTTTACGAAAGTCTCTGCTGGCACGCTGATTCCAAGGTCCACCACGGTGAAACCGCTGAGCTCCAACATCGAGGAGACGATGTTCTTTCCGATGTCGTGGATATCGCCCTTGACCGTTCCGATAAGAACCTTGCCAAGGGAGGCCGCTTGCGTCTTGGACTTCTTCAGTTCGGGATCAACGATCTTGATCCCCTCCTTCATTGTCTTCATGGCCATCATCAGCTCAGGCAGGAACATCTCGCCGCTGCCGAATTTCTCTCCGACGATCTTGATCCCGGTCGAAAGGCCATCATTGATGATGGAAAGCGGCGGGATGCCAGCGGCGAGAGCCTGCTTCGTGGCCGCCACGCACGCATCGTCATCCCCCTGCTGGACTGCGATACTGATGGCAGACAAGACCCCCAGATCCTGCATCATGTTCCTCCTTGACAGGTGGCCGTTCTCAACTTTCCCGATGCAATAAAAGACGCTTTGGCACAAAAAACAGCAGGATGTTTCGGGAACGTTGCCAGATTCTAAAGTGGTAATTTTGAGTTGTCAAGTTTTATTTTAGCTATTCAAGCAAAATTTATGAGTCATTGGAGCATAAAAGCTTGATTCTTGGACAACTCGACTGTATAGTTCGGCTTCAAGAAGGCCTCTTGGACCAAAGAATGCACCAACTGGGGGTGTTTCATCGTGAACGTTGCCAGAATCTGTTATCAAAATCCGTTATAATCAAAGAAGATGAAAATCACAATTCGAGACGTCGCCGAGGCAGCCAACGTTTCAATGTCCACGGTGTCGCGGGCGCTTCGGGGAGATCCCGCGGCAAGCGATGCAACAACACAAAAAATCTTGGAAATCGCTGGTGAGCTCAATTACTTCCCCAATTCGCTCGCCCGGGGTCTGCGGGAAAAGAAAAGCCGCACGGTGGGGGTCATCTTTAACGACCTTTCAAACCCTTTCTATACGGAGATCATCGGGGAGATCGGGGAGCGGCTGAACGAGGCGGACTATTCCCTCATCATTTGCTATTCCCACTACGACCTGGAGAGGGAGCGGCGGAACATCACCTCCCTGATCTCGCACCGCGTCGACGGCATCATTATCTCTCCGATCGACGAGAAGAGCCCCAATATCGAGCTTCTCGCCCAGAACCATGTACAGACCGTGATTATCGACAATTTTCCCCATGCGAGCAATTTGAGCTACGTGTACACTGACCATGGCATCGGCATCCGACTCGCCACCGAGCATCTCATCGACAAAGGTCACCGCAACATCCTTCTGATCACCGCCCCGGCGCAGGAGGCCAGCAGGGCGGACCGCTTCACTCGGGGGTTTATTGAGACGCTTCAGGCGCACGGCATCGAGCCACGGAGCGAGCTCATCGTTCTGTCGAAAAATCTCAGCATCGAGAGCGGTTCCTCGACCTTCAGGGCGCTTGTGGAGGCATCGGGAGGCCCGGCCAGGCTGGGGTTCACCGGGGTCGTGGCGATCAGTGATCTCCTCGCGGTGGGCATCTACAAGACGGCCAACGAGCTCGCCTTGCGCATTCCCGAGGACTTCAGCATTGTGGGCTACGACAACATCGAGGTGACGAGCGCTCTCTCACCGCCCCTGACGACGATCCACCAGTCGCGCCGTAGAATCGGCGCGGAAAGCGTCAAGATACTCATCAACAACATGGAAAGCTCGTCGCCGGACGTCAGACGCTTGAGCTTCAATCCGCATTTGGTGGAGCGCAAGTCAGTGCGCGCGCTGTGAGGAGAATCGCGTGTATCTGATGCCTATGGCCGGGCATACCGCCTGTATGACGATTTCCAAGGCGCCGTGGCGCCGATCTTCGATTCCCGACAGGAGGAGGATGTGATGGAGGCATTGCGGGCTGGCTACGTTTCCTTCGGGACCCAGTATTACAAACCGGAAAGTCTGGCCATGATCACCGCGCGCGCGGAAAAACAGCTCACGGCGGCCGGCATCGAGCTCGTGCGGACTGACCCCGTTTTCGGGGAAGGCGCTGAACCCGAACGAGCCATCCGGGAGCTGAAGAATGGCGAGTGGGACTTCCTGATCGCCAACGTGGTGAATTGGATCGAGGTCCGGGGAGTGATGCGGGTGCTCCTCGCATTCCGCGACAAGCCCATCATCTTGTACAGCTTCGGCGGCTTTACCGAGGGGGACACCCTGATCTGCCCCGCGGCGGGTGCCGGTTGCACGGCCATCCGCTTCCCAATGGAGCGCATGGGATTTCGTTTCACCTACCTGTTCAATCCTCCCGACTCTCCCATGGACATCGAGGGCATCATGTCCTTCGGACGCGCCGCACGCACCGTGCGTGTGCTCCGGACGTCTCGGTTGGGGATGATCGGATTCAACGACATGGGGCTGTTCACCACGGACTTCTCCGTGGTGAAGATGCGAGACAAGATCGGGCCCGAAGTCGAGAGCATGGACATGCTGCAGGTTGAACGGCGCATGACAGCCCTGGATGGGGCCGCGGTAGCGCGCGAGACCGCGCGCATCACCGCCAACTGGGAGTACCCGCTGGCCAAGCCCAACCCGGAGGCCGTGGACAAGGTGATCCGCCTCGCAATGGCAACCCTGGAGATATGCAAGGAGAAAAACTTCTCGGGGTTCTCCTACAAGTGCGTGGACGGCGTCGACAAGGAAATGGGCTTGACCCATGCGCTCCCCTCCTCCCTCGTGGCCTCAGCAGGTATCCCGTACGTTGATGAGAACGACGTCGGCAACCTTGTCGCGGAGATCATGCTGAAAAACCTGTCGGGCCAGCAGGTGATGTTCCTCGAACACTATGACCACCACCCCGAGTGGATCCTCTTGGGCGAGGACGGATACATTCCCGACCAGTTCATCGATGGCAAGCCCCAGATCAAGGCAGCGTCGACCCTCCTTTCTGCGGGGCTGGCGCATTGCTCACGCCTGAAGCTGGGCCGTATGACCCTGGCCTGTCTCTCGGAAGACAACACGGGGTATCGGATGCATATCGTCACCGGGGAGGGCAGGAAGCCCCCGAAGTGGGTTGAGATGGGCGTTCCCCTCCCCTCCTGGCCCAGTGTCACGTTCTACCCGGATGTACACGTGCGTCGGATCCTCGATCATGTGCAGTCCCAGCATTTCGCCATGACCTACGGAACCTACGTGCGGGAGCTTGTGGACCTCTGCAAACTCCTGGGAATCACCGCTATCGTGGACAGCAAGGAATAGAGGAGCAGTCAGATGATGACGACCGCGGAATCATTCTACGGAACCATGCCTGACGGAAGAAAAGTCATGCAGTTCACGATCACGAACTCGCGCGGCTTGTCCTTCTCAGCGATCACCTACGGGGCCACCCTCACAGCGGTGAAGGTCCCTGACCGCACGGGCACCCCGGCCAACGTAATCCTGAACATGGATGACCTGGACACCTACAGGGCGAAATCTCCCTTCTTCGGGGCGTTTGTCGGACGCTTTGCCAACCGCATCACACGGGGAAAGTTTACCCTCGACGGGCGGGAGTACACGTTGGCTTGCAACGATGTCTACGGCGCCGGTCCGAACGCGGTCTCCAACCACCTCCACGGCGGCAACGTCGGGTTCGACAAGGTCCTCTGGGGGGCGAAGGTCTTCAAGCGCAGGGACGCGGCCGGCATCCGCTGGACATACAAAAGCAAAAACGGTGAAGAGGGATTTCCGGGAACTCTCAAGGTGACGGCCGCCTACACGCTCACGGAAAACAACACGCTGTCGTTTGAGGAGTGGGCCGTGACCGATGCACCCACGCCTGTCAATCTCACCAATCATGCCTACTGGAACCTCGCAGGGTCAGGGACCGTGCTGGAGCAGGAGATCATGTTCAACACTCCTTTCTATCTGCCCGTCGACGATGCGCTCATGCCCACAGGAGAGGTTCTGAGCGTCCGCGGCACCCCGTTCGACTTCACCGCGGCAAAGCCTGTTGGACGCGACATCGACCGCGTCTCCGGAGGGTACGATCACTGCCTTGTAATCAGGCAGTCGGGAAGCGGGATGAGCCCCCTGTGCACCGCGCGCGACCCTGCGTCAGGCAGGGTCATGGAGGTGAAGACAACCAAGCCGAGTGTCCAGTTCTATAGCGGAAACTTCCTCGATGGCAGCCTCGGGGGCCAGGGGAGGCGCTATCCCCTCCATGGGGCATTCACCCTGGAAACGCAGTACTTCCCCGACTGTGTGAATATCCATCACTTTCCCTCCTGTATCCTGCGCCCAGGTCAGACCTACCACCACCTGACCGAGCACACCTTTTCGGTATAGGACGTCGCGATGCTTGCCTGCACGACGCACTGCTATCATGGCCATCCGCTCAAGCGCGCCCTCCAGGGCATCAGCCGTGCGGGTTTTCATTTCATTGAGATCGCAGCTGTACCCGGTGTCACCGAGCACGTCACCCCTGAGCGGATGGATGCGCACGCGCTTGGGGAAGCCCGCCGCATGGTCGGCGACCTGGGGCTGGAAGTGGTCAGCATCAGCGGCCACTGCGACCTCACGTCCCCAGACGGCGTGAATCTTTTCCAGGCGCGCGTCGAGATGGCGCGGGCGTGGGGCGTGGGATTCATAAACACTTGCGCCGGTGCGGTGGGGACGGAGGCAGGCAGGGAGGTTTTTTTCTCAGCACTGCGGCGGCTGTTGCCCTTGATCGCGGATGCCGATGTCGTAGTGTGCCTGGAAACGGATAGCGGCATCATCGGCCCGTCCGAGGAGATTTTGGAAACGATTGCACGAATTGGTTCCGACAGAGTGAAAATCAACTTCGACCCTGCGAACGTCGTCTACAATTTCGGCCGGGACCCAGTCGAGGAGCTGCGAAAGATTGCTCCCCAGGTCGGCCACGTGCATCTGAAGGACAAGATCGGCGGCCAGGGGAAGGCCAATTTTCCGGCCGTCGGTCGTGGCACAATCGACTTTGGGAGCATCTTCGATGCTTTGGACAGGGTCGACTACGCCGGGCCGTACAGCATCGAGGTCGAGTTCGACGGGAAAGGCTGTGAGGACGTCGAACGAGTCGATGAGGCGATCGCATTCTCACGAAAGACGGTACTGTCCCTGCGACCGAACTTCGCCGTCTGACCCATAATAATGGCCCCTGGTACGGGGTACCGTAGCGCGCTCGGCCAGCCTGCTTCCACCATACTCACGGCCCCTCGCGTCAGGATTCGAATACTCCGATCACGCTGAGTCTACCGGAAGCTCGGTGGCGTGCAACGAGATGGGCACGGGTGAGCCATCGGTGAAACCACCGACGGAATGGCTGCCAGGGGGGTAGAATGACCGCGATGAGGGGGAGGCGGACCAGAAGGAACTGCCTCTGCATCGGGTGGCAAGCCGAAGCCGGGGGCACAGCACAACTTCACCGACTCTGAGAGCTGCGTGGATGAGGCCCATCAAGTGATCATCGCCCTCGGGGTGAGCACCCAGTCCCCGGACCAGGAGTACAACGTGCGGGCTTCGATGCGAGAGAAGCTGAGCAAGGGGCAGGGGCAGACTGTCTACTCTCGGCGCAAGGTGATCGTAGAACCTGAGACGAAGGTTCGGTGCGAATGGGCGTTGGTTCCGACACCAGAAAAGAGGGAGTCCAGCTACGGCAGCAGTGATTCTTTGAAACGAACGCACAGAGGCGAACATACAATCTGTAGTCAGAAATCGACTACATTCGCCATTGTGGAAACGGCAGCCTGCAGAATTCAGATCCCGCAGGCCCCCTCTACGCCCTACGCGCTCCCAGGGCGCGCGCCTCATCTTTCTCAGCGCGCCTGTGTCATCGCGCGGTCGCGGTGAGCAGGATCCCGTTCTGCGAAGGATCGCGAAGGACGAGGCCGGCCTCAGTGCTCTCGGCGGGCACCTCCGCAGCGCGGATCCTTGCCGCAGCCCCGTCCAGCTCGGCAGTGTCGGGGAGATCAATCGAAAAATGCCGCAGACCCCGGGAGTCCGGCGGGGCGGGCGGGGCGCCCTCGCCCATCCAGGAGTTGAGACCGACGTGGTGATGGTAGCCCGTCGCTTGGCCGGCCGTCTGCGCGCCGGGCAAATGGCAGCCCTTCAGCAATGCCCATGGCCCCGTCCTCGGGGGATTCAGCATAGAGCTCGATCTCCTGGCCCTCGGGGTCCTTCAAATATGTCGTCTTGGTGATCACATGGTCGGTCGGATGGTTCTCGTACTCCCGCTGAAAAAGACCGCCGACAGCACGCGCAAGCCCGCGCGCAACGGTCCCCATCAGGGTGGCAGGGTGGAGCAGCTTTTGGCTGTCCACGGCGATGCTCTCGATACTCATGAAGCAGAATATACACAGGGCGGTCCCGCTCAACTTCATTGACTATCACCATCATTTATATTATCTCTTATTGAATAACCGAACCCGAAGTAGCTGGACGAGGACGGTCACCGGGCAGACATGAACGGAACATCAGGCACGTACGACGACTTCTTCAATTCACAGAACGAGCTGCATGCCCTGTTCACGCGGGCACTCGAGGCGGTGCTGGGCGTGGAGGGGATCACGGTACCCCAGGCGTTCACGCTGCGGGCTCTCAAGGAGCAGGGAGGGCTGTGCCGAATGTCCGACCTTGCCGCCACGCGGCTGCACACGCCAGCCGCGATGACCGGCATCGTGGACCGGCTGATCCACCTGCAGCTCGTCGAGCGCAGGTCGGACGCCAAAGACCGGCGGGTCATCCTGCTGACCCTCACGCCGCGAGGGACGGCCATGCTTGCGGGCATTGAGAAAAAAATCCAGGGAATGATGCGCCGTTTCTATGACGGCATTTCCGACAAGGACCGGGAAACCACGGTGCGGATCTTCTCGAGGCTCAAGGACTTTTTCAAGGAAGAAATCAATGCTCAGAAGAAGACCTGACATGCGGCTCCCTCTGTGCCTCCTGCTGCTGGTGGTTTTCCACGTGCTCCCAGTCACCGCGCAGGAGGCGGCCAACGTCCTGTCCCTGCCCCAATGCATCGACGCAGCGCTTTCAATGGGAACGGACATCCAGATTTTGCAGAAGAACCTCGCCCTGAGCCGCGAACAGTACGGCATCGCAGTGTCCGAGTCGACATATTCGCTTTCGGCGGCACTCAGCGATACCGCAGCCTACGGGTATGGGGATGCGACACTTCAAGCACTTAATTCCCTTCCTTCGGGCTTCAGCCAGACCCCGCAGGCCGGCATTACTCTTGCCACGCCGAACACCTCTGTGGGGTTTTCCACGACGCCGTACGTGCCTGCAAGCCCCCTTGGTCCCGTGATCGCCGCCCTCGGCGGCGGTCCGACGCCGGGAGCATCCGGCACATTCGGCCTGAGCCTGAGCCAGGTCATATGGAACGGCTATCCCGGAGGCACGGCAAAGGCGGCCTTGGACAAGAGCCTCCTTGCACTGCGCGGCCGGGAGCTTTCGGTGGGGACAGGCAAGCTGGCCATCACGTCCGCTGTCACGCAGGCGTATTTCATTGCCCTCGCCGCTCAGCGGGATCTCGCTGTCCGTCGGCAGGTCCTCGAGCAGCAGAACGCGCTGCTTGCGCAGATCCGGGCAATCCGGCTTCTCCAGCAGGCAACTGACGTGGACCTGCGCACCGCCGAGATCAACGCCCAGAGCGCCGAAATTGAGCTGCAGGGTGCGCTGACGAACCTCCGCATCGCCAGGATCAGGCTCGCCCAGCTCATCGGGCGGCCGCGCGGCGCGGAGTTCACCGTGGCAGAGGCAGAGGATCCCGCCGTGCCCGTTGCTACGGTCGAGGATGCCGTCAGGGAGGCCCTGGCGCGCAGGACAGAAGTGCAGCAGATCGCTCTCAACCGCCAGTCCTCGGAAATCGACCGGGCTCTGATCACCGGTCAGACGCTGCCGACGGTAAGCGTAACGGGAGGCGCAACCCTGACGCATGACTGGAGCCTGGGGACGAATGCGGGACAGGGCAGCCTCGGCGTGAGGGTCGGGCTGCCCATCCTGGATGCGGGAGCCGCGGAGCACCAGCTGGGCGCCAACCGGTTCCAGAACGAAGTCTATGCCGCGCAGGAAAGCCAGATTCGCGCCAGCATCGCAACCGACGTCGAAGAGGCCTTCGACCTTCTGCAGATCCAGCTGCAGAGACTCCAGGTGGCCCGGCTCAACGCCGAAAAGCTCGACCTCCAGTTTATATTGAAGAAAACGTCGGCGCAGTTCGGCACCGCGACCAACCAGGACCTTTTGGATGCTTCGGTGAATGCCGGAAACGCGCAAGCCGCTCTGGTGGCAGCGCAGAGAAACGCGCAGCTTGCCGTCCTGCAGCTCCGCAATGCCATTGGATATTAGGAGATGAGACTCATGATGACTCCAGGGAGATCAATCCGCGCCGCCGCAGGCGGATTCCGCGCCGCCGCAGGCGGATTCCGCGCCGCCGCAGGCGGATTCCGCGCCGCAGTCGGCTTTCGTGTCATCGCCCTGCTCGGCACGGCAGTGATCCTGCTTGCAGCCACGAGCTGTACACCGAAGTCTCCGGGATCAAGTTCCGCAGCAGGGAGCGATCCCGCCCGCGGGGGTGCTGCCGCCGGGGCCACCGGCCCGGGCATCCAGGAAATCGCGGTCCAGGTGATTCCGGTGAAAGTCGATTCGCTGATCGTAACCCACCAAGCCTCGGGCACGGTCACCCCCGCAATGCAGAGCCAGGTTGTCGGGCAGGTCGGAGGAGTGGTTGCGCGCGTGGCGCACAAGGCGGGCGACTGGGTCCAGAAAGGAGAGACAGTCATCCAGCTCGATGACGCCCAGCTTCAGCTCTCCGTGAAAGCGGCTGAGGCATCGCTGGAAGGTGCCCGCATCAATCTCTCCACCGGGCAGGACACGACGCAGCAGGCCACCCCCAAGCTCGACCTCCAGGTCCAGTCGGCCGAATCAGCGCTCTCCGTGGCGCAGCGGAACTACGATTCGCGCAAGGCGCTCTTCGACCTGGGCGGTGCCACCGGGTCGGACATGGACAAGGCGAAGAGCGACCTTGAGACGGCAAAAGCGAATCTCGAGGCGGCGCGGACCGCCCAGGACCAGAACAAGAACGCGGACGTGCAGAACCTTGCCCAGCTGAAGCTCGGCGTGCAGCAGGCGGATTTCGCCCTGCAGCAGGCCCAGCTCAACCTCCAGCACGCCTCCATCCGGGCGCCGTACGCGGGCCGGCTTGTTTCAGTGAAAGTGATGCCGGGGGAGTTCGTCGGGCAAAACGGGCCTGCGTTCATCATCGGGAGCCTGGAGCGGGAAGTGGACTTTTCCGTGCCTCCGGCAGACGCCGGCACACTTCCCGTCGGCGCGAGCGCGACGTTCCTCCTCGGCGGTCGAAGCTTTCCATTGAAGGTTACGCAATCCGCTGAGGTTCCAATGAACGGCGTCGTTCCGCTTGTGGCGGCCATTCCGACTTCCCTGCCGCTCACCTATGGCGCGGTGGGCACGGTTGGCTACTCGGTTTCACTCGCCCGGGGTGCGCTTGTTCCGACCGGATCCCTTCAGACAAACGAGGACCAGAACTTCGTCTATGTCGTGGTGAACGGAAAGGCGCTCGTGCGGCGGATCGTGGTCCTTGCTGAAAGCGGCAACTCGGCAGCAGTGTCGGGCTTGAACGCCGGGGACATGGTGGTAGTGAACCCGCCTCCGGGGCTGCTGGACGGCTCGACCGTGAAGTCGATCCCCGTAGCCGGCACGGGAGACGGCGCATGAAAACCACGCGCGAAATCCAGGCGCGGCTGTTCGACCGTATCAACCCGGCTGTCCGGTTCTCCATAACCCGCTACGTGTTTGCGATCGGAGTTTTCGTCGCGATCTTTGCATTCGGCCTCATCTCGGTCCTGAACCTCGGCGTTGACCAGTTCCCCTCCCTGAACTTTCCCTACGTCGTCGTCACCACGGCCTACCCCGGGGCCTCCCCCAGCGTGGTGGATCAGCAGATCACCCAGGTGATTGAGAACGCAGTCTCCACGATCAGTGGAATAACGGACCTCAACTCGGTGAGCTCCACGGGTGCGAGCTCCATCATCATCAGCTTCGACCAGGCAACAGAGCAGAACAGCGATGCGAACAAGGTCGCCTCGCTCGTCTCCGCCGTCACCCGCAGGCTGCCGCTGGGCGTCTATTCCCCGATCGTGCAGACGTTCAATCCCGCCTCCATCCCGGTGGTGCAGTTCGGCATCTCGGGTTCCGGCGCGAGCCTCGGGGACGTGAGCGCCTTCGTGACGGACACCCTCACACCACTGCTCGAGCGCGTGCCGGGAGTGGCCAACGTCCAGGTGGACGGCGGCCCGACGCGCCAGTTCCAGGTCCTCCTGAACCCGGACCGGCTGCAGTCGTTCGACCTCGGCCCCCAGCAGGTGGTGGCCGCAATTGCCAGCTCCGCGGTGAACATGCCGATCGGTTCTATCAACAGCCACAGAAACGCCCTCACGTTCGCAACCTCGAACGTGCCTGTCGATACGGAGGAAATCGCCGCGACGCTCGTGGATCCGGTGCGCGGCATCCGGATCTCCGATGTCGCCACCGTCCGTGACACCCCCGTGTCGACCAACTACGCGCGCGTGAACGGAACCCCGGCGGTGCTCGTTTCCATCCAGCAGGCTTCCAATTCCAACGCGGTGGCAGTCGTGAAGAATGTCCGCACCCTCCTGGCACAGACAAAGCTGCCGGCGGGGTACGCGCTCTCGTACAGCAACGACACCACCGCGGCCATCCAGGCCTCGCTGAACTCAACGTATCGGGAGATCATCATCACGGCCATTGTCGTGGCCCTCATCGTTCTCCTCTTCCTTGGCAAGCTCAACACCGCGTTCTCCGTCATCCTAGCGGTTCCCATTGCGCTGTCTGCCGCGCCGGTTCTCTACAACCTGGCAGGCTTCACGCTGAACCTCGTGTCCATGCTCGCCATGATCGTGGCAATCGGCATCGTGGTCGATGACTCGATCGTCGTGGCGGAAAACGTCGAGCGGTACCGCGTCATGGGCTTCAGCCAGAAGGAGGCGGTACTCAAGGGGGCCAGTGAGATCTTCAGCGCCGTCGTTGCGGCCACCCTCTCCCTTCTGTCCGTCCTCATCCCCGTGAGCTTCATCGGCGGCATCATCGGCCAGTTCCTCCGCCAGTTCGCCCTGGGGCTTGCCGCCGCGGTGGGCTTCTCCCTCCTGGAGGCAATCCTTTTCCTCACGGTGCGGCTCGCGTACACCCCTGACTCCGATCGGACCCTCGACTGGCGGGACCTCGCGAAGAGCGCCGGCATGCTCGGAGAGTCCATGCGGTGGGGTCTCGCGGCATGGAGAAAGCCTCTGGGCATCGTGCTGGAAGTCGGGTTCGTCATCGTTGCCCTGGCCACGAAGCACATGACGTGGCTCCCCGGCGTGCTCCTCTCTCCGCTCATCCTCGGCGTCCTGCGATACCTGGGAAGGCTCCTGTTGAGCTTCTTCCAGGCGCTTACGACCATGCTCCACGGCTGGACGGAAGCCGGCCTGGAGTGGGTGCGGGAGGGCTACGCCAGGTCATTGGTCGGGCTGCTCGAGCGAAGCGCCGTTGTCCTCGTGGCCACCGTCGGCGTCCTGGTCGTGATCGTCGTCCTGGTCATTCCAAGGATCACGTTCAGCTTCGCCCCGCAGAGCGACAATGGCACCATCACGATAAACGTGAGCATGCATTCGGGAGCCACTCTGGCGGCCACCAACACGACCACGGGGAAGATGGAGGCGTACCTTCTCCGCCAGCCCGAGGTGAAAACGGTCCAGACGGTCGTCGGAAGCGTCGGCATCTTCACCGTGGGCGTGAACAGGCCTGAGAATACGACGATGGTCGTGCAGCTCGTCGCCTTTTCACGCCGTGCCGGCGTCTATGACTTGATGCCGAGGTACAGGGGGGACCTCCTCTCCATCCTTTCAGCCGATGACCCGTCCGCGACACTGAACCTGACAGCCGCGGGCGGACCCCCGGGCGCAAATGGCACGATCAGCCTCAGCCTTCTCTCCTCGGACCAGGACCTGCTCCTGAAGAGGAACGGGAGCATCCTCCCCGTCCTCCAGAGCTATCCATTCGTGACGAGCGTGAGCTCCAGTCTTTCGAACGTCACGGTTGAGCGCGACTTCCTGCCCAACGAGTCCCAGATGGCCGGCACCGGTATCAGCCCCAGCGCGATTGCCGGGCTCCTCCAGACCTACACGTCCGGGACAAAGGCCGCGGATGCGCAAAGCGGCGGCCAGAGCTACCCGATCATGGTGCAGATCGATCCGACTGTTCTCTCCGGCGGACAGTCCCTGCTCGGCCTCCCCATCTATTCCGCCGCACAGAGGGCGCGGCTGCAGGTGGGGCAGCTGGGGAGTCTCGTCCTGCGCCAATCCCCTTCGAGCGTGCTGCGCTACAACCGCCTGTACACGGCCACTCTCTCGATCAGCCTTGCCAAGGGCGCTCCCGCGGCCCTCGCATTCCAGAACAAGCTCACCGACGAGCTGACGCGGCGGGGCCTCCTTGATGCGAACGTCACGTTGGGTTCGGGAGGAGCCTTCGGCGCAGGGGCGCTTGCCCAGCAGGTCGCAACATCCGGAATCACCGCGTTCCTCCTTGCCCTTTTCCTTGCCTACCTTGTGATGGCGGCGCAGTTCAACTCATGGCGCTACCCTGTCTACCTGCTGCTCCCCGTGCCGCTGGCAATCGTCGGTGCCCTTCTCTTCGTGGTTCTCATGGGAGGCGGCCTGGACACTTTCGGCATGCTGGGCATGCTCCTTCTCATCGGTCTCTCGGCAAAGAACGCAATCCTGTACCTGGACTTCGTCGTGGAGCGGCTGGGGAAGATGCCACTGAAGGAGGCGCTGATAGAGTCCGCCCGGCTGCGCTTCAGGCCGATCGTCATGACCACGCTCACCGTCCTGGTCATTGCCGGCCCGCTGGTATTCGGCAGGGGCCAGGGAACCGAGTTCGGCCAGAGACTGGGCGTGGTCATGTTCGGCGGGATCATCTCCTCCGCGATCCTCACGTTCTTCGTGGTCCCGGCGGCGTTCTTCCTTTTCGAGAAAAAGCGCGCGGCCCGGCTTGTGGAGCAGGACTCCGTGGAGGCATAGCGACTCACGGCCCGAGTATCGGAAGCGTGTCGGTCACGGTCGGAAACACGGAAGTGAGCACGGCGGCATCCTTGATCCCCCAGAACTCTTCAGCCACGGTCCGATAAAGAATGCGGAAGTCGACCGAGTATTTCATGTCTCCCTGCTCGAGATCCGCAGGGGCAAGCGAGGGCTGGGCGCCATAGAAACCTCCCTTCACCTTTCCGCCCAGGATGAAAACCGGCGCCGCGGTTCCATGGTCGGTTCCATTGCTGGCGTTTTCCTCCACCCGCCGACCGAACTCCGAGTAGGTCATCACCAGGACATGGTCCCAGAGCCCGGCCTGCACGAGGTTCTGTCGGAAAGCGGCCACGGCTCCGGCAAGCTCGCCGAGAAGTCGCTCCTCCACCGGTTTTTCATCGCTGTGGGTGTCAAAACCACGGAGGGTGAGCTTGATGACGGGCACGCGCAGCCCCGCCGCGAGGAGCTGGAAGCTGGTCTTCATCTGCCGCCCCAGGGCCGATTCCGGAAAGGGAAACCCCGGCTCCTTGATCAGCGGCTTGATCTTCGCCAGGACCGCGGCCGCCGCAAGGATGTCCCGCTGAACGGAATGGATATACCCCAGGCTCCCGTTCTGCGCTTCCGGTGCCGGATCCATCTGGGCCGCGTCCCTCAGGAAAGCGTCCAGATTGTCCAGGGCCACGTTGTGCATACCAGGGCCCCGGAGGGGTCCCGCCTGGGTTTCACCGAGGATCAGGGAATCGGCGAACACGGAAGGAGGCCGTGTCGCCGCCGTCAAGAGACGCGCGAGCCAGCCCGTCGCAAGGACCTCGCGTGACGATGAGGCGGTCTCGTAGATGTCGGTGGACCGGAAGTGCGACCGGTTGGGATCCGGGTAGCCAACGCCGAGGGCAATGGCGAAGTCCCCGGTTTTCCAGGAGTCGAGGAGAGGAGCGAGAGCGGGATGCAGCGCCAGCCTGTCGTCCAGCTTCAGGAGGTCTGCCTCGGGAAGGACCAGTGTTCTCCTCCGGGCCTTGTACGTGAGATCGCTGAACGGGATGACAGTGGCCAGACCGTCATTTCCGCCGGCGAGCTGAATGAGGACCAGGGTATTCACCGGCGGCGCATTTTCTTCCGCCGCTGCAGGATGGGAAAAGCAGAGACATGCCGCGAGTGCCAGGCAGGGTTTCAGTTGCCTTTTCATGACCATATACCTATTCCAGGTTGCCTTGCGCCAGCTGTGATTGCGCGCGGAATACGTTGGTGAGGTCGGCTATGTCCCTTCTCCGCTCGAGCAGCGTGGCAGCGTCTATCCAATCCTGTCCCCATGGCCACCCCTTCACGCTGATCGGGTTGAACAGATCCTGGCCGAGGCGGGAGAGCTGCCAGGTGAGCCGCTTCGGATCGTAGTCCGCAATGCCCCAGGTCCGTATGAAGCCGACAAGGAGCTCCACGGGTGACTTGACCAGGGCGTCGCGGTTCGATGCAGCCCAGAATGCGTCACTCGAGAAGAGGAGCCTCAGAAGCGTCCTGATGTCATAGCCGGAGGAGCGGAAGGCCGCCGCCCAGGACTGCACGAGCGCAGGGTCGGGCTGCGGAGAAATGAAGTACCGCCAGAGCTTTTCCGTGAGAAACACCGCCGTGCGGTCCTGTTGGAGGATGATGTCGATGATATCGTCACCGCTGAAGTTGCCGGTACGGCCAAGGAAGGTCTTCACGCCTGCGTCGTGCCGCCGCGGATCGAAGCCCGTGGTGCCGTCGTACCGGTCCACGGTCAGGCCGGTGAACGCGCGCGCGGCCTCCTTCACATCCTGCTCCGTGTAATTCCCTTCACCCATGGTGAACAGCTCCAGGAGCTCGCGCGCGTAGTTCTCGTTGGGCTTCCCCTTCAGGTTCGTGTCGCTGTCGAGGTAGAGCACCATGGCGGGATCACGCGAGACGGCGTGCAGGAGGGCGCCGAAGCTCCCGGTCCCCAGCCGGCGCAGAAGCAGGTCCTGCCGGAGGAGGAGCTCAGGCGAGTTCGTTTTCTCCAGGCTCGAGGTGAAATGGTTGTGCCAGAAAAGGACCATCTTCTCGGTCAGCGGGCTGGAAGTGGTCACCAGCCCGGTAATGAACCACGACCTCAGCCCCTGCCGGTGGTCCTCGATCATCTGGTCATAAGCTTTTTTTGCCGAGGCGTCGGGCGGGTGGGCCCTGTCTCCCGGGGGCTTCGGAAACGGGGGGAGGCTCCACGGCGGTTGAGCCAGCCCGGGCTCAGAACGCAGCCCCCCCACCGTGAAATCCACCGCCTCCGCGCGGGACAGCGGCGACAGCACGGATATGACGCGCGGCGGAGCTCCGAATCCCGTGCGCTCGAGGAAATGGACGGAATCGTCGTAGTCGAGCGCGAACACCGAAGCCGTACAGAGGACGAAGAAGGCCAATGCTGATGCTGATGCTGAAAGGAAACGAGCCATCCGCGGGTCCTCCCAGGGAGAATATACTCTCCTTACAGAGGCCTGAAGCTCGCCGTAAAGTGCCGCAGTACGGGCGCCTGGTAGGTGAATGCATAGCCGCGCAGCTCCTGGAGGCGCTTCGCGAGGTGACCGATCATTTCGATCATGTAGTCAACGTGGCTCTGGGTGTACACGCGCCTCGGGATGGCCAGGCGGACCAGCTCCCGGGGCGCCGGACGTTCGTCACCCGAAACCGGGTCCCGCGAGCCGAGCATGATTGAGCCCACCTCCACCGAGCGGATGCCGATGCCGCCGTAGAGGGCAACGCTCAACGACTGGCCCGGGTACTCGTTCCAGGGGATATGCGGGAGCGCGGCGCCCGCGTCGATGTACACGGCATGGCCGCCGATCGGACGGATCACCGGGATGCCGGCAGCCTGGATGCCCTGGCCGAAGTATTCGGTGGATCGCAGGCGGTAGGTGAGGTAGTCCTCGTCGAGGATTTCCTCCAGGCCGATGGCCAGGGCCTCGAGGTCTCGCCCCGCAAGACCGCCGTACGTGGGGAATCCTTCCGTGATGACCATCAGGCTGCGGACGGATTCCGCAAGCTCACGGTTTCGGATGGCGAGGAAACCGCCGATGTTGCCGAATGCATCCTTCTTCGCGCTCATGAGGGCGCCGTCGCACAGGGAGAACATCTCGCGCGCAATGTCCCGCACCGGGCGGCCTTCGAATCCTTTTTCCCGCTTCTTGATGAAGATTGCGTTCTCCGCAAACCGCGCCGCGTCGAGGAAGAGCGGGATCCCGTAGCGCTCCAGGACCCGCCGCGCGCCCCTGATATTCTCCATTGCAACGGGCTGACCGCCCACCGAGTTGTTCGTCACCGTGATGATGACAAGGCGCACCCGCCGGGATTCCCGCTCCAGCGTCCGGGCCAGGGCTTCCAGGTCGATGTTGCCCTTGAACGGCGCATCCGACTGGGTGTCCGCCGTTTCCGGGCAGGGCAGGTCCAGGGCCCGGGCCCCCGAAAGTTCAATGTTGGCGCGGGTCGTGTCGAAATGCGTATTGCCGATGACAATTGCATCTCCCGCAAGAGCGAGCGCCTGCATCAGGAGGAACTCCGCGGACCTGCCCTGGTGCGTGGGAATGACGTTGTCGAGCCCGGTCAGGTCCTGAACGGTCTTTTCGAACCGCTGGAAGCTCGGCGATCCGGCGTACGACTCGTCGCCCACCATGATGCCGGCCCACTGCCGCGCGCTCATGGCGGATGTGCCGGAATCGGTGAGCAGGTCGAAGGTCACATCCTGCGCTCGGACCTTGAAGAGGTTGTAGCCGGCCTCGGCGAGCACCTGGCCGCGCTCCTCCGCGGCAAGCAGCCGTATAGGCTCGACGGACTTGATGCGGAACGGCTCGATGATGGTTCTTGCGCGGGGCAGCTGCTGCAACATTCCGGGAGTATACTTCATCCGCGCGGGTGCATCACTGACTCCACCGCGCGGGCCAGCCTCCGGGTTCCATCGAATATCATTTCCTCGGGCAACGCCGCGTACCCGAGGACGAACGAGGCGGTTCGAGACGGCCGCGCAAAACAAGGGCCCGCCGGAGAGACAGCCACTCCCCGTTCCGCGGAGGCGGCCTGCACCCGCTGCTCCAGCTCCGGAGCGCCCATCCCGGGTCCCGCGGCGGTCATTCTCACCATGACGTGCATTCCCGTGCTCGATCCGGAGGCTTCCATCACCAGGCCCAGGTTGGCTTGCAGCGCTGCCTCCATGGCCTCCCGCCGCGTGGTTACGAGGCGGCGCATACGGCGCAAGTGGCGCTCGAAGTGGCCCTCCTGCAGGAAAGCGGTCAGCGCGAGCTGCTCGAGGGTCGGCGTCTGCCGATCGGCGAGCCACTTCATGCGCACGAAGTCGGCCACCATCTCCCGGGGGAGAACGACGTATCCGACGCGGAGCGGCGGAAAGAGGACTGTTGAGAATGTCCCTATGTAAACGACCTTCCGGGATCGGTCGAGCCCCTGGAGGGACTCCACGAGATGTCCCGGGGCGTGGAACTCGCTGTCGTAGTCGTCCTCGACGATGAGTGCGTCGCGGTGCGCTGCCCAGCTCAACAACGCCAGCCGCCGGGGAAGAGACAGAACCGCGCCCGTGGGAAACTGGTGCGACGGCGTCACGTACAGGAGCCGCGGCCCGGGCCCTGTGCGCGTTTTCCTCTCGAGGGCCTCCACTTTGATTCCTTCGTCATCCACGGGAATGGTGAGCAGGCCGGCAGCGGCGCCGGCAAGGACGCGGCGCGCATCAGGATAGCCCGGGTCCTCGACGCCGGCCATGTCACCCGGTCGCAGGCGCATGCGGCTGACGAGGTCCAGTGCCTGCTGGGAACCGTTGACAATGACCACCTGGCCCGCGTCCGCTGCCACTCCCCGCGACACGGCAAGGTGACGCGCGATTGCCTCCCTCAGGGGAAAATGACCGCCCGGTTCCCCGTATCTCCGAAGCTCCGCGGAGTTCGTGCGCAGCGCCCTGCCCAGCAGGCGCAACCACACGCGGCGCGGGAAAGCGTCCCAGTCAGAGGTGCCGGGACGGAAATCGATCGAGATGTGAGCCGGGCAGCTCATCATGCCATCGAGCCGGCGCTGCTCGGCCGCTGCTCGGACCGTTGCCGGGGGCCGCCGTCCGCGACTTTCTCTGCGCGGAGGCCCGGGGCAGCGCGCCGATGCCTGCAGACACGAATGTTCCCGAGCCGATCCTCCCTTCGAGGTAGCCCCCGGCAAGGAGGTCCTCGTATGCTCGGGCAACGGTGTTTCTGGCCAGCCCGAGAGAGAGAGCCAGCTCGCGCGTGGCAGGAAGCCGATCACCCGGCGCCAGCGTCCCGTCCAGTATTGCACCGCGGACCTGGGCGAATACCTGGCGGTGGTACGGCTGGGAGGACCGCGGTGACTTTTTCTCCAGCATGACGATCAGGTTCTCAGCCCACATGGTACATCCCTACAAATGGCCCATTCAATTGCATCTATATTGGCTCTTTCATTATACCACTCAAACAGTATCTTCGTGCCATGAGCACTAACCAATCAACCGGGCCCACCAAGCGCGGCCTCGCGCAGATGTTGAAGGGCGGCGTCATCATGGACGTCGTCACCGCCGAGCATGCCAGGATCGCAGAAGACGCGGGGGCGTGCGCTGTCATGGCGCTGGAACGGGTCCCCGCTGACATCCGGGCAGCCGGCGGCGTTGCGCGGATGAGCGACCCCGGGCTCGTCCTGTCGATCATGGAAGCGGTCACCATCCCCGTGATGGCGAAATGCCGGATCGGGCACTTTGTCGAAGCGCAGGTGCTGGAAGCCATCGGCATCGACTACATCGACGAATCCGAAGTCCTGACGCCAGCGGACGAGTCGCACCATATCGACAAGGGCTCATTCCGGGTGCCCTTCGTGTGCGGCTGCCGCGACCTCGGAGAGGCGCTGAGGCGGATCGCCGAGGGGGCTGCCATGATCCGCACCAAGGGTGAAGCCGGGACCGGGAACATTGTCGAGGCGGTCCGCCACATGCGCGCCGTGCAGGGCGCCATCCGCCGGCTGCACGGCGCTGCGGCCGAGGAACTGGCCGCGGAGGCGAAAGCCCTGGGGGCTCCGTTCTCCCTGGTCCTTGAAACGGCCCGGGACGGCCGCCTTCCCGTCGTGAACTTCGCTGCCGGGGGCGTTGCCACTCCCGCGGATGCGGCCCTCATGATGCAGCTCGGCGCCGACGGGGTTTTCGTCGGATCGGGCATCTTCAAGTCGGAAGATCCTGCCCGCCGTGCCGCCGCGATCGTGCAGGCTGTGACGCACTTCCGCGATCCGCAGATCATTGCCCGGGTGTCGCGCGGGCTGGGCGGCGCAATGCCGGGACTCGAGCTGGCCACAATCCCCGCGGACATGCACCTGGCCGCGCGGGGGGCGTGAGGCCGTGCGGATCGGCGTCCTCGCCCTCCAGGGTGATTTTGCAGAGCACCTCGCCATGCTCAGGCAGATGCACGCACATCGAGGTGAGCCGATCGAAGCTTGCGAAGTGAGGAACGTGGATCAGCTGTCAGAGGTCGACGGCTTGATCATCCCCGGGGGAGAAAGTACCACGATCGGAAAGCTGCTGAACGACTTCGAAATGCGCGAGCCTCTCAGGCACCGCGTGGCTGCCGGGATGCCGGTGTTTGGCACCTGCGCGGGGGCAATAGCCCTTGCCCGGAACGTGGGCGGACTCCCCCGCCCCCTCATCGGCCTCATGGACCTCAGCGTGACGCGCAACGCATTCGGCAGGCAGCTCCAATCCTTCGAGGCCGATGTTTTCATCCCGGACATCGGGACTTCTCCCGTGCGCGCAATTTTCATTCGCGCGCCGGCGATAACAGCCGCCGGCGAGGGCGTGCGGGTGCTGGGGCGCCTGCCGGACGGCGGCATCGTGGCCGCCCGGGCAGCGCAACATGCTGGTGTTGTCATTCCACCCCGAGCTGACCCGGGACGATCGTCTCCACGCCTATTTCGCCGACATGGTGTCTTCCTTCCAGCCGGTGAGACGCGCGGGAGCTGCACCGTGATGGTTGTGCCCGCTTCCTCCGAGGATTCAAAACTGATCGATCCCCCGAGAGTCCGCGTGATGAGTTTCGCCGAGTACGCGCCCAGGCCCGTCCCCCGTTGCTTTCCAGCGGTAGCGAATTTCTCAAAGAAACGTCCCCGGATTTTCTCGGGGATTGCGCCCGGATTGTGAATTGAAACAACATCAAAATCGCGCTGGTTCAGTGTTACCGACAGGCAGCCGCCCGGCGGAGAAGCCTCGGCGGCGTTCTTCATCAGGTTGGCAAATAGCGAATACAGGAGCAGCTCCTCGCCACGAGCCGTGAAATGATCGTCGTGCTGGGCATTCCTGCCATGGAGCAGCACGACGCACGTCAGCCCTTTCTCCTTCATGAGCACATTCAAGCCCGCCTTGATCCGCTCGATAACTGCCAGGACGTCGACCATCGAGGGGTTCAGCTCATAGGCGCCGCTCTCCATCTTGTACAGGTCAATAGAGAGGTTGATCATTTCCAGCATCCTGTCGGCCGCTTCCTCCACCCTCCTCAGGAGCTTCCTCTGGTTGTCCGAGAGCCGGGGGTCGGCCAGGATGAGTGCGGGAACGTTCATCACGACCATGAGGGGATTTTTCAGGTCGTGCCTGCCAATGGCCTCGAACTCCTCACGAAGCCGAACGTTTTCGCGGAGGACCTCGTTCTGTCTCATCAGGTCTTCACGGGCACGCTTCAGCTCGATGTGGGTCCGCACCCGCGCCCTTACGAGGTCCGGATTTACGGGCTTCGAGATGTAGTCCACGGCGCCCAGCTCAAACCCCTTGGATTCGTCCGACGCATCGTCCTTTGACGTGACGAAAATCACGGGCAGCCGGGCCGTTGCCTCCTCCTGTTTCAGCCGGCGGCACACGTCGAATCCGCTCATGCCGGGCATCATGACGTCCAGCAGCACGAGGTCCGGCTGGGGAATGGACCTCGCGATCTGGAGGGCTGCCTCCCCGTTTCGGGCGGCTTTCACCCGGTAGTGGTTTTCGAGAATTTGCTCCAGGATGGCAATGTTTTCCGGAATATCGTCGACCACCAGGATGGTCTTCTTCTCTTCCGATGTCATGGCAGCAGCCCGCGAAGCCTTTCCAGTATCTTCAGCGCTTCCGTGAAGTCGTAGGACTTCAACGCCGCGTGCAGGTTCCCGATCTCGTCCCGCGAAACCCGTGCCGCAAGACGGGAGCGAACCGATTCCAGGTACTTGACCGCCCGGCTCTCGCTGGCCTCCGCGGAGCGTCGAAGCTCCCCGAAGATATCTACGAACGTCACTGCCCCGGCGTCCCCTGCAGCAGCATCTGTTTCCGGCTCGGGGGCTTTCGCGTCGGCCGATTCGATTCCTGCCATCGTCTTCGCAAGGACTCGCGACAGCCGCTCCAGGCTCTCCCGCATATCGCCGTACGAAATCCCGTTCCTCACAGCCTGCTCGATATCTGCGGCTGCAGCGGCAACTTCGACAGCGCCGATGTTGCCTGACACCCCCTTGAGGCCGTGAGCAATCTGCTCGGCCAGGTCAGTGTCGCGTCTTTCAAGCGCCTCGCGTATGCCCTTCTCCGCACCTCGCTGGGAGTCGAGATACCTGTGGAGCAAGTCCCGGTACAGCTTCCGGTTTCCCGCGACACGTCCAAGACCGGAATCGACATCGACGCCTTCGATAACAGGGATGGAGATGGCCGGAGACTCGATCTCGGCGAGCCGCGTCTGCACGGCCTGCAGCGTTCTGCGGCAATGCCTGCCGATGGTCTCGAACATCGCCTGCGGATCAATCGGCTTGCTGATATGGTCATTCATGCCCGCGTCCAGCGCCTTCTGCTTCTCCTCCACGAGCGCGTGCGCCGTAAGCGCGATGATCGGCAGGTCTGGAAAGCGCCCGTCGGCGCGGATGCGCCGGGCAGCCTCGTACCCGTCCATCTCCGGCATCTGGATATCCATCAGGACAATGTCGTACCGGGCAGAATCCTGCTGCAATTCTTCCAGAGCCTCCCGACCGGTCCGAACCAGGACCGCCTCGATACCGGCGGCTGCCAAGAGCTCCATGGCAATTTCCTGGTTGATCTCATTGTCCTCTGCAAGCAGGACACGCACGCCTCTCAGCTCTCTAGCTTTCCCCCGCCGCGTCAGCCGACGGCCTGGGCTCGGTAAGAAGGTGGGGCACGAAGGCGCCGATGATGGCATCGAAAAGTGTCGAAGGAGTGATCGGTTTCGGAAGGAAGTCAGCAGATCCTGCTTCCAACGCCAGCTCCTTCTCCCCCTCCCCTCCGCCGGATGCGCTCAGAACCACCACAACCGGAATATTGATCAGAAATCCGTCCCGCGTGATGCGCCTTGTTGCCTCTATCCCGTCAATTCCCGGCATTCTCCAGTCCATCAGCACAAGGCCGAACGGATCCACCCTGTCGGCGGCCCTCACCGATTCAATTGCCGCTTCCCCGGAGGATGCCTGGTCCACGCGGAAGTGCAGGGATTCCAGCACCGTGACTATGACTTCCCGCGCGGAAGGGTTGTCATCCACGACGAGCACGCGCATGGACTGCAGAGTCGTTGGAAGAGTGAATACGGGCTTTGGTTTTGTCCGGCTCGCGCCGAACCATGCAGAAAAGGTAAACGTGGTTCCTTTCCCTGGTGCACTTTCTACCCAGACTTGGCCGCTCATCATCTCCACCAGACGACGAACGATGCTCAATCCCAGGCCAGTGCCGCCGTATTTCCGGGTCGTGGAGCTGTCCGCCTGCGCAAAGGGCCGGAAAAGCCCAGCGGCCTGCTCTTCTGTCATGCCGATTCCAGTGTCTCTGACCGCGAAGCGGAGCTTCACTTTCTGGCCGGTCTTTTCGAGAAGACCAACCTGTACCTCGATCTCCCCGCCGTCCGTGAATTTCTCCGCGTTTCCCACGAGATTGGTGAGGACTTGACCGAGCCGGTAGGGATCGCCGACAAGGTTCTGGGGGGCATCGGCGGAAACGTTCAGGAGGAGCTCCAGCCCCTTGGCGTTCGCATTCTCGCTGGTTATCGAAATGAGGTCGTTGAGCACTTTCTCGAGGGGGAAATCGACCTGCTCCATTCCCATCCGACCCGCTTCGATCTTGGAGTAGTCGAGAACGTCGTTGATGATCCCGAGGAGTGCGATTCCCGAATTGTGGATTTTTCCAAGGTAATCCCTCTGCCGCGAAGTAAGGCTGGTCTTGAGCGCAAGATTTGACAATCCGATGATGGCGTTCATCGGCGTCCTGATCTCGTGACTCATGTTCGCCAGGAAGATGCTCTTCGCAGCGTTGGCGTCTTCGGCGGCGCCCTTCGCGGCCGTGAGGGCCTGCTCGGTTTCATGGATTCTCGTCATGGCCCGGGCATTGGCTATCGCGAGGCCGCAGACGGCGACAAGCTCGAGCGCCAGGTTGAGATACTCGGCCCGGTATTGAGGCATCGACAACTCGTCGACGGCCAGGAGTCCCAGCGTCTCTTCGTGGTGGGAAACGCGGACGATGAATCCCGTTTCGGTTTCCTGGTATGCGAGGCCGTCTGCCAGGACGATTCCTGCATCATCGCCAGCTCGCCCGTTGACGCAGCGTACAAACCGGACTCGGCCCGCACCGAACAACATCATGCACGCTTCCCTGATGGCGGCAACGGCCTCCTCTTCGTCCATGAGCCGGGTCAATTGGCTCATGAGGTCCAGGGCCGCCGCCCGGTCAGAAACCTTTCGTACCGTGCGGTCGTCCAGGGTGCGGATGGTCTCGGCGGCCTTCCGCAGCCGCCACTCCTGGACGATTCCCCGCAGGAACAGCCGGAAATAGTCGATGCCGACAGGTACCGATTCCACCGGCAGCCCGAGGTAGATGCCCATCTCGCGAAGTTGCTCAGCGGCCCGCGCGCTGACCTGTGTGTCCAGCAGGGCGATCAGGCGGCTGCTCTCCTGGAAAAACTCTCCGGCAGTGGCCCTGTCGAATCCAAGCTCATCGAGATGAAGACGCCAGTCCTCGAGCCACCCGGGCGTTACGACGTAGGCGCCCCGGGCCAGGAGCTGATCGACGATCGGCCGGGGGGCCAGGAAGGAAAAGCACGTGTCCATGGGCGCTGTGCGGCTAGAAAGCCGGCAGGCGACGGCCATGATGTTATCCGCTTCATCCGAAACCTGCTGGTTCAATTGGTCAGCGGGGACCCCGCCTCCCAGCTGATTGAGGCACCGAACCGGGCGCACCAGCACCGGGAGCTCGCCGACGCCATAGACGCCGGCGCCCTCATCATCGACTGCCTGTCGGGCCTCCCGTAGGTAGTACTGGCAGACCAGAAGCCGCAGGCGGATGATCAAAAGCTGCCACAAGAAATCGCGCGACGCGAAGCGCTTCTGGAAAAGATGCTTTGGGCGCGTCAGGAACTTGAGAAGCGAGCCAAAGCGAAGATGTCGGCCAGGAGGAAGATGGCAAAGATCCGGGATCAAAGACAGGGGGTGCGAGCCCGGGGCGGCCGAAGGACTCCCAGCAGATCAACCTGACCGATCCCGAGAGTGCTTTGATGCGCAAGAGCCACCACGACAGCTACGTGCAGGCCTACAACGCGCAGGCGGTAGTGGACGCTGGAGGCAGCCAGATGATCCTCGCGACCGATGTGATCCGCACCCCCAGTGATGCCAATCAGTTGGAGGCCGCCCTGAAGGGTGTCACGGAAATCGTGGGACCCGTGGAGCGGATGCTGGCCGATGGTGGGTACGTGAACGCCGATGCATTTGATCAAGTTCAGGAGAAGGTTGACCTCGATGTAGCGATCACAGCTGAGGACAACAGCTATCGCCGCTACGACTCCTAGGAGGCATGGGCAGCCACCCAGTCCAGGGGATAGCGGCCCCAACGATGAACAGCATCGGAGACTGCACGGAGTATTTCGTCGGGCACCTGCCAGGGTATCTCACCGTGGTTGTCGGTCAGGACGTATCCCCCTCCCGGGCCTGCCCTGGCAATCGCTTCTTTCACCTTCTCTTCCGCAACGGATGGCGTCCATCGGCGCATCTCGATGGCATTGAGGTTGCCCATGACGGCGAGCCGCCCGCGGCACGCGGCCTTGACAGCCGCCAGATCCTCCGAGGCGCTCGCACCGATTGCGACAGTCCCCGTCTTTGCAACATCATCTACGACGGGCAGTGACCGACCGGAGGCAAAGCTGGTGGCGCACCCCCCGCGGACACGAGCGATGGTCCGGCAGGCAACCAGGAACCCTGTCTTCAGGTACAGCTCCCGCGGCACGATGGAAGGCGATGACACCGGGTCGGAGTACGTGATGGCACCCGCTCCCGCGGCCAGCTGGGCGTTTGCCCAGGCTACCGTGAACTCCTCGTTGATCGCCATTAGGCGTTCGAAATGCTCCGGATCCTCGTACAGGAGCTCGATGTACCCCTCGAAGCCCATCTGCATCACGGGCAAGGAGAATGGCGAGATGACCGCGCCCATTACCGGGGCATCCTCTCCGGCGCGATCGTGCAGCAGCTCGATCACACGCAGGACCCGGCAAAGGGTCCGCGAGTCATCGATCCGCGGTGTTTTCAGCCGATCAATGTCAGTGACCGTTTGAATTACCGGAGCGCCCGCGTTCGGCGGTCCGTCAACGGAGAAGACCGTCTCTCCTCCAAAAGCCTCGTGTTCCTGGCTGGAATAGAAGAATCCGATCAACCCATCGTGGTGGAACTTCTCCCGCAGTCGCATCTGGCCTTCTGCAACAGCTTCGGCCCGCGAAAAGTAGTCCCGGATTGAAAGCCCCAGCTCACGTGCGCCCTGGAGGATGACCGGGAGAAGAAATGGGACGCGGTCCGCTTCCTGCCCGGACAACGCAATGCCCAGGCGCTGCGTCGAAGTCAGCGGCGGGGTCATTGTGTCTCCGCCAGAAACCGGCGGACCAGAGAGATGGCGTCGCTTGCCGAGCTGCCAACGGCATCAGCACCAACCTCGCGGCCGAGCCCGGGATCGAAGCGGAACGGCGCGCCGCCGACGATGACTTTCGTCACGTGGCCCCCGGTACGCAGGCGTGACGTGAGCTCCTTGATCCGGAGCGCGGAGGGAAGCATCAGGACGGACACCAGGAGCACTGCCAAGCGGTCTTCTTCAACCCGCTCCAGTAGCCTGTTCACCGTGACACGGCCATAGTTTCGAAGCTCGAAGCCCGAGGACCGAAGGGCGGAATAGACTATGCGGAGACCCAGCATGTGGTAGTCCTCCAGCACGGCGATGGCGATCGGCGGGAGGTGACGCCGGGCCGGATCGGCAGGCGGAAGAATCGAATCGACGAGGCCCTCGCACATCCTGCCGGCCATATAGACCTGGGAAAGAGACAGGCCACCGGCCTCCCATCCATCCCCGATCTGCTCGAGCGCCGGGACGATCAGCTCTTCGACGTGAGCCGCGGAGCCTGCCCCGTCACGGGTGCCAAGAAAGATGCGCTCCACTTTCACCCGGTCCAGCGCCGTCAATGCCAGCACGAGATCGACGACACGGGGGTCGACCTCGTCACGTCCGGTTCGCGCGGAAGGATGCTCTCCTGTCATGGCCGCAATGTTCTGCTTTCAGCCGGGAAATGAGTATCAGCCTTCTTCCTAATTTCTTGTCAGCAAGGGGGAAGGATTGATGTCGGGAAATGTCCTACATGAAGTCCGGCCGGGTCAAAGCCGCAGCAGACGCTCCGCGTTGCCGTGCGAGTCACGTTCTCCTTGTCAGCCTCTCTGGTCAGGCTCCTTGAGAGCGGTAGACGCTGTATACAACGCGCCCACCCCGCTCAGGTGATAGGCGACCCGCAGCACTTCTGCCATCTCCTGGTCCGTTGCTCCAGCTGCCTTCGCCCGGTTGGCGAGGGCGCGCGCTCCGGGTACCGCGCCATGGGCCGAATCAAATGCCATGGCAATGAGCAGCTTCAACTTTCGCGGCAGTGCTCCATCCGCATAGACGAACTCATCCTGCTCGTGAAGACGCTTCTTCATGTCGGGATCGATCTTCCCGAGCATTTCCAACCAATCGTAAGACATTTCTCCGCCTCCTACCCTGGATTGTGAACTCCTTTTCTCGTCCGCGCCATAAATGCTGGATGAACAGCGAATAATAATGCGTATATTTGTCGCAATGGCAAAGAAGAAACTGTCGCAAAAGCCCTGCACCCATCTTGACCAGATCAAGGATGTCGTGCCGCGTGCACAAGGTTGCGAAGACTGCTTGAAGACCGGTGATTCCTGGGTGCATCTGCGCCTCTGTCTCACCTGCGGGCACGTGGGTTGCTGCGACGACTCGAAGAACAGGCACGCAACGAAGCATTTCCGCGAATCCCGGCACCCGATCATCAAGTCTCTCGAATCGGGAGAGGACTGGATGTGGTGTTACGTGGACAAGGTGGCGCTCGAGGCGCGGTGAGTTGCTCCGTCAGCTGAACCTTGACGACACGGCACCTTGTCCTTCATTGTCCTCCTCTCGATGAATGCCGAAGTCGAGGCGGCGCGCCTCATCCGCAGCGCATCCTACCTCACCGCGTTCACCGGCGCGGGGATCAGCGTGGAAAGCGGGATCCCTCCCTTTCGAGGCCCCGGCGGACTGTGGGACCGCTACGACCCGCGGATGCTCGAGCTGGACTACTTCCTCGCACACCCCGACATCGCCTGGCCGGTCATCAAGGAGATATTTTACGACAACTTCGGCGCGGCGCAGCCCAACGCGGCGCATCTTGCCCTGGCGCGCCTGGAGAACGGCGGGCCGGCTCAAGCTCCTCATCACGCAGAACATCGATCTCTGTGTGAATGAAACCGATAGCAAGCGCTCTCTAAGTCTTTACAGGATAGGACTTCGTTTTCCGGTAGCACAGAATCAGAGAGCGAAAAACTGGAGCTCCGAAAATGTTCTATGCGATGGTTTTTAGTCACGTCGCACTCTATCCCTTTGCCTTCCTCCGAGCTTCAGAGATCGTTTCCATGGGAAGCACCAGCGACAAGGGCAGATCGACCAGGGAAACAAAGCCGTACCTCTCGTAGAAACGTTTCGCGTTCTCATCCAGCGCATCGACCAGGACTATGCTCGTACCGACTTCTTGCGATAGATCCACGGCCCTGTAGAGGGCGTGCCGCAGCAGTTCACCCCCCAACCCAGCACCTTGGGCTGCGCGGTCTACGGCAAGCCTTCCAAACCGCATGGCGGGCACAGGGTAACGAGGAATCCCCTTCGCTAGATCGGCGGGAAGGTTCTCAAAGTTCACCTGGGCCATGCTCACCGAATAGTAGCCGAGGATCTTCTTGGGGTTGTCCTCGGAGACGGCGACTATGGTAACGTTGACGTTCTTTTTGAGGTTCTGCAGAGCGTAGCGCTTCAAGAAGTCATTGAGGCTTTCGATGCCGCAATCGAAGTCAGCCCTGACGAAGTCCCTGCTTAACTTTTCAAATATGAACTTCAAATAACCCTTCTTCGTTGTGCTATTTGCGGTGGTCCCTCATGAGTTTGACCAGGTTCTTGTTCGGCTTCGGAGGATTCTTCAGGAGCGAATAAAACAGATCTCTATCCCGATTGGAAAGGACAATCGATTCGCTTTTCGAGACGATCTTCTTAGCCTCATTCAGAGCCTTGGCCACCAGGAATGAGCTCATGCTCAGCCCCGAGAGAACCGCGGCGCGGGCAAGGACTTCCTTCTGGTCTTTGGTAACCCTCAGGTCAATCCTGTCCATCTTTTCAGTCTTCACCATACCTAATACCTCTGTCGCCAATATATCCTCCATTCCGTACATTGTCCACACACGGCTCTCCTTCAGATTCATCGGTTTTTCCGCCCATGGGGGTGAGCCCTTCTCACCACTTCCTTCAGGTCGTCCAGCGAGACGTGAGTGTAGAGCTCGGTGCTGGTGATACTCGCGTGGCCCAGGATGGCTTGGATGTGTCGTAGGTCTGCGTGGTTACGGAGCATCTGCGTGGCCATCGAGTGGCGGAAAGTATGTGGCGTTATCGTCTTGGCCACTCCGCTCCGCTTCGCCGCCCTGCTTACGATCTGCCCGACTGTGCGCACAGCAAGCCGCCCGCCACGGCGAACGCTCACAAACAGCGCCTTTTCTTTATCGTTTCTGGCTAGCCAGGGCCGCACCGCTTTCAGGTAGGCCTCGGTAAAATGGCGGGCGTACTCGCCCACGGGCACCACCCTGCCCTTTCCGGACTTGCTCTTCACGATCACCAGCTCCTGGCGCTCGAAAGAAAAGGCGGCAATGTTCAAGGCCACGAGCTCACCCTTGCGCATCCCCGTGGAGTATAGGAGCTCCAGGATTGCCCGATCGCGAAGGCCTTGAGACGTTCTCGGGCTCACTGACTCCAGTACCCGCACGGCTTCCTCTGAGGTGAGCACCGCGGGCAGCCGCGCAGGCAGCACTCGGCCGGGCAGCTCGCGCAGGCCGTAGGGGGAGCGAAGGATCCTGCCATCCCGCTCCAACCAGGTAAAGAAGTCCTTCGCGCAAAGATGGTGCGCCCGAAGGTGGCCCACCGTTATGGGCGTGCCCCTCGCGGTCCTGTACTCGTTGGCAAAGTAGGAGAGGTATGCGTCGACCCGATCCCTTCCAACCCCGGTGAGCTCGCTGACGCCTGCCGCTTCGAAGAATGCGAACATCTGCTTCACTTTGTTCCCTCGATGTCGCACGGCATCTCGCGCCAGGCCCCGAGCCGCCAGTTGCTTGCGGTACTCCTCAAGCTCATGCTCCCACATCGACGGTGAGGATCTGGTGGCGCGCGCGCGGGTGGCAGCGGTGCAGGACTTTCTTCAAGTCCGCGATCTCCACGCGAGTGTAGCGCTGAGTGGTGGCGATGGAGGCATGGCCCATGATCTTCTGAATCTGGCGGATATCGGCCCTGCCCTGCAGCAGGTGCGTGGCGCAGGTATGGCGAAGCCCATGAGGGCTCACACGCTTGGCGATGCCCGCGCGTTTTCCATAGTTGCGAACGATGAAGCTGATATTGGTGTAGTGGAACCTCTTGCCGCGGTTACTGACAAAGAGGTCCCGCGCCTCAGAGCCCGCGAGAATCGGCCTTGAGTGTACCAGGTAGCGCTCCAGGTAAGGTAGAATTCCGATGAGACATGCGCAGCATTGACACGGAGCAACGCGGCGCGTAGAGTGTATGCACGACCTGCTGTTTCTGCGTAGATTTCCGGCGCTCTACTGGAGGTCATAGTGGACTACGCAAATCTGCCTGCTTGGAACAAGATCAACGACTACCTGGTTGAAGTGGGATCTTCGCGGACTGAGGAAGAGTTTCACTTGCGAGTCGTCAACGGTACCGATGCCATCGTGCCGCGCTATGCTTGCAGCGCTTTTGTCGCCCGCGGCCCGGGCCGAGTGAACGCAGTCGACAACGTGGAGGGGACCGGTGGACAAGCCTGGTGCCAGGAGTACAACGAGTATTATAGGTACCGCTTGCCCATGCCTTGGTCAGTAATCGAACACGTGCGGGTGACCGATTTCACACCCTGGGAACATACTGAGTATGTCACGGATTTCGTCAGGCCGAAGCGGGTCTGGACAGCGGTGTTAACGCCGCTGGATACCTACACTCTCGTACTTTACCGCGAAAGACGCGCAGCCCCTTTCACAGATCGGGACGTCGCTACACTTCGTTTGGTACTAGCGCACCTCAACAACTACTACCGCATCTTCAGCAAGCTTTCTCAGATATCCCAGGAGCGGATGGATGCGGCCAAGCTTGCGGCCGACTGTCGGCTGTTTACTCGCCGCGAAGCTGAGATCGTCAAATGCCTGGCGCTTCGGATGACCGCGCGCGAGATCGCATCGATCATGTTCATCAGTCACCGCACCGTGGAACACCACATTGCGAACATGTACGAGAAGTTGGGCGCGCACAACAGGCAGACTCTGCTCCGCAATGTCTACCGAGAGAACTTGCAAGCGATCTCTGGTATAGAGACCGTGGCAGAGTAGAGTCTCGCCACCATCGGCGGCCGAATAAAAGGCGTAGTTTCTACCCATTTACAGGAAGCGAAGCAGGTACGAGCATTGCCGATGTCGGGAAGCGGTGTGGCGCCCTCAAGACGTCGAGCCGCATTGTGGTCACCGGTTCTCGGGTTTGCTTCATAAGTGTAGAGTGGCTGGGTCGAACAACACTTCGATCAACAGGCCCTGCTGGGTTCTCGATTTATCGAAGGATGTGTTTGAGGGAGGACTGAATGAAAAAGAGTGATTCTCCCGTTGCAGTGCTCTCGCCCTGGCCCTGCGCATTGCCTCCATCAGCGTTTGAATGCTGCCTGCGGGTTCCTTGGACCGTCACACACTAGTGGCTCTGTGGTTCTGAGCCTCGGGTACGCACAATCGTCCCCGCCGTCGGTCTGGACATCTCCACCTACGACATCAACCTCACCCGTGCAGGCCTGGCACCGTCACCCTCAAGGGGTTTCGGGCCCGGCAGGATATGTCCACATGATATCCACGCGGGAACGACGACACGCTCTGGGCCTACGGGTTTAGCGGCGATGGCGAGCTCGGGGACGGCATCACACCGACCGGCGAACGCCTGTGCAGATTTCGTTCTGAAGTTTCCGGGAGGGGCGATTCCTGCTTTCGCGGCCCCTCTTAATCGCAATATGACTCAAGAATGGAGGTCAACATGAAGAAGCGCGCAATTCAAGTGACTCTTCTTGCCGCCTTGGCCCTTGTCGCGGGGTCATTCCTGGCCGCATGTAGTTCAGGAAATGGCCTCAATCCACTCGTGGGAAAATGGGCAGGTACGGCGTCCAGTGCTACCTGGACGGAGGATTTCATCTACGAGCTCCACAACGACATGACCCTGTCGATGACTTGCGACTATTCTTCCATACCTCCAGGCGGCGTATCCAAGGGCGCTGGAACTGGCGTGTACGAGGTTGACACGGCAGCGAAGACGATAGCGATGTCACTTACAGTTGTCTATACGCAATCTTCGAAACCCGGCCCTTCAGGCGCGTACCCCGTGAGCACGACGGACAGCTACTCCCTGAGCGGCAACACCCTGGTGCTCAACGATCCAACCTGGGGGACAGTCACGATGACCCGGCAATAGCCGCCGGCGAAGTCCTGCTCAGCACGCCACTCTCGTGGGGGCATGGTAAGTCCGCGCCGCCATATCCGCGGGCCAAATCAAACGAGTCACTACGCGCCCGTGCTCCATTCCGCACGCCTGCCCCGGAGGTTTGACAGGCCCCCCGCTCCACGTCGACCTCCAGATGCTCAATACAAACGTGGACGACATGAAGCAGATCGGCGCCACCGGCCACGCTGGAAGCACTGATGCGCATTGCGCGAAAAGCCAGTTCACATGGCCATCCAAGTGTCTGCCTCCGCGCGCCTGAACCTCGGGCTTCGGATCTTTTTTTCCGAGTTCGTCCGCGCAAGCCTACGGCAACCGAGCCATGCGCTATTCGTTGCGCGGACCGTGCTCTGGCAGGGGAAGGCCGCCCGCCGCCGCGCCCCCATGGCCCGCGAAGGGGTGCACGTTCCGCCTATCGCCATCTTCAGCATCACAAATGGGTGCAACCTCCTCTTCGAGGGCTTGTGATCGCCATAGCTACTTGAACTTGACACTCTCCTGCTGATTCATAGACTGACCGAACCCGATGACGACCCAGGATGTATCAGCCCGCATTCGAGATGCCGCCTCCCTCATCCGCAGCGCCGCTACCTCACCGCCTTCACCGGCGCGGGCATCAGCGTGGAAAGCGGCATCCCGCCCTTCCGCGGCCCCGGCGGCCTGTGGGGCAACTACGACCCGCGCATGCTGGAGCTGGACTACTTCCTGGCCCACCCCGACACGCCTGGCCGGTCATCAAGGAGATATTTTACGACAACTTCGGCGCGGCGCAGCCCAACGCGGCGCATCTTGCCCTGGCGCGCCTGGAAACGGCGGGCCGGCTGAAGCTCCTCATCACGCAGAACATCGACAACCTGCACTACCGTGCCGGAAGCAGGAACATCGTGGAGTTCCACGGCAATTCGCGCCAACTGGTCTGCCTTGCATGCGGTCAACGAGTCGACGCCGTTCGAGGGCTCCTGGAAAAGCTTCCCCCGCTCTGCCCCTGCGGCGGGGTGTACAAGCCCGATTTCATCTTTTTCGGTGAAGGGATCCCGCAGGGCGCCCATGCCCGGTCCCAGGACGCGGCGCGCCGCACCGACGTGATGATCGTGGTGGGGTCCACCGGGGAAGTATATCCGGCTGCGATGATCCCCCGTTGGGCCGCGGAGGCCGGTGCGGCAATCATCGAGATCAATCCCGAGGCTTCCGAGTTTACACACGCGGTATCTGACCTCTACCTGCCCCTGAAAGCCACGGAAGCATTCGGGCTCATCGAAAAGGAGATGCGTTCATGAAGATCCACGACCTGCGAAGCGACACGGTTACAAAGCCCAGCCCTGGCATGAGAAAGGCCATGGCGGAGGCCGATGTCGGGGACGACGTCTACGGTGAAGACCCACCGTCAACACGCTGCAGGAGATGGCCGCGGAGCTGCTGGGCAAGGAAGCCGCACTGTTCGTCTCCAACGGGGTCGATGGGCAACCTCATTCCCATTTACCTGAGCTGCGGCAAGGGAAATGAGTTCATGATCGAGGCTCGGGGACACAGCGTTCAGCATGAGCTGGCGGGGGTGGCGGCAGTCGCGGGCAGCCTTCCCATCATGATCAACGCGCCGCAGGGATTTCTGACCCCGTCGCTCATGGAACCGTGGATCCAGCCTGACATCTATTACTGCGCACGCACGCGCCTGATCGTTCTGGAAAACACGCACAACGTCGCGGGAGGGACGGCGTACCCGCTGGACCTCCTGAAAGAAATCGGGGCTTTTGCCCGGAAGCGGAATCTTTCCGTGCACATCGACGGAGCACGGATCTTCAATGCATCCGCCGCCGCCAAGGCGCCCGCACGGGCCCTGTGCGCGGACGCGGACACGGTGACCTTCTGCCTCTCGAAGGGCCTCGGAGCCCCGGTGGGGTCAGTGCTCTGCGGTCCGCGCACATTCATCGCCGAGGCGCGCCGGGTGCGGAAGATGCTGGGAGGTGGAATGCGCCAGGTGGGCGTGATTGCGGCGGCGGGGATTTACGCGCTGCGGAACAACGTGCCGCGCCTCGCGGAAGACCACGAAAATGCCCGGGCTATCGCACAGGCGCTGGCCGGCACGTCGTGGGCCAAGGTGGATCCGGATGTCGTCACCAACATGATCTACTTCAGGACGCCGGGGCGGGACACTGCGAATGTTGTCAAAGCGCTGGAACGCCTGGGCATCCGCGGCGACGCCACGGGATCTGACCGGATCAGGCTCGTCACTCACCTCGACGTGTCGCGGGAAGATACAAAGGAGATCGTGCGGATCACTGAATCTCTGCGGCTGTAGGGGCGAGCGCCTCGTCGGAAGGCGCCGCTGTCGAAAGGCGCCCCTTCTGGAATGAATTGCGAGCACGACGAAATGTACATTTCGTCGTCATTTGGATTGCCTCACCGGCTCGAAACGCTTTGCCCTCCACTTCTATGGATCTGGTCCTTGAAATCTAGTCTCTTAGAATCTGGTCTCTCAGAATCTGGCCCCGAGCAAGACAGCGAGCTGAAGAACGACCACGGTGAGCAGGCCGCCCAGCAGGGCGCCGGCTACGACGTCCAGAGCGTAGTGGATCCCGATGGCAATCCGGGAGACCACCATGACGGGGCTCCACGCAACGATCACAATGAACGCCGGCAGCCGGGCCCAGCCGGAGGGCGAGCAGGCTCAGCAACACGGCGCGCGCCGCATGGCCAGAGGGGAATGAAAACGGATCCGCCCTGCGATAGATCATGCCGTCGGTGCCGGTGGGGCGCCGACGGCGCACGATCATCTTGATGCCGATCACGACGATTTCCACGAGGGTCAGGCCGGCAAAGGTCACCAGCGCACGGACTTTCCACGCGTCATCACCGAGGATCCACGCGGCGGCAAGGAGCGCGATCCAGATCGGGAAGTCCCCGGAATGTGCCAGCCCCAGCGCAACAATCCTCGCCGCGCGCGGCGACTGCGGAAGAACCAGCGGCGTTGTCAGAGATGCATCGATCGAGCGGATCCTCTCGCCGAAGTCCCGCGGCCCGGCCCCGGTACGCCGTGGCATTTCGTCCTCCCCTCCCCAACCCGGGCCTCTACTTCCCGTACAGCGGGCCCGAGTGCGGCGCAGGCGCGGTAGTCGGCGGACTCCGACTCGGCGTCCCCGAATGACGCCCAGTGCTTGGGCCTGAAAACCTTCTCAGGCGGCACGTTGTGCATGGCGACGGGGATGCGAAGGATCGAGGCCAGGGCAATCAGGTCTGCGCCGATGTGCCCGAAGCTGATCGCCCCGTGGTTGGCGCCCCAGTTGTTCATCACCGAGTAGACGTCGCGGAACGCCCCGGTGCCGGTCACGCGCGGAACGAACCATGTCGTCGGCCAGGTGGGGTTGGTGCGCTGCTCCAGCGGCGCGGCCACCTCTGCGGGAAGGTCCACCGTCGTGCCCTCGGCGATCTGCAGCAAGGGCCCCAGGCCGGCGGCCATGTTCAGCCGCGCCATGGTGACCGGCATTCCGCCGCGGGTCTCGAACTCGGAGGAGAAACCGCCGCCGCGGAAATACCCGACGTCCGCCGGGCAGAAATGGGTGGCCTCCAGACAGGCGGCCGCCTCTTCCGGGGTGATTTCCCAATACGGCTTCATGGCGGGCTTTCCGCCGCGCGACATGCGCCCCGTGCCGTCCAGCGTGGTGGAGCCGGAGTTGATCAGGTGGATGATTCCGCCCTGCGCATCCCCCGTGAGCGCCTTCCCGGTCACCCTCTTCACCGCGGCCGGGCTCCAGAAGGTGCGCACGTCGGAGAAGATCTGGGCCGTGCCCGTGAGCTGGTGGCCGAAGAGCATGGAGATGCCGTTGAGGTAGTCGTTTTCCGTGGCGCAGACGAAAGCTTCCCGGATCCCGTTCCAGTCGAACGAGGTGTTGAGCATCGTCTCCATGAAATCCCCGTTGGGGAAATGGTCGGTCCACTGCCGCTGTCCCTGGAAGCCGGAGGCGATGGCGTTGTGCCCGAGCGCCTCCTCGCCGAAGCCCAGCTCGGCAAGACGCGGGATTTCCCACCATGAGGTCGCGGCCGATCATGGCCATCTTCACGACGAACTCCCAGTCGGCGTCCTTCTGCGCCCGCGGAGCGCTGCTGCGCGGCCGGGGTTGACGTCCGGAGCCTCGGCGCAGTTCTGCTTCACCCAGGCAAGGGCGCGGGCGAACTCGTCGGGGTCGTAGATCTTCTCATCGATGCGCCGGGTGAACTCCGACATGTCGATCATCTCGTAGCGCATGCCCAGCCAGCTTTCCAGGAAGCGCGGGTCCACGATGGAACCGGCGATTCCCATGGAGACGGCGCCCATGGCGAGGTAGGAGGTGCCGCGCATGCTCGCCGCGGCAAGGCCGGCGCGGGCGAACTGCAGGATCTTCTCCTGCACGTCGGCGGGGATCGCGGGTGTCTCCGCCGTCCTGCACGTCCCTGCCCGTAGATGCCGAACGCGGGCAGTCCCTTCTGCGCGTGCGCCGCGAGGACCGCGGCAAGGTAGACGGCGCCCGGCCGCTCGGTGCCGTTGAAGCCCCACACGGCCTTCGGCGTGAGGGGGTCCATGTCCATGGTCTCGGCGCCGTAGCACCAGCACGGGGTCACGGTGAGGGACACCCCGACGCCTTCGCGGCGGAACTTCTCGGCCGCCCGCGCCGCTTCCGCCACGCCGCCGATGCACGTGTCGGCAATGACGCACTCCACGGGCAGGCCGCAGGGATGACGGATGCTCTTGGTGAGCAGGTCCGCCACCGAGCGCGCCATGGCCATGGTCTGGCCTTCGAGGGACTCCCGGACACCCTTCCGGCGCCCGTCGATGGCCGGCCGGATGCCGATCTTCGGCAGGCTTCCCTGGAGCCGCGTCCGCGGGGGACATGGTTTTCATTCCTTTTGTGTTGGCCATCTAGCGTTTTCTCCTTCGCGAATGCGCGGCTCTTGAGGAACGCCGCTTCCGCTTCCCGGGTCCAGTACTGGCCGTCCAGGAGCAGCGGCGCAATCTCCGGGAAGCTCGCGGGCGAGGTCCCGGATGGATTTCAGCCCGATGCCGTGCGCGAACGGGAAGATGACGACCTTGCCCGTGAACGTATTGTCCATCAGCGCCTTCATGCCCTTTGACGCGGAGCCCATGTCCCCGATGGCGGCAAGAGAATAGGAGGTGGAGAGCCCGCCCGACTCCGTGAGAGCGAGCGTGTCCCGCATGGCCGACAGCGGCGAGCCCGAGGAGCCGATGACGCGCATCGGTCCTTCACGATCGGCGCCGAAGGGAAGGTCGGTGATCGTGCCCAGCTTCACGCCGGCGAAGATGTTCAGAACGCCGGTCGGCGCCAGGTAGTGGGAGGCCTGGGTGATGATCGCCTGGACGGGGACGAGAACGACCACGTCGTCGAACCCGCCCGGGTACTTCCCCGTGAGGAACGTGTCCAGCTCGTCGGCGGGAAGGTCCTTCGGGTTTTCGAAGGTGAGGGTGACCTTGCGCTGCTTGTTCCTGCTGCCGAGGATGGACAGGAGGTGCTTCAGGGAGGCCAGCCTCTCGTCGGAGAGGTCCGTGACCAGGATGTCCGACGGGCCGTGCTCGTCCATGACCGCCTTGATCACGTGCATCTGGCCCATGGGGCCCGCGCCGCCGACGAACCACGCGCGGCCGCCTGCCACCAGGGCCTCGCGGTTGTTGGCACGGTAGCTGTCCGCCACGCTCCCGTCCATGGAGCCGAGGAGCTCCATCCTGCGGTAGTGCACCTTTCCCACGTCGACGGGCAGGTCCACCTCGGGCTCGCTGGTGTGGATGCCGATGGCCCCGTCGGTCTGAAGGAGTTTGCAAGGCGCGCAGAAAGACTCGCGGTCCGGCGTGCCCGCGCAGATGACGTCAGTCGGCCCCTCGCCGGCCTCCGGCGCCTGGCCCGGGCGGCACCAGCACAGCCCCGGTCTTCCGCGCCAGCTCTTCGACCGCCCTGCATGTTCTGGGGGCTGAGCCCGGAGTGGATGATCTGCGAGATGCGCTCGCCATCCAGCCCGGACAGGTCCAGGGGGACTTGGCCCTTCTGGAATCCGGCGAACTGCACGCGCCCGTTCGGTTTCACGCCGAGACGCGCCCGGATCTGGTAGGAGGCGATGACGCAGGTCCAGGGCTCCACCAGGGCGGCTTCCGCGAACCCCGTCTCCTTCCTCGACCGGGAGGAGGTAGCAGCCCTCATCGCCCTCGAGGATTTCCGTGCCGATGACCGCATACTGGGAGAGCCCGCCGGGGATAGCGTACCCGAAAGCGATGCCCTTGCCCTTGTAGTAGATGTCGGCCTGGATGATGTAGCGGCTGCCGAGGGTGAACTTGTCCTTCCACTTTTCCCCGACGCCGACGATCGTCATCGCCACCTCGTGTCCGGGAACCGTGGGCGATTTCGCAAGGTTCCTGCCTTCGATGCGGGGGTGCGAGGCTCCGGCGGAGATCAGCTTGATGTCGGAAAAGCAGAGCCCGACCGCGTCGATGCGGGCAATCAGGTCGTCCTCGGTATAGTGGGGGAAAGGCACCGTGTCGGGCCTTCCCTTGGTGCCGAGGTTGTCGAGTCCTGTACCTTTCAGCTGCCAGGAGAGGATCTCCTGCGGCAAGTCTTCGAGAAATTGCATTCCTGTTCTCCTTGCGATCGCGCGCAGGCACTGCCGCGCGTTCGTCTACTATCTTAACATGCGCAGGAGCGCGGAGGCAATCGTTCCTGCATGAGCGCAGAAGGACCGACGTTTCGCCTTGCAACGAAGTGTCTTGCGGCTTGAAGGCGATCGGCCTTGCATGGTAGGCTCCCCCGCATGAAAAAGGAAAAAATTGCAGTCCAACTCTATTCTGTCCGCGATTACTGCAATGACGCCCACGAAATCGTGGAAACCCTGAAAACCATCCGCTCCATCGGCTACAAGGCGGTGGAGCTCAGCAGCGTCGGTCCGCTCCCTCCCCACGAGCTCGCGCGCGTCCTGGACGGCGAAGGGCTCACCTGCTGCGCGACCCACGAGGACGTGGAAGAGCTGCTGACCGACCCGGAGAGCGTGATCGAGCGGCTGCAGGTGCTCGGGTGCAGCACAACCGTGTATCCCTTTCCGCGCGCCCAGGATTTCTCAACGGCCGAAGGCGTGAAGCGGCTGGGCAAAGCGCTGAACCGCAGCGGGAAAATCTTCGCCAAGGCGGGGGTCACCTTCGCATACCACAACCACAACCTCGAGTTCCACCGCCTCAACGGGAAGACCGTCTTCGAGATGCTGATGGCGGAGACCGATCCGAAAGCGGTGGCCGCCGAGCTGGACACCTACTGGGTCCAGGCGGGCGGCGGTGACCCCGTGGATTGGCTGGGCACGGATGAAGACCCGGGTGCCGATCCTGCACCTCAAGGACTACGGGGTGGATGCCAAGGGCAAGGCGGTTTTCGAGGAGATCGGGCAGGGCAACCTCGACTGGGAACGCATCCTGCCCGGCGGCAAAGCGCGCCGGATGCCGGTGGTACGTGGTTGAGCAGGACTCCGACTGGGAGAACGGGGACCCGTTCCAGTCGCTGAAGATCAGTCTCGCCTACCTCAAGAGGCTCTTCACGGACTGAGAGTGAAAGTCAAGGCGACTCCCGCGGATTTTGTCGTCGAAGAGGAAGCAGGCGGCACCGTCTCAGACCGCCGCGGCGAATACGCGGTGTTCCGTCTTTCCAAGACATCATGGGACACGTTCGACCTGGTCGACCTGCTGGCACGAATTTGGGGCGTTCCCCGCTCCGACATCAGCCTCGGCGGCTTCAAGGACCGTCACGGCAACACGGCGCAGCGCATCTCCGTGCGGGGACTGAAAGGAAAGCCGGCCGGCGCTGGAAGAAAAAAATTTCACCGCCGCCTTCCTGGGGTGGTCCGAAAATCCCCTCTCCGCCCGGGACATCCGCGGCAACAGGTTCACCATCACCCTGCGGGACCTCAGCGCGCACGATGCGGGGCTCATCTCAGCGAATGCCCCCGAGGTTGCGCGCGACGGGATCCCCGACTACTTCGACACGCAGCGGTTCGGCTCGGCGCGCCACGGGGCGGGATTCATGGGCAAGGAGATCTTCCTCGGCCGGCGGGAGAAGGCGCTGCGGCTGTATTTCACCGCCTCGAAGTTCGACGACCAGAAAACCCGCGCGCTGAAGCGCTGCGTGATCGAGAACTGGGGGCGGTGGGAAAAGTGCGCGGGCATGGGGTTCGGGGAATACGGCAGGATCCTTGCGTACCTCGCGGCTCACCGCGGCGCGTTTCACCAGGCCCTGGAGCTGATCGATCGGCGATTCCTCGTCTTCGTCCTGAACGCCTACCAGTCCTTCCTCTTCAACGAGGTGCTCGCTCGATGGCTGAGAGAGGTCGCGGCCGAAACATCGACGCCATTGGGCTCTCTTCGCTATCCCTTCGGTGTTTTCCGTTTCTATCATTCCCTGCCTCCCCGCATGGCCGAGAGACTGAACGGCGCCCTGCTGCCGGTTCCCGGGCATGACACGGTATGCGGAGATCCGCAGATTGCGCGGATCATGTCCGAGGTGCTGGAGGAGGAAGGCATCGGGCTTGCCGACCTGAGGGTCCGGCAGATGCACAGGATCCAGGTGGGGGGGGTCGATCGTCCCGCGGTCGTCCTGCCCGAAGACTTTTCCCAGTCTCCGCCGGAGCCGGACGACCTGTACCCGGGGAAACTGAAAAGCACACTGAAGTTCTTCCTGCCCCGGGGGGCGTACGCGACGCTCGTGGTCAAGAGACTTTCACTGGCAAGGCCGGCTGCAGAATGAATCGAAAAAAAATCTCCTTCTTCTTTGCCGCGTCGATCCTGTATTGGGCCGCGCAATACATCTACGTGCCGACGCTCCCGGCGTACGTGAAGACAACGGTCGCCAGCCTGACCGCTGTCGGTGTTGTCCTCTCGATGTACGGCCTGTGGTCGGCCATCCTGAGGATACCCACGGGAATAGCCGTGGACGCGACGGGACGAACCAAGGGCGCCATTGTCGGAGGGTTCCTCCTTTCCGCGGTGGGCGCACTGGTCATGGGCCGCGGCGGTTCGGCGGGAGCGCTGATATTCGGAAGGGCGCTGACGGGTGCGTCCACAGCCACGTGGGTACCGGTGATGGTGGTCTTCGCGGGTTTCTTCCCTCCCGAGAAGACAGTGTTTGCAACCTCGCTCCTGGCAATCTCCACCAGTCTCGGACAGGTCATCGCCACGGGGAGCACGGGTTTTCTCAACCAGGTCGGAGGCTACCCCCTGGCGTTCTTCGTAGGCGCGGGGCTCGCCGCAGCCGCCACCGTCATCATCGCCTCCGTCCGCATTCCCCGGGCCGACAGCGCCCTCCCGCGCGCCGTGAGCGCCGCGTCGATCATGCGGATCTTCGCCCGTGCCGATGTCCTGCTGCCGTCTTTTGCCAGCGCAGTGTGCCAGTTCGGGGTGTGGGCTGTTGTCTTTGCGTTTCTCCCGCTCCTTGCCCGGGAGCTTGGCGCAGGAGCCGTCGTGGTCAGCCTCATGATGACCGCGAACCTGGTGGCCAACACGGCCGCAAATCTTTTTTCAACGCTCGGTGTGAGAAAATCCAACCGGCGGTTCATCCTGCTGTCAAGCTTTGCCGTTTTTGCGGCCGGCGCCGTCCTGGCGGCCGTTGCCCGCTCTGTGCCTCCATTGTTCGCGGCAACCGCCCTCATGGGTATTGCAAACGGGGTCTTCTACCCCGTGCTGCTGGGCCTCTCCATTGAGCAGGTCGACTCCACGCACCGCACGACGGCAATGGGGATCCACCAGGCGGTGTATGCGCTGGGAATGTTCGCGGGCCCATGGACAGGCGGGATGATAGCCGATGCGCTGGGCATCCGCGCCATGTTCGGGATCATTGCGGGATCCTGCGCCGCCGTTGCAGGCCTCCTGGTCGTGCTCAGGCCTGACCCTGCTCGAGGCCGCTGACGTTGCCGCAGCGGGCGTGCACGAAAGAAAGGGCGCGGTCCAGGCCGGTTCGCCCCTTGAACCCGGGCCCCGTGCACAGCTCCGCGAAAATCGCTTCTGCCGCACCCGCGCCGTACACTTTCTCCACGAGGTCCCTGTTCTGCAGCAGGTTCAGCACCAGGATTTCGTTGTCGCTGGCGCTTGCGCCGAACCTGCGGATGACGTGCGCCGTTCCCTCCAGCAGCTCCATGCAGCGGCCCAGCACCACGCGCGCGAGCTCCGCGGAGTCGACTGCCAGCTTGGCGCTGATCTCGTCCAGCGCCTGCAGCCTTTCCAGCTCCGCGCGCTGATCCGGCGGGAATCCCGGAGCGCCTGCCCGCGCCAGCTCCATGATGCGCGCGATCTCCGCCTTCTCCTTGTCGAGCTCCGGTGAGTAGCGCTCGATCTGGTACAGCGACTCGTAGAGGATGAGCAGCAGGTGGTAGCCTGTGCCAATGTAGGAGTCAAGCGAGCGCCTCTCCAGGACTGTCTTCATCCCCGCCACGAGCTCGCGCGGCCCGCGTACGCCCGCCTCCGACGTGTCATGCCCGTCGCGGACGCGGAAAAGCACATGCGCGAGCTCCTTCAGGTCGAACGCGATGCTCTGCGCCAGGCCGCCTACCCTCTCGAAGAGCCCGCTGCCCGCAAGGCTGCCCGACGCGGAACGGACGTGGAACTCTTCCGCGATTTCCTTGAAGGAAACGTACATGCGGAGGAACTTCACCACGAAAAAAGCCACCTGCTCCTTGCGGCGCCGGGCTTCGAACTGCCCGCGCTGAGCCTGTTCCCTGGCCATTGGCTCCTCCCTCACGGAACGATCCAGGTCCCCGTCTCACCCCGCAGCGCAGGACCGATGCTCTGCGGGTTTGTGATCAGCGCCCGCTTTCCGCCCCCCTCCAGGTACCAGATCACAGCCTGGATTTTCGGGGCCATGGACCCCCGGGCGAAGTGCGTTCCCTCGGCAAGAAGATCCCTGGCTTCGGCAAGGGTCATTCGATCGATCCATTTCTGCGACGGCGTGCCGAATCCCACGGCCACTTTTTCCACTGCGGTGGCAATGAGGAACAGCTCCGCCTTGACCGCCCGGGCAAGCAGGCTGCACGCATAGTCCTTGTCGATGACGGCAGCCACGCCCCTGTATTCCCCGCTGCCGACATCAACGACGGGGATCCCCCCGCCGCCGACGGCAATCACCTCGATGCCGTCCTCCAGCACGGCCTTGATGGAGCCCAGCTCCACGATCTCCTTCGGCAGCGGGGAAGGAACGACGCGCCTCCAGCCCCTGCCGGCATCCTCCACCACCGCCCATCCCATCTCGCGCCGGCGCCGGTCGGCCTCGGCGGCGTCCATGAAGCCGCCGATGGGCTTGCTGGGAGCGGCAAACGCGGGATCGCTGCGGTCAACAAGGACCTGCGTGATGATCGTTGCCACGTTCTTTCGGATTCCGCGGTGGAACAGCTCGTTCTGAAGGGACTGCTGCAGCTCGTAGCCAATGGCGCCCTGGGTGTCGGCCCCGCACACGTCCAGGGGCACCTCGTGCATTCCCTCCACGCGGTGGGCGATTTCCGACCGGCGGAGGATGAACCCTACCTGCGGGCCGTTGCCGTGGCCAATGGCGAGGTTCCACCCAGCGGCAATCATGTCCGCCAGGTGGCGCGACGTGGCGCGAAGCGCCTCCTCCTGGTCTTCCACGGTCTGGTGGGCGTGATCCCTGATGAGGGAATTGCCCCCGATGGCAACGACGGCGATTTTCTTCATCGGCAGTCAGTATAGTGAAATCCGCCCGCACTTGACAGCCGATGGCTGTTCTGATGGATTGATGGCCATGCCGCACACAACGCCGGAGCGCACGACGCACAGGCTGCTTCTCGCAGTCGTGATCTTCCTGACCGGCGCCGCCCTGAAGCTCGCGGCACCCGTGGTGATCGCCCTTCTGCTCACCATCCTGCTGGTGTACCTGATCGATCCCCTGGTCGTGCTCCTCAACCGGCAGCTGCGCCTGCGGTTCGGCCTTGCCGCACTGATCGCCATCGTGTTCTTTGCAGCGATATTCTCCGGCATCGCCCTGCTTATCTTCGTGGACCTGCCGCACTTTGCGCGGAGCTTCCCGCGCTTCCAGGAGGAAATCCTGGCGCGCGCGCAGCAGATGCTGGAGAACACGGAGAAGAGCATGGGGATCACCTTCGCCATCGATCCCTTCGAAGAGCTGCGCACCCTTCCCGCTGCGGCCCATCCTGATGAGCATTGCGCGGTCGAGCCTGCGGATCCTCTCCGAGTTCACGCTCATCTTCTTCTTTGCGATCATCCTGCTCCTGGGCAAGTACCGCGTCATCCGCACCATCCTCACGGTCTTCCCGCGCCGGCACAGCATGGTTCCGATCATGCTGAAGCACATCGACCGTCACCTCCGCGCGTTCCTGGGCATCAAGGCGCTGGCAAGCCTCATCATCGGGATCGGCACGGCGCTGATCCTGCTGGCCTTCCGGGTCGAGTTCGCCGTCACGTGGGGATTCTTCACGGTCCTGCTGAACTTCATCCCGGCCCTCGGCCCGATCACGGCGGTGGCGCTGCCCTCCCTGATCACGGCAATCCAGTTCCCGGGCGCCGTGATGCCGCTCGGCGTGATCGCCAGCCTCGGCGTCCTGCACCTCTCCATCTCGAACTTCATCGAGCCGAAGTTCCTCGGCGAGAGGCTGGATCTCTCCTTCTTCGTCATCTTTCTTTCGCTTTTCTTCTGGGGCTGGATGTGGGGGGCCGCGGGCGTGCTCCTGGCCGTGCCCGTGACCGCCTCCATCAAGATCGTCCTGGAACGGATCCCCTCCACCTCCCGCCTGGCGATGCTCCTCGGCCGGACCTCGGGGCGCCGGAAGTTCCGTCCCCGCTGAGGGTGCGATTTCAATCACGGCTCCCGCTGACCGCGAGTTGACCAATCCGCCCGATTTTTCCTACCATGAGGATACGCTCATGGAGCAGAAACGTCTCATGCTGTCACTGAGGGGAGGCGCGGTTCCCCTCTCCCCCATCCGCAAGCTCACGCCGCTGGCGGACGCGGCAAAGCAGCGCGGCATCCGCATCCATCACCTGAACATCGGCCAGCCGGACATCCGCACGCCGCAGCCGGTCATAGACGCCTACCGGAACTTCGACGCCGAGGTGCTGGCCTACAGCCCGTCGCTGGGAATACCCGCCGCTTCGCGAGTCCATCGCCGCCTACCACCAGCGCTACGGCCACGCGGTGGAGCCGGGCGACGTGGCGGTGACCGTGGGCGGCAGCGAGGCGATCTTTTTCGCGCTTTCCGCCGTCTGCGACCCGGGCGACGAGATCCTCGTGCGCGAGCCGTTCTACGCCAACTACATCGCCTTTGCCGCGATGATCTCGGCGAAGGTGGTTCCCATCCCGTCCTCCATCGACAACGGGTACGCCCTTCCTTCCCATGACGAGATCGCGCGCTACATCACGCCGCGGACGAAGGTCATCCTGTACATCTCCCCGGAGAACCCCACCGGCATCGTCTACGACCGGCAGGAGCTGGACACGCTGCGGGAGCTGTGCGAGCGGTTCGGGCTGTTCCTCATCTCCGACGAGGTCTACCGGGAGTTCATCTACGATGAGCACGTGAAGTTCACCTCGGTGCTTGACCTGCAGGGCTTCGAGCAGCATGCCATCCTCGTGGATTCCATTTCGAAGCGCTTTTCCTCCTGCGGTGCACGCGTGGGCTGCATCGTTACCTACAACCGCGGCGTCATGGAGCTGGTGGACAAGTTCGCGCAGGCGCGGTTGTGCCCGCCGACGGTGGGGCAGCTGGCGGCAGACGCCGCCTACCGCATGGACCCGTCGTATTTCGATCCAATACGGGACGAGTACCGGAGACGGCGCGACACGCTGGTGGCGGGCCTTCGGAAGATCCCCGGTGTGGAGTTCCACGTACCGGAAGGGGCGTTCTACCTCATGGCCCGGCTGCCCGTTGCCGACGCGGAAGACTTCTGCCGGTTCCTGCTTGCCGATTTCTCGCAAAACGGCTGCACGGTGATGCTCACCCCCGGCGCCGGCTTCTACTCCACGCCGGACAAGGGCCTGGACGAGGTGCGCATTGCCTACGTCCTGGAGTCCCCCAAGATCGAGGATTCCACGCGCATCCTCGGTGCGGCGCTCACGCAGTACAAGGCAAAGATGGGCCGCTCGCTGTCCACCTCCGGCTGACAGCCGCCGCTCGTTGACGGCCGGCTCGCCGCGGCAGTATCATCCACACAAGGAAAATGCCGCGCAATCAAAAGCCTCTCCTCGTCATAGGACACAAGAACCCGGATACCGATTCGATCTGCTCTGCCATAGCGTATGCCCGGTTCAAGACCGAGGTGATGCGGGAGGAGGCCGCGCCCCGGCGGGCGGGCAATGTGAACCCGCAGACGCAATTCGTCCTCACGCGATTTGAAACGGAGAGCCCGCCGCTGGCCACGGACGTGCGCTCACGGATCGAAGACATCATGATTCCCCGCGAGGACCTGGTCACGCTGGGAGAGAAAGACACGCTGGAGAAGGCGTGCGACCTGCTGACTTCCAATCATTTCTCCTTCCTCCCCGTGGTCAACTCCGCAGACGTGTGCATCGGCAAGCTCACCGCGCTGCGCCTGGTCGGCGTCCTGCGCCGGCTGGCAGCAGGGTGCCGGGACGACGCCCCGATGGAACAGTCGGAAAAGGACCTGCTGGCGGGGACAGTCAGCGCGCTGGTGGACCGCGAGCACGCCACGTTCCCCGCGGATGCGGTTGTGCGGGACGTCCTTCGTGAGATCGGACGCAGCAACGAGGGGGGCTTCATCATCCAGGACGGTGAGAAGCGCCTGCAGGGCGTGATCACCCGGATCAACTTCATCTCGGCCAACAGGCTGCGCGTCGTGATGGTGGATCACAACGAGGTCGGACAGGCTGTGGACGGGATCGAGGAGGCCGAGGTGGTGGAGATCATCGATCATCACCGGTTGGGCGCGCGGACGACTTCACTCCCCATCACCTTCATCAACAGGGTCGTCGGCTCGACCTGCACCATCGTGGCGGACCTGTATCGGACCTCCGGTGCCACCCCGCCTGCTGCTGACGCGGGCCTGCTCCTCTCCGCCATGCTCTCCGACACGCTCGTCCTGCGCTCTCCGACAACCACCCCGCTTGACCGGGACATCGCCGGGTGGCTCGCGGGGCTGGCAAAGGTGGACATCGATTCCTACGGAGACGAAATGTTCGCCGCCGGGGCTTCCCTGGAGGGCATGGACCCGCGCAAGATCATCGGCCGGGATCAGAAGATCTACACCGAGGGAGATCGGCGGTTCAGCCTCAGCCAGTTCGAAACGGTCGGGTTCGCCCCGATTCTCGAAATGAAGGACTCCCTTGCCGCGGAGCTGGAGAGGATCCTGGAATCGGAGAAATGCTCATTTGCCTGCCTCATGATCACGGACATCACCCGGGAGATGAGCCTGCTGATGTGCCGCGGCGAGCCGCGTGTGCTGGGAGCAATTGCCTACCCCCGGCGCGAGGAGAACCTCTTCGAGATGAAGGACGTCCTCTCAAGGAAGAAGCAGGTTCTGCCTTATTTCGTCGACCTGCTGAAAACCCTCTGAGCATCCGGTGGGAGCGGGAGGCGCGGCCATTGCACCTGCGGGAACGATTGCATATACTCCCCTGCATTGGACACTCCAGATAAAAAAGAAGGATCCGAATTGATACGACTCAATGTGATCACCCCTGAAGAAGTGGAGGTGATTCCAAAAGGAAATCTGGCTCGGGAAGACATGGCGGAGTTTCAGGCCTGGCTTGACCGCGCCCTGCAGGGCGGGCACCGGATCATCGCGCTCAACTTCATTGCCATCAACACCATCAGCTCATCCGCCATAGGGAAGATCCTGCATTTCAAGAAGACCTGCGATGAGGCGGGCCGTCGGCTCCTGATCCGCAACTGCGACGCGAAGATGCTCCGCCTTCTGAAAATGATCAAGTTCGACGCACTGATAGAAATAGAAACATAGATAGTTCTACGTGTACCTTGCCTGCGCGGCTGCCATGAGATCGAATCCCTGGTCACCGAACTGCGCCGCGGTAGGCCCGGCGTCGAGCTGCATCAGGCGTTCCACGGCAACAAGGTCAAGTGCCATGCCGATGGTGGCTGCCGCCTTCAAGGCCCCGCTGCGGAAGTAGCCGGCCAGGAACTTCCCTTCCTCCACGACCCCCCGGTAAATGGTCTGGTCGAACTCGCGCGCGTGGCCGACGTACTTCAGGGACGCACCGGCCTGCCTGCTCCAGAAGAAGTCCACTTCCATCGGCCCCGGATCGCGATCCAGCATGGCGCGTGCGGCGCGCTGACCCTGGCGCTGCGCGGCCACCCAGTGCTCCACGCGCCTGCGCTCCCAATCCGCATCCGGCAGCGCGGCGATGTCCCCGGCGGCAAAGATGTCCGGCGCCCGCGTTCGCATGGATTCGTCAACCGGCACGGCGCCCTTTTCAACGAGCCCGGTGCCGGACAGGTACGCCACGGACGGAAGGATTCCCAGGCCAATGACGACAAACCCGGCCGCCAGGCGTGCCCCGTCCGACAGAATCACCGTTTTCGCCCCTGCCTCTCCCTCGATTCCCTTCGGCGTCCGGCCCATCAGGAACCGCACCTCGCGCGATTCATGGAGTGATTTCACGTACGCGCCGACCCTGTCACCGAGGATATTCGCAAGAGGCAGAGCCTCCGGGGCCACCACCGTGACATCGAGGCCGCGGTCCCTCAGGCTTCCCGCCAGCTCCAGCCCGATGAAACCCGCACCGATGAGCACGACGCTCGTCCATTGCGAGGCGGCCGCCGCGATGGCCCGCGCGTCGACGGACGAGCGCAGCATGTAGCACCCGGTGCCGCTGGCCCCGGGGATGGGCAGCTTTCGCGGAGACCCGCCCGTGGCCAGGAGCGCCTTGTCGAACGCGATCGACTCACCGCCTTCCAGCGTGACGGCCTTTTTCAGGGTGTCCAGGGAGGCGACCGCGCGGCCCGTGAGAAGCTCGATGCCTTGAGCAGGGTAGAACTTCGGTCCCCGCAGCGGGAGCCATTCCTCGCCGGATTTTCCCGTGATGAAATCCTTCGAGAGGACCGGACGATCGTACGGCCGCTCGGTCTCTCCCGTGATCATGACGATCCTGCCGGCAAACCCCTCGCGCCGGAGCGTTTCCGCTGCGGTGTTGCCTGCAGCCCCTGCCCCGACGATGAGAAATGTCCGCGGGTCGGACCCCAGCGCCGCAGCGGGCCTGGGGAATTTCGGCTTCTCAACCGGGCCCACCCAGACCTCGCCGCCCTCCACCTTGACGGGATACACCGGGAAGATCGTTGAACGCCGGCGGGGCGATGACCCTGCCTGTCATGACATCCATGCGGGCAAAGTGGCTCTTGCAGACGACCTCGGTTCCGAAGAGGGCCCCGTGCTCGAGCTTCTCCTCGTAATGGGGGCACTTGTGGCCCACGGCGTGGACCGTGCCGGACAGCCTGACCAGGAGGACCTTTTCTTCTCCCGCCGCGACGACGACCGGCACTCTTTCGGCGACTTCCGAGTCCTTTGCAACCCGCGTCCACCCGGTTTCGTTCATGGGCCACCTCCGTCTGCGATGATACGCCTGGACAAGGATGCAGGCAAGTGATCTGGAATTCTGCCGACAATTGAAGAGGGGAGAAGACCCCGGTATACACGTGATCCCGGAATCAGGAGGGGCGGTTCATGGCGAGGAGAGGAAATGACATATCGACAGCCCTTGGGCTCCTCATCGGAGTGGGCGGTATGCTCGCCGGGTTCACGCTCGACGGAGGGAGCATTCTCGCCCTCATCGGGATTCCGGCACTCATCATCATCGTGAGCGGGACCGTCGGGGCGCTTACCGTCTCGACGAGCCTCCGTGACGTCATGAGGATGCCCGGCCTCATCATGCAGTCCATGCAGAGAGTGGCGGGGCCCTCTCCCCAGCTCGCCCAGCAGCTGCTGGAGTTTGCCGAGAAGGCGCGCCGTGACGGCATCCTCAGCCTCGAGGACACGGTAGAGGACCTCGAGGACGACATGCTGCGCAAGGGGCTGCGCCTCGTCGTGGATGGCACCGAATCGGAGATCCTGGTGGAAGTCCTGGAGAGCGACCTGGCGATCATGGAGCAGCGCAGGATGGAGGATGCCATCATCTTCGAGACGGCAGGCGGCTTTTCTCCCACGATGGGAATCATCGGGACGGTCATGGGGCTCGTCCTGGTTCTCGGTCACCTGGGCGGAGACAGCAACGAGCTGGGACGATCGGTGGCAACGGCATTCATCGCAACCCTGTACGGGATCGGACTGGCCAACCTGCTGTGGCTGCCGATCGGCAACAAGCTGAAGAGCCAGGTGAAGCAGTTCCGGCTGCAGAAACAGCTCATCATCGTTGGCGTCCGTTCGATCCAGCAGGGGGAAAGCCCGGCGCTCGTGAAAGAAAAAATCGAAGGCTTCCTCGAGGAGCAGGAAAAGAAAGAGCTGGATGCAAACAGGGCGGAGTGATCGGGGGACCTGATGGCGCGCAGGAAAATACAGAGAGCCGAAGAGCCGAAACCGGACCTGATGCGATGGCTGCTCACGTACGCGGACATGATCACGCTGCTCATGGTGTTTTTCATCATCCTGTACTCCATCGCCACGGTGAACCCGACGAAGTTCCAGGAAATGCAGGCAGCATTCAGCAGCGTTTTCAACGGGGGAAACTTCACGATATTCGATACGCGCGGAGCAGGAGGCGCGGGAGTCCTGCAAGGCCTGACGCCGGGCCAGAGAGTGGAAAGCAACAAGGGCGGGAAGAACGCCGGGACCGGCGGCGCAGTCGTTCCTTCGCAACCAGGCCCTTTCCTCCCTGCAGAACCTCGTGAAGGCGGGGAAGGTGAAGGTGATCCCGACGGAGAACGGGTTCGCCATTTCCCTTGTTGCCGACCTCACCTTCGGCTCGGCGTCGGCTGCGCTGAAGGCTGACGCCATGCCCGGTGCTCCAGCAGGTTGCCGATTTCCTCGGACAGATACCCAACTCGGTGGTCATCGAGGGCCACACGGACACCATTCCCCCTGATGCGGTGCGATGGCCGGGCGGCAACTGGCAGCTGGCCGCGGAGCGGTCAGTCGCTGTCCTGCAGACCCTTGAAGATTACGGTGTGCCTACCGAGCGCCTCTCCTCCTCATCGTACGGAAGCACGCGGCCCGTGCAGTCCAACGACACCGAGGAAGGCAGGGCCTTCAACCGGCGGGTGGACATCGTCGATCGTAGAGAAGCAGTAGCTTCGACAGCCGCCTTGATGAACCCGGCAGGTTTTGCAAGAAGCGTGTGGAAGGCGTCATCCACATGGTCCAGGCCGAACCGGTGGGTGATCAACGAAGCCATGTCCAGCCTGCCGGCCGCTGCCAGGTCAAGGCCGCGCCGCATGCAATCCATGAGATAACCTTCGCGCCGTTCGTGCGCGTTCACAACCTGCAGGGCTTTCCAGTTCCACAATTCCATGTCCACCTGACGCGGCCCACCCTGGTGGAAACCGACAATGGACAGAACGCCGTGCTCATGGGGCATTTGCCCGGCAAGTGTCAGCCCGCCCTGCGTGCCGCTGGTCTCGAAGGCGACATCCACGCCGCATCCGCTGCCCAGTTGGCTCCATTCGGTGAGCTTGAGCTGCGTTGTCACCTGGTCGGGCTCCAGCACCTCATCGGCCCCAACCAGACGGGCTCTTTCTCCGGCTTCTGGGCGAGTGTCAACGCCTATGATCCTGGCAGGTCCTTTCAGGCGAACGGCTTGAAGCATCAGCAGGCCCATGAAACCCAACCCGATCAGCGTGACCGTATCGCCCATCTCCACGGGTGTGCGCCTCGCCCCGCTGAGGATGCACGCCAGTGGTTCGCCCAGCGTATCGGTGACGCTTATGTTTTCCGGGATACGCGTTACCAACTCCTGGCGCGCCACGGCAAACTCTGCGAAGCCCGAATGAAACAAGCCGGTGACTGCCATTCCAGGTCGAAACTTTCCAACACGGTCACCGACGGCTGCAACTTCGCCGGCCACCTCGTGGCCGATCTCCCGCGGGTAAGAGCCGTTATCGCCGGACCACGCAGGCAGCTCAGAAGTGCAGACGCCGCAGACTTTCACCTTCACCAGCACATCAGCTTCCCCGACCTGCGGAATGGGACGTTCCTCGATGCGGCTTTGCCGGGGAGCCACGAGAACAGATTGTTTCATTGCGACATCATTCCCCTTCCCAGTGGAAATCTCAGCTCGGCACCGTGGAGTTCTTCGGCAGAACCCGGGCCAACGGCTCCGGTCTCTCGCAGGTGCTGGCTATTGCAACGTGCGAACCGCTTTCGGCGGCATCGAAGAAACCGGTCATTATGTCGAGAACATGAAAGGCCATGTCCCCATTCGCGCGGTGTTTCTTTCCCTGAACAATCGATGCGGCCATATCCGCGAGCCCGATACCACGGCTATTGTCGATGAATCCATGCGTCAGGGGAACGCTTGTGAACTCGCCGCCGAATCGTCTCACCAGGACGGGACCATCAAAGGAGTCGGGGTTTGGCGCCGACAACGTTCCTTCGCTTCCAAAGATCTGGATGAATGGCAGCTTCGAATCCCAATATGGATAGTGAAGATCAAAGCTGGTCAGGAGATTGCCGCATACCCCGTTCTGGAATTCCATCGTGCCGCTGATGTAGGTCGGGGTCTCGACCATGATCTTTTCTCCATAGCGCGTTGGTCCGGTAATCGTCTTCTCCAGGAATGGAGTCTTCGCCATTCCAGTTACCATTTTGACCGGTCCAAAAAGAGATACCAGGGCAGTCAGGTAGTACGGGCCCATGTCCAGCATGGGTCCGGCACCCTTCTTGTAATAGAAATCCGGGTTGGGGTGAGACATCGCCGGACCGCCGCCGATCATGAACGAGATGGCGCCAAAAGGCGTTCCTATCCATCCGTCATCGAGCAGCTTCCTGCACGTCTGCAATCCGCCACCCAGAAAAGTGTCAGGTGCGCACCCCACATACAGTTGTTTTTCCTTCGCTTTCTCAAGGATTTTTCGACCCTCGTCTCGAATCGCAGCGAGCGGCTTTTCGCAGTACACATGTTTCCCGTGCTCAAGCGCTTTCATTGACACTTCGTAATGGGCAGCGGGAATTGTCAGGTTCAGCACTATCTCTATGTCGTCTCGCGCCAGCAGCTCGTCGACGGGATACGCCCGAATCTTGTGCTCTTCGGCCTTTTCCTTGGCCCTGCTTGCAACCAGATCCGCGCACCCGACAATATCGAGCATCTCAAACATGTTTCCTGCATTTCTCAAATAGATATCACTGATATTGCCGCATCCGATGAGACCAATTTTCGCCTTCCGCACGGACCCCCCTCAAGATTGCGGCTGCGAAACAGAGTCGGCTCCGGCCGCCTTCCCACGACTCTGGATCAGACGGCAAATACCTCCACCCCCTGATGCTTCAATTCTTCAAGCGCTGCTTTGCCGATGTTCTTGTCGGTCACCAGCTTGTCGACATGGGTGAAGTCGCAGAAGAAGGTGAAAGCACGGGCCCCGATTTTCGAGCTGTCCGCGACGAGAATGGTCTCACTTGAGTGCAAGGACATGAGACGCTTGATCTCCGCTTCTTGTGGAATGGCAGAGAAGCACCCTTCCTCGACGATGATTCCTGACGCCCCGACGATGGCTTTGTCCGTTCGATACTGGTTCAGGGACTGTTCCGCGGCGGAACCAATCAAGGTCTTGGTTTCCTTCAGGAGCTCACCTCCCGTCAGGATGACCTTGTTGTCATTTGGTTCAATCATCAATTCGCCGATGGCTGCCGCGTTGGTTACCACCAGCAGGTTCTTTTTTGCGCTCAGCTTCTTTGCTACCAGCATGGTGGTGCTTCCGCCATCCATCATGAGACTTTCTCCGTCATGGATCAGCTGGGTCACGAATTGCGCGATCCGTGTCTTCTCTTCCAGATGCATGACCATCCGGTCCTGTACCCTGCTCATCTGCCATACGGAGAGTTGTTCACGCCGAAGCGCTCCGCCATGGGCGCGATACAGACGACCTCGCTTTTCCAGGATGACCAGATCCCGCCGAATAGTGGCTTCAGTGACCGTGTGGAAGTCTGCGAGCTCGGTGACATCAGCGCGGCTGTTCTTGTTGACGAAATCGAGAATCTTGCTGCGTCGTTCTTCGACAAAATCTCTCTTACCCATTGGAGCCATACTGTCCAGCGTCGCAATTGAGGTCAACTGCCGTGCAGGACGAATCAGGCCACTTCCTGCCAGGCTTTTCCATCGCTCATGCACATCTGGATGTGGTGCCTGGCGATCTCCACCATCTTCTGTTTGGCCGGTGTGAGAAGCTTCATGAGATCCAGCTCGCCAGGGCTTGAGTTCAAGGTCCTGGCAAGAGTCTCGATGAAGCCGTTCCGCATGACGGTGCTGAAGTTGATCTTGGAGACACCCAGGGTAATCGCTTTGCGGAGATCTTCCTCGGGAATGCCGGTGCCGCCATGGAGGACAAGGGGGATGCCGGTCCGCTTTTGTATCTCCGTCAGCAGGTCAAACCGCAGCTCGGGCTTGCCTTTGTAAAACCCATGGGCATTGCCAATGGCAGCGGCGAGGGAGTCGACGCCGGTTTTTTTCACAAACTCCTCACAGTGGACAGGATCCGCGAGACCGGTCATATCCCTTTTCGGGCCCTCCGGTCCATCCGCGGCCTGGCCGATCACGCCGATCTCCCCTTCGACGGGTACTCCGCAGGCATGGGCGGCGGCAACGACTCTTTTCGTAATGGCGATATTTTCTTCCAGGGGGAGGCTGGAACCATCATACATGACAGAGGTGAATCCATAGCGCAGACATCGGATGGCCTCGTCGAACGAAGGGCCGTGGTCCAGATGGATGCTGACCGGAATGGGCAGCTTCTCGGCCATGGCCCGTACCATGGCAACGAATACGTGTCCGTCCATGTAGTCGATTTCGCTCTTGGCCGCGGAGATGATGACCGGGGCCCGTAGTTCGACTGCGGCTGCCAGGATGGCCTGCATGTACTCCAGGTTGTTCGTGTTGAAAGCGCCGACCGCGTAGTGGCCGGCTCTTGCACGATCGAGCAACTGCTTATTGGTAACTATGCTCATCATCACTCTCCTTTTGAGACTCTTGTTCTCTTTCAACCAGCGCCGGCAAGAATCCTCCGACAAAGGCATCACCCAAGCCAATAGTAGTTCCTTTGCCCTCCTTGACCTGGATGGACGGGAGGCAGCAGACCCGGTGTCCCGCGAGCCTGTTGAGGGCGGCAGCGAACTCAGCTCCAATCGACTCCGCGGGCAACCCCTCAGTTTCCAGATAGTCGGCAGGGGTGAAATCGTCGCCGAAGCGGAACCGTGTGGCCGCCATGGTGATCCCTCCCTTCAGGGCTTTTGCGTACCGGGAAGCATGCGACCCGAACACCAGCGCCCAATGGTGAGTGTGAATCACCAGTGCCGGCACTGGAAGCAGCCGACACAAGTCCTGCAGGGCTGCGTGCACCGCGACGGGATCCCGCAGAGAGATTTCCCTGCCCAGATATGCCTGGAGCTCGTCCTCATTCAAGCTGTAGATGTCGATCACATCGATCAATGCCTTCTGCACCTGTCGGGACAGCGCCTGTTCATGGAAACACGCGTCCTCATAGAAAACGAGGGCATCGGATGGCAGCGAGTGCATGATGTCCAGGAGCTTTTTCAATCTGTCTGCCAGCAACCCACTGTCTTGCATGGCATTGAATCCCGAGATCAGGAACACGCGGGCACCAGAGACCAGGGATGCAAAATCTGCGCTGATCTCCATGACGATGTTGTCGCGATCGTTGTCATAGATGATCCTGTTTGCCCGTTTTGTCCGGATCGCGATATCCCCCGCCTGCACGCACGTGTCCTTGTGGAACTGGACGATCAGGTGCGGATAGGAGCTGTCCGTGTCATTGCTGCAGACCCAGGGGCAATCCTGCGGAATCAGTTTCCGCACGTGGTCGTTGATGGTCACCATATGGATTGCCGAGGTATATCCCAGCTTTCGCATGGCTATGGCCGCTCGCACCGAAGTCCCGCCAATTGTGATCTTGTTCTGGAAGTGGCGCGCAAACTCCTCGAGAGTCTGAGGCGAAGATACGAAACGCTCTCCTCCGGTCCCGCTTTTCAAGAAGCCGAGGATTGAGATCAAAAGGTCCCTGGTGCTGGAAATCGTCCTGTCGGTGCGAAGCTCTGAATCCGCAACGCCGAATTCGCCGATCAGTCGTTCAAAGACCCGGGAGTCCCACGAGATTTCGTAGTCTGTATTGTTGCCAAGTCCCAATACGATGCGCTCGCCCACAGCTACTCCCTATTTCACTGTATTGGAAAGAATACCATGAACAGCCATAAGTTGGTACCAAAAATGCATGCAAACGATCATAACATAGCATATTAATGATGTCAACGTATAAAACATGAAAATATGGACACTAAATAACGTTAAATTGTTTTCGTTTTTACTTGACACCAGGGGAAACTGCCTTCATAATCAGACATCGGTGATCCTACCGGAATACCGGGAAGGACCGCCCAAGTCTTGCCGAAAGGAGAGGTTTTATGAAGAGAATCGCACTGTTTTTTGCACTTGTCCTCATTTCTTCATTTGCATGGGCAGCGGCTCCTGTGACCATTGAAGTCATACAGTGGTGGGCACCGGAGCTTCCCGCCGGCACTTTCCGTACGCTCATGGACGGGTTCGAAGCCCAGAATCCTGGCATCAAGGTGAATCTCGTCAGCGGCCCCTATTCAGCCATCCATGACGAGATTGTGACAGGTGCCGCCACAGGTTCGCTCGCCGACGTCGTTGGTCTCGACGGTGCGTGGGTGAACGAGTTCGCCGCCCAGGGGACAATCGGCTCACTTGATGAACCCATGGCTTCCGCCGGCTATGATCCCAACCAGCTCGGAGCCATCATCAAGGTAAACGACAAGAGCTACATGATCCCCGTCGTATCCTTCATCTATCCCGTGTTCACCAACCTTGACATGCTCCATGCCGCAGGAATTCAGAAGGTTCCGGAAACCCGAACTGAGTTTCTCCAGGCCGCGAGAAAGATGACAAACGCGTCGAAAAACCAGTACGGCTGGGTTCTCCCGCTTTCCCTGCAGGTTCCTCATGGCGTCCAGAACGACATCATGGCTTGGGTGTGGGCTTCGGGCAAGAAAATGCTCAAAGACGGTCATCCTGACGTGACCAATCCCGACGTCATCAGCGCGCTGAAGTTCATCCAGACCATGTACAAGGAGGGCTTGATTTCTCCGGGAACCCTCGCCAAGCCGGACCAGGACAAGATTGAAGAGTTTGTCAACGGCCGCGTCGGCATGATGATCAACTCGGCAGCCCTGTTGACCACGGTCCGCCAGCGCAAGCCCGATTTCAAGCTTGCCCTTGCCGCTCTCCCGGCTGCCGATGGCTACACCGGCCGCAGGGGCATGGCCTACGCCTGCTGGGGCATCGGTGTCAACGCGAACAGCAAGCATCCCGCAGAGGCTTGGAAGCTGGTCTCATACCTTATGAGTCCTCAAGCGAACAGCCACCTCGCAGACATCGCCCATGGATTCCCCGGCAACCTGAACGCGCCGAAGCCTGGCTTCGTGACCTCCGATGCGATGTTCGGCAAGGTCTTCGAGATCTTCAAGTCCGGATATCTCATCAACGAGTTCACGGGCCTGCCTACCGCGGAAGATTTGATGAGAACGGCTGACACGGAGATCCAGTTGATGCTCGAAGGCAAGCAGACCGTCGAACAGACTACTGCCAACATTCAGGCCAGCTGGAGCAAAGTGTTCTAAAGGTGTAGTTTCGAGTCTGGAATTTCGGGCTACGCAATACGCCGTATTGCGTAGCCTCTCCTCCACGCACACATGAAAGGGTGCATGAATTCCAACGGGGCCAAGCGTGCCATCGTCCCCTATCTGTACCAGGCACCGACAATCGTCCTCCTGGCGGTGCTCATGCTCGTGCCCATCGTGACTGTTGTCCACAATTCCCTTCTGAACAACGTCATCGTGATCAGGAATCCGACATTTATAGGTCTTCAGAATTACAAAACCGTGCTTTCAGACGAGACGTTCAGGATATCCGTGGGCAACACGATGTATTTCACGGTCATCAGCGTGATTTTTCACCTGCTCGTCGGGCTCGGTTTCGCCATGTTGTTGAACGCAAAGGTGGTCAACCACGTCATCAAGAGCATTCTCAGGGTCTTCTATGTCATGCCGTGGGTGTTCACTGCGTCCATCCTAGCCATCATTTGGCGCTTGCTTCTCAACCCTGGCGGCGTCATAAACTCTGTGCTCGGCAGCAACATAGAATGGTTTTCCTCGTCGCAGGTCGCGCTTCATGCCCTTACGTTCGTAAACATATGGGCGGGGTACCCGTTCTATATGGTCAGCCTGCTTGCAGGCCTGCAGGGTATCCCAAACGACCTGTACGAGGCCGCCACGATCGACGGGGCGAATGAGCCCCAGAAGTTCTGGCACATCACGATCCCGCGACTATCGCCGATCATCATCAGCATCGCGATGCTCGACTTCATCTGGACGATGCAGGTATTCACCCTTGTGTGGATGACCACGGGCGGCGGTCCTGTCCACACGACTGAGGTGCTGGGTACCTATACGTACAAGCTCGCCTTCAGCTCCTTCAAGTTCTCCCTTGCTTCTGCAAGTGCAGTGATCATCCTGATTCTGTCCATGGGCGTGGCGTTTTTCTACGTCAGGCACCAGAAGGCAAGGGACTAGGATGGCGCGGTCAATCACCCGTCGATGGGTCATTCCCGCCATCACCTATGTGGCGCTTGCGCTCGGTCTCGCGTTCGCGGCCTTCCCGGTGCTGTGGATGTTCGTCAGTTCAATCAAGTCCAACACGGAAATCTTCGCCATTCCGCCTAAACTCTTCCCCAAGGTCTTCTCCCTGAGCGCGTATCAAATCATCCTCAGCGATCCTGCCAAAATCAGGTTCTTTCTCAACAGCTACATCGTGGCGTCAGTGGTCACGCTCCTCACGTTGGTGGTGGCAATCATGTCAGGCTACGGTTTCAGCCGGTATTCCTTCAAACTGAAGAAGCTGTTGAACCTGTTCATCATCAGCACCCAGGCGGTTCCGACGATCACTCTCTTGATTCCGTATTTCGGTCTTGTGGTCGCCTTCAAGATGTACAATACGTACTTTGCCTTGATCTTCACGTACATGGTGTTCACGCTTCCGTACGCAATCCTGATGATGACCGGCTATTTCAATACCTTACCAAGGGAAATCGACGAAGCAGTGAAGATTGACGGAGGCTCAAGCTTCTTCGCTCTCTGGCGCGTGCTGGTGCCAATCTCGATTCCCGGCATTGTCGCAACTGCAGTCTATACGTTCCTGCTCGCGTGGAACGAGTTCTTGTTCGCTCTGACGCTCACCAAGACAACGGACATGCGGACGGTACCGATTGGAATCCAGTTGTTGATGGGACAATTCGGCTACCAGTGGAGCGAGATGATGGCGATGAGCATGCTCGGGTCGCTCCCCATTCTGATCGTGTACCTGGTCGCACAACGGTATTTTATCGCGGGCATGACGGCCGGTTCGGTAAAGAGCTGAGGGGAATGGACGTCCTGTGCGTAGGGCTGCTCGCTGCCGACATCCTGGTCAAACCGGTGGACCGCGTCGACTTCGACGGGAACACGAAGCGCGCGGACGAAATCGATCTCAAAAACGGCGGTGACTGCCTGAACGTGGCCCTCGCCCTGAGAAGGCTTGGGGCATCCGTGGGATTCGCGGGGCTCATCGGTGACGACCAGCTTGGTGAGTACCTGCAAACCGTTATCAGCGCAGCGGGAATTGATGCGCGGGGGCTGCGAAGGACGAAAAAAGGGCGCACCTCATCGTGTCTCGTGCTTATCAACTCGAGCGGGGAAAGGACCTTCTTCTACTACGGAGGCGCAAGCGACCTGTTCTCCCTCTCCGACGTCGACATGTCCCAGTTGGACGGGACTTCGGTGGTTCACGTCGGTGGCACCTATTCTCTGCCGCAATTCGACGGCGAGGGGGCGGCGAAGCTCTTCTCCGAGGCGCGCTCGAGAGCCGTGCTCACTTCGATGGATGTCACGTGGGACACAACAGGGCAGTGGCTATCCGTCATCGAGCCTTGCTTGCCCCATCTGAGCTTGTTCATGCCGAGCATCGGTGAGGCGAAGCACATTGCGGGGTCGGAGGTTCCCGAGGACATCGCGGAGTTCATCCAGGAGAAAGGCGTGCGCACCGCGGTCATCAAGCTGGGTCAAAGGGGTTGTTACGTCAAGCACGGCGCCGAGCCCGGTTTCTTCACGGCGGCATTTCGGACGCGGGTCGTGGACACCACGGGGGCGGGTGATTCTTTTGTTGCTGGATTCCTTACCGGAGTGCTCAAGGGGTGGGACATGAGAACGTGTGCGGCATTTGCATGCGCGGTTGCGGCAATGAATATAAGGGCGGTCGGAGCAACCGCGGGCATCCCGACTTTTGAAGAGGCCCGCGCATTCATGGCAAACAAGGGGGGATGAGCGCGGTGCTCGAAAAAAGCAAACTGCACGCGAGAGCGATCCTGTCCGCAGAAGCGGGATCAACAAGGTGGAACGTGGGCACAATCATCACCTGTACCTGTATCGGAGCGGGGGTAGGCAAGACTCCCCTCTCGCGCTATACTCCGCCTGACTTTCACCTTCATTGGCATGTAGAATCCTACGATTCAATTCACGGAGAGGGGTATGGGCAGAGCAGCAATTTTGCTCGTCTGCGTCCTGGTCCCGCTCGGGGGAGCCTTCATTCTTCCCCTGCTGGGCCGCATTTCCGCACTCCTGCGCAATATTTGCGCGCTGTGCCTGGTCTGTACATCGCTGGTCTGCTCCATCCTGCTGGTGCCCGGGGCACTGGCAGGGCAGGACGTGACGTGGTCTGCGGCGGGGCCGCTGGGCATTTCCTTCACGCTCACCGCCGATGCGCTGGCCGTCTTCATGGCCCTTGTCTCCTCGCTGGTGGGCGCGGTGATCATGCTTTTTTCCTTCGACTATATCAGCCATTACGGCAACCAGAACGAGTACTACCTCATGGCGACGCTCTTCCTCGGCGCGATGATGGGCCTCGTCTTCTCCGCCAACCTCGTGTTCCTGTTCGTCTTCTGGGAGATCACGGGCATTGCCAGCTGGAGGCTGATCGGCTTCTACCGCGGGAAGACGGATGTCCTGCGGGCGGACAAGGCGTTCCTGATCACGGCGTTCGGCGCCCTGCTCATGCTCCTGGGCATCGTCGCGGTCTACGGCCAGACGGGGTCATTCGACCTTGCGGCGCTCAAGGGAACGACTCTCCCGTGGATCATCTCGGGTCTCTTCCTCGTGGGAATGCTGTCGAAGTCCGCCACCCTTCCGTTCCATACATGGCTTCCCGATGCAGGCGTTGCGCCCTCCCCCGTCACTGCTCTCCTCCATGCGGCGGTGCTGGTGAAAATCGGGGTCTACGTGTTTGCGCGGCTCTTCCTGGTGACCTTCCAGCTGGACGCCGGGATGCGCACGGTGGTCATCGTGGCGGCCACGGCCAGCGCCCTGGTGAGCGCCGGCGCGGCGCTCATCGAGACGGACATCAAGCGGATTGTCGCCTACTCCACCGTAAGCCAGATTGCATTCATCTTCCTCGGGCTGGCCACCGGCACGGCGGTCGGCGTTGTGGGAGCGCTCCTCTACATCCTCATGCATGGCCTGGCCAAGGCGGGTCTCTTCCTCTCCGCGGGGATCGTGGAGCAGAACGCCGGCACGAAGGACATCACGAAGCTCGGCGGCCTCCTGAGGACGATGCCGGTCACCGCCGTCTCGTTCCTGTTCTGCGCATTCTCGGTCATGGGCTTTCCGCCGCTGGGCGGATTCTTCAGCAAGTACATGGTTGTCACCTCGGCCGTGGACGCGGGACAGCCCGCGATGGCAGCGGTGTTCCTGGGCGGGGCCGTCCTCACGATCCTTTACCTTTTCCGCCTTTTCTCGAAGGTCTTCCTGGGTGAGTCGCGCGGCGCGGCGCCCGCGGCGGAGCGCTCAGGCCTGATGGTGGCGTGCGTTGCGCTGCTGGCCGTGCTCTCCCTTGCAGGCGGTATCCTCGTGGGATGGCCGTCGGCACTGGCACATGCGGCCCTGGCCGCAATGCCGGGGGTAGCGCAGTGAACGACCTCATGCTGATCCTGCCCATCATTATTCCCGCCGCCGCGGGACTCATCGCCCTGGTGATGCCTGGAAAAGTCCGGTGGATCGCCTCCCTGGTTGCTGTTGCAGCCTCCGCCGTGCAAGTGGCTGTCGCCGTGCTGATCTTCCCGACCGACAGCGCCCTCTCCGTGGGCTGGCTGGGGTTCGGGATCGATTTCAGTCTACGGCTTTCGCGCCTGAGCGCCTTCATCGTCCTGGCCATAGCGGGTTTCTCGTTCCTCGTATCCCTCTACGCGGCATCGTCCATGGCAAAGGCGCCGTCCACCAGGCCTTTCTTCGCATGGATGCTGCTGACCGTTGGCCTGGCAAGCGGCGCGGCCCTGGCGGACAACCTGGTGCTGCTGCTCGTGTTCTGGGAAGGGCTCCTGCTCACCCTCTTCGGGATGATCTCCACCGGTGCGCGGAGGCCGTTCAAGACGGCAATCAAAGCCGTCATCATTGTCGGGGTCACTGACCTCTGCATGATGCTTGGCGTCATGCTTACGGGGCGCCTTGCCGGCACGCTCACCATCTCCGCAATTCGACTCCCGGTGGACGGGATAGGAGGAATCGCGTTCATCCTCATGATGGTGGGAGCCCTTGGCAAGGCAGGGGCCATGCCGTTTCACAGCTGGATCCCGGATGCCGCCCTGGATGCCCCTCTCCCGTTCATGGCAATTCTCCCTGCGAGCATAGAGAAGCTCCTGGGGATCTATTTCCTTGCGCGGCTGTCCCTGGACCTGTTCACCCTCACCCCCGGCTCGTGGGTCTCCCTGGTGTTGATGGTCGTCGGCGCGCTGACGATCATCCTCGCGGTCATGATGGCCCTCGTGCAGAAGGACTACAAGCGGCTTCTCTCCTACCACGCCATCAGCCAGGTGGGGTACATGGTGCTGGGCATCGGCACAGCCCTTCCCATCGGTATCGTGGGAGGCCTCTTCCACATGATCAACCACGCGATGTACAAGTCATGCCTCTTCCTGACCGGCGGATCGGTGGAAAAACAGGCGGGCTCGACTGACCTGGAAAAGCTGGGAGGACTCGCCCGAACGATGCCCATCACAGCGATCTGCTTCATCGTGGCCGCCGCTTCAATCTCGGGCGTGCCGCCGTTCAACGGCTTCTTCTCCAAGGAGATGGTCTACGACGCGGCCCTGGAAAGCGGCTGGGTCTTCTATGCTGTTGCACTTCTGGGTTCCTTCTTCACCGCAGCCTCGTTCCTCAAGCTCGGCCATGCGGCATTCTTTGGAAAGCGCTCCGAACAGAACACGGCGGTGCGCGAAGCGCCGCTTCCCATGCTGATCCCGATGATCGTGCTGGCAGGATTGTGCGTCTTCTTCGGCGTGGCAAACGGCGTCCCGCTTGCCGGTCTCATCCAGCCCGCGGTTGGTGCCGTGGTCACCGGCGGCCGCAGCTTTGCGGGGTTTCCGGCCAGCTCGATGCTTGTCGGACTGACCGCCGCTGCTCTCCTGATCGCCGTGCTCAACCACTGGTACGGGGCCCGCCGCTACCGGCCGCGGGCTGGGCGCTGTGGATCACATTCACCACGCCATCTTCCTGTTCCCCGTCTACTCGGTCGCGGAAAAGGGGCACCTGGACCCGTACTTCATCGGCCGCGGGATCGTGAAGGGCATGGCCCTCGGGCTCTGGGGAATCGACCGGGCCATCGACTGGGTGTATGACACGCTGGTCGTGAAGACGGCACAGGGAGTGTCGCGGCTGGCAAGGATGGCTCACAACGGGAGCGCCAACCGCTACATCTTCTGGTCCCTGGCCGGCGCGGCGGCGGTCGTCGTCGTGGCGGCGTTGATGTTCGGAGGCAGCCGATGAGCCACGCCATCCTCCTGCTGCCCTTCGTTGCCCTGGTGGTAATCAACATCCTTCCCCGCAGCGCCCGATCCTCCTCGTGGATCGTGGCCATGGTTGTCTTCGCCCTGCAGACCGCGGCCGCGGTCCTTCTGCCTTTCGGGGTGGTGGACTGGGCCTTCCTGGCCCCCTTCGAGAAGGCGGTCGGTTTCACGCTCACCGCGGACAACCTCGCTGTGCTCCTCCTTCTCACCGCCGGCATTTCCGGCCTGGCTTCCCTCCTTGTGGGAAGCGCCAGTATCGGCCAGCCGCGCGCGCGGTTCGCCTTTGCCAACCTCGTCCTCATCGCCCTGATCGGGATCAACGGGATAGCGATGGCGCGCGACCTGTTCTCCCTGTACGTGTTCATCGAGGTGACCTCCGTGGCAGCCTTCATCCTGGTTGCCCTGCGGGATGGGACGGCGGCATTTGAAGGAGCCTGGAAGTACCTCCTGCTCTCCGCGGTGGCCAGCGTGTTCATGCTCGCCTCTGTGGCGCTGTTCCTCATGACGGCCGGCGGTGTTTCATTCGACGAAGCCGCGGCCGCGATGGCAGCCGGAACGCCGGAGATCTGGATCGCCGCGGCGCTGTTCGTCTGCGGGCTGTTCGTGAAGTCGGCGATGGTCCCCTTCCACGGGTGGCTGGCCGACGCCTACTCGGAGTCGACCCCCGCGGTGTCCGTGTTCCTCGCCGGCATCGTCACCAAGGCATCGGGCATCTTCGCGCTGATGCGGCTGACCCCCGCGGTGCTCGGCGCGGCGGGGCCAGGGCGGATGATCCTTCTCGTGGTCGGCGCGGCCACAGCCGTGGCAGGCGCGTTTCTTTCCCTCACGCAGACGGACATGAAACGGATGCTGGCCTACTCGAGCGTGAGCCAGATGGGATACATCGTCATGGCCCTCGGCGGCCAACCCGCGCTCGCCCTCGCAGCGGCGGGCGTGCATTTCTTCAACCACACCGTTTCCAAGGCCCAGCTCTTTGCAAATGCCGCCGCAGTCGAAGCGCAACTGGGCACGCGTGACATGGACAGGATGGGCGGGATTGCCGCGCGCATGCCGGTCACCGGCGGGACATCGGCGGTGGCAACACTGTCCATCGCTGGGCTGCCCCCACTTGCGGGGTTCTGGAGCAAGCTCCTCATCGTGATCGCGCTGTGGACCGCGGGGCAGGTGGTCTTCGCCGTGATTGCCGTTCTCACCAGCCTCGTGACGCTGGCCTACTTCCTCTCCCTGCAGAGGAAGGTGTTCTTCGGCACCCTCCTTCCCGAATGGGGGGCGGTGCGTGAAGCCGGCCCCGCATACCTTGTGCCCGCCCTTGCGCTGGCGGCCATTACCGTGGCGGTGGGACTCGGGTTCCCCTTCCTCCTGCCCATCCTGTTGGGAGGCGGCGCATGATCATCATCACGATCGTTTTGGTGCTCATGGTGCTCGCATCGCTCTGGGCCTCGCTGACAACCCTGCTCCTGCGCGCGACTATAGCGCTGGCGCTCACCAGCGCCATGCTGGCGGTGGTGATGTACAGCCTTGGGGCTGCCATCGCCGCGGTCATGGAGCTTTCCGTCTGCGCGGGCCTCATCTCGGTGGTGTTCGTCAGCGTCATCAGCCTCACCCAGCGCAAGCCCTTCAAGGACTACGTGACGCGCAGGATGAGCAGGATGCGCCGGTTCTGGGCTCTGCCGCTGATCCTCGTCGCCATCGGGGTGGCCCTCTCTTTCGTGCACACACCTGTCCAGCTGGTCCTCCGCCTTCCCGGAGGCGACGGGGACGTGCGGACAGTGTTGTGGAACCTCCGGCAGCTCGACCTGTTCGGCCAGATCCTCATCCTGCTGGCCGGAGTGTTCGGTGTGCTGGTGCTCTTCAAGAAGGAAGGGAAAGATGGCGATTGAAATCCCCCAGTCGTTCTGGCTGTACTTCATCTTCTTCATCCTCCTCATGGTGGACGGGCTGTGGTGTATGCTGGCCACGTACAATCTCCTGCGCATCCTCATCGGGCTTGAAGTCTTGATGAAGTCCGTGACGTTCTTCCTCATCGTGGCCGGCTTCCTGAGCGGCCGCATGGCTCTTGCGCAGGCAATGGTGATCACCGTGATCGTCATCGAGGTCGTCGTGGTGGTGGCCGCCGCGGGGATCATCCTCGGCCTCTTCCGCAAGAACGATTCCCTGAACATCCGCACCACGCGGAACCTGAAAGGATAGTGCGATGTCCTTCCTGCTGCTCGTGCCGCCCGTAGCGCTCTTCCTGCTGGTCCTTGTCGTCTGGGCCCTCTCCGGGGCATCCGCCAGCCTGTCCTTCAAGCGCAAGGGAAGCCGGGGAGCGCTGGACAAGCCCTACGCGGGCGGTGAAACCCTGCAGACGCACCGTGTCCAGGTGGACTACGGCGAGTTCTTTCCTTTTGCATTCTTTTTCACGATTCTGCACGTGGTCACCCTGGTGGTGGCCACGTCCCCGGCACGCAACCTCCAGGGGTTGGCCATTTCGTTGATCTACGTCATGGGCGCGCTGCTGGGATTGGCTATACTGTTCCGGAGGTAACGCAACCGCATGAGCGTTTTTCACAGGATCGTCCGCTGGGCACAGCGCAAGTCTCCCTGGATTCTTCATTTCAATACCGGCGCGTGCAACGCCTGCGACATCGAGATTATCGCGGCCCTGACGCCGCGCTTCGACCTGGAGCGCCTCGGGGTGCAGCTGAAAGGCAGCCCGCGGCATTGCGACATCATGGCCTGCTCGGGCCCCGTGACAAAGCAGGTGAAGGACCGACTGGTCCGGATCTACGAGCAGGTGCCGGAGCCCAGGATCGTCGTGGCTGTGGGAACCTGCGCGACAAGCGGCGGAGTCTTCAACGGGCTGTACAACGTTGAGGGCGGCATCGACAAGGCGATCAAGGTGGATGCCTACATCCCGGGCTGCCCGGCCAGCCCGCAGGCGATCATCGACGGGTTCGTGAAGCTGATCAAAAGCCTGGAAGTGCCGCCAGCGGCGGCCGCCCTGGAAAATCCTCCCATGGCACAAGGTGCCGTGCCGGTGGTGACTGTTGAGGAGACGAAATGAGCGATCCTGTTCGCGCCACCGAAGGTGGCATTCCGCGCGCCACCGAAGGTGGCATTCCGCCTGCTGCCGTTCCACCCGCGGCCGAAGGTCCGGTGCGCGCACTGGCCGCAGACCTCCGGGCAAAGTTCTCCATTCCCGAGAGCGCCATCAAGGTACAGCGCGCCACGCGGCTGTGGGTCGACGTGGACCGGGGCCTCTTCGAGCAGGTCTTCGACTTCCTCGTGAAAGGCGCGGGATTCTCCATCCTCTGCACCATCACGGGTCTGGACCTGGGCGAGGACCTGGGCCTCATCTACCACCTTGCGCGCGACGGGGGCATCATGGCCAACGTGAAGACCCGCGTTCCCAAGGGGCAGTCGATGAGGACGGTCACGCCCTGGTTTCCCGGGGCGGCAATCTATGAAAGCGAGGTGGAGGACCTCCTGGGCGCTCGATTCGACGGCAAGCCCGAGATGCCGCGCTACCCGCTGCCCGAAGACTGGCCGCAGGGGGACCACCCGCTGCTCAAGAACTGGAAATCGAAGGGAGAATCTCCCGCACCTGCATCTCCCGCATCATCGAAGGAAGGAGCCGCACAGAATGCCTAAAATGTCACCTTCGACTCGGGATACCGAGCCTCAGTTGACCGGTGATACAGACAGGGTTGTCACCGTCCCAATCGGGCCCCAGCACCCGGCCCTGAAAGAGCCGGAGAGTTTCATGGTGGACCTCCGCGGGGAGAAGATAGACGCGGTGCGCATGCGCTTCGGCTACAACCACCGCGGCATCGAAAAAGGCTGCGAACAGCGCTCGTATACGCAGGACCTCTACCTCGTGGAGCGCGTGTGCGGGATCTGTTCGTACTCCCACTCCACGGCCTTCGTCCAGGCGGTGGAGGAGATCGCCGGGCTGGAGCTGCCCCGGCGGGCGAAATACATCCGCACCCTCATCGCGGAGCTGGAGCGGATTCACAGCCACCTGCTGTGGCTCGGGGTGGCCGGGCACGAGATCGGGTTCGACACGCTTCTGATGTACACGTGGCGCGACCGGGAGCAGGTCATGATTCTCCTGGCCAGGCTCACCGGCAACCGGGTGAATTACGGCATGAATACTCTTGGCGGGGTGCGCCGCGACATCGCCCCCGAGATGCTGCCCGAGATCCTCAAGGTCGTGGATTCCCTCGAGGAAAGAACCAGGTCCTACATCGAGCTGGCCCTGACCGAGCAGACCCTGATCCAGAGGCTCTCCCACGTGGGCAAGCTGACGAAGGAAGATGCCCTGAGGCTGGGGACCGTCGGGCCGACCGCGCGCGCCTCCGGCGTGGACCGGGACGTCCGCCGCGACGATCCATACGCCGCCTATCCCGAGGTGAGCTTCAAGGTGGTCATCGACGATCACTGCGACGTGTACGGCCGCACCATCGTGCGGCTGGGTGAATTGATGGAAACCTATTCGATCATCCGCCAGCTCGTGAAGAACATGCCGGACGGCGAGATTGCCGTCAAGGCGCCGCGGCGCATTCCCGAGGGAGAGGCGGTGAGCCGCTACGAGGCGCCCCGCGGAGAAGACGTTCACTACGTGCGCGGCAACGGCTCGGAGAAGCCGGAGCGCGTGAAGGTGCGGGCTCCCACGCTGGCGAACTTCTCCTCCGTGATCGAAGATGCTGGAGGACGGGTACCTCGCGGACCTCCCCATCGTGATCGCCGCCATCGATCCCTGCTTCTCGTGCACGGACCGGATGGTCTCCCTGCGTGACGGGGTGAGCAGGGACAGCCGCGTCATGACATGGGAAGAGGTGTCCCGCATGGGCATCCAGTGGCACAAGGAACGGGGGCTGGATCTCTCGGGTCTTCGCATCCCGGGAGGCGCGGGCGCATGAGTGCGCTCCTGAACCTCGTTTCCATCCTCGATTTTCCCCGGATTCCTCTTCCTGATCGTGCTGGGACTGGCGGGCCAGTTCGTGGACAGGAAGCTGTACGCGCGGCTGCAGAACAGGGTCGGCCCTCCCTGGTATCAACCGGTGGCTGACGTGTTCAAGCTGCTGGGAAAGGAGTCGGTGGTCCCCGAGGAGGCCGATCGCCGGATGTTCACCCTGGCGCCCGTGTTTGCCCTTGCCGCGGTCATTGCCGCCTTCCTCTACATCCCCCTGTGGAACGCCAGGCCGGTGTTCTCTTTCCAGGGGGACATGGTGGTCGTGCTCTACCTCCTGCTCATCCCGACACTGACGTTCTTCCTGGGCGGCTGGTACTCACGCTCGATCTTCTCCACCCTGGGCGCCGTGCGCTCCATCACGCAGCTTTTCGCCTACGAGATCCCGCTCCTCATCGCGCTGCTCTCCCCCGCGCTGCTGGCAAACACGTGGTCAATCGCGGGGATGACCGCCTATTACGGGGCGCATCCGTGGCGGTGGATGGTGAACCTGCTGGGGTTCGCCGTCGGGCTGGTGACGCTGCTGGGCAAGCTGGAGCGCGTGCCCTTCGACGCTCCCGAGGCGGAGACGGAAATCGTTGCCGGGAGCTTCACGGAGTACAGCGGCCGCTACCTGGCGTTCTTCCGCCTGGCAATCGACTCGGAAGCCATCGTCTCCTCGTCCCTGCTGGCGGCCGTGTTCCTGCCCTTCGGTCTCGGCCTGCCCGTGTGGGCGGGCTTCTTCGTCTACCTGGCAAAGGTGGCGGGGATCCTCACCGTGCTCGCAGTCCTCCGTACGCTGTTCGCCCGCCTGCGAATGGACCAGATGATCAATTTCTGCTGGCGATACGTCGCGCCTGTTGCATTTTTCCAGGTCATCATCGACCTTGTTGTGAAGGAGTTCGTCTGAATGAAAGCCAAACCGCGTGTCCTGGGCGCGATGCTGGAGTCGGTCCTCGGGTCCCTCTTCCGCAAGCCCGCAACGATGCGCTATCCATTCGAGAAGTTCCAGATGCCCCGGGATTTCCGCGGCCAGCCGAAGTTCGACTCTGAGAAGTGCACCGGGTGCCGGCTGTGCATCCGCGACTGCCCGTCGCAGGCCATCACCATCACGAAGATCGGGGAGAAAAAGTTCGAGGCCTCCATCGACCTCGGAAAGTGCGTGTACTGCGCCCAGTGCGCCGACACCTGCCCGCGGAAGGTGATCGATATCTCCACTGACTTCGAGCTCGCGCAGCTTGACCGGGGAAAGCTGAAGGTGGTTTTCCATGCAGCAGCAGCAACTGCGTCCTGCCCTGAAGAGAGCGCTGGGGGCTGAACGCCTCCGCGCCGGCCCGTCGTCGTGCTGGGCGTCGGATCCGAAATGCGCTCTGACGATGCGGCCGGCCTGCATGTGGCCTCGGCCGTGTCCCGCGCCGGCCTCCCGAACGTTCACTCCTTCGAGGCAGGCCCTGCACCCGAAAACTTTACTGCCGAGATCCGCCGCCTCCACCCCTCCACGGTGATCATCGTGGATTGCGCGCACATGGGGGAGCCCTCCGGCACACTGAGGCTCATTGATCCAGTGGACATCGGGGGAGTGTCGTTTGGCACGCACGGGCTGCCCCTGAGCGTGCTTTCCGAATACCTGCGCCAGGAGAACGGCTGTTCAGTGCTGATCCTCGGCATCCAGCCTGCCAGCGTAGAGGTCGGAGAAGTGGTGTCACAACCAGTACTGGACGCCATCAATGAGGCGGCCTCCCTCCTTCTTGACTGTCTTTCGCGCGGTCGCTCCTGGCGACATTCCTGAACTTTTTGCTTGACGCCGGCGGAACACTCCCGCTATTCTGATCTCGATTCACAGACCTCCGGATCCTTCGTGCTGATTCTGCCGTGGTATCGATATGCCAAAGCAAAAACGGGCGAAGCAGGAACTCGATTCCCTCATTCCCACGATCAAGAGCGAAGAAAAGCGTCTTGAAGACCTGCTCGTCGAGGCGCGCGCGCGCGCCGAGGGGATGGTCCGGGATGCCGAGGCGCAGGCCGCCGCGCGGATCCAGGCGGCACGGCAGGCGCTGCCCGGGAATCCTCGAGGCGGAGCGCCGGGCGCGGCACGGCTCCCTGGAGACGCTGGCAGCGGAGGCGGCCCGCGCGGACACGCAGAAAACCGTGGAAATTGAGCGGCGCGCGCGCGCGGCAATGGAAGCGACTGTCCAGTACATCGTCTCGGTTGTCTGGCCCGAGACGGGGCGGAATCGAGTAGGACCTCAATGATCAGCGAGATGGCCGCGGTGGAGATCCTCGGGCCCGTCGAGGTTTTTCACGAGTCGGTGGAAACCATCCAGGACGCAGGCGCGCTGCACATCGTTGAGACTCCACTTGCCGAGTTCGGCAAAGCGGGACTCCTGGAAAAGATGCATCTCACGGAGAACCAGGCCGAGGAACGCGAGTCCTGCGTCAGGACCGCCGAAATACTGGACGAGATAATCGCCGACATCCCTGCCCGCCACCGGCAGGCCGAGGACGGCGGCGACAGGAAGGAGTACGAGCGCCTGCGCCCGCTTTCCCTTGATGCGCTTTCTGCCCTGTCGAGGACCCTTGCCGCCCGGGCCCGCTCGTTCACGCGCCGCGACGGCAACATCTCGGCCGACATCGATGCCCTTGCAGCGTACGAGACAGTGCTTGCCGGATTCGCTCCCCTCGTGGAAACCCGCGAGCTGCCGAAGGATTTCGAAATGGTCGGGGTCGTCTTCGAACGGCGGAACAGGCTCGCCCGGGATGCGCTGCAGCGCGAAATAGAGAGGATCACCTCGGGCAGCTTCCGGTTCCTCGAGCAGCAGCTCAGCGGCGGCCGCCTTGCCGTCCTGGTCGGTTTCCCCGCCGGAGCGCCGCGCGGGTCCGCGCGTTCGTGGCAAGCGCCGGCATCGGCACCATGGTATTTCCTCCCCGCCTCAGGGACAAGCCGTTCGAGGAGGCGTACGCCGCACTCCAGGAGGAGAAGGGCGGCCTCGAGGCGGAGCGTCGGCGGCTCCGCGCGCAGATGGATCGATTCTTCGCCGAGAACGCGGCGGAGATGATCGCTCTCCATCATCTCTGCCACGATCACCTTGCGCGCTACGACGCGCTTCCCAGCTTCGCCCGCACGCGTCACGCCTTCATCATCCAGGGGTGGCTGCCCCGCGCCCGCATGGACCGGCTGGAGGCCGATCTCGCGCGGCTCCCGGGGGGCACCGTCGTCCTGCGCGAGATCCGGGCCGGGACCCTCGGCGTCCCTCCCGTGCAGCTGGAAAACGCAGAGCCCGTCAGGTCCTTCGAGCCCCTGTTGTCGCTCCTTCCGCTGCCGAAATACGGATCCCTGGACCCGACGAAGTTCGTTGCCACTTTCTTCCCGCCGATTTTCGGCCTCATGCTTGCAGATGCCGGGTATGGCGCGATCCTTCTCGGCGCGGCGGCTTTCCTTGCACTCGCCGGCCGGGGCCGCCGGCTTCTTCGCAGCCTCGCTCTGGTGGTCGGTTCGTGCGGGTTCTTCACCGTTCTCTTCGGATTCGTATTCGGCGAGCTGTTTGGCGAGCTCGGAAGAAGCTTCGGGCTGCATCCGCTCTGGCAGGAGAGGTTTTCCCTGGCTGCCGGCCGCTCGTCGCCGACCCTGGTGGGTTATCTCTTCGTCGCACTCGCGGTGGGCACGATCCAGATCCTGCTTCGGTCTGGTGCTCGGCGTGGTCAACGCACGCAGAACGCGGGACAGGAACATGGCCCTGGGAAACCTGGCGCGCATTGCGGGGCTGGCAGTGCTGTTCTTCTTTGTCGGCCGACTCGCCCGGGTGCTGCCGCCGGTGTTCACGTCGTTCGGGAGTCATCGCCCTGCTCGTGTTCCTGGTGCTCATGATCCTGCAGACGGTGCGTCATCCCGTACATGGCATCCTCCTGCCGCTGGAGATCCTGAGCGCGATGGGCAACATCCTCTCCTACGCACGGATCATGGCCATCGGCATGGCCTCGGTGGTGCTGTCCCTCCTCGCGAGCATGCTCGGCGGGATGATGGGAAGCGTCGTGCTGGCCGTGCTCGTCGTTGTGCTCGTCAACGCGCTGAATCTCGCCCTGGGAATCATCGATCCCACGATCCAGGGGCTGCGCCTGCACTACGTGGAGTTCTTCTCGAAGTTCTACCTCGGGGGCGGCAGGCCGTTCGCTCCCTTCAGAAAACTCGGAGGTGTGCCGCAATGAGAAGGAAAATCCTGCTCCTCGCCGTCATGCTGTTCGCGCTTTTCGCGACCGCCGGATCCGTATGGGCCCAGGAGGCGCAGCAACCGGCACAGGCCGCAACCCAGGAACCGAAAAAGAGGGACATCGCCGTGGGTCTCATCGCGGCTGCCGCGGCCATTGCCGTCGGGCTGTGCGCCATCGGCACGGGCCTTGCCCAGAGCCGCATCGGCGCGGCCGGCGCCGGCACCATCGCGGAAAAGCCCGAGGCCACAGGAACGATCATCCTGCTGCTGGCCATTCCGGAAACGATGGTCATCCTCGGCTTCGTCGTGGCCATCGTGATGCTCTTCACCCTCTGAACGGGATGGAACCTGAACAGGGGCACGGCGGCTCCCCGGCCGCTTCCCCGGCTCCGGCGCCCTGATCGGTGCCATCGAGGAGCGCGCGGACCAGGAACGGGCCCGGCTCATCTCGGAAGCGGAGGCCCGGGTGGCGGAGATCCTCGCGGCGGCGGATGCCGCGTGCGGGCAGATTCGGGCCGAGGGCATGGCCCGCCTCGAGCATGAGCTGGCCGCCGAACAGCAGCGGCTCCTCGGCGAGGCGCGGATGCGGGCGCGCGCAGAAGGGCTTGCATCACGCCGCGCGCTGCTGGCTGAAGCGTTTCAGCGGGCAGGGGAGGAAATCGCACGACGGAAGACCGGCCCCGATGCCGCAGAGGCGCTGGCCGCGCTGGCCGAGGAGGCGCGGTCCGCGGTGGGCAATCCCTGCACGCTGGACGTGTCCGCGGACGACGGCCGGGTCATGGCAAGCTCCGCGGACGGCAGGCGCAGGGTCGAGAACAGCCTCGACGGTCGGCTGAGCAGAGCGAAATCGGCCGTTGAGCCGGCAGCAGCCCGGCGGCTTTTCGGCGGAACCAGCGGCGGCGCATGAGCGACTACGACTACCTCAATGCCCGAGTTCGAGGAATGAGCACGGACCTCCTCTCCCGGGAGTTCTACGAGCAGGTGCTCGCCGCGTGGACGGAGTCGATGCTCCTTGACGCGCTCCTTGGCTCCTCCTACGCTCCCGACGTACAGGAGGCGCGCGGGCGGCACGCGTCGGCTCCCGTGTTCCAGGCCATCGAGGCCGCCGTGCGGTCGAACGCGGCCTCGGTGTTCGCCCGTCTCTTGTCCGCGGCGCCGCCGGAGCCCCGGCGGCTGCTGGCCATCCAGCTCAATCGCTGGGACGTTGCCAACGTGATCAGCCTCCTCCGCGCGAGGTTGGCAGGTGCCGGCCCGCCCGAGGCACTCTCCGCCGTGCTTCCCCTGGGTGAGCTCGGAGAGGCCCAGCTCGGAGAGCTCGCGGCGGAGGACGACGTGGAAAGCCTCGCCGATGCGCTCACGACATGGAAGCAGCCGGTCGGTTTCGAGATGAGGCGTGCCATCCGGGAATGCGCCGCTACTCGATGATCCCCGCGCGCTGGAGCGTGCGCTGTGGAGCGCGTACTTCGCCTGGGCACTTTCGCAACTGGCCGTCGGCAACGCACAGCACGCGCTCGTCGGCCAATGCATCCGGATGCATATCGACCTGGCGAACATCATTGCCATCCTCACGGCAATCAGGACCAGGCGGGAAGGAGAGACGGACGAGCCGGCGTTGATCGAGCGCGGGCTGTTGAGCGAGAAGCTCCTCCTCGAGCTGCGTGCCTGCGACTCCATGGAAGCGGCATTCGAGGCGCTGGTGGCCACGTACTTCGCACCCGGCGTCGAGAAGGGAATCCTCACCTATGGCCAGTCGCAAAGCCTCGGCGTCATGGAGCGTTTCCTGGAGGCGGTCACGATTGAACGGGCGTGCAGGCTCTTCCGGCAGGACCTCCTGGGCATGGCCGTGCCGCTGGGCTTCATCTGGCGAAAGTACAGCGAGTGCGTGAACCTCCGGCTCCTGGCACGCGGAGCGCTGTTCAGGATGCCGGCGAACATGGTGCGCCTGGAGCTCGTCATTGTCTACGGATCCTCGCGCTCGTGCGTCCCGACTTCGGGTCGGGCTTCGCTCTCACCGGGATCGACGTGGGACGCGTCGCGGACTCAGGCGAGCTGCGCAGTGCCCTCGGCGCTGCGGTTGACGGCACGACGTACGGGATGGTTGTCGTGGAGGAAGAGCTGATGGCAGGGCTCGATGAAAACGAGCGCGCGGCGCTCCTCTCCGTCACCGTGCCCCTGGTGATCGAGGTGCCCGGGCGCCCTGGAGTGGAAGGAGGCCGCGGAGGCGCCGGCGGAGGACTACGTGGCGCGCCTGATCAGGCGCGCCGTGGGCTACCAGTTGAACATCAAGCTGTGAGGACGCGCGGGGAAAACGTGGACAACACAGAAGGTCGGGCTCGGGGAATCATCAGCAGGGTGTCGGGACCCACCGTCATCGCGAAGGCAATCCGCGGGGCGCGGATGTCGGAGGTCGTGAAGGTCGGGAACGCAGGGCTCATGGGAGAGATCATCCGCCTGGACGGGGACACCGCCTTCATCCAGACCTACGAGGACACCTCCGGCATCTGCGTCGGGCGAGCCAGCGCTCCTGACCGGCGAGTCCCTCCTGGTGACCCTCGGACCGGGCCTCCTGGGCAGCGTGTTCGACGGCGTGCAGCGTCCCCTGAAGATGCTGGAATCCCGAAGCGGGCCGTTCATCAGCAGGGGCCTCTCCGTTCCGGCGCTTCCGCAGGAGAAACGGTGGCGCTTCGAGCCCGCGGTCAGCCGGGGCGCGAAGGTGTCCGGCGGGACGATCATCGGGCGGGTGCGGGAAACTCCCTCGTTCGTCCACGCGATCATGGTCCCGCCCGGCGTCTCCGGGCATCGTCGCGGAAATCGAGGCCGGGAGACTGCACGGTGAGCCAGCCCATTGGCCGCCTGGAGGACGGCACGGAGCTGCTGCTGCACCAGAGATGGCCGGCAAAGGTGCCGCGGCCGGTGAAGGGGAAGACAGTCTCCGCCGAGCCGTTCGTCACGGGCCAGCGCGTGCTTGACTGCCTCTTCCCGATCGCCACCGGCGGCACCGCGTGCCTGCCGGGAGGGTTCGGCACGGGAAAGACGGTGCTCGAGCAGTCCCTGGCCAAGTATTCCGCGGCTGACGTGATCGTTTACGTCGGGTGCGGCGAGCGTGGAAACGAGATGACGGACGTGCTCACGGAGTTTCCCGAGCTCATCGACCCGCGTACCGGCGGGCCTCTCATGGACCGCACGGTCCTCGTTGTGAACACCTCCAACATGCCCGTAGCGGCGCGGGAAGCATCGATATTCGTCGGGGTGACGATCGCCGAGTACTTCCGCGACATGGGAAGCGCCGTCGCCGTCATGGTCGATTCCTCTTCGCGGTGGGCCGAGGCCCTTCGCGAGATTTCATCCCGTCTGGAGGAAATGCCCGGCGAGGAGGGCTACCCGACATACCTTCCCTCGCGGCTGGCCTCATTCTACGAGAGGGCCGGCGCGGCGGAATGTCTCGGAGAGGATTCCGCGGGGGGCGATGCCCGCAGGGGGTCCGTCACGATCGTCGGGGCGGTCTCTCCTCCCGGCGGCGATTTCTCCGAGCCGGTGACGCAGAGCACGATGCGGGTTGCCGGCGCACTGTGGGCGCTGGACTACCCGCTTGCCCACAGCCGCCATTACCCCGCCATCAACTGGAACAGGAGCTACTCGCTGTACGACGAACGCCTGGCGCCGTGGTTCCACGACAACGTCGGGGAAACCTGGCCCTCACAGCGGGAGAGCCTTATGCGCGTGCTGGAAAAAGAAGCGGAGCTCCAGGAGGTGGTGCAGCTCGTCGGCCCGGATTCCCTCCAGGAGAGCGACCGCCTCGTCCTGGAGACCAGCCGCATGCTGAGGGACGGGTTCCTCCAGCAGAACGCCACCTCGGAGGTGGACGCTTCGTGCCCGCTTGCCAAGCAGCACGGCATGCTGTCGCTCCTGCTGGAGTTCCACGAGCGAGCCGCGGCGGCCCTGCAGGCGAAGGTGCCCCTGGGCCGCGTGCTCTCGATTCCCGAGCGCGAAGAGCTTGCCCGGCTGCGCGAGATCCCCGCCGACAGGTTCGAGGCCGGGGCGGATGCCATCCGCGCGCGCATGCGCGCATCCTTCGAGGCGCTGCGGAACAAGGAAGATCGGCCATGAGCGAGCTGTCCCTTCTCTCCCGCGAATACCGCGGCGTGCGCAAGGTGTCGGGGCCGCTCGCTGTTCGTGGAAAGCGCCTCCGATCTTCCGTACGCCTGCACGGTGACGATCACCGGCCCGACCGGAGCGCCGCGCAACGGCCAGGTGATCGAGGTGTCGGACGAGATGACAGTCGTGCAGGTGTTCGAAGAGACCATGGGGCTGGACGTCACGCGCACGTCCATCTCCCTCGTGGACCGCGAGGCGCGGCTGGGAGTGTCGGAGGACCTCATCGGCCGGATCCTGGACGGCTCGGGCCGCCCGCGAGACGGCCTGCCCCGCGTCGTGGCGGACGACGTGCTGCCGGTGTCCGGGGTCCCCATCAACCCGATCTCGCGGGAAAGCCGCGCTCGTTCATCCACACCGGCGTGTCGGCCATCGACGGGTTCAACACGCTCGTGCGCGGACAGAAGCTGCCGGTGTTTTCCGGCGCCGGGCTTCCCGGGCAACGAAATCGCGGCCCAGGTGCTCCGCCAGTCCCGGGTGACAGGGGAGTCGGAGAGCTTCGTGATCGTCTTTGCCGCCATCGGCATCACGCAGCGCGAAGCGGCGTTCTTCCTCTCCGAGTTCGAGCGCACCGGCGCGCGCAGCCGCACTGTCACGTTCCTCAACCTCGCCGACGATCCCACGATCGAGCGCCTCCTGACGCCGCGCTGCGCCCTGACCGCAGCGGAGTACCTCGCCTTCGAGCGGGGCTACGAGGTCCTCGTGCTCATGACGGACATGACCAGCTACTGCGAAGCCCTGCGGGAGATCGGCACCGCGCGGGAGGAGATTCCCGGGACGCCGCGGCTACCCCGGCTACATGTACACGGACCTCGCCTCCCTGTACGAGAGGGCGGGACGGATCAAGGGCAGGCGCGGCTCGGTCACGCTGCTGCCCATCCTCACGATGCCTGACGATGACATCACGCACCCCATCCCCGACCTCACCGGTTACATCACGGAGGGCCAGATCGTTCTCTCCCGGCAGCTGCACCGCAGGGGCGTCTTCCCACCCATCGACGTGCTGCGCTCCCTTTCCCGGCTCATGAACAACGGCATCGGCAAGGACCGCACCAGGGAAGACCACCGGGAGCTCTCCAACCAGCTGTACTCCAGCTATGCCAAGGGCCAGGAGACGCGGCGCCTGGTGGCCATTGTCGGAGAGGACGCGCTCGGGGAGCTGGACCAGAAATACCTGCGCTTTGCGGAGGAGTTCGAGCGCACACTGATCCACCAGGGCGGCGCAGAACGGTCGGTCGAGGAGACGCTGGATATCGGGTGGAAGCTCCTCGGCGGTGTTCCCGAGTCCGAGCTCCGCCGCATCCGCCGGGAGTTCATCGAGAAGTATCACGCGCGCGCGCCGGGGGCCGCCTGACCATGGAACAGATCAGCCCGACACGCTCCGAGCTTCTTTCCCGAAGGGCGCAGATCAGGCTGGCCCGCCAGGGGGCCGAGCTCCTGCGGGGGAAGCGGGAGGCGCTGGTGCGCGAGTTCCTCTCGGAGCTGCAGCGATTCGTCGACACGCGGGAGGCACTGGCAAAGGAGCTCGCGCAGGCAAAGCAGTCACTCATGCGCGCCCTTGCCGTGGACGGCCCCGAGGCGCTTGCCTCGGCCGGTCTTGCCAGCAGGCGGACCATCGAGCTGCAGACCACCCAGCGCAGCATCTGGGGAACGAAGATCGTGGAGGTTGCAACCGACTATGCGCCGCGCACCTCCGCCGAGCGGGGATTCAGCGCCGCGGGGGCAAGCGCGCGCATCGACGAGACAGCGGAGCGGTTCGAGGCCGCGCTGGAGCTTCTCCTGCGCGCCGCTCCGCTGGACCGGAAGCTCGCCCGGCTGGCGGAGGAGATCCGCAGGACGTCGCGGCGCGTGAATGCGCTGGAGCAGCGCATGCTGCCGTCCCTGGAAGAGCAGGTGCAGTACATCCGCGGCGTGCTGGACCAGCGCGAGCGGGAGGACGTCCTGCGCCTCAAGCACCTGAAGAGGATGCGTTCGTGAAGGGAGCAGCCGTTGTGCAGCTTTCTGAGCTGATCCAGGAGGAAGTGATCAAGGTGGGCCTCACGGCCCGTGACAAGTGGGAGGCCATCGACGAGCTGGTGGACGTGCTGGTGGCGGCGCACGAGATCCGGCTGGCTGACCGGACATGGTGATCATCGAGGCGGTGCGGATCCGGGAGCACTCGTACAGCACGGGACTGAAGTATGGCCTGGCCGTGCCGCACGGGAGCGTGGACTGCGTCCAGGACATCGTTGCGGCGCTGGGCACATCCGCCCGGAAGGGATCCCGTTCGAATCCGCGGACGGCGAGCCGGCGCGGCTGGTGATCCTGCTGGTCATCCCGAAAGACTCGTTCCAGCAGCACGTGCGAACCCTTGCAGGGGTCGAGCCGGCTGGCAACACGGCCCGAGCTGCGCGAGCGTGTGCTGGCCGCTGCCACGGCACGCGAAATCGCGGCGACGATCCGCGACCTTGAGCTGACATGACGGAGATTGGAACGATTGCGAAACGCTGCCGTGAAATCCTCTGATCAGACCTGCCGCGGGTAGGATTCTGAAACCTTGCAGGAGGGGTTGAATGAAAGATATGCGTTCCCGTTACGCAGCGACAATTGCCGTTGTGTCCCTGGTGCTCCTGACGGCCGGATCCGCGGCAGTAGCCTGGGCAGACTCCACCGAGGCAGCTGTCTCGGCCATCAGGCAAGTCTGGGTCAACTACTCGGCGTACGTCGAAAGCGGCGACTCGGCGGCGTGGCTGTCGCAGTACGATGCGCAGGGCATCCAGATGCGGCCGGACAATCCCGCCCGCGGGCGGCCCGAGCTGGACGCCTTCGTGGTGACGTCCTGGAAGGCACGGATGGCGAACTCTGACACGAAAATGAGCATCACGCCGCTGGAGATCACCGTTGCCGGCCCGTGGGCATATTCGCGCGGAGTCTACACGCAGGACATGACGTCAAAGGAGACCAGGCAGGTCTCCCATTTCGATGGCAAGTTCCTGACTGTTTTCAAGCGCCAGGATGACGGCTCCTGGAAGATCTACCGGGACTGCTTCAACTCCAACCTTCCGCCCGCAAAGTGAGGGCACCGGAGGCTTGTGAGAGGGCACAGGGGGGGATCTTGCGGGCCTGGCGTAGCCACGGGAAAAGTGACATGCACCCGATACTCCATCAGAAGAGAATGCTCGTCGTTTTCATCTGCTGCTTTCTGCCGCTCTTGAGCGTACCTGCTGTTGCACAGACATCCGATGCGGATGGGAACGAGAAGCTGGTCGGAACCTGGGTGGATATGGTGGGCGGGTATCACTACTACAGACTTGAGATCACTTCAGAAGCAAGGATGATCAACTACATGAAGGGATCCGACGCGCCCTATTCAGAAGCTCGATATTCCATTGACAAGAAGTGGACTGATGACAGCGGAAACACATTCTACCAGTGTTCCACTCGATGGAGCTGGATACCGTTCAAGGAATCGAAAGTGTTTGACAAAGAGTTTTTCTTCTTCAGGGTCGATGCTTCGAGTGACACGATGAAGGAAGCTCACTCCAGTGCCCACATGCCGAGTGATTTCGAATCTGGCATCATATCCACCTACAAACGCCAGTAATGGCTGCGACCGTGACGCATTCCCTCGGCGAAAAGCCCGCATCGATCCAGCGTTCCCCGATGAAGTCCCTGAGGTAGGAAAAGGAGAGCGAGGACCTTGCGCCGGGGCAGAACCCGGTTTTTCAAGAGACTTTCTTCCATGGAACGAGAACAGGGTATTACTGCACCGATCAGCCCGGCCGTGAATGTTCACGGGCGGAACCATGCGCGGCGGTCAGTCGGACGGAGCGCGCCGGCGTCTCCTGAGATGACGGCCGACGTACAGCGCAGCCAGGCCGACGAGCAGGACCACCACCCCGATGTCGATCCAGTGGCTGTAGCGCATGACCGTGGACCAGTTGCTCTTCAGCGCAAACCCGCACCAGGTGAGGAATGCGTTCCACAGCCCGGCGCCGATGATCGTGAAAGCGCAGAACGGGACGAGCTTCATGGAGCCCATCCCTGCGGGAATGGAGATCAGGTGACGAACGATGGGGATGAAGCGGCTGACCAGGATGGTCAGGCTGCCGCGGCGCTGGAAGAAGCGGTCCGTCGCGGCAAGGTCATCCGGGTCCAGGAGGAGATACTTGCCGAAACGGATGAGGAACGGCCGGCCGCCGAACTTTCCAATTGCATAGCCGATGAGGGAACCCGTGATGCTGCCCAGCGTTGCGGCCGTTATCACCCCGGCCCAGCCGAGCCTGCCTTCCGCCACCGCAAAACCGGCGAAGGGCATCACCGCCTCGCTCGGCACCGGGAGGACCATGCTTTCCGCGGTCATCAGGAGAAAGACACCGAGGTACCCGATGCTCCCGATGACGTGCGTGCCAAATGCAGCGATGGACTCAGTGATGCCCAACTGTCCCGCCGCCATCCTCCCCACGCTCTGGCTGTCTCCTGCGGAGCCAGCTGCCGCGCGGGGCCCCTTTCGCGCGCCTTCGGCGCGCTTAGAAGTTCGCCTCTGTTGCTGCCTTCTTCCCGAAACCGCCCCTCTTGGAATACCAGACGGCGCCCAGAATGACGACGATGGCAGCGGCGCCTGCCAGCGCCACCCACACGTTGAGGGTCAGTGAAATGAGCACCGGCGCCGCCAGCAGCGACACGAGGTTGATGACCTTGATCATGGGGTTCAGCGCGGGACCCGAGGTGTCCTTCAGCGGATCGCCGACCGTGTCACCGATGACCGCCGCCTTGTGCGCCTCCGAGCCCTTGCCGCCGTGCAGGCCGTCCTCGATCGTCTTCTTTGCGTTGTCCCATGCGCCGCCCGAGCTGGCCATGAAGACCGCCAGGAGCTGGCCGGAGATGATGACGCCGGCGAGGAACCCGCCGAGCGATTCGACGCCCAGCAGCAGCCCGACAGCCAGCGGGGAGAGAACGGCGATCAGCGCCAGCGGGATCAGCTCTCGCTGTGCCGCGGTGGTGCACAGGGCCACGGTCTGGCCGTAGTCCGGTTTCACCTTGCCTTCCAGCAGGCCGGGGATCTTGAACTGGCGCCGCACCTCTTCGACGATGAGTCCCGCCGCGCGGGCAACGGAGTTCACCGTGAGGGAGGAGAACAGCCACGGGATGGTTCCGCCGATGAGCGCCCCGATGAACACGCTCGGAACCGAGACGCGGATTCCCGTGAAGGCAAGCCGCAGCTGCTCGGGAATGCCCATGACCTTCTGCACGATGGTGACGTCGGTGAGGAAGGAGCCGAACAGCGAAACGGCCGCGATGACCGCCGAGCCGATGGCCACGCCCTTCGTGATGGCCTTGGTGGTGTTTCCCACCGCGTCCAGGTCCGCCATGATCTGCCGGGCTTTCTGGTCCAGCCCCGCCATTTCCCCGATGCCGTTCGCGTTGTCGGAGATGGGGCCGAAGGAGTCCATGGCCACGTTGTTGCCCGTCAGGGTGAGCATCCCGATACCCGTCATGGCCACGCCGTACAGGACGTACGTGACGTCCTGTCCCCAGTAGATGAGGACCGCGGCAAGGATGGTGAGCCCGATCACGATGGCCTGCCAGAAGGTGGCCTCGAACCCGACCACCAGACCGCGGAGGATCACGGTTGCAGGACCCGTGCGGGTTGCGCTGGCGATGTCCTTCACCGGCTTGTGGTGCGTGTCGGTGAAGTATTTCGTGAGCTCGTCCAGCGCGATGGCCAGCACGATGCCGACGCCGACCGAGAGGAACGCGCGCCACTCGTGCATGTAGAACACCGCGAGGAACAGGAAGGCCACCAGGGAGATGGCCGCGCTGGAGTAGAAGCCCTTGTTGATGGAGGAGAGGGCGTTGTCGCTCGTGCCGTCCTTCTTCCCGCGCACGAGGTACGTGCCGATGATGGAGGACAGCACCCCGATGCCGCGCACCAGCAGCGGGAAGATGATCCACTTCAGCTCGTTGGTGGCAAAGACGAGGGCCACGCCGAGGATCAGCCCCGAAACGATGGTCACCTCGTAGGACTCGAAGATGTCGGCGGCCATTCCCGCGCAGTCACCGACGTTGTCGCCGACCAGGTCGGCGATGACCGCCGCGTTGCGGGGGTCGTCTTCCGGCATTCCCGCCTCGACCTTGCCGACGAGGTCCGCGCCGACGTCCGCCGCCTTGGTGTAGATGCCGCCTCCCACCCTCATGAAGAGGGCAAGGAGCGTGCCGCCGAATCCGAAGCCCAGGAGGGCGTCCGGGGCCGACATGCCCATGTAGAGGAAGATCGCCGTGCCGCCCAGCAGCCCGAGGCCGTCAGTGAGCATGCCCGGTGATCGTGCCCGACCTGTAGGCGATCTTCAGCGCGTCCGCGAAGCTCGTGCGGGCCGCCGAGGCGACACGGACGTTGCCCTGCACCGCCATGCGCATGCCGAACTGGCCGACGAGCAGGGAGAACACCGCACCGAGGATGAACGCGATGGCCCGCGCGATGCCGACGTACAACTTCACCTGCAGCTCGGTAGCTCCCGGGAACCGGGCCGATGGCCGCCTCCGACGGGGTCACGACGTACACGGAGAAGAAGAGGACGACGGTGAGGACGATGATCAGGGGAATGATCGTCTTCAGCTGCCGGCCGAGGTAGGCGTCCGCGCCTTCGCGGATGGCGTCCCAGACGACCTTCATCTCCGGGGTGCCCGTGTCGTAGCGGAGCACCTGCCGCCGCAGAAGGAGGGCATACAGCAGTCCCAGGACGGCAATCCCGAGGACAACCCAGAGGGATACGGTTTCGAACACCGTTGCGTTGAGAAGATGTGACATGCGATTCCTCCCATCGGCGCCGCAGCGGCAGCCGTACATGACGCGAATGCGCGGTCGGCAGGCGCGGTTTCTTCATTTCTCCGGAGCTCATGTGCAGTGAAAAGAAGACCACAAAACCCTGCTGGAGGCTATTCAAAGCGTGAAAACGTGTCAAGCGCCCTCGCGTTTTTCTTGACAGCTGGTCCGGGAGGACGTATGATGCGCCGTACTCCCCGATTGAGATTGACCGAGTCATGGCACTGGCGGGAGCCGTTCTTCACCCTGCGCAGTGACGGAAAAAGTATCTCTGTAAGGAGGGTTTCTGTATGGTCATACAGACTCTCGTCCTGTCCGCGACTGCTCATCTGCGCCCTCCAGGCCATTCGTGCCCCGCGCCTGCTGGTCTCCGCGCTCTGGCTGGCAGGCTGCAGCGCCCTGCTCGCCCTCTCCCTGGCCCTGCTCGGCGCGCCGGAGGTCGGCGTGGTGGAGCTCTCCGTCGGCGCGGGGCTGGTCACCATCATCTTCGTCTTCGCCATCAACATCGCCGGCGAGGAGACCGTCGGCCTGACGAGCATCGTGCCGCGGCCCGCCGCCTGGGCGCTGATGGGTGCTTTTCCTTTTCCTCCTGCGTGGCTGACGTGCCCGGGCTCGTGGCGCCCCGCTCTTCCCCGGGACGCACTCCCGTTCCTGCGGGCCGTCTGGGACGAGCGCAGCCTGGACACGGTGCTCCAGGTGGCCCTGATCTTCAGCGGGGTGCTGGGCTCCCTCGGGCTCCTGGCGGAGCGGCGCGAGAAGCCGGGCGAGCCCGCGCGCGCAGGCGGCAGGAGGAGCACCACATGAGCGGCGACGTCTGGACCATCGCCATGATGGCCGTGCTGGGCCTCGTGGCCATCGGGATCTACGGCCTCCTGATCCTGCGCAACCTCATCAAGATCGTCGTTGCCCTGCAGATTTTCGCCAAGGGCGACGATCCTCATCATGGTTGCGGCGGGCGGCATTGCCGGGCAAACCGGCCATCGGCCAGAGCCTCGCCATCACCGTGATCGTGGCTGACACGGTGGTCACCGTCGATGGCCCTTGCCCTGGCAATCCAGGTCCGCCGCTGGTGCGGGACGCTGGACACCGGGTCATCTCCACGTTGAGGAGGTAGCGATGTCATACTCGTGGCTGCTGCCCCTGACGGTCTTCCTTCCCTGGGTGGGCGCGCTGGTCGTGCTGGCCGCGGGCCGGGCGGCGCGGCTCCGCACGGTGCTTGCCATCGCGTTTGCCGCGGCGGACGCCGTGCTGTCCATTCTGCCTCATCCCCCTGGCCTCCGGCACGCGCGGGTTTCTCGCGTGACCATCGGCGGCGCGTTCGGCGAGCTCAGCCTCCTGCCGGACGGCTTCGGCGTGTTCCTGGCGGCGGTGGCCGCGGTGATCGGCGGGCTGGCAGTAGTCTTCTCCGTGGACTACATGCGCGGAGAGGAGGGACAGGGCCGCTACTACGCGCTGGTGCTCTTCTTCATCGGCGCCATGGTCGGCCTGGTGCTCTCCGCGAACCTCCTGATGGTCGTCGTGTTCTGGGAGATCACGGCGCTGTGCTCCTGGGCGCTCATCTCGTTCCACAACGATGACCCGAAGGCGGTCGCGGGCGGCATCAAGGCGCTGATCGTCACCGGGCTCGGCGGCGTGGGCCTGCTGGCCGGGTCCCTGGCCATCTACGCGCAGAACGGGAGCTTCGACATCCCCACGTTCATGGCGCAGGCGCACGGGTTTCCTCCGCAGCTGCTGGCATGGATCGGCTTCGGGTTCCTTGCCGCGGCGGCCGCCAAGTCCGCGCAGTTCCCCTTCCAGACCTGGCTGCCGGACGCCATGGAGGCCCCCACGCCCGATCTCCGCCCTCATCCATGCGGCCACGATGGTGAATGCGGGCGTGTACCTGCTGGCCACGGTTCTACCCTGCATTCAGCGCGCGTGCCCGGGCTGGACGCTCTCCGTCGTGGCGGTGGGCGTGGTGTCGGCGTTCATCGCCGGCGTCATGGCGGCTGGTTGCCAACGACCTGAAGCGCGTGCTCGCGTGGTCCACGGTGAGCCAGCTCGGCTTCATGGTCTATGCCATCGGCACGGGGGGGATCTTCCAGAGCCAGTTCCATCTTCTCAGCCACTCGGTGTTCAAGGCGCTGCTCTTCCTCGGCGCGGGCGCGGTGATCCACGCCGTGGGCACACGGGACATGCGGCAGATGGGCGGGCTCTCGCGGAAGATGCCGCTCACCTGCGCCGTGTTCGTCATCGGCGCCCTCGCGCTTGCCGGGCATTCCGCCGGTGAACGGGTTCTGGAGCAAGGAGCTGCTCCTGGAAGGCGGGCTCCACGCACGGCCGTTCTGGGCGTACGTCGTCATGCTCGTCACGGCGGGCCTCACGGCGCTGTACACCCTGCGGTGCGTGTGGATGGTGTTCTTTGCGCCGCCGGCGGCAGGATGCGCGCATGCGCACGAGGCGGGCCCTGCCATGAAGGCGCCCTCATTCCGCTGGCCGTCGGCAGCCTGCTCACGTGGCTGCTCGCGGGGCCCTTCCAGGACCTTCTTGTGCGGACACTTCCCCTCCACTTCCCCGGTACGCGGTGAAGCGCCGCGGAGGCTGTCAGGCACATGGGCAATGGCGCGTGGAGGTGCTCTCTGCGCCGTCGACCTGGATCGCGCTGGGCGTGGTGGCCGTCGGGCGTCGCTGCCTGGGCTGGCGCGGGCGCATTCGTCAGGGTCGGGGGCGGGCCTGCGCCCCGTGCGGCGGGCTGCCGAGGCCGGGTTCGGCTTCGAGGCGATCAACCGCGGGATCGTGAAGGCCGTGCAGGGGACGGGCGAAGGCCTGCGCGTCACGCAGTCGGGGCTCCTGAACTGGAACGTGGCGGCCATCGTGATGGCGGTGATCGCGGTCCTGTGCGTCGTGTGGCTCGTTGGCGGGCAGGGAGGCTGAGATGTCGTGCTGGCCGCACTGGGTCTGGATGATCGCTCTCCCCATCGTCACCTCCCCCTTCGTGTACCTGTTGGGCCGGCTGTTCCAGAGGGCCCGGGACGCGTCGGAGCTTCGCCGCAGCCGACAGCCCCTGGCGGGCCAACCCCGTCCGCTGGGTGAGCCTGGCGATCCTGCTCGCCTCCTGCGTGCCCTTTGCCACCGCATGGAGAGACCTTGCGGCAGGGGAAACCCTGCAGCTGACAGTCGGGATCATCGCGCTGAAGTTCGACGGCATCAGCCTCCTTCTCTCCGCCGCCGTCCTTGCTCTCGGGGTCCTGGTCTCCCTCTTCTCGGGCCCGTACATCGGCCACGAGAGCGGCCAGGAAAAATACCACGCGCTTCTGAACGCGATGATCGGCGCCATGCTCGGGCTGGGCTGCGCGGCGGACCTTTTCAACCTCTGGGTCTGGTTCGAGACCGCGGCGGTAGCCTCCTACATGCTGGTGGCCTATCACTCCGACCGCCCGGCGAGCCTCGAAGCAGGCATGAAGTACCTCGTGCAGAACTCCGTGGGATCGATGCTCGTGCTCATCGGGATCGGGCTGGTCTTCTCCCAGACGGGCACCCTGAACCTCGCCGGGCTTCGAATCGCGATTGCGGCGGGCACCGCCTCACGGCCCCTGCTCCTGGCCGCGGGGACGCTGTTCTGCGTCGGGTTCGGCGTGAAGATCGCCATGGTCCCCATGCACACGTGGCTGCCGGACGCGCACTCCCAGGCGCCCAGCGGCATCAGCGCGATGCTGTCCGGTGTCGTCATCGAGACCGGCCTCGTGGCCCTGCTGCGTGCCCTGTCGGTGATTGCCAATATCACCTCCGCATGGGGCGCTATCCTTCTCGTGTTCGGCGCGGTGAACATGATCGTGGGAAACCTTCTTGCCCTGCGCCAGACCCAGGTCAAGCGCCTGCTCGCGTTCTCCAGCCTCACCCACGTGGGGTACATGCTCCTGGGCCTCGGCTTCGCCGTGTCCTTCGGCCAGGCCGCGGGGGCGCAGGGCGGGGTGTTTCACCTCCTGACCCACGCCGCGATGAAGGGGCTCGCCTTCCTCGCCGCCGGCAGCCTGCTGTTCGCGCTGCGGCTTTCCCGAGGCGACTCCGGTCCCCTGGAGACGGCCGACCTGGCGGGGGCGGCCCGCCGGTATCCCGTGACCGCATTTGCGCTCACCATCGCGCTGCTGGGGCTCGGCGGCCTGCCTCCGCTGGGCGGCTTCATGTCGAAGTGGCAGATTTTCGCCGCGGGTGTCCAGGCCGGGCAGCCCCATGGCCATGGCCCTGGTCGTCTTCGCAGTTCTCAACAGCCTGCTCTCGCTGGGGTACTACGCGCCGCTGGTGAGCATGATGTACCGCACCACGCCGTCACAGGTGGTGATCGCAGGCGCGCGGGTTCCCGTTGGCATGGCCGTGCCGCTGGTGCTGCTCGCGCTCGTGGTGGTGGCATTCGGTGTCTGGCCGGCGCTGGCCAACGGGCTCACCGTGCCCGGCCGGCCAGGTGGTGATGGCACATGTTCTCCCGGCAGGGAGGGATGTGAGATGCAGTACGTCCTTTCACCGCCCGTGGCATTCGCGGCTGTACGCGCTGCTGGTGGGGATCCTGCTGGCCGCTTCCTGGGCAGTCGCGGCCAGAGGCGCGCCGAGTGAGAGCAAGACCAGCACGTACGGCAGCGGCGAGAGGGCCCAGGGGGGCTCGGCCTCCCCCGGGTACCGGCCGTTCTTCATGGTGGCATTCTTCTTCGCGATCCTGCACCTCGGCGTGCTGATCGTCGGAAGCGGCGGATTCACCGCCGGTCACCGGCGTCTATATCCTGGGACTGATCTTCTCCCTCGTGGCGCTGGCGCTGGGCTGAACGAAAGGAGGGCGGGGCATGATGCAATCAACCCGTGCCGGAAAGTGCTGGACAAGGCGGCGCTGTGGTCGCGGATCAACTCCCCTGGCTGGTGCACTTCAACAGCGGCTCCTGCAACGGGTGCGACATCGAGATCCTTGCCACCCTTGCGCCCCGCTACGACCTGGAGCGGTTCGGCGTGAAGCTCCAGGGCTCGCCGCGGCACGCTGACGTGCTGATCTGCACGGGCCCGGTGACGAGGCTCGCCCGGGAAAGGCTCTTGCGCACCTACGAGCAGATGCCCGTGCCGAAGTTCGTGATAGCGGTGGGCTCGTGCAGCATCACCGGCGGCGCCTTCCACGGCTGCTACAACATCGTGGGCGACATCGGCGACGTGATTCCCGTGGACGTTTACGTTCCCGGGTGTCCTCCGCGGCCCGAGGCGATCATCGACGGCGTGGTGCAGCTGCTCACAAAGCTGAAGCCGCCCAAGGCGGCCGCGAGCATGAGCGCGCCAGAGCGCCGGCGGCATTCGGGGGAATCCAGGAGGCCGTCGGCCCCTGGATCTCCGAAAGCAGAGAGCCAGCGAGACAATCGCCTCGGACCTGGAGACCACTTCCGAGCGGCTTCTCCCCGCCGTGACCGCGCTGAGCGGCCTGAAGTGGGGATACCTGTCGGCCATCACGGGCTTCGATTCCGGTCCCGCGGCTCCGAATCCGCCGAGTACGTCGGCGCCGTCCGACGGGCACTTCGAGGTGCTGTACCACTTCTGCAAGGGGCCCTCGGTGGCCACGTTCCGCGTGCGGCTGCCTCGCGAGGATCCCGCAGTGCCCAGCATCGGCGCTGTGGTGCCATCCGCTGTTCTCTACGAGCGAGAGCTCGCGGAGACGATGGGCGTGAAGGTCGCGGGGCTCCCCGACAGGAGGCGGCAGTTCCTCTCGGACGACTGGCCCGAGAACGTGTACCCGCTGAGAAAGGATTTCTCACTCGATTCCGCCCTGGCCACCACGGAAGCCGCGCCCGTCGTGGGCAGCGAGCGAAGCGCCCGGGACGTTCATCATCCCCATCGGTCCGCAGCACCCCGCCTTGAAGGAGCCGGGCCATTTCGAGCTGGCGGTGGACGGGGAGATCGTCACCCACGCGAACATCCGCCTGGGCTACGTGCATCGCGGGATCGAGAAAGGCGCGGAGGACCGGTCCTGGGTCCACAACATCTACCTCATGGAGCGCATCTGCGGGATCTGCTCGCACATCCACGCCACCGCGTACGTCCTGGGGGTGGAGAAGCTGGCCGGTGTTGACGGTCCCCCCGCGCGCGCAGGCCATCCGGACGATCTTCTGCGAGATGGAGCGGATCCACAGCCACCTCCTGTGGCTCGGCGTGGCGGCGCACCAGGCCGGGTTCGACACGCTGTTCATGTACAGCTGGCGGGACCGTGAAACGATCATGGACCTGCTGGAGGAGCTCTCCGGCAACCGGGTGAACTATTCCGTGAACCTCCTGGGAGGCGTGAAGTACGACATCGACGCTGCCGGCGCGGACTCGGTCCGCCGCGGCCTGGATTTCCTGGAGCGCCGCACGAAGCACTACCTGAAGATCGTCACCACGGACGAAAGCTTCCTGCGCCGCACGCGCGGCGTGGGCGCCATCACCTTCGACCAGGCCAACACTCCTCGGCACCGTGGGGCCGACCGCCCGGGCGTCCGGTGTCTCGCGCGACCTCCGCGTGGAGGCGCCCTACCTCGCCTACCGGGAGTTTCCCGTTCATCCCGTCCTGGACACCCGCTGCGACCTGGAGGCCCGGTTCGTCGTGCGCATCAACGAGCTGTTCGAGTCATACCGCCTCGTTCGGGAGATGCTCGGACAGGCTGCCGACGGGAGAGCTCGCGGCGCCCGCTCCCCGCCGGGTGCCCGAAGGGGAGGTCATCAGCAGGGTGGAGGCGCCCCGCGGGGAGCTGTTCTATTACATCCGCAGCACCGGGGGCGTGAAGCCGGACCGGGTGAAAGTCCGAACCCCCAGCCTGTGCAACTGGGCGGCGGTCCTGAGCGTGGCCGTGGGGCACAAGCTCGCCGACATCCCGATGATCATGGTGGGCATCGATCCCTGCTTCTCGTGCAACGACCGCTCCATCACCGCTGCGCCGCCGCGGCGCTCCGCCCGAACAGCTGGTCGTGGGACGACCTGCGCGAGCACGGAATCGGCTACTACGCGGGAGGCGGAACATGAGCGTCGTGCTGGCCGTGATCGCGCTCGTGCTGTTCCCGGGAGGCCTTTTCGTCATTCTGGGCAGCCTTGCGCTACGAGTACGCGGACAGGAAGCTCATGGCCCGGTTCCAGAACAGGGTGGGTCCCCGATGGTTCCAGCCGCTCGCTGACCTGGTGAAGCTCCTGGTGAAGGAAGAGATCGTCCCCGCCGGTGTGAACCGCGGCCTTTTCAACGGGCTCCCCGTTGCGGCACTTGCCGCCTCCCTGACCGCCGCGCTGTACGTTCCCATGGCGGGGCTCGCCCCATCGTGGGGATTCCGCGGGGACCTTGTGGTGACCGTTTACCTGCTGATGATGATGACTCTGTGCATCGGCCTGGCCGGCGCAAACACCCTGGACCGCTTCTCCCTCATCGGCTCGACCCGCGCCCTGACCCAGCTGTTCTCCTACGAGGCGCCCGTTCCTGCTGGCACTGCTGGGCCCGTCCATCGCGGCCGGAACCTGGCGCATTTCGGAGGTCAACGGCTACGCGCGGGAGAACATCGTGGATGATCGTCACCCAGCCGCTGGGGTTCGTCGTGGCCCTGATCGGCCTGATGGGCAAGCTGGAGCTGCCCCCGTTCGATGCGCCCGAAGCGGAGACAGAGATCGTCTCGGGAGCGCTCACCGAGTACAGCGGCAGGGGGCTTGCGTTCTTCCGCCTGGGTCGCGACATCGAGCTGCTCGTGGGGCTTACCCTGATCTCCGCCTTCTACCTGGGAGGGCTGGCCAACCCGCTGCAATTCATCCTGAAGACCCTGGCACTCCTCTTCGTGACGGCCGGCCTGCAGTCCTTGTTCGCACGGCTGCGCATTGACCAGACCGTGGGGCTGTGGTGGCGTGCCGGCGCCGTGCTGGCCCTGGTCCAGCTCCTCCTTCTCATCGTCCTGAAGCTCCTGGGGGTGCGCCTGTGAAAATGAAAATCGCCTCGATGCTGAACGACGTTTCCGCCTCCCTTTTCAAGCGGCCCTTCACGGAGCGCTACCCCGCCACCGTCAAGCCCGCGCCGTCGCGGCTGCGGGGCAAGCTCCTGTGGGCCGAGGAAAAATGCAAGGGGTGCATGCTGTGCGTGCGCGACTGTCCCGCAAAGGCCATCGAGATCGAGGTTGCCGACCGGGCGGCAAAGAAGTATGTGTTCCGCTACCGCATGGACCGGTGCATCTACTGCGCCCAGTGCGTGGCCAGCTGCAAGGAGGACGCCCTTTCCATGTCCAGCACGCTGTATCACCTGGCCTCGGCGGACAAGGCGGCCTTCGTCGAGGTCTACGGAGCGAAGGGTGCGGGTGAATGCCGGGAGCAGGAGGACACGGAATGAGCGCTTTCGGAAAGAGCGCCCCGCATCCCAGGCGGATGCCCGTGCTTTTCATCGGACACGGCAGCCCGATGAATGCGATAGAAGACAGCGAGTTTTCACGCGGCTGGAAGGAGATCGCTCGTGAAGTCCCCCGGCCCGCGGCCGTACTCTGCGTGTCCGCCCACTGGGAATCGAAAGGCGCGCTGGTGACGGGGATGGACAAGCCTCCCACAATTCACGATTTCGGCGGTTTCCCCCGGGAGTTGTACGAGGTGCTCTACCCGGCGCCGGGCAGTCCCTGGCTCGCCGGCCAGACCATCAGCGTGGTGAAGAAAGTTGCCGTCGGAATCGACCGCGAATGGGGCCTGGATCACGGGTGCTGGAGCGTCCTTCGGCAGATGTACCCCGCAGCGGATGTCCCCGTAGTCCAGCTCAGCATGGACACGTCGATGCCGGCGCGCTTCCACTACGAACTGGCGCGCGAGCTTGCGCCCCTGCGGGACATGGGCGTGCTTGTCCTGGCCAGCGGCAACATCGTGCACAATCTCGGCCGCATTGCCCTTCCGAAGGGCGGCAGCTTCAATACCCACTACGGCCTTCCCTGGGCGCTGGAGGCCAGCACGCTGGTGAAGTCCCTCATCGATGCCGGCGCGCACGACAAGCTCATCGAGTACCAGTCCCTGGGTTCGCGCTGTGCAGCTCGCGGTCCCCACGCCCGAGCACTACCTGCCGCTTCTCTATGCCCTGGCGCTGAAGGGCAAGGAGGAATCGATCAGCTATTTCAACGACGAGGCGGTTGCGGGATCGCTGACGATGACGTCCCTCGTCGTGCAGTGAGCCCAGTCTGAAGAGTCGTCGTCCTGTCGTCGCCTTGAACCCGGCCACCGGTGAGTGTACAATGGAAATGCACGACGCAATTGCGGTGACACAATGCGCTGACAGGAGTACCCGATGTTTGCCGGAAAAACGCTGCTTCAAGTTCTTGCCATGGGTGGATTCACGATGTACGTCCTCCTTTTCTGCTCAATCCTCTCGCTGGGCGTGATCATCGACCGCCTGGTCAGCTACGGGAGGAAGTCCCGCGTGAAACGACCCGTTTTCATGGACAGGATAAGGGATGAGATCCGACGCAAAGACCTCGAGCGGGCACTGGAGATCTGCCGGGACGCCGAGGCGCCATTCGCCAAGGTTGTGCAGGCGGGGCTGGAAAAAGCCGGCAGGACCGAAAAGGTCGTGAGCGGCACAATGGAACGGCAGATCGCGATAGAGGAAGGCAAGCTGGAGCGCATGACCAGCATCGTGGCCACCATTGGCAACATTGCCGTGTACATCGGGCTGTTCGGCACGGTCCTCGGAATCATCAGGGCCTTCCAGGACATCTCAGCGGCGGGCACGGGAGGAATGGACGTGGTCATCGGCGGAGTGGCCGAAGCACTGATCACCACTGCCACGGGGCTCGCCGTCGCGGTGCCCTCCGTCGTCCTGTTCAACTACTTCTCCCGACGGATCGAGCGGTTCGTGAGCGACATGGAGCTGGCCGCCTCGGAAACCGTCGACCTGATCGGGCGCTAGCATGCGTCGGAACAACCGTGCCCGCGCGGGGCTTATCGCCGGCATCAACATCACGCCGCTCACGGACGTGGTCCTCGTCCTGCTCGTCATCTTCATGATCGCGACTCCCCTGCTGATCCGCTCCGAGATCAAGGTGAACCTGCCCCGCACCGCCGCCGCCGACGCCGCGCCGCAGAAGACAATCGTCGTTACCATCGACGCAGCCGGGAACGTCTACGTTGACGGTGCGCGGGTGGCCCTTGGCCAGCTTGCCCCCGCCCTGTCTTCCATCCTGGGAAAACGTCCGAATGCTCCCGTGATCATCATGGGGGACAAGGATGTGCGCTACGACCTCGTGGTGCGCGTGCTCGAGATCGCCCGCACCAGCGGCGTCAACAAGCTCTCCCTCGCCGTCGAAGTCAGGAAGTGACACGAGGGCCTCCTCTCGGTGTTGAAGAGGGGAATGGGAAAGGAGCCTTCAATGGATCAGCGATCAAGGTCCGCCGTTGTCGTCGGCGCTCTCCTCATCCTGCTGGGAGTGTTTTTCCTGGTGACCCGGATCGTGCCGGGATTCTTCGAGACCTTCTCCTGGCCATTCATCGTCATCGGTGTCGGCGCGATCTTCCTGGTCATCGCCGTTGTGACATGGACGCCCGGGCTTGCCGTACCGGCGTGCATCATCGGCGGCATCGGGGGGCTGTTGTACTGGATGAACCTCTCCGGGGAATGGTGGCGGTGGTCGTACTTCTGGGCACTCATCCCCGGGTTCGTTGGAGTGGGGGTGGCCGCAAACGAGCTCATGGAAGGAAAGCCCATGCGGGCTCTGGTCGAAGGGGGGTGGCCCATCCTGATCAGCCTCCTGCTGTTCTTCCTGTTCGGCTCCTTCTTCGGCGCTATTTCGTGGCACGGGCCCTGGTGGGCGATCGTGCTCATAGCCATCGGCGTGCTGGTCATCCTGCGGCCGCTCGTGAGAAAGGGAAAAGGAGACTGACATGAGGCGCTGGAGCTTTGTCGTCGGCGCGTTCCTGATAATCGTCGGCGTTTTTTCGATCCTGGGCATCGCCTTCCGCATCATGTGGGCTTTCTGGCCCGTGATTCTCATCGGCGTCGGCGCGTGGATGGTCGTCGGCGTCTCGCGCCGGTCCGGACGCTCGGCGGTGCCCCGCGAGCAGGCGTCCATTCCCCTCGAAGGCGCGCGTGATGCAGCCATCACGGTCCGTCACGGCGCGGGGCGTCTGACCGTCGGTTCCGGCACCGGGGGTGAACAGCTGCTCTCCGGGCAGCTTCGGCGGGGGCCTGGATGCTTCCCGACGGACCGAGGGCGGGCGACTGGTGGTGGATATGAGAGTGCGGGACCGTGACGTCGGTCACTACATATTCGGCCCCTGGCACAGGGGATGGACAGGCGCGCTGGACTGGGATTTCACGCTTAACCCCGGCATCCCCCTGTCCCTGCGGCTTGAAACCGGGGCAAGCGAGGCGCGGCTTTCACTGGGAGACCTCCAGGTGCGTGAGCTTCTGCTGAAGACGGGAGCCAGCTCCACCAGCATCGATCTGCCTGAAAGGGCAGGGCACACGAGGGTCACGGTGGAATCCGGAGCGGCGGCCGTCAAGATCAGGGTCCCGCAGGGCGTCGCGGCTTTCATCGTCGTGCGCAGCACCTTTGCCGGTGTCCACGTGGACAGGAGCAGGTTCCCGGAATCCGCCGCGGGATACCGGTCCGCCGATTTTGACTCGGCGGCGCAGAAGGCGGAGATATTCGTCGAGACGGGCGTGGGCTCGGTGGAGATTTATTAGCGGAGCCCGCGCTATCTCCAGAACCCGGGGAATACCAGGCGCACCGCCGTATCAAGTGCCACGCCGAGAATGAAGAGGTTTCCGAACCTCCGGTTGTGAATGAAGGAAACCACAGAGAACCACCGGGGCCAGATCGGGTACCCGGCGGGGGCCTCGGCGGGGCGGGGTTTCGCCAGGAGCGCAATTGCCTTCCCCGCCTGCGGCGCGGCCGCAAGGACGATGAGCAGCGCCGGAGAGAGGAACCTCGTCACCAGGACCGAGTAGAGCGTGATTGCATAGGCCAGGACGATCGCCATGATGTTCACCCAGCGGGCGGCGGTCTGGCCGATAAGAACGGGAAGCGTATGCACGCCCTTCTGGCGATCCTCCCCGGACTTGTCGATGTGCTTTCCGATGTTGATGCTTGCCGTGCTCAGGCCGAAAGGAATGGCGGCCAGCGCCACGCTCCAGCTCCACTGGTGAGCGAGCACGGCGTAGACACCGCCGATCATGATCGGCCCCCAGATGACGAAAATCGTGAGCTCTCCCAGCGCAAAATACTTCAACGGATACGTATAGAGAAGGAGCATCAGAGCCCCGTAGATGAACAGGCCGACGACCAGGGGATCGAAATTGGCGTAGAACATGGCGTATACCGCGGAGAGCATTCCCAGGATTCCGCTGACGACGAACCAGCGGACCTGCGTCGACTTTCCCCAGAATCCCTGCGCCAGCGGGTGCACCCCGTACTGGGTGCGGAAGTAGTTGTCCGTGTCTATCCCCCGGCTGAAATCGGTGTAATCGTTGAGCAGGTTGTTCGCCCCGTGAGCCAGGAAGAGACCGATCGTCATGACCAGCCACGGGAGGAAGACGAACGCGCCCGCCCGCAGCGCGAAGAGTCCCGCGATCACACAGGAGTACAGCGTGACCGTCGTGACGCCTGACCGGGTGGCGATCAACCACTTCGACAGGACGTCGAGTGAATCCCATTCTGACTTGCTTTCCATGCGAACCAGCGATGTCGCAGCCTTTTTCCACATTGCGAGATTGATCGACATGATGCTAATATATAGAGGATCCTATACTCAGAGTAGCGAGGTGGCCCTTGGCAATGACGGATTTCCGCGCCCTCCTCGGGTCAGGCACGACCTTCGCCGTGACCTGCGAGCTTGTGCCGGGCAGGGGGTTCCGCGGCAAGGAGATTGACTCGGTCTTCAAGTTCTCGGAGGCTGCCCGGGATTCCGGGCTGGTGCACGCGGTGAGCCTCACGGACAACCCCGGCGGGAACCCCGCCATCCTGACCGACGAGATCGCGCGGGAGCTCGTGGCCCAGGGAGTCGAAGTGATCATGCACTTCTCCCTCAAGGACGTTAACCGCGGAATGGTGGAATCCCGTGCCTACTCCTTGATGAGGCAGGGCATCCGGAACCTCCTCGTGCTGTCGGGTGACTACCCTACCGCCGGCGCCTTCGGAGTGTCCCAACCGGTGTTCGACCTCGACTCGGTCGGCGCTTTGGCGCTCCTGAAGAGAATGAATGCGGGCCTGGTGGTGATGAGCGGGAAAGGCACGCGCACCCTGGACCCCACCGATTTCCTGCTGGGAGCCGTCACATCGCCATTCAAATGGAGGGAAGCTTCCTCCTTCATGCAGTACGCGAAGCTCTCGAAGAAGGTCCACGCGGGGGCACGGTTCATCATCAGCCAGCTCGGGTTCGATTCCTGGAAGCACGCCGAGCTCATCGCCCATGCACGGAGGAGCCTCGGCATCACCGTGCCCATCCTCGGCAGCGTCTACCTCCTCACCGCGGGCGGCGCGCGCCTGATGAGAAAAGGAGAGGTCCCGGGGTGCTTCGTGAGCCCCGCCCTTCTCTCGCGCATCGAGGAAGAGGCGGCATCCGCGGACAAGGGCAGGCAGGCGCGGCGGGAGCGGGCAGGGCTCCAGGTGGCAATCCTGAAGGGGCTCGGCTATCAGGGTGCGCACATCGAAGGCCTGAACCTCACCCTTGAAGAGGTGCAGGAGATTCTTGCGCGTGCCGATGGGCTTGCAGGCTCGTGGCAGGACCGGATGGAGGAGCTGCGCGGCACCCCGGCGCGCCCCTACTACATTCTGCGGGGCACGGCGCGGGAATGGGCGTCGGGCGCGCCGTTGCGGCTCACCGTGACCATGAAGCGCAGGATCCCGTCCCCGCTGTTCTGGGCCACGCAGGCCCTGCACTGGTTCATGTTCCACGAGGGCACGCCGGGTCATCGCCTCATGACTGCCTTCACGAAGGCGGCCGAGCCGCACCCGCGGCTGGTCCGCGCGATCTACAGGTTCGAGCGCGGCACAAAGCGGGCGATGTTCGACTGCCGGGAGTGCGGTGACTGCATGTTGCCGGACATGTTCTTCGTCTGCCCCGAGTCCGCCTGCCCCAAGCACATGCGCATGGGACCATGCGGGGGCAACCGGGCAGACGGGCACTGCGAGCATTTCCCCGACAGAATGTGCGCCTGGGAGCGGGTGTACTGGCGTGCCAAGCGGCGCGACCTCGTGCAGAGCCTGCAGTTCGTCGTGCCGCCGAGAGACTGGAACCTGTACAAGACGGCCTCCTGGCTGAGCTACTTCCTGCGCAAGGATCACCAGAAGGAAAAGATCGTCCTCCCGGACGCGCAGCCTTGACCCTGGAGCCTTGACCTCCGGCCTTGACCCCGGTGCGTGCCGGTGCCTATCTTCAGGCCAGATGACACGCACAGCAGTACTCGGGTATCCCCGCATCGGCGCGGGCCGCGAGCTGAAGAAGGCCCTCGAGCGGTATTGGTCGTCGGACATCGACGAGAAATCCCTGCGGGAGGAAGCGGCGCGCATCCGCGCAGCGCACTGGAAGACGCAGGCCTCGGCGGGCATCGACATCATCCCCTCCGGCGATTTCTCCCTCTACGACCACGTGCTGGACACGGCCGCCATGGCAGGCGTGGTTCCTGCGCGGTACGGGGGACGGCGCGACGGAGTCAACTCGCCCTGCCCGGCGTACTTCGCCATGGCGCGGGGCAGCCAGGCAGACGGCCGCGACGTGCCCGCCCTCGAAATGACCAAGTGGTTCGACACCAACTACCACTACATCGTGCCCGGAGATCTCCGCCGGCCAGAAGTTTCGACTTGCTTTCACCCAGGCGATCGATGCTTTTGAGGAGGCAACGGCGGCAGGAATTTCCGCGCGGCCCGTGTCCTTCTGGGCCCGGTGACCTTCCTGTCCCTGGCAAAGGCGGCGGACGGCGCCGCTGATCCGCTTCACTTTCCTGGACGGGATCCTTCCGGTCTACAGGGACGTGCTCGGGCGGCTGGCGCGCAAGGGCGCTTCCTGGGTGCAGGTGGACGAGCCGCTCCTGGTCACCGACCTCCCGGACGAACGCGCGAACTGCATTCAGGCGAGCGTACGCGCACCTTGCCGTCTCGGGCGTCAAGATCATGCTCACGACCTACTTCGGGGACCTGGGGGAGAACCTCGACCTTGCCCTGAAGCTGCCCGTCTCGGGGCTGCACGTCGACCTGGTCCGCGGACCCCGGCAGGGGCGGAAATACTGAAGCGGAAGCCAGGCGGACCTCGTCTTCTCCCTCGGCCTCGTGGACGGCCGCAATATCTGGCGGGCGGACCTCGAGGAGCTGGTGAAAACCGCGCGGCCCTTCGTGGACGCATTCGGGAGCGACCGCGTGATCGTCGCCCCTTCCTGCTCTCTGCTGCACTGTCCTGAAGACCTGGCCGCTGAAACGTCCCTCGACGATGAGCTGTCGGGCTGGCTGGCCTTTGCGCGGCAGAAGCTGGACGAGCTGGTGATCGTTGCCCGCGCGCTCAACGAGGGCGCGGGAAGTGTCGCGGCCCAGCTGGCGGAGAGCACGCGTCGGCGGCAGTGCCCGCCGGACCTCCCCGCGGATCCATTCCCCCCGCGTGCAGGAACGACTTGCCTCCCTCACCCCGGCGATGTCCCGCCGCGCAAGCCCCTATGCCGTGCGCCGTGCAGCGCAGGCGGCCGCCCTCCCGCTGCCGCTCTTCCCGACGACCACCATCGGTTCCTTCCCGCAGACGCAGAAGGTCAGGGCGGCGCGCGCCGAGCGGCGCGCGGGCACCATCACCCCGGCCCAGTACGAGAAGTTCCTGGAGGAGGAGATTGCGCGGACCGTGCGCCTCCAGGAGTCCATCGGCCTGGACGTGCTGGTCCACGGAGAGTTCGAACGCAACGACATGGTGGAGTACTTCGGGGAGATGCTCTCCGGCTTCGCCTTCACCCGCAACGGGTGGGTGCAGAGCTACGGGTCGCGCTGCGTGAAGCCGCCCGTCATCTTCGGTGACGTCGAGCGGCCCAAGCCCATGACGGTCCGCTGGTCCTCCTACGCCCAGTCCCTGACACGCAAAGCCGCTGAAGGGCATGCTCACCGGGCCGGTGACCATCCTCGCGTGGTCGTTCGTCCGCGACGACCAGCCCCGGTCCCTGACCTGCCGCCAGATTGCCCTTGCCATCCGCGACGAGGTCGCGGGATCTCGAGGCCTCGGGCATCGGGATGATCCAGATCGACGAGCCGGCGCTCCGCGAAGGTCTGCCCCTGCGCAAGGACGACCGCAAGGAGTATCTCGACTGGGCCGTCGAGTCCTTCCGGGTGGCCTCATCCGGGGTGAAGGACGCCACGCAGATGCACACGCACATGTGCTACTCGGAGTTCAACGACATCGTCTCCTCCATTGCCGCGATGGACGCCGACGTCCTGTCGGTGGAATCCGCCCGTTCCCGCATGGAGCTGCTCGGCGCATTCCGCGCGTTCCGCTACCCCAACGAGATCGGTCCGGGCGTCTACGACATCCATTCGCCCCGGGTGCCCTCCGCGGAAGAGATACTCGCCCTGCTGGAAAAGGCCCTGGCGGTCCTCACCCCGGGGCAGCTCTGGGTCAACCCTGACTGCGGCCTGAAGACCCGGCAGTGGAAGGAGACCGAGCCAGCCCTCATCGCCATGGTGCAGGCCGCCCGAGAAGTTGAGAGAGCGCCACCCCGGTTGAAGATAGATTTTCGCACCCGCCTCTCCCGGCAGCAGACCATTCTCTTCGACGGCGCAATGGGAACGATGCTCTACGAACGGGGCGTCTTCCTGAACCGTTCGTTCGAAGAGGTGTGCCTCACGGATCCCCGGCTGGTCATGGGCATCCACCGCGAATACCTCGACGCCGGCGCGGACGTGATCACGACGAACAGCTGGGGCGCGGGCATTCCCAAGCTGCGCGCCGCGGGCCTCGCGGAGAAGTTCTCGGAGATCAACGGCCGCGCCGTGGAGCTGGCGCGCCAGGCCGTCGAGGAGTCGGGTCGGACGGAAAGCGTCCTCGTGGCCGGTTCCATCGGCCCCCTGGGGGTGATGCTGGAGCCCATCGGCGCAATGGGCACGGCCGAGGCCGAGGAGCTCTTTGCCCGCCAGGCGTCAGTGCTTTCAGCGGCAGGCGCCGACCTGCTCATCCTGGAGACGTTCGTGGACGTCGGCGAGCTGAAGGCCGCCATCCGGGGCGTCCGCACGGAGCTGCGACCTCGCCGTCATCGCCTGCATGACGATCAACGCGGAAGGCACCTCGCCGTACGGCACCGAGCCCGAAGTCTTCACCGCGGAGATCCAGGAGCTCGGTCCCGAGGTCATCGGCCTGAACTGCTCGGAAGGCCCGCGCAGCATGCTGGACGCCGCGGAGCGGATGATCAAGGTGGCCCGCCTCCCGCTGTGCGTCCAGCCCAATGCCGGGGTGCCCGTGAACGTCGAGGGCCGCAACATCTACCAGACCACGCCGAAGTACATGGCGAAGTACGCCAAGCGCATGATCCAGTCCGGGGTGCGCATCGTCGGGGGGTGCTGCGGCACGACGCCTGCGCACATCCGGGAGATCCGCAACGAGATCAAGGCCCTCGCGCCCGTGACGCCCGCGGGAAAGCGTGCACGTCTCGACGCCCGTGCAGGAGCGGGCGCCGATCCCCCTGGAGAAGAAGAGCGCGTGGGCGGCCCGGCTTTCCCGCGGCGAGTTCGTGACCTGCGTGGAGCTGGTACCGCCCCGCGGCATCGACATGAGGAAGCTCATCGACAGCGCGCGCGCCCTGCGGGAGAAGGGGATCGACGCGGTGAACGTTCCCGACAGCCCGCGCGCCCAGGCAAAGATGGCGGCGGTTTCCGCCTCGGCCGTGCTGCAGCAGCAGGCAGGCATCGAGGCGATCCCCCACGTCACGTGCAAGGACAAGAACCTGCTCGCCCTCCAGGCGGAGGTGCTCGGCGCGCACGCCCTGGGGATCCGCAACGTTCTCCTGGTCACCGGCGATCCGCCAAGCATCGGCACCTACCCGGATGCAACCGCCGTATTCGACGTGGACGCCATCGGGCTGTGCAACATGGTGAGCCTGCTCAACCGGGGCCTGGACCTCGGGAGGAACCCGGTCGGCGAGCCCACGGGGTTCTGCTACGGGGTGGCGCTGAACCCCAGCGCCGTGAACACCGACCGCGAGCTGGAGAGGTTCCGGTGGAAGCTGGACGCGGGGGCGGAGTTCGCCATCACGCAGCCCGTCTTCGATGCCCAGCCCCTCCTGCGTTTCCTGGAGAGGAGCACGCGGGCTGCGCCGCGTGCCCGTCGTCGCGGGCATCTGGCCGCTGGTCAGCCTGCGGATGGCCGAGTTCATGAAAAACGAGGTCCCGGGGGTCTCGGTGCCTGATTCCGTAATCGAGCGGATGTCGAAATGTGACAGCAAGGAATCTGCTCTGGAAGAAGGAACGGCGATCGCCCGCGAGCTTCTGGAGGCGCTGAGGGGAGCCATCAACGGCGTGCAGCTGTCAACGCCGCTGGGGAAAATCGAGTTCGCGATGACGATACTGGGGCGCTGAGCTCGATCGGGTGGTTGCGCGCTGGTGTTCACCCGGCGGCGCAACGTCGTTTCAGGGACAGCACAATATTCAAACACGCCCAAATGTGCATTTGGGCGTGTTTACAAGTCTCTCATCCTTGAAGAGCGCTCTCTGGCGCCGGTAGATGCCCCAGGGCCGTGCGTGGCGTGGACGCCCGCAGCGGCGCGGCTCGCGGGTTCGCCGCCAGCGGCTACGCCTTTTTCACCAGGGTGTCGGTCCACTCCAGGCCCTTCTCGATGACCGCGACCATCTCGTCGATCTGCGGCCGCGTGATGGTGAGGGGCGGGGAGATGAAGATGTAGTCCCAGTTGCCGTACAGGTACAGGCCGTTGTCCATGAAGATCTTGCCCAGCTGGCCGGAGATGTTGCGGATGGAATCGTTGTACCCGGCAATCGGTGCCTTGGTCTTCTTGTCGGACACCAGCTCGATGCAGGCCCACAGGCCCTTGCACCGCGTGTCGCCCACCGAGGGGTGCTTCGCCTCCAGCGCCTTGAGCTTCCCGGCGAGGTACTCCCCGTCCTTCGCCGACTTCTCGATGAGGTTGTCCTTCTTGTACTCCTCGATATTGGCGATGCCGCACGCGCAGGCCAGCGCGTGCCCGCTGTAGGTGAGCCCGGACGTGAACTTGCGCTCCTGGAAATAGTCCCAGATCTTCTTGCTCCAGATCGTGGCGCCCAGCTGCACGTAGCCCGAGGTGATTCCCTTGGCCGTGGTGATGATGTCGGGAACGATGTCGAAGTTGTCGATGCCGAACCACTTGCCCGACCTGCCCCAGGCGGCCATGACCTCGTCGGAGATGAGGAGGATGCCGTTCTCGTCGCAGAGCTGGCGAAGGCCCTTCATGTAGCTCTTCGGCGGGATGATGATGCCGTTCGTGCCGACGATCGGCTCGATGATGATGGCGGCCACCGACTTCGGGTTGTCGTACATGAGCTGCTCTTTGAGCACGGCCAGCGTCCTCTGACCGCACTCCTCGGGGTCCGTGGTGCCCCACGTGCAGCGGTAGGGATAGGGCCCGAAGAAATGCACGACGCCGGGAATGCCCGGCTCTGCCGGCCAGCGCCGCGGATCACCGGTCACGGTGATCGCGCCGGCCGTGGCTCCGTGGTAGCTCTTCCACGCCGCGTAGATCTTCTGCCGGCCCGTGAACCAGCGCGCGGACTTGATGGCGTTCTCGTTGGCCTCCGCGCCGCCGTTGGTGAACAGCACGTAGTCCAGGTCACCCGGGGTGACCTCCGCCACCATGGAGGCGAGCTTCGCCTTGGGCTCGGTGCCGAATCCCGGGGAGACGAAGCACAGCTTCTCCATCTGCGCCTTCATGGCATCCAGGACGTGGCGGTTGCCGTGCCCGAGGTTGATGTTCAGCAGGCCGGAGCAGCCGTCCATGATCTTTCTGCCGTCGGTGTCGTACATGTAGATGCCTTCGGCGTGGTCGATCACGGTCGGCTTCCAGCCGCCCTGGGCTTTCCAGCTGTAGATCACGTGCTCGCGGTCGAGCGCCTGCAGTTCCTGAGTGTTCATTTCTTCTCCTGTGCGTGGTGTACGCGGTGGCTTACACCAAATCCGGACGGATCGTGTCCAGAGCCGCGCCGCCGCTCAGAACGCGGCCAGCGGCGCCCTCTTCACGAACCTGCCCCTGCCCACCTCGCCGACGAACTTCATCTGGTCCCCGCTCCACTCCGCCACTTTCTTTCCGCGGGAGTACACGATCTGCGGCATGCCCGTCATTTCCCAGCCTTCCCAGGGGGTGTAGTCCACGTTCTGGTGGAGCTTCTTCTGGGTGATCGTGAACTTCTTCTTCGGGTCGAAGACCACGATGTCCGCGTCCTTGCCCGCGGCGATGGCGCCCTTGTTGGCGAGGCCGAACATGCGCGCCGTGCCCGTGGACACAACGTCAACCATGCGCTCCAGCGTGATCCGTCCCTTCACCACGCCTTCGGTGTGCATGAGCATGAGCATCGTCTCGATGCCCGGAGCGCCGTTGGGGATGACCTTGTAGTCGGCCTTGCCGCTCATGTCCTTCTGCCCCTTGAAGTTGAACGGGCAGTGGTCGGTGCCCACGGTCTGCACGTCCCCGTCCCGCAGGCCCAGCCACAGCTCGTCCAGGCTCTCCTGCGGCCGCAGCGGAGGCGACATCACGTACTTCGCGCCGTTCCAGTCCGGCTCGTCGTAGCGGCTCCTCGGTCAGCGTGAGGTACTGCGGGCAGGTCTCGGCCTGGATCCGCAGGCCCCGGTCCCGGGCCTGCCTGATCTTCGCACAGGCCGCGGCTGGAGGAGAGGTGCACGATGTAGATCCTGCTGCCCGTGAACTCGACGGCCGACACGCAGCGGTCCACCGCCTGCTCCTCGGCAAGGATGGCGTGCGCCCGCGCGTGCTGCATCGGTCCCAGCTTCCCGGACGCGGCAAGCTGCTCGTTCAGCCGGCGGATGATGTCGAAGCTTTCCGCGTGCACCTGCACCAGGCCGCCGTGCGTCTTCGTCTCCTCCAGGAGCCGGATCATCGCGTAGTCATCCACGCGGAAATCGTAGAACAGGAAGATCTTGAAGCTCGGCGTGCCATACTCGTTGATGGCCTTCTTCACTTCGTCGATCACGTCGGGCCGGGCATCGGTGACGCCCGGGGTGGATGCTGTAGTCCACCACCGTCTTGCCGTCCGCCTTGCCCTTCTGCCGATCCACGGCGTCCTTCAGCGACTCGCCTTTGCCCTGGAGGCTGAAGTCGATGATGCTGGTGGTCCCGCCGCAGGCGGCGGCGATGGAGCCGGTCTTCCAGTCGTCGGAGGAGGTGGTGCCCATGAAGGGCATGTCGATGTGGGTATGGGGGTCGATGGCGCCGGGCAGGATGTACTTCCCCGCTGCATCCACCGTCTCGTCGGCTTTCAGCGCCGAGTCCGGATCCCACTGCCTTGATGACGTCTCCCTCGATGAAGACGTCCGCCGTGAAGGAACCGGTTGATGTGACGACAAGCCCGTTTTTCAAAAGTACGCTCATGCCGCTTCTCCTTTGTATTTTCTTCTGACTTCACATGGGTCACGTCAGCGGCAGCGCAGGATCTTCACCTCCCGCGACAATGACGGGTCCATGACCGCCGTCGAACGCCGCGCCCAGCCCTTCGGCATTTCCTTGTGCGTGATCAGCCCCGGCACGGGGCAGATGAAGCTGCAGATCATGCAGCTGAGGCACTTGTCCTCGACGAGCTTCGGCCGGCGCGTGCGCCTCGTCCCATTCCAGGGCCTGCCCGCCGGCGTCCCGGCAGACCGTGTAGCACTGGCCGCAGCCCACGCACTTGTCGATGTCGTACGCCGCGATCCCCTGGCGCGCCAGGTCGAAGTGATCCGTTGACTTCAGGTTGGGAAGAGCCTTGCCGATCAGGTCCTCTGCCCTGGTGATCCCGCGGGAGACCATGTAGTCGCTCAGGCCCTCGATCATGTCCTGCACGATCCGGTACCCGTACTTGATGATGCCGGTGGTCACCTGGACGGTCGTGGCACCCACCAGGAGGTATTCCAGCGCGTCGATCCACGTCTCCACGCCGCCCATGGCGGACAGCGGCAGCCCGAGCTCGGCGCACTGCGCCATCTCGGCAATGAAGTGCAGCGCGATGGGCTTTATTGCCGCGCCCGAGTAGCCGCTCATCGCGCCCACGCCGAAGACGTTCGGGCTTGGCCACCCAGTCTCCCAGCCCGATCTCCGAGATGGCCCGGAACGTGTTCACCGCCGAGATGCCGTCCGCGCCGCCCTTCTTTGCGAAGAGGGCTGGCTCCGTCATGTCGGTGATGTTCGGCGTCATCTTCGCAAGCACGGGAATGCTCACCGCGCCTTTCACCGTTGCCGTGAACTTCTCCAGCAGGTGGAATGCCTGTCCCACCTTGTGTCCGGAGCCTTCCACGGTCATGTGCGGGCAGGAGAAGTTCAGCTCCAGCATGTCGGCGCCGTTGTCCGCCGCCGCCTTTGCGAGGTAGGCCCACTCGTTGTTGGAGAAGCCCATGATGCTCGCGATGATCGGGCCGGTCCGGGTACTTCTTCTTGAGGTACAGGAAGTCGGCGAGGTTGTCCTTCAGCGGCCGGTCGGAGATCTGCTCGACGTTCTGCAGGCCGACCAGCTGCTTGGCCTCGTACTGGTAGGCGTTCATGCGCGGGGAAGGATGGATGATCGGGATCCGGTCCGAGTTCAGGGTCTTGTAGCAGACCCCGCCCCAGCCCTGCTCGTAGGCCTTCTCCACCATCTCCGCGCTGTTGGAAACCGGCGAGGAGGAGAGGAGAAACGGGTTGGGAAACTTCACGCCGCAGAATTTCACGGAAAGATCGAGGGCACCGCCGAAGGCGGACTGCGACTTCGTATCTTTGCCATTGTCTTCCTCCCTTACGCCAGCGCCGCCCGGATGGCCCGGGCCGCACGCTTGCCGTCCTGCACAGCTTCGACGACCAGGCGACGGCCCGCGCGCGATGTCCCCGCCGGCAAACACGAAACCCGCGGAGGTCTTTCCGGTTTTCTCGTCCGTGACCACAAGCCCGCCGCGATCCGTCTTCACCAGCCCCGACCAGTCGGTCGGCGTCCGGCCTGTTGCCGATGGCCTCGATGACGAGCTGGGCGTCCAGGGTCCATTCCGATCCTTTGACCTCGGCTGGTTTTCGCCGGCCCGATGCGTCCGGATCCCCGAGCCGGGTGCGCAGGAGCTTCACGCCCGTCACGTGGCCCGCTTTGTCGGATGCGTACCCGACCGGCTGGTTGAGCATCAGGAAATGCACGCCGAGCCGCAGGGCCGCAAGGCGCTCTTCTTCTTCTGCGGGCATCTGGGCAAAAGACCTGCGGTAGACGAGGTACGCGTCCCGTGCGCCGAGCTTCGCCGCGGATTCCACGCAGTCCATGGCAACGCTGCCGCCGCCGATGACGGCCACGACCTTGCCTTCGACCCGGCGCGCCGATCTCGGCGAAGCGCTCTTCGCGCATCATGGCAAGGAAATCGACGGAGGTGAGCACGCCCGCCAGCTTCTCCCCGCCGGGAATGCGCTCCGCGGCCCAGAGTCCGACGCCAAGGAAAACCGCCTTGTAGCCGTCCTTCAGCAGCTTGCGGGCCCCCTCCGCCCCGTTGATGCGGGTGCCGCACTGGAACTGCACGCCGAGGCTCGCGAGGTCTGCCATTTCATTCTCGAAGAAGGCCGTGTCGAAACGGTATGCCGGCACCCCGTAGCGGATGACTCCGCCCGGCTGCGCGCGTTCCTCGAAAACCGTTACGGCGAATCCTTCCTTTGCCAGCTCCGCCGCGCAGGAAAGGCCCGCGGGGCCCGAACCGACCACGGCGACCTTGGCGCCGCTTCTTCGACGGCGCCCGGAAGGGCTGGAACCCGATCTTCCATCCGTGCTCGACAAGGGCGCGCTGGATCTTCCCGATCTCGACGGGCCGGCCGATGCCGGTTGCGCTGCACTCCTTCTCGCAGAGGCGCGGCGTGGGGCAGAGCACGCCGCAGGCGCCGCCGAGGATGTTGTTGCTCTTGATCGTGCGGATGGCCCCGGTGACGTTGTGAAGCCGCAGCTTGCGGATGAACGTGCCCGGGTCGGTCTCCGCGGGGCAGCCCTTCGAGCAGGGGGGATCGTGGCAGAGCAGGCAGCGGTCGGCCTCCGCGATCGCCTGGGCGAGGTCGAAGCCTGGCGTCATTGTCCTGGAAGAGAGCGGATTGCTCATGAATGAGCCTCCTTCTGAAAAAAGCTTCACCCGCCTATCACGCGAACGGGGATAGCTGATCCAGCACCGTGACTTTTCTCAAAGGTTGAGGGTCGCTCAGAACGCACATCGAAAGACAGCCGAGGCCCGTGCAACGGGCGGGAACATTGCTCTCGATGCGGAATGGGTGATTATAGGACCTGCCGGGGCATTTGTAAACAAATATTTCTCGCTGTATAATCGGCCCATCTTCACCACCGGAGAGGAGCACGTGCATGCCACGAATCATCCGCTGCGGACTGGTCCAGGCCTCGAATCCGAGGCACGAGGGTTCCCTGCAGGAAATCAAGGAGGCAATGGTCCAGAAGCACCTTCCCCTGGTCGAAGAGGCAGGGAAGAAAGGGCGTCCAGATCCTGTGCCTCCAGGAGATCTTCCACGGCCCGTACTTCCCCGCCGAGCAGGACATCAAGTGGTACAAGACCGCCGAGCCGGTGCCCGGCCCGATCACCGAGCGGCTGGCGCCGATCGCGAAGAAGCACCGGATGGTCATGATCGTTCCCGTCTACGAGATGGAGCAGGAAGGGGTGTACTACAACACCGCGGCCGTGCTCGATGCGGACGGGAAATACCTGGGCAAGATGCGCAAGGTGCACATCCCGCACACATACCCGGCGTTCTGGGAGAAGTTCTATTTCAAGCCCGGCACCCTGGGTTTCCCGGTATTCCAGACCGCCTATGCGAAGATCGGCATCTATATCTGCTACGATCGCCACTTCCCCGAGTGCGCCCGGATCCTCGCCCTGAAGGGAGCAGAGATCCTCTTCAACCCCTCGGCTACGACCGAGGGAAAATCACGCTACCTGTGGGAGCTCGAGCAGCCCGCCCAGGCCGTTGCCAACGGCGTTTTCATCGGCGCAAACAACCGGGTGGGCCTGGAGAAACCGTGGGAGTTCGGGAAGTTTTACGGATCGAGCTACTTCGTTGATCCGCGCGGAAAGATTCTCGTGAAAGGGTCCGAGGACAAGGACGAGGTCGTGGTGGCCGACCTGGACATGGACCAGATCAGGGAGGTCCGGGACGGCTGGCAGTTTTTCCGAGACCGCCGTCCGGAGCTCTACACGGAAATCGGCCAGCAGCTGCCGTAGGCATGGATGCGTAGCGCGGCGAAGCCGCGCGGAGGGCGGCAGCTGACCGCGAAGCGGGCAGCGGGAGCCGCGAGGGGCGCCGAGTGCAGGGATGCACGCCAGGATACCCATAGCCAGGCCTAGCCGGGGACGGAGGCAAACAGCTCCTCGATCTGCAGCTCGAACCCGGGGCATACAGTGGACAGGACGATCGCCGCTCCCACGCACACCTGCGGGTCACCGTACCTGCCGCCCTCTCCCCTCAGGTACACGTGCACGTAGCGGTTCCCTGGGTCGACGACCCAGTACTCCCGCACGCCGTGCCGTTCATACAGCGATCTCTTCTCTGCCATGTCGCGGCGCGAAGTGTGGGGAGAAAGAATTTCGATGACCCAGTCCGGCGCCCCGAAGCAGCCGAACGGACGCAGCCGCGCCGGGTCACAAATCACGGCGAGGTCGGGCTGCACCACGTTGGGCACATCCTCTGTGGACTGATCGGATTTTTCCGGGCAGTAGGACGTCGAAAGGCGCGGCGAACACCCGGCAGCCGGATTTCCCGAGGAAGGCACGGATGGCATGGACAAGCTCTACGCTGATAGCCTGGTGCCCCATGGACGGTGCCGGGCTCATGTTCCATGCCACGCCGTCGATCAGTTCCCATCTCTCATCATCCGGCCACCCCTTGTAGTCCCGATAGAGGTAGCGCCGATCGTCTTTCTTGGCCGGTTCACCCAACGTCACGACTCCAGTCTACAACGGATAACGGGTGGGATGAAGCCGGCGATTGCGGGAGGGAATGGCGCCGATCGGCCGAAGAAAATGCTATGCCTTTACGATGAGAACCAGGAACATCACGACCATCAAGATCATCCCGATCGGCACGCCGACTTTGGCCCATTCCCGGCTTTCGATCTTCAGCCTTCCCGCAGCGACGATGTTGGGAATATTGCCAGGCACGAGCATGCCCCCCGCGATCAGAAGACCCATGAGGGCCGCCACGATCTGCTGCATTTGCATTGAGGGCACGATTTCGGCCGCCGTCAGCGTTGCGTTGTCCAGCACTGCTGACGTGATATTCACCCAGAAGAGCGCAAGGGAGGAAACCCCGCCGATATACCGATCGACGAGCGGGGTGAAACCCGCGCCGAGAAAGATGAGACCCGCGACAAAGACGTAGACTTTGACCGTGCGAACAATCGCCGAAGCAAATGTCTCTTTCTGCTCGCTCGGCACCGGGCTTTCAAGGACGGCCGGCCTGCCCACGAAAAAGACGCCCGCGGCGCTGACAACGCCTATCCCGGGTATAACGTACATCCACAGGTTTCGCAACAGAAACCAGGTGTCTGCATGGTAGGGATCCCCGGCAAGCTTGGTTGTTGCCACCGCAGCCAAAGGCTCTCCGAACGGTGTGAGCGCCGCCCCCAGACCGATGGAAAAGCATGCGAGGACAACGACGCGCGTCTCCGTCCTCTTGTCCAGCCTCATTCGGCTGACAGCCTCGACCATGACGAGCGCCGCAATGATCGCCGTCAGAACGCTCGAAAGAAGCCCAAGAAGGGCGATTATCGCGAAGACCAGGACTCGCGGCCCCATGCGTTCGCGGAGCCTGATGATGCCCCTCTCAAGGGGCTCCTGAATGAAGTGGAACAGGAGGCTCGCGATGAGCACCGCGAATGTTATTTTCACCGGCCCCAGAAGGGCATCGAGCAGGAGCGCCACCCGCCATTGTGAGGCAACGGTGACTGCGGCAATTCCCATCAGGAAAAGAAAGCCCTCGAGGTTTTCGCCCACTTTCTTCACAAACAAAGGCAGAAGAGTCACGGCGACCGCGATCAGGAGCAGCCCAATCATCATGGAGGAGGACGTTACACCTTTCCGACCAGGTCTGCACAGGCACAAAAAAAGCGCCGGGGAGATTCCCCGGCGCATCTGTTTTTCTTGAGGTCAGGCAGTCTTGGAAGCAGGACCTCTTGCTGCAGGAACCACCACCGTACCTGACATCAGGGCCCAGTGCACCAGGAATGCCGCAGCGAATCCGACGAACCACGCATAATCGAAGAGGAAGCGCAGCGGATGCACGACCAGGCCGATCAGGGCCACAATGACTCCGACGACCAGGGAAATAATGGCCTTGATATTGAAGCCGCCGGTGAACCTGTATGTACCTTTTTCCGTATACAGGTCATCCAGGTTGAGGCGCGTCTTCCGAATGACCCAGTAGTCGGCAATCAGGACTCCAGCGATCGGCCCAAGGAAGCCCGAGTACGTTCCGAGCCATCCGAAGATGTATCCGCTCGGGTCCGCAAGCAGTCTCCAGGGCATGATCAGGATTCCGATTATCCCCGTGATCACTCCACCCATCCTGAAGCTGATGTGCTTCGGGATGGTGTTCGAGAAGTCGTTCGCCGGAGACACCGTATTGGCGGCAATGTTCACCGACAGAGACGCGACCACCAGACCAACAAGCGCCAGGATCAACGTGATGGGGTTGCTGAATTTGCCCAAGCAGCACCGCAGGGTCCCAGATGGCCTCACCGAACACGATGGCCGATGCCGAGGTGATGACGACGCCAAAGGCGGAGAATACGAGCATGGTCGGGGGAAGGCCGATAGCCTGTCCGATCATCTGCTGCTTCTGGCCTTTGCCGAACCGGGTGAAGTCGGGGATATTCAGCGAGAGGGTAGCCCAGAATCCGACCATGCCGGTCAGAGCGGGAATGAACACCTTGAAGTACTCACCGAAGGTGTGGAACTTGCTCGGCTGCGCGAGAAGAGGCCCGAATCCCTTCGCTGCCGTAATCATCCAGATCACCAGGGCAAGTCCGAGGAGAATGACAAAGGGTGCCGCCCAGTTCTCGAAGATACGCACTGCGTCCATGCCGCGCAGGATGATGTAGATCTGGAAAATCCAGAAGATCATGAACGCAATGGCCCCGTGGACGGTCATCCCGAAGGCAAATGTCAGGGTGCCTCCAATCGAGCTCCACCCGGGGATCAACTTGCCGAAGAAGATGTCGATTGCCAGCGAGCCGATATACGTGTTGATTCCGAACCATCCGCAGGCCACGATGGCGCGCAGGAGGGCAGGGATGTTTGCCCCGAAGACTCCGAAAGAAGCACGGGCAAACACGGGAAAGGGGATCCCGTACTTCGTGCCGGGGTGGGCATTCAGCAGCATGGGAATGAGCACGATCAAGTTGCCCAGCGTGATTGTAAACAGGGCCTGTTTCCAGTCCATTCCCAGGGCTATCAGCCCCCCCGCCAGCAGGTAGGTTGGGACGCAGTGCGCCATTCCTATCCAGAGCGCAGCGAAATTGTACGTCCCCCACGTGCGCCGTTTGATCTCGATCGGCGCCAGGTCCTTGTTGTAGAGCCTGTGGTTCTGGGAAACGTCCCTTTGCAGCTCATACATCTGTTCTGCCATGAAACCCTCCTACTCCTTGGTTTGATGCTCATCGGGATATTGAAAATGAACCATACCGCGGAAACTATTCGCGCACTATAAGGCACGTTTTTCGAATTGGCAAGAAATATTTTTCGGCAATTGAATAAGTATGCAGACCGTCGGGACGTCCGAATCCATGGCCAAGGCTTGACAGAACACTGCAAAATGCTATCCTGAAAGCCTCTCGTACACCCCCCCTCTCAAAGGAGACCCATATGCCCGTTGTCGCGAAGAAATTGCCGTATTACGCGGCTGGCTGGAAGGAATCGAAAACTTCCAAATACATGGACTGCTTCGACCCGTCGACCGGCGAGGTGATCGCCCTGGCGCCCCAGTGCACGCAGGACGAGGTGAACCAGGCGGTGGCCGCCGCGGCCGCCGCGTTCCCCGCGTGGGCGGACACCCCGCCGAACAAGCGAGTCCAGGTCCTCTACAGGATGAAGGCTCTCCTGGACAAGCACCTTGACGAGCTGACGAAGCTCGTGGCAACGGAGCACGGAAAAGTGCTGGACGAGGCCATGGGAGACGCCATCAAGGTCACCGAACTGGTGGAGTTCGCCTGCGGCATTCCTCACCTCCTGAAGGGCCCGGCCCTCATGAATGTTACCGGCCGGCTACGACACGGCGCAGTACATGGAGCCGCTGGGCGTCTTTGCCGGAATCGTTCCCTGGAATTTTCCCGCCATGCTTCCCATGGGCTGGGTTGCGCCAATCTGCATCGCCACTGGGAACACCCTGGTCCTGAAGCTCGCAAGCTTCGTTCCGCAGTCCGCAATCCGTATCATGGAGCTGTGGGAGGAGGCGGGGCTGCCGAAGGGAGTCATCAACCTCGTCACCTGCTCGCGCAACGAGGCGGAGATCCTTCTCCGGCACCCTGACATCAAGGGCGTCTGCTTCGTCGGTTCAACGTCGATCGGCAAGCACATTTATGCCACCGCCGCGGCCAACGGCAAGAGGGTGCAGGCGCTCACGGAAGCGAAGAACCACGCCCTCGTTCTGAAGGACGCGGCACTGGAGCGCACGGCGCGCGGCATCGTGGCCTCGGCGTGCGGCTGCGCAGGTGAACGCTGCATGGCGCTTCCCGCGATCGTCGTTGAAGAAGAAGTTGCGGACAAGCTCGTCGGCCTCCTCGCCTCGATGATGAAGGAGTTGAAGATCGGTCCCGCCTATGACAAGTCCAGCCAGCTCGGGCCGATGGTGAACGCGGAGCATCGGCAGTCCGTCATCAACTGGATCCAGAAAGGCGTCGATGAAGGGGCAAAGCTCGTCCTCGACGGCCGCAAGGCATGCGTGAAGGGCTACGAGAAGGGATTCTACCTGGGACCCACGCTGTTCGACCACGTGAAGCCGGGCATGACCATCGGAGACCGGGAGGTTTTCGGCCCCGTGCTCGTCGTCAAGAGGGTGAAGAACTTCGAGGAGGGCGTGGCCCTGATGAACGCCAACGAGTTCGCCAACGGATCGGTGATCTACACGCAGAACGGCTACTTTGCGCGCGAGTTCGCCAAGCGGACCCACGGCGGGATGGTGGGCGTCAACGTCGGAATCCCCGTGCCGCTGGGAATGTTCGGGTTCACCGGGCACAAGAACTCGTTCTTCGGTGACCTGCACACCATGGGCACGGACGCGGTGCGTTTCTTCACCGAGCTGAAGACCGTGACGGCCCACTGGTTCTCCGAGGAGGAAGCACGCGAGGCCAAGGTGGTCAATACCTGGGACGGCATGATTTCGATGCCGGACGCGAAGAAATAGATACCCCTGCATGAAAGCAAGCCCGCCTCGTCGGCGGGCTTTTTTGTCGACGGTCGGTTTCCGGAATCTACTTCCGTCCCGACCCTGCCGCCGGCGCGAACATCCCGATTCCCTTCTGCGTCTCCGCGTCCAGGAACACGTGGAGGAGCTTCCCGTCCATCACGGACGGAACGTGGATCACGCGGATGACGTCCGACAAGGCGGCAAGACCGGCGTCAACGTCGGTGATGGAGTTGCGCGAGCCCAGCAGGAACGGCTCGTTCAGGCTGCTCCCCTTTGTGTCGGGAAACAACGGCATGATCGCGATATCCGCCTCGACGAGGTCCTGGAAGAAGTGGGTTCCATACGACACTTCGGGCGTATACCCGTCACGGGCGAAGGCAATCTCCACGAGGAGGCGCGTGCTGTTGATGTCCGCGTAGCTGACCCGGACACCGAGGTTGATGTCGTTGCTGCCCCACCGGCCGGGCCCCATGAGCGCGTAGCGGTGACCGGCAAGGCGCTTGTTCAGCTGCCCCACGGCCCAGCCGATCTTGTGCTTCTTTTCCACGGTGTCCAGCCGGTCATACGCGCGCGGATCCACGTACACCACGTGCTCGATATCGGTTATGAACGCATTGGAAAGACCGGACTGCGTGACGAACAGCGTGTCCTTTTCCGGCACCCCGGCGGGAAGGACCACCCGTTCCAGCTCGCGGCGCATCGAGAGCGACCGGCACTGCAGGATGTACAGCTTGTTGTCGTCCCAGGCAAACTCGATGTCCACCGGCCTCCCGAAGGCGGCCTGCACGGTGGAAAGGACCTTTTTCACGAGCGGCACGAAGCCTGACTTTGTCAGCAGGTTCTCGAAGGTCAGGCACAGCGACGACGGCTGCAGCTCCTGTGTCCGGAAGAGCGGTGCGCGCATCTCGCCGTCCGCCATGATGGAGGCAGCCAGGAAAAGATCCGGATGCCGGCTTTCTTCCGCCAGCGTACGGAAGTCGATCGTGGTGAACTCCCCGGTGCGGAGATTGATGGCGTCCACCATCCTCTGGGAGTACTTGGAGATCTGCTCGGGGGTGACCTCGGGCCTGAGAGCGGGGTGGCTGAGGGGAATCATGCGGGGGTAGTCACCCCCCACCCTGTCCACCGCCCGGGTCCCCAGGCCGAAGACCAGGCGCACCAGCCCGTCCGATTTCCGGATCCGCGGGTTCCAGATCCACGCGTTGGAGGAGTACATGACGCCCGCTGCAAGAGGAAAGAGCCAGTCACCGAAGCGGCGCCCGACCACTTTCTGCACGATCATGGCCATCCGCTCGTTGTAGTCCAGGAGGCCGTGATCCCTGCGGTAGATGATCGGGTCCGGTCCGTACATGCTGGCCAGCACCGTCTTCACCCCGCGGATGAACGCGGACAGGCGCTGCTCCTCGTCTCCCTGGTTCGGAAGGAAGATGGACTGGTACTTGCCCGAAAAGGCCAGGCCGAAGCTGTCCTCCAGGTAGCTGGAGGATCGGACGATGATGGGGTGCTCGCCGATCTGGCGGATCAGCGAGCGAAACTCCTCCACGACGTCCGCGGGGAAGGCTGCCTTCTCGAAAAGCCCGCCCACCGTCTTGTATTCCTCGTCAATGGCATCGCGGTCGCGGTACTTGTGCGTGTGGAACCCGTAGAAATGGTTGCGGTCGATGAAATCGGACATGACCCCCGAGCTGATGTACCAGGTGTCGGGGACCGCGATGTACTTCTCGAAATCCGGGTCCCGGTCGGAGAGGATTGGCAGGAGGATCTTCTGCGCCACGATCATGCCCGCGGACTTCCCGCCCAGCTTGCCCGGGTAGGCGACGTGACCGATGGTGTGACCGAGCACGGCGTCGATGTCCCGGATGGTCACGTGGTTCTTGGCAATCCCGATGAACGGAAGCTGGCTGGAAATGTAGTGGGAGAGAAGGGCGACGCGGATCCCCTCGGCCTCTTCCCGGGAGATGTAGAGCTCTCCCTTGGGGATGTCGCAGAACTCGCGAAGGGCGCGCCAGATGTCCGCGGCGCTGGTATGCTCCCCTGCCACGGCCCTGCCCAGCTCCTGGCAGCGATCGCGCTTGCGCACGAGGTTGACCCAGTTCTCCACTTCCTCGGGGCTGAGGACGTTCGCAAAGAGCAGGTCCACGACACAGTCGGTGTACTCGGCGCGCGCCGCCTCGGTGTCCGGCACGCCGTCGGCCGCCATGTACCGCGCCACCAGGCCCGCGAGATCCTCCCGCGCCAGGGCTCCGCGCTCCACCAGCACGTCGAGGAAGGTGGAGCGCATCCGGGGCAGAAGCTCGGGGAACCGGGCAATCTGGCGGAACAGCCGGTAGCCCTTGATCGGGCTCTGGGAGAAAGGGAGCGCCGTGTCGATCACACCCACCCGCGCAGCTTGCAGGCCTCCGCGACCCGGCTCACCGAAACGAGGTACGCTGCTTCCCTCATGTTGACCTTGTGCCGCTCGTGCATGGCGTACACGTCGTTGAACCCTTTTGTCATCTTCTCGTCAAGCCTGCTGTAGACCAGGTCGAGGTTCCAGTAGTAGTTGTACGCGTTCTGGACCTGCTCGAAGTACGACACGGTGACACCGCCCGCGTTGGCAAGGAAATCGGGGATGACGAAAATGCCCTTCTTGTACAGGACGACGTCCGCCTCGGGGGTGGTCGGCCCGTTTGCCAGCTCGCAGACGATCTTCGCGGAGATGCGGGAAGCATTGACGTCCGTGATCATGTTCTCCAGGGCCGCCGGGAAGAGCACCGCGACATCCAGCTCGAGGAGCTTTTCGTTGGAGATGGCCGCCGCTCCCGGAAAACCTTCGAGGCTCCCCTTCTTCTGCTTCCACTCCACCAGCGCCTTCACGTCCAGCCCGTTGGGATTGTGGACCCCGCCCTGGGAATCGGAAGCGGCAACAAGCTTCATCCCCAGGATGCTCGCACCGAGGGTGGCAGCGTGCTGACCCGCGTTTCCGAAGCCCTGGATGGCCATCGGCTTGCCTTTCAGGTCCAGCTTGAGCCTTGCCGCAGCCTCACGCGTAACGTAGATGCCTCCCCGGGCCGTGGCATCGCCCCGTCCCGGCCGAGCCGCCGAGTGCGAGGGGCTTGCCGGTGATGACGCCGGGGCTGTGCTCGCCGATGATCATCTCGTACTCGTCCATCATCCAGGCCATGATTTCCGGAGTGGTGTACACGTCAGGGGCCGGGACATCGCGGGTTTCCGACAGGAAGCGGCCGATGGCGCGGATATAGGCGCGCGCCAGGCGCTCTTTCTCTCCGGCCGAGAGCTCCTTGGGGTTGCAGGTCACGCCGCCCTTGGCGCCGCCGAGAGGAAGATCGACAACCGCGCACTTCCAGGTCATCCACGCCGAGAGCGCGCGGACCGTGTCTATGGTTTCATCCGGGTGCCAGCGAAGCCCGCCCTTCGTCGGCCCGCGGGCGCCGTTGTACTGGACACGATAGCCATGAAATACCCGGGTCGTGCCGTCATCCATGCGGACGGGAATGGTCACTTTCAGCTCGCGCTGGGGCCATCTCAGGAATTGATGGGTGGCCTCGTCCAGGCCGAGGGTTTCCGCGGCCGTGTCCAGCTGCTTCTGCGCGATCTTGAAGGGGTTGAGCTCTGCCATGTGTGTGCGTCTCCTTGAGGTTGGGCTTGCAATCACGCACTATAGTGCGTTGAATTCCGCTTTGCAAGCGGAACGCCTTTTCCCCGGGCTGAATGGAGCCCGTATCTTTCGTATATTTATGCGATGACAATAATGAAGCTGCTTATCTGCTGCTGTCTCGTTTGGATCCTGCCGCTGGCGGGCGCAGCCGCGCAGGCGCGGGAGACCACCGGCATGCAGACCTTTTCCCTGGACAACGGCCTTGAAGTCTTCGTCCTGGAGAACCACACCGTGCCGCTGGCACGGATCCAGGTCACGTTCCGGACGGGGGCGATCAGCCAGACCCCGCAAACCGCCGGTCTTTTCCACCTGTATGAACACATGCTGTTCAAGGGCAACCGCGCCTACCCGAACCAGACCGCTCTCCAGGCGGCGATGAAGGATCTCGGCGTTGCTGACTGGAACGGCGGCACGTCGCAGGAGTCGGTGTCCTATTTCTTCACCGTCCCGTCGGATCGGGCGGACAAGGGGATCGAGTTCTGGGCGGACGCGGTGCGATTCCCGCTGCTTGACCCTGCCGAGCTTCAGACTGAAAAAGATGTCGTGGTGAGCGAGATCCTCGCCGGCTTCAGCGACCCGGGCAACATCTATGGCTCGGCAGTCCGGAAGGCGCTGTTCTGGAAATACCCCTGGCGCAAGGACGTGGCCGGCTCTGAAGCGCTGGTCCGGTCCGCGACCGTGCAGATGCTCCGCGATATGCGCGACACGTGGTACGTTCCGAACAACACGGCCCTGTTCGTCGGCGGCGACGTGAAACCGGACCAGGTGCGTGCCGCCGCGCAGAGATACTTCGGGGACTGGAAGCGGGCGAAGGATCCCTGGGCCTCCCCTCCCCCGCCCCACCCGGCGTTGTCGAAGGACGTGTTCCTTGTTTCCGCCGACGAGCAGATGTACACCGGGCTTGCCGCGGTGGACCTCCGCTTCCAGGGTCCGGACACTCTGCGCAGCCCCTCCTTCACGTATGCCGCCGACGTGTGGTCAAAGCTTCTGGAGGACCCCAACGGCAGATTCAAGACGGAGATTTTCACCAAGGTTCCCGGCCAGTACAACAAGGACGACATCAGCGCGGGCTACCCGACGCAGCGGGACGGCGGAGAAATCAATTTCTCCACGTACCTCAAGGTGATACCCGGCCAGGACACGTTCCAGAGAGCCGCCGCGTTGAAAGCTGCGTTCCTCGAACAGATGGCGGCGCTGGTTTCGAACCCCGCGTACTTCAGCCCGAATGAGTACACCGTGCTCACGCGCCAGATCGCCGACGACCGGATCTGGGAGCGGGAGACCGCTGACGGGTTCATCGGCACACTCGCATTCTGGTGGGCCTCTGCGGGCACGGCCTACTACCTCGGATACAACGATGCGCTGCAGCGCGTGAGCCCGGCGGACATTGCGCGGTTCATCACTACGTACATCACGAGCAGGCCGAGCGTGCTCTCCATACGGATGAGCCGGGAGGATTTCGACCGGGAGCATGGATCCGGGGCCGGCGGCACGTGGACGGCGATCACCAGGGACAACGCATACTGGTGGGCCGACCAGCAGAAGGGAGGCGTGAAATGAGCCGGGGACGATTCTTCGGTGTCGTGCTTGCCGCGGCGCTCGTGCTGCCCTTCGGGGCCGGTGCCCAGGAACTGACCCGGGAGCAGGCCGTCTTCGAATCGGGTGCGATCAATGACTTTGCGCGGGAAAACCTGGAATCGTTCACCGCGGCACGGCTCAAGAATGGTATCCCGGTGATCATCAAGCGCTCATCGACCAACAGGATCCTCACGCTGAAAGCCGTCTTCACCGGCCACGTGTCGTACACGCCTCTGGACAAGGCGGGGCTCGAAGCAGTGATGCTCACGATGTTGACCCGGGGATCGGCGCACTTTCCCTATGCAGACGTCCAGAGGACAACCTTCGAGACGTCGTCGGCCATTGTTCCCCGCTACGGGTCGTACGACCTTACCTCCCTGGACCTTGTCACCATAGACACTTATTTCCCGCGCCTTTTTCCGCTGTATGCAGATGCGCTGATGCATCCTTCATGGAACGCGGAAGAGTTTCCCCGGGTCCTGAGCGATTTCAAGCTGGAAAAACAGCAGGCGGAGACTGACCCCTTCTCTTCGGCGGTAGCGCGGCTGGACGAGAAGTTCTTCGCCGGGCACCCGTACGCTGCCTCGTGGGCAGGAGTGGGGGACTCGCTGGACCGGATCTCGGTCGATGACCTGCGCGCCGCATGGTCCCGCGCAATGACGTCGGGCAGGATCTACCTCATCGCCGTGGGGGAGTTCGATCCGAAGTCGCTCCTGCCCATGCTGGAGGACACGTTCGGCTCGCTGCCCGTCTCCGCCGCCGCGCGGCCCGAGGTCCCTCCATTCCAGGGAACCGTGACCCCGGATCTCATTCTTTCCCCGTTTCCCCGGTCGGAAGGGCTGGCCTACGTGCGGGGAGAGTTCGCAATGCCGGCGCCCGACAGCCCGGACTACCCGGCGTCACTGGTGGCATTCAACCTGCTGGACGACATCCTCTTCGAGATCCTTCGGACGCGCAACGGCGCCTGCTACAGCGTGGAAGCCAACGTGGACGGGGCGACGGCGAGCTTCGGGGACATCACGGTGTTCCGCACAACGGTGCCGGGGAAGGTGAAACCGCTCGTCGACCAGGCGATAGCCGTGCTTGCGTCGGGCCACAGCATGTCGGGCAACGTGACGGTGTCGGCCGCGGGCAAAAGCGGGCTGGGCAGCGCCGCGGATGCGAAGGCTGAGGCATTCGTTTCCGTTGCGGACGCCTTGCCGTTCTACAAGCTGAAGTTCCTCACGCAATTCTATTCCGGGCAGCAGACGAACAGGCTCATCGCCTCGCAGATCGCCGGGTCGATCTTCTACCACGGCGACTACCGGAACTACCTCCTGCTGACCGACCGGATTGGCGCCGTAACGGCGGAGGATGTCGTTCGAGTGGCCAAAAGATACCTCGTCGACAACCCGGTGCTCTGGATCGTGCTGGGCGATCCCGCGCTGCTGAAGGACGTGAAAAAGGACGACTTCATGAAATACACGGCCAACTGACGCTGCCAGGCCGTCGCGGAACGCCGCAGATTACGGCATCGTGCTGCCCAGCGAATCTGGCTTCCCCTTTACCGGAGGTGCCCGTCCACCCAGGCAATGATCGTGTCGATCACCTCGTCCTTTCTCGTTTCATTGTGGAGCTCGTGCCCCAGGCCCTCCCAGATCTTCAGCGTCACGTCGCCGGACAGCCCGCGGGCAAAGGCCATGGTCAGCGTCGGGTCTGACGTACAGGTCGTCGGTGCCCTGCTCGACGAGGAGAGGGAGCGGAAAGCTGGTGTGGGTGCGGATCCAGGCGCTCGCGCGAAGGACTTCGGCTGCCGTCCGAACGGAAAGCACCTCCTGGAAGAGAGGATCGCGCAGGCTCGATTCCACCCACGAGGTGTCATGGGACAGGGAACCAGGGGGCGTGCCATGGGCAAGGGTGAGCTGCGGGACGATGCGCGAGAGTAGCTTCGCGGCAAGCACCTTTGCGACCGGCTGCCGGATACCGGACCCCAGGAGCGGGCTGGAAGCGATCACCCCGTTAAGACTGGGCTTTCTCTCCAGTCCATAGAACAGGACCTGTTCACCCCCGAAGCTGTGACCATAGAGAAAGTGGGGAATGCCGGGGAACCGGGAGCGTGTCTGGTCCAGGTGGGTGTCGATATCCTTCATGAGCGCGCCCATGGACGGGGTGTGAGCGCGCGGTCCGCCGGATCTCCCATGGCCTCGATTGTCCATGGCGTTCACGGCGAACCCGCTTTCCACCAGCTTCTGCACGAGCCGCGGATATCTGCCCGAGTGATCCCCCTGGCCGTGGACCAGCGCAACCGCCGCGCGCGCGGCGCCCTCCGGGCTCCAGGACTGGGCGAACATTTCCAGCCCGTCGAATGATTTCCACGTGTATTCCTCGTGCTTCATGGACATTCATCGTACAGCGGCCGAATGCCACCCGCAAGCCGCCGGCAGCCTCAGCGGCGGCTCAGCTCCGCGCACGCCGAGGCGATTCGGCACGCCAGCCGGACGTTGTTATGGAAAAGCTTTACGTTTGTCTCCAGGGACGCACCGCCGGACAGCTCCACGATTCGCGAGAGCAGAAACGGCGTCACGGCCTTGCCGCTGATCTTCCGGTCCCGCATCTCTTCCAACGCCCGCGAAATCCAGGCGTCCATGGTCTCCCGCGGGATTTCCTCAGCGGCGGGCACGGGCTGCGCAACCAGGATTCCCTGCGGCAGCTGCAGCGAGCGCTGGGTGGCGAGCATGACCGCGAGATCCCGGGGTGCATCGACGCGAAGGGGGGCGGGAAGCCCGCTCGAGCGCGAGTAGAACGCAGGGAACTCCGGGGTGTCGAAACACACTACGGGCACGCCCAGTGTCTCCAGCATCTCGAGGGTCTTGGGGATGTCGAGGATTGCCTTCGCTCCTGCCGAGACCACGCAGACAGAGGTGACCGCAAGCTCGGTGAGGTCCGCGGAGATGTCGAAGGACTCCGCCGCACCCCGGTGCACCCCGCCGATTCCTCCCGTGGCAAACACGTCGATGCCGGCCCGGAAGGCTGCAAACATCGTGGCGCTCACCGTGGTGGCGCCGGTGCGCCCGGTGGCGAGTGCCCACGATAGATCCCGCCGCGAGACCTTCAGCACGCCCGCCTCGGTTGCCAGCCGCTCCAGCTCATCGGCCTTGAGCCCCACCACGACCGTGCCGTCCATCACCGCAACGGTTGCCGGGACGGCGCCCGATGCGCGCGCAATTGCCTCTGCTTCCAGGGCGGTGTCCCGGTTCCTGGGCCAGGGCATGCCATGGCTGATGATCGTGGATTCAAAAGCGACAACCGGGCGGCGGGCTTCGAGTGCGTCCCTCACCTCGGCGGAGAGCCGGATTCGTTCCGTCATTGTGCGGTCTTTCCGGAGACTGTCCTCCACGCGGTCCATGGCGGAGCGCACCGCATCATGGAGGCCGCTGCCGTTGTGCAGGAATGACAGCAGGAGGGCAAGGAGCTGGTCGCCCGCGCCGGTGGTGTCCGGCGCCTGCGCCACGACCCGCGGGGGAACTCCACGCACCGCCCATCGCCGTACAAGCCGGGTGCCCGCGGGCCCGCGCGTCACCAGGATATGGGCGATTGCGCGCTCCGCCATGAATCGAAGAATGTCCGGGGCGCCGAATGCATCCATCTCTTCAACCGTGGGAGTGGTCAGGAAAAGCTTTCTCAGCCCCCCGGCGTGCCGCGCGGTTTTTTCCACCGACACCGGTTCGAAGACCACGCGGGTCTGGTCAGCGTAGCGCTCCACAAGGGCGGCGACGAGCCGGGGCGAGAGGTTGGCGTCAAGCACCAGGAAGTCAGCCGGCCCGGGGGTCCCGACCTGGCTCATGACGAACTCGGCGGAAAGGGACTGTTCGACGATGCGGAAATCCGATGCGGCAACCTTGAGGGCCCCGCTTTCCATGAGCGCGAGATACAGGGGCGGCCGGGACTCCCTTCCCGTCACTTCCTGGATGACGGCGTCCCCGTCGGACTCCAGCGCTTCCCGGGCCCAGCGCGAGATCGGGTCAGTGGCGAGGGCGGTGATGAACCGTCGCGGCGCCTCGAGATTGCTGAAGATGCGGTATCCCACGCCCCCGAGCCCCAGGCGGATGTCGGAGGGATTGGATGTGCCGTCCAGGAACTTCTCGCGGACCGCCACCATGTCGATGGCCACGGCCCCGACGACCCAGATCATGCCGGCTACGATGCGCGATCCTCCGCTCCCTGTCAATTCTGAAGCCGATGGTATAAATTGAGAGCTCACATGGCGACACAGGTCAGGGACCAGGACATCCTCCTCAGGGGCGGACTCATCGTCGACGGCTCGGGCGGCACGCCGTACACCGCGAATCTCCTCGTGCGGGGAGGAAAGGTCTTCCGCATTTCACCCCGGCCCATTCGGACCGCCGGCGTGGTCATCGAGTGCGCCGGAAGGGTCGTCGCGCCGGGGTTCATCGACGCTCATTCCCACCTGGACTGGCACATTCCCATCAAGGGACACGACGAGCTGAAGTACCCCTTTCTCGCGCAGGGAATCACCACCGTTGTCGCCGGGAACTGCGGCATGTCAGCCGCCGGGTTTCGGGAGGGCAGCGCCTGGAAGGAGCGCATCACGGCCATGCTCGGCGCCGGCCTGCTGACGGCGCAGTGGAGCTCGGTTGCCGAGTACGTGGAGCGCCTGGAGGCCTCCGGCGCAAGCCAGAACATCGCGCTGATGGCAGGCCACGGCTCGACGCGAGCCTCGATCAGGGGCGCTGATCCTTCCCCGCTGCACCCCTACGAGATCAAGGAGCTCCTGTGGCTCCTGGAAGGGGCCATGGACCAGGGCGCGCGCGGGGTCTCGCTCGGTCTGCAGTACGAGCCCGGGGCGTTTGCCCGGCGGGAGGAGATCCAGCGAGGTCGCCCGGCTGGTCAAGAAGAAGGGGAAGGTGCTCGCTGTCCATCCGCGGGCTTGCGCCCGCCACGAGACGGAGCAGGTCAATGGAGGCGCTGGCGGAAGCGCTGGACATTGCCCGCACGACGGGCGTGCGGCTGCAGGTCTCGCACCTGTTCTTTGCCGGCTCGCGCGCCTGGCGGACCGTGGAAGCGAGCCTCGCGGCCATCGACTGCCGCCCTGAAGGACGGGATCGACGTCAGGTTCGACTTCACCCCCTACCACTGCGAAGCATCGCGTGATCGGGGTCGTGCTCCCGCTGTGGTTCCTTGCGCGCGGGCCCGGCCGCCTACGGGGAAGCCGCGTCCCTCCGACGCCTGAAGCGCGACATCCGGGTTGCCGAGCGGCAGATCGGCTTCGGCCCCGCTGACATCCAGGTCACGAATACCATCGACCCCGAGATGGCCGAGCACAACGGGAAGTTTCTCCCCGATATCGCGCGCATCCGCAGGATGAGCCCTGTCGACGTCCTGGTCGACATCGCGCGGCGAAGCGCCGGCCAGGCGAAAGTGCTCCTCCACAACGGCAGCACCGACAGGATCGTGGAGACCCTCGTGCGGCACCCGGCCTCGCTGTTCATGACCGATGCGTGGGTCGAGCGAGCGGGCGTGCAGAACCCGGCGGCCTATGGCGCCTTCCCCCGCCTGCTGCAGGTGTCACGCGACAAGCGGCTGCTTCCCCTGGAGGAGGCGGTGCGGAAGATGACCGGTGCCACGGCCGAGCGCTTCGGGCTGACGGGCCGGGGACGCCTGGCCGAGGGTGGCCCGGCCGACATCACGGTGTTCGACTGGGAGAATGTCCGGGACAACACGACGGCACCGGACACTTCCGCGGCGCCGCACGGCATCGAGTACGTGTTCGTCAACGGAAAGAAGATCATCGGCTCCGGAAAGAAAGAAAACCCCCTGAACGCGGGCGTGCCGCTGCGATAGTCGGCGCCGACGGACTCCCGCGGCAGCCGATCGCGCGGCCTACTGCAGCGAGCGCCGCAGCGCCTCCTCCCACCGCGCGTACGCCTGGGCATACGCGTCCCGTTTCGCCGCGTCCGGCTCCACCGTCTGGCACCGGCTTCAGACCCCGGAATGCAGTCCTTGGCTCCGGGGTACATCCCTGCTCCCACGCCGGCGCCTCGCGCGGCGCCCTGCGCCCCGTTGGTCTCGTACAGCTCCACGCGCGCCCCGGTCACCGTGGCGAATGCCTCGCGGAACAGGGGGCTGAGGAACATGTTGGCGTGCCCTGCCCGGATGGTGCGGGTGTCCTGTCCCATGCCCTTCATGATCCGCAGCCCGAAGTTCAGCGCGAACACGATTCCTTCCTGCCCGGCACGCAGGAGCTGGGGGATCCCGTGGCGGTTGAAGTCCAGTCCCAGCACCGAGGCGCCGGGATTCCGGTTCTCAAGCGTCCGCTCCGCGCCGTTGCCGAACGGGAGCACCACAAGGCCGTCGGAGCCGACGGGCGCCTGGGCGGCCACCCGGTTCAGCTCGTCGTAGGGAACACCGCCGGAATCCCCGACGAGGAGCCGGCGCAGCCAGCTGTAGAGGATCCCCGTGCCGTTCACGCACATGAGCACGCCGTAGCGCGGGCTTCGCGCCGCATGGTTCACGTGGACGAACGTGTTCACCCGGGATGCCGGATCGAAGCGGGGCGCATCGATGATCCCGTACACGACTCCCGAGGTCCCGGCGGTGGCGGCGGCCTCGCCGGGGTCCAGGACGCCGAGGGAAAAGGCGTTGTTCGGCTGGTCACCGGCGCGGTAGCTGACCGGCGTGCCCTTCTTCAACCCGAGCTCTGCGCCGCGGCCGCGGCCGTCAGCCCTCCCTGCGCTGCTGAAGGAGGGATGCGCGGCGGGCACCAGTCGCGTGGGAGATTCCGTACCAGTCCAGCACCATGTCCGCGCGGCCGCCGGATGTGAAGTCCCAGAGGATGCCCTCCGACAGGCCCGTCTGCGTTGTGGACCGCTCCCCGGTCATCCGGTATGCCACCCAGTCCCCGGGAGCATCATGCAGTCCGCCCTGGAAAAGACGTCCGGCTCGTTCTGCTTGACCCATGCGAGCTTGGAGGCGGTGAAGTTTCCCGGGTGAGTTCAGGAGGTGGTCCAGGCAGAGACGCTCCCCGATGCCGTGGAAGGCCTTCTCCCCGATGTCCACGGCGCGGCTGTCGCACCAGATGATGCTCGGCCGCAGGACCCTCCCCGCCTTGTCCAGGAGCACGAGGCCGTGCATCTGGTAGGCGATCCCGATTGCCTTCACGGCGTCGAACGCGCTGCCCGATGCCGCACGGAGCTCGGCGGCGGCGGCCACGACGTTCTCCCACCAGATCGCCGGATCCTGCTCCGCCCATCCCGGGCGCGGCGAGGCGATGGAAAGCTCCGTCTTGGGGCTTGCCGCTTCGCCGGCGGACTGCCCGGTGGCAGCATCGATCAGCGCCGCCTTGATCGAGGAGCTTCCACGTCGAAACCGAGCAGATATCCTTCCGATGCCATCCCGTGCCTCCGTGCCTCGAGAAAGCGATGTCAGCCCGTTATATGCGGCTTTCCTTGACCGGCTCAAGACGGGGACGTATCCTGCTTTCAGGGGAGGCAAACATGGAACCGGAGACGTCGAACGAGTTCAAGGTCAGGGGCGAGGAGCTGCTGCGCAAGGTGAAGGACATCATCCACGAGGGAAACGCGCGGCGGATCATCATCAAGGATGAGAAGGGATCGCCATACCTGGAAATACCCCTCTCCGTCGGCGTCGTGGGAGCGCTCTTCATGCCCGTGATCGCCGCCCTGGGCGCCATGGCGGCGCTCGCCTCCAACTTCACCCTGCAGGTCGTGCGGCGCGACGACGGGGAAGCCCAGCCGCCGGCAGGAGAAAGCGGCGCATAACCCGCGGTGACCGTTTCACCGGCTGGGGGCGCGCGGGACGGCGAGAGCCCGATAGCGAGCCTGCGGGGGAGCCCCCGCAGGCCGGGGCTCCCGTCCGCTTCGAGCAAATGTCACGGAGTACCGTGACCGCGATGCGGCTATAGTCTGTTGAACCAGAACTGCGACAGGAGCGAGCCGACGAGAAAGACGGCAAGCGCAATCCCGGCAAACAGCGCCGTGATCTCCATCGTGTCCCTTCCCATCACCAGGCGGACGCTGAGCGCCTGGTAGATGCGCATGAGCTCGCCTTCGTCACTTGCCTTGTAATAACCGCCAACGGTGTTGTGCGCGATCTTCTTGAGGGTGTCCTCGTCCAGCGCCACGCGGAATGACCTGCCTTCGGCCCCCACGATGTCGCCCCGCGTGGTCCCGATGCCCACGGTGAAAATACGCACGCCGCGGTTTGCCGCCTGGTCGGCGGCATCCAGGGGATCCGGACCGGTGTTGGTCTGGCCGTCGGTGAGAAGGATGATCGCCGCTGAGGTGTACGAGCCCGGCGCCACCGGCACGGGGGCCGGTGCATCCGCGCTTGACTGCAGCGGTTGGTCAGGAGATGGCTGCGTCCCCGCCGGTGACCCGTTCTGGGAGTCGAGCTCCGCCGGACTGGTCGGCGGTGCCAGCATCCGCTTTCTTGGCATCCTCGAAGATCGCATCGAGGGAAACGAGGATCGCGCTTCCGACCGCCGTGGCGCGCTGGGGGCGAAGACGCTCGATGGCCGCGTACAGGTCTTCGCGCACCGTCGTCGGCGCCTGGACAAGTGCCGCGGTCCCGGCAAAGGCCACGATACCCACACGCACCTGGCGGGGCTGTTTCTCGATGAAGGATCGGGCCGCCGCCTTTGCCGCCTCGAACCTGCTGGGCTTGATGTCGCGCGCCCGCATGCTGCCCGAGATGTCAATGGCCAGGATCACGGTGCCGCGGTTGGACGGCAGCGTGACCGTGGCCTGCGGCCTGCTGAGGGCAAAGATTCCCACCGAGAGACCGGCCAGGAACAGGATGACGGGGATGTGCCTGCGGAAGCCAGGACCCCGCCCCAGCGCGTCCTTGACCACGATCAGGCTCGCGTAGCGCGCAGCGTACTTCCGTCTCCTCCGCTGCGCCCAGAGGTAGATCGCCGCGAGAACGGGCACGAGGAACCCCAGCCACAGGAGCGAAGGCCACTGCAGGGTCATTGCGGAATCCTCGCCGGAGCCGCGGGAGGACCGGGCTTTCCGCCGCTGGGCGCGCGCCGCCGCGAATCGAACGATGTCGCGGGCCAGGTCGCCCTCCGTGGACAGGCCGAGGAGGTCAACGCCGACCCTGGTGAGCATGGCCTGGAGCTCCTCGCGGCGCTGCCGGGTGATCTCCGCGTACCTCTTGCGGAAGCCGCGGTCGTGTGTATCGACAAAAATCTGCTCGCCTGTCTCGGAATCCTCCAGCACCAGGGGCCCGATGTCCGGGATCTCACCCTCCTCGGGGATCGAGGAGGCGAACTGCCAGCGTCTCGTGCCGCTGGGCCACCATGGCCAGCCGCCGGTCCCAGCCCGGGACGCTCAGGAAATCCGAAACGATGAAAAGCAGGGAGCGGCGCCGGATCATCCGCAGCGCCGCATCCAGGAGGGCGGACAGGTTTGTCCGCGGCGCGCGGGCCGGGTGAGGCTGCTCCTTCAGCTCCTGGATGAGGCGCAGGACATGCGTCCTCCCGGCTCTTCGCCGGGATGAGACGCGTCTCCCCGCCGCCGAAAAGGAGGGCACCCACGCGATTGCCGTGGCGCGTCAGCAGGCGGGCGACAACCGCGGTGAAATTGACGAGGAGGTCCCTTTTCTGCGCCGCGGGAGCGCCGAAATCCACAGAGGGGCTCATGTCCAGCAGGAACCACGCGGTGATGTCCCGGTCTTCGAGGAACAGCCGCACCCACGGGCTCTGCATCCGGGCGGTCACGTTCCAGTCGATGGCGCGAACGTCATCCGTGAGCTGGTACTCGCGGAGCTCCGCCATCTCGAAACCGAAGCCGCGGAAGAGAGTCCGGTAGTCCCCCTGCAGCAGCCCGTCCAGGCGCCTGATGACCGTCCAGTCGAGGCGCTGGAGGACGCGCTCGGGATCAGAGAGCGCCCGCGGCATGACCCTGGAGGACCTGTGCAGGAGCGGGGATGGCCTGCATCACCTTCTGGACGATGTCGTCCGTGGTCACCCCGTCCGACAGTGCCTCGTACGAAGGGATGATGCGGTGGCGCATCACGTCGTGCACGAGGTCAGTAACGTCCTGGGGGATGACGTAGGTGCGTCCGCGGACGAACGCCAGGGCGCGCGCGGAGATGATGAGGTTGATCGACGCGCGCGGGCTTGCGCCGTAAACGATGTACCGTGCGATGTCTGGCACGCCGAACGCCTCAGGGTTGCGCGTGGCGGCCGCCAGCCGGACGGCATGCTGCATGAGAAGCGGGTCCACGAACACCCCTTCGCACGCGGAGCGCAGCGCCAGGACCTGCTCCGTGCTTACCACGGGCGCCACCTCGGCGGCGGCCCCCGTCATGCGCTGCACGATGACAAACTCCTCCGCCTCGCTGGGGTAGTCCACGAGGACCTTCATCATGAAACGGTCCACCTGGGCCTCGGGAAGCGGGTAGGTGCCGTCGGTTTCAATTGGGTTCTGCGTGGCCATGACGAGGAAGGGCTCCGGGACCCGAAAAGTCTCGCCCCCGATGGTTACCTGTTTCTCCTGCATGACCTCCAGCAGTGCGCTCTGGACCTTCGCCGGAGCCCGGTTGATCTCGTCGGCCAGCAGGAGGTTGGCGAACACCGGTCCCAGCGACGTGCTGAACTCACCGGTGCGCTGGTTGTAGATCCGCGTGCCCACGAGGTCCGCCGGCACGAGATCCGGCGTGAACTGGATCCTCTTGAAAACCCCGCGCACGGCCGCCGCCAGTGTCTTCACGGTGAGCGTCTTTGCGAGCCCGGGGACTCCCTCAACCAGAAGGTGCCCGTCCGACAACAGCGCGATCAGTACGCGCTCCAGCAGATGATCCTGTCCCACGATGATCTTCTTCACCTCGTAGAGGATCTGCTCCATTGTCCGCGCCTGCTCGATGGCGGTGGAATCCTTTTCGTACTGCATTTCTGCCCCCTACACGGGCGGGAACCCGATGGCTCCTCCCGTGTCGTCAATCGGGATGGCGAAGCCGATGCCGATGAACACGTCCTGGTTGGTCGGGTTCAGCAGCGACGCCACGATTCCCACAACCTCGCCCGCCCGGTTCAGGAGCGGGCCGCCGGAATTACCGGGGTTCACGGCCGCGTCGAACTGGATGAGGTTGCGAAGCTCCAGTCCCGTTTCCCGCGAGACGTACTGCCGGCCGAGCCCCGAGACCACGCCGTCGGACACGGAGCCGATCACGCCGAAGGGGTTGCCCACGGCTATCACCTCGTCCCCGACGTGAAGGGATGCGGAGCTTGCAAGCGTTGCCGGCTTCAGCTCTTCCGGAACCTTTTCCGCGCTCAGCACGGCAAGATCCTTCTCGGGGATCCGCGTTGTGACAAGGGCGTCAGACTCCGTGCCGTCCGCGAAGATCACGCTCACCCGCGGCGCATCCCCGACGACGTGCAGGCACGTCAGGATGACTCCCGTCTCCGCAATGACAACGCCCGAGCCAAGGGTGGCGCGCGTCGTGCCCGCCTCGCGGGTCTTCGACTCGACGACAACGAGGGAGGCGCGGATGGTGTCGTACGCAATCGATGCATTGGAGGGCGGCGGCGGAGTGTTCTGCAGGGAACGGGCAACGGCGGTGTCGATGTCGCGCTGCGTGAGTGTCTGGGGAGCCGGTCGAAGCGCATTGTAGGCAAGTATTGCGAGCACGACCAGGACGAGGTTCGAACCAGCAAGGATCGGCACCCGGTGGCGGCCGTACGCCCGGGTCACCCACCCCTTGACCAGCTGCCAGTCCGAAGGCGGCTCCGCAGGCGGATCCGCGGCCGGCGCCGCTTTCTCTTCACGAGGCACACTGTAAAGTACTTCCGCAGAAATTGGGCGGATAGCTAATTTTGTGTTATCACCCGAGAGACATGCCATGCATCGGGGATGAGAGACGGGCGCGGAGAGCCCGCGCCCATCCGTGGACCCCTATTCCGTCGCGCCCGTGGTGATGTCCACGTCAGCGTTCGTGCCGTCCATGTCGACATGCGCGGTCCGCTGGCCGTTGAGCGTGAAAGTCGCCGTCTTGTTGACCTGAACACTGGTCCCGTCCGCGCGGGTGATGGTGGCGGAGTAGGTCACCGTGATCGTTCCCGTCGCGGTCAGGAGGTAGCTCCCGCTGGCCTGGAGGACGGCTGAGACCACAAACTGGTTGACAGCCTCCGTGAGGGTCCCCTTTGCCGTCGTGCCGTCCGCGTACGTGTTCGTGAAGGTGCTGGTCTTCGTTCCGTTCACCGTGAATCCCAGCGAGCCGGAGTTCAGACCCGTCACCGTGAAGCTGCTCGTCGATGTGAGCTGGCGCTTGAGTCCGGACAACGAGTTGCTGAAGGTCCCTGTCATCTGGCGCTTGTAAGTCAGGGACTGTATCGTCGATGGCAGACCGGCAGAGGGGTTTGCAATCTGCACCCCCGTGCCGCTGGCGTCACTTGAAGTGAAGAATGCGACGTCGAGCGTGATATCCGTGCTTCCGCTGATCGGGCCCGCGGTGACGCTTTGGGTCCCGCTCATCTCATAGTCGTCTGCTGTCCCGTTCCATGTGAACTTCCCCGACTCGATTCCTGCCGTAAAATACTGCGCAAAGTCACTCCCATGGAAAAGCGACCATGGCGCGATGCCGAGCCCCCTCGCCGCGCCGCGCGCGTAGAAGAAAGCCCCGAGGTCGGTCATCTCCTGCGTCGTCCCGCTGGTCGGGTCCGCGATGGACAGCGCAATATCGCGCGCGGCAATCTCGCTCGCGCTGATAGCTGCCGGTGGCCCCGATACGTTCGAACAGCCGATGGCGATGAGAGCAACCGCTGCACTGGTCAAAAGCTTCGCAAGCACCCTACCCTTCATACAGCACACCTCCCACTCGTGAGTTTGATCTTCGCCATGAAGAGCACGCCACGCTTCAAAGGTGCGGCGAGCGGAGCGCTTTTTCAACGAGTGTGGGTCAAATATCGGATAAAAATGTGTTATATCCTGGGCCAAAGGACAGGACCTACCCGAGGTGAACTCCGACGATGAACGAGGGTTGGAAGATTGTCGTCGCCGGGTCTGCCCCCGACATTGCCGAAGAGAGAGTCGGCACCAGGGCGCGCACCGACACGCCGGCTTCCAGGGCGAATCCTTCGGCAACAGGATAGCCGATGACTGCGCGGGCCCGCGGGTAGAGCAGAGCCCGGCGGAAAAGAGCCCCACCCGGCCGTGCCCTGGCGCTGGGACATCATCGAGATATCAAGGTCCAGGAAGGCGCGGCCGAGATCGGCCCTGCCGCCCAGGCCGGCCCCGAAGGACCAGAGTGCCGGCGTGGTTCCCGGGCTCCAGCCTGCGCTGAAAACTGAGTACAGGTGCTGCGTGCCCAGGGAGAGAGCGGCCTAGGGGACCCCGTCCCCGTCCACCCACAGGTCGAGGGCGTGACGTCCCCGCCCCTCGATGGAAACAACCCCGAGGGGAAGACCGTCGATCTCCTGCGAGATATTCACAACGCCAAGCTGGACGCCCGACACGTGCCGCGCGATGTTCACCACGCCGACCTGCGCGCCGGAGACGGAGTCCGCGATATTCACGACGCTGACCTGCGGGCCCTTCACGGTGCTTGCCCAGTTGGCCACGCCGGAGATCTGGGCGCCGGAAATTCCCGCACCTGCCCAGTTGCCGATCCCGGAAACCTGCGCGCCCCGGACCTCCCCGCCCGACCAGTTGAAAAGCCCCGCCAGCTGGCCGCCGACAGCGGAGCCCCGCACCACGTTGGCAAGCCCGGCCGTCTGCCCGCCCACGAGGGATCCTCCGACATTCACCAGCCCGGCAGACTGGAAGAAGCGGACGTCTCCTGCCGCGTAGTTGACCAGCCCGGCAGACTGGTACCCCGTGACAGATCCAAGGGCGGCGTTGCCCAGGCCCGCGGCCTGGAACCCCACGACGTTCCCTGACTCGAAGATTGGCAATCCCTCCCACTTCGAAACCATACGAAGAGCCCGAGCTGCCCGCAAGAACGTTGACCGCGGCTACGTGATCAACGTGAGAGGAGAACAGGCCCCGGGAAAAATCCGGGAAAAAAGTGAGCTGGAGCGCTTCGGTCCACGGCGAGCGGTCAACGCCGGGATCCCGGGACGCTGACGGGCCTTCGGTCAGGGAGTCCGATCCCGCTGGTCCATGGTCCGCGGGGGGCGCCGCGCGCGTCGTATCCTCCGCGCCCGCGGGCGGATTCTGCGCGGCAGCGGCGGCCGCAGTGATGGCCGCATTGACCGCCGTGCCCATGGCCTTGCCGATGGCCGAACCGACAACGGCGCCGACGGCCGCACCGATGGCGGCCGCAGGATCGGATGAATCGGCGGAAGCGATTCTCGGCTTGTTCATTCCATCAGGATCCACCCCGCGGGGCGTCGCCCTTTCCGTCGATACCGTGCGCAGACTCGCGAGGGTGAGGGAAGCCGGCTGGCGCACCGTGACACGCACGCTGCCCTGGAGCCTCGCCGTACGGGCATCCAGCACAACCGAGTACAGACCGGGCTCCAGGCCAAGCTCGGCCTTCTGGCCCCCGGCCTTGTTCAGCTCAACCGCGAGGTTCCCCTGCTCATCGCGCAGGTACAGCCTGCCGGCAACGTCCTCCCCGATCCTCAGGATGGCACTCGAGGACCGAAGGTCAGTGAGAACAAGGTCTCCCGAACCGGACAGGTTGATGTCGTATGCGGGATGCTGAGGCCCGTACTGCGTCTTTTCTGTGGAGGCAAGCGTCTCCTGGAAGGCGAACGTGTACGCCTCGTTGAGGGTCACCGTCCCGTCCCCCTTTGTGTCCGCGGCGCCGCGAAGCCCGGAGACCAGGTAGTGGGTGAAGAACGAGGAACCGATCCTGTCCGATTCCTGGGCCGCCTCCTCCGCGGACGCCGAGGTGAGGTAGGCATGACCTGTCATGTCGGACGAAGCGTCGAAGAGGAACGCGGGCCGCGCCTGGCCGCCCTTTGCGCGCGTCAGTGACCCGGAGGAGCAGGAGTCGAGGATGGCCACCTTCACGTCGGCCGGGATGTCGTTGATCTCCCTTCGCAGCTCCTCCCAGGGGACACGGTCCGAGCCCGAGGATGAGGCCGTCGTCGTCGGAGTGGCCCGAATAATAGAAGACGAACTCCCGCCGCTCGTCCATTTCCCGCGGGGCAGCCACCATCTGTCGGACCCTCTGCAGGCCGTCCTCGAACCTGTCCAGCGTCGGGCTGGAGACGAGGACGAGGTCGCGGGGCTTCACCCCGCCGAGGTCCTGCAGCACGGATGCGAAGGACCGCGCGTCACTCTCCGCGTACTTCAGCTTCACCAGGGCGGCTGCCTCCGTCATTGGAGCCGGTGACGAAGGCATACCGCCGCAGCGGGACCGGCGTTTCCGCGACGGCGCTCCACGCGACCAGTGCGGCCGCCAGGAGGACGGCAAACCTCTTTGCACCCATCCGCGTCAGCCCTTCTTCAGAAGCAGGGAGAACTGCCCCAGCCCGCGGGGCAGGGCAGAGCACGCCGCGGTCACCGGCAGGGACGCTGGGCCAGCGCGCGCGCAACGTGCTCGACCTCGGACACGTCGAACGGCGAGGCGGCGTAGACGAGAAAGAACCGTTCGAATCCCGGCGCGTCGTCCAGCTCATACGCCGACGGGCAGGACCACGGGGCCCTTCGGGTCGAGGGGCGGCGCCGCGAGCGGGCCGCCGCCGTAGCCGGCAGGAACGTGCCACGTCAGGGTGCCCCGTCCGTCCACGGAGAAAATCACCCCGTAGCGCGCGTCTCCCGGCGGCATAGCTGAGCTGCAGAACATCGCCCCTGCGCGCAACCGCCCCGGGGCGGAGCTCCTCCGCTCCCGCCGCTGTCTTGCGGAACACCAGCAGGTGCGGGGCAATTCCCTTCAGCCGCGTGTCGTCGGCCTGGCGGGAGACCAGGGGAAACAGGAGAGAAGAAGAGGGCCACGGCCGCCACGGGAACCGCCCACGCGAGTGTCGGCAGCCTGCGCGTGCGTTGTTCGCTGCCCGCTCCCTCCCGCAGCAGCCGTTCCCGGATCAGGGGGACCACGCGCTCCGCCGGGTACGTGGAGCGGAGCTCCTCGTCCGATCCCTGGATGGCCGCGAGCCGCCCGCGCAGGGCCTCGTCCCGCTCCAGCTCCTCCCGCACGACTCGCTCCTGCGCGGGGCTCAGCTCGCGGAGGTTGTACTGCTCCAGCATCAGGTCCGAAACGGCGCGCCGCGTCGAGGACGCGGATTTCGTCTGCTTCTGCGGCATCTCTATGCCTCCTCCCGGGCGCGCGTGCGCTCCTTCAGCTGCCGGAGCCGCTTGCGCACTCCGGAAACGCTGAGCCCGACGTGGGAGGCCACCTCCTCCAGGGTCATGCCGTCGACGTAGTGCATGACGGCCATGGTCTTCGTGGATGCCCGCTCCCGGCCGAAGATGTCGTCCAGGGCCCAGCGGTCCAGCGCGCGGCCCTCGACGTTGTCCGCGGAGGCAATCCGCTCGAGCGTCTCTTCCCCTGCGTTCAGCGGGCGCCTGCCGGGCCGAGCGCATCATGTTGAGGCACACGTTGGTGGCCATGGTGTACAGCATGCTCGAGGGGGCCGCGTCCGTCAGGCGGTGCTGGTAGCGGAGGAGCTTCACGAAGGTCTCCTGCGCGGCGTCGAGCGCCTGTTCCTCGTCGATGAGAAGGGCGCGGCACCGGCGGATGACCATGGGTCCGTACTTCCTGTAGAGGGCATCGATGTCCAGCGCCACCAGCTTCTCCCGCTCATCACAGACTATAACACGCGAGCCGCTCCAGGGTGACACCCCTGGATTCGGCGGTTGCCACGCCCCCCGGGCAACGCCCTGGGACCCGGGACGTGTTCCAGAAACACCAGAAACAAAGGAGAAGATCCGATGAAGATAAAAGCTTTTGTTCTCGCGCTGGCGCTGGTGCCCGCTCCAATAGCCATTCGCAGGCGCCGTGCAACTGACGACAGACCTCTCCGCTGACTTTCTCCAGGGGACTCCTGCCCGGCAGATCATATCGACATTCGCTGTTGCTGACCAGCCGCTGCTGCGGGGATCAGGGTGGGAGGTCATCCCCGGCCGCGCGGGACTCGGAGGCGACTACCAGGTGAGGTTTTCGCAGGATGCCGCGTCAGGCTGGTGGCCGGATCCCCTCGGGACCTTCCAGGTCACCCTTACCGCGGGTGTTTCCCTGGGCTGGTGATGAGACAGGCGGCATGGTATTTTCCTCTCCATGTCCGCGACATTCGTGGGATTCGGCTTCGGACCAATCCAGACCGGTCTTCTGCTCTTCGAGGCGGTCGCATCGGGGCGTTTCGACCGCTTCGTCGTGGCCGAGGTGGACCAGGGGCTCGTGGACGCTGTTCGGGCCGCCGGGCAACGAGGTCGCGATCAACATCGCCGGGAAAGACGGCATTCGCACCCGCCGGCTGTCGTCCCTGGAGCTGCGCAATCCGCGCGTGGCCGCGGACAGGGAAGCCGTGGTGTCCGCTATCGCGGCGTCCGACGAGCTGGGAACGGCAATTCCCAGCGTCGACTTCTATTCCGCAGGCGGGGATGCTTCAATTGCCGCGATGCTTGCGCGTGGTGCCCGATCCGGCCGCCCGCAAATCGTCTACACGGCGGAAAACAACAACTTCGCCGCGGAGATCCTGCGGGAAAAGATCCGCGACTGCGCCCCAGGCGAGGAGTTTCGCAGACCTGCAGTTCCTGAACACCGTGGTCGGCAAGATGAGCGGCGTGGTGTCCTCCGCGGAGGAGATGAAGCGGCTCGGTCTCGCGCCGCTGGTCCCCGGGTTCGAGAAATGCGTGCTGGTGGAGGAGTTCAACCGGATCCTCATCTCGCGGATCACCCTGCCCGGCTTCGAACGGAAGATCCGCGTCTTCGAGGAAAAGGACGACCTGCTTCCGTTCGAGGAGGCAAAGCTCTACGGGCACAACGCCGTGCATGCCCTGCTGGGCTACCTTGCCCGGCTCCGCGGCTACGACGTCGATGAGCAGGATCGCCGAGGATGCGCGGCTCATGGCGCTGGGCCGAAGGCGTATTCCTGGAGGAATCCGGCGCGCCGCTCATCCGCCGCCACGCTGCCACGGGGGACCCGCTGTTCACCGAGGGGGGCTACGCGGCCTACGCGGATGACCTCCTGGCGCGCATGGTGAATCCCTGGCTGTTCGACCGGGTGGACCGGATCATCCGGGACCCGGCCCGCAAGCTGGGCTGGGACGACCGTCTGTTCGGCACGATGCGGCTCAGCCTGGAAGCCGGCATCCCGCCGGTCGGGCATGGCCCTGGGCGCGGCGGCTGCCACGGAATTCGCCCTGTCTGCAGGAGCACGGCGCGGGAGTCGCCCCGCACGTATCTCGGCCGGCTCTGGGGGACGAAGGCCGCGGGGCCCGTGCGGGAGGCGTGCCTGTCCCTGGTGGAGAAGGCGCTCCCGCTGGCTGGAGGAGTGGCGGAAGTGATGCGCAAAGACCAAGATCGTCTGCACGCTCGGCCCCGCGACGGAAGACGTCGGCGGTGCTTTCGCGCCTCCTCGAAGCAGGGATGAACGTGGCCCGGTTCAACATGGCCCACGGCACGCACGACTACCACGCGGCGATGATCGGGCGCCTGCGCGAGGCAAGCCGGCTCACCGGGCATTCCCGTGGCGCTCCTCATCGACATCAAGGGGCCCGAGGTCCGCACCGGCGCGTCGCGGGGACGGCGACGGTGGAGCTGCGCACGGGCAGCGAGGTCGTCGTCACCGTGGACGACGCCCCCTGCACGGCGGACCGCGTCAGCATCACCTACCGGGACCTGCCGGACCAGGCGGTCCCGGGCATGCACATCCTGATCGCCGACGGGCTGATCGACCTGGAGGTGCTCGTCGTGCAGGGCCGCGAGACGCGCTGCGTCGTGCGGACCGGCGGCACCCTCGGGCTCCCACAAGAACGTGAACATCATCGGCATCAAGAGCCGGCTCCCGGCCGTCACGGAGAAGGACATGGAGAACCTCCGCTTCGCCGTCCGGCAGGACATGGACTTCGTCGCCGCCTCGTTCGTCCGCAAGCCCGAGGACATCCTGGAGATCCGCCAGATCCTCCTCGCCGAGGGCTCGCACATGCACATCATCGCCAAGATCGAGGACCGGGAGGGCGTGGAGAACATCGACGGCATCATCCGCGTCGCGGACGGCATCATGGTGGCGCGCGGAGACCTCGGGGTGCAGCTGGCCACCGAGGAGATGCCGCTGGTGCAGAAGAGGATCATCCTCAAGTGCCACGACCAGAACAAGGCCGTCATCACCGCCACGCAGATGCTGGACTCGATGATCCACAACCCCCGGCCCACCCGGGCGGAGGCCACCGACGTGGCCAACGCGATCTTCGACGGCTCGGATGCGGTGATGCTTTCCGGGGAGACGGCCAGCGGGAAGTACCCCGTGGCGGCGGTGCAGGTCATGGACTCCATCGCCCGCACCGTGGAGGCCTCCCCCGAGTACGAGTCCCGCGTGCGGCGGTTCTTCCGGCTGGACGACATCGGGGAGGACATCGCGCAGGCGGTCACGCGCAGCGCGTTCCTCGTGGCGCGCGAGATCCGGGCCATCGGCCATCATCGCCCCGACCCTCCGCGGCAACACGCCGCGGCTGATCAGCAAGTACCGCCCCTCGCAGCCCATCATCGCCGTCACCCCGTCGGACGCGGTCCAGCGGCGGCTGCTCCTGTACTGGGGCGTCCAGCCCCTGCTGTGCGACCTCGCGGACAACTCGGACATGATGGTGAACAACGCCCTGGCGGCGGCCATGGAGAAGGGCCTGGTGAGGACGTACGACAAGGTGGTGATCGTCGCCGGGCGTGCCGGTGCACTCCCCCATCATGCTGAACACGATCAAGGTCCACTTCATCGGCAACGTGCTGGCCAAGGGCGAGCGCGGGTTCGGCGGCTGGCGGTCGGGAAAGATCGTGCGCGTGGAGGACGCGCTGGATGCGGAGCTGCGCCTGAAGCACGACGACACGGAGGTCCTGCTGACGCGGTTTCTCACGCCCGATTTCCTGCCGCTGCTGACGGGGCTTCGCGGGCATCGTCCTGGAGGAGTCGTCCTACCTCAGCCCCGAGCAGATCCAGGGCGTCGCGCCCGGCGTCGCGGCCATCGGTTCGGTGCCGGGAGCAATGGTGGTGTTCGAGGACGGGTTCACGGTGACGCTGCACGGGGACGGAGTGCGTGATCTACGAGGGGATTCTCAGCGGGAAGTGAACGGCCGGCGCGGACGGGTCGTCAGCTTTCCAGCGGTGCGCGCAAGCTCTTCGACGAGCTCCTTCTGACGCGAGCTCAGGCTCCGCGGAATCTCGACGCTGACCTTCACCAGCTGGTCACCCACGCCCTTGCCGCGGAGCTCGGGCATCCCTTGCCCCTCAGGCGGAAGGTCGTCCCGCTCTGGGTCCCCGCGGGGATCCTCATCATGACGCTGCCTTCCAGCGTGGGCACGCTGAGCTCCGTCCCGAGCATGGCCTGGGGAAGAGTCGCCGCGACCTCCGTCACCAGGTCCCTGCCCTCCCGCTGGAACGTCGGGTGGGGAAGCACCTCCACGACGAGGTACAGGTCGCCCCTGCCATTTCCGCTGGTCTCCCCTTCATTCTTCATCCGAAGCCGCGACCCGTTCTTCACGCCCGGCGGGACGGTGACCGAGAGGGTGCGCGTGGAATGCACCCGGCCGCTGCCGCCGCAGGTCCCGCACACCGCGCCGTTGACCTCGCCCGAACCCCCGCAGGTGGCGCACATTTCGTCCCGCGGAATCGTCACGGTCTTCTCGGTTCCCCGGTAGGCCTCTTCCAGGGTCACCCGAAGGGCGCCTCGAGATCCCTGCCGCGGTGTTCCGGTCTGACCGCCGATCCGCGCCTTTTCTTCCGCCCGCGCGTGCCGAAAATGTCGAATCCGAGGTCGCCGAAGAGATGTCTCGAAAATACCTCCGCTGAACCCGTTCTCCCTGTCTCCCTCGAAGACACTGCGGAAATCGGTGCCGCGGAAGATGTCTTCCTGGCGGAACTTCTGGTCGACGCCCGAGTGCCCGTACTGGTCGTACAGCGCGCGCTTCTGGGGATCGGTGAGGACGGCGTATGCCTCGGAGATTTCCTTGAACGTCTCCTCGGCTTCCTTCTTCTTCTCCGGGGGCACCCGGTCGGGATGAGACTTCAGCGCAAGCTCCCGGTAGGCCTTCTTCAGCTCCTCCGGGGTGGCGCCCTTGCTGACGCCGAGGATCTCGTAGTAGTCACGTTTGGATGACATCGGTATTCCTTGAACAGAGGGCCCCCACGGTCTGCCCGGGCGCCCGCCGATCCTGCTTCGACACCGCTTTATTTCTTCTCTTCGCGGAACTCGGCGTCGATGACGTCGTCATCCTTCTTGCGCCCGTCGCCCGCTGCCGCCCTGTCCGCTGCCCGCTGCCGGCCCCGCGCCCTGGTCGGGTCCCGGCTGGCCGCCGCCCTGCTTGCCCGCGGACTGCTTGTACACCTCTTCGGCGAGCTTGTGCGACGCCTTGGTCCAGCTCCTCCGTGGCCTTCTTGATCCGGTCCAGGTTCTTGTCCTTGATCGCGGAGCGCAGGTCGTTGAGCTTGGCCTCGATGTCGGCCCGCTCGGTCTGGCTCACCTTGTCCCCGTAGTCCTTCAGGGATTTCTCCACGGAGTACGCAAGCGTGTCGGCCTGGTTGACGGCCTCCACCTCTTCCTTGCGCTTCGCGTCGTCCGATGGCGAACTGCTCCGCCTGCCGGACCATCTTCTCGATCTCTTCCTTGGAGAGCTTCTTCGGCGCGGTGATCTTGATGGACTGCTGCTTGCCCGGTCCCCAGGTCCTTGGCCGCCACGCTCACGATGCCGTTGGCGTCGATGTCGAAGGACACCTCGACCTGCGGAACCCCGCGCGGCGCCGGCGGGATGCCGACCAGGTTGAACCTGCCCAGCTCCACGTTGTCATTGGCCATGGGCCGCTCGCCCTGGAGGACCCGGATGGTCACCTCGGTCTGGTTGTCCGCCGCCGTGGAGAAGATCTCGCTCTTCCGCGTGGGGATGGTGGTGTTGCGCTCGATGAGCTTCGTGCTCACGCCGCCCAGGGTCTCGATGCCGAGGGAAAGCGGGCGTCACGTCCAGGAGCAGGACGTCCTTCACCTCGCCCTTGATGATGGCCGCCTGGATGGCCGCGCCCATGGCGACGCACTCCATGGGATCGACGCCGCGCTCGATCTTCTTGCCGAAGAAGTCCTCGACGAACTTCTGGACGATCGGCATGCGGGTGGGTCCGCCGACCATGATGATCTTGTCGATGTCGGCGCCGTTCTCGTTGAACTGCACCCCGTCCTTCGCGAATGCCCCCCTCGCATCGCGCAGGGCGGTCTCCAGCGGGCCGCGGCAGCGCTGGACGATCGGCCCGATGAGCTCTTCCAGCTTGGCCCTGTTCACCGTCATGGTGAGGTGCTTGGGGCCCGTGGCGTCCGCCGTGATGAACGGCAGGTTGATGTCCGTGGACATGGTGCTGGACAGCTCCACCTTGGCCTTCTCCGCGGCTTCGCGCACGCGCTGCGTGGCCATCGTGTCCTTCTTCAGATCGATGCCCGTCTGGCGCATGAACTCCTTCTCGACGTAGTCCACGAAGGCGTTGTCCATGTCCGTGCCGCCCAGCTGCGTGTCCCCGCTGGTGGCCACGACCTTGAACCCGCCTTCCTTCCACATCTCCATGATCGTCACGTCCAGAGTGCCGCCGCCGAAGTCGAAGACGAGGATCTTCAGCTCCTTGCCCGGCCTTCTCCAGCCCGTAGGCAAGGCAGGCGGCCGTGGGCTCGTTGATGATGCGCAGCACCTTCAGGCCCGCGATCTCCCCCGCGTCCTTCGTGGCGGTGCGCTGGTTGTCGTCGAAATAGGCGGGGCAGGTGATCACCACCTCCTCCACCGTGTCCCCGAGATAGGCCTCCGCGTCCTGCTTGATCTTCTGGAGGATGAATGCCGAGATCTGCTGGGGGCTGTATTCCTTGCCGAAAAGCTTGAACTTGTGGTCGGTCCCCATCTTGCGCTTGGCCGCGTAGATGGTGCCGTCCGGGTTGATGGCCGCCTGCCGGCGCGCAGGCTCTCCGACCAGCCGGTCGCCCTCCTTCGTGAATGCCACGAACGACGGGAATGCCTTTCCCGAAGAAACTCCCGCCCCTTCAGCGGAGGGAATGATGACCGGCCTGCCGCCTTCCATCACCGCCGCGGCGGAGTTCGAGGTCCCGAGGTCGATTCCGATGACGCGTCCCATGATCGTACTCCTTTGTCAGATCCTGCTCTCCCGCGCGGCCACGGTACTCCGTGGCATTCGCGCCACGGTACTCCGCTCGGCTGCCAGGCGCGCGGCTCTCCCGCTCATGTGCCGCCTGGAATACCCATCCTGACTGTCATGTCTGGTGGATGCGAGAGACATTCAACTGTGAAAAATGTAAATAGGGAAGCCTCGGAAGTCAAGCCGAGCACCATCGGTGCGAGGGGCGGCAGCTGACCGCGAAGCGGGCAGCGAGAGCCTGAAGCCATGGATGGCGAGGTCGGCCGAGGCCATGGATGGCCGAAAGGCCGACCAGGAGCACCGTAATCGGTGCAAGGGGCAGCGAGAGCCTGAAGCCAGGGATGCGCGGCACGGCGGAGCCGCGCGGAGGGCGGCAAGCGGCCCAGCGATCCCTGCGACCCGAAGGGGCGCAATCGGGACGCGCAGGACGCCGAGAGCCGAGAGGGCGAGCGCGGGCAGTTCCGCCGGCGTTGACGCTCCGCTTTCCGTTGTGCATCCTGTGCCAGGAAAGTAGTGCACGTGGATACGATCTATATTCCGTCCCTTGGCCCCGCCATCGTCGCATCCCTTGCGGCTTTCCTCTCGATATTCCAGTGGCAGATCTATTCAAAGAGGTCGCGCCATGAGTGGAACCTCTGGGGCGCCATGCTGTCCCTGTTCACCGCCGTCTACGCGGCCGCGACGTTTGTCCAGTACAATGCGGTTTCCCCCGCAGTTCTGCGGCTCTCGTCCCAGCTCCAGCTGAGCATGCTGGGGCTCATCATATTCGGGCTCCTGCAATACTCGCTGAGCTACATCGGTCTGAGGACGGGCTGGTCGCTCCCGGCAGGGGTCGTGGTGAGCTGCCTCTTCATCGTTCTCATCTGGGCGACCGAGCTCGTGTGCGCCCGCGACATCATGACGATACATTTCCTGCTGCTTCGACGGCCCTACCGGCAGGCGGGACTGGGGCCCCTGGGACCGGCCTTCCTCGCCTACATCACCGTCAGCGCCATCGGACTCTTCGTGCTCCTGCTGAGGTTCCGCACCCAGAGACGCATCCCTTCCATCCTCCTGGTCTCGGGGATACTGTGGCTGCTGCTCGGTCTCGAGGATGCGCTCTCAAATCTCCGGGCCGGTTTGCCTCCCCTCATGCCCACCGCGGAGTACGGCTTTCTCGGGTTTTCCATCGCCGTGCTGTCGATCACCCTGCGCGATTATGTCGCCCTGTTCGATCTTGCCGAAAGCAGGCAGAAGAGCCTCGTGGCGGCGAAAAACGAGGCCGAGCTGGCAAACAGGGCGAAGAGCGATTTCCTTGCGAACATGAGTCACGAACTGCGCACGCCGCTCAATCACATCATCGGGTTCACCGACCTGGTACTCGAAGAGAGCGCGGGCGATCTCAAGGAGCCGCAGAAGGAATACCTGCAGGACGTGGCGTTCAGCAGCAGGCACCTTCTGTCCCTCATCGAGGATATCCTGGACCTGTCAAAGGTGGAGGCGGGCAAGCTCGAGCTGCACGTGTCGGATGTTGTGCTCGGTCCTTTTCTCGAACGCTGCGCCGTCATGGTGAAGGAGAGAGCGATCAAGCACCGAATCGCGGTCAGCTGCGAGGTCGGAGATGCATCGGCGCGGGTCCGCGCCGACGAGCGCAGGCTCAGGCAGGTCGTCTACAACCTGCTGTCGAACGCGGTCAAGTTCACTCCTGACGGAGGGCAGGTCTGCGTGCGGGCAGCGGAGCGGGCCCCGGCAGGAGCCGGCAGGAGCCTCGAGCTCAGCGTTTCAGACACGGGTGTCGGCATTGAAGCGGACAACCTGGAACGCGTCTTTCAGCCCTTTGAGCAGGTGGTCGCCTCCCCGAAGATGCAGGCAGAAGGCACGGGGCTGGGGCTGGCCCTCTGCCGGCACCTGGTGGAGCTGCACGGCGGCCGAATCTGGTCGGAAAGCCAGGGACTCGGCAAGGGAAGCACATTCCGCGTGGTGCTGCCCCTGGAATGAGCGGCGGCCCCACTGGATTCTATGCACCGAGCGGAACCTCCGCTATGATGTGATGAGCGATGAGCGGGAAGACGGTTATGGTCATCGAAGACAATGAAATCAACCTGAAGCTGGTGACGGCGATCCTCTCACGGGAAGGCTACCGGGTGATCGGAAGCGGGAGCGCGGAGAAGGGGCTGCTGCTCCTGGAGTCCGAGAAGCCGCACCTCGTGCTCATGGACATCAAGCTGCCGGGAATGGATGGCCTGGAAGCCACTCGCCTGATCAAGTCCAACCCGACCACCGCCGGCATACCCGTGGTCGCCCTCACCGCGTATGCGATGGAGACCGATCTCAAGCAGGCACTTGACGCCGGATGCACTGCCGTCATCACCAAACCGTTCGAACTGAAGCTTTTCATTGAAACCGTTCGTTCGCTGGCGCTGTAGAACGCCGGCGCAGGGCACGATTTTACGCGCACCACGCCTCATCGCGCGGGGATTTCAAAGCGGAACGTGCTCCCCCTTCCCTCGCCCGCACTCTCGGCCCAGATCCTTCCCCCCTGTCGAAGCACCAGCTCCCTGCTCAGCGCCAGGCCAAGCCCGGCACCCTCCTGCGACCGGTATTCGGGCCGTTCCAGCCGGGAGAAACGCTCGAAGAGGAGAGGCATCTTGTCCGAAGGAATGCCGACGCCGTTGTCGGAGACAGCGAACTCCATCAGCCGGCCGTCCGGCGTGTCGTCCTGCACGATCCTGCAGCCGACGGCCACGTGGCCTCCTTCCGGTGTGAACTTCACGGCGTTCACCAGGAGGTTGACCAGCACCTGCGTCAGCCTGCTCGCGTCAGCGTGGAAAGTGCCTGGCGGAACATCCGGGGCAATCGAAACGTCGACATTCTTCTCACGAGCCCGGTTACTCACGAGCTTCAACGATCTTTCCATGACCTCCCGAGCGGTAAAGGAGCTGATGTTCAGCTCCAGCCTGCCTTCCTCCACACGGGCGAGGTCCAGCACGTCATTGACGAGAAGCAGAAGCTGCCTGCCGCTGGCGAGGACGTCCGAGAGGTATTCCAGGGAGGTGTCGTCACGGCGTTCGGCGGAGGATTCCAGGAGGAGCTCGGTGAAGCCAATGATGTGGTTCAGCGGGGTCCGCAGCTCGTGGCTCATGTTGCTGAGGAACTCGCTTTTCGCCCTGCTGGCGGCCTCCGCACTCTGCTTCATTTTCAGCAATTCCTGCTGCTTGTGCACGAGATTGGATTGAAACCGCCTGCGGGTGTTTTCGATGACGTACGTGCACGCGGCAACCAGCACAAAGATCAGCACCAGGTTCACCTTCATCGTCGCTGCTCCCGTCGGTGTGACACTGACGGATCCCGCAAGAAAGAGGGGCACGAAAAAGGCGACTCCGCATACGATCAGGCTCGGCAGGCCGTCTCTCCTGTTCATGAAGAGCAGGATCATGGACGGGTAGAGAAGGATCCACGCGCTGAACTCCACGCGATTGAACACGGCGATCGAAATCACCTGCACAGAAAGGAGAGAGCCGATATATCCGATGGCAACGAGGCGGTGTATTCCCAGGAACTGCTCCGCGCTCATGGGCCGCATCAGCACCGCAAAGCCGGCGCCCATGATGCCCACGCTCAGGAGGTACAGGCCCATGATATATGCGGGAGCCGACAGGAAAAGGAGGACGATCCCGTAGATGACAATGAAAGGTGCACCGATGAAAACGAGATACCGGAAGATCCTCTTCTGGTATGAGGCCTCCAGCGACATCTCGTCGTCGAGAACCAGCACGGCAGCGGCGTCAGCCATCATTTCACCTCGGCTTTCACATGCCTATGCTGTCGTGAGGGAGGCTGTTGTCAAGCCCTCCAGGACGCATTATGGATGAATGCCGTCACGGCTTCCGGGAAGACTGCCGCCAAGGCTCGCGAAACGTCGCGTTCGGCCAGGCGCGTTGACGACAGGCGCCGCGCCCGGTACAGTAGCCGGCATGCGCGTGCGCATCCTGGCCTGGGCCTCGCTGGAGGACCGTCACAAGGAAAAGATCCTCTCGCGGTCGGAACAGGACATCTCCGCAGTGGTGCCACTCGTCCAGGAGATCATCGACCGCGTGCGTCGCGACGGCGACGCTGCCCTCGTCCGCTACTCCAGGGAGTTCAACGACGCCGATCTCTCCGGCATTCCGCTTGCCGTCTCGGACCAGGAGTTTGCCGATGCAGAGAAGGTCCTGGACGCGTCCGTCAAGGATGCGATCCGCTTCTGCGCGCGGAACGTGCGCACCTGCCATGAGCGGCAGCTCCCAACTCCCATGAGCCTCGGAGAAGTGCGGCCGGGCGTCTACGCGGGTGAACGCGCCACGCCCATCGATTCCGTTGGCCCTGTACGCTCCGCGCGGCAAGGGAAGCTTCCCCTCATCGACGTACATGATGGCCGTGCCCGCGCAAGTGGCAGGCGTTCCGCGCCGGGTCGTCGTCACGCCGCCGGACGCCCGGGGCACATGTGACCCTGCAACGCTGTTCGCCGCCCGCCTGTGCGGCGCCCACGAGGTCTATCGGGTCGGCGGAGTCCAGGCTCTGGCTGCCCTGGCCTACGGCACGGAAAGCATCCGCCGAGTAGACAAGCTCCTCGGCCCCGGCAACCAGTACGTCACGGCTGCCAAGCGCATCCTGGCGGCCGTCGTGGATGTCGGGCTTCCAGCAGGGCCATCGGAGTCCATGATCCTCGCCGACTCCTCTGCCGATCCCTGCCGCCTGGCGCTGGATCTCCTCATCGAGGCGGAACACGGGCCAGACTCGCAGGCCCTCCTGGTCACGGACAGCTCCGCCACGGCGGACGGCGGTGGCGGAGCTCCTCCGGGCCTGATTCTCGGGAGCTGCCCGAGCCGCGGTCCTCGTACGTGACAGCGGTCCTGGAGAACTACGGAGGGATCATCCTCGCCCGCGAGCATGGAGGAGGCGGCCGCAATCGCCAATGCGGTGGCCCCCGAGCACCTGCAGATTGCCACGGCAGAGCCGCTGCAGACGCTTTCCCTCGTGCGGAATGCCGGCGAGATCCTCCTCGGCCAGAACACGCCTTTCTCTCTCGCAAACTACGCGATCGGGGCCAACGCCGTCCTGCCGACCGGCGGGAAGGCGCGGACGTGCTCCGCGCTTTCCGTCAGGGACTTCATGAAGTTCTCGTCCGTCGCCTGCCTCACTGCCGTGGGGTATGACTCGCTGCGGGACGCGGCAATCACCCTCGCCGATTACGAGGGTTTCGCCGCGCACGCGAAAGCTCTGAGGGAAAGGAAAAACAATGAGCCCACGACCGTCCGCCAAGATTGAACGCACGAGAGCCGCCCCGAAGAAGGCTGGAGCCAGGGCAGTGACGCGCCCGCGCGCCGCCCGCGCTGCGAAACCAAAGGGCTGCCCGTGCATCCGCCGCGCGACGGGACCTGCGCGCCTGGGTGGCCACCGCTGACATGGGGCTCGGCCACCAGCGGGCAGCATACCCGCTTCGGGACATCGCGGAAGGAGGGCCTCATCACGCTGGGCAAGGCAGGGAACACGTCCAACGGCGAGCACAAGGCTCTGGGAGCGCTGCGCCGCAGCTACGAGTTCCTCTCCCGCACGAAGAGCTGGCCGATCATCGGCAATCCGTTTTCGGAATCCTGGACAAGGTCCAGAACATTCCGCCCTTCTATCCCCTGCGGGACCTCTCCCACCCCTCGTTCCAGGTCACATGGCTGAAGAAGCTCATCCACGAGCGGGATGTGCGCCGGGCTGATGGAGAAAATGAGGCAAAAGCCCCTGCCCCTGGTGACAACGTTCTATGCGCCTGCCATTGCCGCGGACATGGCGGGCTTCGGCCGCGTGTACTGCGATCATCTGCGACGCGGAAGTGAACCGGGCCTGGGTGGCGGAAAATCCCGAGGAGAGCAAGATCACCTACCTCGCCCCGTGCGGGCGCGCCGTGCGGCGACTGAACGAGTACGGGATTCCCAACGAGCGCATCTGGCTCACCGGGTTCCCGATTCCCCTCGAGCTGCTGGGCGACGAGAGACCTCACGGTACTGAAATGGGATCTCGGCCAGCGCCTGCGCTACCTCGATCCATCGGACCGCTTCTGGCCCCTGCACGGCTTGAATGTCGAGCACTTCCTGGGCGCGAAGAACTGCAGGTTCGCCAAGGAACGGGTGCTCACGATCACATTCGGGGTCGGCGGCGCCGGCGCGCAGGTGGACATCGCCTACCAGGTGGCGCGCAGCCTTCGGGAAAAGATCGCGAAGGGCGAGATCAACTACAACATCCTGGCGGGCATCCGACCCGAGGTGGCGCAGTACCTGGAAAACATCAAGAAGGAGCTCGCCCTCCCGCAGATCAGGATCATCTACGGCAAGACCCTGGAGGAATACTTCCGCGGCTTCACCGCAGTGCATGCGCACCACGGATATCATCTGGACGAAGCCGAGCGAGCTCTCGTTCTACTGCGGGCTGGGCATCCCCATCATCATGGCCCCGCACATCGGGTCCCAGGAGGACTACAACCAGGCGTGGCTCCTGGAGATCCAGGCCGGGATTCCCTCAACAGGATCCGCAGTACACCGACCAGTGGCTGCTGGACCTCCTGAGGGCGGGCAGGCTTGCGGACGCGGCGTGGAACGGGTTTCTCAAGGCGCGCAAGTACGGCACGTACAAGATCCACGAGATCCTCAGGACCGGCACGATGGAGAGGGAGACGTCGGTACTGCGGAGATGAGAGGGGCCTTCGAGACCCCGCAGGAAGTCTTCTCCTGGGTCGAGTCCTTCACGAACCTCGAGCGGGGGAACCTTCCCTTCGACAAGCGCACCTACCGCCTGGACCGGATGCGCCGTCTCCTGGCGATGTTCGACGATCCTGACGCCGAGCTGGCCGCCATCCACGTGGCCGGCACCAAGGGGAAGGGATCCACCGCCGCACTCATCGCCTCGGTTCTCCATGCCGCCGGGCACCGCACGGGCCTGTACATGTCCCCGCACGTCAACAGCCCCTTCGAGAGGCTGACGCTGGCGGGCGAGGCGCCGCGGGCCGGCCTGCTGGTGCGGCTGGGGGGCGAGGTGAAGACCGCCCTGGACGCCCTGCCCGCGGAGGGGATGCCGGGGTACTTCGCGCCGACGACCTTCGAGCTGTACACGCTTCTTGCTTTTCTCTATTTCCGCGACGCAGGCTGCGAGTACGCGGTCATCGAGGTGGGGATCGGCGGCCGCCTCGATGCGACGAACGTGATCATCCCGCGGGCGTCGGTCATCACACCCCTGGACCTCGAGCACACCGATGTCCTGGGCGACACGCTGGAAAAGATCGCGGAGGAGAAGGCAGGAATCATCAAGCCCGGGTGTTCCCGCCTTCGTCGGTCTGCAGCCCCCTGCCGCGAAGGAGGTTTTTCGACAGGCAGGACGGGAGAGAGGCAGCCCCGTCACATTCCTTGACGAGGAGATCCGGGAGCTCGCTTCCCGCGTGGACGTCGAATGGCACCACCTTCACGGCTGCGGCTTGGGGAGTCCCGGCCGAAGACTTCCGGCTTTCCCTGCTGGGCGATTTCCAGGCGGAAAATGCAGCGCTGGCCTTCCTGACGCTTCGGCGAACGGAGCCCCGGATTCCCCTCTCCTGCTACCGCGAAGGTTTTGCACAAACCAGCCTTCCCGGGCGGATGGAAGTGCGGGGAACAGCGCCCGCCATCGTGCTGGATGGTGCGCACACACCGCTGGCCGTCACACGCCTCCTGTCCACGTTCAGCGCGGTTTTCCCCGGGGAGGCGATTCTCCTGTTCGGCTCGGTGTCCGGGAAAAAGCCGCGCGAGATGGCCGCCATCCTGGCTCCGGCGTTCTGGCGGATCATCATTTCCACGCCCGGCACCTTCAAGGAAAGCGACCCGGGGGAAGTTGCGGAGATCTTTCGCGCGTTCAACCCCGCCACTGTGCTGGAAAAGGATCCTGTTCGGGCCCTGCGGCAGGCGCGCAAGGAATCGGAAGGGACGAGGCCGATCCTTGTCACCGGTTCCTTCTATATGATAGGGGAGATCGGGAGGCTGCTGTGAGCGAGCTGCTCCTTGAAGGACGCCTGCGCGTGGAAACGGGCGACATCACCCGGATGAAGGTGGACGTGATCGTCAACGCGGCCAATTCAGGCCTGATGGGGGGAGGAGGCGTTGACGGGGCAATCCACAGGGCCGGTGGCCCGTCCATCCTGGAGGCGTGCCGGCTCATCCGGCGTGATCGATTTCCCGGACGGGCTCCCGGCGGGCCGCGCAGTGGAGACCACCGCCGGCAGGCTCTCGGCACGGTTCGTCATTCATACCGTCGGCCCGGTCTGGCAGGGAGGCAATTCCGGTGAGCCGGGCACCCTCGCCTCCTGCTATCGCGCGAGCCTCGATCTGGCGGCACGGCTCGGGGCCGTGAGCATAGCGTTTCCGGCAATCTCCACCGGCGTCTACGGATATCCCCGCGACAAGGCGGCGCGTGTCGTGGGGGAGACGATCACCGCGTACTGCCGCGAACACCCCGAGCCAAGCACCATCACCCTCGTGTACTATTCGCCGGATGACGCGCGCACGTTCCTGCGCGCTGCCGGTTTCCCCGCGTGAGCTCCTCCTCATCGGCACGGGGTGCTGTGCCGCCCGGGGGGTCTCTCAACTGGAAGGAGATCGACCTCGTCCTTTCAGAGCTCGATCTTCGCGGCAGCCTGATCCAGGAAATTCACCAGCCGCGCCATGACAGGATTGTCCTGCATCTCTTCAAGGCCGGTGCGGCGTCAATGATCCTCGTCTCCCTTTCATCGCGGTTCCCGCGCCTGCACGGGCTCACGCAGAAGGTCCCCAATCCCGGTGCGCCGCTTCGCTTCGCCTCTTTCCTCCGCGCCCACATCCGGGGAGGGAGGATCGAAAGCGCCGAGCAGCTGCGGTCACCGGCCGACCCCGCGCAGGGCGAGCGCATCGTCAGGCTCGCAGTGCGCCGGGCCGAGGCGCTGAACGTGCTCTGGGTCCGCCTGTGGGGTGCGGCAGCCAACGCCCTGCTCACCGACGAATCCGGGACGATCCTGGACGCAATGTACCGCAGGCCGAAGAAGAACGAGGTCTCGGGCAGGAAATTCGATCCTCGCGCCGCAGGGGGCGCGCGGGCAGCCCCGGGCATACGAAGTGCGCGAGATCCCGGGGACGGGCACCTTCAACGAACGGCTGGAGATCCTGTTCGCGGATGCCGAGGGGCTCGGGGACCGGGAACGCGCTGCTGCCCAGGCTGAGGCAGAGCTGGAGATGAGCGAGAACAAGCTGCTGGCGAATCTCGAAAAGCTTCGCGCGCGGCTCTCCACGTACGCCAACCTGGAGCGGTTCCGCGAGCTCGGCGATCTCCTGGTGAGCAACCTGCACCTGGTCACCAGGGGGGATCGGTGGATCCGGGTCCAGGACTTCTTCCACGGCAACGCCGATGTGGAGATCGAGCTGCCGGCCCGACCTCACCCCGGCGCAGAACGCGGAGACCTGCTACGATCGGCACCGCAAGGCGCGGCTGGGCCGCGGCAAGGTGCAGGAAGAGATCGAGAACCTCGAGGCCACCCTCGCCCGCATCCGCGCCGAGCGCGCAGCCCTGGCGGCGAATCCCGATCCCGCGGTCCCTCGAGCGCGCGGCAACGGGCGCCGCAAAGGCCAGGAAGCCTCTCCACGAGACGGACATGCCCGGCCTCGTCTTCGTTTCTCCCCCATTCCGTATCATCGTCGGCCGCACGGCGGCGGAGAATGACGACCTGCTGCGCACGAAGGTGCGCGGGAACGACTGGTGGTTTCACGCGCGGGACTGGCCCGGCGCCTACGTTTTCGTGAAGGCCCAGCCGGGGAAAAGCCTGCCGCTGGAGACGATGCTGGATGCGGCCACACTCGCGGTCCATTTCTCGAAGGGAAAGACGTCAGGCCAGGGTGACGTGTACTACACGCAGGTGAAATACCTGAGGCGCGCCAAGGGGGCCCGGCGCGGCACCGTTCTGCCCACGCAGGAAAAGAACCTCCACGTGAAGCTGGACCCGGACCGCATCGAGCGCCTGAAGACGGGGAAAGCCGGAGGAGACATGCCTGCCCCGCGACGTCGATCATCCCGTTGAGTTTCTTCCCCCGTGCGCGTGCTACTTCAACTGATGAGCGGCAAAATCCGAAGCAAGACGGGCAAGCATCTCCTCGCGCCCGTCGTACAGGCGCCGGAGGCGTGCGCGGCCGGCGCTTCGTCAACGCGTAGGCGGTCATGATGGGAAGGGCTATCGTGCTGTCCGTGTAGCAGACCACGGTGTCCGGGAGCTGTTCAGGGTCCACCTTTCCCCAGGTGACGGCTTCCTGCGACGTGGCCCCGGACAGCCCCCCGGTGTCCACGCGCGCATCGGTGATCTGGATGAAGTAGTCGTGGCCCTTCTCGGCGAGCTTGTAGATCTCCTGGATCTGCGGCTCGGTCTGGAGGGCGAAGTTCTTGGGGCTTCCGCCCCCGAGGATCAGGACGCCGCTCCTGCCGCCGCTGCGCTTGGCGTCGTAGACGATGGCGGCGGTCTCGTTGACGTCCAGCTCGGGATCGAAGCCGACCTCGAATCCCTGGAGGCGCAGCGCCGCCAGCCCCATGCCGAGGCTGGAATCTCCGGGGCTGGAGGTGTAGACCGGCACGCCGGCCTCGAAGGCGGCGCCGAGAAGCGAGCGGTAGGCGGTGCCCAGCAGCTTCTCCCGCTCGCGCACGTACCTGCCCAGCCGCCAGTGCAGCTCGGCGGTCGACATGCGCTTCTGGAACTCCTTCGATTTCAGCACCTCGGCGATGAAATCGTCGGTCTTGAAAAGCACCTCGGCGTCGAAAATGATGTCGTAGATCCGGATGATCCCTTCCTTGCGGAGGGCCACGTCGTCAACGTTCGGGGAAATGCCGTACAGGGCGAAGCCCAGCGAACGATGGATGTCGTGATAGAGGTTCGCCCCGGTGGAGACGATCCAGTCGACGAAGCCCGCCTCGATGAGCGGGACGAAGGCGGCGTAGCCGAGGCCCGTCGGGGTCAGGGCGCCGCGAGATCGTGAGCCCGACGGTGACGTCGGGCTCCAGCATCTTGTCTGCGAAGATCTTGCAGGCGTCGCGAAGCCTGCCCGCGTTGTAGGAGAGGAAGAAATCGTCGACGAGCGAATCGACCCCGATCCCGCCCGAGATGGGCGGCAGGGTCAAGCCGGCGCCCCTTGCATTGCTAAAGGAGGACCGCCGCGGAGACGACCGTCGTCCAGACGCCGCCCGAGGCGCCTTCCGCGGTCTGGGTGATGCTCGTGCTGTCGACGATGTGCCCGCCCATGCGGTATTGCTCGCGGCGCTCGTTGTAGTCCTTGTCCAGGTCAAAGGGGACGCCGAGCAGGGTGGCGAGCATGGACGCGGCGAGGTCCTCGGCGTAGTCTCCCGCTTCCTTTTCGGTCTGGCCGTAGGTGTGGTGCTCGGAAAGGTAGCCGTACATTTTCTGGTCCGCGGGAATGGCAATGCCGATGGACGAGGCGATGCGCCTTCCCGGTTCGTTGGTCGCCATCTCGGCAAGCACGACGAAGGTGACTTCGCCCGCCTCCAGTGCGGCAAGACCTTCTTCGGGGCTTGCGATCTTGCAGCCGGGAGGAAATATGGAAGAAACCCGCACGATGTTCAGATGGGCGATGCCGGCGTTTCTCAGCGCCATCTCGAAGCTGTTCAGTTTTTCCTTGTTGATCCCGACTCCGCGGGTCAGGAAGAGCTTGCGTGGAACGAATCTCACCTCTTTCCTCTCCTTCCGGCTGTTGAGGGACGATACGTTCAAAGCCATGCGAAGTCAAGCTCGGCTCGACGTTCTCGACGACAGCCAGGGCGCACTTGCAAACGTCAGATCATTCCACGATACTTTTCTGTGGTATGGGCGTCACCCCGCTGAGGGCTGCCATCCGCCCCCCCCTCGTCGACGGACTCTTCTACCCGGCACGGCGGGAGGCGCTTGCTGCACAGATCGATGAGCTTCTCGCGCGCAGCGCGACCCCCCGGGGCGCCCGGTTCGCCGTCATATCCCCGCATGCCGGCTACGACTACGCGGGCGGGGTGATGGCAGCCGCATTCCGCGCCATCGCGGACCGGCGCGTGCGCACGGCGGTGCTGATCGGCCCGGTGCACCGGGACCCCGATGACACCATCTCCCTGCCGGAATCCGACGGCGTTCAGCACGCCCCTGGGCCAGGTGCCCGTGGACGAGGAGGCGGTGTCGGCGCTCGCGGCAAGCGATCCAATGTACCGGCGCAACGACATTCCGCACCTGGAGGAGCATTGCCTGGAGCTCCAGCTTCCCTTCCTCTCACGGATGTTTCCCGGCGTCTCCATCGTGCCGCTCCTCGTCGGCGCGGGCGGCAGGCCGGCGGCGGACGTGCTCTCGCGGACCCTCGCGTCGGTGTTCGCCGGGCGCTCCGATTCCACGGTATTCGTCGTGACCGCCAACATGGCGTCCTACATGACGGGGCACGACACGCGTGTGGAAAGCGCGGCGCTTGAAGAGCTTCTCTGGCCGCTGCGACTGGAAAGGCGTGCTGAGCGCCGCGGCAAGCCGCAGGATCAGCGCGTGCGGCGCGGCGTGCATCGCCGGCGTGCTGTCTCTGGCTGGAGAGGGCTGCCGCGTGCAGATCCTCGAGCGCGCCAGCTCGCCGGAGAAGGACAACGACATGTCGCGCGCCGTGCACTACGCTGCAGTGAGCCTCGAAACCGCGCGCGTCCCCGCATGATCCTTCAGATCTCAGACAATGACGGGCTCCTCCTGCTGCAGACCGCACGCGAGGCCATCGGTGCCCGCGTGGCCGGTCGCCCCCCGATGTACCCGGTGACTCCGCCCGCGCTCTCGGTGCCGTGCGGCGCCTTCGTGACGCTGAAAGTCAGCGGAGAGCTGCGAGGGTGCATCGGGCACATCACCGCCTGCCAGCCGCTCGTGGACACGGTTAGGGAGGCTGCGCTGTCCAGCGCCTTCGATGATCCCCGTTTTCCTCCGCTGCAGGCCGAGGAATGGCCGCGGGTGCGGATCGAGATTTCCGTGCTCTCACCGTTCGAGCTTGTCACGGACATTCAGCGCATTACCGTCGGAGTTCATGGCATCATGGTGCGGAGCGGACACCGGTCCGGGCTCCTGCTTCCCCAGGTTGCCACGGAACAGGGCTGGAACCGCGAGGCTTTCCTCGCGCACGGCTGCCGCAAGGCCGGTCTGCCCGCCGACGCGTGGCGCCTGCCGCAGACGCGCATCGAGGTTTTCACGGCAACGGTCTTTCAAGAGAAACAGGAATAGAGGTTTCCCATGGCACACGAGCTGAACGACGCGGGGAAGCTTCACCTCGCAGTCACCCTGGGTACTGCGACGCGCGGCTCAGCCCTCACCCGGATCCTGTCGCTCAAGGGTTCCCCCGGCTGGATCGCGGGACCGTCGGGAGTCCGCGAGTGGCGCTACGAAGGGGTTATCGAGCGCGAGGGGACGGTCTCTCTCGTCGGCCCCCACGTGCAGGGGTTGTCCCTCGAGAAGACGTTGTCTCTTCCCATCGGCGAGGCGCTGCCGCTTGTCGCCCGCCTGGTCCGGGCTCTCCTCCAGCTGTCGGAGAGCCGCGCGGGATGGTTCGCCGTCCAGTCAGATTCGGTGATCTTCACCGGAGACGGGAACGTGCTGTTTTTCCCCCCGTCATTGACCGGGAGCTGCGGGACCTGCGCACCTTCGAGGCAAACCGGGAAACCTTCGAGTGCCTGAATCACCCCGACCTCAAGGGCGAGGCCCTCGCGGCTTTCACGGTTGCGGCCGCGCTGTTCCGGCTGTTCACCGGCAGGTTTCCCTTCCGGGGGGCAGATCCCGAAGAGCTGCATACGCAGGTGCGCAACCTGGAGATCCAGCCGCCGTCAAGCCTCGTGCCGGGGCTCGACGGGGAGGTCTCGGATCTCATCATGGAGGGTCTCGGCAGGAGCCGGCACGGGCCCGGCATCTCTCGCGCGGATCTCGGAATGCCTTGCACGATGGAAGGCCCTCGACCTTGTGCATCCCCTCTCGGACGGGCAGAGGCGCACGGCACTCCTTGCCGCCGAGTCGCGGGAACAGTCCGCGGGACGGAGCTTCCGCCGCCGGAGGTTCTGGCAGAAGAATTGGAGAGCCGCCGCAATCATGGCGGCCGTGGCCATCCTCCTCGGGGCCCTGGGCGGCACAATTCTGAAGAACGTCCTGGCGCCGCGCGTGACAAGGGGATTCTCCGCCCGCAAGGTCGTGGAGACGTTCTATACGAGCATGAACACCCTGGATCACACGACCATGCAGGCGTGCGTCGTCGGCCCGGCGGGACGCGGGGAGATCGACGAGGTTACGACGTTGTACGTGACCTCGCGCGTCACCCAGGGGTACGAGGGACGATCGAGCATCGTGTCCGCAGCTGACTGGGACACGGCGGGACGGCCTCCGCTCGCCCCCCCTACGTCGCTGTACGGAGTGACGGGGTTGTCCGTGGTCCAGGAGCAGGGCGGGCCCGCCCCGGTCTTCGTTGCTGCCTACGACAAGTGGAATCCTGCCCCGCCGCCTGACACTTCCAGCGGGAGCTCAAGCGACTATGTTCCGAAATCGGAAGGGCACTCCATCAAGGACCGAGTCTGGCTGAAGCTCGACCGCGGAGACTGGGTCATTTCACGCATCTGACAGGCTGGGAAGAACGGAACTTCCCGCCCCCGCCGTGTCCGCTCCGCCGCCGACAACCAGCTCGCCGGTCCTGGGCCGGCGGTAGCCCGGAGGCTGCACCGCCCCGCCTCCCTGGAAAACAGTCTCCTGCCCACCCCCTTTCCCTTCTTGTGAAAACGTGGCTATTCTTGTGAGCGGTGCCATGAAAAAGTCACTCGGCGACATCCTCGTTGAGGAAGGAAAACTCAGGCCGCAGGACCTCCGGCGCGCACTCGACTACCAGATGAGGGAGGTTCTCGGCAAGGTTCCCGGTGATGTGACCGAGTTCATCCTCGAGGTTGCCCGCACCAAGTACAACAATCGCGAACGCTACTACCTTGGACGGATCCTTACAGAATTGAAGCTTCTTCCCGAGCAGGCCGTCCAGGATGCCCTTGAGGAGCAGAAAGCAAGTCCCGCGGAGAAACCCCGGTGCAGGCTCGAAGCGCTCAACAGCATCCTGGTGCGGATGAACAGCACGTACAACCTGATCGATCTCCTGAACCAGGTGCTCGTGCTCGCCGCCCAGCTCGTGGACGCGGAAAGCGCCAGCCTGATCGTCAGCGATCGCGTCCACGACACCCTGGTCATCGTGATGCCCACCGGTCCGGGCGCCCGCGCAGTGCGGGACCTGGAAGTGCCCCGGACGCGCGGGATCGTCGGCTGGGTCTACGCAAACGGACAATCGGTGATCTGCAATGACACCGTGAATGACCCCCGGTTCTTTGCCGGGATCGATACCGCCAGCGGGTACACCAGCCGGCAGATCCTGTGCGTGCCCCTGACGGTGAAGAGCAGGAAACTGGGCGCCATAGAGGTCATCAACAAGCTTCCGGCCGGTGGGACGGAGCCGGGCGGGTTTTCCGCCGATGACCAGTACCTGTTGGAGACGTTCAGCGCACAGGCGGCAGTGGCCATTGAGAACACCCGGCTGACCGTCGCTCTCTCCCAGGCGGAGGAGGATCTTGCGCTCCGTGCCACCGACGTGGCCGCGGCCCAGAAAGCGCACGCGGGGGCGCTTGTCGCCGGCTCTCTCATGGAGGCGATGCGGCAGTCCCTCACCCCCATGCGGGGGTACGCCTCGAGGATGTCCGAGAAGACCGACGACAGGCTGGTGCGCAATTACGCAAGGCATATCGATCGCGAGATGGGCGGACTTCTGAGCCATGCGGACGACGTGGTGCGATTCCTGGACGGCACGCTCCGGCCGCTTCTCCGGCCTGTGGACGCGCGGGAGCTGCTGAAGAAGTTCGAACACCGCGCGTGGATCGAGTGCCGCTCGCGCGGCATCACTTTCCGCAGCGAGACCAGCGGAGAGGTCCTGCTGAACGCGGATGAAGAGCTGCTCCTGACCGCCTTCTGGAAGGTTCTCCAGAACAGCCGAACGGCCATGAGTGAAGGCGGCGTCTTTTCCCTCACCGCTTCCCTTGGCGGGGGGCAGGCACTGATCGAGCTGGGAGACACCGGTCGGGGCATCGATGCAGACCCCGTGGAGCTGGTCCTCGAGCCATTCTATACCCGGGGCACACCGCACGGTGCGGGCCTGGGTCTTCCGATTGCCAGGAAAATCGCGGAACTGCACGGCGGGGAGCTGCGCGTTTTCAACAGGGCAGACTCCCCCGGAACACTCGTGGCTCATCAAGCTTCCTGCGGCCGGTTGAGAAACGCCTCTATCTCTTTACGCGTCGGCATTGAAGGCTGGGCGCCCCTGCGCGTCGTGGACAACGCCGCGGCGGCGGAGGCCCTGCGCATGGCCTGCGTCATTGGAAGCCCCTGTGCCACCGATGCGGCGAGCACGCCGCAGTAGCAGTCACCGGCACCCACGGTGTCCACGGCCTCGACGGGGAAAGCGGGAACGGCCTGGCTTTCTTCCGCCGTTATGAGCATGCTTCCTCTCCTGCCGAGGGTGACGATCAGGCTGTTGCACTCCCCACGCGAGGGGCACACGGGAGTCTTCCTGCACGCCGGCGGGATCGTCGCTGGTCGATCGGGGACGCCCCGCGAGGTCCGCCAGCTCATTTCGGTTGCAGATGAGGCACTCCACCGCCCGCAGCGCCTCGACTATCGGTCTCCTGCTCAGGGTGGGCGCAAGGTTCCAGAACACCCTGTGACCCGCTGCCCGCGCCCTGAGGATGAGTGCCTCGGTGGATTCCTGCGGGACCTCGTTCTGGAAAAGCGACACGAAGATGTCTCCCTGGTGATGGCGAAGGGATCTCCACGCCCTCCGGGGCGAATCGATCATTCGCGCCCGGTGCGACGACGATCGTATTTTCTCCAGCCGCGTCAACGGTGATCTCGGCGACACCCGACGCGACGTCCGGGAGCACGCGCACACCGCGCGTCGACACACCGGTCTGCTCCAGGCTTGCCAACCGCTCCCTGCCGAACGCGTCGTCACCGAGACACCCGTACAACTGGACGACGGCCCCCGCCCGCGCGGCGGCCACGGCCTGGTTGGCGCCCTTGCCGCCGGGGAAGGACCGGTAGGTGCCGCCGCCGATCGTTTCCCCGGGCTGGGGGAGATGCGAAACGTACACGACAAGGTCCGTGTTGATGCTGCCGAAAACGAAGACTCGCGCCGCCATGATGGGGCGATCGTAGGCGAGGGCCGCGCCCCTGTCAATTGAACACGGATGTCAATTGAACACCGATCGCCTCCTCTGTTATATTCCGCGTCACATGAAAGCCATCGAGCTGAGCAAGGCCTTCGACCCGAAGAGCTACGAAGACCGCGTATATGCGGGCTGGATCGAGAAGGGACTGTTTGCGCCCAAGCCCACGGCGGACGGCGCCGCGAAGAAGTTCGTCATCGTCATCCCGCCGCCCAACGTCACCGGCGTCCTGCACATGGGACACGGCCTGAACAACTCGCTGCAGGACATCGAGATCCGCTACCACCGAATGATCGGAGACGACACCCTCTGGGTCCCGGGCTGCGATCACGCCGGGATTGCCACCCAGCACGTCGTGGAAAAGATGCTGAAGAAGCAGGGCACCAGCCGCGCGGAGATCGGCCGCGAGAAGTTCGTCGAGGAAACCTGGAAGGTCACCAACGAGCACCACGATATCATCGTCAGGCAGCTGAAGAGGCTCGGCTCCTCCTGCGACTGGGACCGGGAGCGGTTCACGCTGGACGATGGGCTCTCGCGCGCGGTGCGCGAAGTGTTCGTCTCCCTGTACGAGAAGGGGCTGATCTACCGGGGGTACTACCTGGTGAACTGGTGTCCCTCGTGCCGCACCGCCATCTCGGACGACGAAGTGGAGCACGTGGAAACGAAGGGGAAGCTGTACCACTACCGCTACCCGCTGGCAGACGGCTCGGGCTCGGTCACCATTGCCACGACGCGGCCCGAGACGATGCTGGGGGACACCGCCGTGGCGGTGCACCCCGACGACGAGCGCTACGCCCGACTGGTGGGGAAAATGCTCTCCCTTCCCCTGACCGGGCGGCGAGATTCCCATCATCGCGGACGCGCAGATCGACAGGGAGTTCGGCACGGGCGCGGTGAAGGTGACGCCAGCGCATGACCCCGTGGACAACGAGATCGGGCACCGGCACAATCTTCCGGAAATCAACATCCTTTCACCCGACGGCAAGCTGAACGAGAATGTGCCCGAGCCCTACCGCGGCCTCACGGTCCTGAAGGCGCGGGCAAAGGTCATGGAGGACATCGCGGCCGCGGGGCTCTTCATCAAGGAAGAAGACCACGTCCACCAGGTCGGACACTGCTACCGCTGCAACACGGTCATCGAGCCGTACCTTTCGGACCAGTGGTTCGTGAAGATGCGGCCGCTGGCGGAGAAAGGCCTGAAAGCGTGGGAGGAGGGGGAGATCAGGTTCTTCCCCCAGCGCTGGGAGAACACGTATTCGAGCTGGATGAAGAACATCCGCGACTGGTGCATCTCGCGGCAGCTGTGGTGGGGCCACCGGATCCCCGTGTGGTACTGCAAAGCCTGCGGGGAAATGACCGTGTCGCGCACGGACCCGACCGCCTGCTCGAAATGCGGCAGCGCAGCGACATCGAGCAGGATCCCGACGTGCTGGACACCTGGTTCTCCTCCGCCCTGTGGCCGTTCTCCACGCTGGGCTGGCCGGAGAAGACCCCCGACCTGGCGCGGTTCTATCCTACCACCACGCTGATCACGGCGTACGACATCATCTTCTTCTGGGTAGCGCGCATGATCATGATGGGCCTGGAGTTCATGGGGGAAGTGCCGTTCCGCGACATCTACATCACGGGGCTCGTGCGCGACAAGCAGGGCCGCAAGATGTCCAAGAGCCTGGGCAACGGCGTCGACCCGCTGGAGATCATCGACGAGTACGGCGCCGACGCGCTGAAGTTCACCATCGCGTTCCTCGCCGCACAGGGACAGGACGTGCTGTTCGACAAGGAGGCCACGAAGCTCGGCTCCCGGTTCGCGAACAAGATCTGGAACGCCTCACGCTACCTGCTGATGAACCTGGAGGGTCGGACCCTGCTGGATCCTGCGGCTGCCCCGCGCACCGAGATCGACCGCTGGATCGGGCACCGGCTGAACGCCGCCGCGGCAACGGCGCGCGCGGCGCTGGAGGGCTACCGATTCAACGAGGCGGCGCAGGCCGTGTACGAGTTCATCTGGAACGATTTCTGCGACTGGTACATCGAGGCGGCCAAGCTGTCCCTGAACGCCGATGACAGCGGAGAAGGACAGGATCGTCACGCTCCTGCTCTCGCTCCTGGAGGAGTCGCTGCGGCTCGCCCACCCCTTCCTTCCCCTGATCACGGAGGAGATCTACCAGACCCTGCCCCGGCACGGGGATTCCATCATGACGCAGCCCTACCCGGTCGTGGATCCCGCGCGGGACGCCCCGGAGGCTGCTGCCCGGTTCGGCTCCCTGCAGGAGCTGGTCCGCGCCGTGCGGACCATCCGGTCGGAGTTCACCGTGCCCCCGGAAGCGAAGGTGGAAGTCACCGTGGTCACCGAGCCGGCAACAAAGGTCAACTTCGAGTCGAATGCGGCGCTGGTCTCGCACCTTGCCGGCATCCGGCCGGCTGGCTTTCCAGGACGCGCGGCCCGGAAGCGGCGGCGTGATCGCCGCCGCAGGCAAGGGTTTCGAGGTGTTCGTGACGCTCAGCGGGGCGATCGACGCGCCGAAGGAGATCGCGCGGCTGGCAAAGGACCGGGAAAAGGCGCAGGCGGACATCGCCCGAACCAGGGACAAGCTGGCCAACGCGTCATTCGTCGAGCGCGCTCCGAAGGAAGTCGTGGACCGGGAGAAGGAAAAGCTGAAGGAGCTCGCCCGGCTCATCGAAAAGATCGACGGGTACGTGAGGGCACTCGGGGCTTCGTGACCGACGTGAAGTCTGACCTCAAGGCAGGGCTTGCGTCCCTTTATAGAAGGTACAACCGGCGGGAGTTCGTGCACCCGGATCCCCTGGAGCTCGTGTACGACTACTCCACGCCCGAGGACCAGGAGATTGCGGGGCTTCTCTGCGCCTGCCTGGCCTACGGCCGCGTGGCACAGATCCTCGTGAGCGTGTCCCGCGTGCTGGACCTGATGGGCAATGGGGCAGCGGCCGCACGCCCGGCTCGCCGCATGCCTTCCTGGGAAGGGTTACCGACAGGGAGCTGCGGGATCTCCTCCGCCCGTTCAAGCACCGGTTCACGACGGGCAGCGAAATAGCAGCCCTCCTCATCGGCGTAAAACGGACCATCGTGGAGCATGGCTCGCTGGAAGCGCTCTTTGCGGCCGGAATGAAAAGGAGCCACGATACCGTCCTGCCCGGACTCGAGATGTTCGTGGAGAAGCTGCGCCGGGCAGCCGGCGGGACCGGGGCCTGCCCGTCCCTGCTGTCCTCCCCTGCCGATGGCAGCGCCTGCAAGCGCCTGAACCTGTACCTGCGCTGGATGGTGCGAAGCGACAAGGTCGACCCGGGGCCGTGGCGCAGGGTGCCCCGATCAAAGCTCGTCGTGCCGCTGGATACGCACATGTTCAGGATTGCGCGGGCGCTGGGACTGACCCGCCGCCGGCAGGCCAATCTCGCCACCGCCATCGAAATCACGCGGGCTTTCGCGCGGCATTCGCCCCGCGACCCCGTGCGCTACGACTTCTGCCTGACCCGGCTGGGGATCAATCCCCTACTGGATGGATCCGCGCTTCTTCGTCCACTCCTCCAGCACGCGGGCGTGATCGAACGCGAATGACAGCCCGCTGATCTCTCCGATCGCCACGACTCGCACCGCGGCCGCATCATCCCCCGCCCGGGGCTCGCCTTCAGCCCGCGCGCTGAATACGGTGGTGATCGTATGGAACCGGGGATCGCGGGAAGGGTCCGAGAACGTATGAAATTGCTGGAGGTCCTGGAGTTCCAGGCCTGTCTCTTCCCGCGCCTCGCGGCGCACCGCGTCCTCCAGGCTTTCCCCGTAATCGACGAACCCGCCAGGCAGGGCAAGCCCGAGAGGAGGGTTGCTGCGCTCGACCAGCACGATCCCTGCCGGGACCTGGATGATGGCATCCACGGTGACGAAGGGTCCCCAGATCAGGACCTCGAGAAAGTGCCTCAGGTAGCCGTGAACGGTCTTCTCGAAACGCTTGAACGCTTTCTCATCAGGACAGCACAGGAAGATCCGGTTCAGATTCGTGTTGCCGGCGCGGGCAACACGAATGGCCTCCTGCACGAGGATCTTGGCCGACATCACGGGTGAGACTCCCTGCGAGACACCGAATGACGGCAGGGCCACGGTCTCCAGACGGCGCACGACAGCCTCCATGAGCCCCGCGGCGCAGGCAGCCCTCATCCGGCGCTCGTCCGGCGGAGTGCCAGGCCGGGGCACCGCCTCATTCTCCGAAACCACCAATTCCGCCCCTGCCGCATCGGCAGCGCTGCGCACGACGACGATCTGCACACCGCGTACATACATGGCGGAATGATACAATTTCACCGCCGCGGCGCGCTACCATCCGATGCGCTTGTGCGGCGAGGGCTGAGTCTCACCGTCGGTAGGCGCGCAGGACCTTTCTCACTCCGGCGACACATGTCTCAATATGGGACTTTTCCCAGGTCGGCGGCAGCGCGAGCACCAGGGTCCTGCTTCGCAGGGCCTCGGCATTCAGGCATGGCGCAGTTTCCCGTCCGGCAAAGAGCGGTTCATCGTATGACTCAGGCCAGGAGCTCCCGGCGTCCGGGATTCCCTCAGCCGCGAGCGCCTCACGGATCTCCGGCGGATCGCGGGCAAGCTTCTCCGGGTCCAGCTGGAGGGGATATTTCCAGTACGCGTTGCGCCGATCGGGTGTGTTGAGTGGAACGCAGCGCACGCCGGGGAGCTGGGAGAATGCGTGGTCATAGATCCTGGCAAAGCCCCGGCGGCGGACCAGGTTCCACGAGTCCAGCCGCGCCAGCTCATTCAGGGCGATGATGGCCTGCATCTCTGTGAGCCGGTAGTTGTACCCGGCGCGCACATGAGACGCGGGGCCGGTTCCCTCGTGCTCACGGCCATAGTCCCGCAGTGATCGGCAGGCGCCTGCCACCTCGGCGAGCGCTGTGACGACCATCCCGCCCTCCCCACCCGCGGAGACGTGCTTGCCCTGTGAGAAACTGAAGCATCCCGCATCACCCATGACACCGGCCTTGAGACCGCGAATCTCGCCTCCCGCACACTGGGCGCAGTCTTCCACAACCGAGAGCCCGCGGCGCCGGGCCGCCTGCAGGATGCGGTCCATGTCGCAGACGATCCCGTAGAGATGAACCGCAATGACCACCCTGGCCCGCCCGGTGGCGCGCGCCTCGATGCTGCGGGCGTCCAGGGTCTGGTCGTCGGTCACGTCGCAGAAAACGGGCACTGCCCCGGCGTGCAGCACCGCAAGGGAAGTGGATATGAAGGTGTGGGACGGTACGAGAACCTCGTCACCGGGCTGAACGCCCAGGGCCAGAAGCGCCATGTGGAGTGCCGCCGTCCCGCTGGAGCAGGCCACGGCGTGCTGCGTCCCCGCCCATGCGGCCCAGCGCTCCTCCAGCTCGGCGCAGCGTGTCCCCGACCATGAGGCGACCTTCCCGGTGCGCAGCGGCTCGAGGACGTCGGAGAGAGTCCGGTCTGCAAACAGCGGCCACGGCGGGAACGGCTCCCGGGCCGTCTTCTCCCCGCCATGGAGGGCCAGTTCTTCACGCATGGGCACCCCCGGAAATGAGGAAGGCCGACTCCTGTCGGCCTTCCCTCGTGCGCATTCCGCCAAACGTGATGGAGAAACCCGCGTCTGCCTGTGCCGGACTTTCCATCAAGCTCTCAGAGCATCAGCCCGAGGCTGATCTCCACCAGACATAGTGCGTCGTCTGCAGCTCCCGCTCCGTGGGCATGGGGTAGTAGAGCACTGCTTTTGCGTCACCGACGAAAAACCCGTTCTGCACCATTCGGTAGGGGAAGTCTGCCGGAGCGGCGCGGTCCACGGTCTTCGTCCCCTTGGCGGGATCCTTCTTCAGCTCCGTGATGCATGAGCGCAGGTGCTCGATGTTGGGGTACGGGAGGTCGCGGATGCTCCCCGTCTCGGGATTGGCCGCCAGCTCGCCAAGGCTGAGCTCTGCGAAGAGAATCTTGGGAACATGGATGCTGCGTTTTGCGTCTGTCATGAACGAGCAGAACTCCCGGGGGTCAAGGCTGCTGACAACCCTCGGGGCAACCGGGCAGATCTCCTGATACAACCTGAATCCCTTGGGAAATACCGGCAGCTGCTTCGAGGGTGGAATCTCCAGCACCCGCCCGTCACGCGTGGCAATGAACAGGCTGCCGAGGGCGGAAAGGGGTACGTGCTCCAGCACGCGGTAGACAGAGAGGTACACCGAGTGCTTGGGCTCGCCGTTTGCATGCGGCACGCACCGGCTGTCGATCTCCGACATGGGAAAGTAGTCGCTTGAGAACCCGCGGTCCACGCTGAAATACTGCGCCTGGCCTCGCGATTTCTTTTCCATCCCTACCGCGTAGTAGGCCCCGAAATCCATCGGGGTCAGCATGGAAGCGATCAGAGCTTCGGGAATTGTTGACAAATATAGATGTACAGCCATAAGCACCTCCCAGACCCATAATACAACGGCTTCCGGCCGAAAGCAATTGCATTCACGATATCGGGAGCGGGATTCACGAAAATTTGTCGAAGAAGATCCGATCGTCGCTCAGGCCATTGGTCTTCAAAGCGCCGATCGAGGCTTCGATCAGCCCTGGCCCCCCGCAGAGATAGGCCTCGTGCTGGTCCAGACGGGGCAGGAGCCTCAAGAAGGCGGAGGGGAGCCCACCCCGCTCACCGCGCCACCGGTCTTCGGGGAGCGGTCGCGAGAGCACGGGGATGAACCTGAAACCGGGGATGCGGCCCTCCAGTTCGCGCATGTCCTCGCCGTACACAAGGTCTGCCGCCGAGTGGGCGGAATAAAAGAAAGAGGACGGCCGGTCAACGTGCCTTTCTGCCATGTCCAGGAGCATTGCACGAATCGGCGCGATGCCCGAGCCTCCGGCGGCAAAGACTATGGGACGACCGCTCTCCCGGAGAAAGAATGATCCGAACGGTCCGTTGACGACTACCTCGTCTCCCTCCTGGAGTGATTCGAACACGTACGACGTGCTTGCCCCCTGCTCGACTCTCTGGAACAGCAGCGTGAGCCGGGAGCCCAGGGAAGGCGGGGACGCCATGGAATACGCGCGGTAAACAGGCCGGGGATCGTCTTCGGTGCCGGGCCTCATGAACTGCACATATTGCCCCGCGTGGAAGCTCATGCTCATGGGTTCCACAAGATCGAGCTCCACCTCGCGCATGCCCCGTGCGAGGTCCCGGATCCGGGCAACCGTGGAACTGTACTGCCGGGCGGCAAGGGAAACAGCGGGCAGCTCGACGCGGATCTCTTCCTGCACTCTGACCTGGCAGGCCAGGTGTACGCCCCGCGCCATTTCCGCGGCGCTCAACACTGCGCGTTCCTCCGGCACGTGTTCCGGCGCCCCGGACACCACACGCACCCTGCACTGACCGCAGCTGGCTCTCCCCCCGCAAGCGGAAGGAATGAAGATCTTCTCCGCCATTGCGCTGAACAGCAGCGGCCGTCCCTCCATGGACCGCAGTGTGCGTTCTCCGTCGTTGATGATGATCAGGGGACTCGGATCGGAGGGCATGAGGTCAAGATAGCCGGCCCCCGGCCGCATGACAATGCCAGTTGACCGGCATCCCGTCACTGTTTACACTCCCGCCGCAAATGGAAAAGATCGCCGTTTCCGTGCTCCTCCAGAAGATTCTCCTGGTACCGATTGTTGCCCTCTGGGCGCTGCACCTGTACCAGCGGAAGCTCAGGGACGCGGGCACGCGAAAGAGAATAGCCACGCTGTCACTGACCATGGTGCTTATCGGCGGATGGGTGGCCGCCTGGCTGTTCAGCCGCTACGGCATTGCGGATGAGTGGCTGGTCCTTGTCGCTGTTTGTGCCGCGGCCGTCGTGGCCTGGCAGCGGCAATTGATGCTGCCGTTCCGCCTCCGCTGCGTCCAATGCGGCGCACCGCTTTCTGTGATGCGAATGTTTTCCTGGGACTCGAACAAATGCGAGGCCTGCGAGCCTCCTGCAACGGAAGGAGAGACAACTCGATGAAGAACCGCAAGCTGTCAATGCCGTTCTGGTGCGTGGCCAACCCCGTGGGTGACCCCTTTGGCCGTGCCATCATGGACCGGATTCCCTCGGTGGAGGTGGCCGACCTCCTGTGCAAGGCGCGGGAGGAGAAGCTGATCGATTTCACCTCCGCGCACGATGACGACCTGGTTGCCTGGGATCCGCATCACCTCGAGGACGACCTCGACCCCTCCAGCCCCGCATCGAAGACGCTGAAGATCATCAAGGAGAAGCTCGACGCCGCGGAGTTGAAATTCATGATGGCCACCTGCAGCCTCCACGAGAACCCGGTCTTCCGCAACGGCGGGCTCTCCAACCCCAATCCCGAGGTGCGGATGCTTGCCGCGCGCAAGGTGATGAGGACCATCCGCATCGGCAACTACCTGGGGGCCGAATACCTCACCTACTGGGTCGCCCGCGACGGCTTCGAGTGCCAGTTCGCAGTGCCCTGGGAGAGGAACTACCGCTACCTCATCGAGGGACTGAACCTGGCCGAGCGGTACGCCAAGGAGCAGAACGGAAGCGTTCGCCACGGGACCATCGAGCCCAAGCCGAACGAGCCGCGCGGCGAGATGTACGTCCCCACCACGGGACATGCCCTTGGCCTCATCGCCATGCTGGCCGACCCCTCGTTCTGGGGCGTGAACCCCGAGGTTCTCCAGCACGAGGGAATGACCGGCCTCTCCGCCGAGGTGGCCGTTGCGATGGCCGTGCACGCAAAAAAGCTGTTCTTTCTCCACGTCGGAAACCAGAAGCCGGGCCAGTTCGACAATGACCTGCCCATGCTCGTCGGCATGGACGGGATCAAGGAGATGGTGGCGGTGCTCTGGCTCCTGGACCGAATGGACTGGCAGGGACACATCGAGTACGACAACCACATCCTTCGCACGGACACCGCGCCGGGGAAAGAGAACAGCACGCGCATCCGCATGGACTTCATCCGCCAGAACGTGGAGAACTACCGAATGGCGGAGAAGAAGGCCCACGACATTGCCGCGGACCCCGACCTGGCAAAGATGATGGCCGCCCTCTGGGACAAGGAGCCGGCCATGGCGAAAACCCTTGCGAAGGGCGACACCGCCGAGATCCTGGCAGCGCAGACGGATTACGACAAGGTCAACGGAACAGGGCTGCAGATCGCCCGCCTGGATCAGATGGCAACCCGCCGGCTCATGGGGATGTGACGGCGCCGGTTGATTGACAGCCCCGGCCTCAACCGTTACCTTCCGCCCATGAGCAGAATCGCAGTCATCCCTGGCGACGGGACGGGCCCCGAAGTCGTCCGTGAGGGCATCAAGGTTCTCACGGCGGCAGCGGAGAAGTTCTCAATTCCCCTCACGTTCACCACCTTCGGCTGGGGAGGCGCGAACTACCTGAAGACCGGGGAAACCCTGCCCGCCGACGCGGTTGAAAAGCTGCGGGGATTCGACGCGATCTACCTCGGTGCCATCGGCCACCCGGACGTGAAGCCCGGCATCCTCGAGCAGGGCATCCTGCTGAGGCTGCGATTCGAGCTGGACCAGTACATCAACCTGCGGCCCGTGCGGCTGTACCCGAACGTGGAAACTCCGCTTGCAAACAAGAAGCCCGAGGATATCGATTTCGTGATCGTGCGGGAAAACGTGGAAGGCCTGTATATCGGTTCCGGCGGCTTCCTCAAGAAGGGCACGCCTGACGAGGTGGCCATCCAGGAGATGGTCTATACGCGGAAGGGCGTCGAACGGTGCGTTCGGTTCGCCTTTGAGCTCACCCGCAAGCGCAACCGGATGAAGAAGCTCACACTTTCCGGGAAGACGAACGTGCTCACGTTTGCGCAGGACCTCTGGTACCGCACGTTCATGGAGGTCGCGAAAGAGTATCCGGACGTGACTCCCGACTACGCGCACATCGATGCCACGACGATGTGGATGGTGAAAAACCCTGAATGGTTCGACGTGATCGTCACGGAGAACATGTTCGGCGACATCATTACCGACCTGGGCGCCATGATCCAGGGCGGAATGGGAGTGGCAGCCGGCGGGAACCTCAACCCGGAGGGCGTTTCCATGTTCGAGCCCATCGGTGGCTCCGCCCCGAAATACACCGGGCAGAACATCATCAACCCCGTGGCGGCAATCCTGGCCGCGGCAATGATGCTCGAGCAACTGGGTCACGCGAAGGCAGCAGATGCCGTGGAGAAATCGGTTGTTGCCGCCATTGCCCGGATGCCGAGCATGGCAGCAGGCAAGATGGGGTTCAGCACGATCCAGGTCGGCGACATGGTGGCCGCAGCCCTGTAGGCACCGGGCTGCTTCGGACCGCTTCTGTTGCATGTATTCTCGACTCGCCGCTTCAGGCCCCGCGACATCCAGGGGCCTTGTTTTCCATCTGGTGGTATACTGCGCTGCATTCATTTCCAAGGAGGAAGACATGAAGCGTTTCGGCCAGGTTATCGGCCTGCAACCGGGGAAGCTCGCGGAGTATTCGCGGTACCACGCAAAGGTGTGGCCCGAGGTCCTCGCCACCATCACGGCCTGCAACATCCGCAACTACTCCATCTACCACAAGGACGGGACCCTGTTCGCGTACTTCGAGTACGTGGGCACCGACTTCGATGCCGACATGGCAAAGATGGCCGCAGATCCGAAGACGCAGGAATGGTGGGCGATCATGAAGCCCCTGCAGGCCCCCGTGAAGGTCCGCACTGAAGGGGAATGGTGGGCGGATATGCAGGAAGTCTTTCACCTCGACTGAAACGCGTACCAGGCGTCGGCCGCGCCAGCGTGCGCGCCCAGGCGTCGACAACTCTTTCAGGAGGACTCGAGATGTTGCACGATCCGGGCAGTTACGCCCCACCCCAGAAAATCCGCGAGATCACCCTCGGGCAGGGCGAAAGAGACACCCTGCGGAAGCTCGGCGAAGAGCTGGCGGTCGTCGCCGCCTTCCGGTTCACGGAGAAAGGGCCCGGCTGTGGCAGAAGCTGAACGACCTGAAGCCGGTGCGCCCCATGGTCTGGATCAACGAGATTCCCTGGCACGAGATGAACGTGGATGATGAGCTCACCCTGCGCACCGCTCATCCCTGGGCGCGCGAGCTTGAAACACGCATGCGCCGCACCCTCTACCAGTGGCATCACATGCCCGGGGACATGGTCGTCAACGATTTCATCGAATGCCCGCTCGCCATCCACAGCACTGATTTCGGGATTCTCGAGGACGTGGATGTCGCCAAAACGGATGCCGCCAACGAGATCGTCTCCCGCCACTTTCATATCCAGATACGGGAGGCGAAAGACATAGAGAAGATCCGCATGCCGGTCGTGACGCATGACCAGGAGACCACCGCCGTTGTCTACGATGCCATGCAGGGCCTGTTCCATGACATCATGCCCGTCCGCAAGGTGGGGCAGACCCACATCTGGTTCACCCCCTGGGACTACCTGATCCGGTGGTGGGGCCTCGAGGAGGCAATGCTCGACCTGGTCGAGCGGCCCGAGATGGTGAACGCCGCGGTGGACAGGATGGTCGATGCCTGGATGGTGGAGCTGGACCAGTTCGAGGCGCTGAACCTCCTGTCCCTGGATTGCAACAACACCCGGGTGGGCTCGGGCGGTTTCGGCTACACTTCCGAGATGCCCGGAACGCCGTTCGATCCCGCGCGCGTCATGCCGCACAACATGTGGGGATGCTCGAACGCCCAGATCTTCTCAGATGTTTCCCCGGACATGCACTGGGAGTTCGCGCTGCGCCACGACCTGCGGTGGCTCGCGCGCTGGAAGCTGACCTACTACGGGTGCTGCGAGCCGTTGCACCGCAAGATCGGCCTGTTGAGAAAGATCCCGAACCTGCGAAAAATCTCTGCGAGCCCCTGGAACGATTTCGAACGAATGATCCGTGAAATCGCGGGTGACTACGTCTTCAGCTTCAAACCCAGCCCCGCCATTTTCATTGACGACGTGTGGAGCCCCGAGAAGGCGCGCGCCCAGCTTACGGCTGTCCTGGACAAGGCCCGCGGCGCCTGCCATGTGGAAGTGATCATGAAGGACATCTCCACGGTTCGCTACCGTCCGCAGAATCTCTGGGACTGGGAGCGCGTTGCCATGGAATTGGTTCAAGGATAGGCCGGCTGTCCGGGCGGTGTCCCGGCACGCCGGCTTGAGTGACGGAATTTCAACATATTGTGACGGAAACTCTCTTGCGGACCATCTTCCTCCATGCATTCATCGAAGGGACAGGTCCCCAGACGAATGCACGAGACGATCCTTGAAGTAGAAAACGTTTCAAAGAGCTTCCCCGGCGTCCAGGCCCTCGATCACGTGTCGTTCAATCTCCGCAGGGGAGAAGTCCATGCCCTCGTCGGAGAGAACGGTGCCGGCAAGTCGACGCTCATGAAGATCCTCTCCGGCGTCTACCAGGCGGACGATGGAGTCATCCGCCTCAACGGGAAGCCGGTCCGCTTCCGAGATTCCACCCAGGCCCGTGACTCTGGAATCGGGATCATCTACCAGGAGCTGAACCTTATCCCCCATCTCTCGGTCGCGGCAAACATCTTCATCGGCAGGGAACCTCTGACCAGGCTGAGGACACTGGATGAAAGGAAGATGAACGATGACGCCGTCTCCATCCTGGGGCGGCTGAACCTCCGGCTGGACCCGACTATCACGCTCAACAGGCTCCCGATCTCCAAGCAGCAGATGGTGGAGATAGCGAAGTCCCTCTCCTTTGATTCCGAGGTGCTCATCATGGACGAGCCCACCAGTGCTCTGACAGAATCGGAGATCGATGAGCTGTTCACGGTGATCCACACCCTGCGCAACAGGGGCGTGGCAATCATCTACATCTCCCACCGACTGGAAGAGCTGAAGCATATCGTGGACCGGATATCCATCTTCCGTGACGGGCGATACTGTCAGCACCGACGAATATTCCTCGATCACGATGGATGAGATCGTCAACCGCATGGTGGGACGGACCCTGGATCAGAAGTTCCCCTCGCGGCACAACGTTCCCACTGCGCGAGAAGATTCTCGAGGTTCGCAACATCGTCCGCAAGGGCGTTCTCCACGACATTTCCTTCGACCTGTACCGCGGCGAGATACTTGGTTTTGCCGGGCTCATGGGCGCGGGCAGATCGGAGCTGGCGCGGGCGATCTTTGGCGCTGACCCCATCGACTCGGGGGACATGATCATGAACGGGAAGAAGCTGCCCGTTGCCTCCCCTTCCGAATCAATCAGGGCGGGTATTGCCTACCTCTCGGAGAACCGCAAGCAGGAGGGCCTTGCGGTGAAAATGCGGCTTGCGGAGAACGTGACCATGGCCAACGTCGGCGGCGTATCAGGTCGTCTGGGCGTTATCTCGCGCCGCCGCGAGATGGACGCGTGCCAGCGCTACGTGGAAGAGCTGGCAATCCGCACTCCCAGCCTGCTTCAAGTGGTCAACAACCTCTCCGGCGGGAACCAGCAGAAAGTCGTTGTCGCGAAATGGCTCTTCTGCGACTCGAAGATTCTCATTTTTGACGAGCCGACCCGGGGCATCGATGTGGGCACCAAGTTCGCCATCTACGAGCTCATCGAACGGCTTGCCCGGGAGGGCGTTGGGATCATCATGATCTCTTCGGAGCTTCCCGAGATCATGGGCATGACGGATCGCGTCCTCGTGCTGCATGAAGGCAGGCTCCAGGCGACGCTCTCACCAGGGACACCACGCAAGAGGAAATCCTGAACTACGCGGCGGGTCTCGGGGCTTCGGCCGCGAAGCCTCCGAACGGTTCATCGCGTGCAGCGGAAGAGAGAACCCAACCATGAGCAGCACCCAGGCACAACCGAAAGACCGGCAGGGGCGCGAGATCGCCACGGCGCCCGGACGATCCCGGATGGCAGTGGACAGGTTTCTCACCTTCGGCGCAGTGGTCGTGCTGTTTGCCGTCTTTTCCATCACGGCGAAAAACTTCTTCACCATGCGAAACGTCCTGAGCCTGGCCCTGCAGACGAGCACCACGACCCTCATGGGCATCGGGGTGACCTTCACCATCATCACGGCAGGCATCGACCTCTCCATCGGATCGGTGGTCGCGCTCACCGGCACCGTGGCGGTGATGGCAGCGATCGCGGGAGTCCCGATCTGGATCAGCTGGCTCATCGGCGTGCTCGTCGGGGTAGTCTGCGGACTTGCCAATGGCATGCTGATCACCAGGCTGAAGCTTCCACCGTTCATCGCGACGCTGGGAATGACAATGGTGGCTCGGGGGGTTGCCCTCACCATCACCAACGCCAACGCGTGGCCGGCACCGGAAGCCTTCGGCGCGCTGGGCAATGACACCATTTCAGGACCGGCAGCCAGTTCCCCGGAATATCGTACCCGGTGCTCATCATGATCGCGGTTGCCTTTCTCTTCCATTTCGTCCTCAGGAAGACGCGGGTCGGAAGATACACCTACGCCATCGGATCGAATGAAGAGGCGGCCCGGCTTTCCGGAATCAAAGTGGGCAGGATCAAGATCACCAGCTACATCATCTGCGCCGCCCTCGCCGGTCTTGTCGGAGTCATCCTGGCCTCCCGCATGGTCACCTCCCAGCCCAACAGCGCAAGCGGCTACGAGCTGAACGCGATTGCCGCCGCCGTGATCGGGGGGACGAGCCTCATGGGAGGAGTGGGAACGGTGGGAGGAACGGTGATCGGTTCCTTCATCATCGGGATTCTCACGGTGGGCCTCACCATGCAGGGGACGAACTACTTCATGCAGCAGATCGTTATCGGACTGGTGGTGATCGGGGCCGTGGCTTTCGACCAGCTCCGCAACCGATGAGGGACCCCCCTGGTATGACGAGAAAACCCGTGGTCCGTATGGACCGCGAAGATATTTCAAGGAGGTCAGCATGAAGAAGCTTCTTCTCATTCTCGCAGCCCTCGCCTTCATCGCCGGGTTCGTGTCCGCGCAGGAAATCGCGGTCATCGTGAAGACCGGCAACTCCAGCTTCTGGCAGAATGTCCAGACCGGGTGCTCCGATGCCCAGAAAGAGCTGAAGGCAAAGTCACCGAAGCTGTCGGTCACCTTCCTGGGACCGCAGTCCGAGAGCAACGTCGCGGAGGAGATCAATATCGTGGAGAGCGCAATCGACCGCGGCGTCAAGGCAATCGTCCTTGCCCCTTCGGACGTGACGGCCCTCGTCCCCGCCGTGAAAAAAGCCAAGGACGCCGGCATCCCCGTCGTCATCATCGACTCCCTGCTGAGCGGCACCGCCGGCAACTACGTGTCATTTCTCGCCACCGACAACGATGCGGCGGGACGAGCATGCGCAAAGGAGCTGATCGCCAGGGTAAAGGCGGCGACGGGCAGTGACAGCGGGAACATCGCGGTCATGTCCTACGTGGCCGGGGTCGGATCCGAGATCGGCCGCGTGGGCGGCTTCAAGGACTACATCGCAAAGAACTCGAACCTCAAGGTCGTCACCACGCAGTACTCCAACGCCGACATGCCGACCGCGCTCAACCAGACCACGAACGTGCTCGCCTCGAACACGGACCTCGTGGGCATCTTCGGAGCGAACGAGCCCACGGCAGTGGGAATGGGCCGCGCCATTGCGCAGGCAGGGCTCGCCGGCAAGATCGTGGCAATCGGCTTTGACGGCAACGCCGCCCTGCAGAACTTCATCAAGGATGGTACGCTGCAGGGAATCGCCGTGCAGAGCTCCTACAACATGGGCTATCTCGGAGTCAAGACTGCGTATGACGCTGCATTCGCAAAGAAGCAGGTCCCCGCGAAAGTGGACACCGGTTTCATCATCGTCACGAAGGACAACATCGACACCGCGGCAGCAAAGAACGTCCTGTACTGATCGGCTCTGTTCCTTCTTCCCTTTTTCCTTCACGGCCGTCCCCGCCCTCGGGTGTGGACGGCCGTCCTCTTCCTGATTGGCAGGTCCCCGCAACGCGTGTATGCTCCGGGAGCGGCACGCGGTGGCGGAGAGCAAGTCCGGTACCCACGCGCCAGAGCGCCAGGCGAAACGATGTACAAGTTCCTCATGGTGGATGATGAAGAGATCGTGCGGCGCGGCTTCAGCCGCAAGATCGACTGGGAAGGTCTCGGGTTCCAGTTCCTCGATCCCTGCGTGGACGGAGAACAGGCAATCGAGGCCATCGCGAACCTGCGCCCGGACGTGGTCATGACGGACATCTACATGCCGCGCGTGGACGGGCTGGCCGTGGCGGAATACATCGCGGAACGTCACCCTGACATCGTCATCATCATCCTGTCCGGCTACGACGAGTTCGAGTACGCGCGGAAGGCAATCCGGAGCAAGGTCTTCGAATACGTCCTCAAGCCCGTCACCTCCCGCGATCTGAACGGCCTCCTTGCCCGGCTGAAGGCGAAACTCGATGCGGACAGGAGGTCACGCCAGGACGTCGCCGAGCTCAAGGAGCGCGCAGAAATGGCCGCCGACCTTCTCCGGTCGAGGAGCCTGCATCGACTTCGTTTCAGGCGCGCTTCCCGTGGGAGATGAGGACAGGTTCGAAGGGCTGTTCGGATTCTCCCCCGGGGGCTTGCGTGCGCGGCCCTGGCTGCGGAAAGCGAGGCGCCGGATCCGGCCGCGTCGTCTCCGTCCGTGTCGCTGCGTGATGCCCTTCATGCGAGCGTTGCATCCGCCCGCTGGGCCCTCCCGTTTCTCCCCGGTGAAGAGCGCGCGGCGGCCTTGATCTTCCAGGCCGACCAGGGCACCTGTGATCGTGTCACCCGGTCCATTGCGCAGAAGCTGGCCGCGGCGCCGGGCCCGGGAATGATCGTAGGCGTGGGCCGGAGCTACGCGAGCTGGGTCGACGCCTCGCGCGCCTACGACGAGGCGACCGCCGCCCTGGCGTACCGCCTGATCAGCGGCCCGGGCAGGGCGTTCACGTACACGCAGCCGCGGGGAGACGACCCGACAGTTGCGGCCGAGCTCAAGGCCCGGTGCGACCGGCTGTGCAGGGCGACGATCTCCGGCGAGGTGGCCGATGGCGGTGATGAATCGACGACCCTGTTCTTCCAGGGCATGGAAGAAGCCCATCTCTCGCCCCAGCGCGTCCGCCATGAGCTGGACACGCTGTTCACGGAAATCATCGACGAGTTCGCAAGCCTGGGCATCTCTGCTGCCGCCCTGTCGCGGGAGCTCGACATGGACTACTACCAGGGCGTGAAGCGCCTTCGGACCATGGAAGAGTCCCGGGCCCTCCTGGCGCGGATTTCCGCCCAGGCACGGCTGACCTTGAAGGACCGCAATCTCCCCTTTCCGGAATGGCGGGCCAAGGACGTTCAGAACTACGTCGCCCGGCACTACGCGGACAAGGACCTCTCACTCCGCACCGCGGCTGAAGGTCTTTCCATCAGCGCAAGCTACCTTTCCAAGCTCGTGAAGAAATTCCTGGGCCGCAGCTTCGTGGAGTACGTGACGGCCTGCCGCATCAGGCATGCGCGAGAGCTGCTGACGACCACGGACCTCATGACGCACGAGATCGCCGAGGCAGCGGGGTTCTCCGACGCCGGCTACTTCAGCTCCCTGTTCAGGCGGCACGAGGGCATGACCCCGTCCGAGTTCAGGCGGGACCGTCGTGGAAAGAGTCAGCCGGGATGAAAGTCCGTCGTATCCAGAACACGCTGATCCGGGCATTCGCCGGCCTCATCGTCTTCACCATCATGCTCCTCGGGTTCCTCTCCATCTACTCCCTTCGCGCAATACTCGTCACCAACGCGGAGCAGACCACGATGCAGCTTGTCAGGGAGCTGAACCGCGTCATCGAGACCTACATCAAGTACATGGACGACATCGCCCTGGTGGCGATGAACAACGAGGAAGTCCGGACGTTCATGAGAAGCCCCGCAGACGATTCCCCCGCCCTGCGCCGGTCCATCCTGAGGTCCTTCGAGGCCATCCGATCGGTGCGCAAGGACATCGATTCCGTATCGTTGATCACGCGCGATGGCAGGGCCATCGCCGCCGCTTCCGGAGGCGGGCTGAACCCGTCCGTGGATCTGAGGCGCAGGTTCGCCGACCTGGAGGCCGGCCTTGCGCCCGAGCGCCCCTCGGTGTCCTCAGCCCATGTCGAGAACCTCGTGGACGAAAGCTACCCCTGGGTCATTTCGCTCGTTCGTCCCATCCACGGCCCCCAGGACGGCACGGGCATCGGCCTGATCCTGGTGGACCTGAACTATGACGTCATTGCCCGGCTGTGCCGGGACATCCAGCTGGGCACGTCCGGCTACGTCTTCATCCTCAACGGGATCCGGGGAGATCGTCTATCATCCGCGCCAACAGCTCATCTACGGCAGGCTGAAGTCCGAACGGATCAGCGAGGTCCTCGCTCTCAACGGGGGTTCGCTCAGGACCGCGATCGACGGCCGCGAAGTGCTATACACAACAACCAGCTCCGACCAGACGGGATGGACCATCGTCGCGGTCTCCTACCTTGATGAGCTGTTCGGCAGCAGCCGGCAGACCGAATACTACTTCCTCATGCTGTCTCTCCTGGCCTTCGTCGCCGCCATCGGCGTTGCATCCGTGCTTGCCCGCAACTTCTCCCGTCCGATCGAGTCCCTCCGCCGTTCCATGCAGGCGGTGGAGAGCGGCAATTTCGACATCGACATCACCGTGAACGCGTCCAACGAGATTTCGCAGCTTGCCCGCGACTGCGATATCGCGGTAAAGAAGGTCCGGGATCTCATCCAGCAGAACCGCCAGGAGCAGGAGCTGAAAAGGCGGCTCGAGCTGCGATCGCTCCAGGCACAGATCAATCCTCACTTTCTCTACAACACCCTGGATTCCATCATCTGGATGATCGAGCTCGGAGAGAACGAGCGCGCGATCACCATGACCTCATCCCTCGCGCGGTTCTTCCGCCTAGGCATCAGCCGGGGCAGTGAGACGATCAGCCTCAGGACGGAGATCGAGTACGTCGAGACATACCTCGCCATCCAGAAACAGCGCTACCAGGACAAGCTCTCCTACGAGCTGTCCTTCGCGCCCGGCCTTTACGACCGCAAGATCCTCAAGCTCCTCATGCAGCCCCTCGTGGAGAACGCGATCTACCACGGAATCAAGAACAAGGACGGCCCCGGGCTCATCCGGATCATCGGGGACCTCGACGGCGATGTCATCGTCATCCGCATCTGCGACAACGGCGTGGGTATGCATCCGGAACAGCTGGACGCGCTGAGGGAGGGAAGGATCGAGCCCAGCCGGAGCGGAGGAGTGGGGGTCATGAACGTCCAGGAGAGGATCCGCCTGTATTTCGGGCCCGGCTATGGTGTCGAGTTCGAAAGCACCCCGGGAGCGGGAACAACCGCCTCGATCCGCATTCCCGTCATGACCGGGGACCTGCCGTGAGGAATCGTACCGTCCTCTTCCTCCTGGCGGCCGCGGTCCTTGCCGCTGCCGTCCTTACCCTCCTGTACGAAGGAAGCGTCTTCACCGGTCGGAGCCCCGAGCGTGCCCGGAGGGTTGTCGTCATCTTCAAGACAGTGGACTACGATGCCAATCCGTTCTGGGGCAATGTGCGCGATGGAACATTGTCCGCGGGCAAGGATCTCGGATTCGATGTCTCCATCCGCGGGCCCCGGCTTGAAAGCGACATCCCGGGCCAGATCGACATTCTCAGGAGGGCCATCGCGGAGAAGCCGGATGCAATCGTGCTCGGGGCCGCTGACTACAACCTCGTCGTCCCCGCCGCGCGGGAAGCCCGGCGCCGCGGCATCCGTCTGGTCTGCATCGATTCCTTCCTCAATTCCGACGACGCTGACGTGCGCATCGGCACGGACAGCTTTGAAGGCGGGCAGAAATGCGGGGAAGCCCTCGAAGGGTACGTCCACTCCGGAGACACCGTGGCAATCATGAGCTACGTGAAGGGCAGCTCAACGGCGATAGACCGCGAATCGGGTGCGCGCAGCTACCTGAAGGACCGGGTCAATCTCCTGGACACCCTGTACAGCGGCTCCGATGCGGACGTCGCCTACCGCCAGGCAGCATCGCTCATCAGCCGCACGCCACGGCTTCGCGGCATCGTGGCCCTCAACGACCCCACCGCCCGTGGCGCCGCACGCGCCGTTGACGAGTCAGGGAAATCGGGGGCCATCGCGCTCGTCGGGTTCGACAATTCCTTCGGCGTCCTGAAATACGTTGAGCGCGGAGTCATCCGCGACACGGTGGTGCAGAAGCCCTTCAACATGGGCTACCTGGGAATCCGGGCCGTGGCGGACCTCATGCGCGGAAAAAAGCTGCCACGGTTCATCAACACGGGCTCAGTGGACATCACCGTGCAGAACATGTTCCTTCCGGAGAATCAGAAGCTGCTATTCCCCGTCACGGAGACCCCGTAGGCGTCCGGTACAGCTCGAGCACCCTTCGGTACGTCTCCGGGTGCTCAATGAAATCGGTGGAGTCCACGAACTGATCGATCGCCCCCATGCGGACCGGAATGCGCCTCAGCTCATCGCTGCCCATGGCGCCCAGCAGCGCGTTGGCAAACCTCTCCGCCCGCATGACCACGTACGGCCGGGAGTGGAAACCGCGCGGCGCGGGGTCCATGGGGCCGGTAACGCCCAAGGAATTGTGCATGTCGCCCAGCAGGCGGTAGAGCCCCGTGAGGCCCGGCTCCAGCGCGGAATAGCGGCCCGCCTCGAGGGCCTGGCTCATCAGCGGATGCATGCGCGGGGCGCACGAAAGCCCGGCAAAAGCGGTCCCCAGCCACTTGTCGTAGGGTGCGTACTTCCTTTCCATGAGGAAGCAGAGCTTCATCACGTCCCGGACAATCCGCGCGGCCACGAGCTTCATCCCGAGAAGGTCTCCCGCCTCCGCACATCTCCCGGCAAATGCCTCTTCCTGCGAGAGTCTCTGCCACTGGCAGGCCATTCGGTAGAGCCACACGTCGTGCGGGTATGCGCCAAGCCTTTCCCGGATCCGCTGGAGCTCTCCGCCCGGGTCGTGGAAAACCTCTCCCGCGGTGAGCTCCAGGAGACGCTGCTCGGGAAACGTGAGCCAGTCCAGGAGGGAGAGGCCGTCCGCCGAGCTGACGCCCAGGTATCGCTGCAGGAAACGCGGGATCGTCGTGATCTCCACAAGGTGGGGGCGGGCCGGAGATTCGTCCGTCTCGGGCACCCCGACAGCGTACCCCTCGAGCTCGGCCGGCATTCTCCGTGCCAGCTCCTCGTCCAGGCGGGAGACAGAGGACTCGGCCTCCGCCGGATCGACGAAAACCTGGAACCGGGGCCCCCAGTCGTGATCGGTGGAGCGCTCGGTGTCGTAACCCAGAACGTCGGAGCCCTTGCCAATGAAGGCCGCAGCGTAAGCATTCCGTGGCAGAACGCTTTCCACGATGGCGCGGCCTGCCTCCGTGTAGAGCATGCGGCCCAGCCGGAGCCCGGGGATGAACTCGGAGCGGGCACTCATGTGCAACGCGTCAGGCTGCATCGTCAGACAGCGGGAAACTCCACCGTTGCGAAGTAATCGTCAAGAGTTTCCGCGCGCCTGATCTGTTTCACCGACCCATCAGGCCCCAGGAGCAGCTCGGCGGAGCGGAGCTTGCCGTTGTAGTTGAAGCCCATTGCGTGGCCGTGCGCCCCGGTGTCATGGATCACAAGAATGTCTCCCTCCGCCACCCTGGGGAGGGTCCGGTCGATGGCGAACTTGTCATTGTTTTCGCACAGAGAGCCGGTCACGTCGTAGATCTTCTCCTCGCGGGCGCCTTCCTTGCCGACCACGGTCATGTGGTGGTAGGCGCCGTACAGGGCGGGCCGCATGAGGTTTGCCATGCACGCATCCAGGCCCACGAAATCCTTGTACGTGTGCTTCAGGTGCAGCACGCGTGTCACCAGCCAGCCGTAGGGACCCATGATGGCCCTGCCGCTTTCCATGCACAGCCGCAGGGGATGGAGTCCCCGCGCCCTGACTTTCTCGTCGTAGACCTGCCTGACGCCCGAGCCCAGGGCCCGCCAGTCGATGGCCGTCTGCTCGGGCTTGTAGGGAATGCCGAATCCGCCGCCGAGGTTCACAAACTCAATGCGGATGCCGACGTCACGGGTAATCTCGGCGACCAGGTCGAAAAGCATGCGCGCGGTCTCCAGGTGGTAATCGAGGTTCAGCTCGTTGGAGACGACCATTGCGTGCAGCCCGAAACGCTTCACACCCCTGTCACGCGCCGTTCGGTAGCCCTCGAAGAGCTGGTCTCGGGTGAAACCGTACTTGGCCTGTTCGGGCTTCCCGATGATGACGTTGCCCTCTCGGAGAGGCCCGGGGTTGTACCGGAAGGAGAGGAGGTCCGGCAGGCCCGCGCTCTCCTGGAGGAAGTCGATATGGGTGATGTCGTCGAGGTTGATTATGGCGCCAAGCTGCCGCGCTTTCACGTATTCCGCGGACGGCGTGTCGTTGGAGGTGAACATGATCTGCTCACCCTTGATGCCCACCTTCTCCGACATGACCAGCTCGGCCATGGAGCTGCAGTCCGCGCCGAATCCCTCGTCCTTCATGATGGCCAGGATGTGGGGATTCGGGCATGCCTTCACGGCAAAGTGCTCGCGGAAGCCCTCCGCCCACGAAAATGCCTTTTTCAGTGCGCGCGCATTCTCCCGGATGGCCTTCTCGTCGTAGATGTGAAACGGCGTGGGATGGGACTGGATGATCCTCTCGAGCTGTTCCCGCGTGAACGGGAGCCTCTTCTCGGTCATGCGCTCCTCCATGCAGCGCCAGTTTAGCCAGCGCTTCTGTCCGTGTCCACGGCATTTTTTGTCACGGTTGTCGACAACCCCCACTCGGCGGCCCAGCCCGCAGCAGGCCTCTCGTGCGATCTTGACGCAATTGTCAACTCGGGACATTCTACGCGGGATGTCCGTCACAGAGAAAACGGCGGCATCATCGTCACGATGCAGATCAACGTAAAAGAAGCAGCCAGGCTCCTCGCGGTCTCTGAGAAAACCATCTACAGGTGGATACGGCAGGGGGAGATCCCCGCCTACAGGATCAACGACCTGTATCGCTTCAGCCGCGCCGAGCTGCTCGAATGGGCCACGGCAAAGCGCGTGAGCGTCTCTCCGGATATTTTCGCGGAGGAGTCAGGCCAGGAGCCCCTGCCCGGGGCTTGCCGATGCGATCAGGGCCGGTGGCATTCACTACAGGGTCTCGGGGGGAACCAAGAACGTTGTCCTGGAGGCGGTGGTGGAGCTCATGCGCCTTCCCGAGGAAGTTGACCGGAAGTTTCTCCTCAGCGTGATTCTCGCCCGGGAGTCACTCGGGTCGACGGGGTTCGGCCGCGGGATTGCCATCCCCCACGTGCGCAACCCGATCGTCCTCCACATCCCTCGACCAATGATCACGCTCTGCTTCCTGGAGACGCCCATCGAGTTCGGCGCTATAGACGGTCAGCCCGTTCACACGCTCTTCACCCTGATCAGCCCCACGGTCCAGGCGCACCTTCACCTCCTCTCGCGGTTGACCTACGGCCTGCGCCAGGCACAGTTCAGCGTCCCCGTTGCCGAGCAGGCATCGCGCGAGGCTCTGCTGGAGGGCGCGCGCGCCGTGGATCTTGCGTCGCGGCCGGCGCAGAAGGCGGCAGGCGCGTGATCCTGGGCCTGCTCGTGCCTCCCGCCGTCATCCTGCTCGTCGGGCTCGTATCTGCTCTTCTGGCGCGCGCGCCCCGGGCGGCGCACGTCGTCGGCTCCGTGGGAATCTGTGCCGCGAGCCTCGGGGGGCTGGCCGCCGTGATCGCCGCGCTCCTGGCCGGGGACACGTCGTTTCTCACGCTCCCCTGGAACGCTGCCATCGGCGCGTCGTTCTCAATAGCGTTTGACCCGCTGACAGGCTTCTTCCTCCTGCCGATATACGGCCTTTCTGCCGTCTGCGCGGTGTTCGGCGCCGGATATCTCACCCACGCTTTCCCGGGCCGCGGCACTGCGGCACATTGGCTTTTCTACGCGCTGCTTGTTTCGAGCATGGCCCTGGTTGTGCTGGCGCGAAACGCCGTGCTGTTCCTGGTTGCCTGGGAAGTGATGTCCCTGTCTTCCTGGCAGCTCGTCACCTTCGAGCACCAGCGGGAAGAAACACGCCAGGCAGGCCTTACCTACCTGGTGGCGACCCAGATCGGAACTGCCTTCCTCCTTGTCATGTTTCTTGTGCTGGGCGGGTCGGGGGAATCCTCGCTGGACTTTTCGAAGCTCGGGGCCACGGGAGCAGCTGCTTCCGCCGTTTTCCTCATGGCGCTGATCGGTTTCGGGACCAAGGCCGGCATCGTGCCTCTGCACGTGTGGCTCCCCGAGGCGCACCCGGCCGCTCCTTCCCACGTGAGTGCTCTCATGAGCGGAGTCATGATCAAGACGGGCATTTACGGGATCGTCCGGGTGCTGTCCTTCCTGGGAACGCCCCCCGCCTGGTGGGGGTGGACGCTTGTCTGCGTCGGCGCAGTGTCCGGCGTCATGGGAGTGCTTTTTGCGCTCTCGCAGCACGACATAAAGCGCCTCCTCGCCTACCACAGCGTTGAGAACATCGGGATCATCTGCCTTGGGCTTGGAGTCGGCCTCCTCGGGGTGACCTTCGGCTCTCCCGTCATGGCGTTTCTCGGGTTTTCCGGCGGACTTCTCCACGTTCTGAACCATGCCCTGTTCAAGGGTCTCCTCTTCCTGGGAGCAGGCTCAGCCTCTCACGCGGCGGGCACGCGGGAGATCGACAGGCTCGGCGGGCTCCTGAAAAGGATGCCGCTCACGGGGGCGGCGTTCCTTGTCGGGGCCGCGGCGATCTGCGGGCTCCCGCCGCTGAACGGGTTCGTGAGCGAGCTCCTGGTCTTTCTCGGAGCCTTCAACGCGGCAGCGGCGGGGCCGACTGCAGCAGCTGCGGCCGCGGGAGCAGTCGTAGCGGCCCTCGCCCTTGTTGGGGGCCTTGCCGCGGCATGCTTCACCAAGGTATTCGGAATTTCCTTTTTGGGCGAGCCCCGCACACCGGCGGCGGCTGGGGCAAAGGAATCCGGAGCGGCAATGATCGTGCCCCTGCTGGTCCTGGCCGCGGGATGTGCCGGAATCGGCGTTCTTGGCCCGCTTGCCGTCACGCTGCTGGCGCCATTAGCGGGCGCCCTGGCAGGCGTGGATCCCGGCTCTTCTTCAGCGCTTGCCGGCCGGACGAGCACGGGGTTCGTACAGGTGACCGTCGTTGCCGGAGTGCTCGCAGGCCTGGCCGTCGGGCTCGCGCTGCTGAGGGCGGCTCTCCAGTCACGGCGATCGGTTCGAAGCGCGGGCACGTGGGACTGCGGCTACACCCTGCCTGACGCGCGGATGCAGTACACCTCTTCCTCCTTCGCTCAGCCTTTGGTCGGCATGTTCCGCTTCCCCCTGGCCACGCAAAGGCATTGGACGCCGATCAGGGAACCCTTTCCAGTAAAGGCGGCCTTTTCCAGCCGCACACCGGACCTGTTTGCGGAGGGGGTCTTCCGGCCCGCTTTCGCAGGCATCGGAGCCCTGTTGTCACGGCTGCGCTGGCTCCAGCACGGCCGGCTGCAGCTGTACGTCCTTTACCTCGCGGTGACCCTGCTCGTGCTGCTGGTATGGAAACTGGGCTGACGCAGTGACGGGGACGTTCACCTCCGTTCTTCAAATTTGCGCAGCCCTGGCCCTGGCCCCCCTCCTGCCGGGAATCGTCAACCGGGTCAAGGCGGTGGTGGCGGGGAGGAGAGGATCTCCCCTCCTGCAAACATGGTTCGATATCGTCAAGCTTCTCGGCAAATCGGCGGTGTACAGCACGACCACGGGGTGGGTCTTCCGCATGGGTCCCGTCGTCGGGCTGTCCGCGGCGGCGGCCACTCTCCTGCTCCTTCCCTGGGCGGGCGGCGCCGCCCTTCTCTCCTTCGACGGAGACCTTCTTCTTTTCGCGGGATTGCTGGCCGTAATGAGATTCGTCACGATCATTGCGGCACTGGACACGGGCTCCGCCTTCGAGGGCATGGGCGCCAGCCGGGAGGCCTGGTTCTCGTCCCTGGCTGAACCGGCCCTCCTGCTGGGGCTGGCGGCGATTGCACGGACGCACGGAGGCATTTCCCTGGCGGGAATGCTTGTCGGCTCATCCGGTGTAACGGGCCCGAATGCCGCGGTGACGATTCTTGCAACGGTGGCGTTGTTCGTCGTGTTCCTGGCGGAAAATTCGAGAATCCCGGTGGATGATCCGAACACCCACCTGGAGCTCACCATGATCCACGAGGTCATGGTGCTCGATCATGGAGGCGTGGACCTGGCGTACATCCAGTACGGCGCATCTCTGAAGCTGTGGGTTCTCGGCGGCCTTATCGTGTCCCTCCTCCTGCCCCGCACAGGGCAGTGGTACCTGGACCTTGTCGCCGCGATTGCCGGGATTGCCATTGTTGCCGCCGCCACCGGTGTAGTGGAATCGATCATGGCCCGGCTGCGCATTGTGCGTGTGCCGCAGCTCCTGGTCGCGGCGATTGCCATGTCGGCGTTCGCCCTGGCGCTGGCCCTGACGGGCGGCGGGGCAAACGCATGATCGTATGGGTCGAGGCGTTTCTTGTCCTGCTCATGATCACCAGCCTCTGGCTCCTGGGATCCAGCCGCCTGCTGTCCTGCATAGCCGCCGTGTCAGTGCAGGGGGTCCTTCTTGCGGCCCTCCCCCTTGTGCTGGGCATCGACGCCCCGCCGTGGCGCCTGTTCCTTCAGGCAGGTGTCAGCCTTGGCCTGAAGGGCATCGCGTTTCCGCTTCTCCTCCTCCGCGCGGTGCGCTCGGTTGACGCCCGGCGGGAAGTAGAGCCGCTGGTGGGATACTCGCTGTCCCTGCTCATCGGCGTCGGCCTCCTCGTCGGCTCCCTGGCAGCCGGCACGCGGATGCCGCTGCCCGTCCCGGGCACGCCGGCGCTGCTGGTGCCGGCCGCCATGTTCACGGCGTTGACGGGGCTTTTTGTCATCATCGGGCGGCGCTCGGCAATCGTGCAGGCAATGGCGTACCTTGCAATGGAGAACGGGATTGCCGCATTCGGCCTCGCGCTCGCCGAACAGGAGCCGCTTCTCGTCGAGATGGGGACCCTGCTGGACGCGTTCGTGGCGGTGTTCGTCATGGGGATCACGATCTTCCACATCAACCGCGAGTTCGATCACATAGACGCGGATCGCCTGTCCACGCTCAGGGACTCCCCGTGATGATCCTGCTGCCCGTCCTCCTGCCCGCTGCCGCGGCGGTCACCGCGTTTTTCATCCGCGCACATCTTCCCCGGCGCATCCTGCTCGTCGGGGTGGCGGCGGTGCACGCGTTCCTGGCGGGATGGATCTGGATCGAACCGTCGCGCTTCCCCTCCCTCGGCGCCTGGATGGCGGTCGACAGCCTTGGCGCTTTGTTCCTCGGCGTCACGAGCCTGCTGTTCCTCGTCGTCTCGCTGTACGCCGTCGGCTTCCTCCGGAGAGAGAGCGGCTCCACGTCTGCCGACCCGGAAGAAGGCTTTCTTTTCGAGAACACGCCGGAAGCGCTGTTCACCGCGTGCCTGCTCGGGTTCCTCTCCACCATGACCCTCGTGACGGTGAGCCGGCATTTCGGCCTGCTCTGGGTGGCCATCGAGGCAACCACCCTGGTAAGCGCTCCTCTCATCCACTACCACCGGCATCACCGTTCGCTGGAGGCGGCATGGAAGTACCTCCTCCTCTGCTCCGTGGGAATTGCGGTGGCCCTGCTGGGCACCTATTTCATCGCAGCGGCTGTCCCCCGCGGGGGCGGCGGCACGACTTCCCTCACGTTCGACACGTTGATAGAGCGTGCCGCCCAGCTCGACGTGCGGTGGCTGAAGGCGGGGTTTCTCCTCCTGTTGGTCGGGTACGGCACGAAGATGGGGCTTGCGCCGCTGCACGCGTGGCTGCCAGACGCGCACAGCGAGGCGCCTCCCGTCGTTTCCGCGCTCCTGTCGGGGGCGCTCCTGAACTGCGCCTTCCTTGCCATCCTGCGCGTCCTCTCGGTATGCAGTGCGGCGGGCCTGGGACAGTTCGGACGCCAGACCCTTCTCGTTTTCGGACTTGCATCAATGGCTGTTGCGGCGGGGCTCATCATCGGCCAGGCCGATTACAAGCGGATGCTCGCCTATTCCAGCGTGGAGCACATGGGCATCCTGGCCGTGGGCATCGGCCTCGGGGGAACGGGTGACTGGGGAGCCCTGTTTCACGCGGTAAATCACTCCCTGACCAAGGCAGCCCTCTTCCTGCTGGCAGGGAATATCCTCGCAGCCTACGGCACGAAGAAGTCCTCGGACGTGCAGGGAGCCCTGCCGAGAATCCCGGTTACCGCTGCGCTGTCGATCGCCGGGTTTTTCGCCATCCTTGGTGCTCCGCCGTTCGGGGCTTTTACGAGCGAGCTTGCCATTCTGCGCGCGGCGGTCACCTCGGGGTCGTGGGTGGTGGTGGTTCTGTATTCCCTCCTCCTGGCTGCGGTTTTTGCGGGGATGATGGGTGTCCTGGTGCGCATGGCCCAGGGCGGAAAAGGCGAGCTCATCCGGCCGGCGGCGAGCGCTGCGGGCGCCGTTTCAACCGGCCCTGCCGCTGCCCTGGCTGACGCTTCCCTGGCTGCCTCGTCTGCCGCTGCCGCGCCGACCCCGCCCCCTGTCGTCGTGATGGCTGCACCGAGGCGGCGCGAGCCCGTTCTTGCTGTTGCTGCACCCTTTGCGCTTCTCGCGCTGACCGGCTTGCTCGGAGTGTTCATCCCGGGATTCCTTGACAGGGTCCTTCGGCAGGCAGCCGTTCTTCTCGGGATATGACGATGAGACGGGGCGATTTCGTCGAAATGCAGAATGGCGGCTCCCTCCCGCTCTCGGAGGTGCCTTTCCTGACGGCTGCCGGCATCAGGAGGATGGTGATAGAGGGTTCAGCTGGCGGCGCGGAGCTTGCGACAATGTTCGCCGCCGCGGGTATTTCCGCCGGCGGGGAACGCCGCGTCGGCCAGGGGCAGCTCCTGCTGGTCGCCGTTCTTTCCGATCCGCACTTCCGGGATGCTGCGGGTCGCAGCGTCGCACCTTCCGGATGCATGGCCTTCCTTCACCACGGAATGCGAAGCGGCACACCTCTTTGAGCGTGAGATTGCCGAGCAGTACAACGTGACGCCTGAGGGCCACCCATGGCTGAAACCGGTGCGGTTCCAGCCGCGGATGCAGGGCGCCCGGGCCGGAGGAACCGCCCCGGGCATCGGGGAGGCACCGTTCTTCCAGGTGGAGGGTGAGGAGATCCACGAAGTGGCCGTGGGCCCCGTCCATGCAGGGGTCATCGAGCCGGGACATTTCCGCTTCCAGTGTCACGGCGAAGAGGTGCTGCACCTGGAGATTTCACTCGGCTACCAGCACCGCGGCGTGGAGGCGCTCCTGGCGGGCGGTCCTGACAAACGTTCCATCCACCTGGCCGAGACTCTCGCCGGAGACACGACCATCGGGCATGCAATCGCCTATTGCGAAGCCCTGGAGGCGCTGGGCGGCGTGCAGGTCCCGCCGAGGGCGCAGGCCATCCGCACCATTGCTCTGGAGCTTGAGCGCGCCGCGAATCACATGGGGGATCTCGGTGCGCTGGCCGGCGACGTCGGATTCCTGCCCACCTCCTCGTGGTGCGGAAGGGTGCGGGGCGACGTTCTGAACATGACCGCACTGCTCTGCGGGAACCGGTTCGGCCGGGGGCTCGTGAAGCCCGGCGGAGTCGGTTTCGACCTGGACGAGCGTATGGCAGGAGCCCTGGCCGAGCTGGCCAGGGGCTGCGCCCGCGACAGCACCGGGGCCATTGACCTCCTCTGGAAGACTCCCTCGGTGCTCGCCCGGTTCGAGGGAACCGGCACGGTCACGCCTGAAACAGCGCGATCCATCGGGCTCACGGGTCCGGCAGCCCGTGCCAGCGGACTGGACCGCGATGTCCGACGCGACCATCCCGCCGGCTTCTGGCGGTTCACGCACGTGCCGGTCTCCACCTGGCGCACGGGTGACGTGTTTGCCCGGGCCTACGTGCGGGGACTCGAGCTCCAGCGCTCCCTGGCTTTCGTCGAGGAGCAGGCCGCTTCCCTTCCCGCGGGCAACGTGCGCGCACCGGTGCAGGCACCGGCCCCCGGGCATCTTGCCCTTTCCATGGTCGAGGGGTGGCGCGGCGCCATCTGCCATGCGGCGCTGACCGATCGCAGCGGCCGGTTCGCGCGGTACAAGGTCGTCGACCCGTCATTTCGAAACTGGTTCGGCCTTGCCCTGGCCATGCGGGGCCAGCAGATTTCCGATTTTCCGCTCTGCAACAAGAGCTTCAACCTTTCGTACTGCGGGCACGACTTGTGAGGACGCCGCCATGTTGAGAATCATCCGGGAAAGGATCCGGCAGAAGTACCGCACGATGCGCTACCCTCGAGGCGAACCGCCTGCCCTCCCCGACCGCTTTCTCGGGCTGCCGGTCCTTCCGGCCCAGCCCTGCCCCGACGGCTGCACGGACTGCGTGAGCGTCTGTCCCACGGAAGCCCTGTCCCTTGGTGCCGGGTCACGACTGCGGCTGGATCTCGGCCGATGCATTTTCTGCGGGGATTGCACCGCCACAAACCCGCGGAACACCGGGGCGGCATGCCCCGGCAACGTCCTGTCCTTCTCACGAGATTACCGCATGGCGGTCCGCAAGAGAGAGCACCTGGTTCTCGGGGCTGATTCATTGCAGCGAGCCGATGCGCTCGGCAGGGACCTTCGACGCCTCCTGGGCAGGGCCCTCAGGCTGCGGCAGGTCAGCGCAGGCGGCTGCAATGCCTGTGAAGCGGATGCGAACGTGCTCACGACAGTGGGCTGGGACATCGGGAGATTCGGGATCCAGTTCGTCGCCTCTCCCCGGCACGCGGACGGCCTGCTGGTGACCGGGCCCGTGACAACGAACATGCGGGCAGCTTTGGAAAAGACCTGGGAAGCCGTCCCCGGACCGAAGATCGTCATTGCCTCGGGCGCCTGCGCGATCTCCGGGGGCATTTACCGCGGGTCGCCCGTGGCATGCAACGGCGTTGACGGCATTCTTCCTGTCGACCTGTTCGTCCCGGGGTGTCCCCCGCACCCCCTGACCCTTCTCGACGGTCTGCTTCGGCTGCTGGGAAGGGCCGGACTCGGGAGTGCTCCACCGGCGTGAACAGGAATTGACAGCGCGGTTTCATCATTGTTGACAAGCCTTGTGCGCGGCCGTACAATTCCGGGATCAATTCACACGCAAAGGACTGCCCCGGAATGACACCAAGAGAGCGGGTGCACGTGGCGTTGTCCCACCGGGAGCCCGACAGGGTGCCCATCGACAACAACGGTATCGTCTCGAGCATTCACGAGGTGGCCTATGCGAATCTCCTGTCTCACCTCGGTTACCGCGAGGACATCGTGGTCCTCGACGCCGTGCAGAGGATCACGCTGAACAGCGAGGCGGTGCTTCAGGCGTTGGGTGCCGACACGCGGTACCTGTATCCCAACGCGCCGGCGTCGTGGAGTTACGAGGAGAAACCTGACGGCACCTGGAAAGACGAGTTCGGGACCACCTACCGGCGCGTGGGCTTCTACGCGGACAACGTGGACCCGGTGCTGCGGGGGAAAACCTTCTCCGAGATCAAGGCGTACAAGTTCCCCGACCCGACCGATGCCAGCCGCTTCACCGGCCTGAGGGAAAAGGCACAGAGACTGCATGCCCAGACGGACTACGCGCTCGTATCGGGCGCCATGTTGTGCTTTGACTACATCCGCTGGGTGCTGCGAGGTCTGGAGGACGCGACGGCTGACCTGCTGGAGGACCCGCGAATGGCCGCATACATGATGGATGCAGCGGTCGACTGGATGATCGCTTACGGCCAAGGGATCATGAGTGCCGTCGGGGACGTCATCGAGTTCTTCTGGGTGGGAGACGACTGGGGCGGGCAGGGAGGCCCCTTCTACAGCCCGCAGATGTTCCGGACGCTTTTCAAGCCGCGGATCGCGCGCCTGATCGGCGCCCTGAAGAAGAAGACCGGGGCGAAGTGCGCCTACCACTGCTGCGGGGCGGTACGCTGGGCCATCCCGGACCTCGTCGAGGCGGGAGTGGACATCCTGCATCCCCTTCAGCCCAGCGCGCAAGGAAACGGGGATAGCGCGGGAATCAAGTCCCAGTTCGGAGACAGGCTCTCCTTCCACGGGGGGACGAACAACCAGGGACTCTTTCATGGGGCCCTGAAGCCAATGGAAGCCGATACCCTGCAGAGGCTGCGCGACCTGGCGCCCGGAGGCGGATATATCTTCTCGTCCGGTCACAACGTGCAGGCAAACATGCCGGCGGAAAACCTCGTCCGACTCTTCGCAATCGGGCGCGAATTCGGCGGCTACCCGATTGACGCAGCGGCGATCAATTCCCGGATCGCAGACCTCGAAAGGAAGAACTGAAGCCATGGCCGTCCCTTTCAATGCAACAGGATTGTGGCCGTCTGCGAACTTCGGAGACGCTCCAAAGTTCGCAAGCGGTGTTCGGGGGCAGGTGTCGGTGTCCGCGTCAGACAGGGACGTGCTCCGCGCGCTTGCGGAGAGGGTGGCCGGGAACGCCGACCGGCCGTCGGAGTCGACCAAGCGCGAGTCGTGGTACGCGCACAACGACCTGAGGTCGAAAATGCCCCTGGTGCTCGTGGATCCCGAGAACGGGTGGAACGAAATTGTGACCCCCGAATCCATTGCCTGTTCGGGAGAGCTCGCCCGCCGATGGGAAATGATATTGAGGAAGGAACTGTTCTGGGGGGACTCGCTCAAGGACGACAGGCCCCTGGAGCCGCTCTTCGAAGTCGGGTACACGTACACGGACAGTGAATGGGGCGTGCAGGAGGACTACCACGGGGGTGCCTCGGGAGAGTCCTACACCTGGGAAGGAAAAATCCAGAAGCCGGAGGACGTCGGCAAGATTCGCACTCCCGTCATCGCCATTGACACGGAAACCACCAGCCGGACGCTGGCCCTTGCGCAGGAGGTTTTCGGCGGCCTCCTCAAGGTCGGCCTGAGAGGAATCTGGTGGTGGTCCCTGGGCATGACCCTGGACCTCGCGCGGCTGGTCGGACTGGAGAAGATGCTGTACCTGATGTACGACGATCCCGGCATGGTGCACAGGATCATGGGCCTCCTGCGCGACGGCTACCTTGCCAAGCTTGATTCACTGGAAAAGAACAACCTCCTGTGCCTCAACAACGCTCACTCCTACGTCGGGTCCGGCGGAATCGGGTACACCCGCGAGCTGCCCCGTGGAAAAGTGGAGAACCGCGGCAGCGCAAGAACCGGGGACATGTGGTGCCTGACGGAGAGCCAGGAAACGGTCGGTGTCTCCCCCGAACAGTTCGAGGAGTTCGTCTTTCAGTATCAGTTGCCCATCCAGGAGAAGTTCGGATTGAACTGCTACGGGTGCTGCGAACCCCTCCAGGCACGATGGCACATACTGAAAAAGATCCCGCGCCTTCGCCGCGTTTCCGTGTCTCCATGGGCGGACCAGGAAATGATGGCCAGGATGCTGGAAGACAAGTACGTGTACTCGCGCAAACCCGCCCCGTCCCTGCTGGCGGTTCCCCGCATGGAAGCGGACGCGGTTCGGGCGGACATCCGCGCAACCCTGGACGTCACCCGCGGATGCGTCGTCGAGCTGATCATGAAGGACAACCACACCCTCGGCAAAAACCCGGATAACCTGGTGCAGTGGGTGCGCATAGCCCGGGAAGAGATCGGCAGGCGCGCCGGCTGAACTGCCCGGAAATACCCCGCTCCGCTGGGCATCCGCGGGGCCTTTTTTTCTTGACAGCTTAAAGACGCCGGCCCTACAATCACCCCTTCCGAACCCAATCATATATCGAAGGAGGATTCCAATGAAAAGAAACAGGGCTCTTGTTATCTTCATCGCGGTTCTGCTTCTCGTCGCGCTCGCGATCCCGGCGTTCGCGGGAGGATCTGCCGAGACAAAGAAACTGAAGATCGCCTACATCCGCCCCACCAACGAGCCGTACTACAAGTACGGGTTCGATGGGGCAACCATGATGGCGAAAGCAATGGGTATCGAGCTGTCCGGCTACATCTCGGAAATGAAGCCGGAGAAGGAGCTGAATGCGGTAGAGGATGCCATCACCCAGAAGGTGGACGGCATCGTCCTCGTGTCCATCAGCCAGACTTCCATCGAGTCCAGCGTCAACACGGCCTACAATGCGAAGGTTCCCATCATGATGCTTTTCGGCTACAGCGAAGCCCTGAAGGACAAGATGGTGGGCTCCGTGCAGGCAGACCCGAAGATCTCCGGAAGCACCATCGGCAAGTGGGTTGCGGATAACATTCCGGAGGGGCAGGTGGCCTGCATCATGGGCCAGCCCGGTCGTGGTGATGCAGAAGGGTACCGAGACAACTTCGTGGCCGCGATGAAGAAGAACTCAAAGCTCGTCTATGTGGGAGATCTTCCGGGTGACTGGAACCGGCAGAAGGCTTTCAGCCAGATGCAGAACCTCATCACCAGCTATCCCGAACTGAAGGCGTGCTTCGTCCAGAACGAGGACATGGCTCTCGGCGCCATCCAGGCGCTCAAGGAAGCCGGCAAGGACCAGCAGGTGGCCATCGTGTCCCAGAATGGCGCCCCCTATGGCCTGGAGTCCATCACCGCGGGCGGGATCAAGGCCACGGTTGGATGGTCGCCCTCCCAGGAGGGTCAGCTCGCGCTGCGCACACTCGTGGAATACATCCGCGGCAACAAGAACACGCCGAAGCTCACGATCACGCCGATGACCGTCATCACCAAGGCGAACGTCGGCGCGGCCACGCCGTGGGAGCCCACGGAAGCCTCCACACAGGCGACGCTGAAGATGGACCTGTCGCAGGTCGGTCACGCGCTGAGCGAGTAGCACGGGACAACACGGATCAAACGGCGCCGGGCGCACGAGAGGGGCCCGGCGCCTTCATGTCAGGGAATCCATCCGCCCGCGCGCAGGCGGCGCGGACACCACATCGGTCAAAGGAGCCGGCCATGAAGGTTGGAATCGACAGCTACTGTTATCACCGGTACTTCGGAGAGGTCTACGCGAACCAGAAGAAGCCCGAAAAGTCCATGAGCTATAGGGACTTTCTGAAACGGGCTGTCGAGCTCAAGGTGGACGGCGTGTCCATGGAGACCTGCTTCTTCGAAAACCTCGACGAATCGTACCTCAAGGGCCTCAAGGAGATCATAGACCGCGGGAATCTCGAGGTCGTGGTGGCGTGGGGTCACCCGCTGGGGTTCGAGGGAGGGAAGAAGCCCGAGGCTGTCGAAGATCTACGGAAGCATTTCCGCACATGCCACGCGCTTGGCGCAACGGTCATGAGGGTTGTCGGATCCAGCCTGGACTATCGGAATGAACCGCACGGTCCCCAGATCGAGCGGTTGACGAAGATCTTCAAGGAATGCTCAAAGATGGCGGCAGACGAAGGGGTGAAGCTGGCGGATGAGAATCACTTCGACTTCACCGTGGACGAGTACCTGGGCCTCCTGGATGCGGTGGGGTCGCCGGCTTTCGGGCTGTGCTTCGACACCGGCAACTGCCTGAGAAACGGCGACGACCCCGTCGCCTCCGCCCGGCGCCTCGGCACCCGGGTGTTCGCCACCCACACGAAGGATGTCGCGGCGCAGTACGGATGGGACCCCAAAGACTGGATGTTCTTCGCCACGGTGCCCGTGGGGCAGGGAATCATCGATTTCCCCGGCCTCGTTGGTGAGCTCGAGAAGACGGGCTACAACGGACTGTACGCCGTGGAGCTGGACTATATGGACCCCGTGTACAAGGACGAGGACTCCGCGGTGAAGACGAGCATCGCGTACCTGAAAAAGCTCCAGAAGACCTGGCCCCGACGGGCGTAGGAGGTGCGGCCATGGCAGGGATAAACAGGATCGGCCCGCGGTTTCCGGCGCTGCTCAGCAGGTCGGCGTTGGCGTCATCGGGTGCGGCTTCATGGGAAAGGTGCACTCCAACGCGTACCTGAAGATTCCCTACTCATTTGCATCACCGGCCGCAATCCCCCGGCTGCACGCCATCTGCGGTCGAAACCCCGCGCGGACTGAAGAGGCGGCGCGCCGCCTGGGGTACTCGGGCTGGTATACGGACTGGAAGGAGCTCGTGCGGGACCCGCAGGTCGGGATCGTGGACGTGTGCACGCCGGACAACGAGCACGGCGCCCCGTCCATCGCGGCGGCACAGGCGGGCAGGCACGTGATCTGTGAGAAGCCGCTGGCGATGACGGTGGCCGAGGCCCGATCCATGGCAGAGGCGGCGCGGAAGGCGGGCGTGAAGAACATGCTCTGCCACAACTACCGCTTCATCCCCGCCGTGCGGCTGGCGCGGGACCTGATAGACAAGGGCGTGCTGGGCACCATCTACCATTTCAGGGCGGTCTATCTCCAGGAGGTGGGCCATGACCCTGCGGCGCCGCTGGAGGACTGCTGGTACGCCAGCGGAACGAAATCCGGTGTCCTCCTTGGGATCGGCTCCCACGTCATCGACATGGCGCGGTTCCTGGTTGGAGAGTTCCGCACGGTGAGCGGCCTTCTGAAGACCTGGAACCCTTCACGGACAACCCGGGGGGAAAGACGGAGACGGTAACGGCCGACGAGGGAAACCTTGCCCTCGTGGAGTTTGCTTCCGGCGCCACGGGAACCATCGAGTCCTCCGGGGTGGCAACCGGCAGGAAAAACGAGCAGATGTGGGAGATCAACGGCTCCCGGGGAAGCATGAGCTTCGACCTGGAGGACCCCAACCACCTGCAGGTTTACGTGGATGGTGCCGCCAGGGAAATCCGCGGTTTCTCCAACGTCTCCGTGACCGACCCGTGGCAGCCGCTGCAGACCCTGTACCTTCCCCCCGGGCATAACGCCGGCTGGGAATATGGACATGTCCATGCTCTCCATCATTTCCTGGACTGCGTGGCAAACAACAAGCCCGTGGCGCCGCACGGGGCGACGTTCGAAGACGGGTACCGGATCCAGGTGATCATGAAAGCAATTGCCGACTCCTCCGCGAGCGGCCGCCGGATCGAGCTCGAATACTGATGCCATGGCGGGCATGGCAGAGAGCGTCCTCAGTATCCGCGGCGTTTCGAAGAGCTTCTCCGGTGTGGAGGTGCTCCACGGCGTGAACCTGGACCTGGCGCCGGCAAGCGTCCACGCCATCGTCGGGGAGAACGGCGCCGGCAAGTCGACCCTCATCAAGATCCTTTCCGGGGTCCACCGACGGGATGGAGGGGAGATCCGCGTGGGCGGGCAGGCGGTGGACGCACTTTCGCCCCGCCTGGCACAGGGCCTGGGGATCGTGACAATCTACCAGGAGCGCAATCTCATCCCCTGGCTCAGCGTCGGGGAGAACATCCTTCTTGGCGATGTTCCGACGGGGTTCCTCTCAGCCGTGCAGTGGAAGAAGCTCTTCATGCGGGCAGCAGAGATCCTCGGGAGTCTCAACCTCGACCTCGACCCGCGCGCGCTGGTTGTCACCCTCGGCGCCGGGGAGCAGCAGGCGGTGGAAATCGCCAAGGCGCTGTACAAGAAGGCGCGCATCGTGATCATGGACGAGCCTACGGCCAGCCTTTCCGGCGCGGAGATCGAAAATCTCTTCCGCCTCATCAACCGCCTGCGGCAGGAAGGCGTATCCGTCATCTACATCTCCCATCGCCTGGACGAGATCTTCCAGATCGCGGACCGGGTGACCGTCTTGAGGGACGGCCGCGAGGTCCTTACCAGCCCGATCGTGGAGCTCACAAAACCCCAGCTGGTCAAGGCCATGGTGGGTGAAGACATCACAATGACCCGCCTTGGCGCCGGCCCGGCCGCGGGGGTGCTCCTTGAGCTCCGTTCCCTGTCCCGGGACGGGGCTTTCTCCGATGTGAGCCTCACCCTGAAGCAGGGGATGATCATCGGCTTCGCGGGGACCCTGGGATCCGGCCGAACGCAGCTTCTTCGCTCCGCGGCGGGAGTGGACCCGGTGGACTCCGGCAGCATCCTGTTCAAGGCAGAGGAGCTCGCGGGGAAGGCGCTTCCCGAGTTCATCCGCCGGGGCATCTGTTTCGTCCCGGGGGAGCGTGATGCGCGCGGGCTGGTCCTTTCCATGAGCGTCGCGGCGAACACCACGCTTGCCAACCTGGACGGCGTGACGCATGGGCCGGTCATGGATCTGCCGCGCGAGCGGCGGGTCGCCGAAGACTTCGTTGAAGCACTCGCGGTGCAGGCCCGCAGCGTTGCGCAGGAGGTGCAGTACCTCAGCGGCGGCAACAGGCAGAAGGTGATGCTCGCCAAGTGGCTCTATCTCGGACTGGAGGTCTTTCTTCTGGACGAGCCCACGCAGGGTGTGGACGTCGGGGCCCGGGAGGAGATCCACAGGATCATGAAGAAGCTGCTGGACGAGGGCAAGGGGATCCTCATGGTGTCCTCGGACCTCGACGAGCTCATGAACATGAGCCACCGCATTGCCGTGATGAACAAGGGACAGCTGGCCGCCGTCCTGGACGCGGAGAAGACGAACAGACAGGAGGTCCTCTCGTATGCCATCGGCACAACCGGCGCCTGACCGCGCCCCCGCCGGGTTCCGGCGGGTCTTCGACATCCAGCAATGGGGCATCGTCTTCGTCCTCATGGCGCTTGTCATCGTCATCAGCATTGCCGCCCCGGTGTTCCTTTCTCCCCGGAATATCCGCAACGTCCTGCAACAGGTATCCACTCTCGGCATCCTGTCCATGGGCGTCACCGTTCTCATGATCTCGGGGGGCATCGACCTCTCGGTCGGCTCGGCCATGTCCACGGTTGCCGTCATTGCGGGGACAATGCTCAAGGCCGGCTTTTCCGTGGAAATCGCCATCATCGCGGGGCTCGTGCTGGGGTGCGCCATTGGCTGCCTGAACGGGATGCTCGCCGCATTCACGAAAGCGCATCCCTTCATCCTGACGCTGGGGACCATGACGGTCCTGCAGGGCGTTGCCATCATCATCACGCAGGGCTACCCGATCAATGACCTTGGCGCGAGGTTCGGATACATCGGCGGGGCCATGATCGGGCCCGTCCCGTTCATCGTGATCCTGTTCTTCCTCGTGATGATCGCCTGCGGGCTGCTCCTTCGTTATTTGAGGGTGGGCCGCATTGCCTACGCCATCGGCGGCAACGAATACACCACCTTCCTGGCGGGCATTCCCGTGAAGCGCTACAAGATCCTGTTCTACGTCATCTGCGGTTTCTTCGCGGGGATGGCGGGTCTCGTGCTTGCCTCCCGAATCAGCTCGGCCATGCCCAGCCTGGGCACAGGGTTCGAGATGAACTCCATAGGGGCTGCGGTCATCGGCGGGATCCCGCTCACCGGCGGCCGAGGAAACGTCTGGGGCACGCTCACGGGGGTTCTTCTTCTCGGGATCATCAACAACGGCCTGAACCTGCTTCACGTGGACGCCAGCTGGCAGTACGTCGTGACCGGGCTCATCATCATCATCGCGGTCATCATCCATGAGCGGCGCCTGAAAAAGAGGTAAGCAATGAAGACGATCGGCATTTCCTTCCTGGACATCACTCATCCCCACGTCTGGACCCGCGCAGACATCTTCCGGGACATGCCGGGCGTTGCGCTGCGAAGCGTGTGGGAGCCGAAAGACGCGAAGGGCGCTGCGACATTTGCCGAGCGCTACGGAGTCACCCGGGCCGGCTCAGCGGAGGCAGTTCTCCGGGATCCCCGGGTGGACGCGGTGGTTGTCGAGTCGTTCACTCAGAACATGGCGGATATCGCCATCGCGGCGCTGAAGGCGGGCAAGGCGGTGCTGCTGGAAAAGCCGGCGGCGAACAACCCCGCGAACATGCAGCGTATCGTGGAGGCTTCCCGCAAGAGCAAGGCTCTCGTGCAGATCGGCTACATGATGCGGCAGGGTTCGATGGTGGATTTCGCGAGCGACGTCCTGAGCGGGAAGCTCCTGGGCCGGGTCACCGCGGCGCGGTTTCATGTCTCCGTTCCCGCACCGGACGCCGTCACGCCATGGTTCAATCTCAAGGACGACATCGGCGGCGTGCTGTTCGAGGACGGGTGCCACATGGTGGACGTCATCCTGCACCTGATGGGCCGGCCGAAAAAAGTCTCGGCGTTCGTCTCCAAGTTCGAAGACCTGAAGCGGAAGCACAAGCACATGTACGAGGACGCGGCGGTGGTGATGATGGACTGGGGCAGCTGCATCGGCACCCTCTCCATGATCGGCTGGGAAGCCAACGAATGGATCGAGACCTGGGAGATGGACTTCTACGGATCCGAGGGCACCCTGCAGGTCGGCCTGCTCCCCGCGTGTTCCCGCCTCTTCCTGAGGGAGCCGAAAGCCGGGTACCCCGCCGGGTGGACCACGCACGAAGAAACCCGGTTCAACGTGTCCTGGCTGGACACAACCGCGAAGCACGTGTGGCACGCCGTTCAGAACAGGACTTTCTTCGCCCGCGAGGCTGAGCAGTTCGTGCAGGCAGTGCGCGGCAAACGGAAGTCGGCCGGCGTCACGGCCGGCGATGCCCTGCAGGTCATGGAAGTCATCCAGGCGGCTTACCAGTCCAGCGTGTCGGGCAGCTTCGTGGATCTGTAGGGCCGCTGCGGCGGGGCGGGAGGGCTCATGGCGGAAGGTCTGGATTTCGACGGACTCGACCTGGACTATCGGCCGCGGCTGGGGAAAAAAACTGACTACCGCATCGGGATCATAGGCTGCGGCGGGATCGTCCTCGGCTCCCACCTGCCGGCGTATGCGAAAGCCCGGTTCAACCTCGCGGGAGTATGGAACAGGAACCGGGCCGCGGCCGAGTCCGCCGCGTTGAAATTCGGGATCGGCCGGGTCTTCTCCTCCTGGGAGGACCTTGTTTCCTCGCCGGACATCGACGTTGTGGACATCTCGCTGCCCCCGCACCTGCACCCCGGCGTGGCGGTTGCCGCCGCGCGGGCAGGCAAGCACATCATGGTCCAGAAGCCCATGGCCACGACATACGAGGATGCGGTCGGGATTGTCAGGGCGGCACGGGAAAGCGGGGTGAAGCTCGCCGTGAACCAGAACGGGCGCTGGGACCCGGCCATCCGGGCCTGCAGGACCCTGATCGGGAAAGGCATCCTGGGAACCCGGCTCACAGCGTTCATCGAGCTTCGCACGATGCAGCCCTGGCAGCGGTTCTGGGAGGACGGGACGCTCTATCCGAAGCTCATGATCCTGGGCATGAGCGTGCACCATCTCGACCAGTTCCGGTTTCTTTTCGGGGAGCCCGCGTTCGTGAACGCAATCACGTCGCGCTTTCCCGGGCAGAAGTGGGCCGGGGAGTCGATTGCCCACTACTGGCTGGAATACCCTGACGGCTTCTTCGCGTCCAGCCTTGACGATGGCTCCACCTGGACCCGGGACTACGGGATCCGGTTTCGCATTACCGGCACTGACGGCGTTCTCAAGGGGACCATCGGGTGGCCGGACGCCACGTACAGCAGCCTGCAATTCACGTCGAAGGCGATGGGAGATTTCTGGCACGAGCCGATCTTCGAGACGAAGTGGTTTCCCGACGCGTTCATCGGCACCATGGGTGATCTCTTCCAGGCAATCGAGACAAATGGACAGCCGACGATCAGTGGTGAGGACAACCTGAAAACGCTCCAGCTGGTGTTTGGATGCTACAGGGCCGCCGCAGAGAGGCGCGCCGTCAGACCCTCCGAAATCGCCGAACCGGCAGGAGGATAGCGCCCCCGCGCCGCTCTACCCCTCGTCGTTCAGGCCCGTGATGATGCGCTCGACCGACTCGATGGTGGTCTGCTTCGGGTCGATGTCGTCGGCAACCAGAACGCCGCGGCGCAGGACTACGATGCGGTCCACCACCTGGAAGACGTGGTGGATATTGTGGGCGATGAAGATGCAGGAATGTCCGGAATCCCGGGCGCTGCGCACGAAATGCAGGACGCCGCGCGTTTCCTCCACCCCCAGGTTGTTGGTGGGCTCATCCAGGATGATCAGGTCGCTCTTGAAATACAGAGCGCGCGCAATGGCCACTGCCTGGCGCTCGCCGCCGGAGATCGCGTTGACAAGGGTGGTGGGCGGGATGTCCTTGGTGATGCCCACCTTCTTCAACAGCTCGCGCGAGACTTCGTTCATCTTCCTGTCGTCCAGACGGTCGAGAAATCGCGGGCCTTTTATCGGCTCGCGTCCCAGGAAGAGGTTCCGCGCAATGGAAAGCTCGTTAACGAGGGCCGAGTCCTGGTAGATGGTTTCGATGCCCTGCGCTATGGCGTCCGTGGTCGTGCGGATGTCCACCTTGCGGCCGCGCATGAAGATGTCGCCGGTTGTGGCGGTAATCGCGCCGGAGAGGATCTTGATGAGCGTGGACTTGCCGGCGCCGTTGTCGCCGAGCAGCCCGACGATCTCTTTCTCATTCACCGTGAAGTTGACGCCCCGCAGCGCTTCGACGCGGCCATAGGACTTGCTGATGTTGCTCATGCGGACGAGTTCCTGGGCCATCGCCTTACGCCTCCGCCCGTCCCCGGCGCTCCAGGGTTGCGTGCAGACCAACCATCGCAAGGATGATCGCGCCGATGAAGATGTTGTATGCCAGGCCGGGCACGCCCACCATCACGATGCCGTTGCGCATCAGCCGCAGGATGAGCACACCGATCACGGTGCCGATGACCGTGCCGCGGCCGCCGCTGAGCGCGGTTCCGCCGATCACCACCATGGCGATGATCTCCAGCTCGTAGCCCGTGCCGCTGTTCGGGTTTGCCGACGTGGTGCGAATCGAGCTGATGATTCCAGCGAGCGCGGAGGCCATGGCAGTCAGCACGAAAAGACCGGTCTTGGTCCACCTGACGTTGACGCCGCGCGCCCGCGCGGCGCTGGCGTTGCCGCCGGCCGCCTGGATCCAGTTGCCCGTCCTGGTCCGCGTCAGCACGTAGCCCAGCACGATGGCCAGGCCGATGAACCAGAACAGCGAGGCATAGACATGGAGCTTGCCGATGTTTATTTCGCCGACCAGGATGCTGGCAAGGCGCGAGCCCTCGGCGCTCCATGTGCGCTGCGGGAAGCCGTCGGTGAGAAAGAGCGCGGCCCCGCGCAGGACGAGCAGCATGCCCAGCGTCACCAGGAAGGAAGTGATACGCAGCTTGGTCACGAACCATCCGTTGACCAGCCCGATCAGCACCGCCACACCCATCGCGATCCAGAATCCGACGGTGAGCGAGGTGGCCCCGCTGTTCTTCAGCGTCCACATCAGCACCGCGGAGAAGCCGAAGACCGACCCGACCGAGAGATCGAACTCCCCTGACGTCATCAGGAGCGTCATCCCGAGCGCCATTATGCCCAGCTCGACGGTGAAATCCAGCGCATTTCCGATATTGAGCGCCGAGAGGAACTCGGGCTTGATGGACCGGAAAATGATGAGCTCGGCGAGGAGGAGGAGGAAAGGCCCCAGCTCGCGCCTGGTAATCAGGCGCAGGATGAGCGGGCGTTGCTGCATGGGTGTTTTCCCTTCGCTGAACGCGTGCACAAACGGGCTTTGGCGGGGGACATGTCCCCCGCCAATGCTCTCGCCGCTGTCCTATTTCCCGGAGAGGATCTTGTCGTAGATCGCCGCGGTGTCCTTTTCGTACAGCTTGCCGGTGATGATGTTGAACCCCGGCGGGATGCCGCTGGATGCCATGGCCGCGATGGACAGCGCCATGTAGCTGGTCGCCAGCGGGTCCTGCCACTGGCCTGCGTTCACGTATCCCTGCAGGACTTCCTGGGTGGTGTCGTTCGAGTTGCCCCATCCAACCACCGGGATGCTGCCTTTGGGGATACCCACGCGGTCGAACACGCGCTTGATGCTCCCGGTTACCAGGTCACCGAGCCCTATGATTGCCTTGACCTTGCTGCGGTTGGCGGTGAGGTAGTCGGTCATGCGGCTGATGACCTCTGCCTGGTCGTACTTGGCGTCGGTCACTTCCCACTTGATGCCCAACGGCTTGAAGACGCTCGACACGCCCGCCTCCTCCTGCACGCCATAGGTGGCGCCGGGGACCTCTACGGGCATCCACACGAAGTCACCGGACTTGACCAGCTTGTGGTCGACGAGGTACTGCGCCCAGTTGTGGCCGAACACGGTATTGTCCCCGCCGACGTAGGCATCGAACCCCGCGCTCGGATCTGGCGTGTTGAAGTTGACAATGGGGATGCCCGCCTTGTGCGCTTCGGCAACCACCTTCACAAGGCTCCCGGGATCGGGGCTTGTGGTGACGATGCCGGCCGCTCCGGCGGCGATGGCGGAGCGAATGGCCTCCTGCTGGGGGGCCACATCATTGCTGAAGAACGACGTGTTGACGGTATTGCCCGTGTCCTTTGCCCACTGCTTGGCGCCGGCCAGGAAATACGTCCAGACCGGATCCGCGGGCGAGCCGTGCGAGATCCAGTAATAGACCTTCTTCTGCTGCGCGCCCGCCGTCAACGGAACGGCCAGTGCAAACAGCACGGTGACGAACAGAAACGCGATCTTTTTGAACATTGTGCCTCTTCCTCCTGTGACGTTACTCTTCAAAGGTACGGGTACCTTTCCTGACTTGTCAAGGAGGCGCACCGGATATTTCCGGGCGGGCGCCCGCGCATTGTGAAAAACGACGGTTCCTGCACTTTTACTGTACATTTCGTCGATTCTCACAATGGCCGGTGCTCCTCGATCCGGCCCCGGTATCAACAGTGAGTCTGGTTCATCGGGCGAATGCAGCGACAACCATCAGGACGACCGGACCCCACTGAGGGCGCGATTCTTCCATCAGGGGTATCGGCCCGATCCTGGCCGCCGAGGCGATGCCGCGGCCGCCATTGGAAGTCAGGTCGTCGGTCTCCACCGTGATGACGGGAGACGATCGGTCACCGGACATCCCCACGACGATGGAGCAGTCCGCCCCCAGGTCTCGTGCAATCCTTCTTCTTTCATCCGTGGAGGCCGGGAAGCTTGCCATTCCGTAGGGAATCGCCATCACGGCAGGGTCAGCATGCCCCAGGGCCAGCGCAAGTGAATCGGCGAGGGTGGTCCGCAGCAGCAGCGGGTAGGATTCGAACGGGTCAGGTGCAAAGACGACGAGCAGACGTCTGAAAGCCGGCGCTGTGGCTGGCGCGCTGCCCGCGGCGAGAATGGACCCTCCAGCTGCCGAAAAGGCCGCAACCGCCGTCTTCAGTGCACCGCCCAGTCCATCAGGGATGGGTTCCGGATTGACTGGCGGCAGCGCGGAAGGCGGATACCTTTCCCAGGCGTCGCGAACCGTCACGAGATGGCTTGCACCCGATTCCGACGCGGACTTCCAGGTTTGCAGCGCGTCCGAGGAGGCTTCGTGGAACGTCCCGTCCAGCCGCGTCGCGTCGATCGGCAGCCAGGGGCGCCCGTCCAGAACAAAGACCGGGTCCTTGCCATCCGGCTCAGCCTCTACGGCAACCAGCACGCGCCCCGACGCCTCCACGAGCGCCGCTTTGACTCCGGCTGCCTCCAGGAGGGAGGCGCACAGCACGGCAACGTCCCAGCTGTTCCCTGCACGATCACGCAGGGTTTCCCGCGGGTACTTCAGAGGCCGGGCCGCACCCCCCTTCGCACCCTGGGCGCGCGCATCGGTGGAATCCGCCGTGATCCGCAGCCCGAGCAGGCGCAGGCCCTCCCGGACGGCGAACGCGGCGAGCACTGACCTTCCCCTGTGCGCCTCCCCCGGGGCTCCGATGGCCGCAGAGATGCTGTCGGCAAGGTCGCGCAGGGGCGGGTCCGCCGGAAGCACGAACGCAGCGGCTCCCTGGTACTCAAGGGGGTTGATCGTGTGAGACGCCTGGACATCAAGCGGGGCGGTGCGCCGCAGCACCCGCTGCTCTCCTCCTTCGACGAAGGTGACAGCAACTTCGCTGTCCGCGGATGCCGGGGTCCCAGCGGCCGAGCCGTCAAACTCGAGGCTGAGCGGAGCCTGCCAGGTTTCCCCAGGCTTCAGCTCGCGACGGGCCGCGGATACCCGGGGATTGTCCATGATTCCAGGGACCTGGTACCGTACGCTCAGGTCGAACACGGACCGTCTTCCTGTGTTGCGAATCAGCGCTTCTCCAACCGGATGATTGTCGTAGAAGCGGCAAAGAGACGGGTACACACTGTCGAGCACCACTCCTTCGATCTGCAGGCCTGTCTTCTGACGACCCTCGACCACAGGCCTGGCGGCATTGGACCACGGCCGCAGGAGGACCCCGAGGGAGACGGAGAGGCTGCCGTTCGCCCCGAGGAGGTAGAGATACGAGCCGTCCAGCCGCAGCACGGCGTTCGGGTTCACCAGCCAGGAAAGCCCTATACCGCCTTCGACAACCGGCATCGATGCCGAGGACGCTGGATCGCCGTTGATCAGGGCCAGCGCGTATCCTCCGCCCGCGAAGGCCAGCGCGGAGAGCCGGCCGACTACCGGCACACGCCAGGAGGCCCCCAGGAGGCCGCCCACCAGCGACGTTGTGCCGAGGCCGGCTGCAATCGGGCTGAACTCGCAGAGCATGCCTGCCCGGACGGAGAGCATCGGCGGCGAGGGCAGTGTGTATTCGACGCCGATCCGCACGGCGGTGCCGGGGAGAAAATATCCTGCGCCCGGTCCCAGGGGAAGCAAGACGGCAGGCTCGAGATCGACGGCCAGGGAAGGCGGCGAAACCTCGGTGTCCGCGCAGCCAATTCGCGCGGAGAGAATGAAAACAGCGAACAGGAGGAAAGCCCGGGCGGGGACTGCTTTCAATTCCACAATAGCGCGCTTCACCATTTGAACAGGACTCCCAGACTTATCGGGGGAAGGATGCCGGCCCAGAGCATCACGCCCTGCCCGAGCAGGTTCGGGGACTGGCCGCCCAGCGTGTATTTCACGTCCGACCGAAGGGTAATGGAAAACCACGGAAGATTGGCCTCCATCCACAGGCTTGCGATCTCCACGTACGGATCGAAGAACACGGGGAGGTTCACGGCCTGGACCCAGGAAAAGACTGCTCCTGCCCCTGCCGAGACGCCGAACCGAAACGGCGATTCGGGCGGCAAGAACAGGTACCCGCCCACCATGACCCCCGCGTCCACGTGAACGGCGTTGTTTCCTCCGGACCCGGCCGGCGGCTGCCCGGAGACGTACACGGCAGGAGCAAGGAAGAGCGCGTCAGGAAAGAGATAGAGCCGAAAAGCAGCGCCGAACCCGAGAAGCTGGCCCATGGTCCATTCGGCCTCTACTGCAAAACGCGAATTCCGGGCAAGCGGCGAAAGAGGAATCGGCGCGTCCCCTTTCACCGTCTGCCGTGCGGCATGGTAGCCGTCCAGCCGCTTCTCGATGACCAGGGGAAAACCGGGATCCATCCCTTCCGCGGGAAGAGCAAGGCGCCCCCTGGTGATCCGGCCAAGGCTTTTCCCGCCCGGAAGGAGCACCTCCAGGCCCTCCTGGTTCGAGGTAAACGTGAGAGTACGAGCGGTCTGCAGCGAAGGGACCGCTTGCGTCCCCGCTGCTGCGGCAACCGCCGCGCGTGCGCTGGAGCCAGGGACCGTGACCGCCCGATCGAGCATTTCCTGGACATCCTGCCAGAAACGCGAGTAGAGACTGATGTCGAATGGATAGGAGCGCACGAGGCCCGCCAGGAGCACGCCCGTCATCACGTCGAAGGCGCGCAGAGACACCTGCAGCTCATCGTCCCGCAGCGCTACATAACCGTTGAGCGCTATCTCTCCTCCCGCCAGAATTGCCGCGGATATCGCCGCACGGGGTTCCAGGAGATCACCGGCGGGAATCGAGCGCCTGGTGACAATTTCCTGCACCCTGTCCTTGGAAACCATCGACACCCCGGCCTGTTCGAGCTCCAACCTGAGGTCATCCGATATGATCCCGGCGTACTCTGCGATTTCTCCGGCAGGGCTGAGATCCGCAAGCGGAAGCAGGCAGACCATCATCCCTCCCAGCGGGACCGCGGCACCGAAGCCTGGGCGGGCCACGGAGGCGAGAAGAGCAAAAGACAAGATACAAAGCTCCCGACGTCTCAAGAAGCCTCCGGGAAGAAAACGCTTCCGTGTTTTTATTGCGCAACACGCTCCGGCAGGGCTGGCTGAGATCAGCCATCAACCGTTCCGAAAAGCCTTTGCAATCAACAGTCTACTGTATTCGCAAATCCCGCGCCAGTATTTCTTGCTGGGCTAGTCGCTGATCACTCCGCCGCCGACAAGAACGTCCCCGTCGTAGAAAACCGCCCACTGCCCGCGCGCAATCGCGCGCTGCGGCTCGTCGAAAGTCACGCGGACGCTCCCCTCCCCGTCCGGGGTGATTGCCGCCGGGACCGCGGGATTGCGGTAGCGGATTTTCACCTGGAGCCGGACTGGTTCAGCGGGCTGCGTCCCTGCTTGCCCAGTTCACGCTGCGCGCCACCAGCTCCCGCCGGAACAGCGAAGATTCGGGCCCGGCCACAACCGTGTTGGAGCCCGCGTCAATGCGCGTCACGTAGAGAGGCTCTCCGCCTCCCACTCCGAGCCCTTTTCTCTGCCCGATGGTGTAGCCCCAGACCCCCTTGTGCTCGCCAATGGTCCTGCCCGTGGTGTCGGTAATGGGGCCCGGGCTTGTCAGGCTGGTTGACAATGGCCTTGTATCCGCCGGCGGCGAAGTCCTGGCTCTCCGCCCTGTCATGGTTGGACAGTCCGGCCGAACGCGCGATCTCGCGTACCTCGGGCTTCTTCATCCCGCCGAGCGGAAACGTCACTCGGGAGAGCTGCTCCTGGGTCAGCATGCAGAGGAAATAGGACTGGTCCTTGCGGGGGTCCTCCGCGGCGCGGATGGCCAGCCGCCCTGTCTCCGGGATCTTCGCGATCCGGCAATAGTGCCCGGTGGCAAAGAGGTCGAAATCGACTCCGTTGGCGTTGGCGAGCCGGTCCAGGAGCAGCCCGAACTTCACGCGGCCGTTGCACAGGACGCAGGGATTGGGCGTGCGGCCGGCACGATACTCGTCCCGGGCGTAGTCCAGGACGAGGCTTCGGTACTCGTCACGCAGATCGACCACCGTGTGAGGAATTCCCAACCGGGCGCAGACGCGCGCCGCCTCTTCGATATCGGATTTCTCTCCGGGCCCGTAGCAGGAATCCGCGACAGGTCCTTCAGCGGGCTTGCCGGAGTAAATCTTCATCGTGACCCCATGCACCCGGTGACCGGCATCACGGAGGAGAAGGGCCGCGACGGAGGAATCCACACCGCCACTCATCCCGACGACAACCCGCGACATGTGAGCCCACCTCCGGAAAAGGTTATAGCCGCGGGAGGGGCTGCGAGGGAAGAGACCCTCCCACGCAACTAGATCACGTAATTCTCTGCGGGCGGGGCCATTTCGCGGGCCTCTTTCGCCATGGCTGCGAGGGTGAAAGAGGAAAGACAGGTCACGATGTCGTCACGCAGCTTTCGCCAGACGCGCGTTGCCACGCAGGTGGTGGCGCGGTCGCATCCCGAGGGGTCGTCCCCGCACTCCGCGGAGCTCGCCCCGGCCGCGGGATCGACGCAGGGCACCGGCGCGATGGCGCCTTCGATCGCCTCCACCACGTCCTTCACCGTTATGGCCTCGGGCGGCCGCGCGAGTGCGTAGCCCCCGTGCGACCCCCGCTGTGAAACGATGAGACCCGTGGCCTTCAGAGGAATGATGATCTGGCCGAGGTACTTTTCCGATATTCCTTCCTGGTGGGCGATGTCCTTCAGGAGGGAGCTGCCCTTCCCGTAGTTCAACGCCAGGGCCACCATGAGCCGTACCCCATAGCGGCCACGGGTCGACATCTGCAGGGGCACTGGAATTGCCGTTTCGCGGGATGCACCTATGCGTCCTCGAACAGCCAGGTGCTGAGGTAGCGCTCACCCGAGTCCGGGATAATCACGACGATGAGCTTGCCGGCATTCTCCGGCCGCCTGGCTACCTGCAGGCCCGCCCACGCGGCGGCACCGGAGGATATGCCCACGAGCAGCCCTTCTTCCCGCGCCAGGCGCCGGGCCGTTTTGCCCGCGTCTTCCTCTTCCACCTTGATCACTTCATCGATGAGCTCTTTCTTGAGCACCGCGGGGATGAAGCCAGCGCCGATTCCCTGGATCTTGTGCGGCGAATGCGTGCCCCCGGAAAGCAGGGGCGACTTGGCCGGTTCCACGGCAACCACCTTGAAGGACGGCTTGCGTTTCTTGATGAACTCCGCCACGCCGGTGATCGTTCCGCCCGTGCCGACGCCCGCTACAAGGAAGTCCACCTTCCCGTCGGTGTCCTTCCAGATTTCCTCTGCCGTGGTCTTGCGGTGGATCTCCGGGTTCGCCGGGTTCTCGAACTGCTGGGGCATGAAGGCGTTGGGCGTGGATTCAACGAGCTCCCGTGCCTTCTCGACGGCGCCCTTCATCCCCTGCGGAGCCGGGGTGAGCACCAGCTCCGCGCCGAATGCCAGCAGAAGCTTGCGCCGCTCTATGCTCATGCTCTCCGGCATCGTGAGGATGCAGCGATAGCCCTTGAAGGCGGAGATGTAGGCGAGCCCGATGCCGGTGTTGCCGCTGGTGGGCTCGACAATGACGCTGCCCTTCTTCAGCAGGCCCCGTTTCTCCGCGTCTTCGATCATCGCGAAGGCGATTCGATCCTTCACGCTGGACAGCGGGTTGCGCGACTCGAGCTTCAGCACGAGGTCGCCCTTCGCACCGTCCAGGATCTTGCTCACCCGGACCAGCGGCGTGTTGCCGATGAGCTCCAGGACATTTGACTTGATGTTCATGCCCGCGCCTCCTCAGACCTGCTTCAGTGCCTGGTCGATGTCATCCTTGATGTCATCGATGTGCTCAATCCCGATGGAAAGCCGCACGAGCTCGGGGGTCAGGCCGCTCGCCCGCTGCTGCTCCTCGGTGAGCTGGGAGTGCGAAGTGCTGGCCGGGTGCAGGGCAAGGCTCTTCGCGTCTCCGACGTTTGCGAGGTGCGAGAACAGCTTGAGGCTGTTGATGAACTTCTCCCCGGCCTCCTTGCCTGCCTTGGTCCCGAATACGACCATTCCTCCGAACCCCTTCTTCAGATACTTGCTGGCAACGGGGTAGGTAGGGTCATCGGGGAGCCCGGGATAACGGACCCATGCCACCTTGGGGTGCTTCTTCAGCCACTGCGCAACAGCCAGCGCATTGCTGCTGTGGCGTTCCATGCGGAGCGGAAGTGACTCGATGCCCTGGAGAAATATCCAGGCGTTGTCAGGGGAAATGCATGCGCCGAGATTGCGCAGGGGAACCGTCCGCAGCCGCAGGGCAAAGGCAATCGGTGCAAGCGGCGCCGGCAGGTCCGAGGCCCAGTGCAGCCCGTGGTAGTTGGGATCGGGCTCGTTGAAGAGGCTGAACTTCTTGTCCTTCCAGTTGAACTTCCCCGCGTCGGTGACGATACCGCCGATGCCCGTTCCATGGCCGCCCATCCACTTGGTGAGGGAGTTCACAACGATGTCCGCGCCGTGCTCGATGGTCTTCAAGAGGTACGGTGTGGTGAATGTGGCATCCACGATGAGGGGAAGCCCGTGCGCGTGCGCGATCTTTGCCACTTCCGCGATGTCGGTGACGTCCAGCACGGGGTTGCCGATGGTCTCGATGAAAATGGCGCGTGTTTTCGGCGTGATCGCCTTCTCATAGGCCTTGTAGTCGTCGTGCTTGACGAATTTCGCCTTGATGCCGAACTGGGGGAAGATGGCGTCAAACATCGTGTACGTCCCGCCATAGAGGTTGCTCGCCGAGACTATTTCGTCTCCCGTCTGCGCAAGAGTGATGATGGCGTAGTGGACAGCGGCGGTTCCCGAGGCAAGGGCAACCGAGGCCGCGCCCCCCTCCAGCAGCGTGACCCTCTGCTCCAGAACATCCTGGGTGGGATTCATGATCCGCGTGTAGATGTTCCCCAGCTCCTTCAAAGCGAAAAGGTTTGCCGCCCTCTCGGTGCTCGGGAAGACATACGAGCTCGTTCGATAGACAGGAACTCCGCGGGATGTCGTGGCATCCACCTCCTGCCCGCCGTGCACGGCCAGGGTCTCGATCCTCAATTTCTTCTCCTCGCTCATCTCGTGCTCCCTTCAGAAGGATATTCACTACCATTACGATAGTATTAGTATTTATTTTACTTTCCAGGCCAATAATTGTCAAGAAGAAATTATATCAATACTATCGTAAAAGTAGTGATTGAGGAAAAGGACATGAGGGCAATACACGAGAACATCCTTGGGGCTGTGGGCCGGACGCCTATCGTCCGCCTGGGAAAGATCGGCAAAGGACTGAAGGCCACGCTTCTTGCGAAGGTGGAGTACACCAACCCGGGGGAAGCGTGAAGGACCGGGTGGCCGTCAGGATGATCGAGGACGCGGAAAAGAAAGGCCTGATCAAGCCCGGAGGAGTGATAGTCGAAGCCACGGCGGGCAATACGGGAGTGGGGCTTGCAATGGTCGCCGCGATCAAGGGCTACCGGTGCATCTGCGTTCTTCCCGACAAGATGAGCGAGGACAAGATCAGCCTCCTGCGCGCTTACGGGGCGGAGGTCGTCGTCACACCGACTTCCGTTCCACCCGATTCCCCGGAGAGCTACAACGGCGTTGCCGACCGGCTGAGCAGGGAGATCCCCGGGGCGTATCGTCCCAACCAGTTCGCCAACCCGACGAACCCCGAGACCCATTACCTCACCACGGGCCCCGAAATCTGGGAAGACACCGAGGGAAGCGTGGACGTGTTTGTTGCAGGCATGGGCACGGGCGGGACCATCTCGGGAACCGCGCGGTATCTCAAGGAAAAGAAGCCGGGTGTCGTTGTTGTCGGGGCTGACCCCGAGGGCTCGATCCTTTCCGGGGACAGCCCCAGGCCCTACAAGGTGGAGGGAATCGGTGAGGATTTCATCCCGAAGACCTTCGATCGGCAGATGATGGACGAGATGATCAGGGTCAGTGACCGCGACTCCTTCACCATGGCTCGGCGGCTTGCCCGCGAGGAAGGTCTGCTTGTGGGCGGCTCAGCGGGCACCGCGGTATGGGCGGCGGTACGCTATGCACAGAGACTCACCGAACCGCGCACGATCGTTGTGCTCCTGCCGGACACCGGGCGGAATTACCTGGGCCGCATCTTTTCCGACCGGTGGATGCAGGAAAACGGGTTCTGGGAGTCTTCTGCCCGGAAAGGGGCAACCATGAGGGACGTCCTGAAGCAGAAAAAGGAGCTTCCGTCGATCGTCTCCGTTTCTCCCGACCAGAGCCTCCAGGCCGCCATCGAGCTGTTTCACAGGTTCAGCATCTCCCAGCTTCCGGTCATGGAAGGCGGAAAACCGGTCGGCAGCCTCCAGGAATCGACACTGCTCTCGCTGGTGGTGGACGGGGTGACACCGGACAGCCAGCGCGTGGGCGCCGTGATGGGTGCGGCCCTGCCCTCCATCGACATGGATGCGGACGTCGGGGAGGCCTACCGTCTGCTCAGGGGCGGAGCCAGCGCGCTGTTCGTGATCGAAGGAGGGACCCCGCGCGCCGTGGTGACCCGCATCGACCTTGTTGACTTTTACACGAGGAAATCAGCATGAGACCAGCCACCCGCTATATCCACGAATCGCAGGAGCCGGACCGGGTCACGGGAGCAGTGACCGTCCCCATCACCCTCACCTCCACGTTCCAGCAGGACGGCGTGGAGAAGCCGCGGGGAGGATGGGAGTACGGCCGCACGGGAAATCCCAGCCGGGCATCCCTGGAAGGCGCGCTGGCCGCCGCCGAAAACGGAAAGCATGGGCTGTGCTTCGCCTCGGGGTCCGCGGCCACCGCGGCCATACTGGACCTGCTGCAAGCCGGGGGACGAAGTCCTTTCCACGGTGGACGTGTACGGTGGGACCTGGCGGCTTCTTCGGCGCGTCTACGAGAAGTACGGAATCACGTCGCGATTCCTGGAAGAGCATTCTGTCGATGCCTTCAGGCGGGGAATCTCCGAGCGGACGAAGATGCTGTGGGTCGAAACACCGACGAACCCGCTCCTCAACATCGTGGACATCGCCGGGGTTGCCGCGGCGCGGAAGAAGGGGACGCTGCTGGTCGTCGACAACACGTTCGCAAGCCCCTATTTCCAGAACCCTCTGGACCTGGGCGCGGACATCGTGGTGCACAGCACGACCAAGTACATCGGCGGTCACAGCGACGTGATCGGGGGAGCCCTCGTGACCAATGACCCCGAAGCTCACGCAGCCTGCCGCTTCTACCAGAACGCCGCCGGCGGCGTCCCCTCCCCCTTCGACTGTTTCCTCGTTCAGCGTGGGCTGAAGACACTCGCCGTGCGCATGGAGCGCCACCAGGAGAATGCGCGGGCCATGGCGGCGGTCCTCCAGTCACATCCCGCGGTGAGCAGGGTCTATTTTCCGGGCGCCGACTCGCATCCCGGGCGGGCCATAGCCGAGCGCCAGATGCGGGGACTGCCAGGGATGGTCTCCTTCGAGCTTCGCGGCGGCCGTGCGGCTGTTGAGCGGTTTGTTGCCCGGCTGCGCGTGTTCACCTTTGCGGAAAGCCTGGGCGGGGTGGAGTCCCTTGCCTGTCACCCCGCGAGCATGACACACGCGGCCATCCCGGAGGCGGACCGGAGCGGATCGGCATCACTGACGGCCTCATCCGGCTTTCGGTGGGGATCGAGGACGCGGAGGACTTGAAGGACGATCTCAGCCAGGCGCTTGCCGGCACAAATGCCACGGAGTACCGTGGCGGCGTGTGACAACCTGTTTCCTGTCCCTGGGAGGCTCATGAGCAACCCCCATGGTTGTCAGACAGGGTCCGGGTATGGAGGAGCACCTCTATCGAGTTTGGCGGCTCCGGCGGTCGCCGGACTGCCTAACTCGGGAGACGCGGCAGTGCGGGTGCCGGACTCGTGCCTGCAGGCCCCGGACTTGGCAGCGTGGCAGAGATCTGGAATGCCGTGGACAGCAGCTCCCGGGTATAGGAGTGCTGCGGTTCGTTGAAGATGCGCATGGCAGGACCGGCCTCCACGATCTTGCCGTCCTGCATGATGACGAGCTCGTGGCACAGGGACTTGAGCACCTTCAGGTCGTGGCTGATGAATATGTAAGCGAGGCCGTGCTTCTCCTGCAGGCGCTTCAGGAGCTCGATGACCTGGAACTGGATGGTGCGGTCCAGGGAGGATGTCGGCTCGTCCAGCACGAGCAGGGAAGGCTTCAGCACGAGCGCCCGGGCCAGGGCAATCCTCTGGCGCTGCCCGCCGGAGAACTCGTGGGGATAGCGATGCCGTTCAGCGGGGTCCAGGCCCACCTCGCGCATCGCGTCCACGATCATCAGCTCACGGTCGTCGGGGTTCCCCACGCTGTGAACGAGAAGCCCTTCACCGATGATCTGTTCCACGGACATTCGGGGACTGAGGCTGCCATACGGGTCCTGGAAGATGATCTGCATGCGCCGTCGCAGGGGGCGCATCTGCTCGGCGTTCAAGCCGGTCAATCGCGGCCTCCTCGAAGAAGATCTCTCCCGTGCTCTTCAGCAGGCGCAGCACGGCGCGTCCCAGCGTCGTCTTCCCCGACCCGCTCTCCCCGGCGATGCCGAGGGTCTGTCCGCGCCTGATCCGGAAGGCCGCTCCGTCAACCGCTTTCACGTATCCGGTCGTGCGACGGAGGAAGCCGCGCTGGATCGGGAACCACACCTTAAGGTTTTCGGCCCTCAGGAGGACCTCCCGGGAATCGTCAGCCGTCGGCGGATCACCGGGCATCTCCGTGTCCAGCAGCACGCGAGTGTACGGGTCCTGGGGGTCTTGAAAGACCGTTTCCGTCGGGCCGGTCTCCACGATCCGTCCGTCGTGCATCACCGCCACGCGGTCGGCGAACCGTCGCACGATCCCCAAATCATGCGTGATGAAGAGAACCGCCATGCGCAGCTCCTGCTGCAGGGACTTGATCAGCGCCAGGATCTGGGCCTGGATAGTCACGTCCAGTGCCGTGGTCGGCTCGTCTGCGATCAGGAGCTTCGGACGGTTGGCAAGTGCCATGGCGATCATCACCCGCTGCCGCTCGCCGCCGGAAAGCTGGTGCGGGTAGGACTTCAGCCGCTTCTCGGGATCGCGCAGGCCGACTCGTGACAGCCAATCCAGGGAGACGCTGCTGGCGCGCGAACCGGAGAGGCCCTGGTGGAGGGCAAGCGTCTCGTTCAGCTGCCGCTCCACCGTGTGCAGCGGGTTCAGCGACGACATCGGCTCCTGGAAGATCATCCCGATCTCGTTCCCCCTGATGCCCAGGAGCTCGGTGCCGCGCATCTGAAGAATCCTGCGTCCCCCGAAAATGATCTCCCCCTCCGGGTAGGCAATCAACGATTCCGGAATCAACCGGAGTATGGCCTGGGCAGTGACCGTTTTTCCCGAACCGCTTTCACCGACGAGGCCGAGTGTTTCATTTTCACTGACCGCGAGGTCAGCGCCGTGCACGACCCGGCTCGACCACCCCGGCCTTTCGGAAGCCGATGTGCAGGTTGCGGATGCTGAGAAGCGGCGCGGCCCCCATCAGAAGGCCTTCCTCGGGTCGAAGGCGTCCCGGACCGCCTCCCCGACAAAGAAGAGAAGGACGAGGGCGCCCCCGAGCACGAGGAAGGCGGAGATTCCCAGCCACGGCGCCTGGAGGTTGGCCTTCGCCTGTGCCAGCAGGTCGCCGAGGGACGGAGAGCCGATGGGCAGGCCGAAGCCGAGAAAATCGAGAGACGTCAATGCGCCCAGCGAGCCGGCGAGGATGAAGGGGAGGAAAGTGAAGGTGGCGACCATTGCGTTCGGAAGGACGTGTCGGAAGATCACCCTGCTGTCCTTCATCCCGAGGGCTTTCGCCGCCATCACGTATTCGAAATTGCGTGCCCGAAGGAACTCGGCGCGGACGAGCCCCACCAGGCCCATCCAGCCGAAGAGAAGCATGATGAGAAGAAGCCACCAGAAGTTCGGCTGCACCACACTGGAAAGGATGATGAGCAGGAAGAGTGTCGGCATGCCGGACCACACCTCCATGAATCGCTGGCCGCTGATGTCCACCCATCCCCCGTAGTAGCCCTGCAGCGCTCCCGCGGCAACGCCGACCGCCGAGGATATGAAAGTAAGCGTGAGGCCGAAAAGCACGGAAATGCGGAACCCGTAGATCAGGTTGGCAAGGACGTCCTTGCCGTTCTCGTCGGTTCCCACCCAGTTGACGAGCGTCGGAGGCGAAGGCGCGGGGCTGGGAAGGTCGTAGTTGATGGTCTTGTAGCTGAAAGGGATGAGCGGCCAGACCATCCACCCCCTCTTCATGATCAAGTCCCGCACGTGAGGGTCCCGGTAATCAGCGGCTGTCTCAAACTCGCCCCCGAAATCCTTCTCCGTGTAGCTCTTCATGAGCGGCAGATACAGCCGCCCGTTCCAGCTCACCAGCAGGGGGACATCATTGGCGATCACCTCGGCAAGGAGGGAAAAGCCGAACAGGGCGAGAAATATCCAGAGAGAAATGAATCCCCGCCGGTGGGCCTTGAAGCGCCTCAACCGCTCCCTGCTGATCTGGCTGAGCACGACCCCCATTTCAGGTCTGCCTCGTTTCGAAGTCGATCCGGGGGTCAACGATGGTGTACGTGAGGTCGCCAACGAGCGTGAGCAGAAGGCCGAGAAGCGTGAACATGTAGAGCGTCCCGAACATCACCGGGTAGTCGCGCTGCAGCGTCGACTCCAGGCCCAGGAGCCCGAGGCCTTCGAGTGAGAATATGGGCTCGATGAGAGCCGCGTTCGTGAAGAGGATCCCGATGAGCGCCGCCGGAAACCCCGAGATGACCAGGAGCATCGCGTTGCGAAACACGTGACGGCGAAGAATGCGATTCTCGGTCAGCCCCTTCGCCCGGGCCGTCATGACGTATTGCTTGTTGATCTCCTCGAGGAACGAGTTCTTTGTCAGCACCGCGAGGCCGGCAAACCCCCCGACGACGGAAGCCGCCGTTGGAAGAGCAATGTGCCAGAAATAGTCCAGGACCTTGCCGACGAGACTCAGGGAGGCAAAATCGTTCGAGACAAGGCCGCGGAGCGGAAACACTTTCAGGTAGGACCCGCCGGCCAGGAAGATGATCATGACGATGGCAAAGAGGAAGCTGGGGATCGAGCTCCCGATCAGCATCGTCGTGCTGGTCCAGACGTCGAACCTGGTCCCGTTCTTCACCGCCTTGCGGATCCCAAGGGGAATGGAGACGAGGTAGATGATCAGGGTGCTCCAGAGCCCCAGGGAGACTGACACCGGCATTCGCTCGACGATGAGGCCCACGACGCTCCTGCCGCGGAAGAGGCTGTCACCGAAGTCGAACAGCAGGTACCGCTTCAGCATATCCCAGTAGCGCACCAGGAGCGGCTTGTCGAAACCGAAACGCTTCGTGATTGCGGCCACCACCTGGGGATCGAGGCCCCGGGCGCCCCGGTAGACCGAGGTATTCTGCTTTGCGCCGGCCGCGGCAGCCTGCCGAAGGGGGGCAACTTCCGAAGTCCCCCCTGAGCCGGTGATCCGCTCGATGGTTCCGCTCGTCTTTCGCCCCGAGAGATTTGCAAGCGCCTGGTCGACGGGACCACCCGGGAGCGATCTGCACGATGAAGAAGTTGATCGTGATGATGGCCCAGAGCGTGGGTATCATGAGGAGCAGGCGGCGGAGGATGTAGTGTCCCAAGGCGTTACTTTTTCGGCAGCTTGGCTTCCTTGTCCTTGTCCAGCCACCAGCTGCCGAGTCCGAAGGTGTACTTGGGCCTCACCGAGGGACGGGAGAACTTGTTCCAGTAGGCTACGCGGAACTTGCTGAGGTACCACTCGGGTATGACGTAGAAGTTCCACGTGAGAACCCGGTCCAGGGCGTGGCCCCAGGCCAGCAGGGCCTTTTCGTTATCCTGGTTGGCAACACAGCCGTCCACCAGGGAGTCGACGGCAGGGTCCTGCACGCCGGCAGTGTTGTACGTGGAATCGATGTAGTTCGACCTCCACGTGTCGTTCAGGTCGGTGCTGGGGTAGGCCATGGCGCCGTAGCCCTCGGCGATCATGTCGAAGTCCCGGTTGTCGAAGCCGGTTCACGAACTGGCTGGAATCCACCTGCCGGATGTTCATCGTGATTCCCATGCGCGCGAGGTTTTTCTGCACGGGGACGGCGACTCTCTGCATCGGAGGGGCTGTCCATGAGCAGCTCGAGGACAAAGGGATCCCCGGTCTTCACGTTCACCAGTTTCTGGTCCCGGATCTCCCACCCCGCGTCCTTCAGCAGGGCAAGGGCCTGGCGGACCTGGTCCCGGATCTTCCCCGACCCGTCCGTGACCGGCGGATTGTATTCCGTTGTGAACACCTCGTCGGGGATCTTGCCTTTCAGCGGGTTGAGGATCTTCAGCTCCTCGGGCCGGGCAGACCTGTCGCCTCGTACGGAGTGTTGGCGAAGTAGCTGCGCAGCCGCGTGTACTGGCCGTAGAACAGGTTCTTGTTCATCCACTCGAAGTCCATCGCGTAGTTCAGGGCCTGGCGCACCCGCCTGTCCTTGAAGACCGGCCGCTGGGTGTTGAACACGATTGCCTGCATTCCCTGCGGGATCTCGTGAGGGATGTCTCCTTGATGATGGCGCCGTTGTCGAAGTTCTTCCCCGTGTACAGCGTGGCCCAGTTCTTCGCGATGCTCTCCTGGTAGAGGTCGAACTCCCCGGCCTTGAACGCCTCGAAGGCCACCGTCTCGTCGCTGTAGTAGTCGTAGCGGAGGAGGTCGAAGTTCAGCTGTCCCTTGTTCACGGGGAGATTCAGCGCCCAGTACGTCGGGCTGCGCTGCCAGACCACGTACTGGCCCATCTTGTAGTCCTTCACGACATAGGCGCCCGTGCCCAGCGGCACGTCCGTGCTGGGTTCGCCGAACTTGCGGCTTTCCCAGTACTTCTTCGGGATGATGCACAAGCTGGGCGAGGGAAACGATCATTGCCTTGTCGCCCTTCTTGAGGGTGAACTTCACGCGCAGCCTGTCCAGCGCCTGCACCTTCGCCACGCCGGTGTAGTACTCGCTTGAACTGCGGAACCCCCTCGTTGAAGAACTTGTTGAAGGAGAACACCACGTCGTCCGCCGTGATGGGTGCCCCGTCCTGCGCGGGGCCTTCGGGTTGATGTGGAAAACGATCCACGTGTAGTCCTCGGGGTACTCGACCTTCTCGGCGATCAGGCCATAGTAGACCTGAGATCTCGTCCTCGGACCCCGTCATGAGCGTGTCATAGAACGCATCGCTTCCCGCCGCCGCCAGGCCCCGCAGGGCGAACTGGTTGAAGTTGTCGTACGTGCCCATGATCCACTGGCGCAGGGTCCCCCCCTTGGGCGCGTCAGGATTCACATAGTCGAAGTGGGCAAAACCCGCGGGGTATTTCGGTGCGCCATGGAGGCTCAGAGCGTACGAAACAATGACTTTGGGCGCCGCGGCCAGGACGGATGCCGCAAGAAAGAACGGAGCGCAGACAAGGCCCGCCAGGAGGAGTCTTCTCATACGCAGATAATAGGGCATTGCCCCGGGCACCGTCAAACTGCCCGGCGCACGGGGCATTCAGATGACTCACTGGTTCCCTCCGGTCTTGACGAACCCTCAGGCTTCAGGAGTACGATTTTACATTTGACCCCCTCCCCACCAGGGGTGGGGTACCAGGAGAGCGAGAGATGAGAACCGAGGAAATGACGGTCACCGGGATGACCTGCGCTTCGTGCTCCGCACGGGTGGAGAAGGTCGTGGGAAAGCTGGACGGAGTCGCGAAAGCAAGCGTGAACCTCGCAACGGAGAAGCTGCATCTCGAGTACGACGAGAGCCGTCTTGCGGACCGACGCGGTCCGCAAGGCCGTGGAAGCGGCGGGATACGGTCTGCGCGAAGAAGAAAAGACCAAGCACGTGACAATCCCGATCGGCGGGATGACCTGCGCCTCGTGCTCGGCCCGGATCGAGAAGGTGGTCGGGAAGCTCGACGGCGTGGAGAAGGTCTCGGTCAACCTCGCCACGGAGAAGGCGGAAGTCTTCTATGATCCTGAGAAGGTCCGGCTGTCGGCGATCAAGAAGGCCATCACCGATGCAGGCTATGTCGCGCGGGAGATCGATGCCTCCGAGACCGTGGACCAGGATGCGGAGCGCAAGGCGCACGAGATCCGCGTGATGTGGACGAAGTTCATCATGGCCGCGGCGGCCGCGGTGCCGCTCCTGTACCTGGCCATGGGGCACATGGTCCCTGCCCTGAAGCTGCCCGCTGCCCTGGTTCCTCGACCCCATGCGGTATCCGCTGTGGTATCGCCCTGGCACAGGTGATCCTCGTGGTCCCCGCCATCGCCGCAGGGAACCGCTTCTACCGGGTGGGGGTGAAGGCCCTCTGGCACCGGGCGCCGAACATGGATTCACTGATCGCCATCGGCACCGCGGCCGCGGTCCTCTACAGCCTCTATTCGACCTGGAGGATCGCCACCGGTGACTTCGCCGCCGCAGGGCAACCTGTACTTCGAGACGGCCGCTGTCATCATCGCCCTGATCCTCCTGGGCAAGACGCTGGAAGCCGTGTCCAAGGGACGGACCTCCCAGGCCATCAAGAAGCTGATGGGCCTTGCGCCCAAGACGGCCATCGTGATCCACGACGGGGAAGGAGACCGAGATCCCGATTTCCGAGGTGGAGGTGGGGGATCTCGTGCGCGTGCGCCCCGGTGGCAAGGTGCCCGTGGACGGCGAGGTGGTGGACGGCTACACCTCGGTGGACGAGTCCATGCTCACCGGGGAAAGCATCCCCGTGGAGAAAGAAGGCGGGAGACCAGGTCACCGGCGCGAGCATCAACAAGAACGGCACGATCACCTTCCGCGCCACCCGCGTGGGAAGCGACACCGCGCTGGCGCAGATCATCAAGCTCGTCGAGCAGGCGCAGGGAAGCAAGGCGCCGATCGCGCAGCTTGCCGACGTGGTCTCGGGCTACTTCGTGCCCATCGTCATGCTCATCGCGCTCGCCGCGGGCGCCGCCTGGCTCATCAGCGGGCAGAGCGTGGCGTTCAGCATGACAATCTTCACCTCGGTCCTCGTGATCGCCTGCCCGTGCGCCCTGGGGCTTGCCACACCGACGGCGATCATGGTCGGGACCGGGCAGGGGCGCCGAGAGCGGGATCCTCATCAAGGGCGGCGCCGCGCTGGAAGAGACGCACAGGATCCAGACCGTCATCCTGGACAAGACGGGCACGATCACCGAGGGCGCGCCGGTTGTCACGGATATCGTCCTGGCAAACGGCATGAAAGAGGATTCCCTGCTCCAGCTCGCCGCCTCCGCGGAGAAGGGCTCCGAACACCCGCTTGGGCGATGCGATCGTGCAGAGCGCGGAGAGCCGCGGGCTCCCGCTCCTGCCCATGGACAGGTTCCAGGCCCTGCCCGGCCGGGGGATCGAGGCGCGCATCGACGGGAAGGCCGTCCTGCTGGGCAACGAGAAGTTGATGAGCGAGCGCGGCGTCGAGCTGGGCGCCCTGCTTGGAACCTCCGAGTGAGATGGCGGCGGCGGGCAAGACCCCCATGTTCGTGTCGGTCGACCAGTCGGCTGCCGGCGTGATCGCCGTGGCCGACGTGCCCAAGAAATCAAGCGCCCGGGCAATCGCGGCCCTGCGGGAAATGGGCCTGGAGGTCGTCATGATCACGGGCGACAACGAGCGGACCGCAAAAGCCATTGCCGCGCAGGTCGGCGTGGACCGGGTGCTGGCGGAAGTGCTGCCGCACCAGAAGGCCGAGGCGGTGAAGAAACTCCAGGCGGAGGGCCGAAAGGTGGCGATGGTCGGAGACGGCATCAACGACGCCGCAGCCCTTGCGCAGGCCGACATCGGGATCGCCATCGGCTCGGGCACCGACGTCGCCATCGAATCGGCGGACATCGTGCTCATGAAGAGCGACCTGGCCGACGTCGCGGGGGCCATCCGTCTCAGCAAGGCGACCATCCGCACCATCAGGCAGAACCTGTTCTGGGCGTTCTGCTACAACGTCCTGGGAATCCCCATCGCGGCCGGGGTCCTGCACCTGTTCGGCGGCCCGCTCCTGAACCCGATCTTCGCCGCGGCCGCCATGTCGCTGAGCTCCGTGTCGGTGGTGAGCAACGCCCTGCGGCTGCGGCGGTTTCCGGCGCGCGCAGCAGGAGGGAGGTAGGCCATGGATCACGGAAGTCACGACAGTCACAAGGCCCTCGCGCTCCTGAAGACCGCGCGCGGCCAGATCGACGGGGTGCTGCGGATGGTGGAGGAGGACCGCTACTGCATCGACGTGTCCAAGCAGGTCCTCGCCACGATCGCCCTGCTGAAGAAGGCGAACATCGTGATCCTGAAGCAGCACATGGACACCTGCGTGAAGGACGCCATCCGCACGGACAAGGGGGCGGAGAAGATTGACGAGATCACCATGATACTGGAGAAGTATCTTGAGAGGTGAGGAGAACTGAATGGCGTATTCCCTGCAAAAGACTCTCTCCATCCCGTTCGACAAGGCGCTTCAGCGCGTGAAAGAAGCGCTGGGCAGCGAAGGATTCGGCGTGCTCACAGAAATCGACATGCGGGAGACCCTGAAGAAGAAGTTGAACGTTGATTTTCGAAACTACACGATACTCGGTGCCTGCAATCCTCCGTTCGCCTACCAGGCCCTGCAGGTGGAGGACAGGATCGGGCTTCTCCTCCCCTGCAACGTGGTCGTCCAGGAAACGGCGGACGGAAGGGTGGAGGCAGCGGCGATAGATCCGACAATTGCAGATGCAGACGGTTGGCAACCCGAAGCTCACCGGGATCGCTGCACAGGTGAAAGAAAAGCTCGCCAGGGTCATCGCGGCCCTGTAAAGGAGGAAAAGATGGGCGAAGATGCTGCACTCGTGAAGGATGTCGTGTGCGGCATGATGATAGACCCGGCGACCGCCGCGGCCAAGCGGACGTATGACGGCAGGGACTTCTTTTTCTGCGGCAAGGGGTGCGCCGCAAGCCTTCGATTCCAACCCCGAGGACTACAGCCTGGAAGAGGCGTGAGCGCGGGAATGGGACAGATGCTCATTCTCAAGATGGGAAGCACCCTCCCCTCCCTGAAATCGAGGAAGGGTGATTTCGAGGACTGGATCATCACAGGGCCTGGGCCTCCCTGCGGCCGAAGTCGTTGTCATCGACGTTCCCGCGGGCGGCGGGCTGCCGCCGGTGAACGGGCACGCGGGAATTGTTGTGACCGGCTCGCACTCCATGGTCACCGAACGCCGGGACTGGAGCGAACGGGCGGCCGAATGGCTGCGGGAGAACGTGCGCGCGGGGGTCCCCGTCCTCGGCATCTGCTACGGCCACCAACTGCTGGCACATGCCCTCGGCGGCGAGGTCGGCGACAACCCGAACGGGCGCGAGTTCGGCACGGTGGAGGTTGCACTCGAAGAGGGCGCCCGGGAGGACGAGCTGCTGGGCGGCCTTCCCCGACATGGTCCGCGTGCACGTCGGCCACACCCAGTCAGTCCTGAAGCTGCCACCGGAGGCCGTGACGGCTCGCCTCAAATGCGTGGGATCCCAACCAGGCGGCGCGGTTTGCCCCGGCGGCCTGGGGCGTGCAGTTCCATCCCGAGTTCGACGCGGAGATCGTCCGCTCGTACATCAACCATTTCGAATCACTGCTGCGGGATGAAGGCCAGGACACCGACGGCTCTGTGCGTCCGTTTCCGACACGCCCTTCGGGGGGACAATTCTCAGGCAGTTCGCCCGGTTGACGCGCCGCGGTCCTCGGCAGTCGGACCTGAGGGCGGCAGCCTCATGACGAACCGTGAACCGCGCCCCGGCTCGCTGGACGCCGTGATGGTCCCCCCGTGCGCCTCCACGATTGCCCGGGCGATCGAAAATCCAATTCCGGCGCCGCCCGTGGCGCGGCTGCGCGAGTTGTCGGCCCTGTAGAACCGCTCGAACACGCGGGGAAGGTCCTCGCGGGGATGCCGATCCCGGTGTCGGCTCACGCGGATCGCCGTCCCGTCCCGGCCCGGCTTCCGACAGCCGACGTCCACTGACCCGCCACCGGGCGTATATTTCAGCGCATTCGACAACAGGTTGATGATTGCCTGGCTCAGCTTGTCGGCATCCACGACGAGTGCAGGCCCTCCGTTTGCCCGCGCAGGGTTCATCGGCGCGAACCGCAGTGCGATTCCCTTCTCGCGGAACTGGGGCTCGTGGTTGCGGACGATTCCTGCCACGAGCGCGCCGACGTCCGTGACGCGCCGGTTCAGCCCGGCGGCATCCCCCTCGTAGACCGCGAGCTGCTCCAAGGCGCCACGAGGCGGTTGATTCTCAGGATTTCCTCGTGCAGCCCGCCGAGCCGGGCCGCATCGGGCTTCCACACGCCGTCGATCAGCGCCTCGAGATGACTCTGCAGCGTGGCAAGGGGGGTCCGCAGCTCGTGCGCCATGTCCGCCGTGAGGCGCCGGCGCAGGGCCTCCTGCTCTCCCAGTGCGCGCGAAAGGTCGTTCACCGAGGAGGCAATGCCATCCAGCTCGCGTACCCGGGTAGTTTCGCTGATGAGGACATCCCTGTGGCCGCTGGCAATGCTGCCGGGTGGCTGCGGCCACGCGTGCCAGCGGCACCGTGATCCGCCGCGCGGAAATGAACCCGATGAGCACCGCGAGGGCCATTGCCGCGAGGGTGACCCACAGCAGGAGGATGTTCAAGGAATTGATGAAGGCAAGCTCCTGGTCGTTCAGGAAGAAAGGCCCGTAGAAACCGACCGTGACGACCCCGACATCAGCAAAGCCCGACCGAACCGGGTACACGTTCTCCGTGTACGAGCCCCGCCAGTTGGGATATCGGCTGGCCATGTTCTGCGCCATGTGCGTGATCATCTGCACGCAGAGACCGTTGTTGTGCACGGTGGCGTCCCATACCGTCCGGCCGTCCCGGTCAGCCACTTTCACGATCATCCCCTGCTCCAGTGCACTCATGCCGATGGCGGTGATTCCGGCGTCATCCCAGCCCCCGGCGGTTCTCTGCGTGCCGATCTGCGTCACCACCTGCTGCACCTGCCGGGCCTGGCTCTCCCGAACATAGCGGCGGAAGCTGCTCTCCAGGACTCCATTGGCAAGGACGCTCACCATCAGCACGCACAGGAGCGCAACGAGCACGTACGAAAGGGTGAGCCGGGTGCGGAGACTCCAGGTCACGAGGTCCCCTCCTCGGCGCTGAACCTGTAGCCGATGCCGTGCACGGTGTGGATGTACCGCGGCGAGCGCGGGTCCGTTTCGATCTTCTGACGAAGATTCTTCACGTGGGCATCGATGGTCCGGTCAAAGCCGTCAAAATCATCGCCCAGCGCGCGGGCAATGAGCTCTTCACGGGTGAACACCCGGCCCGGGTTTCCGGCCAGAAGCCGAAGAAGACGAAACTCGCGCGGCGTGATGCTCACCGGGGCTCCTGCCTTCCGAACCGTGCCGGCTGCATCATCAATCAGGAGGTCATCTCCGTTGAAGGCGAGCACGCGGGCGGACGGCGAGCCGACGTCCGCCGAGCGCCGCAGCACGGCCTCTACCCGCGCCATGAGCTGCCGCGGGCTGAAAGGCTTGGTCACATAGTCATCTGCTCCCAGCCCCAGCCCGTGAATGGCGTCCACGTCCTCGCTCTTCGCCGTCAGCATGATGATCGGGACGCGGGAGCGGGCACGGAGCCTTCGGCACACTTCCTCCCCGGAGAGGTCGGGAAGCATCAGGTCCAGGATCACCAGCGCAGGGCGCTCCTTCTCGAAGATGCGCAGGGCTTCGGCCCCGTCCGACGCCGTCAGCGGAGCGTAGCCGGCGCGGCGGAGATACGATCCGACGACCTCGGTGATCTTCTGCTCGTCGTCGACAACGAGCACGCGCTTCGCGGGGGCCGCGCCATTCCCTGCTGCGCCGTCAGCGGACGACTGAGTATCCCTGGTCCTCGATCGCGGCCTCGATTGACTGCAGGCTGGTCTGCCCGGGGTCGAAGCCGACGGTGACGAGGTTCTTCTCCAGGCTCACGTCCACCGAATCAACGCCCGCGAGCGCCGACACCGAGGTCTTCACCGCGTGCACGCAGTGCTGGCAGGACATCCCCTGCACGTTCAAGTTCCTGTATTTCTTTGGCACGAAAGTCTCCTTGTGATTGAAAATATGCCCACGGAAGGGCGATCCGTGAGTCCATGTGAACGCGGCCGACTGCACTCAGCGGCGACTGCCGTGCGCCATGCCGCGGCCGCACTCATCGGCCGCAGCAACCGCCGCCGGCGCCGGCCCGCGGCTTGAACGCGGCCACCTGTGCCCGGACAGCCTTCAGGTCCACGTTGTCCGTGTCGTCCACCACCTTGACGTACCCGTGGAGCATTCCCATCCCGCACTCGAACGTGAAATCCGACGTGATGTCGAGGAAGGGAGTTTCCAGCTGGCCCTTCCCAGAGATCCAGCCCGCCCTGGTACTCGGGGAAGTTCACCACCGAGTTGCAGCTGCTGAGACCCCCGGCAACGAACCTCACCTTTCCCTTGACGCCGCGCTTCATGACGATGACCGCGGGCGAATACCCGTTTGCGTCCACCCGATCTCTGCCACCTGTCCCACCGTCCGTGCGCCGCGCAACCTGGATGACGTCCACGGGAGCTCTGCCGTTGGCGAATTCCCCGGCGCAGCGCCGCAGCAGCCCCCGCCGCCGTGCCCCCCCGGGCGCCGAATGCTGATGCGACGCTCCCGTGCGGCGCTGATCCTGCCGGCCGGGCCAGCGTCCGGTGGCGTCGACAGGTCGCTGGCCGTGAGAGCGTTGAGGTCAGGCACGATCCTGATGTAGCTTGTGATCATGCCCATCCAGCAGGTGTAGCCGATCGTCCCGTCGCGGTCAGGGGTGAACTCGATCAGGTTGTCCCCGGGAACAAGCTGCTTCCTGATCCCATACTGGGGAACGGTGAGGGGGTTGTTGCAGCCGTTGAGGTCCTCCGCTTTCACGCTCACCGTCCAGCGGACGGGAATTCCTTTCTGGACGATGAAGGGATGGTAGTCATCCGGATTCGACCGTGGTCCTCACGTCCTGGTAACCGCCGACGACCTTTGCCACCGCAATCGGAGCTGCCCGTCGCCCGGGGTGAGCGCGGGAAGGGCCACACCGAAGAGGTTCACCCCGCGCGTGAACATGACGAGGCCGAGCGCCATGACCAGGACGCCGCTTGCCTTGAGCATGCCGACGGTTGAATCTGGCGCTGAGGAAGGCGCTGATCGCGCCGAAGCCCAGGAGGAGCGGCACCGTTCCCAGGCTGAAGAGGAACATCGAAAGAGCGCCGGCAAGGAAGCTTCCGGTTCCCAGTGCGTAGACCTGCATGGTCTGCAGCGGCCCGCACGGCATCAGGCCGTTCAGGAGGCCGACCACGAAAGGTCCCCGTCCCGCCGCGGCGGAACGCATCTTCCGTCCGCCGAAGCCGGGGAACCGGACCTTCAGCCGCGAAAGCCAGGGGAAGTATCCCCGAGCATCCGCACGCCAAGGAAGAGCATGAACGCCCCGGCGATGATCGGCATGACGCCCTTGAGTGTCGTGGAAAGGCTGAACAGGGAGCCCAGCGCCCCGACGATGCCGCCGATGATCGTGTAGGAAACGACGCGTCCCCCATTGTAGAGGAGGCTCGGCGAAGGAGACGCGCCTTCGGCCCGGGAGACGACGGAACGGCGCAGCCGGTCGCCTTCACGGGCGTCGATCGCCGCCGCTCATTGCGCTTGATGCCCTGCGACAGGACGATCCCTCCGCACATCGCGATGCAGTGCAGGGAGGTCAGCAGCCCGACCACGAAGATCAATCCATATCCCATGGACTGGGTGACCGGCGGGAAGGAACGTGAAACCGACCGTGTAGCGGATGATCAGGTACATGGCCGCCACGACGGCGATCAGGCCAAGGAAACGGTAGACGCATGCCGACTGGACTTCGCCGCCGCGGCGTCCTGCGCGGCACGGCTAGCGGGCGAGACCTGCGCGTGGCCGCCCCGCACCTGGTAGCCGGCACCCGAGACAGCACCGACAATCGCCTCGCGCGTGACGAGGTCCCCGTCGTAATAGACCATCACCTCGGAGAGCGACGCACTGGCGCTCACCTGGGTCACGCCTTGCAGTGCGCGCACCGCTTTCTCTATGCGCTGCTCGCAGCTGCTGCACGACATGCCGTCCACCATCATGCGCGCGGTCGCACGTTTTCCGGCCATGGATCCTCCCTCGCTCGAGCTGTGAGTCTCTGAGGATACGCGCGCCCTATGAAGGAAATGTGAAGGCTGAGCTTCATATTTTCTTCACAGGGGCAGGCCACATTCCGTGCGGGCGCATGTCCGAAATTGCGGCTCGGGAGCTTGTGCGGCTGAGCTGGCCGCGGCTCCTGTCTGCGCAAATCCTTGACGGCGCGTATCCGTATGGGTAGTCTGGATCCTGAATACCATGCGAAAATCTCACCCCACGGCGAAATCGGCGATTCCTGAAGACGACACGCTCAGCCACTGGGTAAAGCTCGCCTTCGTCACGATGCGCCGGGAGATGGAAGCCTCCCTGCGGAAGTCCGGCATGACCGTGACGCAATGGCGGGCGCTTGGCGTCATCTTCCACAACGTCGGCCGTCACCCATTCCGAGCTCGTCAGGCAGCTCGAAATCGAGGCGCCCAGCGTGACCAGTCTCGTGAACGGGATGGAAAGAAAGGGCTGGGTGACGCAGAAGCGTTCGGCCGACGACGCCCGCATGAAGCAGCTTTCCATCACTCCCCGCGGCAGGGAAATGATCGAGAGCGTGCGCGAAGCCACGTCCCCCGTAGAGAAGCGCATGGCCGCGACGCTCTCCCCTGGCGAGCTGGCAACCCTGAAGAGGCTCCTCCGCACCATGATCGAGGGAATGCAGAAATCCCGCCGTGCCCGCGACTTGACTTTTACTTTGAAGTCTAAGTAAATTTCCCTCCTCAGAGAGAGGAGAACTGTTCATGCCGCAAGGCGTTTCACATACTGATTCTGCAGTTTCGAACCTGATCGTCGAATCCCGCGAATACCGGTGGCGCTGGTGGGCCCTGATCGGCGCGTCACTCGCGGTCTTCATGGCCGCACTGGACAACAACGTCGTCAATGTCGCCCTGCCTGTCATGGCGCGCATGTTTCACGTGGACCGCGAGATACGCTGGGTGGTGCTCAGCTACATCCTGCCCACGACCGCGCTCCTGGGCGCGTTCGGCGCGTTGTCGGACGTCATCGGGCGGAGGAGGGTGACCCTCATCGGGGTGGCCCTTTTCCTCGCCGGAAGCGTCCTGTGCGGGACAGCCCAGTCTCTCCCCCAGATGATCGTCTACCGCATCATCCAGGGGATCGGCAGCTCGTGCATCGGCTCGGCAATCCTTGCCATTGCCACGGTGGGCTTTGCACCGACGGAAAGGGGCCGCGCGATGGCCATCGTCGGCTTGATCGTTCCGCTGGGCGCCGTGGTGGGGCCCAGCCTCGGCGGCCTGCTCATCGGGGCCTTCGGATGGCCCGCCATATTCTTCATCAACGTCCCCTTCGGGCTGGTCGCGTTCGCGCTGATCTTCCGGCTGCTGCCGCGGGACGAGAGAATGGCGGTGAAGGCCTTTGATTTCCAGGGCGCAATTCTCATCAGCGCAGCGCTTTTTCTCCTGATCATGGGCCTCTCCTCGACCAACGGCAGGCTCACGTACCAGAACTTCATGCTTCTTGCCGGCAGCGCCGCGGCAATCGCCGGGCTCGTTTTCATGGAGAGACGTGCCGCCAGCCCCCTTGTGCCCCCGTCACTTGTGAGACGCGTTCATTTCACCCTTCCGCTCACGGGGATCATGACACTGGGGATCGTCGGGGCAGGCCTGGGATTCGTGCTTCCTTTTTTCCTGGAAGGCGTTCAGGGACTGAGCCCCGAGCGCAGCGGCCTTACGCTCCTTTTTTTCCCGCTGGCCATGGCAGCCGCCTCGCAAGTGGGGGGGAGACTCTCTGACAGGTTCAACCCCCGGCTGCCCGCCGCGCTGGGCGGGGCGATTACTCTCCTGGGCGTCATCCTTCTCATTCCGCTGAACAGCGGCTGGCACATGGCTGACGTGGCCATCCGCCTTGCCGTTGTAGGCCTCGGGTTCGGATTCTTCATCACGCCCAGCAGTGTCGCCGTCATGGCGGCAACCTCGCGGGACCACGTGGGGGTCGGGGGCGCGCTGGTCAACACTTCGCGCTTTCTCGGCTTTGCCCTGGGCCCCACCCTGGCCACCGTGTTCTGGAGCCCGGCGCTCGCGGGTCCCGCGGGTCTTGCCGCAATGCGGACCGTCGTGGTCATCCTCGCCGCAGTACAGCTGCTGACGCTGGCCACCGTGGTTGGCTACAAGGTCGAGGGTGATGCACGCGAGGCTCAGGAGGCCGCGCAGTCGGCCAACGGCCACGCCGCGTAAGCGGGCTTCCCTGCCGGGTGGACGCCGAAGGCAGGCCTGAGGGCGGGCCGACTCAGCGCAGGAGCTCGGAGAGCCTCTCCGATTCAATCGGGGGGTTCTTCTCATGGAGGTAGCAGGACGCGGCCTGCTGATCTCCCAGGCGGAAGAGCGGAGGCGTTGTACGGCACTTGTCCATGGCAAACGGGCATCGCGATACGAACTTGCACCCGGGTGCGTGATCGGAGAGCTCCGATTCCTGCGCCTTGATCTCCGTCTGCCCCCACCTCCGGTTGATGTCCGGCCACGGGATTGAATCGATGAGAAGCTGCGTGTACGGGTGCTGGGGATGGGTAATCACGGTATCCGTGTCCCCGGCCTCCATCACTGACCCCCGGTACAGGACGATGATGGAGCGTGAAATGTGGTACGCCGTGGTCAGGTCATGCGTAATGTAAATGATCGATACCCCGTGGTCCCTCTGCAGGCCGCGCAGAGTTTCCAGGATGCTGGCCCGCAGGGAGGCGTCCACCATGGACACCGGCTCGTCGGCCACGAGCAGCCGCGGCTTCAGGACCAGGGCGCGGGCCACGTTGATGCGCTGGCGCTGCCCGCCGGAGAGCTGGTGGGGGAACCGGCCCAGGACATCGTCGGGATGCAGTCCGACCGCTGTCAGCGCCTCCACCATCCGGTCCCGCGCATCGCTCTTCGATCGGGCCAGGCGGAAACGGCGGATCGGCACGGACAGGAGATGGTCGACCGTATAGAAGGGATTGAACACGGCAAACGGGTCCTGGAATACCGCCTGCACTTCGCGGCGGAAAGTCATGCGCTCATCGCCCTGCAATCCTGCCGATGTCCCGGCCCTTGTACAGGATCCTGCCCCGCCGTGGGCGGGAGAAACCCCAGGAGCAGCATCGCGAGTGTCGTCTTGCCGCTTCCGCTCTCCCCCGCCACGGTGAGGATCGTGGGGTCGTCTTCCTTCAGCGTCAGGGACACGTCCCTCCAGCGCTACTGTGGACGTCCGGCTGATCAGCCCGCGCGAATAGACCTTCCTGACGTTCGACGAGCTCCAGCAGGTCCGCCATGGCTACGCCTTCTCCGGGAACAGGTGGCAGGCCACGCGGCGCCCGTCCGGGAGGGTCTCCGACGGCGGGCGGCACTTTCCGGCAGACATCCATGGCGTGGACACAGCGGGGATGGAACGAGCAGCCGCCCGGGCAGCCGCAGCAGGGAGGGGGCGAGCCCGGGGATGCCCTCGAACACGCCCTTGTTCTCCAGGCGGGGCAGGCTGTTGATAAGCGCCCGGGCGTACGGGATGGAGCGGGCGGGTGAACATCTCCCGCACGCCGCTGACCTCCACCAGCCTGCCCGCGTACATGACGGCCACCTTGTCCACGAACTGCGCCATGAGGCCCATGTCGTGCCCGATCAGGATCACCGCGGCGCCGATCTGCGACTGCACCCGCCGGATGGTCTCCATGACCTGCCGCTGCGTCACGACGTCCAGGGCGCTTGTCGGCTCATCCGCGATGATGACCTGGGGCTTCAGAAGGATGTCGATGGCGATGCAGACGCGCTGCTTCATGCCGCCGCTGAGCTCGTGAGCGTACATCCGGAAGACGGCACGCTTGAGGTCCACCGACTCCAGCGCCTGCAGGCAGCGCTCTTCGATCTGCGCTTTCCGCAGACCCCGGCTCGTGTGCCTTTACGGCGTCCACCATCTGCGCGCCGATCCGCGTGACGGGGTTGAGCGAGTTCATGGCGCCCTGCGGGATGTAGGCGATCTTGCTCAGACGCGCGCGCCGCATGTCCAGGTCCGAGAGAGCCATCAGGTCCGTGCCGTCCACGAACACCTGCCCGCTCTCGATGCGCCCCGGCGGCTTGATCATGCGCATCATGGCAAGCGCCATCGTGCTCTTCCCCGAGCCGGACTCCCCGACAAGGCCCAGCCGTTCGCCGGCGTGCAGCTCCAGGTCCGCACCCGTCCAGCGCCGTGGCCCGGCCCGCATCGGTATAGTAGGAGACTCCGAGATTCTGGACCCTGAGGACTGGAGCTGCCGCCATCCCGTCTCACTCCGTCCTGCGGATGCGCGGGTTGGCCAGCTCGTCCAGCCCCATGTTCACCAGGGCGAGGGAGCCGAGGACGAGCACCATGGCGATGGCCGGCCAGATGGGCCACCACCACCACCCGTTGAAGAAGGCACCCTGACCCTGCGCCGCCCAGATGATGTTGCCCAGGAGCGGCTCCCGCAGCGGGCCCAGGCCCAGCACCGCGAGATAGAAAGATGCGAAAACGGCTGAAAACACCTGGCCGACAAATGCCGCGGCGATGAACGGCAGAAGGTTCGGCATGATCTCGCCGAAGATGATGCCCAGGGATCCCACGCCGGAAAGCTTGGCTACGGATACGAACTGCCGCTCCTTCATCGTGAGGACCTGGGCGCGAATGACGAGGGTCGGCCACATCCACGCCAGGAGAAGCACGATGAAGGCCATGGTGTAGATGGTGACGTCCCGCTTGTCCATGGAACCGGCAATCACCACCTGGATGAGGAAGACCGGGATGGGAGTGAGGATCTGGCAGAGCCCCTTGATCGCGGAATCCACCAGGCCGCCGAAGTACGCGGAGACGAAGCCGAGGATCACCCCGATGATCGTCCCGACTGCGCCGGCAAGGACGCCGATCAGTGCGGTCTGCCACATTCCCACCACCATCTCTGCCAGGAGATCGCGGCCGAAGAAGTCGGTGCCCAGCGGGTATTTTCCCCCGGGGGGCTGCTTGGGCTGCACGGACAGCGGGTACGCCTTGTGACTATCCACCGTGAGGAGCCCGACAACGGTGAACAGCACAAGAAGGAACACCATGGGCCAGCCCGATGGCCAGTCCCTTGTTGCGGCGCAGGTAGTTGAGGAGGAGCCGAAACCGACCGGGCTGTTCGACGCGGGTGTCAGCCAGGGATGCGCTGGACATTCATCTCCTCATTTCTCGTGCCGGATGCGGGGATCCAGCAGGGGATAGAGCATCTCCACCACGACCATGAGCGTGGCGATGGCGATCGTGATGAAGAGAACAACCCCGTAGATGACGAGGAAGTCGTTCACCTTGATCGCGTCGTAGAGCATGGACCCGATGCCGGGAAGGCCGTAGAACTGCTCGATGACGATGCCGGACGTGATCATGCTGCCCACGGCAAGGGCAAGCCCGGTAACCTGCGGCAGCAGGGCGTTGCGAAGGTAGTAGTCGCGGAAAATCGTCGTCCCGCTCAGCCCCTTGTGCTCGGCGAAATTGACATAGTCCTCCCCGTGGATCGTCACGCCCATGCCCCGCATGGACAGTACCCACCCGCCCACCGTTCCGAGGATCAGGGAGAGCGCCGGGCAGGATCTGGTGCTTGAGCACGTCGAAGAGGAACTTCAACGATGACCAGTTCGGGATCATGCCGATGGAATACGCGTTTCCCATGGGAAGGAGCTTCAGCTTGAACGCGACAAAGAAGAGAAGGAAGACGCCCATGAGCACGGGCGGCACGCCCATGAGGAGCACGAAGGGCGTCGCAAGGCTCCGCAGCCAGCGCGGGGCCGCCGGCCAGGCCGCCACTGCACCGAGCAGGTTTCCGATGACGAACGAAAGAACCGTGCAGACGAACAGCAGCGACATGGTCCAGGGAAGAGACTCCATGAGCAGCGCCCACACCGTCTTGGGGAACTTGTTCAGCGACACGCCGAGGTCGAGCCGCGCAACGCTGGAGATGTAGTCGACGTACTGCTGCCAGAGGGGCTTGTTCAGTCCGAACTTCGCGCTGTACGACGCGATGATCTTGTCCAGGTCCACCGGCGTGAACCCGCCCATGCGGGCAAGCTCCCCGAAGCGCTCGCGCACCGGGTTCCGCGGAGAGATCCGCGGAATGAGGAACGTGATCGTGGATGCTGCCCAGATCACGAGCACGAGAAATCCCAGCCGCCTGACGAGCCTTTTCCAGCTCACTGTCGTCTCCTCCTCGTCATGGTAGCGGAAGCCTCCCGGCAATAAAAGAAGCAGCCGCGCGATGCGTCGAAGTGCGCGCGACTGCTTCAAACTATGGTGCTCGAGCCCCGCCTTACTGAACCGCCTTCAGGTTCGTGACCACGAGCAGCCCGGTCTGCGCCCAGAAGGCGCCGTTGGTGCCTGCGGCCAGGTTCTTTGCCGTCGGCCAGTTCGTCCAGTAGGTCTGGTTGTAGGGAATGCGGTGCAGCCACTGGATGACGGGAATGTCGATCGTATCACGCCAGTAGATCCCCAGCGCCTGGGCGGCGAGGGCCAGGAACTTCGGATCGTCCGAAGCCAGGGGAGCCATCTGGTCAATGAGCTTGTCGTACTCGGGGTTCTTGTAGCGCGACCAGCGGTTGCTTCCCGCGGTGGTCCCCAGCACGGCGCTGAACTTGCCGTGGAACAGCTCCAGGGCCGCATACGGGTCCTTGAGGCTTGCGCCATGGCCCCACATGTACAGGCCCGCCTTGCCGTCCACCATGTTCTGGAAGGCATCGTTGCCGAAGTTCACGGATGCGTCGAAGCCTCCCTTGCGGAGCATTTCCACGAGCACGGGGGCGATGTCCAGTGGATTCCTTCAAACCCGTTGATGACGGCCGAGACCGTGGTCCCGTCCTTCTCCCAGAGCTTGTCGCCGTTCAGCGTGAACCCTGCCTGCTGCATGAGGTTGGCGCTCTCGGCCAGGTCGAACTTGCCCGGCTGGTACTTCGCCTCCAGCGCCTTCACCGCGGGGCTGTTCGCGAACTTCTACGAGTCCCGGGTACAGCGGGAATGGGTAGATCGTGGCGATCTTTGCGCCCTCGTAGAGGACCTGGTTGATCGTGTCACGGTCGATCGTGAGCGCCATTGCGCTCCGCACCTTCGGATCGCTGTACGGGGCGAGCTGCGTGTTCATCCACAGCGAGTTCGGCCACCAGTCGAGGTACCCGTAGGGGGACTGGCTGCCCGGCGTGCGTCGTCACCTTCGGGGCCTGTTTCAAGATGCTGGAGATCATGGAGCTGCGCATGTCCAGCGCGGCGTCCATCTCGGCGTTGACGATGCGCTGGGCAACGAGGTCCATGTTCTGGCCGATCTGCCCGCCGAGGTTGACCATGACGATGCGCTTGACGTCCGGCGTCTTGATCCTGCCGGCCTTGACTGCCCACCAGTCCGGCCGGAGGTCCAGGATCTTCTGGTTCTTGTCCCAGCTCACGATCGTGTACGGGCCCGAATGCACCATGTCGTTCCCGCCCGGGAAACGCGTTCACGTCGGCCTGGCTTGCCAGCACGTGCTCCGGCACGATCGGGATACCGGTATCGAACTTCAGCATCAGCACCTCGAACATGAACCGGGGCGCCGGCATCTTGAAAGTCACGACCACCGTCTGTGCGTCCACGGCCTTCACCGACTTCACGAACTCCACAAACTGTCCGTGGTACGGGAGCTTTTCGTTGCTCATCTGCCCCTGGAAGGTGAAAACCACGTCCTTGGACGTGACGGGGACTCCGTCACTCCAGGTTGCCTGCTTGTTCAGCTTGATGGTGAGCTCGGTGAAGTCCTTGGTGGTGTACTTCATGCTGTCCGCCAGCCAGGGGATTTCCTTGTCCGCGAAAATGCCGAAGTAATACAAGGGCTCCCACATGAAGACGTTGCCTTCCTGGTGGGTATAGCCGGGAACAGCCCACGGGTTGGTCACGCCGATCGGAGACGCGATGCTCCAGCCGAGCACCAGCGTCCTGTTCCGCGGGACGTCGGCCAGTGCTCCCGCAAGGGTCGGCGCCAGCAGCATGGCTGCCGCGGCCGCAATGATCATGAAACGCGAAGCTCTTTTCATCTCTCTGCCTCCTCATCCGTAGCGAATGTACTGACAACGCGCTGCATCGGCGACATGAACCCTGCGGCGGTCAGAACGGGACAGGATGTCAGGCGCCCCTGAAATGCTTCTTCAACCGCCGGTAATAGAGCATGCGCGCCGCCTCGGCGACATGGTACAGCGCGCACAGTCCGGGCCGGTACTGCACGTCCCAGGTGCCCCATCGATCGAGCACCCTGTCGGAGAAGCCGGTCTTGAACTGGTACAGCCCGAACATGGGGTGGCCGGGCTCCGGCCGCGGCGGAACGCCGTACAGGTCGTACGACCGGCAACCCGCCGCATGCGCGCGGCGTATTGCCTCCCACTGCAGGGCGTACGTGGGCATCAGGTTGCGCTTGTTCCCCGACGATGCCCCGTAGAGATAGGCGGCGCGAGTCTTCCAGAATGCCACGAGGTTGCCGGCCAGGAGCTCGCCGTCATGCCATGCGAGGAGCAGCTTCACCTCGGGTGAAGCTCCCGGAGTACTCGCGGGAGGATTCGAGCAGGCCGCGGTAGTAGGCAAGGGAATGAATGCCAATCCGGTCCCGACGCGCGGTCTCCTGGTAAATCGCATACCACCGGGGAACGTCATCCGGGTGAGCCTTCGGTGACCGTCACGCCTTTCTTCTCCGCAAGCCGCGTGTTGTACCGCGTCTTGGATTTCATTGACTCCAGCACATCGGCCAGGGGCCGGTCGATATCCACGATGACGGTGCTCGCCGGCTGCATATCGCTGGCGCTTTTCCGTACCCTCCGCAGGCCCCGCGGCGCGTCGGTCACCTCGCCTTCTTTCGGCCAGGGGAGATCGAACCTGAGAAAGAGCGTATCGGGAGGAAGGCTGCGCCGGAGGGCTTCAGCCAACCGGGAGAGGTACTCGCCCCGGGCGGTGTCAGGATAGTACCGCGGCCCGAAGGGAATGTACGCAATGGAGAAGACCCGCGCCAGCTTTCGCGTGAGCACGAGCAGACCGTCCACCGATGAGCCGACGCCCACCTCGAACCCGAGCGCATGCCACCCGTGTTTCTGCTTGAAGAATCCCCAGAATCCCGACTGCAGCATCTCGTCGCTGGAGTCCAGCGCGGACAGCGGGACCGGGCGGGCAGTGACCTGGATTACTTCACCCTGCCCTTCGAAACCCGCGTTGTGACCAGGGGTTTCCCGGCGCATTCGAGTGCGGCATCTCCCACGACCACGCGGCCGTTCTCCGCGGCAATCGGCATCCCGAAAAATGTATCGATATCGATCTCGGCCAGGGATTCCGCGGCCGGCCCGCCGGAGAGCGCAACCCGGTCTCCGGGTTTCGCGTGGTCCACGAACAGGACCTCCACGGTCTTGCCTTCAGAAGCTGCAAGGAGCATGCCCTTGCTCTCCACTCCCCGCAGGAGGGCGGGCTTGAGGTTCGCCACCAGGACAATGGTGTGACCCAGCAATTCTTCTTCCTTATAATGGGGCACGAGTCCCGAAACAATGGTCCTCTGCTCCGTCCCAAGGTCGACAGTTTCGATGTAGAGCTTCTCTGCGTCGGGGTGGCGCCGGACCTCGACGATTCGGGCGGCGCGAAGATCCACCGTGGCGCGGAACCGGGCCGCGACCTCGGCGGGACGTGCCGCCGGCGCGGCTGGAGGCGCGGCAGCAGCAGCCTCCTTGCGCTCCTTCTGCGTTCCCGAGAAGCGGACGCGAAGCTCCTCCACCTGGCTGTCCTCCAGCCGGGCAAACAGGAGCTGGGGCTTCTCCACCGCATTGATGCCGCTGAGGACGCCCAGGTCTGTCCACGCGATTGCGCCGGAGCCCAGGGTCTTTGCAATCCGATCCGCGGTGGAGGGAAGGTACGGGCTGACCAGGATGGCAAGGTCGCGGACGAGGTAGGCCAGGTTCCAGATCAGGCTTGCCGTGGACTCGGGAGTTTCCTTGATACCCTTCCACGGTTCCCCATCCTGGAATTTCTTGTTGCCAATGGACGACAGGGCGAAGATTTTACGAAACGCGTCCCTGAGCTCCACTTTTTCCAGCAGGCTGGTGATCTCCGACTCGGCCGCCCGTATGAGAGCCCAGAGCTCCTGGTCCGGATGCCCTGCCGGGAGGTGCCCGCCATAGAAACGGGAGACGAACTGCAGGGAGCGGTTGACGAGATTCCCCAGGTTGCCGATGAGCTCGGCATTCACCTTTTCCTGGAAGTCCTTCCACGTGAAAAGCGAGTCCGATTTCTCGGGCCTGTTGTAGTACACGTAGAAACGCCAGACGTCCGCCGGGATGCCCGTCTCCCTGGCGTCCGTCCCGAACACGCCGACTCCCTTGCTCTTGGAGAATTTTCCACCCTCGTAGTTGAGGTATTCCGTCGAGGACATGTGGTACAGCGTGGTCCATTCTTCCCCGGTGCCCAGCTGGCTGGACGGGAAGATCACCGTGTGGAAGGGAATGTTGTCCTTGCCGATGAACTGGAAGAGCTTCACGTCCTTCGGCGCGTACCACCAGCTCTTCCAGTCCGGCGTATGATCCGCGGTGATTGAGACATACCCGATGGGTGCGTCGAACCAGACGTAGAAGACCTTGTTCCGGTACCCGTCGAGGGGCACGGGGATGCCCCACTTCAGGTCCCGGGTGATGCCCCTCTCCTTCAGGCCGTCACGCATCCACGCGTGGGTCATCTGCACAGCGTTGCGCGCCCAGAAGCCCTTCTCCGCCGCGGATTCCATCCAGGCGCGAAGCTTCGGCAGGATGGCCGGAAGGTCGATGAACAGGTGCCTGGTCTCCCTGATCACGGGAGTTGTCGAGCACACGCTGCACCGGGGGTTGACCAGCTCGATGGGGTCCAGCAGCTTCCCGCAGTTCTCGCATTGGTCGCCGCGTGCATCGGGATAGCTGCAATGGGGGCAGGTGCCCAGGACGTAGCGATCCGCCAGGAACCGCTGGTCCTTTTCACAGAAGGGCTGGCTCAAAGTCCGCTCGTTGATGTAGCCGTTCTCGTGCAGCTTCGTGAAGATGTGCTGCGTGATCTCGGTATGCACCGGCACCGAGGTCCGGCCGAACCGGTCAAAAGCAATGGTAAACCATTCGTAGATGTCCCTGTGGATGGCGTGGTAGCGGTCACACAGCTCGCGGGGAGTGATTCCTTCCTCAAGGGCACGGGTTTCGGTGGCCGTCCCGTACTCGTCGGTCCCGCACACGTACAGAGTCTCGTAGCCGGCCAGCCGGCAGTAGCGCGCAAAGACATCAGCCGAAAGGACCTGGATGAGGTTGCCAAGGTGGGGGATGTTGTTCACGTACGGCAGTGCAGAAGTGATCAGACGTCTTTCCATAGGTGCCGCAAATGTAGCGGAGGCACCCCGGGGCGTCAAGGCAAAAGGCATCGCCGGGCACTGGCGCGGGCCCGGTTCCAGGAATACCCCCGCTTTGACATTTGCATTACTCTATGATCATGGACCTCACGGAAGTCCTGAAAGCCCTCGCGGATCCGAATCGCCTTCGCATCCTGAACCTCCTTCACGAAAACACCCTGTGCGTGTGCGACCTCGAGGCGGTCCTGCAGCTCAACCAGTCCAACCTGAGCCGCCATCTCTCGAAGCTCAAGCAGGCAGGGATAGTCACTTCGAGGAAGAAGGCCCTGTTCACCTATTACTCGCGGGAGACGCTGGCCCGTCCCTACGGCCCGATCGTGGAAGCACTCTGCCGGACAATTCACGCCGACCCTGCCTGGAAGCTGGACCGGGCCCGCCTGGCAAAGAGGCTTCGCTCCACCCGGGACCACTGCTGATTCCGTTGACCGGTCAAGAGCATTACTATATACTCATATAGTAATCATGGAGGCCGTCGAGCCTTTGCCGCAAGGAGAAAAACCGATGCCCAGGGTGCTGTTTGTCTGCACTCACAACTCCGCCCGGAGCCAGATGGCTGAGGCGTACCTGAGAAAGCTCGGGGGCGGCGCGTTCGAGGTCGAAAGCGCCGGGCTGGAACCGGGGAAGCTCAACCCGTTTGTCGTCCGCGCCCTTCTGGAAGACGGCATCGACATCTCGGGAAAGCAGACAAACGACGTTTTCGAATTCTTCAAGCAGGGAAGGTTCTACAACTACGTCGTTACGGTTTGTTCGAAGGAGGCCGCCGAAAGGTGTCCGATTTTCCCCGGGCGCGCGATGCGGCTGCAGTGGTCCTTCCCCGATCCCTCGACCTTTTCAGGGACAGACGAGGAGATCATGAGCCAGGTGCGAAAAGTGCGGGATGCAATAAGGAAAGAGATCGCCGGGTTTGTTGCCGGCGCAAAGGCAGGGGCGTGATGTCGGGCACGGAAAGCAGGCAGGCGCGGCATGTGACGGGCGGCAGGCTCTCATTCCTGGACCGCTTCCTGACACTCTGGATATTCCTGGCAATGGCCGCAGGGGTGGCCCTCGGCTGGGGCGTGCCGGGAGTCGTGCCCTTCATCAACCGATTTCAGACAGGGACCACGAACATCCCGATCGCCATCGGGCTGATCCTGATGATGTACCCGCCGCTGGCCAAGGTTCGCTACGAGGAGCTGGGAGACGTCTTCAGGAACGTGAAGGTGCTCGGTCTTTCCCTGGTCCAGAACTGGATCATCGGCCCGATCCTCATGTTTGTCCTGGCAATCGTCTTTCTCAGGGACTACCCCGCATACATGACGGGGCTGATCATGATCGGTCTTGCGCGCTGCATCGCCATGGTGATCGTGTGGAATGACCTTGCCAGGGGCGATGCCGAATATGCGGCAGGCCTGGTGGCGTTCAACAGCATCTTCCAGGTGCTGTTTTACAGCGTGTACGCGTGGATTTTCATCACCGTGCTGCTTCCCGTTTTCGGCCTTCCAGGGACAACGGTCAACATCACCATCGGCCAGATAGCGAAGAGCGTCTTCATTTACCTGGGGATACCCTTTGTTGCCGGGTTCATCACCCGGTTCGTCCTGGTGCGTGTGAAAGGAAGGGAGTGGTACCACGGACGGTTCATCCCGAGCATCAGCCCGGTCACCCTGGTAGCGCTGCTCTTCACGATCGTGGTGATGTTCAGCCTCAAGGGCAGCATGATCGTGCGGATCCCGCTGGATGTCCTTCGGATTGCCGTGCCTCTGCTGGTCTATTTCAGCGTGATGTTCTTCCTGAGCTTCTTCATGAGCCGGGCCATCGGGACGGATTACGCAAAGACCGCGACGCTCTCCTTCACCGCGGGCAGCAACAATTTCGAGCTCGCCATTGCGGTCTCGGTGGCGGTATTCGGCATCGGCTCGGGTGTGGCTTTTGCGGCGGTGATCGGGCCCCTGGTGGAGGTGCCGGTCATGATCGGGCTCGTCCGTGTTTCGCTCCTTTTCCGAAAGCGCCTTTTCGGGCTGACCTGATCCGCCGATCCCGGGCAGGCGTTTCGTTCCCTGTTTGCTCCCTCTGCCCTGTGATATAGTGTCCGAAATGGAGACACTATGACAGACGTCACCCCGCGGAAGGCTTTCCGCAATCTCACGCCGGCGGTCATCTGGATTGCCGTTGCCGTTATCCTGGGTCTCATCCTCCTGTTTTCCAGCTTCTTCATGGTGGACCAGAAGGAGGAGGCCGTGGTCCTGAACCTCGGCAAGTTCTCCCGGATGGTGGGTCCGGGTCTGCACTTCAAGATTCCGTTCGGAGTCGAAAAAAACTACAACGTCCCGACGCAGAGAATCCTCAAGGAGGAGTTCGGATTTCGAACCCTTGAATCCGGCATCGTGTCCACCTATTCCAGCGCGGACTACTCCTCGGAAGCGATCATGCTGACGGGAGACCTCAACATCATTGACGTCGAGTGGATCATCCAGTACCAGATCACCGACGCCCGCGCCTGGCTCTTCGGCGTGGAGGACCAGAGAAAGACCATCCGCGACATCTCGCAGTCGGTCATCAACATGCTCGTCGGCGACAGGACGATCTTCGACGTCATCGGCGCCGAGCGCGCCAACATCGAGGTGCAGGGCCAGCAGCTCATGAACGACCTGTACAAGTCGTACGGGCTGGGCGTGCGCGTCACGACGGTGAAGCTGCAGAATATCGTCCCGCCCAAGGGATCGGTGCAGGACGCATTCGAGGACGTCAACAAGGCGATCCAGGACAGGAGCAGGCTCATCAACGAGGGAAAAGAGGCCTACAACCAGGCCATTCCCAAGGCCAGCGGACAGGCGGAGCAGACCATCCAGGAAGCCCAGGGCTATGCCACCCAGCGCGTCAACCTGGCAAAGGGAGACGTGGCGCGGTTCCTCGCGGTGCTGGGCGAATACCGGCAGGCGCCGGACGTGGTGCGCACCCGCCTGTACTACGAGATGTACGACCAGGTTTTCGGCGGCTCCGAGGGCACCGACCTGATCGACAAGAATCTCAAGAACTTCCTCCCGCTGAAGAGCATGGGAGGGTCGGGAGCTCCTCCCGCACCGTTGCCGGCCAGCCCGGCGGCACCAACGGCGCCGGCGGCGCAGGGAGGCACGCAATGAGAAAGACAGTCATCACCCTTGTCATCATCGGGGCGGCTCTCCTGGTCATTTCACTCCTCGGCCCCTATTACATCCTGGTGGAAGGCGAACAGGCCGTCATCGTGCAGTTCGGGAAAATCGTCCGCGTGGACACGCAGGCGGGCGTGAAATACAAGGCGCCGTTCGTGGAGAACGTTGTGAAGTTCTCCAAGAAGGTCCAGTCGTGGGACGGGGATGCCCAGCGGATCCCGACTTCCGAAAACCAGTTCATCTGGGTGGACACTACCGCGCGGTGGCGGATCTCGGACCCGAAGAAGTTCTACGAGTCGGTCGGCTCCATGAGCCAGGCCCAGGGCCGCCTGGACGATGTGATCGACTCCGAGGTGCGGAAGGTGATTTCCAAGAACCCCCTTCGCGAGGCTGTCCGGGATTCCAATGTCATCAGCCAGATCAAGAGGAACACCTCCCTGGCCAGCGTGGCAGGCACCGAGTCAACGGCGCTGAGCAGCATCTCGGCGCTCTCCGAGAACCAGTTCGACAACGTGGCCCTGGGCGGCGCGCGCTGTCCATCCAGATGCTCGATGAGGCGCGGACCATCATGCCGCAGTACGGCATGGAGCTCATCGATGTCCTCATCCGCCAGATCAAGTACTCGGATGACCTTACGCAGAGCGTCTACGACCGCATGATCAAGGAGCGAAACCAGATTGCCCAGGCCTTCCGCTCCGACGGTGAAGGAGAGAAGGCGAATCTTCTCGGGCAGACGAACAACAAGCTCCTGCAGATCCAGTCGGAAGCACAGCGCAAGGCCCAGGAGATCAAAGCCAGGGCAGATGCCGACGCGCTGGTCATCCGCAACCGGGCCTACAGCCAGGACCCGGAGTTCGCCGACTACTGGATGGCGCTGCAGGAGTACAAGACGATACTTCCGAAGTTCAACAAAACGATGACCACCGACTCCGATTTCTACAAGTACCTGTACAACAGGCGGGGACGCTAGGGAGAGCAGGGCCTCGCGGAGGCCGGTCGTCCCGAGATACGTATAGTGTGTGCATGCGCCCCGGGGCAACCGGGGCGCTTTGCTTTGCGGAACGGGCCGAGGTCCTCGACGCGGCCCCGGGCGCGCGATAGGATGAAGGACGACGGGTCAGGACAATAACTGCAGCCCCCAGGAAGGTGCCCGAAATGAAAATGTTGCGTCGCATCATGTCCCCGCTCCTCAAAAAGGGATGGCCCCGCACCCGCGGACGTATTGGCGGACTGCAGCTTCAGAACGAGGTGGAGGTTGCCCGCGACCAATGGGGGATCCCTCATATCAGCGCGGCAAGCTTCCACGATCTCCTGTACGCGCAGGGTTTCGTCCATGCGCAGGACAGGCTCTGGCAGATGGAGACGCTGCGGCGGCTCTGCGAGGGAAGGCTCTCGGAGATCGCCGGAGAGCAGGCAGTCCCGGTGGATTGGTTTTCCCGGATGATCGGCATGCCGGACATGAAGAGGCGCGTCGTCGCGGGAATGTCGGACGAGGAGCGGGGGCATTGCCAGGCCTACGCAGACGGCGTGAACGCCTGCGTCCGCTCCATGGGACGGAGCCTCCCCCTCGAGCTCTCATCGATCAAGCTCACCCCTGCCCCGTGGCTGGCAGAGGACTGCGCGAGCCCTCTCCCCTATATTGCGTTCACACAGATGTTCTGGCCCTGGGCGGAAAAACTTCTCGCGGTTGCCCGCGCCGGCCGCCTGACGGAAGGGGAATGGAACGACATGTTCCCGACCTACCCCGGCGCCGACCTGCCCCACGATGACTGGTTCGACAAGGCACCGGAACTGAAGTTCGGCTCCATTCATCCCGGCGCCCTGGCATTTCACGGGGGGCTCACGGGCCCGCGTGCGGCGCCGGAGATCCTGCGTTCCATTCTCGGCATGGCCCAGCAGGGATCGGGATCGAACAACTGGGCCGTGGCGGAAGGAGAGGACGGGCGCCCGATCCTTGCGAATGATCCTCACCTCGGGCCGAGCCTGCCTCCCGTCTGGTATTTTTGCCATCTTCGCACCCCGGGGATCCTGAACGCCGCCGGCACGAGCATCCCGGGGGCGCCGGGAGTCGTCATCGGGAGAACCGAGCGTGTGGCATGGGGCTTGACGAATGTGATGCTGGATGCGGCAGACGTGCTCACCTACCGGGTGGACCCGGATGATCCGCTGCGGTACTTCACCGCCCACGGGGCTCAACGCATGCGTCAGGAGGATGTCACCATCGGCCTTCCCCACGGTCGTTCAATGACGCTTCCCCTGCACCGCACGGAGAAGGGGCCCGTGGTCACTTCCCTGGAAAAGGGAGTCACCGCGGCCGCTGTGCTCCGGTGGTACGGTACGATTCCGGATGGCCCGCCCGAGGACCGCTCCATTCGGGGTGTGTTCGCCTTCATGAAGGCGGGAAGCGCCGAGGAGCTTCTCGAAGCAGCGGGGAACTGGAAGTACGTGAGCATGAACTTCGTCGCGGCCGACATCGACGGCCACATCGGTTGGCACGCCTCGGGAGCGGCGCCCGTGCGCAGGGGGTACTCGGGCAGGCTTCCCGGGGACGCGTCAGCGGGCGCTGACTGGGACGGGTTCCTGCCCTTCAGGGACATGCCGCACGTGCTGGACCCCGAAGAGGGATATATCGCCACAGCGAATTACCGGCCGGAGAGGTACGACGGCCCTGTTCTGAGCCACACCTGGTGCGCCCCGTACCGCTACCGGCGCATCGTCTCCGCGGTCAAGGATATGCGCCGCCCGGGCGTGAGGGATTTCCAGGCGCTGCAGCTCGATGTCCATTCGGGACAGGCCGACAGGATCCTGTCCGTGCTCAGCGGTCTCGCCTTCGAGGACCCCCGGGCAGCGGAGGCCGCCGCCCTCCTGGCGGGCTGGGACAGGGAGGTCCGGACGGAGAGCGCGGCAGCGGCGGTGTTCGAGGTCTTTCTCACGCAGCTGATCCGCGGTCTCCTGGCGGAAAAACTGGGCAGCGACCTGGACCTGTACTTCAACGCTCTTTCCTACTCGGTTGAAAATGAGATCCTCGAAAGACCGGGCTCGCTATTGTGGAAGGGCGATATGATCGGGACGGTCACCCAGGCCCTCGCGAACACGATGGACTTCTGCGCGCGCGGGATGGGCGCAGACCGCCGCGCGTGGAGCTGGGGGCGCCTGCACCGTCACTCCTTCCGTCACCCGGGCGCAACCGGCAGGCTGAGCGGGTGGCTCCTGAATCCGCCCTCTCTTCCCGCCCCCGGGGACTGCAGCACGATCAACGTGTCGTGGTCGAACCCCACGGACGGCTCCTACCGGGTCACGAACATCCCGTCAATGCGAATGGTCGCAGCCCTCGGAGATCCCGATGGACTGTTCATCATCGGGCCGCTCGGCCAGTCCGGCCAGCCCGGGCATCGGCATTACGAAGACATGACGGAGATGTGGCTGGAAGGGAGGCTCGTCCGCATCCCTCTCACGGAGGAAGGAATCCGCGCGGCAGCCACGGAGAAACTCGCCCTGGCCCGGAGCTGAGGGTCAGGACACCGGTTGTCATTTTTCCACGGCGCAACGCTCCGCCATCGCTCGTACCTCCTCCGCTATGCGCTGGCGGAGCTCGGCAGGGGCAAGGACTTCCACATCGGCTCCCCCGCCACGGATCCAGGGAAACATCTCACGCGGCTCGGCGATCTGCGCGCGCCAGATAAGCCGTCCGCCGGGCAGATCGGTGAGCTCCTGGCTGGAGTGCCATACAGACTCGCGCACCCTGTGGGCAACTTGGGAAGCGAGAAAGTCGGAACGCCTCATGGAACTGGAGCAGCTCCACGGCCAAGGCATAAGTCCAGTCTTTTCGATCGCCACAGTCCCGGGGGTGAGCGCCGGGATTATCGAACGGCGCCGCCGGGAGGAGCGATGAGTTCGGGGTTCCCGACGACTCGCACAAATGGGATCACATCGACCCGTGCGGCCAGCTTGTAGGCCTGGTCGCCGGGATACACAACGGTAAGATGCGCAAGCTTCAGGTCTTGGAGGGCTGTGCGCATTGAGGCCGTAAGCTTCGGTGCGTCCTGGTATTTGATCTCCACGCCAAAGCGCCTGCCTCTCTTGAAAATGCGCGGCCCAGAAAAAGCATTCATCGTTGCTACCATGAAAATTGAATATGTCAAATTCGTTTTTCATGCTGCGGCCCCTGGCCGGCAGCGGCCTCAATCCTTCTCTTTGCTCTTTCTTCAATCGCAGCCAGGCTCGAGCGGAAGGACGAACCGGCGCCCAGATAAGGCGCTGCTGATCGGAGTGTCCCGAGGGCGTCGGCAAACTCTGCCTGGTACTTGCGGTGTGCGAGCTTGTTGAGGAGTCGAAGGCTTTCACGGAAGATTGCCGTCTTCTCGCGCGCCTCCCCCAGCCCTGAGGCAACAGAGACGAGCACATCAATCTCCTCCCTGATGTCATTCACAACGCACCCTGCCAGGGTCTCCAGGAATGACTCGGCAGCGAGGCGGCTTTCGAACTCCGGCAGGGCTGCCTCCGGCGCGAAACGCCACAGGTGCCGCATGAGAAGCAGCGCTTCCGAACTGCCCCTGGCAGCGCTGCCGGTTTCCTGCCCGACATCGACGACAATCGAATTGCCCCTGACGGAAAAACTGCGGCGGATTCGCGCGGGGCTGTAGGACAGGGCCAGGAGCCGTTCGAGCCGCACGTTCATGAGCGCATCCCCCGCGCCGGCCGGCCTGCGCGCGATGGAACCCCGGTGAACCACCAGCACGAGCTCCCTGTTTCTCGTTGCGCGATGCAGGCTCTGCTTTCCGCCGGGATACTTCGCGTATTCCCTGGACCTCACCGTGAGATCGCCGGTCTCTGCCAGCAGGTCGCAGAGCTGCTCAAGGCCGATCAGGCCCTCGTTGCTGTAGCTCACCGCCAGCCATCGGCAGTCAGCTGCGCGGACTGCCTCGCGCATTGCCGCCGGCGCGGTGTCGCGGTAGCAGAACGCCGAGCGCGTCCGTGTCCAGTCAGGCCTGATGCCCGCCTTGCGAAGAAGTCTCCCGTCACCTCCGCGCTCATCGTTGACCGGCTGCCTGTCCCAGAGCGCGATCGAGTTGAGCATGAAGTAGTTGCTTCCGTATTGATGGACGGCGTACGGTGGATCGAGATAACACAGCTCACCCGGTCGGGCAGAAAGAAAGACGGCCGCGTCCATGCAGGCGACTTCAGCCGGAGCCGAAGAGTCGCAAAGGACCGGACGGGCGAAGCAGGACCGGGCCCATGATCCGCCGCAGGGCGTCCCGTCCATGACCCCCGAACCCCTTGTGACAGGCCTTGAACACACCGGAAGTGTTCGTGTGCGTTGCCGCCTGGTGCAGGAGGGGCGCGAGGAGGGCCGATTTTCGCAGGAAATCCGGTTCCGCCACGGGCGTTCCCGGGTACATCTGCTCGATGCGCTGACGGATCGCATCGATCGCAAGCGCGTTTTCCGTGGTGTAAAAGAGCCGTTCCGTTCTCCAGTCCGCCTTTTCCGTGCTGCGGGGCGCGTAGTGCCGGCTGATGTACCGATCCTCCTCGAGAGGAGGCGGCAGGGCGTTCAGCTCGTCGAGCACATTCGCGATTCCTCCGCCGGGGAAGAGAGTGGCCAGGTCGGAGGGGCGCAGCCGCAGGTGGCAGCTGTTGATCACCAGTGAATAGGGTTCCCAGTCGTTGGCCCGGACCTGGAACCCCATGGTCCGGGCCAGCCGCGAAACCGACCCCGAGCCGGCGAACGGGTCGAGAAATGTGCAGCGCGAAGGATCGAGGGGCAGGGCCGAAAACACTCCACCGAGGAACGGCAGGAGGGCCCGTTTGTTGCCGATGTAGGCGATGAGCTGATCGCTGAGGTACGCGCCGGCCGGGTCCACGAGCTCAGTCGGGAGAGAAGGTGGCCCTGTTCCTGTCCGTTTCGAAGACCTCGACGAGCGTGAGCGTGGCAGCGGGCATCTCCGCGTGCATCTTCCCGTAGATGAACAAGGCTATGCGCTCGGCGCTCGGGCACCCGTCGCTGAACGCAGGGTGATCGTTCAGGCTGGTGTGATCCAGCTCGAATGTGATCTTCCGCAGGGCCGATTTGAGGACGCCGAAATCGAGCAGCATTCCGCCGTCGTCCAGCTCGCGCCCGGACGCGGTCACGAACACCTTGTAGTTGTGGCCGTGCAGCCTCTCGCACTTGCCGTGGTAACGCGTGAGAAAATGAGCGGCTGCGAACCCGTCCTCGATGCGCACAGTGTACATGCCCGGCTCTCCCCCGCAGAGCATATGCATTTCGTCTTCTGAAAGCAAATGCGGCCCTCGATCCGCGGGCGCAGGACATCCTTGACACGCACCGCGATCCCGAATCCAATGCATGGTCCCCGAAACGGGAAGGAGGAGCTCAATGAAACGCATCATGATGTGTGCGCTCGTGCTTTCCATTGCCCTTGCGGGCGTGGCATTCGGCCAGGTGAAGGCAAAGGACGGCGTGTACTTCGCAGAAGATAGCAACTTCGCGCCCCAGGGCGGATGGAAAGAGCAGGTCGTGGTCACGGTAGCGGGAGGAAAGATCACCGCGGTGAACTGGAACGGCGTGTCCAACCTGGGCGTGGCGGACAAGAAGACTGTAGCGGCAGCGGGCGGCTACGGGATGAAGAAGGCTTCGAAGCTCGGGCTCGAATGGAACCAGGAGGCTGCCAACGTGGAGGCGTACCTCCTGAAGACCCAGAACCCGGGCTTCAACAAGCTGAAGCAGGATGGAACGACGGATGCCATCACCGGAGCATCGCTGCACGTGGGCGTCTTCTTTGCCCTGGTGAACCAGGCTCTTGCCGCGGGCCCCGTGGCAAGGGGCATCTACAGGAAAGACGGCTGGTTCTTCAAGGAGCAGGCGGCCTTCGACGCCCAGACGGGCTGGAAAGACTCCGTGCTGGTGACCGTGGTCAACGGCAGTATCGTGGACGTGCTGTGGAACGGAACCAGCAAGGACCCGAAGAAAAAGTCAAAGCTCGTCGAAGCGCTGGAAGGCCGGTACGGGATGGCCAAGGCGGCCAAGCAGGGAGAGTGGAACGTGCAGGCGGCTGCGGTCCAGGCGGCCATCCTCAAGGCGCAGGACCCTGCGAAGATCAACGTGAGGGCGGACGGCACCTCGGATGCCATCACCGGTGCGTCCATCCACGTGACGGCAGTCGGGCTGGCAATCGAGGCCCTGAAGGCCGCCCGTTGAGAACGTTCCCGTGACAGAGGCGTGCGCACCGGGGGCCCCGCGAAAGCGGGGCCCTTTCTCTTGATGCTCCGCACACCCGCAGATAGCATATCCTGATGCCCGAAAAGACGCTCGCTGATCTTTTCTCCCGCGTTCCCCTCCAGGAGGTGAGGGGAGACATGCAGCGCACGGTGCGCGGGATCGCGTACGACTCGCGCGACGCCGGCCCCGGTTTCCTGTTCGCCGCGATGGACGGTCTTCACACGGACGGGCACCGCTACGTCGCGGACGCGGTCCGCCGCGGCGCCACTGCCGTGATGCACGTCCGGCCGCTCACCGACGTGCCGGCCGCTGTCACGTGCATGCGGGTCGAGGACCCGCGGACCGCTCTCTCCCCGATTGCGGCTGCTTTCTATCGATGACCCGTCGAGGTCCATCAAGGTGATCGGGGTCACGGGCACGGACGGAAAAAGCTCCACGGTCTGGTTCATCACGCAGCTCATCGGCTTCCTCGGAGGACGCGCAGGGTTTCTTTCCACGGTGTCCTTCAAGACAGGAAACGAGGTCGTGAAGAATCCTTTCCGCCAGTCAACGCCGGAAGCAACGGAAATCCACGGCATGCTGAGGGAGATGGTGGACAGGGAGCAGGACATCGCCGTGGTGGAGGCCACGTCGCACGGGCTGTCGCGGAAGACGAACCGGCTCGGGGACGTGCTTTTCGACGCGGCGGTCCTGACCAATGTGACCGCACGAGCACCTGGAGTTCCACGGATCATTCGAGCAGTACCGATCGGACAAGGCCAACCTTTTCCGGTCCCTATCCCCGGACAGGGAAAAGGAAGTGACATGCCCGCGCTTCGCCGTGGTGAACGCGGGAGATCCCAGCGCGTCGTATTTCGCGGCAGCCTCGCGCGTGCCCGTCTTCACGTACGGCGCCGGCGGGGACCTTCGCGGCCCGGTCCATCCGTGACGACAATTGCGGGCACATCGTTCACCCTCGCCTTCGGCAGGGAGGAGGCCGAGGCGCGCGTCTGCATCCCCGGTCCTTTCTGGGTGGAGAACTCTTTGGCCGCGGTGCTGACTGTCTCCCGCATCCTCGGCGTAGACGCCGCTCTCCGCTGGCTCCGCTCCTCCAGCGGCTGCGGAGCGTGCCGGGCAGGATGGACTACCGTTGACGAGGGACAGCCATTTGCCGTCATCGTCGATTATGCGCACACCCCGGGGGCGTTCCAGAAGCTTTTCCCGTGGGTGCGCGCGCACACCACCGGAAAAGTCACGGCCGTGTTCGGTTCGGCCGGGGAACGAGACCGGGAGAAACGCCCCCTGCAGGGACGGGCGGCGGCTGATTCCTGTGACACCCTCGTGATCACCGACGAAGACCCTCGCGGGGAAGACCGCATGGCGATACTGGAGGAGGTCGCGGCGGGATGCACCGGGAAAAAGCGGGGCGAGGACCTCTTCCTCGTTCCCGACAGGCGGGAAGCCGTCCGCCTGGCATTCTCCCGCGCGCGGCCTGGAGATTCGGTCCTCCTGCTCGGCAAGGGCCACGAGGGCAGCATCATCGGGGCTTCGGGGCCTTCGGCCTGGGACGAGAGAACCGAAGCGGAGGAGGCGTTGAGATCTCTCGGGTACCGCCGCTGATGCTCGCCCTGATGGCGATGCTTTTCCTGGTCGGCCCCTGCAGCGCCGGCAGCGAAACTCTTCGTGTCAGCATGGCCGTGGCCCCTGAAGCGGTGAACGCGGTGCCGGGAGTGCCCGGCCTGCAGGGCGGCCTCCAAAGGCTTTTTGAAAGCCGGTACGGCATCTTTGCTTCCATGGTGTTCGCTGACGAACCTTGGAGAGCCGCGGGGTCGGGGGAAGCGTCGGCTGGAGTGTCCACGGAAGACGCCTCCGCGAAGGTCGTGCTCGGCTTCGGCGGCGGTGTAGTCACCGTTTCAACGGATCTCACGAGGGCGCGCTCGACGCGATCCCTGGTCTCCACCGTTCCGCCCGCCAGTCCTGCGAGCCTCCTTTCAACCATGGCCGGCGACCTTGCTTTTCTCCTTTTCTCCTCCCGCGGTATTTCCTCCCTTCCCCTCGAGGCGCCCCCTGCTCTTGCAGCCTCCCTCTCCATCGACTCCCTGCGTCCGTTGACGGGCTGGAACCCCGAGGATCTCGAACCCGTCGGGCTCGCCGCCTGGGGCGATGAAGTCACGCTCTGCTTTCCCCACCGATACCTCACCCTGGGGCCGCAATTTCAAATCTCACCCTCGACAATACGGGACCTCGACAGCCAGAGCGTCAGGCGCGAGCCTCTCCAGCTCTCGGGTGTCATTTCCGGCGGCGCCGACAGGCTTTTCCTCCTCTCCGAACGGGAGGGTAAGATCGTGGTGGTCAACCCGCGGCTGGGCAGCCGGCAAGTCGTCGAGGCGCCGGGGCTTTCCGGATTGACGGCCCGGCTGGTCGGCAGAAGAACGATTGCCGCGCTGACAGGCCCGTCCCAGGGGCAGGGGATCAGGATGTACCCGATTGACGGCGGCCACCTGCGCGAGCTGAGTGTCGCGGCTTCTTACGTGCCGGCATTCGACCAGGACGATGAGGGGAACCTCTGGGCCTGGGACGCAGGTGAACGCCGCATCCGGATTTTCACGACGGGGGGCCGGGAGATCTTCTCCATCAAGCCGCTGTTCAGCGCCGCCACCATGCAGCTTCCCCAGCAGCTTGCCGTCGACAATGACGGGAGCTTTCTCCTTGGCGGTTCTGGGGAGGTCTGGAAGTTCCAGAGCTCCGGGATCCCCGAGTGGAGGCTGACGCGGATACCCGGCCGTCCGGCGGAGAGCCTCCCCTCCTCGTTCGGCCTGGGCGTGAACAGGTCAACGGGGTCTCTCACGATTCTCGACCCACAGTCCCGCCGGCTTCTTGCTTTTTCTGCGTCAGGTGAAGCGGCTCGAAAGGGTGGCTCCGCTGGAGCGGCCGGCGCAGGCGGCTCCGCCGGAAACGCCGGAAACATCGCGCGCGGCAATGCTGGCGGACAAGGCCGCGGGCCTGGCGACGTTCGCGGACGGCCTGGCACGCGACCTGCTTTTCGAGCGCGCCGATGCCGCCTACCTCAGTACCGCGGAGGCTTTCCGCGAGCTGACGGCCGAGTCTCCCGATGACGAGACTGCCGCCGGCATGCTGCAGGCGGTCCTTGCACGGAGGAGAGAGGTGCGAGCGGCTCTTCCGGGCTCCCGGGACGTGCAGGTCGTATCGGCCCGGCTGCTTGTCGAGCCGCGGCGCCGGCTGCGCGAAGAGCCTCGCACTCGAGATGCGGCTTCGCAATGTCCGGCCCGGGGCTCTCACCGGGGTACGGGTGCACGTAAGCATCCCTTCGCTGGATTCCGCGCTGTCGCTGGCCTCCCTCGGATCCATTCCGGCCTCGCAGGAACGCGAACTGCGGGTTCCCCTGGGCCCGGTGGACCCGGAATTGCTGCCGTCCTGCCGCGTCCGTTCAGGCATATGCGCTGGTCACCGCGCGATCGAGGTCAGGAAGGCGTCTCCGCGGCACTGTCATTCTCTGCCCGGCCGGCGGAAACGGCGGGCCCTGGAGACGTGACAGACACGCTGGCTTGCCGCGCGGTCTCCGCGGACGAGCTTGCGGCAAGCCTTCCATCGTGGCTTCTCACCGGAGCCATTCCCGACCCTCCGCAGCCCCTCGCGGACCTCGCCGGGATCCTCAACGCGCTCGGTGCGGCACGGCGGGACTCCTCCGGCGAGACCGAGCCGCCGGGGGGAGAAATGCGCTCAATCCTGCGCAGCCTCTCCGCTGACGAGGCGGACTGGACCGTCGTCACGGCATCCATCGCATCCAGCCTCGGGCTGCCCGCGGTGATACTCTCCATCGCGAACCGGCCCCTCGCTGTTGTGGATACGGGGATCCCCTTCTTCACTGCCCTGGACGAGATTCCGGAGCTCCAGGAAGCAAGGGCAATGCTGGCCATCGTGTCACCCGGCGGGCACGCTCCGGGTGCCACTTTCCGGCCGGGTCCCGCCCCTGGGCAGTGATGCGGCAGCCTGGTCATTCTCCGACGCAATGGCCCTGCTCGCGGCGTATGCGAGCGCCGACCTGGAGTTTTCCGGCCTTGTCGGGGCGTCACGTCGGGAAGGCACGGCAAGTCCGTTTCCCCTCGTCCTGCCGGCCATCGCAGCACGGCCGTCGCTCGACGCGCTGAGAGCCTCGATCGGCGCTGCGGCCGCAGCCGTTCCCGCTGCGAAGCGGCCTTGACGCGGGTTCCATTTTCCCGGACAGTGGGGACATGGTCTGGAGCACAGTGTACCTGGTCATCGCGATCATCGCGGGAATAGTCGGGATCTGGAACCTTGCCCGTCAGCGGTCGATTTTCCTCTCCCTCGCGGGTATTCTCTGGTTCCTGGTCGTCTTGTTCGGGCGTTTCGTTCCCAAGGTATACGAGTACCGTATTGCGGAAGGCGTGCCCGTCGTCGGCGATCTGGTCCTTTACGTCGTGATCCCGATCTTCCTGATCCTCGCATTCTTCACGACGTACTCGTACTCCAGAAGGTAGATTCCCTCAGAGCCTCTCCAGCGCCCAGCGGGCGGCAGTGCGGACGATCTCCGGGTCGTCCGCCGCGTGTCTTTCGACCTGTGCGCGGATCGACGAGTCACCCCTGTTGCCCGCGGCCACCAGCGCGTTGCGAAGCAGCGCCTCCCCTGACACCCAGGACATTCCCAGCGCGGTTCCACGGAACCGTTGCTTTCGCCCGGCCGCATCCTCGGAGAGGAACGTGCGAAGCGACACGCTGGGGCCGACTTCCCCGGTCGCCTCTGCCGCGGTTTCCCTCAACCCGGAGTTGTGCGGGCAGGCTGCCTGGCAGTCATGGCACCCGTACAGCCGGGCGCCCCATACGCTCATCGTTTCCTCCGCCATCATGTCGGAAGAACCCGCCATTCCCTGGAGGCACAGGGCATGCCGCACGACATACGGCTGTTCAATCGCCCCGACCGGACATGCCGTGCGGCAGCGCCGGCAGGTTCCGCAGGGATCGCGTTGCGGCGCGGGGGGCGGAAGTTCCTCCCACTCCGTGGGGACCGGAACGACTGCCCCCGCGATGATGAACATCGACCCGAGACCGGGCACAAGCGCACAGCCGTTCTTTCCATACGAGGCGAGGCCGGAGGCCGCGAGCAGAGGTTTTTCCGGAATGCGCGAATTGGAAAAGAGCCTCACCTTGACCCGGGGGATTCCCGTCTCCCTTTCCAGCTGCCGCGCCACGACCCGCAGCATGGAAACCGCCGAGCGATAATAGTGTGCGCGGGCAAACGGCGCGACGCGTGCATGGGGGTCCCCGGGTGTGCTCAGATCGTCAGGCTCGATGCGAAAGCACGAGAGACAGCAGACGAGAATCGTGAAGGAAGGCGACCAGCCGGAGGGTTCCGTGACCCACGGCCATTCCATGCCGGACCGCAGCTGCGCTGTGCCTTGTGACGGAGGAAGCAGCCGCGGATCCACAATGGCCGCGCGATTGAATCCAGAGCGCAGCGCAAGCTCCACCAGCCTGTGGTGGACGGGCGGGCTCAGTCCGAGCTCTTCTCGAAATCTTCCCTGCTGGCGCCGCACACCGGGCATACCCAGTCCAGCGGCAGCTTGTCAAAAGGAGTTCCGGGCGCAATCCCGCTGTCCGGATCTCCCTTGGCAGGGTCATAGACATATCCACACACCGTGCACACCCACTTGTCCATAAGCGCTCCCTCTCGCGTGCTGGTCACATCCGATAGTACAGGAAACGGTCCGAGGGATCAACACGCCTGGCGCTTTCCGGGCGCATTCCTGGCACCTTCCTTCGCCGTCCCATTTGACAGCACGTACCTTTTTCCATAGGCTGGAAGAATATGGGACCTCAGGCCCAGAAACCCGCACAGAACAAGGCTTCGTTTCCAGCCAAGCCGGGGATCTTCGACAAGCTTTTCGCGCTTTTTGCCAGCGATGACCCCGAGCGGAAAAAGCAGAAAGAGCTGCGGGACATCACCGCCGAGCTGAAGAGGAGCCGGGCGCGATTCTACAACCCGGCCCGGCTTACCGTGGAGCCGAATCTTGCCCGCTTCTTCTGGGAGATCTACAAGACGGTGGCCGCGGCGCAGGTCCTCCTGAAGGGCGCAGAGGTTTCGGGAGCCCTGAAGATGACCCTCGTGGAGCTTTCCTTCAGCGAGGAGCAGGCGCTGGTGAAGGGGCGGCTGACCGAGAAGTCCATCGACGAGCGCGCGAAACGGGGAACGGACCCCGCGGGCCTCGAGGCCGAAGTGAAAAAGGACGTCAAGGCGCTGATGGAAAGCATCGACACGAACTGGATGAACGAGCTGGATGCCCTGTTCAACCGGGTGCTCGTGTTTCTCGACCTTGTCGGTTTCGACTACTATTACTTCCTGAACAAATTCGACCCGGTACTCCCGGAGCGGGACTTCTCCTACACTCCGCGGTTTGCGTCCCTGGACGGGGTTACGATCCAGGAGGATCTGCAGGACTTCCTTGAAATCCTCCCGGGCATCGATCCCGAGGCGGACTGGGACCGGATCCTGACAATTCTCAAGCAGCACCGCGGCATGGACGTCGTTGCCCGCGATGCTCTGCGCAAGACGCTCCTGCTCATCCGCGACGTGCAGCGCAGCGGCATCCTCCTCCTCGTGGTCCGGCACATCATCCAGAATCCCGCCTGGAAGCCGATGACCCGCACGCACCGCGAGCGCATCGTGGAGCCCTATCTCTCCAAGCTCAAGGCGGAGGCGGAAACGACAGCCCAGAAGGTGGCGTACGGCCGGCACAACGAAAAGCTTGAAGAGCTTGCGCGCGCCGTCTTTGGATCCTCCGGGGTGGCTGTGAAGCTTTCGAACTATTCGGAGCAGTCCAATCCCGAGTATGCCCAGAAGATGCTCGGGGGCTTCCTCCACGTGACCGCGCTGAACTACCTGCGCGCGTTTCTCATGGAGTACCTTCCGAAGAGGATCCGCGAAGTGGTGGACCTGCTCATCGTCAAGGGCAAGTGGGCCAACAGCCAGCCGTCCAACCAGATGTCCGAGGCATTCCACCAGCTCCTGAACGTTTCGGAGAAGATTGCCCGATTCGACGAAGACCTCGCCGAGGACGGCGAGCTGGGGCGGCGCTTGAAAACGCTGGCACTGAAGGCGGAGAAGGATCGCAAGGCCCTCGTGCAGCTGCGCTCGGGCCTTCAGCAGGTGAACGACGAAGCGCGCATGCTGATCGGGGACTCGGTCCAGCATTTCGTGTCCATCGCGCGGGTCCTGAAGCTTGCTCACGAAGACATCGGAAAGCCGAACCCGGCCTTTCTGGTGAACTGGAAGGAGCTGAAGCCGTCCTCCGACAAGGAGCTGCGCGTGGTGATCGCCGCGGCCTACAAGAAGATCTACAACTTCGTCAAGCTGATGCAGATGTACAAGTAGAAGATTCGCTTCACGGTCTGCGCGGGCGGCCCTTGTTTTTCCGGCTTTCCTGCACAAACGCGGGCAGGATCCCCAGCCGCAGGTAGCGCTGCCACACGGCCTGCGGAAGGTCGCGGCCGTCGCCGATGGTTCCCCTGCATGACGGAGAGCCGCAGCGGCACTCCATGGTGAAGTCCCCCTCATCCAGCGTCGTGGAGTAGTCGAAGGCAATCTCCTCCCCGGGGGAGATGTCGCGGATGGCCTGCAGCTCCGCCGAGGTTCCCTGTATCATCACGCCGGCGTTCGGATCGCAGGAATGGTTGAACAGGTCGTCAACGCCCCCCGAGCCGCCGATGTAGAGATCCGGCCCGATCTGCAGGGCATATGTCGCCGCGCTGGTCTGCTCGTAGCGGAGGAACGGACCCGAGAATCGGGCAATCAGAGCCCCCGCGGGAATGGTTTCCCCCGCAAAGACACCGCGCCCGTACGCCCCCTCCCTGATGTCCAGCTTCACAGTGATCCTCCGCCGCCGGCGATATTCATCACGGAAGGAATGGTGCGCAGGCTCTTCATGACCCGGCCGAAATCCTCCCGGTTGTCCAGCTCAACGGTGAAGGACCCGCGCAGCGTCTCTCCTTCAGCCTCTTCGAGCTTCCCCTCGATGAGGTGGCCGCCGAACTTCTTCAGCGCCCCTTCGATCTCGGAGAAAAGGTTTGAGCTCAGGCGGGCGGTGACCTGGAACCGGCGAGTCGACTTGGGGGAAACCGTCTCCCACTCCACCTCGATGCTCCGCTCCCCGAAGTCCTTTATCGAGGCGATGCTCGGGCACCCGATGCGGTGAACCGTGATGCCGCGGCCCCGTGACACGTACCCCACGATGGAGTCTCCCGTGGAGGGCGTGCAGCACTGGGCAATGCGGATCATGATGTTGCGTTCCTGCCCGATCCTGATGGATACCTTGCTGGCGTCCCGGATCTGGGTCTCCGGCTCGGCGGGCTGTCCGTCGGGGGCCGGCCCGCCGGCGGCCGGGCCCGGGTCTTCTGGAAAACGATGGTGTGCGGGACGTCCTCGGTCTTGCGGGCCACGAGGTTGCGGTCGAAGATCAGGCCCGGATCGTACTGCGCCAGCCAGTGCTTCACCTTGGACCGTGCCTTGGACGTCTTCACGTAGCGCAGCCAGTCCAGGTGGGGGTGCGCGGTCTTTGAGGTCATGATCTCCACGACCTGGGTGTTTTTCAGAGGCTCTTTCAGCGGGATGATCGCACCGTCCGCCTTGGCCCCGGTGCAGCGGTCCCCGATATCCGTGTGAATGTGATAGGCGAAGTCGATCGCGGTTGAACCGTAGGGCAGCTCGACTACGTCACCCTTGGGAGTGAACACGTAGATGGAATCCCGCAGGAGCTCCTTCTTGATCTCGTCCAGGAAATCCCCCGAGACGGCGCCCGCTCCCTGCCATTCGCGCAGCTTGTTGATCAGGGAGAGCTCCTTCGTCTTTTCCCCGCCCTTGAGCACGCCGCTCTTGTACAGCCAGTGCGCCGCTATCCCGTTTTCCGCCGTCTGGTGCATGGCATGGGTGCGGATCTGGATCTCGATGATCTTCCCCTCGAACCCCATCACCGTCGTGTGGAGGCTCTGGTAGCGGTTGGACTTCGGCATGGCGATATAGTCCTTGAACCGCCCCTCGATGGGCATCCACAGCTTGTGAACGAGTCCAAGAAGCTCGTAGCACTGGCTGGTCGTCTCGCACAGCACGCGCAGCCCCAGCAGGTCGTAGATCTCCTCCATCGGCTTTCCGCGCCGGCGCGTCTTCTGGTAGATCGAGTAGAAGTGCTTCGCCCGGGTCTCGATCAGGATGGAGATGCCCGCCGCATCCGCTTCACCGTTGATGGCCTGCTTCACGCGCTCCAGGTACTCGGCCCGCTCGCTCTTGCGGTCGGCAACGAACTGGCGGATCTGCTCGTAGGCGGCCGGCTGCAGGTGCTTGAGGCTGAGGTCCTCGAGCTCGTCCTTGATGCGTGAAATGCCCAGCCGGCCGGCAAGCGGCGCGTAGATGTCCAGGGTTTCCATGGCAATCCGCGTGCGGTCCTCGACGGCGAGGTACCCGAGGGTGCGCATGTTGTGCAGCTTGTCCGCCAGCTTGATGAGAATCACCCGCACGTCCTTCACCATGGCGAACAGCATCTTGCGGATCGTCTCTGCGTGCTGGAGCGACCGGGAGGACCGCCCGCGCAGGACAGAGATCTTGGTCACCCCCTGCACGAGGGACTCGACTTCCCTGCCGAACTCCTTGCGCAGGGCGGCTCGCGACGTCTCGGTGTCCTCCAGCACGTCGTGGAGGAGAGCCGCGATGACTCCCTGCGCGTCCATTCGGATGTCCACCAGGATCGAGGCAACGCTCAGCGGGTGGATGAAGAAGGGGTCGCCCGAGGCGCGCTTCTGCTCGCCGTGCAGGCGCCGCGCCCACTCGGCGGCGGAAAGGATCTTCTGCTGCTCCTCCTCGGAATAGGCGGATATCCGCTCCTCGAAATACGTGAGCAGCTCCGCCACTTCGCTTGCGGCCACTGCGGCGGGGATCTCGCCGCGCTCGACCTCAGCCATGGCCCACCACCGCGGCGCGCGTATCCAGGCGACCGGCGATCACCCTGCTGCTGCCGGCGAGGTCTTTCTCCACGTCAATGGAATGGAAACCTGCCTGGTCCATGAGGGCGAACAGCTTGGTGATCTGCAGCGGCGCGGCCTCGAGGACCAGCCAGCCCCCGGCGCTCAACCGCGCGGGGGCAGCCCTGATCAGCCGCTCAGCCAGCGAGGTCCCGTCTTTCCCGCCGGCGAAGAGCCAGCTCGGGCTCCCGCCAGCCCAGCTTGCGGAGGTCCGCCACTTCGTCATCGCGCAGGTAGGGAGGATTGGAGGCAATGAGGTCGAAGGAGCCGGGCACCGACTCCAGCAGGTCGGAGCGAAACACCCGAAGCGCGCCGGCGGCGGAATCCGATCCACCCAGGAGCCGTCCGGCATTCACCGCGGCGACTTCCAGCGCAGCGGCGGAAATGTCAGAGGCGCTCACCTCAAGATGCGGCTCCGTGCGCTTCACCGCAATGCCGATGCATCCCGAGCCCGTGCAGGCATCGTGGACGCGGCGGAGGCGCGGATCCGCGTGGATGACCTGCAGGACCTTTTCCACGAGCACCTCGGTGTCCGGACGGGGAACGAGCACCCGCTCATCGACATAGAAGTCGAGGCCGTAGAACTCCTTCACCCGCCTGATGTAGGAAACCGGAACTCCCGATGCAGCGCAGGTCCAGGAAGCCCCGAAACCGGGCTTCCGCTCCGGGCGGCACCTGGTCGGGAAGAGAAGCGAGGAGCTTCTCCTTGGTCACCTCCATGGCGTGGCCCAGGAGCACGACCGCGTCCAGGAACGGCGTCTGCACTTCCGCGTAGAAAAGCGTGTCGTAGCCCTGCGTGAGCAGAGAGCGGACTGTCATGCTTCCGAGGTCAGCGCCGTTTCCTGCGCGTGGAGGCGCAGGGCGTCGATGAACTCCTCGATTTCCCCCTTCATGACGGCGTCCAGCTTGTACAGGGTGAGATTGATGCGGTGGTCCGTCGCCCTGTTCTGCGGGAAATTGTACGTGCGGATCTTCTCCGCGCGGTCCCCGGACCCGATCTGGCTCTTGCGCGCCTGCGCGCGGTCGGCGTGCTTGCGCTCCTCTTCTGCCTCGAAGAGGCGGGCGCGGAGGATCTTCAAGGCCTTGGCCTTGTTCTTGTGCTGGCTCTTCTCATCCTGGCAATGCACGACGATTCCCGACGGGAGGTGGGTAATGCGCACGGCGGAGTCCGTGGTATTCACGCTCTGGCCCCCCGGGCCTCCCGAGCGCATGACGTCGATGCGCAGGTCGGCCTGGTTGATCTCGATCTCGGTCTCCTCTATTTCGGGGAGCACCGCAACGGACGCGGTGGAGGTGTGGATCCGCCCGCCGGCCTCCGTGGTCGGCACGCGCTGCACCCTGTGCACGCCGCTCTCGTAGCGCAGGCGGGCGTAGACTCCCTGGCCGGTGATGGAGCTGATGATCTCCTTGAACCCGCCGATGCCGGTGGGGCTTGAAGACATGATCTCGAGCTTCCATTTCCGCGCGTCAACGTAGTAGGAATACATGCGGAAGATGTCGGCGGCAAAAAGAGCAGCCTCGTCGCCGCCGGTCCCTGCCCGGATCTCCACGATGACGTTCTTGTCATCCAGCGGATCTTTGGGGACGAGCAGCACCTTGAGCTTTTCCTGGGACTCGGCAAGGCGGGTTTCCAGGGACGCGAGCTCTTCCCGGGCCAGCTCTTTCATTTCCCGGTCATCCACGGTTTCCGCGAGCTCGCGGTTGGAGGCGATCTGCGCCTCGATGGCCTGGTAGCGCTCGAACTCCTCCACCTGCCCGGTGAGGGAGGCGTGCTCCTGGCGCAGGTCCCGGTAGCGCTTCTGGTCCCTGATGATCTCGGGATCCGAGATGAGGGCCTGCAGCTCCTCGTAGCGCTTCTTGTTCCGTTGAAGCTTGTCGATCACGTGTCCTCTTCCTGTTGAAATCGTAACAAACAATGAGGGTGCGGGTCTACGAGAGTGCAGTTTCCGCGGGTCAGGGCCCTCCGAGGATCCTCATGATTTCCTCTGTTCTTGCCCGGGCAATGGCGTCGGTGCGCGCCTCAAGGCGGAGGCGGAGAAGCGGCTCGGTGTTGCTGGGCCTCACGTTGAACCAGAAGTCGTCAAAGGAAATCGAAACCCCGTCCATGCGGTCCATCCTGCCGCCCGGGAAATGACGCTCGATCTCATCCATGGATTTCTGCTTGTCGGCGACTTCGACGTTGATCTCGGGCGACTGCGCGTAGCGGTCCCTGAGGGGCTGCACCATTTCTGAAAGCGGCCGCGCGCGCGTGGCAAGGAGCCGCACGATGACGGCAAGGGCGTACGCGGCGGACTCCGTGTAGTAGGTATCGCTCACCTTGAAATATACGTGTCCCGAAGTCTCCGCGCCGAACACCGCACCGGAGGCAACCATCTGGTCGTAAAGGAACGTGTAGCCCACCTTGGAAACCACGGGCTTCCCGCCCAGTTCCCGGATGCGCTCGGGCAGGACGCGGGACGAGATAAGGTCATACACGATGGCTGCCCCCGGATTCCGCGCGAGCAGCTCTTCGGAAACGAGGCAGGAGAGGAAGTAGTTCTCGATTCCGCGCCCCTTCTCGTCGACGAAAAGGATCCTGTCCCCGTCGCCATCAAGCACAACTCCGAATGCGGCGCCCAGGCGCAGGACCTCGCGGGATGCCTGCACCTTCGACTCTTCCTTCAGCGGATTGGGGTCATGGTGGGGGAACGTGCCGTCAGGATCCGAATTGAGAAGCACCGCATCCATGCCCATGACCTCGGTGAGACGCCGGAAGACCGGTCCGGATGAGCCGCTTGAGACATCGATCACGATCTTCTTCCCCAGCTTCTTTCCCCCGGCCGCTCCCGCCACAAACTCAACGTACTTCGCAAGTCCGTCGATCTCGGGGAAGCTCCTCTGCGGAATCGAGGCCGGCGCGGGGATGCCCGCCACGACCGCCTCCACCTCTTTCAGCCCCTTGTCGTAGCTCATGGAGCCGCCTGACGAATCGAATACCTTGAACCCGTGGTACTGAGGAGGATTGTGGGAGGCCGTCACCATGACCGCGGCATCGTGTCCCCGATCCATCTGCGTGTAGTGCAGGAGGGGCGTGCTTGCCAGCCCGATGCCGGTCACCTTGACGCCCTGCGTCCATGAGGCCGGCGGCGAGGGAGCGGTACAGGTCCGGTGAATGCACGCGGGCGTCGTATCCAATGAGGTAGTTCTTCGCCTTCATGTGCCGCGGGAGGGCGCGGCCCAGGCTGTAGGCAAGCGCCAGGTCGATCCCCTGCCCCCAGACGCCACGGACATCGTATGTCTTGAATACGCTCATTCCGTAACAGTAGCATCGCCCGCGGCCGCTGGGAAGCAGCGTCCTCGCGGCTCCCGGCCGGCTCCGTGGCCTCAGGGTTTGGCGCGAGGTGGGCAGAACATTGTAAGAAAAGACAAATTTTACGGGAAAAGCGTAAGAATTGTCGTTTTTCACAATGGTCGAGGGCATCCGTGCCTGCGGGCGGCCTTTCGGCCATCCCTGCCCTCGGCCGACCTCGGCATCCGTGCCTACGGTTGACAACCCCCGGAGCCGCCTGTACCTTTACACGTCAACGCGCCTCGCCTTCAGTCAATTACAAGTGGAAGGGAGAAATGGGACCGACCCTCATCGGGTTGCTTCAGGAGTCTGTTGTCCGATTTGCGTCCCTGGCGGCTCTGAAGCATTCGAGCCCGGATGGCGGGCTGCGGACAGTCACGTTCGCGGAGTTGTACACCGCTGTGAAGGAGCTCGGAACGGGGCTGATTGCCATTGGCCTCACCCCGGGCACCCATGTCGGCATCCTTTCGGAGAACAACCCCCGCTGGCTCATTGCCGACCTTGCCATCATTGGCTGTGCCGGCGTCGACGTGCCGCTGGGCATGGGGATGACGGACGGGGAAATCGAGCACGTCTTGAGCCATGGGGACTGCGACATCGCCGTCGTCGAGGACGCCGCATCGCTGCATCGCCTGCTCTCCCTCCGCCGCCGCCTTCCCCGCCTGCGCAAGGTCGTGGTGATGGAGTTCTCAGGGCCCAAGCCGCAGGCCGGGACCGGTGACGAGCGGGTCCTCATCTACGCCTGGGACGAAGTGTTGAAGAAGGGACGAACGCGGATTGCCCGGGGCGAACGGCAATTCGACCTTCGCGGCGCCAGCGTGACTCCCGCGGACACGGCCACCCTGGTCTACACCTCCGGCACGACCGGGAGGCCGAAGGGAGTGATGCTCTCCCACGGGAGCATCATGCACAATGTCACCAGCGTGCACGCCAGCATCAACCCTGAACCGGGCGCCGCCTGGCTCTCGGTCCTTCCCGTCTGGCACCCTTTCGAACGCATCGTGGAATACTGCAGCCTGTCGTTCGGGAGCACCATCGTCTACTCGCGGCCGTCCGTGTGGAAGATATTCGACGATCTCAGCGCCATCTCGCCCGAGTACCTTGTCATCGTGCCCGCGCTGCTGGAGGCAATGGAAAAAAGCATCGCCAAGCGCCTGGGCTTCCTGCAGGGACTGCTCGTCCGCTTCGAGAAGTTCTACCAGGTCTTCTCCGGATTCATCATGGGCCGCTACCCCCGCTTCCGCAGGGAGGAGCGGGTGCTCGAGATCTTTGCCGCCATCCCTCCTCTGCTGCTGCTCTCCCCGGTCAAGCTCGTCTCGCATTTCATCCTCCGTCGGCGGATGAGCCGGCTCCTGGGCGGAAAGCTCAAGGCCATCATCTGCGGCGGCGGACCGCTTCCTGCATACCTCGACCACTTTTTCGCCGCAATCGGAGTGACCGTCCTGGAGGGGTACGGCCTCACCGAGGCCTCGCCCATCGTGAGCATGCGGGCCGAGAAGGCACCGGTCCTCGGAACCGTCGGCCGACCGCTGCCGTCCACCGAGGTGAAGATCGTCGGTGAGAACGGAGAGGTGCTGGCCCCCGGGCGGAAGGGAAGCGTCCTGGTGAAAGGCCCGCAGGTCATGCAGGGGTACTACAAGGACCCTGCCGCCACCCGGATGATCCTGTCCCCCGAGGGCTGGCTGGAAACGGGAGACAGCGGCATCCTCACGGTGGACGGCAACCTCGTCATCACCGGACGGATACAGCACGCGCTGGTCATGCGCTCAGGAGAGCGCGTGGAGCCCGAGCCCATTGAAATGGTGATCCAGGAATCCCCCTACGTCCAGGAAGCCGTCCTGGTGGGAAACAGGAGGGATGGGCTGGGCGTTCTCATCGTCCCCAACATGGACTGGCTCAGGCGGTTTGCCGACTCGCGCCACATCACCTGGGGGGATCCGAAGGAGCTCGTGGGCAATCCGTTGATCCATCGATTCTACAGCGATGAAGTCCAGGCGCAGATCGTGAACAGCGGAATCCATTTCCCCGGGGGCATGGCGCCTCGGGTCGCCCTCCTGCCCTCGGTGTTCGAGGTCGGCCGCGAGCTGACCCGCACCCTGAGCAAGCGGCGCGAGGTGATCACCGAGATGTACGGCGGGGTCATCGAGAAGCTCTACCGGACCTGAGGTTGAAGCCCGCGGACGCGCCGCCGCTCAGTTCGCGGACGGATCCTTTCTCAGTGTCGCCATCTTTTCCCGCGCCGAGCGGGACCTGATCTCCAGGTCCTCCCAGGCCGCCATGCTCTCCGCGTGCCGGCGGTGGTTCTGGTCATGTTCCCGGTGCAGCTCTTTCATCCGCTCCCCGTTGGCATAGACCTCGGGACGGGCCATCGACTCCTCGATTGCACGTCTCCCGGCTTCCAGCGTTTCAAGGCGCTGCATGAGCACCGCCTCTTCCTTTTCCAGCGCGCGCAGCTCGCTCTTGAGACGCTTCTCCTCCATCCGCTCCACCTGGACCGCCGTCACCGTTCGTTCCGCCGCCTGCGGAGGTGCCACCGGGCCTGCGGCCCCGGGACCCGCCTTGGAGAGGTAATACTCGTAGTCTCCCGGGCAGGTAGCGCGCGCACCCGTCCTTCACCTCCAGCACCGCCGTTGCGAGGTTCGAGATGAAATGCCGGTCGTGCGACACGAAGATCACCGTGCCGGGGAAGTCCCGCAGCGCGTTCAGGAGGACATCCTTCGAGGCGAGGTCCAGGTGATTTGTGGGCTCGTCGAGGATGAGCAGGTTGGCCGGCCGCAGGAGGAGAAGGAGCATGGAGAGCCTGCTCCGTTCCCCGCCGCTCAGCACCGCCACGCTCTTGAACACGTCGTCCCCGCGGAAGAGGAAGGACCCCAGCAGGGTGCGCAGCTCAGGGATCAGTGACGTTGGTGCGGCGCTTTCCAGCTCCTCGATGACCTGGCGGCTGCTCGTCCAGGAGTCGGCGTTTTCCTGCGAGTAGAACGCGGGAACCACGCCCGTGCCCCACTGCAGGGTGCCGGCATCAGGTGCCTCCCTGCCGGAAACGATCCGCAGCAGGGTGGACTTCCCCGCCCCGTTCACGCCCACCACGACGAGCTTGTCCCCGCGGGAGACATCGAATCCCACGCCGCCGAAGACACGACGGCCCGCGTACGACTTCTCCAGCCCTTCCACGGCCAGGACGCGCCGTCCGGATGAGGGCGGGGCAGGAAAGGCAAAGTGGATTGACTTCACGATCGGGGGGATCTCGATGCGCTCGATCTTCTCAAGCGCCGTGACCCGGCTCTGCACAAGGCGCGCCTTGGACGCGTTGTAGCGGAAACGGTTGATGAAGGCCTCGATGTGCGAGATCTCCTCCTGCTGGGCGCGCCACCGCTCCATGAGGGCTTCCAGCTCCCGGCTTCGCACCTCCTCGTAGCGGCTGTAGTTCCCGGTGAACACCGAGACGCGCGCCATGTAGATTTCCGCCACCGCGCTCACCACGACGTCGAGGAAATAGCGGTCGTGCGACACGAGGAGGAGGCCCCCGGGGAACTCCGCCAGGAACTCTTCCAGCCAGGTGCGGGCCTCGATGTCGAGGTAGTTGGTCGGCTCGTCAAGGAGCAGGATGTCCGGCGCCTCCAGGATGGCGCGCGCCAGCGCAATCCTCATCTGCCAGCCTGCGGAAAATGCCGTGCATGCCTTCGCAAAGTCAGCGACGGAGAAGCCAAGACCGGTGAGCACCCGGTGCATCCCCTCCGAGCGGGCGTGGTAGCCGCTGGCCTCTATCTTCTCCTGCAGCTCGTGGTGCTTCCACAGCTGGGTCTCCGCGTCCGCGGAGTCCGGGGACAGCTCTCCGAGCCGTTCTTCAAGTGCCGCGCTCTCCCGCACCAGCGCCGCACCACGGGCGAAAGCTTTCTCCACCTCTTCCCAGAGGGTCAGCCCCGGGGATCCCTGCTCCTGCGAACGGGGCGCAACACTCTGCGGGACGTAGGATACGCGGCTCTCCTTTTCCAGAACAACCGTCCCGGAGTCCGCCACGGTCTGGCCCGCCATGATGCGCATGAGGGTTGTCTTGCCGCTTCCGTTCGGCCCGACGAGCGCCATGCGGGTGCGCGTGGCAACCGTGAGGTTCACGCCGTTGAGGAGGATGCGCTCCCCGTAGGCAACGGAAACGGCGGAGAGGCTGACCAGGGGCATCGCGCCGGTTACGGAGACTGGCTGAAGAAGATGACCACGGCGGAGAGGCTCGGGTGGGTGACGAACAGGTCCTGGACGCTGTCCCTGGCCAGAGAGGTGAAGCGCAGCCCTCCCGCCGTGAGCTTGTACAGGAAACTGAGACCGGACCGCGGATATTCGTCGAAGATGAACGTGATCGCCCCGTCGTAGTCACCCAGGAGATCCTTGCGGAGGTGCAGGGAGAAGTCCACGCTCCCCTTCCCTTTCGCGTCCGGCCCGATGAGCGCGGGAACAAGCTTGGAGAAACCGTCCCAGCTGAACCGCGCGCCGGGCTGCAGCCGGATGGTCCCGTACGCGCTGCTGGAAAGCGTCCCCCCCTTCCTGACCAGGCTGTCGTAGAGGTCGGCGCGGCGCTGCTGCTCTGCCGCGACAACCTGCGCCACGTCGTCCTTGACGACGGCGTACTGGTCGGTCTTCGAGCTGGTCCTTGTAGCGCCACGAAACATTGATCCGCTCTTCGTCGAGAACGTCGATGCGCAGGTCCGTTCCCGGGAAAGTGTACGACGCAACCCCGGCCTTCTGCGGGATCCCCCGTATAGCGGAACTCGAACGTTGAGAGCGGCAGGACGAGCTTCATGAGCCTCTCCTCCGGGCTGGGGAACAGGCCGACGTCCTCCCTGTACATGGACAGGTCTATGGCGCCCTTTGCCTGCATGTCGAGGAACCAGCTCGGCCGCCAGGTTGTTCCCATGATCCGTGCCAGCACCTCGTCCTGGCTGAGGATGCGCTGGGCCTCCGCGGCAGGGTCGCCGCCCGCGGTGAACGACTTCAGGAAATGGCCGAAGCACCAGCCGGTGAACCCGTCCTCCGTCGCAATCTCGTACCAGTAGTCGGTGTAGGGTTTGACGGCTGCCTTCTCCGCCGACCTGCTCACCACCTTCACCAGCTGCCGGAACTGAAGCCGGTAGATCACCTTCGCGTCCTGGGTCGGCCCCTCGCGCACCGGAAGCGGCGGGGAGTCATCCTTGACCACGACGGCCCACGAGCCAAGCTCCGGCGCGTATGCGGCTGCAAAAGCCTCTGCCTTGGGCCTGCGTTGGAAAGATCCTGATCCTTCCCATCGGGTACTCGCGTGGTTTCTTTTCTCCCGGGCACGGCAATGAGAGTGGATGAGCCGATGGATGATTCCTGGATGACGGCAACAACGGCACCGGTCTGCGGCAGCCCGGTTGCCTCCCCCCAGAGAACGACGCCGTATCCGACGGCGCGTGCACCGCATGAGGCAAGAAGAAGGCCGCAGAGAAGGGCGAAGCCCGCGGCGAAGGTCCTGGGCAACATGGGGGCAATACTGTTGCGGCGCACGATTTTATTCAAGCGGGACTCTCCCCGCGCTCCCCGCGGGCCCTAGTTGCCGGCGGCCGGAAAAAGCCGTATACACCACGGGGGAGGACCTGATGGACGAACGCGAGACGCTGCGCACGCGCGTGGAGGAGAAACGGGACCAGATCATCGAGATGCAGCGGGACCTGACTGCTGTGCCGGCCCTTGCCCCGCAGAACGGGGGGACAGGGGAATGGGAGAAGGCACAGGTCCTGGCCCGCTGGGTTTCGCGGCTGGGCCTCGGGACCTGCGAATCGCTTCCGGCACCGGACCCGCGGGTCCCGAAGGGAGAACGGCCAAATCTCCTCCTCACCGTCCCCGGTCGCGCGTCCGACCGCTCGTTCTGGATCATGTCCCACATGGACATCGTGCCTCCCGGAGAGCTGTCGCTCTGGGACTCGGACCCGTACTCGCTCGTCGTGAAAGGTGACAGGCTGATCGGACGCGGCGTGGAGGACAACCAGCAGGGGCTGGTCTCATCGGTCATCGCGGCCCTCTGCGTGAAGGAGGCAGGGCTTCTCCCGTCCCGCACGGTCAGGCTCCTGTTCGTGGCAGACGAGGAAACCGGTTCGGACCTGGGGATCCAGTTCCTCGTGAAGAAGCCCGGACTTTTCCGGCCGCCAGGACGAGGCCCTGGTCCCCGACGGGGGCTCAGAGGACGGCACGCAGATCGAGATCGCGGAGAAGAGCATCCTCTGGCTGCGGTTCCGCGTGCGGGGAAAGCAGTGCCACGCGTCCACTCCCCAGAAGGGGATCAACGCGTTCGAAGCCGGGTCCCACCTCGTGGTGCGCCTTGGCGCGCTTGCGGAACGATTTTCCTCCCGGGACAAGCTCTTCGATCCGCCAATCTCCACGTTCACGCCCACCAAGAAGGACGCCAACGTGCCGAACATCAACACCATGCCGGGTGAGGACATCTTCCACCTCGACTGCAGGGTCCTGCCCCGGGAGAATCTCGACGAGGTCATGGCGGAGATCCGGTCCATCTGCGACGGCATCCAGCGGGATTTCGCCGTCGGCGTGGACATCCAGCCGGTCCAGCGCGCCTCGTCGCCCCCCACGCCGGCCGATGCCCCCATCGTGTCGTCGCTGAAGCGCGCCATCAAGGCCGTCTACGGAGTAGAAGGACGGACGGTGGGGATCGGCGGCGGCACTGTGGGGGCCTTCCTCCGCAAGGAGGGAATCCCCACGGTCGTGTGGGGAAAGCTGGGCGAGGCCGCGCACCAGCCCAACGAGTACTGCCTCCTGGGCAATCTCATGGGAGACGCGGTGGTGATGGCCTGCCTGATGCTCGGGGATTAGCGGCCACCGTACGCGGGCCCCGCCCGATTATTTCAGTCCAGGTTCTCGTAGACGATAACGATCCTCCCCTCCCGCAGGAGGGCGATATTCTCCGGGAGCGCCAGGAGCTGGCGCGCCCCGTCGGTCGATATGATGAGGTCGGTATTGTTGTCACCGAAAACGCCGCGGGCAGCGAGCCGCAGCGGCAGGTTGCCGACCCGAAGGTCGGCAACCGGGTCGTCTACAGCTGAAGTATAACCCGCCATTCCCCAGCGCGACAGCGATTCGGGGGTGCACATGGCCTTCTCCAGCACCAGGTTCATCTGCTCGTCCCAGATGCGCGGGAAAAGCGCCGGCCGGGCGAAGACCATGCGTGTTCCCCCTTCGGCCGGAAGCATCCCCCGGGCGAAGATGAGAAGACCCGTGTAGGCGCGGGTAGTCACATCCCCCAGCCTCCTGCGGAGAGGCACGGCCTGGGAAGGGTAAAAGAGTGAGCCGATTCCCTGGTCTCCGAAGAAGGGGACGGCGTAATGCGCCACGAGCGCGGAGAAGTCCCCCGTGAGAAAAAGGTCGGTCCGCTGCGCATGCAGCACCATGTCGTTCAACCGGGCAGACAGCGACGGGTCCGCGGAGCTGTAGTCCGACAGCACGTGCGACGAATCGATGACCAGCGGACCGAGGGCCTGGCCGAGGGCCTCGGGAAGCCGCTGCTCGAGATCCGTCTCCGCGTCGGATTTTGCCCGTACCAGGGACGGGGTGGAGAGGTCCAGGGCGTGTGTGACTTCCACCACGATGCGGCCGGCCGCCCAGTCAAGCCGGCGGGTGACCTCCATGGCCTGGCCCGGCGAGGCGGCATCCTGCGCGAGAACGGGCACCCCGACGGCTGCGGCCAAAGCGATGACGCACATGATGGTCTTTTTCATCCTGAGCTCCGTGGAGGAAAGAGAGGAATGAGCACCCGCCCGCCGATATGGAGGGCCCGCGGGGAGAGCGCGGGATTGAACTCCTGGATGAGCGGAACGCTTACCCCGTAGCGCACCGACATGCCCGAGAGCGTGTCCCCCGCCGCAACGACATGGACCCTGAACTCCAGCAGCGGGATGTCCGAACCCTGGAGGGCGGCAGCAACCGCATCGCCAAAATCCTCGGGAACTTTCAGCTCGTACCCGTACGCGGGCGGCGGGGTGACAAGGTAGTTCAGCTCGGGATTGGCGGACAGCAGGGCGTCCAGGGGAGCTCCCGAAGCGCGCGCCAGGATGCGCAAATCCACGCACCGGTCCAGGGTGATGACGCTCCACGCGGGCGCCGCGTTCCAATCCAGGTCCAGCCCATACCTTCCGGCGTGGCCGAGGATCCTGCACAGGGCAAGGAACTGGGGGACGAACGCCGCTGTCTCCCGCGGAAGAACTCCTTTTCTCCTCAGCTCCCAGAAGTCGCTCCCGGGGCTGCGCCGAAGGACCGCCGAGAGTCTCCCCACGCCGCAGTTATAGGCTGCCAGCGCCAGGTACCAGTCGCCGAAAATCGCGTAGTTCTCGGCGAGCTTCCCCAGCGAGGCCTCCGTGGCTTTGCGCTCATCCCGCCTCTCATCCAGCCAGATGTCCATGCGCAGGCCGTACGGAGAGGCCGTGTTCCGCATCAGCTGCCAGATACCCGCGGCTCCCCGGGGTGAAAGGGCGCGTGCCTGGAAACCTGACTCAAGCGCCGGGAGGTACCCGAGCTCGGAAGGAAGCCCCCGCCGCGAGAGCTCGCGAGTTATCAGCTCCCGGTAGCGGATGCTCCGGTCCAGGACGGCCTGCAGCCAGTCCATGCGCGTTGCAAGCAGTCCGTCCACGTAGCTGCCAATGATGTCTTCGTCGGGGATGGGGATGGAGAAAACCTCGGCGGCCTCGTGGCCCTGGAGCGGCGGAAGCGGGCTTTCCAGAGCCGAAGACTCCGCGCCCGCGGCAGGCGCTGCCAGGAGAAGCGCCGCAAGCAGCCGGGTGCACGCACGTCCCAGCAAGCCCGGGGGCATCACAGTTTTTCGCCGAAGTAGATTCCTGCCCATTCCCACTGCATGTTGATGTCAGGATTCGCGGGGAAATCGACCTGTCGGAAATACAGGTACCAGGTTGAGGGCCGGAAATTCCAGCCCGTCGTGCGGAGAGTCGCCTCCCGGCCGTTCGCGGAAACGTCCAGCTGGGAATCCATGGCCACGTTCGAAGTGAGAAGGTAGTTGATGATGTTGTAGTTGACCGTCTCGTCACTGATCAGCTGGGTCTGGTCCCACGGCTCCTGGAAGAAGTTCACCTGCGCCTGGTACCGCCGGAGCCGCGAGATGTTCTTCGTCGAGATGGCATCCCGCACAGCTGCCACGAGATCATTCAGGTCAGGAAGAAGCCAGTTCTTGTCCGAGCTGTTGTAGAAGTTGACCTTCTCCGATGCGTCGCGGAGCGCCCGCGAGTCTCCCGTCACGTCGACGTCGACCGACCCGATGAACTTCTGGTAGGCCTGTATGGACTGCTCCCACTCCCCGACTTCCTCGTAGCTCTTGGCCATGTGAGTACCAGTTGACACCAGGGCTCTGGTCAGGGAACCGGGAAAACAGCTCCTTGTAGTAGCCGATCTTGGCCTGGGGATCCGTTTCCAGGGCGAGCAGCTCCTGCAGGCACTGCAGGTGGATGGAGGTGCCTTTCACCAGCAGGTCGCCGTAGTTGGACAGGATTCTACGATAGTAATGGATGGCGAAGGGCGCGGCCTTCATATCACGATACGCATCAGCTACCAGGAGAAGGTAGTATCCGTTGTAGATGTCCGCGGGATTCTTTTCCACGTGTGTAGTGAGAAAGAGGATTTCCCGGTCCACGCGCCCCTCGTTGGCAAGACCGGCGGCGATCTGCGTGATGAGCACGAACCGGTTCTCCTGGTCCTTTTCCTTGTTGAACAGCCGGAAAAGCTCGCGCAGCTCCTGATTCTGCTCGAGGGTGCCAAGGTAATACCGCGTTTCGGAAGCACCGCACCCGGCGAGCGCGGCAATGATGCACGAAGAGCCCGGGCAATGCGGGCGGCCCTTCGGAAACGATGAGAGTTGCAGCCAGACATCAGCGTGAAAAGAGGGTAGCAGGAACGTGCGCGGTTGGCAAGGCGCGCGGGTTCTGATAGGATTTCCCGTCTGATGAATAATCGCACTCCCCCGCGCTACCCGAACATGCTTCTCGTTACCGGCGTCGCGGTTGGCCTGGCCGGCAGCCTCCTGATGCTCGCGAACTTCGGATACCTGCCGCAGCCCGGGGCACTGTGGCCCGTGCCGGTCATCCTGACCGGGCTGGTCTTCCTTTACCTCGCGTGGCCGCGGAAAAGGTCGGATCGCTGGATCATTCCCGGGATGGTTCTCACCCTCGGGGGAATCGTGCTTCTTCTCATGAACACCGTCCTGCAATCCCAGAGCATCGCGCGCATCTGGCCGGCGTTCATGCTCGTCACCGGCGTCTCCCTGGTCCCGTACGGCTTCCGCAAGCACGGGTCGGCGCGCATTGCCATCGTCGTTCCGGGCCTCTTCATCTCCCTGCTCGCCCTGCTGTTCATCCCCTTCAGCCTGCACCACACCGAGGGGGGGTTCGCGGCATTCGTCCGGCCAGTGGTGGCCGATGATCCTCGTCATCCTGGGAGCGGCGTTGATCGTTTCATTTTTCAGTACCCGGCGGCCGAGTAGTAAGGTATGAACAAGCGGCGCATCCTCATCATCGCCGTGTCCGTGATATTCCTCTCTTCCGCGGGCATCGTCACTTTCTGAGCGCACAGGACGGCGGCGGCGTCGCCCCGGTGGAGACCGGCACGGGCGCCGGCACCCGCGCCGCTGGAGACACGCTACGCACCGGACCGCATCATCCGCACCACCGGGAGCGCCGTGTGGCGCGTGTCCCGTGACCTCGGGGTGCTGCTGTCCATGGACGGCGGGCTTTCGTGGAGCGCGCGCAACCAGGGCCTTCCCGTGCGCGCCGTGTACCCCTTCACCGTCGACAAGCCTCCCATCATCACCGGCCTCACCGTCGATCCCCTGGACAACAACCGCCTCGCCCTGTCCACCCTGGACACGATGTTCTTCTCCGGGGACAACGGGACGACCTGGCAGAAGCTCGAGATAAAGGACCCCATCCGGGCGAATGACCAGCTCACCTGCGTCGCCCTGTCCCCCGGAAACGCCGGCACCGTGGCCGTCGGGAACATCGTTCCACGGGTTCTTCGAGACGACCGACGGCGGACGGAAATGGGTCTCCCTTTCCGAGCCCCTCACGCCGCTGAAGCTGGGAGGCGGCAACTACGAAGAGATCGCCTCCCTGGCGTACGAGCCGGACGCGCCTGACCGGATCTGGTTTTCCCTGGGCTTCGGCAAGGGCCTGTTCGCCTATCACGAGGGGCGGGAAGACGGTGGACCAGGTCGATCTTCCGCCGGACCCGGGCAACTCTCCCGTGCGCTCGATTTCCTTCAACCGGCACAGCCCCGAGGAGGGATGGTACCTGGAGGCGCGAACTGATGACGCGCGCTGGGCGTATGCCGCTGCCCGCCGGGCCGTGGAAGCTCATCGAGAGGATCCAGGACCAGGTGGCGCTTGCGCCCGACAAGGCGCTGCGCATGGCCGCGGCCGCGGGCAAGTTCGGCATCTACGTCTCGTCGCGCTGGGCATCCGGCCCGCGGCTGCAGACGCACCTGGACTTCCTCAAGGCGCAGGGTCTGAACAGCATCGTCCTGGATTTCAAGGACGACGACGGCTACCTCACGTACGATACGCAGCTCGCCGAGCCGATCCGCATCGGCGCGGTGCGCCAGCGGTTCAAGATCGAGGACATCGTGCAGACCGCGCACGCCAACGGGTTGTACCTGATCGGGCGGATCGTCGTTTTCCGGGACAAGCAGCTGTACAACGCGGACAACTTCCAGTACGCGGCATGGGACAAGCAGGCCCAGGGTCCGTGGCGATACATGAAAAAGAGCGTCGACGACATGACCGGAGAAGAAACCTACTACCAGGGGGAATACTGGGTCGACCCGTACTCCGAACAGGTGTGGAACTACAACATCGACATCGCGCGCGAGATGCAGGACAAGGGCGTGGACGAGATCCAGTTCGACTACATCCGTTTTCCTTCCGACGGCGACGTCGGGGGCATCACCTGGCGCGCCCGCAGGCCGGGGATGGGCAAGCTGGAAGCGCTGGAGTCGTTCCTGGCAAAGGGCCGTGAATATCTCACCATCCCCATTTCAACGGATGTCTACGGCTATTGCGGATGGGCCCGGATCTCCAACTGGGTTGCGCAGAACATCGAGATGTACTCCCGGTACGTGGATGCCATCCAGCCCATGTTCTACCCCTCCCACTTCCCCCGGGATTTCCTCGGGAGCATGGAGTACCTGCCCCGGGCGAAATACATCTACCAGGAGGGCACGAAGCGTTCGGCCTACATCGTGGAAGGCCGCAGCATCATCCGCCCGTATGTCCAGGCCTTCCGCATCGGCGGGGAGACCAGCTTCACACCCCCGGTATACTCCAGCCTACCTGTTGAACCAGGTCCATGGCTCACTCGAGGGGGCCGGATCCGGGTTCACTCTGTGGAATGCCTCGAATGACTACTACATGGTCACGGAGCCCCTCGGCCCGATCATCGCAGCAGAAGTGCCGGAGCCATCAGGTGAAGATTCGCGCCCTGTCCGTGCTGCTGGCAGCCCTCGCGGCCGCCGGCTGCGCGACCTCGGGCCTTGCTCCTGCAGCGGCGGCGGGAGGATCTTCTGCCGCTGACCGCCTGGCCGTGTTCGGAACAGGGGAGGCGCTTCTCGGAGAGGCGGAGACTCTCATGGCTGCCGCCACACCATCCTCTCTTCTGGAAGGCATCCGCCTTGCCTCCGCGGCGGATGCACTTGGCGCGGCCGGTGGCGCGGGAGCCGGTCTCCTTGGCGACGCGTTGCTGCGCGGCCTGTACTCCACACCGAAGGGCGGGTTCAGCGGGACCGGGCTCTCGTGGAAAGCGGCGCGGATCACGAGCCCGTTCCTTTCGAGAATCGCACCCGCGCTCGTGCTGCTCGATCCCAGCGCGGCCGTCGACCAGGCCGGAGCAACCGAGCTGCGCGCACGTCTAGCGGAGGCGTCCGCGCGGCGGCCGTCATCGCCCCTGCCGCCGTTCTTCCTCTCTCTCCTTGCACAGCGGAGGTCGGGCACCCTGGCCGAGGCTCGGGGGCAGCTCGAAGAGGCGCTGAGGCGTTCGCCCTCCTTCGCGCCCGCCGCGGCCGAGCTTGCGCGGACGATCATCCAGTCGGGTTCCGCCGCCTCCGAGCTGGCGCTGCTCCGGCACCTTGCCTCACTGCTGCCCACCCGGCCGCGCGGTTTGCAGCGCTGGCGCGCGCCGAGCTGGCCGCGGGACAGCCCGCGGCCGCCGCCGATGCAGCCGCGCAAGGCCAGGTGCAGGCGCCGGCCGACCCCGAGTTCGCCCTGCTGCGCGCGCAGTCCCTGGCCTCAGCGGGGGACTGGTACCACGCACTGTATGTCCTGGACGCGCTGCTGCGGCTGGAACCCGATTTTCCATCTGCAGTCCTCCTGAAGGCGCGGCTTCTCCACGAAAAGGCACACAACGATCCGGAGGCGCTCAACATGCTGGCGGACGCGGAGTCGCGCGACCCGGCAGACGTCTCGTTCCTCGAGATGCAGGCCCATATTCTCCTGGATGAGAACAAGAGCGCAGAGGCTGTCACCGCGCTGCAGCGCGCGCACGAGCTTGCCCCGGAGAGCGTGAGCATCCTGTCCGCCCTTGTCTCGACGTCCGTGGAAGCACGGCAGTGGAACGAGGCTGCATCCTGGCTTGCCCGGATTCCCGAGCAGTCGCAGGGCGTGGAGCACCTGCGGCTGGGCTGGAAGATCGCCTCGGGGATGGGTGACAATGTCCAGGCACTGGAGTACGCGCAGAAGCTTTTCCGGATCGCGCCGTCTGCTGATGCCCTGGCGCTCGAGGCGCGGTCCATGATCGCGGCCGGTCGGCTTCCTGACGCCCTGGCGGCCGTCGACCATGCCCTGCTTGCATTTGCACCGCAACCGGCCCAGGCAGGCGATCTGCATTACCTGCGCTCCCAGGCCGGGTCCGTCGATCCGCTGCTGGACCTCCGCACCGCCCTGAGGGAAGACCCGGATAATGCGGAGGCGCTGGCGGCAATCGCGGATGTCCTGGCCGGGCAGAAGGACTACCGCAAGGCGATGGAATACGCGCGGCGGGCCGCGGCTCTCGTGCCCGGCAATTCTGCGCTGGTGCAGAAAGCCGAAGATCTCCAGAAGCTCGTCCCCCCGGGACAGCAGCCATAGACACGTGACCCAGCCAGCCTCCCTCGGCCCCGCCCAGACGCGGCGGGCAATGAATCTCAACATCATCCTCGGCTCCAGCGGAACTCTCTTCGTCACCGTGATCGCTCCCGGGACGATCATGAACGTGTTCTTCAAGAACCAGCTCGGATCCTCCTCGGCAAGCCTCGGGCTCCTCGTGGCCGCCCTGAACTTCGCGTCGGTTTTCAACCTCCTCTCCATCGTGATCTTCGGGCGGCTGAACCGGGCCAAGCCCTTCTGGATCGTTGTCACCACGGCTCACCGGGTGCTGGGATTCGTGCCGGCGGCCGTCGCCCTCGGCGTTGCCCACGGGGCAAGCAGGGTGGCGGGGGCGCAGGCCATCATCCTGGCGCTCGCCGTGAGCTGGCTGTTTGCCAACCTCGGCACGTCGGGCTGGTGGCGGTGGATGGCCGACTTGATCCCGGAAGAGACCCGGTCGGCGTTCTTCGGCCGCCGATCAGCGGTCATCAACGGGGTGACCATGCTCTGGTTCCTGCTGGCGACCGTTGCGCTGGACGTGTTCAAGAATGCCGACATCTTCACCGTGTACTGCGTGCTCTTCGCCGTCGGCGCGCTTGGCGGCGTGCTGGAATCGGTGCTCTACATCTTCATCCCCGAAGCGCTTCCCAACGAACCCCGCCCGGCATTCCGCTGGGCAGACGTGGTGGAGCCGCTGAGGGATGCCAACTTCCTGCGATTTGCCCTTTCCATTGCGGTCTGGCTGTTTTCGGTCAATACCCTGGGCCCGTTCGTGGCGCCTTATATCACCTCCCGGGAGGGAGTCGGCGCGCCGAACACCTGGCTGGGGATCATGATGGTGATCACGCAGGCCTGCTACGTCCTCACCGCCCCTCCCTGGGGCATGGTGATGGACCGCATCGGGCGAAAGCCTGTCGTCCTCCTGGGAAGCCTCTACCCGCTGAGCTGGCTGGCCTACTTCTTCATCACGCCGGCGAACTTCGTATGGATCCTTCCCGGCACCGCCCTGGTCCAGGGACTGCTGAGTTTCCCGATCCTGGACGGCGCCGGCCAGCTCATGCTCACCCTTGCGCCCCAGAAGAGCAGGACGGGCTACGTGGCCTGGTACGTGGTGATTGCCGGCGTCGTGCCGGCATTCGGGGCGCTGCTCGGAGGCACGCTGGAGGACGCGCTGAAGGGCCTGAACCTTCAGATCGCGGGCAGCATCCCCGTGGGCGGGTTCCAGGTCATCGTTCTCCTCTGCTTCGTCCTGTCCGTGCTCAGCACCCTCATCCTCTCGCGGATACGGGAAGGAAGCGAGAAGCCCGTCGGGTTCCTGCTTTCCGCGCTGATGACGCCCCAGATCTTCCGCACTTTCCTCACGATCAACGTCCTGGGGCGCGGCGAGGCATCGGGCAAGGTTGCGCGGGCGCTGCGGTCGGTGGAAAAACGCGCCGGGGCCCTGGCCGTGTCCGACATCATCAGGCGGCTCGACGATCCCGACGACGAAGTGAGGGAGGAAGCCGCACGGGCCCTGGGCAGGATCGGCGCCGCGGAGGCTGTCGAGCCCCTGGTCCGCCACCTGCGCGATCCCTACTCGACGATCCGAACGTATGCGGCCCGCGCGCTGGGCCGCATCGGGGATGCGCGCGCGGTGCCGCCGCTCACGGGGTGCCTCGAGGAAGCCTCCGAGGACCTGGTGGAAGCCTGCTGCAAGTCCCTGGGCAGGATGGGTTCCCGCGAAGCGCTGAAGCCGATGCTGCGCCTCCTGGGTGAGGAGCGCACGCAGAGGGTCATCGTGGCGGCAAGTGATGCCGTCTCGCGGCTGGGCTCATTCGAGGCCGCCCTGGAGATCCTGCCGCGCATGCACGCGGCGGTGAGCCCGGCCCAGTCCAGACAATTCGCCGTGGCCATGGGCAATCTCCTGGGCCAGCCCGGAGAGTTCTATCCCATTGTCACGGGAGACCCGTCGGCACGGGGCGTGGCCCTGGAAAGGCTTCAGCAGGATGCGCAGAGAGTGCTTTCACGCCTGGCGGCCGGACGGCGCACGATGTCGGAGCCGCGCAGAGCGTTCGCCGCCATGCTGCCGGGCATCGGCAACGGGCTGAAGGCGGCCGTGGAGGCGGGCGATCACGTTGCGCTGATCGAGGAGCTGTATTCCGCGCTCCTCACCCTGTGCCGCATGTATGCCGGCCGCGCCATCGAGGAGGAGGAAGCCCTGGGGTTCGCCTTCATGCACAGCCCCACCCTCGGGCTCGGCCTGTGGTTTGCAACCGAGGTCCGCGCGCGGGTTGCCGGTTTGCAGGGATCTGCCCTGCTGGAGATCGATGCGCTCCTGGGAATGTACTTCCTGTCCCGGTACCGCGAGAGCGTCGAGGACGAGGAGCAGCCACCGGGGACCCTCTGACGGGCTGTCAGGCTGTTGAATTTGGATGGCGGTCGAGTATGATGCGATGAGATCATGCTGGCGCGAAGGAAGTTTCTGCTCTCCGTACTGCTTGTTGGACCTGTTGGCCTGTGGCTTGCCGGCTGCACATCGCCGGATACGACCACAGCGGGAACAGCCTCGCCCGCCGCGGCTGCGCAAGGAACGACGTCCCAGGGTGCCGCGTCACCAGGTGCCGCGGCTCAGTCTCCGTCCCAGCAGGCGGCTCCCCCTGCGTTCAGCCCGGCCGCAGGGACATACCCGGGCGCAACAACGGTTACGATCACCACCACGACCGCGGGAGCTTCCATCCGCTACACCACGGATGGAAGCACGCCAACGGAATCGGCTGGAACCGAGTATGCCGAGCCTGTCAGCGTGACGAAGACCGAGACCATGATTGCAATCGCGTTCAAGACCGGCTGGACCGATTCCACTCTTGCGACAGCCGCCTACAAGATTACGGGCACAGCCGCGATGCCTGCCTTCAGCCTCCGGGCGGGCACCTACTCCAGCGACCAATCGGTGGCGATCAGCTGTGCCACGCAGGGTGCGGCAATCCACTTCACCACGGATGGTTCCACGCCGACCAGCTCCTCAGCCGCATATGCCGCCCCGGTTCCTGTTTCGGGCAATGGCGCCCGGGTGACTCTGAAAGCAATGGCAACAGGGGCGGGGATTGCAGATTCACCGGTGGCAAGCGTCGAATACGCCATCGACTATTCGCTGGTCTCTACGCCGAACTTCAGCCCGGATGACGGGACGTACCCGGCCGACCAGTCGGTGACGATCAGCTGTGCAACTTCGGGTGCCGTGATTCACTACACGACGGACAATTCCACGCCTTCGGCTTCCTCCCCCGAATATGCCGCCCCGATCGTGATTGCTGGAAACGGAACCACAACGACCATCAAGGCATATGCGATGAAAGCGGGAATGACGGCCTCGGAGATAGCGGCCGCGAGCTTTGTCATCAGTTTTCCCCGGGCAGCCACCCCCGCCTTCAGCCCGCGGGGAGGCATCTATCCCGGCGGGCAGAAAGTGGCCATCACGTGCGACACATCGGAAGCGGCTGTTTACTACACCACTGACGGTTCCGTTCCGACGGCGGCTTCGACTCTCTATTCTTCGCCCATCCCACTTGCGGGAAACGGATTGAGCAGGACAATCAGGGCGGTCGCGACAGGGACCGGGATGTCGGCCTCACTGACGGCGACTTCGACCTACACGACCTACGATGAGTGGCAGATGATCGGCACGCAGGGCCGCGGCGCCCGGCAGTTCAACTTCCCTGCCGGAGTTGCGGTGGACGCCCGGGGGCGAATCTATGTCGCTGATTCAGGCAACTCCCGAATCGTGCGCATGGATGACATGAGCGGCGCGGGTTGGGCCGCGTTCGGGAGTCCCGGCAGCGGCGCTTCCCAGTTCAACTCTCCGCTTGGCATAGCGGTGGATGCCGGCGGGCATATCTTTGTTGCCGACCTCAACAACTCTCGAATCGTCCGTATTGATGACATGACGGGCACCGGCTGGACCTCGTTCGGCAGTCCCGGCGCGGGCAACAATCGGTTCGTCAACCCCGCGGCGGTTGCCGTGGATGCCGGCGGGCATATCTACGTGGCCGATTCCGGCAACTCCCGGATCGTGCGCATGGATGACATGAACGGCGCGGGGTGGACTGCGTTCGGAACACGGGGCAGTGGAGCCGGCGGGTTCAACGGTTCCCAGGGAATCGTGGTGGATGCCGGTGGGCACATCTTCATTGCAGACTATGGCAGCAGCCGGATCGTGCGCATGGATGACATGGGCGGCGGAGGGTGGACTGCCTTCGGCGCGCCGGGCACGGGAGCAGGTCGGTTCAAGTTCCCTGCCCGGCGTTGCAGTGGGTTCCAACGGTCAGATCTATGTCGGGGACATGGGAAACAACAGACTCGTGCGCATGGATGACATGGAGGGCACCAACTTCAGCGGGCTGGGCAGTTTCGGCAGCGCCGTGGTCCAGTTCGACCGGCCCTGGGGGGTAGCAGCGGGTACCGGGGGGCGCATCTATGCCGCGGATGTCATCAACAACCGGATCGTCAGCCTCATCATGCCGTAGCTTTTCGGGACCGCCTAGGTGCCGATGTGCCCGTTGCGCCGATGATCGTGAGGAGGCCACGCGGCGCCAAGGGCACACCGCGCGGGGCCTGCGGGCCGTCGGTTCCTATGCGCGCGCGCGGAAGAGGTAGGTTACGCAGTCCCGCACCAGCAACCGGAATCGGTTCCTGCCCTGACGGAGCTCCCCTCCGAAATCCTTCGGGCAGTCGTCCATGCAGGCGCCTCCGTTCAGGGAGTGCCGGGCATGGCAGCCGAGGCTGTAAAACAGGGGCGGTGAAAAATCCTGTGACACACGGACGGTGCGGGTGGGACTTCCCGGGATCGGCGGTCGGTCCTTCTGGCCGGGCGCCTGCTCAAGCCACTCGTAGGCGAACAGAAACCGGTGAATGCGGGAACGAAGGAAGCTTACCGTGCGGTCATTCGCCGCGTACAGGAAGAAGTCGGCAAAAAACCAGGCGTTCGTCCGCTCCGAGAGCGCCGCTGTGAAAGCGAGGTGGGACATGTTGTTCAAGCCGACGGCAATCCGCTTTCCGGCATGACGCTCCGCAAGCCTTTTCACGGCATCGATCCAGGGCGCTTCGTCCAGGAGCACAGGCGGCAGCGGAAGCCAGTGGAAGCCGGCACGCTCGGCAAGCTGTGAAAGGTCGAGGGCGGCGGGATCCCCGCCCACGAAGGGAATCGGCGACATCCCCGGCGGCGAAATCTCCTCACGATGGGCCAGAACTTCCAGATCCCCGGGTCCCAGCCCTGCCTTGGCGAGGGGGTCTTCCGGCGGGTCGTCTGCGCTCCGGGCCGAAACCGTTGTTGCGGAGAAGGCCTTGTCGAGGAACTGGTACAGCTCGTTCTTCGCCCGTTTCAGCTCCGAAGGGCGCACAAATATGCCGTCGTCTGGAAAACCGGTTTCGTTCGTAAATGCAAGCCCGCCCGGGCGGAAGGCGGACTCTCCCGACTCTTCCAGCAGGGCCTTGAGGATGGGAAAGAATGGCTTCTTCACCGTTGCCGGATCAACCGCCACGCTCCTGGCGAACTTCCGGAAATCCGTGCGCCTGGAAGGAAAGAACCCCCCCGCCGAGGGTTACCTCGAGGTCGAGCGGGATCTTGTACGTGGGAAACGAGGACTCCCGGGGCTGCGGGAGATCCAGGAACCGTGAAGAAAGCTGCCGGATCTCCTGCCCCTGCCGCGGCATGACGGGCGAGGCGGTCCGGGGCACCTCGATGCTCACCGTGTCGCCCGTGCGCGCGAAGTTCACCTCGCGCCCCGAACGCAGGATCTTCAGGACGGGAAACGCAGCCTGTTCCCTCCCCACTTCATCATGGAAGGCAAGTCCATCGTGCAACGACAGGTCCCCTGCGAGGCGGAGCACCATCTGCCTTCCCTGGACCTCCTCGACCTTTCCCATGAACACGCCGCGGTGGCCCTGGACGCCGGGCTCGAGAAGCCGCATGCCGTGCTCGGAGAAAAACCACCCGGAGGTCGTGGTTCGCGAGAACCCCAGCTCAGAGCGCCGCACGAGCTCCGCGTACTCCTCATCGGGGATTTCCTCTCCGCGGTCCAGCACCTCGCGGTACAGGCGCGTCACGTTGAAGACATACTCGGGCGATTTCATCCTGCCTTCGATCTTCAACGCATCGATGCCGATCCCTGCCAGCTTCAGGACGTCTTTGCCCAGAAAGAGGTCTCGCGTGGAAAACAGGTGCGAGGCTTCCGACGCGGCAGTCCCGCCATCCGCGCTGAACACGCTTCGGCAGACCTGTGCGCATTCTCCCCGATTGCCTGACCTCCCCGTGATGGCCCAGGAGGCCAGGCAGGCCCCCGAAAAGCTGTAGCAGAGGGCGCCGTGGACAAAGACTTCCAGCTCGATGCCCGGGTGCCGGGAGCGCAGATCCCGGATCCTTTCGAAGGAAAGCTCGCGGGAAAGGATGGCGCGGCGAATTCCCAGCTCCTCGGCAATGGCCAGGCCCGAATGGTTGTGCACTCCCATCTGCGTGGAGGCGTGGACGGCAAGACCGGGGAAGTCGTTGAGAACCATGTGGACGACGCCGAGGTCCTGGAGGATCACGCCGTCCACGCGGAGCGCCTGCAGCCATGCCAGCGCCTCCCGCAGCCGGGGGATCTCCTCCTCCCGCACCACGGTGTTGACCGTCACGTACATCCTGCGGCCCCGGTCCGCGGCGAGCTGCCGGACGCGGCGGAGCTGAAGCATCGTGAAATTCTGCGCCGAAGCGCGCGCGGAAAACTCCCGCATGCCGAGGTACACCCCGTCCGCCCCAGCTTCGAAGGCATGGAACGCGGCCATGAAGCTTCCGGCGGGCGCAAGGAGCTCGGGCTTTTTCAGCGGGTGCCGTCCGTGTCGTCCTGGACGTTGCCGTCCTGGATGTTGCCGCCCTGGATGGAGAGGATCGTCAGCGGCTCTTCGCCGGCCGGGAGCTTCACGCGCGCCTCCTCTCCTTTTCTTTTCCCGACGAGCGCGCGGGCCAGGGGCGAAATCCAGCTCACCCAGCCCCGCGCGGGATCGCTCTCGTCAACGCCGACGATGCGGTAGACGCGCCGCGCTCCCCCGCCTTCGCGGACGGTGACGAACGTGCCGAACACAACCCTTTGCGGATCCGCGCCCACAGGGGCGACCACCTCCATGATCGAGCGCATCCGCGTCAGGTACTCTATCCTGCGGTCGACCTCCTGGAGCCGCGGCGGGGCAATGGCAAGCAGGCCCTCCAGCTCCGACCGAAGACGGGCCGCGCCTTCCGGGGTCACGTAGTTCTTGGCGCCGGCCGGGAGGGGGATTTTCAGCTCCGGGGCGTCATTTTCCCGCGATTCGGACGCTGACTCGTCGACGAACGCCCTGCTCATTGCGCAGCGCCGCGGGCGAGCTTTGCCACTGCTTCAACGTGGGAGGTCTGCGGATAGAAGTCGAACAGGCGGAGGTCCTCCAGGACGAGGCCCCCGCCGCGGTGAGGTCCGCAAGGTCGCGGGCGAGGGTCACGGGATTGCAGGAGACGTAGACGAGCTGCCCGGGGGGTTCGTCGCGAGCCAGTCGCGGACCTCCGTGCCGAGGCCGGCGCGCGGCGGATCGACGACGACCGCGTCCAGCCGCTGCGGAGGCCGCACCGGACTGGATCCACTGCTCCACCGCCATGGGATAGAACTCGTGGGAGGCGCCCGGGACATTGCGCCGGGCATACGAAAGGCTCATGGCGCTGGACTCCACGCAGATGACGCGGGCAAAGTGCGCTGCCAGGAAACTGCCAAACAGCCCGACGCCGCAGTACAGGTCCGCCGCCGATCCTCCCTCGAGGCCCGCCAGCGCCCACGGAACGAGCTTCTGCAGCGCCCCGAGATTTGACTGGAAGAAACAGCCGACGGAAAAGACGATCCGCTGCCCGGCAACGTCGACCGCCAGCTCGCGGCCGTCGTCGCCGCCCTCGACGGCCAGCGATGTCCCCATTCGCCGAAGACGGTGAATCGGTCCAGGCCGGCAGGGGGCCTGGCCTCGCCGCGAAAAAGCCTCTCGATGGCCGGGGCCACGATCGGGCAGGCGTCCACGGTGACGACCCGTGCGCTGCGCGCGCCCATGTACCCCAGGCCGCCCGGCGGCCCGCGATGCACCTGCGCCCGGTTTCGCGGCATGCCAGGGCTCGGACGGCTCGATCGGCGGGTCCTCTCTCTCGATGTGGCCCGTGCGCCGCAGCGCCTCGGCCACGATGGAAACCTTCTGCCGCAGCTGCTCCTCGTAGGCGATGTGCAGCCAGTCGCAGCCGCCGCAGTGCCCGCGAACCGGCAGCCCGGGGCCGACACGGTGGCGGAGAGGCTCCAGGACCTCGACGAGGGCGGCCCGATCGAAGTCTCCGCGGCGCTGCGCAACGCGGATGCGCACGCGCTCTCCGGGGAGCACGCCGGGGACGAACACCGCCTTGCCGTCGATGAATCCCAGCCCGTCTCCGCCGGCGACGAGCCGCGTGATGGAGAGCTCGCGTCACGGGAAGAACCGTTCCTCCACCATGGCGCAGAGGCAGTGGTAGACGGGGAGGTGCAGCTCCTGGACCTCGAACGTCCGGGCCGCCGGCACGGCGATGAGGATGTCGCACAGCCCGGCCATCTTCCCGCCGCCCCCTGCCCGTCAGCCCGATCGTGGTCATGCCCACGGCGCGGCCGACGACCAGCGCCGAACGGACATTCGACGCGTTCCCCGACGTGCTGATGCCCAGCAGCACGTCCCCCTTTCTCCGTGACCGAAGGCGGCCTGGGCATAGGCAAGCTCCGGGCGCACGTCGTTGCCGAACGCGGAGAGCAGCGCGGAGCCTGCCGTCAGGTTGACCGCGGGAAGGGCGCCCTGGAGGTTCTCGGCCAGCGCCGGCCCCAGCGCGGGATCGGCGGCTCGCAGCCGGGCGCGCAGGTCCTCGCGGACGGGCGCGGCTTGAGGTATCCTTTCATCAGCTCCCCGACGATGTGGTCCGCGTCCGCCGCGCTCCCGCCGTTGCCGCACACCAGGAGCTTCCCGCCCGACGCGTAGCAGTCCGACAGGGCGCGGAAGGCCGCTTCGATCTCGGCCCTGCACGCGGAAAGCACCGGGTACCTCTCGCATCGAGCTCGTCCAGGTGATTCATCGTTTCTCCTCTCGCCGCCGTGCCAGGCCGTCGACCGCCACGGAAAGGCACGCGTAGTCCCCGATGCTCTCGCCCAGCTTCGCGGGCACGACCTCGCAGACGCGCGCCGCGCCGGGGAGCGCCTCCCGCGCGATCTCCGCTTCCATGGCCGGCTGCAGGAACCGGCGGCAGCGGATGAAGATGCTGCCGATGACGATCCGCTGGGGGTTGAGAATGTCCATCAGCAGGGCCAGCCGCGGCCGAGGTAGCGGCCCGTGGTCGCCAGCACTTCGCGGGCCAGCGGATCCCCGGCCTCCGCGGCGTCACCCACGGCCTTCGCCGTGATCGACTCCAGCCCGCCGCGTCCGCGCAGAACGAGACCGGTCGGCCGGCTGCCAGCCATTTCGCCGCCTCGGCGCGCGCCAGCCGGGCAATCCCGCCGCCGCTGCAGAACCCCTCGAACGAGCCCGGCTTTGCCGTAGCCCTCCGGGCCGTCCTCGGCCAGGCGGATGTGGCCGACTTCTCCGCCGAGGTCGGTCGTTCCCTCGTACAGCCTGCCGTCCAGGATCGAGCCCCGCGCCCATGCCCGTCCCGAAGGTGAGAAAGACCATGTTCCGCGCGTCCCCGCCCCGGCCCCGAACCGCCACTCGGCCAGCGCGCACGCGTTGGCGTCGTTCTGCAGGAAAGACCCGGCAGCCCAGTGCCTTCTCCAGCTCTTCGACGATCGGCACCCGGTCCCACCCGGGAAGGTTCGGCGGGGACAGGAGCACGCCGCCCCTGCTGTCCAGCGGGCCGCCGCAGCTCACGCCGACGGCGGCGGGCCTGCCCGGCCGGGTGCCTCCTTGGAGGAGGGCACGTGCCTCCTCGCCGATTGCGTCCACCGTCGCGCGCCAGGAGCCGGTACCGCGGCTCCGTCGGGAAGACGCGCCGGCCGATGATCCGCAGCCCGCGCGGGTGCAGCGCTGCCAGCGACGACCGCCGTCTTCGTTCCCCCGATATCGACCCCGACGAGCAGCCCGGATGCTGCAGACCATGTCGGCGGAGTGTAGCATTCACCTGCGGCAGGGAACAATCGCCGCGATCGCGTGATGCTCGTAAAGCTACATTTCTGTAGGCCGATGCGTCAAGAATCTACATTCGATGTATCCCCACGCCCGGAGTGGCAGATCGTCGAACTACATGCAATTCTTTCCAGGATAAAGAGAATACGTGACATCATGACTCATGGCATGATTCTTGTAATGATTCAGGCGGGGAGTAATATCCTCAACCCCTCCTGCGGCGTTCGGCCGAGGCCCGGGAGGGGTCATAAAACCAAGGAGGAATACATGAGTATCGGCAAGACTCCGAAGGACGTGGTCTCGTTCATCGCCACGGAGAAAGTGCAGGTCGTGGACCTTCGATTCATGGACTTTCCCGGGCTGTGGCAGCACTTCTCCATCCCCGCGCGGGAGCTCACCGAGGAGGTGTTCGAGAAGGGGCTGGGCTTCGACGGGTCCAGCATCCGGGGATGGCAGGCCATCAACGAGTCGGACATGCTCGTGAAGCCCGTGGCGGACACGGCGTTCGTCGATCCCTTCCTCGCGGCCAAGACGCTCGTCGTCATCTGCAACATCTGCGACCCGCTCACCGGAGAGGACTACACGCGCGACCCGCGGAACATCTCCCGCAAGGCGGAGGCCTTCCTCAAGGGCACCGGCCTCGCCGATACGCCGTACTTCGGGCCCGAGTGCGAGTTCTTCATCTTCGATGACATCCGCTACGACCAGAACGAGCACGAAGGGTACTACCACATCGACTCCGCGGAGGGCCGCTGGAACACCGGCCGCGCAGGAGAACCCCAACCTCGGGTACAAGATCCGCTACAAGGAAGGCTACTTCCCCGTGCCGCCGAACGACACCCTCCAGGACATCAGGAGCGAGATGATGCTCACCCTGGAATCCGTCGACATCCCCATCGAGGCGCAGCACCACGAGGTGGCCACCGGCGGGCAGTGCGAGATCGACATGCGGTTCAACAACCTCCTCACGATGGCGGACAACGTGCTGAAGTACAAGTACATCGTGAAGAACACGGCGAAGAAGCACGGCAAGGTGGTCACCTTCATGCCGAAGCCCCTCTTCGGCGACAACGGCAGCGGGATGCACGTGCACATGTCGTTCTGGAAGGGCGGGAAGAACCTCTTTGCCGGTGACGGGTACGCGGGGCTTTCCCAGATGGCCCTTCACGCAATCGGCGGCCTGCTGAAGCATGCCCCGTCCATCCTCGCCTTCGCCACGCCGACGACAAACAGCTTCAAGCGCCTGGTGCCGGGCTTCGAGGCGCCCGTGAACCTCGCCTACTCGCGGAGGAACAGGAGCGCGGCGATCCGCATCCCGATGTACTCGCCGTCCCCCAAGGCAAAGCGCCTGGAGTTCCGCTGCCCGGACCCGAGCAGCAACCCGTACCTCACCTTCTCCGCCATGCTCATGGCGGCGGTGGACGGCATCCAGAACAAGATCGACCCGGGCAAGCCGCTGGACAAGGACATCTACGACCTGCCGCCCGAGGAGCTGGCCGCGGTGCCCAAGACCCCGGGCTCGCTCCGCGAAGTCCTGAAGGCCCTGCAGAACGACCACGACTATCTCCTGAAGGGAGACGTGTTCACGACGGACGTGATCGAGACCTGGATCGACTACAAGATGAAGAACGAGGTCCTCGCCATGGACCTGCGGCCGCATCCCTGGGAATACATGCTGTATTTCGACATCTGACCTGTCTTCCTCTCCTTCCTGCTCCCTGGGCCCCGGGCGGCTGCGTGTCAGCCGCGGCGGGGCCCTCTCTTTTGCGCCGTGCTACAATCGGATCCGTGGAGGTGTGCCATGGCAAGACCGAGAGACGAGATTTCCGTGCTCAGCACGATCCTCGAGAAGCAGGAGAAGCTCCATCACATCAGGGACCTGAACACCCTGCTTGACAGCCTTCTGTACGAGACGCGGTCCCTCACGGGCGCGGATGCGGGGTCCATTTTCCTCGTGGAGGGCAGGAAGCTCCAGTTCAGCTACGTGCAGAACGACTCGCTGTTCAGGAAGGATTTCCTGTCCAACAAGTACATCTACACGAACAACAGGATCGACATCGACGAGCGTTCCATCGCCGGGTATGTCGCCTCCACCGGGGAGTCCCTGCTCATTGACGACGCCTACGCTATCGGCGCGGCGTTTCCCTTTTCCTTCAATCCCTACTTCGACCAGATCTCCTCCTACCGGACGGTTACCATGCTCATCGTGCCCATCCGCACCAGCGCGAACGACAGGGTCGGTGTCCTGGAGCTCATCAATCGGCTGGATGATCGCCGCGTTCCTATCCCCTTCACGGATGATCAGAAGTTCTATATCACCCAGTTCGCATTCTACGCGGGGATTGCCATCGAGCGCGCCCTGCTCCTGCGGGACGTCGTGTTCAAGATGGTGCGGACCACGGAGCTCCGCGATCCCCAGGAAACCGGGCCCCACGTCAGCCGGGTCGGCTCCTACGCCGTGGAGCTGTACCAGAAATGGGCCGACAAGCACTCGGTTCCCCGCGAAGAGGTGAACAACTTCAAGGACATCCTCAAGATCTCATCGATGCTCCACGATATCGGGAAAGTGGGAGTGTCCGACGCCATCCTGAAAAAAAAGGAAAACCTGACGACGGAAGAGTATGAGAGCATGAAGTATCACACCGTGTACGGGGCCCAGTTCTTCGAGCACCCCACCTCGGAGTGGGACACCCTGGCCTACGAGGTTGCGCTCAATCATCATGAGCGGTGGGACGGGACAGGGTACCCCGGTGCCGTGCAGGACATACATGACAGGAACCTCGTCTTCGGGCCCGGGAAAAAGGCCGGAACAATTCCCCTCTCCGGCAGGATCGTCATGCTGGCAGATGTCTACGACGCGCTCATCTGCAAAAGGGCGTACAAGGATGCGTGGGAGGAAGATCGGGTACTTTTCTACATCAAGGAGCAGTCCGGCAGGCAGTTCGATCCCGAGCTCGTGTCCATTTTCTTCGAGATCTACGACGTGATCCGCGCAATCCGGGAAAAGTGGACCTGATTCCCGCCGCGCATTTCCTTGACCGGGCACATCCGGTGTAGCTATTTTTGCCAGGGGTGTGCAGCATGGTACACGCTACTGGCCGGGTCATGACAGCGGAAGAGATCGCCTTCTTTCATCGGGAAGGATACGTCACCCTCAACGACGTCATCCCGAAAGAGGAGCTCCAGCCGGTCATTGACGAGATCACCGAGGAAATCGACAAGCGGGCACGCGTTCTTTTTGCCGCGGGCAAGCTCTCACGCCTGTACGACGAGGAAGGATTCGAGACCCGGCTGGCGCGCATCAGCCAGGAGACGGACCAGGTCGCCCTGGCCATCTGGAACGGTTTCCTCCACGGTCCCGCGATTTTTCACCTGATCGGGAATCCCAACCTGCTGAATGTCGCCGAGCAGCTTGTCGGGGAGGAGATCATCGCCAGCTCCGTCTACCGCCTGCGGCCCAAGATACCCAACTACGGGTACGGCGAAGTTCCCTGGCACCAGGATTCCAGCTACTTCGAGCCGTACTGCGACAAGAGCCTCGTGGTCACCATGTGGCTCCCGCTCGTCGACGCGGACGAGCGCAACGGGTGCATGTACGTCATGCCCGGGAAGTCATCGCAGCCCGGTGGTCCGCCATCGGGTCTCCGACAACGGGAAGTACCTGCAGATCGATCCGCACGAGTTTCCCCGCACAGGGCATCGCGTGGCCTGCCCCGTGCGAAAAGGCGGGGTCCTTCTCGTCACCAACCGCACGGCGCATGCGAGCTTCAAGAACACCACGGACAAGGTTCGCTGGAGCATGGATCTTCGCTACCAGAACGCAAACCTTCCCACCAACGCAAGGGTGACGCGCCTTCCCGGAGAGGCCGCGTTCGATCCGGAGAACGGGGTACCGATAGCCTGCTACCCGCCGGAGGCGGATTTTCTTGTTCGCAGCGCCCAGCGTCCCGCCGAGGTGGTTACCGACCCCGAGCGGTTCCGCCAGATCCGCGAACGCCACGTAGGCACGCCGGTCACGGACCGATTTGGCCTGGGGTACGCCGCGCCTGTCAGCGCAGGATGAGAAGGAGGATTCATGGCAAACCATCGACCCAGAGCCGCCTGGATTGCGGCATCGGCGTCAGTCGTCCTGCTGTGTCTGGCAGGCTGCGCCTCCGTGTCCGAGGGGAAAAGCGGCGCGGCCTTTGCGCTTTCCACGACGGCCGTCCAGGGCCCCCCTGAAACCGGCTTCGACAGCGGCCTCGTTTCCGTCGGCCGCCTGAACGCGATATACGGCGCCCGGGCAGGCGGCCCGGCCAATCCACGCTCGTTCCCGTTCACGTGGAAAAACGTCCCCCCGGGCACGAAGGCGATGGCGGTCATCCTCGATGATCCCGACGCGCGGCTGGTCCTTGCCGCATTCGGAATGAGCGGGGACTTCTTCCTGCACTGGGCTGCCACCGACATTGATCCTTCCCTGGGTGGATTGCCCGACAATGCGGCGGCCGTCATGCCCATCGTGCAGGGCAGGAACGGCACCGGCAATGCCGTCTATACGGCTCCGCAGCCTCCAGCCGACATACCCAAGGACACGGACAAGGTCCGTATCCATATCTACCGGCTGAAAGTGTACGCGTTGTCCGCTCCGACGGGCCTCAAGCCGGGATTCAGCCTGGACGAGCTGCGGAACGCCATCAAGGACAGGACCGTGGGGATGGCCCAGCTGAACGTCAGCTACAGCAATCAGTAGATATTGCCCCTGACCAGGCCGGCCAGCGCGGCCGGATCCGTTTCATCCAGCCGCGCGAGGACCCTCTTCCACCGGTATGCAAAGCTCCCGGGTTCCCGTGCGTGGAGGTGCAGGAAGAGCGAATCGAAGGCCTTCCTCCTCTGCCGGTAGTCTTCCTGAAGCCTGCGAAGCCGCTCCTCGAACGCGTCCAGGTAAATGCGCGCGAATGCAGCCGGATCCGGCAGGAATCCCGACCGTCGGGTGACGGGCAGCGCGTACTTGACGGTGAACTCTCCGAGCGGGCAGGCATAGTCATTGAAGGTGCCGGTGTGATCCGTCACCACGATGTCCCGCGGCATGCCCTCCGGGTCCAGGATCATGACTTCGTCACCGTCGTCGAACAGGGGACTGCCGGACGTGTCGCATCGTCCCACCACGATGTTCGGGGCGGCAGCCTGGCCAAGGAGGCGGGCGCAGCCTTCGGCGAACTCGCGTGATTCAAACAACGCGGGGGGCAGCTTGTCGGTGGCGATCCCCCGGATGTATTCCCGCTCGAAGTAGCTCGTCCAGATGGGGTATCCCGCTCCCTTCTCGGGGGCATAATGCTCGCTGATCTTCTTGGCCGTCACGCGCAGGGGCAGGTTCATCCCGAGCTGGCGGCAGCCCAGCCGCCTGTCAAGGATGTACTCGGTGTACTCCTCGGCGCTGATCATCGCGTCCAGGAGGGAGAGACCCTGCTCGAGGTACTCGCGAACGCCCAGTTTCTGCAGCCGGATGATGGTCACGATCTCCGCCGGGCTGTGGCTCTGCTTCAACGCCGCGATGTAGACTCCCCGCCGGCCCGGCATTGCGGCGCGGCGCGAGAGGGAGCCGATCACGCGGCCCACGTTCACGAACTCGAGGTCCCCGTACTCGCGCACGAGGTTCAGGATGAACTTTCGCGACCGATCGTCCCGCAGGTGCTCGCCTCCCGTGTCCAGGGTGGGGTCGAGGACGAGCTCGCCCGCCTCCATGCGCGCCCCGGGGAGCCATTCGATCTGCATGAAGAACTCCGCGCTGAGGCCCAGCAGGGTTTGTTCCGTGACCACCTCGTTCTCCCGCCCGAGGAGCGCGGCCACCATGGCGTTCTTCCACTCGAGGCTTTCCGGATCGTCGCGGAGAAGCGTCGGGCGGGTTGCTGCCCTGAACTTCTCCGCGAGCGCATCGAAGGCGGCGCGAAGAGCCGCCGGATCCAGTGATGCAAAATCGATCCGTGTGAAATCGGCGCGGGAGATGCCGGTCCCCGTGCCGAAGAACGCGAGCTCGGGATTGCCCGCCGCGTTCCTCTTCCCGAGGTGCCGCGCGATTTCCACCAGGTGGGAGCGCAGCTCCTGTTCTTCCAGCGCTCCCAGGCCGCTGAACTCCTGGAGGGTGAGGAACCGGGTGCCCGTCAGCTCTCCGTAGTAGTAGATCTCGCGTCCGCCGATCCCGATCCGGGAAGACTCGATCATTGTCCGCATCTCGTCGACGGTTTTCGGCAGCGGCGTGATGCGCCACAGCTCGCCCCGCCTCTTGACGGCCTCCCGCACGCGGTCGTTCAGGACGCCCAGGAACCGGATGCTGTGCTTCGCCAGGATGCGCTGGAGCAGCTCGTCCGCCTGGAACGCGAGGTCCATGTTGCCGGGATCCGGCCGGATCTGCATCGCCCCTTCCACGACGATGAGGTCCACCGCCTTCCCCCACTCCTGGTCCTTCTCCGCCTGCGTGAGGGGCGGCTCTCCCAGGCCGCGGCGAACCTCGTCGAGGTGCTCGAGAAAGGCCTGTCGCTGGGTGACGTGGATCCCCGGCACGGTCACAATCGTGTCATGCGCGGGAAACGCCGTGGCAATCCTGGCCTTCAGCTTTCCGGACGGGGTGCGGGCGAACGGGTGCTCATCGAAGGAACGTGATGCCGGGGGTCGGAAGGTACTCGCTGGTCCTCATCGATGGCTTTCAGGAAGTCATCGCACGAGCGGTTCACGGTGTCAATCCATCGACCTTTCTGCTACAGTCCATGCACGCAGGAGCTCATGCCGCCTATTCAACCCGACCAGCTGGTCTCTCTCGCTCCCGGCGTGGACGGGCGCCTCGCTGCGGAGCACGTTGCCCGGCTGGACTCCCGCTACTTCGCCCGCTTCGATGCCCCGGAGATAGCGCTCCATGCCGCCGCCGTCTCTTCACTTCGCCCCGGGCATCCCGCCGCCGCGCTTGTCGACACAGCAACCGGCGCGCGCGAAGGCACCGTGAAGGTCACCGTGGTCGCCTTCGACCACCCGGGAGCTTTCTCAGCCATTGCAGGGGTGCTCTCCTCCATGGGGTTCAACGTCGTGGGCGGAGACATCTTCACCTGGACGCGTCCGGCCGCTGAAACCCCGCGCGAGATCAGCCTGAGGAGGCGGCGGATCATCGACACGTTCACGGGCACCGTGGCCCCGTCCCGCTGGGACGAGACGTGGCCGGTGCACCTCGCGGAGCGGATCACCGAGGTCTTCGCGCTTTTCGAGCGGGGCGGAGAATCGGTGCAGAAGGCACGGCAGCTCGTCAACGAGATGGGCCGCGGCTGCTCTGGGAGAGCTGGCGCGAGACCGGCAGCGGCACGGTGCTGTTCCCGGTCCGCATCGACGTGAGCGGCTCCCCGTCCGGCCGCACCCGCATGCGCGTGCTGTCGCAGGACACGCCGTTCTTCCTGTTCACTTTTTCAACCGCGCTCACGCTCCAGGACGTCTCGATTGAACACGTCACCATCCGGACCGAGGAGGACAGGATCGAGGACGAGTTCGAGTTCGTGGACGCTTCGGGCCAGGGGATCACGGACCCGGCCGTCATCGACCGGATCAAGCTTTCCGTGCTCCTCACGAAGCAGTTCACCTCGTTCCTCCCCAGCGCCCCGGATCCGCTTGCGGCGCTCGTCCGTTTCGAGCAGCTCGTGCGCGAGGTGCTGGCAATGCCCCGGCAGGGGCGCTGGGTGCAGATGCTTTCAGACCAGGGGGTGCTGCGCGACCTTGCCCAGCTCCTCGGGGCGAGCACCTTCATCTGGGAAGACTTCGTGCGCCTCCAGTACGAGGAGCTCCTTCCCATGCTCATGCCTCACATCGGGGGCGGGCGATTCTCCGAGCCGCTGGAAGGCCTGCCCGCGAGGCTTGCCGCGGCCGTTGCCGGGGCCGCCGACCCGGAGGAGTTTGCCCGGAAGCTGAACGAGTTCAAGGACCGCGAGATCTACCTCTTCGATCTCGACCATATCCTCACTTCCCGCCGCTCCCCGGGAGCTGATGCAGCCGCCGACGAGGCATTCGAGAACGACTTCCTCCTGCTGAGCCGCCGGCTCACCGCGCTTGCGGAGGCGGTGCTGGATGCGGCCGCGGCGTACGCGCGGGAAACGCTCGCACAACGGTACGGCGAGCCGCGCACGGTGGCCGGGCTTCCCGTCCGCTATGCCCTGCTGGGGCAGGGCAAGCTGGGCGGCGTGGCGCTGGGGTACGCGTCGGACATCGAGATCCTGCTCGTCTACAGCGACAGCGGGTCGACGGGCGGCCCCGAGAACATCGAGAATGCGGAGTTCTTCGACAAGGTGGTCCGCGAGCTGCTGCGCCTCGTTCATGCCAAGCGGGAGGGCATCTTCCACATCGACCTGCGGCTGCGGCCCTACGGTGCCGCGGGGCCGCTGGCGTGCAGCCTGGAAAGCTTCTGCACGTACTACGCGCGCGGCGGCCCGTCCCACTCCTACGAGAGGCTGGCACTGGTGCGGCTCCGGGCGGTCGGCGGGGACAGGACTTTTGCGGGCCAGATCGAACGGATCCGCGACGAGATGGTCTACACGGCGGAGAGCATCGACCTCGCTGGAGCTGCGGGAGCTGCGTGCCCGCCAGGTGCAGGAAAAGACCTCGCCTCCGAAGGCGGATCTCGCTGCCCGCCCGACGGGACAGGGGTGGAACGCAAAGTTCAGCCCCGGGGCCCTGGTGGACCTGGAGTACGCCGTGCAGATCCTCCAGGTGATGCACGGGGCAACGGAGATGCGGCTGCGGACTCCGCGGATCCACGAGGCGCTGCACACCCTGGCCTCGATCGGCGTCGTCGAGGAAACGGAGGCCCAGGATCTCATTGCGGCGTACCGGTTCTTCCGGCGCCTGATCAACGGCCTGCGGATGCTGCGGGGCTCGGCGCAGGACCTCGTGCTGCCCGGCCTGGATTCCCACGAGTACGTGCACCTGGCGCGGCGCATGGGGTACCCGCCGAGCCCGAGAGCACACCGGCGCAGAAGCTGCACCTGGACTTCGAGACCCACACGGCCGCCGTCCGCGCTTTCGTCCAGCGCCACTTCGGCAGGGACAGCCTCCCCGGCGCCCCGGTGGTGACCGTCGCGGACCTGGTCCTCTCCGACGAGGTGCCCGAGGAGCTGGCGCACCGCGCGCTCGCGGACCGGGGATTCGCCGATCCCGCGCGGGCGCTGCTGAACCTCCGGCAGATCGGCGGCGAGGGACGGACGCTGTTCGCGCGGCTGGCCATCATTGCCTGCGACGTGCTCTCCCACCGGCCGGATCCCGACATGGCGCTCAACAACTGGGAACGGTTCCTGCACGCGCTGCCGGATCCGGCGGCGCACCTGCGCCAGATGCTCTCCCAGCCGATGCGGCTGGAGATCCTCCTCAGCATCTTCTCCGCGAGCCAGTTCCTCGCCGACACCCTCGTGCGCGACCCGCCGCTCCTGGATGCCATCGGCCGCACCGAGGTGATCCACGCCCGCCGCGGCAGCGCAGACATCGCCAAGGAGCTGCGCGGGATCTCCGCAACCGTGCCCGGCGCGGACGAGTGGCGGGACTGCCCTGCGCAGGCTCCGGCGGCGGGAGATCCTCAGGATCGGGGCGCGCGACATCTGCCTCGGCGTGCCCACGCCCGCGGATCATGGAGGAGATCTCCGACCTCGCCGACGGCGTGATCTGCCGCGGCGCTCGAGCGCGCGTGCAGGCGAAAGAGGCGGCGCGGCGGCGCGTTTCTGCATCGTGGCGTTCGGGAAGCTCGGCGGCCGGGAGCTGAACTACAGCTCCGACATCGACCTTCTCGGGCGTGTGCGCGGCGCGGACGGGAGCCGACCCCGTTGAGGCAGGCGAGCCGGCTCATGGAGGCCCTGCGAGGCGACCTGTCCGCCCATACGACGGAGGGGTACGCCTACCGGGTGGACCTGCGGCTCCGTCCCTATGGCACCTCGGGCCAGCTCGTGTTCACCCTGCCGGCGCTGGACGAGTACTACGGACAGTCACGCAGCCCAGTGGGAGCTGCAGGCGCTCCTGAAAGCGCGGCCGGTAGCCGGGGACCCGGCCCTCGGACGAGGCGTTCCTCCGATGCCGCGCGCAAGAGGCTCCTCGTTCCGCGGCGCCACGCGGAGGTGGCCGCCGCGATCGACACGCCTGCGCCGGGAGGCGGTGCGCGGCCTTTCCCGGAGCGTTCTCACGACACAGGACATCAAGACGGGGCTCGGCGGGCTGCGCGACGTGGAGTTCCTGGCACAGGGGCTCCAGCTGTCCCACGCGCACGATCACCCCGCGCTGATCTGCGGAGGAACGCTGCCGGCGCTGAAAGCACTCGCCGAGGAGGGAATCCTCGCCCCCGGAGATCGCGGACCAGCTCTCCAGGGACTATGTCTTCCTGCGCCGCGTCGAGCACTTCCTCCAGATCTACGAGGACCGCCAGACCCACAGCCTGCCGCGCGACCCCGCCCAGCTCCGGGCGCTGGCCCGGCTCATGCTGGGGGGCGGGGCCACCTCGACGCAGCTCCTCTCCGCCCTCGACGAGAGGTTCCAGAGGGTGCGGTCGGCGTACGAGGATTCGCTGAAATAGCTCTGGAGAGGCGGACTCAGCCCGGGGCGGAATGCTGCCGGTCATGCCGGTCCTTTTTCATCCATTCGTCGATATACATCAGGAGAAGACCTTCGAAGCTCAGTTTCCGGGACTGCGCCTCGACCTGGAGGAACTCGTTCATTTCCTCCGAAACGCGCAGCTCCAGTCGAATTGTGACCTGCTTCATTCAAATCCCGGGCGAACGATAGGAGAAAACCCCCCCGTGAGTCAAGGATTGACCCGTCCCGGGCGCGCCGTTATGCTTGGAGGAAGAGAGTATACATGAGCACGATCATCCCGATGTCCGAGAAAGTGCTGCCCGCGGACTGCTTCGTCTTCAAGCACTCGACGACCTGCGGCGTCTCCGCGGGCGCCGCGCGCGAGGTCAGGGCCATGACGACCGACCTCCCGATCTACTGGATCAACGTCCGCGAGCAGCGGGAGCTTTCCAACTGGGTTGCCGAGACATACGCCGTGACCCACGAATCGCCGCAGCTGATCCTGTTGAAAGACGGCAAGCCGGAGAAGGTCTGGGACCACTACGACGTGCATCGCTCCAACGTCACTCCCTAGCCGCGCACACGTCCACCTGGTGGACAACCAGCACGAGCTTCCCGTCGGCAAGCTGGGCCCGCCGCGCCTCCAGCCACCACAGCAGCTCGCCGCGGTCCATCCCGTCCCTGCCGGAAAGTGATTCCTCGAAAAATCCCAGGATGCACGAAAGAAAGTAGCGTTCGTCCGCCGGGTACCCGCCTTCATGGGGATGGACGATCCAGTCCGAGGAGCCTGCCTCCACCAGCCGGTACCCGAGCCGCGGCAGCAGCGTGAGAAGGTGCCGGCCGCAGCGGCTGTCACCTGAAACCCGCCCGTCCACGACCCGCTGGTCCATGGTGCGGTGGTACAGGTCGACGATCCGCTGGTCGAGCTCGCGGATCGATCTCGGGCTCAAGCGCAGTCAGTCCATCGAAGGTGATGGAAAAGAGGAAGCTGCCGGATCGGCCGCGCCAGCCCCAGCAGCCTGGGAAGAATCTGCGCGGGATCAAAAAGGTCGAGAAACGCACTGGCGATGACCAGATCAAACGTCTCGACGCCGCGTGCGATGAAATCCTGCACATCGGCAGCACAGAGAAGCTCCACGGGAAACTTGTCCAGCCCCGCGAGCCGCCTGCGCGCCTCCTCGCACGAGCGCTGATTGCTCGTCGACGAGAGTCCAGGAACCGGGCCGCAGGACCGGGTCGGCGGCGGCCCGCTCGACCATCGTCCCGATCCCACCGCCGAGCTCCAGCACCCGCGGAGAGAGACCCGCGGACGCGCGACGTCATGGCGTCCCAGACGCGGCGGTTGAGCGCCCGATCGTCAACGGTTTTCTTGGCCGAGAGATAGCGGATGAAAGACGCGTCGTCCACTCAGAGCGCCGCACAGCCAGCGCGCGGACTTCCTTCATCCGCGCATCCCATCCGGAGAACACCCGGTAAGCGCCGGAGCGCGGCCCGGGCGCAGGAGCCCAGGAGCCCGCGGTTCGCGCAGAGCCGCTGGATGACCGCGGCAAGCGCCGCCGCGTCCCCGGGGCGCACGAGGAAACCGCTCCGCCCGTCCTCGATGACTTCCGACGCTCCGCCTTCCGTCGATCCGATGGGCACGACGCCGAATCCCATGGCCTCGAGGTAGACGATTCCGAACCCCTCGTATGCGCTGGGCACGGCAAGGACGTGGGCGGTGCGCAGCTCCGCCGCAAGCTCGTGGTCGGTGAGGTGATCTTTCATGCAGACCCTCCCGTTGAGTCCCCGCTCCTTCACGTACCGGTCCACCCGGCGGACGTGCGCCGGGTCCACGGCCCGGGAGCCGGCGACCGTGAGACGCCAATCGGCGCCCGTTCTCATGGCCAGCGCCTCCAGGAGAGTGAGAAGACCTTTTCGTGGAATGACGTTCCCGATGAACAGGACGTGGAAGGGGCTCCCCCGGGCCGCGCGGTCGTCGATCTCGGCCTCCGTGATTCCGCTGCCCAGCCTGTCGCCCCCGGGCGGCGCCACGATGCACGGACCAGTGAGCTCCCGGAGCTGCCGGACGGATTGCCGGGTGACCTCGCCGTTGAAGACGAATGCATCAACGGTTCGAAGGTAGGCGCGCTCGACACCGCGGGCAATCCATCGCCCGACCCCCGGTGATTTCTCGGACGTTCGCAGGTGATGAACGATGGACACGATGGGAAAGCCGCGCGGCGCGCCGAAGGGCCCGGTTCAGGAGAAACAGAGAGGGATGCACCAGCTCATCCTGCAGGAGCAGGTCACCCCTCCAGTCACGGAGGCGGGCGCGGACACTGGCGTGAAAATTCTGCGCCAGGCATCGTCCGTAGGATTCCCACGGCAGGGAAATGACGTCCACCTCATCGCCCGCCTGCCTCATTGCCGCAAGCAGCATCCGGTCGTACAGGAATCCGCCGGAGTGATGATCGAGGTCGCCGTAGATGACGAGGCCCACCCTCATGGCGTCGATCAGGGGCGCGGCGATGCGAGCGGCTGCTCGTAGCCGGCCCAGGCGGAGGAGTTCTCCCAGAGTCGAACGGCGCTCTGAACGCCGTCCGGCAGGGATGGCGGAGAGCCGGTCCCAGAGGATGCGGGCGAACCGCTCGAGGGAGGGGTTCTCGCAGCTCGAACTCCGGCAGCTCGTTCAGGACCGCGCCGCTGTAGCGCTCACTGGCGGACACGAGAGAGCGCTCCACGTCGACGAGGTCAATGAGGAAGCCATGCGAGTCCAGCGCCGGCGCCCGAAGCTCCCATTCGATCCGGTAGGTGTGCCCGTGGAGCACGTTCTCCGCTCCCCAGTCGCCGCCCACCAGCCGGTGCCGCGCGGTGAACTCACGCTGGAAACACAGGCTGTACATGGCGCAAGTGTACGGGGCAGTCCCCGTGGAAGCAAGGGTCGGCTCCATGCTACGGTGCATGCGGTTCATATGGACCCGCGTACGCGCACACTGTTCGAAGTGAATATCGAAGACATTCTCCTGGCGTTCGGGTGGCAGGGCGTGCCGGCGCTCCGCGGGCTCGTGCGCCGGCTTGCGCGGCTGCCCGCGCTTCGCTTCGCCCGGGAGATGACGATGTTCGACGACGCTGTGGAGGCGTCAGGCATCGCCACCGCGGCCCGCGCACTTCTCTCGTCATACGTTCGGGGCGTGAGGGTCAACGGAGCGGATCGGATACCGCGCAACGGCCCGGTGCTCCTGCTGTCGAACCATCCCGGCATGACGGACACGCTCGCCCTTTTTGCCGCGATCCCCCGCGTCGACCTGCTGGCCATCGCCTCCGAACGGCCGTTCCTGCGCGCCCTGCCCGCCGCCCGCCGGTCCCTCGTTTTCATTCCGGGAAGCGATGCGGCGCCGGGCGGTCGCCCACCTCCGCGCGGGAGGGGCTCTGCTCACCTTCCCGGCGGGTGAAATCGAGCCCGACCCGGCCGTGCTCCCGGGAGCCGCGGCGGCGCTCGGCCGCTGGTCGGGGAGCAGCATTGCCTTCCTCCGGAGTGTTCCCGAAAGCGCCGTGGTACCGCTGGTCGTCAGCGGAGTGCTGGCCCAGCAGGCCCAGCGGAACCCGTTGACGATCCTCCGCAGGCGGAGGATCGACCGCGAGCGCCTGGCAGCAATGCTGCAGGTGCTCGTCCACACCTTCTCTCAATCCGCGTGGCGGCCGCATGTGAGCGTGGACGTTGCGGTGCCTCTTGCAGGGAGGGAGCTCCTGGCCCGGGGAGACGGGGCGCGGGAGGCAATCACAGCGGCCGTTGCCGGTATCCTGCGTCTCCGTGAACGAGCATGACCTGGATCGTTTCTCCCGGCGTTCCGGCAATGAGCCGGTACGCCTCGCCCGCCGCGCTGAAGGGCACCCGGTGGGTGATCAGGCGCGACGGCCGCAGGATGCGCAGCGCCTCCCAGGCGGCGCCCAGCCGCCGCTCCCGCGTCCACCGCGACGACAGGGCAGGGTCGATGGTGCTGACCTGGCTGGATACGATGTGGACCCGGTTGCGGTGAAACAGGGTGTCAAACCCGTCGATTGCCTTTCGACGGGCGCTCATCCCGTACCATGAGCCGACCACGAGCCGACCGCTGAACCGGCAGGAGGAAAGTGCAAGACGAAATCCTTCCGCCGAGCCGCTCAGCTCGATTGCAAGGTCCTCCGTTCCCCCCGGCGGCGGAGAGGAGGCCGGGTCAGCAGCCGATACCCCGAACAGGGCCGCGGCTTCGCGGCGGCGGGAATGCAGGTCCCAGCAGGTGAGAGCCGACAGTGGAAACCGCGCAAGCAGTCCCGTGGTCAGCAGGCCGATCACCCCGAGACCGAACACGCTGACCCGCTCTCCCAGGAGCGGCGCGGCATCCAGGGTCAGGTTGACGGCGGTTTCCGCCGCGGCAAGGAAAGCCGCGTCTTCTGCCGCCACGCCGTCCGGCACGGCAACGATGCGCGCAGCCGGGAGGCAGAACGCCGAGGCGTGCGGCATGAAGACAAAGGCCAGGCGTCCCACCAGCGAGGGATCGACATCGGACCCGGCCTGGGAAATCCTTCCGACACTGGCGTACCCGTACGGCAGGGGGTATTCGAGCCGGCGCCGGTAACCTTCCAGGACCGCATCGATTTCGGTTCCCTCCTCGAGCTCGCCCCGGTAGAAGAGCATCTCCGTGCCCGGGGAGATGGCGCTCACCTGGGTCTCGATCAGGACCTCGTGCGAATGAGGCGGGTCGAGTGTCTCCTCCCGCAGGGAAACGCGCTCACGCCCTTCGAACCACAGGCTTTGCCGTGTCACCATGGTACTATAGTGTACGGACCATGCATCGCGAAGGGGCGTCTCTGCGGCTGTCCGCCACCGACATCGCGAACTACCTCGCCTGCCGGCACCTGACGCAGCTCGATCGCGGCGTTGCCGAGGGGAGGATTGCCGCCCCGGCCTGGAGAGATCCTTCGCTTGCGCTCCTGCAGGAACGGGGACTGGCGCACGAGACTGCATACGTGGAGCACCTCCGCGCCGAGGGTCAGGACGTGGTCGATCTGCGGAGAGACGGAGACCTGTTTCCGCTGGAGAAAACGGCCGCAGCCATGCGAGCAGGCGCGGGGGTGATCGTGCAGGCGGAGCTCGGAGACGGGCGCTGGACCGGCCGGGCCGATCTCCTCATCCGGGTCCCGGAGCCGAGTGACCTCGGAGAGTGGTCCTACGAGGTGACAGATACGAAGCTCTCCCAGGAGACGCGCGCCGGGACCGTCCTCCAGCTCTGCCTGTACTCCGACATGGTGGCGCGGCTGCTGGGTCATCCTCCGACCCTGATGCACGTGGTGAAGCCGGGCCAGGGGTTCCCCCGGGAGAGCTTTCGATTCGACGACTTCAGCGCCTACTACCGCCTGGTCCGGCAGCGCCTGGAAGAAAACGTCGCGGCGCCGCCGTCCGGGGCAACGTATCCGCGCCCGGTGTCGCACTGCGACATCTGCCGCTGGAGCCAGGCCTGCGATGCCCGCCGGCATGCCGATGACAATCTCTGCCTTGTTGCGGGGATCCGTCCCCTCCACGTTGACGAGCTGGAGCGCCAGGGGATCGTCACGCTGCGGCAGTTCGCCGAAGAAGCGCGAAGCCCCTCAGGGAAAGGCCCCAGCGCGGGAACGTGGAAGCCTTCACCCGCGCCCACGGCCAGGCACGGATCCAGCTCGCGGGAAGAAACGCGGGCCGGCCCATGTACGAGCTCCTGCCCCCGCAGCCGGGTTTCGGGCTCTTCCTGCTCCCCGCACCCGACGCGGGGGACATCTTTTTCGACATCGAGTCGGATCCTTTTGCCGTCGAGGGCGGCCTGGAGTACCTGCTGGGCATGGCTCATGCGGGCAGGGGCGGAAAACTCGTCTACAAGGCCGGGTGGGCACTCGACACGAATGAAGAGCGCCTCGCGTTGGAGGAGTTTTTCAGTTTCCTGATGCACCGGTGGCGAACGCACCCGGGAATGCACATCTACCATTTCTCTCCCTACGAGCCGGCCGCCGTGAAACGGCTCGTCGGCAGGCATGGAACGCGCGAGGCCGAGCTGGACCGGCTTCTGCGCGCCGGGCGCTTCATCGATCTTCTCGCGGTGACCCGGCAGGGGCTGCGCGTGAGCGTCGAAAGCTATTCGCTGAAATCGCTGGAAAGCTCGTTCGCCTTCACGCGCTCAATGGAGCTTTCCCAGGCCGGGGCGGCGCTGCGGCGCATCGCCTGGGCCCTGGAGCTGGCGGGAGCCGCGGAGGTTTCAAGCGATGACCGGGCCGCGGTGGAGGCATACAACCGTGACGACTGCCTTTCAACCGCGGCGCTGCGGGACTGGCTGGAGGAGCGCCGGGCGGAGCTGGAGACGCGGGACGGCCCGGTTCCGCGGCCCGCGGAGAACGCCGGTGACGCAAGCGCGGCCGTCGAGGAGCGGGCAGCCGACGTGGACCGGGTATTTCGGATGCTGAGTGCTGACCTTCCCGAAGACCGCGCGGCGTGGGGCCCGGGGAGAACGCGCACGATGGCTCCTGGCCCACCAGTTGGAATACTTCCGCCGCGAGGACAAGTGTGCGTGGTGGGAGTTCTTCAGGATCCACGCGCTGGAGCACGAGGACCTGCTGGACGAACGAAAGGCGATTTCAGGCCTCAGGTTCGCCCGAGCACTGGATGGGAGTTCCCGATCCCCGGTCCATCGCTACACTTTCCCGCGGCAGGAAGCGGCGTTCGACAAGGGAGACGAGTTGCACGAGATCGGCGGAGGCAGGCTGGGGAAAGTGCGGGCGCTTGACCTGGCAGCGTGCACCCTGGATATCGAGAAAAACGGCGCATCAGCCGGGATCCACCCTTCTGCCGTGATGGTGAACGAGCGCGTTCCTCCCCGCCCGGTGGACACCGCGCTGCTCCAGCTCGCCGCAAGCATTGCAGAGCGCGGTGTGGACGGCGAGGGCCCGTATCGCGCCGCGCGCGACCTGCTCCTGAAGAGGCCTCCCCGCCTGCGGAAGCCGCAGAAAGGGCCGCTGCGCGCGGAAGGGGAGGACGTCGGCGAGCGCGGCCACCAGGCTCGGCCAGGGCCTCGATGACGGGGTGCTGCCCGTCCAGGGTCCGCCGGGGACAGGGAAGACCTGGACGGGCGCCCGCATGATTGCCGCACTTGCGCGCGTGGGGAAGCGGATCGGGGTGACCGGCGATCAGCCACAAGGTGATCCGGAAACTTCTCGACGAAGCCATGACTGCCGCCCGCGAGGCGGGAGTGCCGTTGAAGGCGGTCCACAAGGTGAACAAGCCGATGGGCGGCGCCTCGACCGGGCGTGGAAGAAGTGACAGACAACGCCCAGGCCCGGGCATGGCCTGGGAGCGGGAACGGTCGTCGGCGGAACGGCCTGGTTCTGGGCCCGGGAAGACATGATCGAGTCGGTGGACTATCTGTTTCTGGACGAGGCAGGACAGATGTCACTCGCGCATGCACTGGCCGCCGGCCGGTCCGCCGCGCAACATCGTTCTCCTCGGAGACCCGCAACAGCTGGAGCAGCCACAGAGGGGCGCGCATCCCGAAGGCGCCGAGGTGGCCGCCCTCGTGCATCTCCTCAACGGCCGCAAGACCATGGGCCCAGACGCAGGCCTCTTCCTGGACGAGACATGGCGGCTGCACCCCGCCATCTGCGCGTTTACGTCGGAGCTTTTCTACGAGGGACGACTGCACGCGCGGCCGGGGCGGAAAACCAGGGACTGGCGAGGCCCGACCACGTTTGCCGGCAGCGGCTTGTTCTTCGTGCCGGTGGACCATTCGGGAAACCAGAACAGCTCACCCGAGGAAGCGGCGGCAGTTTCCTGCATCGTCCACACTTTGCTTTCCCCTGGCGTGATATGGACTGACGCCGATGGCAATCGGCACCGCCTGGAAGGTTCGGACATCCTCGTTGTCGCCCCGTACAATGCGCAGGTGGCGGCCCTCAGCGACCGCCTTCCACCCGAAGTGCGCGTTGGTACAGTGGACAAGTTCCAGGGGCAGCAGGCCCCGGTGGTCATCTATTCAATGACAAGCTCGTCCGCCGAGGATGCGCCGCGCGGAATGGGCTTCCTCTATAACCCCAACCGCCTGAACGTCGCAACAAGCCGGGCGCAGTGCGTCTGCATTCTCGTCTGTACCCGCCGACTCCTGGAGCCGGACTGCAGCACACCGGACCAGATGCGGTGGGCGAACGGGCTGTGCCGCTACCGGGAGATGGCGCGAGAAGTGCCGCTCCAGGCTATACTTCCCGAAAAGGAGGCCGGACAGTGGACGAAAAGAGGCTGAGGGAACAGCTTGTGTATTCCCTGAGCGGCAAGGGGGCGCACATGAGCTTCGACCAGGCGGTGAAGGGATTCCCGCTGAACCGGGTCGGCGAGCGTGTACCGCACCTTGCGCACACGGCGTGGCAGCTGGCATACCATCTGTGGATCACCCAGTGGGACATCCTGGAGTTCTCCCGGGATCCCGCTCACGAATCTCCCGAGTGGCCCCTCGGCTACTGGCCGTCAACGGACTCACCTGATTCGGACAGGCTGTGGGATCAGACCTTGCGCAAGTTCAGGACCGACCTGGATTCGGTGATCGGGATGGTCCGCGACGAGAAGAATGACCTGCTTGCTCCGTTTGCCCACGGGAAGGGGCAGACCCTGCTGCGGGAAGCCCTTCTCGTCATCGACCATAATTCCTACCACGTCGGCCAGCTCGTGGACCTGAAGAGACTGCTGGGTGTGGGGAAGTGACCTGGTGCGCCGACCAGGGATCCTGACAAGGAACTCGCTGGTTCAGCGTTTCTTTCTGGTCTTTCTCCTCGTGATCGCCGTGCCCGTTGTCGTGCTCGGGATTGCCGTGACGGTGGGCTACCGTAAATTCTCCCTGGACCTCGCCGCGGGGCGCATCAGCCAGGCACTTTCCCGGCTTTCTGAAAGCATTGACGAGGAGCTCAGGCGGACCACGCTGCTGACCGCGACGCTCTCCACCGACAGGCGGTTCAGCGCCGTCGTGGAGCGCTTCGCGCAGAGCACGACCCCGAAGGCGGGCTACGAGGCCTCGCAGCTGCTCGAGGACCGCCTCTCCTCTTTTCTCAGCTACTCCAACAAGACCGGCGCGGTGGTGCTGTACCTCCGCGGGCTCCCTGTGTTCCTGTACCGCAACAACGGGCTGCTTTTCGATCGTCCCATGCCCCGCAGCGCGTGGTTCGATTCCGCGCTCGGACATCCGAACTCCACGATCATCCTGGATGACCTGGACAGCTACAGCCTGAACCCGAGCCGGCGCCCGCTGCTGAAGGTTGCCGTCTGCCCGAGCGCCGCCGCGCTCTCGCACGGTTTCGAGGCGCTGGTTGTCGCGTTTCGCGTCCCTTTCCTGGACGCCATCACGGACTACGAGTTCGCCTCCTCCAACGAGGAGCTGATCCTCGTGGATCACGACGCGCGGGTCATCCTCTGCAGCAGCGCCGCGCGCATGGGCACCAGCCTGGATCCCTCCTTCCTTGTGCCGGCTGTTCTTCGGCGCGGGGGCGCCACGTTCCTTGTCTCCCAGGCGGAGATCCCGTCGGCAGGGTGGACCCTGGTGGGAGTCACCAACTATTCACGGGTAGCCCGGGACATCGAGGGCTTTGCACGAATAGCCCGCTGGGTGCTGCTGGTCCTCATCCTGCTGTTTTCCTTCTATATTGAGATATTCTTCCGGGCAGGTCATCAGGCCGATCCTCACCCTGATCCGTGAAATGGGCCGCGTGCAGAGGGGTGAGTGGGAAGCGGCGGTCCACGAAACCGGCGTCACGGAGCTTTCCCAGCTGGGGCGCAGCTTCAACGAAATGGTGAGCGAGATCAGGCGGCTCACCGGAGAGCGCGAACGGCAGGAGCGGGAGCGCGCCCGGTTGGAGATCGAGGCGCTGCGCCTGCAGATCAACCCGCACTTCCTGACGAACACGCTGAACAGCATCCGGATGATGGCCGCCGTCTCGAATGCGGAACCGATCCGCAGGATGACCAGCGCCCTGATGCGCGTCGTGTCCAGCTCCTTCCGGGGACAAGACACCCTTGCCCCGCTGGGCGAGGAGCTGGACACCCTGGAGCAGTACCTGCTGATCATGAGGGTCCGCTACGGGGACACCTTCCAGGTATCCATGGATGTGCCGCAGTCGATGCGCCGCCTCATGGTGCTGCGGATGCTCCTGCAGCCGATCGTTGAGAACAGCATCCTGCACGGCCTGCAGGGGCTCGATCGGCGCGGGGAAATCGTGATTGCCGGCCGGGAGGAAACAGGAGTGGACGGTTCCGATGTCCTCGTCCTCGAGGTGCGTGACAATGGCCACGGGATGAACAATTAGACGGTGGAGTCGGCCCTGGGCGGCGCTCCCGAGACACACCGCGGCATGACGACAATCGGGCTGTACAATGTCAATCGGCGGATCCTTCTCAACCACGGGAACGGCTTTGGCCTGGAGGTGCAGAGCAGCATCGGGGTCTTCACCGTCGTGCGGCTGCGGCTTCCCCCAATGATCGCGGAGACCTGATCCGTGCGCCCCGTGCTCATCGTGGATGACGAGCCCCTCGTCCGCGTGATGCTCCGCACGACGGTGCCCTGGGAGCGCCACGGGTTCGTGTGCGTTGCAGAGGCCTCCAACGGTGAAGAGGCGCTCCGCGCCCTCAAGCAGCACCCCGACACGGCGCTTGTCATGCTGGACCTGGCCATGCCGCGAATGGACGGGCTGGAGTTTCTCAGGCGGATCGCGGAACTGAGAGAAAGGCCCCAGGTCATCGTGCTTTCCGCTCATGACGAGTTTCCGATGGTGCGTCAGGCGTTCAAGCTCGGCGTCACCGACTACCTGCTGAAGTCCGAGCTTGACTCGACCCGCATCGAGGCGGTCCTGGACGCCGCTTCCCGCCGGATAGCAGAGAACGGCGCCGGCCCCGGGCCGGCCCCGCACGCAGCGGCAATGAAGCAGGACCTGCTCGCCCGGCTGCTCTCCACGGACGACCCCGGCGGGCTGCGCGCGGAGCTCGCCGCAAAGGGCGCGCGCGTCGGCACCGTGCTCTGCGTGGGGCTCCTCACCGTGTCTGATTTCGAGGTGGTGGCGGCGCGCTACGACAGCGCGTCGCGCACAACGCTTCCTCTCGGGCTGCTCGCCGTTGTCGAGCAGGTCCTGGGGCGGTTTCCCCTGGGGGAGGTCGTCCGCACGGCAGACGACGAGTACGTTCTTTTCCTCTCCTTCGCAGAACGGCATTCCGAATCGCGCATTGAGGAAGCGTGCCGCTCGATCTGCGACGACATCTCACGCGCACTGGCAAGCTACCTGAACCTGACGGTGAAGATCTCACTCAGCTCGCCCACGGAAATGGGGAAAGGCCCCTCCCCCGCTGACCTGTACCGCGCGCTGGCAGCCGGACGTTCAGGCCCTTCTCGGCTCACCGTGCGGGCGCGGGACTACATCCTCAAGCACTTCCAGGAGCCGGATCTCCACCTCCACGCCATCAGCGAGCACCTCGGCGTGACCCCCAACCACCTGAGCTCGCTCTTTTCACGCGAAACAGGCACGTCATTCCGGGAGTACCTGGCACTGGTCCGCGTGGAGGCGGCCAAGCGGCTGCTCGCGGGTTCCAGCCTCCGGATCCGGGAAGTCGGCGAAAGGGTCGGCTACCTCAACATCGAGCACTTCAGCAGGGTCTTCAAGAAGATGACCGGAGTCCCCCCGCATTTGTTCGCCCAGCCGCCGGAATCGTAGGTACGGTCAAAAAATCGTAGCTCGCGTCATTCCATTTCGCCGCATGGTGCAGCATTCTTACCCGCTGCTGGGGCTCAATCACCCCGGAGAAGGAGGCAAATCGTGAACAGGAAGAGTCTTGTCCGCATGCTGTGCTTCGCGCTGGCCCTGGCGCTCCTGCCGGCCCTCGCGTGGTCAGCAGGAAAGATCGTCATGCGCATGGGCGACAACCTTTCCGACCGCACGAACACCTGGGGCGCCGTCGTCGAGCAGATCAATGCGGAGTATCAAGGCAACACCCGGCGTCGAGATCGTGACGGAAAGCTACCCGGACCAGCCCTACCAGCAGAAGATCAAGATCTACGCAACCGCGAACCAGCTCCCCGACGTCTTCAAGTACTGGAGCCTTCCTCCATGCTCAAGCCGCTGGTGGAAGCGGCTCGTGACGGAGCTCAACAAGGCAGGACTTCAGCCCAGTACGGCTACATTCCCGGCTCCCTGGAGAGCAACATGTCGGCGGCAAGCTCTACGGCATCCCCGTATCTGCCGACTTCTGGGTGATCTACTACAACAAGAAGCTGTTCAAGGACGCGGGAGTCCGGTTCCCGACCACGATCGAGGACCTCATGGCCTCTCATCCCGAAGTTCAAGGCCAAGGGGATCATCCCGATGGTCACCGACGGCAAGGACGCCTGGCCGCTGTCCATCACCTATGACGTCCTGTCCGAGAGGGTGAACGGGGACTTCTCCCGCCAGACAGGCGCCTGGACCGCAAGGCGAAGTTCACCGACCCCGACTTTGTCGCGGGAGCCGCCAGTACCTGCAAGTTCGTGCAAGTCGGGGCTGTTCCAGGACGACCTCCTGATCTCCGACTATGGCGCCTCCCGCAACCTCTTCGGCCAGGGCAAGGCAGCCATGTACCTCATGGGCTCCTGGGAAATGGGTCTCTGCCACCGATCACGAACTTCTCCCAGAGCTTCCGGGCCAACGTCGGATGCCTTCAAGTTCCCGGTGCTGAAGAACGGCAAGGGGACGACGACCTCGAAGCCTGGTTCGGCGGCAACTACGTCATCAGTGCGACGACCAAGTACAAGGACCTCGACCTGAAGTACCTCAAGTTCTACGCGAAGCGCTTCCCCGGCTGGCATGGGAGAAGCGCGTCGTTCCCCGCCCAGAAGGTAACCACGACGGAATCCGACTCGGACCGTGGCCAAGACCCTCCTGAAGATCCTGCCGATGCGAAGGCGACCAGCGGCACCGCCGACCATCGACCGCGCCAACTCCGCAGTTCAAGGAAGACCACCAGAACTTGAACGCGACCTCGTGGCGGTCGTCCTCACTCCCGAGGCGTTCGCAAAGGCACTGGACGCTTCCGCGGCCAATGCCGCAGGTATGTAGAATTACCCTGGTGATCGGCGCGCCTGGCGCGCCGTCACCGTCCTCACAAATCTGCCGCGGAGGTCAACTCGGTGAAGAGGTCCATCTGTTCGGCAATGGAAAGGTCATCGCCGCGCTGGTGCTGCCCGGCATTGCCGTCATCGTGTTCTCCCTCGTCGTGCCCATCGGTTTTCAGCGCGTATTTCAGCCTCACCGACTGGGCCGGGTTCGGGCAAGTTTCACATGATCGGCCTGGCGAACTACAAGGACGATCCTTCACTGCCGACCCCGTCTTCTGGCGCTCCCTCCTGAACGCCCTGATCCTCATGGTGGTCACCGTCTTCATCCAGAACCCCGCGGCCTTCGCCCTGGCCGCCGTATCTGGCCCACCTGTCGGCGCGGTTCTCCCGGGTCCTTCGCACCGTCTATTTTGTTCCCGCCGTCCTGTCCCTCGTCGTGATCACCAAGCTGTGGGTCAATATCTTCAACCCCACCTACGGGATCCTCAACAAGGTCCTGCATCGCCGTCGGGCTCAAGGCGTCGCCATTCCTGGCTCTCCAATCCGCACACGGCGCTCTGGGGCGGTGATCTGGATCATCATCTGGCAGGGGTTCGGCTGGGCGCTCCTGTTCTACTACACGGGCCTCATGACGGTGCCCACGGAGATCGAGGAAGCGGCGCGCGTGGACGGCGCAGGCTGGCTCCAGGCCTACGTCCGGGTCATCATCCCGTTCATGTTCCCCGTCATCTCGGCGGTCCTGGTCATCGACGTCATCTCCTGCCTGCAAGCAGATGGAGATGATCTTCCTGTCCACCGAAGGCGGCCCCGGGCAGCTCACCCAGTTCGTCTCCGTCTACCTCTACCAGAAGGCCTTCATCGCCGGCCAGTACGGCTACGGCAATGCCCTCTCCGTGCTCTTCGTCGTGGTCGCGGTGGGCATCACCTGGTCGTGCAGCGCCTCCTGAGGCGCAACGACGATGCCCAGTAGGAGGCCGGCAATCGTCGCCGCCACCGCTCAGCCCCGCGGTCGTCACGGGAAGTCGGTCCTGTACTTCTTTCTCGTCGTCCTTGCCCTGCTGCAGATCTTCCCCCTGCTGTGGGTATTCGACTACTCCATCCTGAAGTCCGGTGACCTCTTCGGCCCGGAGCTGCTCAAGCTCCCCTACACCCCCAGTGGGGCAACTACGTCCGCGCCTGGGTGGACGGGAAGATTCTCCGCTACTTCCTGAACAGCACGATCGTCGTGGTCGAGCTCCGTGCTGGCCTCCACGTTCTTCTCCTTCTGCCTGGCCTACGCCATCACGCGCATGAAGTGGCAAGCTCGTGCCCCTGGCCATCGTGGCGGTCACCCTCGGGCATGGTCGTGCCCATCCACACCACCCTGCTTCCCAACTTCATCTGGTTCAGCTACTTCGACCTGATCAACACGCACCTGGCGCTCATCATCCCCTACGTTGCCTTCACGCTCTGCTTCAACACGCTGGTGTACATGGGCCAGCTGCGACGCTGCCCCGATCCATGGAGGAGTCCGCCTTCATGGACGGCGGCTCCTGGCCGCGGATCTTCTGGAGCATCGTGGCCCCGATGTGCCTGCCGGCCACCGTCACCGTCTGTCGTCATGACGTTCCTCAACAACTGGAACGAGTTCATCATGGCCTACACCTACCTTTCCACGGACAACCTGCGGACGCTGCCGTTCTCCATCATCAAGTTCCAGGGCGAGTACCGCTCCGACTACGCCATCCAGTTCGCCTGCATGTTCCTGGTCGCCGTGCGTTCCGCCTCGTGCCTGTACTTCTTCTTCATCAAGATGGATCATGGCCGGCGCCACCGCCGGCGCAGTCAAAGGCTGAGGAGAAATGCATGGGCAATCGCGGACATCTGAACTTTCCCGAGGGATTCGCCTGGGGCACCGCCACCGCGGCCTACCAGATCGAGGGCGGCACGGCCGAGGGGGGACGGGCGCGTCCATCTGGGACACGCTTTGCCCGGCAGCCGGGCAAGATCCTCGACGGCTCCACGGCAGAGGTGGCCTGCGACCACTTCCACCGCTATCCGGCAGGATTTCGACCTGATGAAGCGAGCTCGGCCTGCGCCACTACCGCTTTTCCATCGCCTGGCCGCGCATATTCCGCCGGCGGCACGGGCGCCCCGAACCAGGCGGGGCTTGACTTCTACGAGCGCCTCGTGGACGGCATGCTGGAACGCGGCATCGAGCCCTATGCCACCCTGTACCACTGGGACCTGCCCCAGGCGCTGCAGGACGCGGGCGGCTGGGCGAACAGGGCCACCGCGGACGCGTTCGCGGAATACAGCGACGTCGTGACCCGCCGGCTGGGGAAGAAGGTCCAGCGACTGGATGACGCACAACGAGCCCTGGGTGGTTGCGTTCGTCGGCAACCTGTACGGCGGCCATGCCCCCGGGCTCTCCGACCTCCGCACGGCCCTCGCGACGGCCCACAGGATCCTTCTCTCGCACGGCAAGGCCGTTCCCGTCATCCGGGCAAACGGGGGACCCGGCGCGAAAGTGGGGATCGTCCACAACCTCGAATGGGTGGAGCCCGCCTCCCGGCGCGAGGAGGACCTGGCGGCCGCGCGGCGTCACGACGGCGCTTTCAACCGCTGGTTCCTGGATCCCGTGTTCAAGGGCAGCTACCCGGGAGACATGCTGGAGTGGTACGGAGACAAGGCACCCGTTGTTCAGAAGGGCGACATGGAGGCCATGCGGGCACCGATCGATTTCCTCGGTGTCAATTACTACACCCGCCGGATCATCGCCCATGATCCATCGGGGGATTTCCTGCACGTGCGCCGCGTTATCTATCCCTTTGTGCCGCACGCCGACTTCGAGGAGTGGGAAGTGAGCCCGGAGGGCCTGTACCGCGTCCTCGTGCGAGTGAGCGAGGACTACGGCAGGCCGGTGATGTACGTCACGGAAAACGGCACACCGCTCCCCGACGAGATCGGGCCTGACGGCGGGTGCCACGACCCTTTCCGCGTCGACTACATTGCCCGTCACGCCGCAGGCGTCTGGCAGGCGATCACGGAAGGCGCGGATGTCCGCGGCTATTTCGTCTGGTCGATCATGGACAATTTCGAGTGGAACCTTGGATACACCAAGAGATTCGGCCTCGCGCACGTCGATTACCGGACGCAGAAGCGCACCGTCAAAGACAGCGGGCACTGGTACAGTCGGCTGAGCAGGGACAACAAGCTGGAAATCTGAGACAGCGGTCATTTCGCGTGGTCTCAGCCAGCCCCAGTCGCTGCGGGTGACTTCCCCTTGGTGCGGCCGCAGGAAAAACCGGGCAGCTGCTCGCACCATTGTGCTTTTCGACAGAATTTACGCCGACACCGTAAAATTTCGTCGTTTTCCACAATGCGGAGACATGGCCGTTGGAAATCGCCCGCGCGTGCTGAAGCAACGTTGCAAAATCAGTTGTTCTTGATAGTGTGGAGATGCCCTGTACGCTGTGCCATATCGCCGGCGCTGCCCGAGTGCCGCTGGAGAGCCTGCGCTGGCTCGGTTGTCACATACCTCGTGCGGCGGATCTGCTCCGAGAAGTCGTCGCGTCCAGCGGGATGGCACTGAACGCATCGGGCGTGGGGCACCGGCTTGGTCTCTCCTGCCAGGTAGTGAGCCACCGCGTTGCCGCGCTGGAGAAGGCCGGCGTCATTCGCCTGCTGCCTTCCCTTGCAGGACGGCATCCTCACCTTCTGATGCGGGACTGCCGCCTGCTGCAGGCCCTTGGCGGCAGCCGCCACGCGCTCTTCCTGACATGCCTTACGGAACGGGTCACTGCTTTCTATGCTTCGCGGGAATCTTCAACCCGGTGCTTCAATTGGGAAGCAGGCAGGGTGAAAAAGATCAACCTGGTCGTGCACACCAGGTCTGAGAGGGTTGGATTCTGCTTCTGTGAATGCCTGGTTCCCCGAAACCGGGATTGGGCGCCGCTCCGGCTCGGCCTTCACAGGGAAGTGATCAGTCGGGGGTTCATCATCCATGGAGGTACGACCGCATTCATAACTGCCCGGGCGGTCCTCGCTTTGCCGGCTCAAGGGTTCTTGGGTCGGCTGGACCAATGGCTCTCATGCCGAAGCTTCCCGGAAGTGCGCCAGCTGCTGCGTTCACTCGCCGCTTCGCAGGTCTTTCGGGAATCCCGCCCTGTACCTGATGTCGGTGAACTCGGATCGGCAGCCGCGTCCGGTCGGGGATTGGCTGGAGAAACCCACGCGGAGCCCTTCGAGGGCTCCCAGGGAGAAATGGCGCACGAAGCTCCAGCGCGCTCCGTCCAGGGAATAGTGGAATGCGGTGGCCGTCTCTCCCTGGGAAACACGGAGCCAGGCCGTCTTCCCCGGCATGACAACAGAATTGCAGTCATCAGACAGGCCGCGGTTGACAACGGAGACAATCATGGGCTCTCCCTGCGGCGAGTACTCGAAACAGAGCTTTGCCCATCGATCATCGGCCACGCGCACATGCAGGACCCCCGCGTCATACGTTGCTCCGAACCCAACGGTCACTCGTGCGGAAAGCATGAAGCTTGTGTCCGGCGGGAGGAAGAGCGCGGCAGGCGCCGCATCCTGCCTGCTGCCGCCTTTCGGGTCGAAAAACAAGTCCGTCCCGGCTCCCGCTCGGATCACGAGCCGGTTTCCTGTTCGACGGACCACTCTGCAGGGTCCAGCCGCCATTCCAGCTCTGCGGGAATCGCGGACAATTGAAATACGTCCCATTGCGATCCTCCCCGGCGATTTTGTATATTTCTCGGAAAGGAGACTCTACCATGAAACGTCTTTTTCTCTACGCACTCACCGCGGTGCTGCTCACTGCCGGCGGCGCGCTGTTCGCCGCGGATTCGGGCAAGCCCGTGGTCGTCGGATCGAAGATAGACACTGAGGGATCTCTGCTGGGCAAGATGATCGTGAAGCTCCTCGCGGCAAAAGGAATTCCCGTCGTGGACAAGGTCGGCTTCGGCACCACGGACGTTGTGCGGAAAGCCATCGTCGCCGGTGAGCTCGATCTTTACCCCGAGTACACGGGCAACGGGGGCTTCTTCTTCGACGGCACGGATCCGAACGTCTGGAAGGACGAGAAGAAAGGCTACGACACGGTCAAGAAGCTGGACATGGACAAGAACGGGCTTGTCTGGCTCACACCTGCGCCGGCAAACAACACATGGGCCATCGCCGTCCGCAAGGACGTTGCCGCCAGGGAAAAGCTCGTCACGCTGGCCGACATGGCACGCTTTGCCAACTCCGGCGGCGCGCTGAAACTGGCCGGATCCGAAGAGTTCATCACGCGGCCCGGATGCCCTGCCCGCGTTCCAGAAGGCGTACGGATTCACGCTGAAGAACAACCAGCTGCTCTCACTCTCCGGCGGAAACACGGCTCTCACGGAGGCGGCAGCAGCGCGCGGGACGGACGGCGTCAACTTTGCCATGGCCTACGGAACCGACGGCTCGCTGTTCACCCTGGGACTTGTCGTGCTCAAGGATACCCTCGGCGTGCAGCCCATCTACGAGCCGACGGCAATCGTGCGCAAGGACACCCTCGCGCGCTACCCGGCCATCGACGCCATCCTGAAGCCCGTCTTCCTGTCCCTTGATCTCACGACGCTTCAGAGCCTGAATGCCCGCATTGCGGTCAACGGGGAAAGCGCGGACGCGGTAGCGGCGGACTATCTGGCAAAGAAAGGCTTCGTGAAGTAGACATTCCGGGGTGGAAGCGCAGCGTACTGATCGCGCGGCGGGAATTGACGTTCCGACACTTTTCTTCGCCGCCGCAGGGATCGCCGCTGCCGCCGCCCTGCCCTTTGTGCGCGCGCGCCCCAACAGGATTGCTGACGGCGTTGTGCGCCTGTTGTTCGACGTGGATCCTGCAGCGCTGGTGGTCCTCCTCGCGCTCTGGGGGATTGCCGGCGCCGCTGCCGTCCTCCGGATGGCGGAAAGAGTTCGCGCCCGACTGGCAACGCTGGTGTCCCTCGCAGCACCCCTGTGCGCAATCATAGCAGCGGGGGTCGTCACCGCGGCCATCGCCGGCTCGGACCCTGTGCCCCGTGTCTCCCTCTCCGCAGGGTTTTGGGCCACCGCCGTCATCGGGTATGCTTCATTTCTCTCCGCCTCGGCCCGCGCAGCATTCCAGGAGGGTCTTCTCCGGCGCGTGCTGGGGTTCTCGGTTCCGGTCATCCTCGGGGCGCTGGTATTCTCCGGATTCCTTGACGCTGTCTCGGTGATGCGTGAATGGGCCGTGCAGAAGACGGTGTTCCTCGCCGAGACCGGCAATCACCTTGTCTTGTCGGGCAGCGCGGTTCTCATCGGCAGTGTCCTGGGCATCGTGATCGGGGTCTCCTCGCTGAGGCGGGTCGTCATGAGGCGCGCCGCGTTCTTCATCCTGAATATCGTGCAGACAATTCCGAGCCTCGCCCTGTTCGGCCTTCTCATCCTCCCGTTGACAGCCCTTTCCCACCGGTTTCCCCTGCTCCACGAGTGGGGCATCAGCGGGATCGGTCGTGCTCCCGCAATTCTTGCGCTCTCTTTCTACGCAATGCTTCCAATAGCCCGCAACACGTTCACCGCGCTTTCCCAGATTCCGGCCTCCCTGCGCGAGGCGGGCAAAGGGATGGGCATGACACGACGGCAGCTGCTGGCCCGCGTGGAGCTCCCGCTCGCGCTTCCCCTGATCCTGGCAGGGGTGCGCACGGCAGCAGTCCAGTCCGTGGGCAACACGGTGGTCGCCGCGCTCATCGGCGCCGGGGGGCTGGGGGTATTCATCTTCCAGGGCCTGGGGCAGTACGCCGCCGACATGATCCTCCTGGGCACATTGCCAGTCATCGCCATGGCGGTGGTCACAGACATGATGATGGGCGGACTGGTGCGCCTGACCACCCCGAAACCGCTCCGCGGGGAGGCCGCATGATCAGGTTCGAGGGGGTGACGCGCTATTTCGGTGCCGTGGCGGCCGTGGACAAGCTGGATCTGGAAGTCCCGGACCGGGAGCTGTGCGTGCTGGTCGGGCCGTCCGGAAGCGGAAAATCGACGATGCTCAGGATGATCAACCGCCTTATCGAGCCGTCGGCGGGCGCGGTGTCCCTGGACGGGAAGGATGTCCGGGCAATGCGGCCGGAGACCCTCCGCCGGGGAATCGGGTATGTCATCCAGAACGTGGGGCTCTTTCCGCATCTCAGCGTTGCCGCGAATGTCGCCACCGTTCCCCAGCTTTTGGGCTGGGACAGGGCGCGGATCGAGGGACGGGTCCAGCAGATGCTCGCCCTCGTCGGCATGGATCCGTCTCTGTACGGCGGACGCTATCCCCACGAGCTGTCCGGAGGGGAGGCGCAGCGCGTTGGCGTGGCCCGAGCCCTGGCCTCGGACCCGCCGGTCATTCTCATGGATGAACCGTTCAGCGCGGTGGATCCCGTGAACCGGCTCCGGCTCCAGGACGAGTTCCTGTCCATCCAGCGGAAGCTGCGGAAGACGATCGTTTTCGTCACGCACGACGTGGACGAGGCCATCAGGCTGGCGGACCGCATAGCCGTTGTGCGGTCCGGCCGGCTTGTCCAGTACGACACGCCGGAGCAGATTCTCGAGAATCCCGTTGACCCTTTCGTGGCGGCCTTCGTCGGCGCCGACCGGGCGCTGAAGAGGCTTTCCCGGTTCCCGGTGCGCGACTACCTCCGGCCCGCGGCTTCCGCGATCATCGATGATGAGCCGGGCGTGCCTGCCGCCGCGGACGGGGCACGCTTCCTGTGGATCGTCGATGCACAGGGCCGACTCATCGGCAGTCTCGACACGGCCCTCGCCGGCCGCTGCCAGGACGTGCGGGAGTGCCTCTCCACGGAGAATATCCGCGAAATGGCGGTCCCGGAGGATGCTTCCCTGAAGGAGGCGCTTTCACGCATGCTCGGGACCAGCGCCCGCACCATCCCTGTTGTCGACGCCGATTTCAGGCTGCTCGGCGAGCTCAGCCTGAGTGATGTCGAGGAGGCCTCCGAGAAGCAGCAGGACCGGGGGATCGGGGGGCCGAAGTGAGAGCCTGGATCGGGTTCGGAATCCTCGCGGGAGTTTTCCTGCTGCTCGCCTCGAGCACCGGCATCTGGCATAGCGGTCTGGGGCTGCTCTTTCCGGAGACGCGGACACTGCTGTATCCCCGGGCGGATCCTGCATGGCTGGTCGGCGAGCACCTCCTCCTGGTGGGGATCTCGAGCCTCCTTGCCATTGTCGTCGGCGTCGGGGCCGGGATCCTGGTCACCCGGCCGCGCGGGCGGCAGTTTCTCCCGGCAGCGGAACGGCTCGCGGCCGTGGTGCAGACTTTCCCGCCGGCGGCGGTTCTCGCGCTGTCTGTGCCCGCGCTCGGATTCGGATTTTCACCGACCGTTGCGGCCCTTTTCCTGTACAGCGTCCTCCCGATCATCCGCAACACGCTCGGGGGAATTGCCCTTGTCAGCGCGGATGCCATTGAGGCGGCGCGGGGCATGGGGATGACCCCCGGCCAGGTCCTGCGCAAGGTCGAGCTTCCCCTCGCGCTGCCGGTGATCCTTGCCGGGGTGCGCACGTCGGTCATCGTCAACGTGGGGACCGCAACCATCGGCGCCACAATCGGCGCCGGCGGACTGGGGGCTCCGATCATCTCGGGGCTCGTGAACCAGAATCCCGCTTTCCTGACCGAAGGGACGGTGATCGTCGGGCTGCTTGCTCTCACCATTGACACCGCCTTCGGCGCCCTGGAAGGCACTGTTGCCCGGGGCGCGCGCGGGCCCGCGCGTACCCCGCCTGATTCCGTTTGACCGGCAAAATCCCGGACCCGTATCTTCCATACCATGACTGACACGGGCAATTCGCGAACAGGTCTCTGGGTGCTCACCGCGACGATCCTCGCATCGAGCATGGCGTTCATCGATGGTACGGCGCTGAACGTCGCGATGCCCGCCATCCAGGACGCGCTTCATGCCAGCGGAGAGCAGCTCCTGTGGGTTGTCAACGCGTACCTGGTGATGCTGGCAGCGCTGATCCCGATCGGCGGATCCCTGGGAGACGTGCTGGGCCGCAGGAAGGTGTTTGCGGTCGGCATCGGGTTGTTCATGCTTTCTTCGCTGGTGTGCGGACTTGCACCCACAATCGGCTTCCTCATCGGCGCACGGCTTGTCCAGGGCCTGGGGAGCGCGCTCATGATTCCCGGGAGCCTGGCCATCATCACGGCGCATTTCGGACGGGAGAGCAGGGGAAAGGCAATCGGCACATGGTCGGCATTCACCACCATCGTCGCCGTCGTGGGGCCCGTCCTCGGTGGAGTCCTGGCCAGCGCGGGCCTGTGGCGGGGCGTTTTCCTTGTCAATTTCCCGCTGGGTGTCGTCGCCCTCATCGTTCTCCTGCTCAAGGTTCCCGAGAGCCGGGATGAGACGTCACTGCGCCGCATCGACTACCTCGGGGCCGCCCTTCTTGCCGTCGGTCTTGCAGGACCCACCTACGGCCTGCTTTCCGCGCCCAACCTTGGATTCAGCAACCCGAGGGTCTTCGGAACGCTCCTGGTCGGCGCGCTGGCCCTTGCCGCCTTCATTGTCGTGGAGGTACGGAGCCGCTACCCGATGATCCCGCTGAAGCTCTTCTCCTCACGCACGTTCAGCGGTGTAAACCTGCTCACCTTCGGGCTGTACGGCGCTCTCAGTGCCGGCACGTTCTTCCTTTCGCTGAACCTGGTGCAGGCGCAGGGCTACAGCATGGCCGTTGCGGGTTTCGCATTCACACCCTTTGCCCTGATCCTGACCGCCCTCTCCCGGTGGGCGGGGGGCTCGTGGACAAGGGCGGACCACGGCTGCCCCTGATCATCGGTCCGGCCATCGCCGGCGCCGCGTTCTTCTTCATGGCATTCAGCGGCCTGTCCGACGGGCCCGCGCACTACTGGACGACTTTCTTTCCCGGCGTCGTTCTCCTCGGCATCGGCATGGGGATCACGGTGGCGCCCCTGACCACGTCCGTCATGAGCTCCGTGGCCAGCAATTTCGCAGGCACGGCCTCCGGCATCAACAACGCCGTCTCGCGCACGGCGGGAGTGCTTGCCATTGCCGTGGTCGGAGCCGTTGCGCTGTTCCTCTTCTCCCACGCCCTCCAGGCCCGAACGGCGCTCCTGGACATCAGCGGCGAGGCCCGGTCAGCCCTCGGCGCGGAAGCTGCGCGCCTGGGGGCCGCCGCGGTGCCCGCCGAGGTGGCCGCCGCCAGTGTAGGCAGCGTGCAGACTGCGATCCGCATGTCGTTCGTCGACACCTTCCGGGTGGTCATGCTGCTGTGCGCCGCCCTGTCCTGGGTCGGCGCAGCCCTTGCGGGAGTCTTTGTCGAGCGGAAGGGGCTATTGAAGGACTGACCTCGGCGTCGGCACCAGCTGCGTTACCACGATGGCGGGGACGTCCAATACCGCGTCGATTTTCGGCGCAAGCACCTTTTTCCAATGGTCGCTTTCGTAGACTTTGCGGTAGAGGCGTTTCCGATCCGCCTCGTTCTTGAACCGCCGAAGCCAAACGTACAGCTCCTTGTTTTTGGGCGCCGTGAATCCGGCCGGGATGACCATGCCCTGGGATACCTGGAACGGCATGATCTCCTCGTCCATGAGCCTCAACCACTGCTTCATTTTTCCCTTTTTCACCCGGTACTCGCGCAGTTCGTACAGCATCACTGTCTCCTTGCCGTCAACTGAACCATGGTTTGGGGTGCGCGGCAAGGCCCGCAGTTCTTGAACGGTGCCCGGTACCTGCGTATACTCCGCCAATGGCAGGCATGTCGGATGAATCTGACGCGCAGGCGTCGTGCGCGGGCGTCACAGCGCTGGTCACGGGGGCATCCCGGGGTCTCGGCCGTGAGATCGCCTCCGCGCTCACAGCCGCCGGTGCGTCAGTTGCGCTCGTTGCGCGGTCCCGCGAAGAGCTGGAGCGCGTCAAGGCAGGGCTGGAAAGCCGGCTCCGTGCCGGAGCCCGCGTGAGCTGCTGCGCGGTGGACCTCTCCGGCGGCACGGCGGTGGAAGTGCTCGCGGATGCCCTCGGCGCTGCCGGGCATGCGACCCGACGTCCTGGTGAACAACGCCGCCACCCAGGGGCCCATCGGCCCCTTCTGGGAGAACGACTGGCAGGAGTGGACGGAGTCCTTCAGCCTGAACGCATTCGTACCCATCCGCCTCTGCCGGATGGTGCTGCCGGAGATGATTCGGCGCGGCCGGGGGAAGATCATCAACCTTTCCGGCGGCGGGGCCGCCGGGCCGCGGCCCGGCTTCTCGGCCTATGGCGCGGCCAAGACAATGCTCGTCAGGTTCACCGAGACCCTGGCGGAAGAAGTGAAGCCTTTCGGTATCGACGTGAACGCAATTGCCCCGGGGGCAATGAAGAGCGCAATGACCGAGGCGGTGATAGCAGCGGGGCCCGGGAGAGCGGGCAGCAGGGAGTACGATGCGGCCGTCAGGCTCGGGCAGGACACTCCCGACGTCGTGTCCCGCGCCGCCGGGCTGTGCGCTTTCCTCGCATCTCCTGCTTCTGACGGCATCTCGGGCAGGCTCATCAGCGCCGCCTGGGATCCCTGGGAGCGGCTTGCCTCTCACCGGGAAGACCTGGCCCGCACCGACGTCTACACGCTGCGGCGCATCGTACCCGCCGACCGGGCAATGTCGTGGGGGCGGAGATGAACGCTGGAATTGTCGGCTGCGGTTTGATCGGACAGAAGCGGGCGCGGGCTCTCGCGGGCGCCCGGCTTGCCGCTTGCGCGGACATCGATGCAAAGCGCGCCTCCCAGCTCGCCTCCCAGCATCCCGGCTGCGTCGCGATGGAAAGCTGGGAGACCCTCCTGCAGAGGCCCGACATCGGGCTGATCATCGTGGCGACGGCGCATGATTCCCTGGCTGCGATCACCAGCGCTGCCCTGAGGAGCGGGAAGCATGTGCTGGTTGAAAAACCGGCGGCCTTGAAGTCCTCCGAGCTGCAGCCCGTCCTCGATGAAGAGCGCCGGTCGGGCAAGCACGTGCGCGTCGGATTCAACCACCGCTACCACCGCGCGTTTCGAAGGGCCTTCGAGCTGGTGCGCTCCGGCGAGCTGGGCCCGCTGATGTTCTCCGGGCGCGCTACGGTCACGGCGGCAGACCCGGCTACGACCGCGAATGGCGGGCGCGGCGCGAAAAGTCCGGCGGCGGGGAGCTCATCGACCAGGGCATTCATTTGGTCGATCTCGCCCGCTGTTTCCTCGGGGAGTTCACCGACGTGCAGGGGTACGCGGGGACTTTTTTCTGGGACATGGACGTGGAGGACAACGGGTTCCTGATGCTTCGCACCCGGGCCGGCAGGTGGCATTTCTCCACGCCAGCTGCACGGAGTGGAAGAACCTTTTCTCTTTCGAGATCTACGGGAAGGCGGGCAAGCTCGAGATCTCCGGGCTCGGTGGAAGCTACGGCGTCGAACGGCTCAGCTGGCACCGCATGCTCCCCGAGATGGGGCCGCCGGAAACCACGATCTGGGAATTCGCCATGGCCGATGATTCGTGGGAAAACGAGATGAGCGAATTCATCGAAGACATCAGGCTTGATCGTCAACCGGCCGCGGGGCTTGTGGACGCGCTGGCCGCGCTGCGAGTAATCGAGGAGGTCTATCGCATTTCTGGAATGTGAGCAAAACGATGCACAAAAAGCATCGACAGTCTATGCGGAGGCCACATGACGTCGGATCACGGCAAGAAACCGCCCTGGGTCGCGGGGCTGAACCGATTTGAAAAACCCAGCACGAGGAAGGTCGCCATCCAGCTTGCGGACACGGTTAGAGGGAGGGAATCCTGACCCGCTGCTCGACGTCGGCGCCGTAGTCCACGCCGGGGGAATCGAAGCCGCAGATCCGGGAGAGCTCGTTGCGGTAGCCCTCGAAATCCGCGATTTTCGGCAGGTTCTCCGTCGTTGCTTCGTCCCAGAGCTGCTGGACACGCGCCTGGACGTCGGGATCGAGCTCCAGCTCATCCAGTCGGATCCGGCCCGCTTCGTCGACGGGAATCGTCCCCCCCGTGTACAGGCGGTCCCTGTAGAGCCGATTGATCTGCTGGATGCACCCCTCGTGCGTACCGCGGTCCTTCATGACCTTGTACAACAACGCGATATACAGAGGCACAAAGGGGATGGCCGCGCTGGCCAGGGTGACAACCGCCTTGTTCACTGCAACCAGCGCCCTCCCGCCTGTCGACGCAAGCTCCCGGTCCAGGGATCGCGCCGTCGCCTCCAGGTGCTCCTTGGCCCGGCCGATCGTGCCCTCGCGATAGATCACGGAATTGAGAGGGGGACCAATGTACGAATACGCCACCGTGATTGCACCGGGGGCAAGGAGGCCTTCCCGCCGGAGAAGGTCGATCCACAGCTGCCAGTCTTCGCCGCCCATCACGGCCACGGTGCCCCGGATGTCTTCTTCCGTTGCAGCGGGAACCGTGGTCTGGTAGACCTCACCGCTCTGGACATTGACCGTCTTGCCGGTATAGGGCCTGCCGATGGGCCGCAGTGCGGAAGTGTGGGGCCCCCGCCGCGGCGCTGCCAGGCTGTAGACGACCAGGTCCACGGGCCCGGTGCGGGCTCGAACGAGCTCCACGGTCTGTTTCTTGATCTCGTCAGAGAATGCATCCCCGTTGAGGCTCCAGGCGTTCAGGCCTGCCGCCCGCGCCTCCTCTTCGAAGAACGCGCTGTTGTACCATCCCGCGGATGCAGTCCGTTCCTCGTCGGACGGCCGTTCGTAGAAGACCCCGATGGTCTCCGCCCTGCTGCCGAACGCGGCAGCGATCCTTGAGGCAAGGCCGTAGCCGGTCGATGCGCCAAGGATGAGGGCCTTGCGGGGCCCGCGCGGCAGTGCCGGCTGTGACTGGATGTAGGAGACCTGTTCCCGAACGTGCTGCTCGCACCCCTGCGGGTGGACGCTGAGGCATACCGCCCCCCTGATCCGACGTTGAATGAGCATGAGCGAAGATACAGGCGGGAGCACACGAACGACGAGTGAAATATCGCGCTTCGCGCCGGGCTAGCGGCTCCTCATGGACAAGGCGAGGGATCGGCGGAACTTCTCGCGGTTGGCGGCATCGTAGAACTCGACCGGGTTGTAGTCGTCGGTCAGCACGATGCCGTGCGCGGGATTCGGCTCCCAGAGCCGGGCAAACGCTTCGCGGACGTCCGCCAGCGCGTCGGCATGAACGTCACCGAAGGCCGGCGGGTGCAGGATGGCAATTCCCGCGCGCGGCGATGCGACGAACAGCGTATTGCCCCCCCGCGCGCCGTGAATCCGCACGCTGGGAAAGACGGCAGCCAGCGTTTTTGCGAGCGATGCGCCGGCATAGTCGTCACCTGATGAGAAATCGGCAAAGGTGTTCATGACCAGGACGCCGTCGGGGGTCAGCACGCGCCTGATGGCCTGGAACGCTTCGCGGCTCATCAGGTGCGAGGGGCTGGAGTCGCCGAGGAACGCGTCAAGGATCACCGCGTCGTAATGGTCGGAGGAACGGTTGAGAAAGTAGCGGCCGTCTTCCATGAAGAGGCGGAAGGCGCCCGGGTCGAGGTCGAAATACTTCCGCGCAATCGGCACGACCGAGGGATTGATCTCCACAACGTCGACGGCCGCGCCCTCCCGCGCCAGCTCGCGCGGAACAATGCCGACACCCATGCCGATGCACAGCACGTGGTCCAGCCGGGGCGCGTACGCGCGGGCCAGTCCACTGAGCATGTACGTGAACATGGACATGCTCCTGCCCTGCCGCACGTCGTAGGTGTTCTGGATCAGGTAGTCGGAGAGGTACAGGCGGGACGACTGGTCCTTGACCTGCACGACCTGCAGCAGTCCGAAGCTCGAGTTGGCGCGGTACAACTCCTCCAGCTTTGCGCTGTGGAACCCTTCCGCCTGGACTCCCCAGGCGCCGACGGCCAGGCCGATCAGCGCCACAGCGGCAGCGCCTCCCAGCGTGGAGGCCTTTCGCGACCATGCGATGAAATACGACAACGCAATGGCGATGAGCACGGCGGCGGTCCCGTACATCGTGACCGAGTTGGGGAGGAGAGGAATCAGCACATACCCGATGGCCACCGTGCCGAGAAAGCTCCCGATGGTGCTGACGGCCGTCAGGCGGCCCACGTTGCCGCCGACTTCACTGACGGAGCGGGTCAGCACGCGGACAAGGAACGGACCGGTCATTGCCAGGAGGCACAACGGCACGAAGAACAGGAATGCCGACGACAGGAGCGACCCCACGGGAAGCGGCAGCGCAAGGAACCGGTAGACCACCCATTCGCGCGCCGCGACCGTACAGGCAAGGAACCCGGCCGCAATCGCGATGGCAGCGTACAGGCGTCCCAGCCGCGTGGAGCGGCCCACCAGCCGGCCGCCCGCGTAGTACCCGCAGGCAAGCGCAACCAGCGTCACGGCTATCTGGGCGGTCCACACGAAGTGCGAAGTGCCGACGTAGGGTGCGAGCATCCGGGCGCCGAGGATTTCCACGATCATGATCGCGGCCCCCGTCACCCCCGCGGTGGCGTACAGGTACGTTCGGAGCCCCGGCGGGAGGGACGGCGCGGTTTCAGGAGGGGCCTCCGCAGGACGAGAGCGGGAATGGTGTGGCTTCATGTGCGCGTCAGCATAGCGCAGGCGGGCGGGGCGCGCCAACTCTCCCCCTTACAATTCGCTTCGCGGTCCTGTACCTTCAAGGCATGGAAAACTTCCATTCTTTCAGCATGAAAACCATCGACGGAATCGAAAAGCCCCTGTCGGAGTACGCAGGGAAAGTCCTCCTTGTCGTGAACGTTGCCAGCAAGTCCACCTTCACGCCCCAGTACAAGGGACTTGAAACGCTGTACAAGCGCTTTCGTGAGCGGGGATTCGAGATTCTCGGATTTCCGTCGAACGACTTCGGCCGGGCAGGAACCGGGAACCGACGCCGAGATCAAGAGCTTCTGCAGCGTCACCTACGGCGTCACCTTCCCGCTCTTCGCCAGGATCTCGGTAAAGGGGAAGGAGATCGATCCCCTGTACGAGTTCCTCACGAACAAGAAAACGAACCCCTCCTTTGCGGGGAAGATCACGGACAATTTCAACAAGTTCCTCCTGGATCGCACCGGCGCAGTCGTCTACCGGTTCGATTCAAAGGACGAACCGATGGGAGACAAGATCCCCCGGTCCGTCGGGGAAATACTCGACCGGTAAGGGGACCCAATGGAATCTGACATGGGCGGTGTGCCGGGGACACGGGGGAATCCCTGGGTCCTGAAGACTCCGGGCGGGGCCGCGGAGTACGCCGCCTGGAGGGACCCGGCTCACGCCCCGCCCGCCATCGTTGTGCGGGCGGGCGGCGGGGAGATACGGTATCACCTGCGCTGCCTGAACGACCTTGACGAGATGTTGAAAGCCCGCCGGGACTGGATGCCGCTGGGCGGAGCGGGGGAAAAAGAGCCGGCTGCGGACGGCTCAGTCGAAGCGTGGGCTCGCTCCGCCGGCGAATCCCGTGGGCGGCTGGTATGGCCTGACACGTGGATCCCGGGGCTGGTTCGCCCTGTACATTCCGCCCATCATGCAGGCGCTCACCCTTGCAGAGATCGACGAGACGGTGTTGAAAATGAGAACAACCTGATCCACCAGCCCTCATGGACTCCGGATTCCGGCATCCTCCTCGGATACTTTGCAAAACCGGCAGAAGCGGTCGACGCCCTCGGAAAACTGAAGAGAAGAGGATTCCATCGCATCGCCGTGCTCTCCCGGACCTCGGGAGGGGACGTGCACACCCGGGACCTGTTCCTCAGGAACCGCCGCATTACCGCGCTGGCCGCTGCCCTTGCCTGCGGCCTTCTTTGCGCCGGCGCCTCCGTCATCATGGGCTGGTCGATGCCGGGGCTGGGCGCATTCGGCACGCCCGCAGCGGGAACAGCGGCAGGCCTTCTCCTGGGGTGGGTATCGCGTCGAAGGTCACGGCTTGGGGTCGGGAAAAAAGTCCTCCAGGAAAGCGCCCGATGGCTGGTCTCCGATGAAACGGCCATCATCATCCAGGCAAAAGTCGACTCTCTGCAGAGAGCGGTCAGCGTCCTGCGCGCGGGCGGCGACACGCCGCCTGCGGTCTTCATCCTCCAGGCGCGGGCCGAATCGGCACCGCCGGAGGTGCGGAAGCCCGGTGTTCCCCTTTCCCCGGAGCAGATCCGTGAGCACGCCGCGCGCCTGGCCGTCGAGCACCGTATCCAGTCACGGCAGGGCAAGGCGGCCGAGCTGCTTGCCCGGATCCACAGTACCCGACGGAGGATCCGCGGTGTCTGCGCGGAGCTCTCCCAGGCTGCCCGGCTTGAACAGGGCACGCCGCCGACCGCGGAATGGATCCTCGACAACGAGTACGTGATAGAGAGCAACACGCGCGACGTCCTGGTGAACCTGCCCCCAAGGTTCTACCGGGAGCTTCCGACTCTTGCGGGAGGACGCTCCGCGGGTCTCCCCCGGATCTACGAACTTGCGCGCGAGCTCATCGCCGACCTGGAGCTGCGCCTGGACAGGGAAAGCGTTCTTTCGTTCATTGACGCGTACCAGTCCTCCAGGCCCCTTGCAATCGGGGAGCTGTGGGCCCTTCCCCAGATGCTGCGCGTTGCCCTGATCGAGAGCGTCTGCAATCTTGCCCTTCGCGCCGCCGTCGAGCTGCGCGAGAGGGAGAGCGCCGATTTCTGGGCAAACCGCCTGATCAGGGCCAATCGGCGGGGCTCCGACCAGCTCTTCGCTCTCCTTGCCGAGCTGGCCGTCCAGTTTCCCGGTCCGAGCTCCTACTTCTCATCACAGCTCATCGGCCATCTCTACGACGAGGAAACGGTGCTGGTGCTCGTGCAGGGGTGGCTGGAGAGGACCTCGCACCTGCCCGTGAGCGAGCTGAGCCTGCGGGAACAGAACCGCCAGGCGAAAGACCAGATTTCAATCGGCAACGCGTTCACCAGCCTTCGGCAGCTGGCCCTGCTGGACTGGAGACAGATCTTCGAGAACCTGAGCCGGGTGGAGCAGCTGCTGCGCGGCGACCCTTCCGGGATCTACCCGGGCAATGGACTTTGACACCCGTGATCGGTGCCGGCGCGTGGTCGAAGAGCTGTCCCGCCGTTCCGGGCAGGAGGAGCAGGACGTCGCCCGGCGGCGCCCTCTCCCTCGCGCAGGACGCCCTGAACAGCCCTGCCCGCGGGGACGAGCGGATGACGCACGTGGGGACCTGGCTGATCGGCGAAGGCAGGCCGGAGCTCGTGCGGCTGCTGGGCTGCGGCGAGAATTGGCGGCACCGTTTCCTTCAGTGGATCTACCGCCGATCTTCTGCCGTGTTTTTTTCATGCCTCGGGATTCTCACCGCCGGGTCCATCGCTTCCTTCCTGGCCGGAGCCCGACTGGCCGGCACGGGCGGCGACGGCGCGTCGCCTGGGGTCTCCCTCCTGCTGACCCTCCTCCTTGTGCTCCCTGCCAGCCAGCTTGCCCTCGAAGTGCTGAACTATCTTGCCGCCCGGATCCTGCCGCCCCGCGCCCTGCCAAAGATGGATTTCGAGATCACGGGAGTCCCCGAAGAGTTTCGGACGCTGGTTGTCGTGCCGGTCCTGCTGGGGGACGATACATCCGATCCGGACCGAAGTGGAGAAGCTTGAAGTCCGCTACCTGGCCAACCGGGAGAACAACCTGCTGTTCAGCCTTTTCTCGGACTACCGGGACGCAGATGCCGCGCACACGGAAGAGGACGCGGCGCTCCTGCGCGCGGCAGTCGAGGGCATCCAGTCCTTGAACCGCCGCCACGGGGAGGGACGCTTCCTCTTGTTTCATCGCGAGCGCACCTGGAGCGACTCGGAGCAGAGGTTCATCGGGTGGGAGCGCAAGCGGGGCAAGCTCGAGGAGCTGAACGGGCTGCTCGCGGGAACACGACCACGGGGGTCCCCCGACCTTGTCCGGGCGGGTCGGCCGGAGAGCCTTGCAGATGTCCGGTTCGTCATCACCCTGGACAGCGACACCCAGCTGCCCCTCGGTGCCGCCCGGCGCATGATCGAAACCATTGCCCACCCGCTGAACCAGCCGCGGTTCGACTCGGCCGGGCAGGGTGCAGCCCGGCAGCTACACGATCATCCAGCCGCGCGTCACCCCTTCCCTGCCGAGCTCCAGCGCAACGCTTTTCAGCCGGCTCTTTGCGGACGCCGTGGGGATTGATCCCTATACGCGGGCAGTCTCAGACGTGCACATGGATCTCACGGGTGAAGGCTCCTACTACGGCAAGGGCATCTACGATGTTCGAGCCTTCGATCGCGTCCTGGGCGGTCGATTCCCCGAGGCTCGTCTCCTGAGCCATGACCTGCTGGAGGGAGCCCACGTCCGCGTCGGCCTGGCCAGCGACATCGAGCTGTACGACGAGTTCCCCGGAGCTACGCCGGGTACACCGACCGCCAGCAGCGGTGGATCCGGGGGGACTGGCAGATCGGGCAATGGATCACGGCGCGGGTCCCCCGGCAGGGGCGGAAGCCCGAGCACAACCCGCTGTCGTGGTTCGACCGATGGAAGCTGTTCGACAACCTGCGGCGCAGCCTCATGCCCGCGGCCAGCCTGGCGCTGCTCCTGGCATCGTGGGCCATATCCCCGCAGGCAGGCTGGATTGCCACGCTGGTTGTCGCGGTCCAGCTTCTCTTCCGTCCCCTTGCGCAGCCGTTCACCATGGTCACCACCCGGCGCGGGACAAAGGCGATCTCGCGCCCCGGCGTGCTGGCATGACGTCCTTCGGGCAGTGACGGATGCTGCCCTTCTTCCGCACCAGGCCGCCCTCGCGCTGGATGCAATCCTGCGGGCATTGTTCCGACGGCACATCTCCCGCCGGAGAATGCTCCAGTGGACTTCCGCGCAGCCCCTCGAGGCGGCACGCCCTGGAAGGCTGCTGCCCCGTGTCCTGGCCATGGCACCGGTGAGCCTTGCAGCCGGCGCCGGGGCCGTCATTCTCCTGGCCTGGGTGCCGTCCAGCCTTGCGATCAGCCGGCCCCTGGCTGGCGGCATGGTTCCTTTCACCGCTGGTGGGCTGGCTGCTGAACGCGGCGCCGCGTGAGCACACGCGTCGAGCTGTCCTTCTGCCCGCCGACACGAAATTCCTCCGGGAGATTTCGCGCCGAACGTGGCGCTACTTCGATGATTTTGTCAGCGCCGAAACCTTGTGGCTGCCTCCGGACAACTACCAGGTCTCACCTCGAAACGAGCTTGCGCTGCGAACCAGTCCCACAAACATCGGACTCTGGATGATGAGCGCGCTGGCGGCGCGAGACTTCGGATACCTGACGGGGGACCAGGTCGTCCAGAGGCTGACGGGCACAATGGAGACCATCGGCACCCTCGAGCGCTTTGAGGGTCACCTGTTGAACTGGTACGATGTGCGGACCCGGGCACCCCTCGAGCCGCGGTATGTCTCGGCGGTCGACAGCGGAAACCTGCTGGGCGCCCTCTGGACACTGGAGCACGGACTCGGCGAGCTGGTCGATCAGCCGGTCCTTGACGGGAAGGCATTCTCCGGCCTGTTTGACACCGGGCGCGTCCTGCGGCGCGTCATGGGGCGTGGTCGCGTTCCCAGCGACCGCTACCATGCACTCTCCATTCTCCTGAGGGACTGGGACTCCCCGCCGTCCCGACTCGTGGACGTGCTCGGCCTCCTGAAGCGCGGGGCTGTAAATCTCAGGACCTTCGGTGACGAAGGAGAGGAGGAGGTCTACTGGTCCACCAGGATACAGAGTCAGTCGTCAGCGTGGATTTCAACTGCCGACCGGTACCTCCCGTGGATGGAAATCCTTTCAGAGAAATCGGAGCGGGAGATCGCCCTCTTAGGCCCGAAAGCGCTCGAGGCGGTGCGACGGGACGGGGCCCGAGTTCCTTCCCTGGCCGACCTTGCAAACGGCCGCGTGGCCTGGATCGAGGTCCTCCGGGAGGCGCGGGAAGAGGCGCCGCCGGACGGCCCCCTGGGTGCGTGGCTCGACCGATTGCTGGAGGCTTTCTCGAAATCCCGCTGGCTGGCCGGAGAGATCCTGGGCAAGGCCAACCGACTGATTCTTGACTGCAGGGCGCTCTCCGAGCAGATCAACATGAGATTCCTGTACGACCAGGGCCGGCGGTTGTTCACCATCGGGTACGACGTCTCAGAGGGCCGGCGGGATGGCGCCTTCTACGATCTCCTTGCCAGCGAATCCCGGCTGGGCAGCTTCATCGCGATTGCCCGGGGGGATGTCCCCTTCGAGCATTGGTTCTCGCTGAGCCGGCCCTACAGGGCGCTCGGCCGCCGCCGCGTTCTGCTCAGCTGGACGGGGACGATGTTCGAGTACCTCATGCCGCTTCTTTTCCAGGAGTCCCTGGCGCACACGCTTCTTGAAGATGCCGCGCGCGCGGCAGTCGCGGCCCAGATCGACTACGCCCGCCGTCACCGCGTGCCCTGGGGGATTTCGGAATCGGCTTTCGCGGACATGGATCTCAACAGGATTTACCAGTACCGGGCATTCGGCGTGCCCGGACTCGGTCTGAAGCGCGAAACAGAGGAGAAGATCGTCATTGCCCCGTACGCAACCCTCCTTGCCCTGGGAATTGCGTCGCGCGAGACCATGCGGAACCTGAGACGCCTGGGGTCGTTCGGGCTGCTGGATACCCACGGGTTCTACGAGGCCATTGATTTCAGCCGGCAGGAGGGGGGAAGGACCGGTGAACGCGGCGTGGTGGTGCAGGCGTACATGGCGCATCACCAGGGAATGAGCCTCCTCGCCCTGGCGAATTTCCTCCATGATGGAGCAAACCGCCGGCGGTTTCACGCTGACCCGCGCGTCCGATCCGTCGCGGCGCTGCTCCACGAGCGCGTCCCCGTGCTTCCTCCCTCGCACCATATCTCCACGCACGAACGGGCGCAATCCGCTCAGAGTGTCGGCGGCGTAGCCCCGTCGACGAGCACGTTTGACACGGCGCACACGCGGACGCCGAAGACCCAGCTCCTCGGCAACGGACGCTACAGCGTGATGGTCACCAACACGGGCGGCGGATACAGCCAATGGGGTACACAGGAGATCACGCGCTGGAGGTCGGACCCGACACGGGACGTGGGAGGAGTTTTCTTCTACATCCACGAACATGACTCCCCGGGCGCGTGGTCCGTTCCATACCAGCCTGTCGGCGGAGAGGAAGACGGCTGCACAACCACATTTGCGCTGGACCGGGCCGTGTTCCAGCGCCTCGTGAACGGGATAGCCTCACGGATGGAGGTTGTCGTTTCCCCCGAGGACGACGTCGAGATCCGGCGCGTGACGCTGGTCAACCGCTCCCTGCGCACCCGGCGCTTCGACTGCAGCAGCTACGTCGAGCTCTCGATGTCCCCGCACGCCGCAGACCGGCAGCACCCGGCCTTCAACAAGCTGTTCATCCAGACGGAGGCTCTCCACCAGGAGCGCGCCGTGCTTGCGTTCCGCCGGCCGCACGCGGGGATGGGCCGACGATGTACGTGGCCCACCGGCTCACCGCCGAAACCGGCGTTGAAGAGCCCCTGCGGTTCGAGACCGACCGCCGCGTTTTCATCGGCAGGGGCCGCACCCTTGCAAATCCCGCGGGCAGCGTGGAAGAGCCGCACAACAGCGAAGGCCACGTCCTGGACCCCATCCTCAGCCTTCGAACCACGATCACACTGGCGCCGGGGCAGAACGCCGCGGTATCCCTGGTGATTGCCGCCGGCGAGGCGCGGGAGCACGTGGTGACGCTCATGGGCAAGTATGCCGCGCCTCATGCAATCGGCCGCGCACGGGATTTCGCGTGGACCGCGGCACAGCTGGAGCTGCGCGTTCTTCGGATCCAGCCCGACGACGCCCGCCGGTTCCAGCAGCTTGCCAGCCACCTCCTGTACCCCAACCGGCTGCTACGCTCGCCGGAAAAGATCGAGGAGAATACGCGGGGACAGCCGGGCCTCTGGCAGTACGGGATCTCGGGAGACCTGCCCATGGCGCTGGTCACCATAGCAGAAGTTCGCGACGTCGGCCTGGTCGGGCAGATGCTCCAGGCGCACGCATTCTGGCGGATGCACGGCTTGACGGCGGACCTCGTCATCCTCGCCGAGGAAGCAAGCGTCTACGAGCGGCCCCTGCACGAAAGGCTGGAAGGCCTGATCCAGGCGCATTCGACGAACACGGGCAGGGACCAGCCGGGCGGGGTCTTTCTCCGAAGCGCGGAGCAGATACCGGAGGCGGACCGTACCCTGCTCCAGGCGGCCGCGAGCATCGTCTTCGTGTCGGCGCGCGGCTCATTGGCCCAGCAGGTGGGCATCCCCAGCGAATCGGCAGGACGGAAGGAGGTCCCGCCCTGGAAAGCGGCGCCCCGGCAGCCGTCCTCCCCCCTCCCGTTCCTCGAGCTGCCCTACTTCAACGGTCTCGGCGGCTTCACGCCGGACGGACGCGAGTACGCGATTTACCTCGGCGCGGGCACCGACACCCCCGCCCCCTGGGTGAACGTGATCGCCAACCCGGTGTTCGGCGCCATCGTCAGCGAGCGCGGGTGCGGCTTCACGTGGAGGGAAAACAGCCAGAGAAACCGCCTCACCGCGTGGTCCAACGATCCGGTGGTGGACCCGGCATCCGAGGCCATCTACATCCGGGATGAAGAGACCGGCGCCTGCTGGACCCCCACTGCTTCGCCCATCCGCGAGGATACCGCGTACCGCTCGCGGCACGGGGCCGGGTACTCGGTGTTCGAGCACAACAGCAACGGGATCGACCAGGAGCTCACCGTCTTCGTCCCGATGGACGGCAGCGGCGGCCGGCCCGTCAAGCTGCAGAGGCTGCGGTTGAAGAACGATTCACCGCAGCCGCGCGCCCTCACGCTGACCTACTACGTCGAGTGGGTGCTCGGCGAGCACCGCGAGACGAGCCAGATGCACGTCGTCACCGCCTGGGACAGGGAGATCGGGGCCCTGACGGCGCGGAACAGGTTCCATCCCGAGTGCGGCGGGGCAGTCGCGTTTGCGGCCGCCAGCAGGGCTCCCGATTCCTGGTGCGGCGACAGGACGTCCTTCCTGGGGCGCAACGGTTCCCTCGAATCACCGGCGGCAATGGGGTCCGCCGCTCTGTCCGGCAGGACGGGAGCGGGGTTCGACCCGTGCGCCGCGCTGCGGGTCACTGTCGATCTCGCTCCCGGTGAAAGGTCCGAGATCGCCTTCATGCTGGGCCAGACCGAATCCCGGGAAGCAGCACGAGACCTGGTGCTGGCATACCACGGGGAGACCGCGGTCGAGGCCTCCCTGGCAGGCACGAAGGCGTGGTGGGACGATTTCCTGGGCGCGGTCGAAGTCCATACACCCGAGCTTGCCGCGGATTTTCTCATCAACAGGTGGCTCCTGTACCAGTCCCTGGGCTGCCGGATCTGGGGGAGATCCGCCTCGTATCAGTCCGGGGGCGCATTCGGGTTTCGAGACCAGCTGCAGGACGTCACGGCGCTCCTGTACGCCTCTCCCGGCACGGCGCGCGGCCATATCCTGCTCGCGGCCGGACGGCAGTTCAAGGAAGGCGACGTGCAGCATTGGTGGCATCCCCCGAACGGCGCGGGAATCCGCTCAAGGATCTCCGACGACCTTCTCTGGCTGCCGTTCGTCACGGCGCAGTACGTGCGGATCTCCGGAGACGCCGCCATCCTGGACACCGATGTGCCCTTCATTGACGGTCCCCTCCTTCGCGAGGATCAGCACGAGGCGTTCTTCACTCCGACGACTTCTACCGAGCATGCCAGCCTGTACGAGCATTGCCGCCGCGCCGTGGCCCGGGGCCTGACGGAAGGTCCGCACGGCCTGCCCCTCATGGGAACGGGCGACTGGAACGACGGGATGAATCTCGTGGGCGCCGGCGGCCGGGGTGAAAGCGTCTGGCTGGCCTGGTTCCTGGTGGACGTCCTGCGGGGGATGTCCGAAATGTCCGATGCCCTGGGCCGCGGGGAGGAGAGCAGGGAGTACCTCCGGCAGCGCGATGCGCTGAGGGGTCGCATTGAGCAGGCTGCCTGGGACGGAGAATGGTATATCCGGGCAATCTTCGATGACGGCACGCCGCTGGGCTCATCGGCGAACGCCGAGGCGCGGATCGATTCCATTCCCCAGTCGTGGGCATTCCTGGGCGGCGGGGACTCGCCCCGGGCCCGCACGGCGCTGGATTCAGCCTGGACTCATCTCGTGAAGGAGGAACAGCGGCTGGTGCTCCTCTTCACGCCTCCCTTCGACGTCTCCGTGCCCTCGCCGGGCTACATCCAGTCCTACCCGCCCGGTGTGCGCGAAAACGGCGGCCAGTACACGCACGCCGCCCTGTGGCTGGCCATGGCCATGGCTCGCAGCGGGGACGGCACGCGCGCGGCCCGGCTGCTGCGCATGCTGAACCCCGTCGAACAGGCGCGTGACCCCGGCGCAGTCGGGCTCTACCGGGTCGAGCCGTATGCAGCGGTGGCGGATGTCTACCAGCTGGCGGGCCACACGGGCCAGGGCGGATGGTCGTGGTACACGGGCTCTGCCTCGTGGATGTACCGCACCTGGGTGGAGGAGGTCCTCGGCCTGAAGGTGCGCGGCGATACTCTCTCCCTGGATCCCGTCATCCCCGGCTGGTGGGGCAGCTTCCGCATGAGATACAGGCGCGGCCGGGCAGTCTACGAGATACGGGTGGAGAATCCGGACAGCTGCGAGCGGGGGGTTGCCTGGATCCAGCTTGACGGGCGACGCCTTCAGGACTGCCTCATCCCGCTGGAGCGAGGCCTGGTCAAGCACGATATCCTGCTGCGGATGGGAAGACCCAAGGTTCCCGCGGGCTCAGCGGACCCCGGCGCCTGAAACGGGAAACACCGGGCCTTCCGGTGAAGAGAGGAGCAGGATGGACCTCCCCGCGGCAATGGGCATCGGCTTGTCCTGCGCCCCGCTCACCATGACGTTGCCTTCCTGCACGATGAGGTTTCCGTCCCTGAGGACCACTGTGGCTTTCTCCACGCGGATCACCATTCTCCTGAACTCCAGCTCGCACACGACGGCCCCGGTCTTCACCGTCACGCCGCCGGAAAGGAGCGACACCCTGACATTGGCGCTCCCCACGGCAAGGACGCCAAGATCGCTGAGGGGCTCCAGCGTGAGGACACTGTCGCCGAAGCCGAGAGTGGCGCCGGCATCGATCCAGGACGTCACCACGGAACCCGTCGGAAGCTGCCGCCCGATGACTGCCTGGCGCCAGCCGAGATCCGGCAGGAGCGCCTCCACGAAACCTTTCGACTGCTGGACTTCGAGGGCGGGCACAGGTGCGGCCTGGGCGGACAGGGCGGAAGCGCATGCCAGCAGGACCAGGGCGATGAGGGCTGGCTTCTTCAAAGGACTGCTCCAGCTTCGAGACGCACGTACGGCAGGACTGCCGCCCACGCAATGAGCGTGCCGCCGCGCACCTGGAAGCGAAGCCCGCCGACAGGTTCCATCCGCGCGGAAAGCTCCAGCTCGGTGCCGACGTACGGCCCGGCCATGGCAAAGGAGTACCCTTGCAGGGGCAGACCGCTGGGACGGAGCAGGAGCCGGACGGCAAAGGCGGAGATCAGGGCGGCTCCGGCAGGGGCAGCGGCAAAAGCAGAGTCGAGCCCCATCTCGAGACGGACAATGTCGCTGAGCGCAGCCTGCAGGCCGGTGCTGACCGGTGGGCCGGCAAGAGCCGGGAATCCCGCCAAAGTGCCGCCCTCCGCGCTGCTGGCCCAGAGCGCGGAGAACCATGCCTCGTGGAGGAAGCTCACGGGAAGCCGGTACGCAACCAGCTCATCAATCAACAGGCCCAGGCCCGGGTGCGGATCCGGAGGGCACGGCAACTGCGGCAACCAGTGCGCCCTGGTGACGAAGCCCCTGCGCGAGGGGTCCTTCCACGAGCATCTCGAAGTACCAGCTGTCGAACGTCGGGCCCGCGGCCCGGAAGTCCTTCTGCCAGATGCTGAAAAATCCGGCCCGCTGGCCGGCGAACAGCTGATCCGCTTCCAGCCGCAGCACTGCCAGGCCGCGGGGAGGAGCAAGGTACACGGAGCTGTCGGTGAGCTCGCCGGTATCCTGGCCCGTGAACCGGATCCGGTTCAGCCGTTTGTCCAGGAGCCCGAGGTAACCTGCCCCGAGTGACCCGTAGAATCGCCCGTAGCGAAGCTCCAGCAGGACGCCGTCCACGAGCTGGGCGGGGACAAGGGCATCGGGATCACGCAGGAGAAGTCCTGCGGGCTCGTCCAGCGCGAGCCGTCCCAGGCCGGCGCGAAACCACAGGCCGATGGGCGTCTGCGCGGGAAGCTCGAACGTGATCCCGCTCACGCGGGGTACCCGGTGATGGCAGCAAGGGGTTGATCACCCGGCGCAATCTGCTGCGGCGTGTACTGGACCTCGCCGCTGAGCCGATAGCTCACAAGGCCGCGGCCTGCGCCGTGGGACAGCTCGAAGCCCAGGGAGAAGGCGTCCTGCATTTCCACCGACGTTCCTGCCCCCGAATCAGCAACGCTGCCGATGGTTTGGAGGGACGCATCCCAGTCGAACGTCAACGGCGCCTGCGCATGCAGGCCGGCTGCCGCCGGAGCAGGAGAAGAGCGAGTCCCGACAGCCGCGCCCTTCACCGGGCTGTTCCCCGGGCCGAAATGACGCGGCGCAGGAGGAGAACGGCGTCCGACCCGTCGACGGGCTGGCCGGGCCTTGCCCGGGTCGGGACCAGGCCCCTGGCTCGCAGCTCGTCGAACGCCGAACGCGGTCCCGGGAAAAGGCCGTACGCAATGCTGCCGCGAAGGTCGAAGAGCTGTGTCACCAGGAATGCGTAGCCGCCCCAGGTAATGGCGGAGTCGTCGGGGCTTTTCGGGAGCCTGATGCCGATCTTCTGGAGCGTCGAGCGGGCTTCATCAAGGCCGATCTCGGGGCGGAGGCTGCCGCTGGCAACGCCGAGGAGCCGGATGGATTCTCCGATGCTGAGGGGGTCCTGGGCCGCCGCCGCGTGCAGGATCGGCCCGTATTGCCCGAAAAGATCCGCGGAAGCAACGGTGAGAAGTGCGGCGACAATCAGCACACGGGCGCGCTTCATCTGGCGCGGAGTGTAGCCTTTCCCCCGCCTTTTCTCAACACTCGATTTGACTGCGAGGCGGGATTCCAGTACAACATATCGAAGGGGGAGACGGACGGGCATGGCTGAACATCAGTCGGATTTTCCCACTCTGGAGAACGAAGCAGGGATCACGCCCGTTGAGCGCGAAGAGATCCGGACGCACATCGAAAAGGTAGCCACCGAGAACCGGATCCCCGTGGAGGCTGCCCAGTTTTCCCTCTCCGGCGCCCGCCGGGGACTCTTCCTTCCGTCTATCGTCAACGCCGCGGCCGTCGTGGTCATCGCCCTCGCCATCCTGGTCCTGAGCCTCGTGTTCGGCCGCAACGAGCAGCGGATGCAGACCCAGGCCACGCAGTACGCGAGCATCGAGGGCAAGCTGATCCGGGAGCTCCGCCAGCAGTCCAACCAGCAGCTGAGCGCAAAAGAAAGGGAGATCGAGGAGGTCCGGACCAAGGTCCGGGAGCTCGAGCAGCAGCAGCAGACCCTCGCGGAGACCTACAACCAGAAGCTCAAGCAGAAGGAAGAGGAGCTGCGCCAGAAGCAGGTCCAGGAAGTGACGGTGGAGCGCGCCCGCCTTGTCTCCGAGGGAGTTCGCACGGACGACATCGAGCGGCGCATGGCGAAGTTCGAGGCCGAGCGCAAGGCGTACTACGAGAAGCTGCTCGCCGAGTACCGCAAGAGCCTGGACGCGGAGCGCGCCCAGCTGCAGGCGGACATCACGCGGCTGCGCGCCGAGTACACGGCGCGGCTGGACCAGCTGGAGAAGGAGCGGCGCCAGATCGTCGTTGACTACCAGCAGCGGGAGACGACGCTGCGGGTCCAGATGGAGGAGAAGACCCAGGTGCTGGACCGGTTGCGCGCGCAGAGCACCGTCAACCTCGAGTCCGCCCAGCGCGAGCTGGCACGGCTGGGGCAGCAGCAGGAACAGGTCCAGTCGGTCGAGAACCAGATCGACGGGCAGATCGCCCGCGTCAGCCAGGCGCTGGCCGGCGGCCAGGCGGATGCGGCGCTTGCCCAGGTTCGGAGCCTCCAGGCCTACCTTCGGCAGGGAAGCGTGCGCTCGGTGCCGCAGCTGGCCGACAGGCTGCGGTCGGAGTCCTTCCTTCTCCAGCAGCTGGGCAGTCTCCTGGAAGACCGGGTGAAGGCGCAGGCGGCAGCAGGAGAGCAGTCCCTGACCAGCGAGCTGGAGCTCCTGGGCAGGATGCGCGGCCTCTCCCAGCAGGCGGCGGCGGCCACCGGTCCGGCGCGCCTGGACGTCTATCGACAGCTCGTTGCCTCCATGCCGGAAGTGCTCGGCGCATCCACGGCCCTTGTGGGCGCCGCCGCCGCGGCAGCCGTGGACGACCTGCAGAAGAAGATGCGCGACGAGACCGAGCAGAACACCAAAGCCGCTGTCCAGCTCATCGACTCAGGGGACTACGCGGGGGCCCTGGTTCAGTACAAGGCGGCGCTGAACGCCTCCCCGGCCCTGGCGCCTGACACATCGCGGCTCCTCACGGACCTGCTGGTGCTCGGATACCGCATCTCGGACTACACGCGCACAGGACAGAAAAGTCCGGGGACCGATGCCCTGGCTGCGCAGGCGGGAATCGACCTGCAGGCGGAACGCAGTGCGTTCCTGGCCGCAGCCGCGGGCGGGGTCGGCCCTGACGCGGCAACCGCAGGCGCTGTGGCGGGCCAGCAGGTGACAGCGGCCGCCGCCGGGCAGGAGCAGCAGCTGCGCAGCCAGATTGCGGACGCGCAGGCCCGCATCGCCCAGCTGCAGACCCAGGTCTCCCAGGCAGATACCCAGCATGCTGCGGAGATCGACGCCATTGCCCAGAAGGTGAAAACCACGCGCCAGGACCTTTCCCGGAGGCTGGATGCGCTGCTGGCCTTCGAGGGTGAGGTGAGCGCGGCCCGCGCGGCTTACACCACGTATGTCTCGCAGGAGCAGGCGGCCCGGAAGGCCAACCCGCAGGACCCGACCACTGCCTCGCGGCAGGAGCTCAACAAGTTCCTCCGCGCGGACGCGGTGAAGGCGCTCCTGTCCGACACTGCCGAGAGGGTCAACGCGCTGTACGCGGCCACCCAGACCGCCGGCTCGTCGGCGGCTCTCGCGGACGCCGCGGAAATCATTTCGAACGTGGCAAAGCAGCCGACGGTGAAAGCCGGCAGGCAGCAGCTGCAATTCGAGATCGGAAACGCGGCGGGCAACGAAAGGCTCGCCGCCATCCTCACCGCGGTTGACGGTGTCCTCGCAAAGGCCCAGGGCGCCAACCCGTAGGGCCGTTGTCAGTCGGCCTCCTTCGACATCCCTGTCTACAGATCCAGGCGCAGGCCGAGGTAGAGATTGCGAAGGTCGAACAGGCCCCACGGGAGGATGACGTACCCCGGGACCTGGCCGCTGGGAAAACTGTTGGCCACGAACGACAGGTTGATGAACTGCTGCGGGTTGGACGCGAGGATGAATGCCGGCTGGTACTCCACCACGAATCGAAGCCGCCGGGACGGGGAGTACTCGACCCCGAGGCTCAGCGTCACCGCGCCGGGCGCCGCCTCCGTGTCCACGGTGAAGCTCGGGGCGGGCGGGTGGGAGAAGCGGAGGTAGCCTCCCGCTGCCACGAAGAAGCGCAGCAGGTTCTCGGGCGGCGATACGAACAGGCCGGCGTCGAGCTCCACCTGGCTCAGGGGCGCTCCCGCGGCAACCACGTTCGGCGCGTTGTCTATCGGGTAAAGGCCGACCAGCTCGGTAGTGAGGCCGAGGCGCACGAACACCTGGGCCGGAAGGACATACCACCAGAACTGCACCCCCGGGAACTGGAAGCTGCTCAACTGCAGCTCTGCCCCGAACCGCGGCTTTGCCACCTGGTTGAGCGTGACGTTCAGGGGGTCGATGCCGAGAAACAGCGACTGTTCAAAGTCGTAGTACCCGTTGGCCCGCGCCTTCATGGTGAATGAGGAAGGATAGGGAATCTTCTGCACGAGCGTTCCGCTGGCGTCAATTTTATAGGGCCCGCCGGGAATTCCCGTCAGGTTCGTGCCCGGCCTGCCGTGGATCGTCAGCGTAGACAGGTCGACAATCCGGCTGTAGGACACCTTGATGGCCGCGGAGATCTTTTCCCAGAACCCGCGCGAGATGGTGCGAAAGTCCACGACGAATCCGGGGCGGATGACTTCCTGCCCGAATGTCTCCTGGCGGAGGATATCGAATGTCTCGACCTGGATGGTGAGATTGGCAAACCCTCCGCTTGCCGACACAGAGAGCCAGCAGTCCGCGTTGATGCGGCGCGCAAGCTCCTCCTTGCCCTGGCTCGTGGCCGGGACAACGGGGTCCGGCGACTCGAGGAGCACGACGTCGGGGTTGGCCTCGGTTGCCGACGCGAGAATCGAGTTGTACAGGACGAACTTCTCTTCTGCCGAGAGCGTGTCCTGCTCGGCTTCGAACAGATAGATCATGAACCGCGGCCGCCCGAAAGCGGTCTTTGCTGACTCTGCCGTGGGGGGTGTGACCGCGGAAGGAGTGTCCTGCGCGCCGGCGGCAGCCGACCAGAGGCAGAGAAGAAACGGCAGGAAGGCACAGCGCAGGAGGCGACGCACTACCACCACCTCCGGTAGCGCGTCAGGATCCGCGAGCTCGGGTCGAACCTATACATGTACTGTGGCGCCCCCGATTGGGGGAGCAGAAATGCGTAATGGCGGGTCAGCGAGCGGTCACCGACGATCTGCAGCACGCTCCCCACCTGGGCGAGGGACCCCGACGGGGTCCACGTGTAGCGCGTCATCCACCCGTCGCGCTGAACGAGGAAGAATCCATTTGCGTCGGCGTGCAGCTCCGGCCTGTCGACGGTCACGGACAGGGGCCACGAGCTGCCTGCGACGGGCCAGCTGGTCACGGCGGGCAGAAGCACGCCGGTTCCCGACGTGGCCGCGGCAAGATCCAGCCTCACCGCCACGATCCGTCCCTGCGCCGGCTCGGAAAGCACGAACGTGATCAAGCTCGTGGCAGGAGTCGCACCAGGGTCGAAGGCCAGGCCGACAAGCTGGTAGCCGAGATTTGCGTAGTTCGGGTCTGAAGAACCCGGACGAGCCGCCTGCGGGATGATGGCGAGGGTCTGGACGCTTGGGAATATGAGACCCCAGATGCTGTTGTAGGCAATGAAATTGAGATCGAATGACGCGTACTGCCCGGCGGGAGTGGAAAAAATGTAGGTAAAGTTGGTCCCGTCTGAAAGGGCAAAGCCTTCGAGGGTGGTCGGGGTGAGGGTGCGCACGCTGTTGCCGCTCGGGTCCAGCACGCTGTAGCCGGCCAGCACGTTGTGGTCCGCGCCGTAGCTGTACGGTTTGCTGAAATAGTCCAGCGAGGAAGCGGTGCCGGCCTGGCCCAGGACGTTCAAGTCCTCGTCCATGAAAATCAGCTTCCCCTTGTAGTCGAACCCGAGATTCGGATCGCTGGACGGCGGATCCACGAGGAGCAGAACGCGCGGCGGCAGCCCGGGCTGGTCGATCACGTTCAAGTCATAGGTGACCGGCGCGGCGCCGCCCGTGATCGCGTTGATCCGGCTTCCCAGGTCCATTGAGATGTCGGTCTGGTCCACGAACGCGGGAAACGGGCTGACGGTGAAGATCTCGCACCCGGCGAGAAAGAGAACCGCGAAAAGGGACGCCAGCGGCGCGGCTTGCCTGCTTACCATGAGTAGCGGACTCCGATCGTCAGGGGAGGAACGCCGTAGGGTGTCCTGATCCAGGTCCTGCCCAGCAGGTTGTAGCCCACCCCGAGAGCATAGTGCAGCTCGGGCCGAAAGAAAACTTTCACGGGTCCCAGCGCCAGCTCGGCCGTCGGGTCACCGACGAGAACGTACCAGTCATCGTAGTCGCGGCCGACGATTCCCGCCACGTCCGTCATGATGAGGCCGGCGCCGAAAGAAAGGTGGAGCCTGATCATCGACGTGTACGGGAAGATGATGTACTGCCCGACCTGGACGTTCGTGTCGTAGTGGCGAACGAGGTTCGTCTGCAGGCTTGCGAAGTCCAGGGAGCGGTAATGCTCGATACCGAGAAAAAGGGAGTCCGGCACGATATGGATCCTGCCGCCGAAGCCGACCCCGACAGCCTCCCCGAAACTCCAGAAGAGGTCCGCGTCCAGGCGGGTCTCGCGGCGCAGCGCGGGCAGCGCGAGGCTCACCCGGGGCGAGGAAAGCGGGTAGACGCCCTCGAAGGAATGATACCCGTCCTTGGAGACGCGGACGGGAATCGTTGAGCCGATCTCAAACTGGGTGTAGGGAACAACAAGGGTGCCGCCCGCGATGGTCCCCACCTCGCGGTCGAGGAAGACCACCCTGCTGCCATCCGGGGGACCGCTCACCTGGATGCGCTCGACGATGCCCGTGGGCGGCTCCGCCTGGTACCCGCCCTGCACGTACCGCTGGATTGCCGGACCGAACTGCTGCACCGCCTCCGAGACACTGGCAAAGAGCGTGAGCCCCTTGCGCGCGCGGGTCAGGATGCCGCCAAGCATTGTGCGGACCGCCGGATCGTACAGGGCAAACTGGATGACCAGGGTTTCGCCCTGGACGAGGTAGAACGCCGAGACGACGACGCTGACTCCGCCTGCGTCAAGACCCCGCAGGAGATACGACACGCGCTGCTCATCCGGCAGCCGCGGCTGGTCGGAGCCCTTGGAAAGGGCCAGCCTGCCGGGCGCAACGGTCATGCCCGCGTTCTGCAGCGCGGCGATGAGCTCGGAAGCCAGGATATCCTCGACGAGCGGGTCCGCCGCCCCCGCAGCGAGCGGGGCCATGAACAGGGCCGCGGTGCGGCCCGGGTCAGCGGCAAAGAGGAGAACGGGGACAAGTGCCAGGATACCGACCAGGACGATCAGCCGCCTCATCGCGCCTCGCGCTACTTCGTTTCCATGATCTCTACACCGTCCCAGTCCCGGGGAGGGGGATTGGCGGCCATGCGCTGGCAGCGCTCCACGAAAAGATTCGCCAGGAAATCGTCCGGCAGGGCTTTCAAGACACCGTGGAACCCTTTCGCGGCGTCCTCGAAGCTCTGCGCGTAATACAGGTCCATGGACTCGTTGTGCAGCCGAATGGCGCGCTCCAGCTTTTCGGAAGGATCCTTGTGCGCCGCATAGATCCGGATCCCGCCGTGCCTGCCTTTCACCGCCACCGAGTCGACGATCCTGCAGGCAAGCGCGCCGTCAATCTTCTCCCGCAGCATCTCGGTAATGAGCAGGGGCTGGTGGTAGCGCTTTGTCAGGCCTTCCAGCCGGGAGGCCACGTTGACCATGTCCCCGATCACCGTGTAGTCCATCTTCCTCTCGGTCCCGATATTGCCCACGGTGACGATCCCGTAGTTGATGCCGACCCCGATACGGAACTCCGGCTCGCCGAGTGACCTCTGGCCCTGGTTGAAGATTTCCAGGGAGTCCAGCATCTCGGCACCGGCAAGCACGGACTGCAGCGCATCGTCTTCATGGGCCACCGGCGCGCCAAAAATGGCCATGATGGCGTCCCCGATGTACTTGTCCACGATTCCGCCGCGGTTCATGATGATGTCCACCATCACAGAGAAGTACCGGTTCAGTCCTGCCACCAGGACATCCGGGGCCAGGCCCTCCGACAGGGTGGTAAAGCTGCGGATGTCTGAGAAAAGGATGGAAAGCACCCGGTTCTCTCCAACAAGCATGGCCTCCGGGTTGGCGTAGAACTTGTCTATGAGCTCCTGGGGCACGTAGCTCTGGAAGATCCGGCGGATCTTCATCTCTTTCTTCTGAGAGATGACGGCCTGGAGGGCGAACCCCTTGATCCGGTTGTAGGCCTTCTCAAGCTCGCCCACCATGACGTTGAACGTCTGGGACATCTCGCCGATCTCGTCGCTGAAGTCCACCTGGACGCGTGCGCTGAGGTCGTTGGACGTGATGATCTGGCGCATCGTCCCCGCGTTGCGCAGGAGCGGGCGCGTGAGGTGCCTCACGAAGACAAAGAGCAGAGCCACGGCGACGATGCTCGAGCCGACGATCAGGATGATGGTCTGCCATGTGATCCGCGAGACATCGCTGTAGAATGCCGACCGGGCCTCCGTGGTGAACACGGTCCAGCCGAACGGCTCGAAGGCGAAGCGGCTGGCCACGCGCCGCACGCCCTCCACGGTGATGTCCGCAAGGGAACGGTCTCCCGGGACAATGGGCGCCATCAGGGCGCGCTTCTCCGCGTCCGTGGGTGACACCGTGCCGGTGGCCATGACGACGTTCCCCTTCGCGTCCAGCGCAAAAACCAGCTCGCTCTCGCTGAGCAGGAGGGTCCGGGCATACGCCTCGATCCCGGCCTGCGCGGCCTGCACCATGTCCTGCCGCCGGCTCATCTCGTTCTCGACAAGGATCCGCCACTGGCCTTCCATGTACTGTGAGAGCTGGTCCGTTTTGAAGTTCAGGAACGTGACGATGACCCGTGTGACAGCGTTCCGCGCGAGGGAGGAGGCTGAAATCCCCCCGATCACGAGCCCGGCGATGAGGAGAGGGAGCACGATAGCGATGATCTTCGTCCTGATTCTCACCCTGCAGCTCCTCTCTGGACGGTACCACAAGAGCGGCCAGCGCGTCACCTTCCCGTTTCGGGCCTGTTCGACTGCCCGCCGGCCTGTTCGCCGACGTTGGGTTATCGCAGATGTGGGTGTATACTGTACGCTGTGTCGGTCTTCATGGAGCCGCGACGTATGAAGGTCCTCCTCAAGAAGCCTCTCCTGCTTATCATCGCCGCGGCGGCCGCTGGAATGCTGGCCGGCTGTCCACTTCCCTTCGAGTACAACGGCAAAGGTGCGGGCAACGCACTCTCTTTGGATCCGAGCAGCCCCAACATGACCGCCCCGGTGATCGTGTCCTACGCCGTCCAGGGCGGGCCGTCAGGGACCATCGCGGATGGGAGCTCTTTTGTTTCGGGCGGCACGACCATCGTGACGCTGGCCACCGCGACCTTGAACGCGGTCATCTTCTATACTGACGACGGGACGGCGCTCACCGACCTGCGCTCGGCAAAGAAGTTCACCGCCTCCAGCGGCACTTTCACCATCACCCGGACCACATCCCCGCAGTCCCTGGATATCCACGCGGTGGCGGTGGGCTCCAACATGCTTCCCAGCCCCGGGGTGCACGCAACCGTGGGCGTCAGCCCTTATCCGATTCTTTCGGTGACCAGCAGCAGCGCCTCCATCAGCGAGAGCGGAGGGACGGCGACGTTCACCATCACCGCCTCGACGCCTCCGGCGAGCAGCGTCACCGTGACTCTCCAGACCGGCGGCTCGTATGGGGCCGGCGAAGTGACTGGTTCCTCTTTCACCTTCCCTGTGTCGGGTGCGGTCCTTACAGCGACGCTCCCGGCCGGGACGACCACGATCAGCCTTCCAATCACGTCACACCGCGACGGGAATGGCGCCAATGAAACCGTCACACTGACCATCAAACCCGACCCCGGCACAGCGCCCGCCTATACCGTCGGCGCTCCCTCGAGTGCGGCCCTGACGCTCATAGACGATAATTCCCCCACTCTCACCCTGACCGCAAACCGCAGCGCGATGACGGACGGTCAATCGGCGACATTTACCGTCAGCGCGAACTTCGCGCCGAACTCGAACCGCGCTGTCTCCATTGCCTCGAGCGGTTTCGCGGCCGGCACGCTGATCGTGCCGTCGAACGTGACCCTCCCTGGCCGGAGCCCTGAGCACCACCTTTACCGTCACGGCACCCACCCAGACAGGCTACCCGGAACAGACCCCGCTTGTGTCGCTGGCATCTGGCACCGGCTACGAGGTCGGCTTACCGGCGGCAGTGAGCCTCCTCGTCACGGACACCACGTACCTGTACGCGGGATTGTGGGACTTTTCGAGTGGAAGTGTTTCCAGCAGCGTTGCAGGCGCCCCGGCATGGACGCTGAACGGAACTGTGGCGGTGGTCAACGGATCGCTGAGCTTCAACGGAAGTTATCAGAACGGAGATTATGCACAGACCAGCGTGGCGGGCATCATCAACCAGAACCAGTTCACCCTGGGAGTAAGCTTCAGGATGGCCAATCTCCCCTCCAGTCTCCGTTCGAATGACATCGTCGTGGGAGGTTACGATTCCCGCTGGATGATGCTCGACACCGACTCCGCTGGAAATATCTCGCTCGTTCTGAACAACCACACCATCACTATCCCCCTGGGGTTCGCCATCACTGCCGGGACCGACCACACACTGCTGGTCAGCATCGATACGGCAACCCTCTCGGTGGTCGCAAAGCTCGACGGCGTCCGGACCACCGCTGCCATTCCGGGACCCTTCGCATGGAACAACAACATCCCGCCCTTCTACGACCAGGTCCTTATAAGCGATGATTTCTCCACCGGGAATGTCTTCCCCGGGTTGTGGCACTGGATCTACGTTGCGAACGGAGTGCTGAACTAGCTGCGGATGGCCGGTTCGTTCAACGCAGCTCCTTGTACAACAAGTACCGGAGCACCATGCGCAGCTCCCGAACGGCGCCGACCCCGGCACCCCCGCGGATACGTTCGGCTTCAGGTCCGCCGTCGGAGAAATATGCAGAAACAATTTCGTTGAGCCTGTTCTCACTGATGATCTTTATTTCTTCCGCGGAAAGCCGGGAAAGGCAGCGGGCCGCGGCCCGCCGCAGCGTTTCAATGAAAGCCGCACATTCTGCCACGATTGAATAGGGATAGATCTCACCGTGTCCGGGCAGAACAAACTGGTCGGGTGCCGCAGACAGGGCTTCCAAAGCGGCAATCCAGTTTTCCACGTTTGCGCTGTGGAAATGCAGAAGCGAAAAGTCGACAACCACGTCTCCCGTGCACAGAAGCCGCGCCCCGGGAACCCGAATCAGCATGTCCCAGGGAGAGTGGGCGGTGCCGCCAAGGGCGTGACACTCGATCTCCAGGCCCGCCATCCGCACCCGGGTCCGATCCCGCACCCCGATGATGGCGGCCCTGCCGGCAGCCCCTGCCGCGGCAACCTGGTCCACAAGGCGCTCCGAGCAGAAGATCGTTACGCCCTGTTCAAGGAATACGGGCAGGCCGTCCAGGTGATCGCCATGCCCATGCGTTATGAAAATGTACGAGACGGGCTTCCCGAAAAGGAGACGGGACTCTTCCACGATCTCGTGCGCGCCCTCCATGGTGGGGACGTCAACCAAGCCGACAGCGCCGCCGTCAAAGAAGTAGGCGCCGTTGCACTGGCCCCGCGTCATGAGGTCCGCCTTGCGGAAATACAGGCTGGAAGTCACCTTGTAGATTTCGACAAGGTTTTTTTCGTACACCAATTCCAGCGGGGCGGACATCATCCCTTGACCGAGCCTTCGGTCATTCCCTTGATGATCTGCCTGTTGAAAAAGACGTACAGGATCGTCACGGGGAAAAGAGAAATGACGCACGCGGCGATTCGAAGCGTCCATTTTGTATCCCAGTCGCTTGCGAAGTTCATGATGCCCACGGCGATGTTGCGGACATTTTCGCTTGCGTTCAGGACGAGGGAGAAGGGAAACTCGTTCCACGCAAAATTGAAGACGATGATGATGCATGTGATGAGGATGGGGCCCGCCAGCGGAACGATGATCCGCGCTATCGTCTGGAAAAGCGATGCGCCCTCTATCTCCGCCGCCTGTTCCAGCTCCCGGGGCAGGGTCCTGATGTAGGCGTCAATCAGGAAGACCGCCAGGGGAAGCATGACCCCGAGGTAAGGCAGAATGAGCACGCCCCGGTGGTCCACCATGTTCAGCAGCTTGAACTGGATGTACATCGGCACCAGCAGCGAGTGAACGGGCACCACGAGACCGAGCATCAGCAGGGAGTTGACGAGGGCCTTTCCCCTGAAATCGTAGCGGGCGAGGAAGTAGCCGATGCAGAATGCAAAAAACACGATTACGGCGACCGATGTGACGCCGTTGAACACCGTGTTGAGAAAGAAGAACAGGATCTTGCTCTTGATCAAGGCAAGGTAGTAGTTGCTCCACTGGAGCGACGTCGGCAGGCTGAACATGCTGCGGACGAACTCGTTCTCGGTCTTCAGGGAGGAGTACGCCAGCCAGACCAGCGGGTAGATGCAGGTCACGGCCACGGCAAAGAGAGCGACGTTGAGCGGAATCGAGGCAGGCAGGATCCTTTTACCGCGCATAGCGCTTTCCACCCAGAAGCGTTCGCGCGAGGAAGGTGATGGCCAGGCTGACCACGACAATGCCGACGGCAATCGTGTTGCCGTAGCCGAGCTGGAAGTTCCTGAACGAAACGCGGTATGCATACAGTGCGAGCACCATTGAGCTGTTTCCAGGCCCGCCCTCGGTCATGACCAGGACCGTGTCGAACATCTTCATGATGCCGGAAAGGCACAGCAGAACGGCCACAACAACCGCGTCGTACGTCAGGGGAATGCTGATATAGAAAGCCTTTTTGAAGCCGACGGCTCCGTCCATTTCGGCTGACTCGGTGATTTCCTTTGGAATGGTGCCGAGTGCCCCCATGAAAATCACCATGTAGAAGCCGAACCACTGCCAGATCAGGGGAACGGCGAGAGCCCCGACGACGATGTGGGGATCGCTCAACCAGGCATCCGCGTAGGCGCCCAGTCCGACCGCCTTCAATACGACGTTCAACATTCCATAGTCGTTGTTGTACACGAGAGTCCACAGGAAGCTGAGAACGACTGTGGAGATCATGACCGGAAAAAACATGACAGTCCGGAGAAAGTCCCGCGAACGTGACCAGCCGTGAGATCAGGAGAAAGGCCATGAGGTACCCGATGCCGACCTGGCCGACCAGCGTGTACAGGGCAAGCTTGAGATTGTTCCACAGCGAGGACCAGAACAGGCTGTCGCGAATGAGGTCGGCAAAATTGGAAAGACCAGCCCACACCGGCTTGGTAAGGCCCGGCCAGTTGTTCAGGCTGTACCAGACGGCAACGAGGGTCGGGACGACAATCGAAAATACAAAGAGAAACATCCCGGGAAGGATGAATATCGCGACAAGCTTCCCCAGCGGCTTCCTGGTCGATGTCTTCACTATTCCGCCCTTTGGGCTGAAAAAGAAGACGGGAACCGCGCGGTTCCCGTCTTCGGATGATACAGGGACTACTGCTTCATCGGAACGGCTTTTACCAGGGCGGCCTGGATGTTCTCCAGTGCCTTGGTGGTGCTCACCTGGCCCAGCATGACGTTCTGCAGGTTGGCGGAGACCTCGTCCGTGACCGCTCCCGGCATTCTCCCGTCGATGTGGCCGCCGGCGTTGACCTTCGGGGCAAGCTCGTCGAAGTAGCGCTTCACCGCCTCGGGAACCTTCGAGAAGTCCACCCCCTCGACCTTCCGCACGCCGACGCCGCCCTTGGACTCGAGGACCTTGGTGTAGTCGTCACCGAGGACTTCCACGGCAAACGCCTGCGCTGCCTTGAGCTTGTTGCCCGTGAGCTTCGCATTGAAGGCGATGCCCCAGTCCGTGGCAACCGGCACGTTGATGCCCTTGCTGAGATCTTCACCCGGGAGCTGCGGGAAGAAAGAGAACTGCGTCGCGCTTCCCTTCAACTCCGCGGGCCACTGGTCGTCTTCGATCTGCGCGAAGGTGACCATTTCGTTGTACATCGCCACCTTCTGGTTGAAGTACAGCGCGCGGGCCTGGGTATAGTCAATGCTGGTGAAATCCTTGTTCCACGCGCCGGCCTTTGCCAGCTGGTCGAAGACGCCGACGGTTGTCTGGAACGGGGCATCCGTGAACTTCATCTGGCCGCTCTTCAGCTTTTCCAGGTAGTCGACACCGGCCGTCCTGACGTTGAGTCCGGAGAACAGCAGGCGGCACTGCCACTTGCCCTTGTCCCCCATTGCAATCGGGGTTATTCCCTTTGCCTTGAGCGCCTTGACGTCGGCCAGCATCTCCTCGAACGTCGCCGGGATCTTCGTGATCCCGGCCTTCTTCAAAAGGTTCATGTTGTAGTACATGACGGAAATCGGCATGGCCTGCCAGGGAATCCCGTAGTGGGCGTTCTTGTACTGGAAATCGTTCAGCATGCCCGGGAAGAAAACCGCTCATGAACGTCGGGTTGTCCTTCAGGAGGGTCTCGATTGAAAGGACCTCGCCGGCATCCGCGAACTTGGGAGTCCACGATGAGCGCGCCGCGAACACGTCAGGCAGCTGGTTCGCGGCCCCGAGGGTCGGCACCTTGGTGTCCAGGACGTCCGAGGACGACTGGTCCCGCGTCAACTTGATTTCAGGATGCTTCGTTTCGAAGTCCTTGATCTTCAGGTTGAGGCTTACGTTGTATGATTCGGACAAGTTGGGCAGGAACGAATCCAACAAGGTGAGCTCGACCGGCTTGCTGGCAGAAGGGCCTTGCTTGCCGCAGCCTGTCAGCGCCACTGAAACGAGCGCCCCCACGGCCAGAAGAATCAAGGCTTTGCGCGGGATCTTCATTGAAACCCTCCATCTGGATAAATTTCGAGGGCGGCGACTGGCCCGTTCCGGGGTTTACACCTACCCCCCTCTCTAGTGAGAAATATCGAACGGTTTCCACCTGTTGTCAAGCTTAATTTTAACTAAAGTGTTCCCTTGCATGCTCCGGATATGTTGTTCCTTCTGCCCTTGCAGAAGGTTTTCCAAACGGCCATATTCTTTTTCTAAAAAGAATTAGCGATCTGACGCCTATTTTAATTAACATTTATTTTGCTCCTTGTCACAACACTTCGCCTCAAACACGGAGGTCAGCGTTGAAAGTCATCCCTGAGCTCGGCCTGTCTCCCAGATGCGCGCCGAGCTCCCGCGTGAATAGCGCCATGTTCAGGTCCAGGATAAAGAGCTTCATGCCGCCGCCCACGGTGAAATAGCCCTGGTTGACTCCCCCGCGAAGAGTGAACGCGTTGAATATTCTGACCTCGGCGCCCGCATGGAGGAGCGTCCACACGTCCGCGCTTCCATTGATTGCCCCGACGATGTTGGTGAAATCGAAGCTGACGCGCGGGTTCACGATGTACGTCACGTTTCCGAGGTCGGGATGAAAGGCGATCCCTATACCGATGTCCATTGGAATCACGAAGGTGTCGGAAGGGGTTGTGCCTGGGGGAAAACTTCCCTGGGAAGCAAGGTTGGCAGTCGCCGAGCCGAACGTGTTCGCACTGTACAGGAATGACGTTCCCCCCAGGTCCCGGATCGAAAGGCCGAAAGAAAACCACCACACCTCTGCGATCGCGCCCAGGTCCAGACCTATGCCGGCCCCATAGAATGCCATGGTTGAGTTGAGCGCGGCCGCAAGGTCTCCGCCGTTGGCAAGCGCGGTGATGAGCGACACAGCGGTGGAATTCGGTATAGGAGCATGGATGCGGACCATCGGGCGGAGATCCCCTCCGACATGCACCTTCACGTTCCCGATGGAAAAGGGAACGGAGAGGCCCCCAATGAACCCCAGGGTAGCCGTGAGATCGCCGGTCATCCCCAGGAGGGTCTGGCCGTATTGCATCATGTCGACAATGAAAGCTGCCCCGATGCCCAAGCCTCCACCGACGTATCCGATGCCAAGGGACAGCCCTCCACCGAACCCGCCCGTGGTCACCTGGGAATTGATGAAATTGAAGGTAGCGGCTGATGTGGTCGTTCCTGAGGCCAGTTGCAGGGCTTGTGACGCGAGCAGATCCGGTCTCGAATAAATCCACATGGTGGTGGAACTGACGGTGAAGGCACCGGTGCCGCGGGAGAATCCCGCCGGGTTGGAAAAAAGAGCGTCGTATCCCTGGGCCGTGGCAATCGAGGTCCCTCCCTCACCCATGATGGCAGGAGAGAGCGGAACGAACGGAATCTCGGCGATCTGCGCCGCATAGATGCCGCAGGCGGACAGGAAAAAGACTGCAACGGCCGCGCGCAAAGTTTTTCTCATGGCAGCATTATCCTGGCAGGGGCACGCCGGCTGCCGTGTAGAGATTGTCCAGCCAGGGATCGGGCGGACGCATGGGAGCATTCACTGGGGATCCGGAGACAGCATTCGGTTGGCCGTTCACCAGCTTGTACATCTCGACGATGGTCGCGGCGATGGTCAGAGAGCTCGCAGCGGCCGCCTGGCTCACGGCATCGTCCATGAGGTAGGCCACGGTTGCCTTCTGTACGAGGTCTCCGCCGTTCGTTCCGGGCGGCAGCGGGGTGCCGGGGGGAGTAGCTGTACCCAGGGCATTGTATGCAGCTTCCGCGTCAATGAGACCGTTGACCATGTTCGCAAACAGGACCGGGTCTGCGGCGATATCCGCCGGGATGATGTCCTTGAGAATATCGTTGATAGTCGGGTTGGTCGGCGGGTTGAGCGCGAGCTCGATTGCATTGTTGACCACCTGGTCGCCCGAGGTAGTCTTGAGGGTGAGATCGCCAAGAAGGACCGCCGCGGTCTGACTGTCAGGGAGCGAGGGGCCGGATATGATGCCTTGCAGCAGGGTCACGATTCCCGCGGTTGCGTTCGGATCGGACTTCAGGGCGGCCACGATGGCGGGAGAGCCCAGGTCCTTGGCAAGCCTGGCCAGGCCGCCCGCACCCTGGTAGTCAGCGGCCGACGGCGTCTTCACCTTGTCCAGGCCCTGCAGCAGGTTCGCGCTGAAAAAAGCGGAGCATCCGGCCATGAGCAGGACAGGCACGATAACGAGTACAGCCGCTTTGCGTGATGCCATCATGCTCGTTCTCCTCGCGGGGCTCCGCGCCCTACCTGTTTTGCTTCCAACCGGGATGAGTGAACCCGAATTGCTTGATCTTGTAGTTCAGGGCGCGAGTGGACACGCCGAGAAGGAGGGCTGCTTCTTTCTGGACCCAGGAGCTGCGCTGGAGCGCCTGTTCGATCAGCTGGCGCTCCGCTTCCTCCAGCCGTATGCCTTTGGCGGGGAGCTTGATATGCTCGTCGTCCTCGTCCGGACCTTCCCCCGCGAAGAACAGGTTGAGGTCTTCGGTCGTGATGGTGTCCCCTTCCGCAAGCAGAACGGCCCGCTCTATCGCATTCTCCAGCTCCCGAATATTGCCGGGCCAATGATAGCGGGTGAGCGTTGTCATGGCCCCCGGTTCGATGCCCCGAATCTTTTTGTTCATTTCCACGGAGAGCCTCTTTTGAAAGAACTGTATCAGCAGGCCGATGTCTCCGTCCCGCTCCCTCAAGGGGGGCAGGCGGATGGTGACGACATTCAAGCGGTAGTAGAGGTCTTCCCGGAAGAGGCTCTTCCGCATCCTCTCCATCAGGTCCTTGTTTGTTGCCGAGAGTATCCTGACATCCGTCTTTATGGTTTCATTGGAGCCCAGCCGTTCGAACTCCTTTTCCTGGATGACCCGCAATACCTTTGCCTGCGTGAAGAGGCTCATGTCCGCGATTTCGTCGAGGAAAATGGTCCCGCCATTCGCATATTCGAACCGTCCCACGCGCATGCGATCCGCGCCGGTGAAGGCGCCCTTCTCATATCCGAAAAGCTCGCTTTCCAGGAGCTGCTCGGGCAGGGCGGCACAGTTGACCCTCACAAAGGGGCCGTCGGCGCGGAGGCTGTTGTAATGGATGGCCCCTGCCACCATCTCCTTCCCCGTTCCGGTTTCTCCGGTGATGATGACGCTCGAATCCGTGCGGGCCACCCGGTTGACAATCCTGAAGACCTTCTTGATTTGCGCGCTCTCCCCTATGAAATTGTATGGCTGGTAGACGTCCGGTGGAAGCTCAGCGGAGACGGAAGACGGAGTCTTCTGCCCCTTCTTTTCGAGTGCTCTCTTGATCTGGAAATTGAGCTCCGGGATGCTGAAAGGCTTCTGCACGATGCTGAACGCGCCTTCGCGCACCGCCTGGATGGCTTCCTGGGTGGTCTGGAGATCCGCATTGACGATGATCTCCGTCTCCGGGTCCTTCCCCTTGACGGCCTGGATCAGGTCGTGGATGGTTCCCCCGGCGATGGACACGCCGCTGATGACGACGTCGTATCCGTGCTTCCCGAGCTGCTCAACGGCTCCGCGGTAGTCGGTGGCCTCGTATGCGGAATGCCCGATGCCGCGGAGATAGTTGCAGATGTCGGCGCGGCGTATGCCGTCTTCATCGATGATGAGAAGTGTGCTCATGCCCGCCTGCCAGGATCTATGATCGGCATACAGGCCCTATAATAGTAGAGACCCTGAGGAGAAGTTCGAGGGCACGGCTGTGCCTTCCGTGCAATCCTTGCGACCTCGCTGTTTTGTATATATATTATGGACATCTTCATGTCTGGCGGAGGAGGACCTTCCACGAGTACAACCGTGCTGGAAAAACTCAAGGAAATTTCATTTTTCGCTGACATTTCGGATGCCGACCTTCGTCACATTGCCGAGATCATTCAACAAAAGGACTACCAGGAAGGGGAGGTGATCATTGAGGAGCTCACTCATGCCGAGCGGTTCTTCATCATCTACCGGGGCAAGATAGAAATCACCAAGAGGCTCGATGACGGTGAGGAGCTCGTCCTGGCTGTGCAGAGCGACGGGGATTTTTTCGGGGAGATGGCGCTTCTTGACGAGGGGCCCCGCTCCGCATCCGCCCGGGCCCTGGAACCCACCACCGTCCTGGAGATCACGCGGGATAATTTCGAAACCCTCCTTTTCAAGGCTCCCCGGGTGGCTTTTCGGATCATGAAGGAGTTGAGCACCCGCCTGAGGGAAACGGCGGCATTGCTCATTTCTCACCTCCAGCAGAGAAACAGGCTGCTGTACAGGTCGCACCTCGACACAATCGAAATGGTTGTCCAGGCCATCGAGAAGCGGGACACCCAGACCAGCGGCCGGACACGCCGGGTGACGGATGTCGCGAAAGCCATCGGCAAGGAGATGGGCGTGGCGGAAGAGGAGCTCCTCATCCTCGAGCTCAGCACCCTGCTGCATGACCTGGGCATGCTCTCCGTGCCGGAAAAGCTGCTCGGAAAGCCGGGGCCGCTCGCGGCCGTCGAGTACAGCACCATCAAGAAGCACACCGAGAAAGTCAAGGAGATGATTCAAGGAATCCCGTTTCTCGAAAGGGCTGTTCCCCACGTCTTTCACCACCATGAAAAGTATGACGGGACAGGGTACCCGAAAGGCCTCGCCGGCACCCAGATCCCGCTTTCAAGCCGGATCATCGCCGTTGTCGATGCGCTGGAGGCCATGACGGGCGAAAGGCCTTACAAGGAGCGCTTGAGCCTCGAGGCGGCCATCAAGGAAATCAAGCGCAACTCGGCAAGCCAATTCGATCCGCAGGTGGTGGAGGTCCTGGTGAGGCTCTGGAAGCGCGGAAGCCTGCCCGCCCGAACCTGACGCTGGCCGGGCCTGGCTGGCTCCCTGCCGGGGATCTCCACTACCTCGCAGCGCTGGGCTCCGCGTGGTGTTCCAATTCTCCGATGAGATGGAGTGTGTCTTCCAGCACACGGGTGAAGACCTGATTTGCCTTCCGGGGGTCCCGCTTGTTCAACTCGGGCAGGCTGTAGAATGCGATCCTGGTCCTGTCCGCCCCGGCTACCACGTCGGTCATCCTGCTGTGGTTGGGCAGCAGGGCCGCAACACCGAAGCAGTCGCCGATCACGTACCGGTGATTCCTGTTGCGCCGGGGAAATGCCGCTCCCTTGACCACTTCACACACACACGGGGCGTCGTCACCTTCCTTGAGAATCACGTCGCCCTTCTTGTACTCGCGCACATAGGACGTCGGCGGCTCCGGGGAAACCTGCACGGGCCCGGCCCCCACGAGCTGCACGGTTCCCGAGGACCGATGAATTTCGGGGTTCAGGAGAGAGTGGTGCCGGCCGTGCAATGAATCGTGCTTGACCTGGGCCATGTCGCGGGCCACCTTCCTGGCCTCCGTCTCCACGTCCGACTCGGTCATCCCCATGATATTCTCTTCGATCTCGAGCTGGGCATTGAAAGTGCAACCGGGATTACGGCATCGAACCGAGTAGATTGCTTTGTTCAAACGATATGGCATATGAACCTCCAAACCTAGTTGGCCACTGGCGACATGGCGTAGCGTTTCGCGAACTCCACCGCCATTCCCTGCTCGGTGGACCGGACAACCTGCCCTTCGGTGGTTATCTTTGTCTTGTTCGGGAAGTCATCGATCTGCTTGAGCGCGGAAATCGAAACGTAAAGAGTGATCTTCACCTTTTCGCCTGTCGGCAACGGCACTTCCATGGGAAAGAACGCCCCACCGGAAGAGATGTCCTGCGTGGACAGCTCGAACACCTTTTCCGCGCCTGGTGATACAGTTTTAACAACGGCAAAAGCCTTCACTGAAAAGCGCTGCAGGTGTCTTCTTTCAGATCCGATCTCGCCTTCCATATGCGCACCTCTCCCTAGCTTAGAAGCAAATAGCGTGCCATTAATCGAAACATTCCTCTTATTTATTTCTTTAAGGAGAAAGGAAATAGAAGCAGGTCCTTATCCTGTGATCAACTCCAGCCAAGTCCAATTACAGAAATCGTATTCCAGAGGTGAGGAATGACGCTGTTCCCGCGAGCAAAGGAGGTGAAAAGCGGGAGAATCGAAGAGTGTGTCAGCAGAAAGGGGGGGGTCACGGGCCGCATGACCGGAAACAGCTCAGTGTGAGCCGTTGTTCTTTCCGGGTTCACGCAAAAGCTTTTCGTAGAGTGATTCCAGCCTTTTCTTCAGCTCGAGGGCACCGGGATCCAGGTACGGTTCATCATCGATTTCCGCCTGGTAGGCCAGCGCATTGAAACAGCCAACCATGATCTTTATATCGTTGATACTGAGGTCGAGACGCGCCCGCTTCTTCAAGGTTTCGAGCTTCCTCTCTGAATCCAGCACCTGCATCATCTTGTCTTCCTCTACTCGAAATATATACAAGTATCATGCCAGCTGTCGCAAGTATAAAGCTGTTTCTATATCCTTGCATGGAAAACAATTGGAACGGAGCCAATGCTTGAAGTTCCACAAGTTCAGCCATTTGCTGACATTATCGTAACTTCCCGATACATATTTCGTATCTCGCTGCAGAACCATTTGCGATCATGATCGGCCATAAATTGGATGTTCATAAGTCAAAAAGCCGGGCCCTCGGGACCGTGGGTGGTTTCCCCTGAACCTGTGATATAGTGTCGCAGATGGAGAGTTTTCTCATCCTTGATGCAGATCCAGCGCTGAGAGAGCGGCTTTCTCACTACTTCGGCGCGCAAGGATTCCACATTGACGTGGCTCCCGATCGCTCAACTGCATGGCAGCGTCTCGAGGAGCATGTCTTCGACGTCGTCATCTTCGACGTGGAAGCCCTTGGCCTCGATATGCCGCCGGAGAACCTGCTTCGTGTCGTCAAGGCGAACAACAGCCACGCCGCGGTCATTGCGATGTGCGAAAGGGAAAAGTTCGACGAAGCGATCCGCGCCATACGTGAAGGAGCCTCCGATTTCATTCTGAAGCCCGTCAACCTTGCGGAGCTTGAGATCAAGGTGGACAAGGGCATCGAGCTGAAACGCCTGAACAAGGAAGGTCAGGCGCTGCGAGGCGAGCGCGCCCTCATCTACAAGACGAAGAACTTTATCGGCCGGAGCGCCGGCGTTCGCAAAGTGCTGGCCCTGATAGAAAAAGTGGCCAAGAGCAGCACGAGCGTGGTCCTGATCGGGGAAACCGGGACGGGGAAGGAGCTGCTGGCTGGTGCAATCCACTACAACAGCGCCAGGGCCGGCAATGCCTTTGTAAAGGTGAACTGCGCAACCCTGCCCGATACGCTCCTGGAAAGCGAGCTGTTCGGACATGAGCGCGGCGCTTTCACGGGTGCGGAGAAGCTGAGAATCGGCCGCTTCGAGCAGGGCAATGGCGGGTCGGTGTTCCTGGATGAGATTGCGGACGTGAGCCTCCCGGCCCAGGCGAAGCTTCTGCGGGTGCTGCAGGAACACGAGTTCGAGCGCCTGGGGAGCAACAGGACGATCCGCGTGGACGTGCGCATCATTGCCGCGACCAACAAGGACCTGGTCAAGGAGATCGCGGAAGGGCGCTTCAGGGAAGATCTCTACTACCGTCTGAACGTGGTCACGATCAACATCCCGCCCCTTCGAGAACGCGAGGGGGACATCGAGCCGCTGGCCGCGTACTTCCTCCACAAGTTCTCCCATGCCCTGAACAAGAAAATACAAAAGATCGACCCCACGGCCATGCGGCTGCTGAAAGGCTACCGCTGGCCTGGGAACATCAGGGAGCTGGAGAACACCATTGAAAGGGCGGTGCTCATGGCGGAAACTGATGTCATAACGCCCGAGGACCTGAGCCTGCCATTCAAGCCTGAGCTCAAGACGAGTCAGAATGCAATACGGATTCCCGCAGGAGGGTTGAGGTGGGAGGAGGTGGAAAAAGACCTTCTCCTTCAAGCCCTCTCCATGAGTGGATGGGTACAGAAGGAAGCCGCCCGGCTCCTGGGACTGTCCACGCGGGTCCTGAACTACAAGATCAAGCAGTTCGGGATAACCCACTCCACCTGGAAACAGAACAAGGAAAAAGAGACAGGGCCTGACTGACAGCCTCAGCGCACGAGCATTCCCCGGCCATAGTGCAGCGTGGCCTCTTTCAGGAAGCCCATCTGCTTGTGGAGAAACCGGAATCCGAAGCCCGCGGGTTTCTCGTGCGCGCCGGCGTGATTGATCCAGATCACCTGCCCCGGCAGTGCGTAAGAGCGCTTGTTGTGCGGGAAAACCACCCTCAGCTCGCCCTCCGCGCCGTCGGCCAGGCCTGCCAGTTGCGCCTGGAGGTAGCATCCGCCGCTGGAGAGGTCCACCAGCCTCGCCCCGCTCTCCTCGTCACGGAAAACCCAGGTGCAGGGAATGTCGACCTTCTGCCTGAGCGCGAAACGATTCTTGAGCATTCTGGCGATATCCCGTTTCTTCTTCCCTTCCAGGTGCATGAAACGGATGCCGAGCCCCGCTGCGGTGACCCGCATGATCTCGCCCATGCATTCGATGTCCAGCGTGTTGCTCTGGAAATGAAGCTTGACCTTGCCTCCCGGCTTGCGATCAAGTCCGGCTTCCAGGACGAAGCATCCCCCCGGCGAGAGATCATTCATGATGCTGGGCTGCCCGTCCAGAGTGACCGTGTGGTAAATCGGAATGCGGACGTGCTCCCTCCAGTGACGATTGAGAACCTGGAAGTAGGGAGCTCGAAAATCCCGCTGGATGATATAAGTGACCACGGCAACCAGCGCAATATTCCCCGTGAAGAGAAGGATGTTGTGAAAGCCCGGGACGGTGCGCAGGTAGTAGGCGGGATGCGTGGCCCATTTCACGATGTAGTCCAGCAGGATGATCCCGCTGTGACCAAGAAAGACATACCAGCTGAACTTCCTGACGAAGTACAGTGAGATTCCGACGATCGGCGCGGTAAAGAGCCACACGGTGGCCAGGATTCCATACCCGGCCGCCAGGTTGACGAAAATGGTCCTGAAGGAGACATGGAGGAACGCCTTCAAGAGAAGGATGTTCACGAAAGGCGCGCCGATGTAGCAGATGATGATCAGGTGATGGAGCCAGGGTCGCTTGATTGCAGGTTTCAGTCCAATGGCCACTGCCATCCTCCTCGCAAGATTTTGCCTTGCATTAATTTACAGATTTCCGCGGCCGCGCTCAAGACACACTTCAGGTGTTCAGCCGCGCCTCTTTCGGCAAAAAAAAGCCCCCGGAGGCTGACCTTCCGGGGGTTTCACTGTCTCAGCGGTTTCCCGCTCCGCAAACCATCGTCACCAGGAGAGATACCACCCACCTGCAGGGTTCGCCGTCGGATCGAGCGAGGTGGCCAACGGTGATGATATTCCACCGGAATCCACGGATGCCACCGCAAAATCAAAGGTTCCCGACCCAACAACCGAGCGGAGAACCAGGTACGATGGTTGTGAAGCTGCGGGAATAGTTGCAAGCAGCGTCCAGGTTGAGGTCCCGTGAACCCTGTAGCTGATCGTGTAACTGACCACCTGCGATGCGCCCGTGGCGGGCGGATTCCACTGGAGAGTTGCCTGGGCAGCGGTTGACAAAATGCCGCTGGGTCCGCTTTGCTGCTGACCGCTTTGTGTGATCGGCTTTTCGATGAAGGCGGCAGGATTGTAGAGCGGACAACCGAACAAAGACAGAAGGAACAACGGCAGGAGAAGCAGCAGGAGAAAATAACGCACACGGTGTTGATGGGCTCTCGGCGTGAGGGATTCGGCACAAGAGTGCGGGTCATTCGAGATGGCGGCCCTTCGCATGGCCTGTTCGAGATCTTTCTTTTTCGTCGTCATCGCTCTGCCTCCTCCGAACACATGCCTAAGATATACAAGAAGCGTGCCGGAGAGGAGGAAACGTCGAAGTACAGCCTAATTTCTTTCCTAAGAAAGAATAACATCACTTTCCATTGCTGCAGATGTCCCAGGGCTTCCTCAGCGCCAATTACGATTTTGGGATGCAGCTCTTGCCGAACAAAATCTCCTCCCGGGTGACAATACGGTAATAGAAAAGCCTTCATCGAACCAAACTCGTGCTTCGGAGAAACTTTTGCCGGACTCCATCGTCAACCTGCTCACTTTTCTAATTCTTTCCAAAATATCCAATTAGATCATTACCGCTTTACGTAATTAACATTGGCACACTCCTTGCTTCCCCGCGATCTGAGATATCTGAGTCTCTGGATCAGGAGGGGAAAGATGAAAAACCAAATGCCTCGTCAAGGCCGGAGGCGTACCTGGGCCTTACGGCTCCCCATGCTGATTCTTGCAGGAGCATTCGGCTTGTTCCTTTCATGTCAGCCAATTGTGAATCTCGGATTGGGCTCCCTGACAATACTGGTAGGGCAGCCAACAGGTGCAAAGCTCATGGCCCCTGCGGGTGACATCACAGCTTCCACCCTGGTGATATCGGGTTCGGGACCCAACAGCGCAGCATTCTCCCAGACCACCACCGGCTCCTCCCTGACGTTGCCGGGGCTGGCATTCGGGGCCTGGAGCATAGCCGTCGATGGGCAGAACGCCGCGGGAACGATTGTCACCCATGGAGATGCCTCTGTCACCGTCATCACGGGCGCCACGCAGAGCGTCAACGTCGCCATGACCCCGATCGTCGGGCCCGGGAGTCTCAGTCTGACAGTCACCTGGCTGGCTTCAAGCGTGGACATCCCTTCGATCCAGGCACAGCTCGTCCCCAGCACAGGATCGCCCATCGATCTGGCCTTCACCGTGTCTTCACCCGGGAAAGCCACCTTCACGAGCTCAACGGTCATGAACGGCTACTACTCCCTGGTCGTCAAACTTCTGGACAACGGACAGCCGGTCATGGGGGCGGTGGATGTGGTGCGAATCCTCAAGGGCCAGACCACATCCGGGGCAATTGACTTCACGCAGGTCAACACGGGGACCGGCTCCATTCTTGTCAACATCACCCCGACCATGAACAACCCTCTCCAGGTCACCATGAGCGGGCAGCAGACCGAGCTGGGAGCAGGGGCGGCGGCAACTGTCACGGCTTCTGTTCCCCAGGGAGTCGGAAGCGTAACCTGCGTGTGGTACCTGAACGGGGTGTCCAAGGCCACGGGCCCCACATTCACCTTCAACACAACCGCAGCTCCACTGAACCCTGGTGCCTACCGCCTGGACGTGGCCGCTTTCACGTCCAACGGCGCCCGCGGAGGCTCGGCAACCTGCGCATTCAAAGTGTTTGCGATAAGCCAGGCAACCCTGGTGTGGGACGCAAGCACGGACCCGAGCGTCACCGGATACAAATTCTATACGGGGACAGCCAGCGGCGTTTACGGCACGCCCATCGACGTGGGACTTGTCGCGACGTCCCTGGCAAAGGGTCTTCTCCGCGGGCACACGTACTATTTCGCAGCCACCGCCTATAACAGCTCGAAGCAGGAGAGCGGGTTCTCAAATGAGGTCAAGTATGCCGTACCGTAGCGCGCTGCCGTTGAGCAGACTACCCGGAACAGAGCAGGCGCGGCATGACAATGCCGTAATCGTACTTTTTCTTATTGGAGGTGGAAGAATGAAGAAAGCTCGATCCCTTCTTGCGACATGTCTCTGCCTGGGAGCGCTGCTTGCAGTCACTTCGTGTCAGCCGCCGGGGAATGCCGATTCCCTGGGGGGAAGTCTGCAAATTTCGTTCGGCCAGGCCAGTCCGCGAAGTCTCATTCCGACAGTCGACATGGCAATTGCCAGCTACGTCATCACTGGTATTGGCCCCGGCGGCAGCACTTTCAGCCAATCGACTTCTGGCGCGTCCATCACGATCGGCGGGCTGGTATTTGGTCAATGGACCGTGACGGTCAACGGGACGAACGCCGCAGGAACAGTGATCGGCCAGGGGTCCGGATCCGTCAGCGTTGACACCGGGAAGCAGTCAAGCCTTACCGTTTCAGTTGCTCCGCTGCCCGGGCAACGGAACCATCAACCTCGGTGTGTCCTGGACCGCTTCGAACGTTCAAAGCCCGTCCATAACCGCACAGCTGCTCGGCTCTTCGGGCACGCAGATCCCGCTTGCATTCACGCTGGGAACAGGGAGTGCAAGCTGCCAAAACACGAGCATCCCTTCGGGCTATTACACCCTTTCGATACAGCTCTTCGACAGCGGGGTCCTCGTCATGGGAGCGGTCGAAGTGGCCCGCATTGTCAGCGCACAGACGACAACCGGAACGTTCGACTTTACCCAGGCCGGTACGGGAGCGGGCAGCATAGCTGTCGGAATTACACCAGTCATAAGCGATCCGCTCGCTGTCACTTTCACCGGGCAGGTTGCCGCTCTCACGCTGGGCTCTTCCATGACAATAACGGCCGCCGTAGCCGGGAACGTCGGAAACGTCGTGTACGTGTGGTATGTGAATGGCCAGTCGCAGGGGATCGGCTCGAATACCAATCCCAGTCTTGCGCTGGGAAGCGCCCTGCCCGTGGGCGTCTATCGCCTGGACTTGACGGCATTTACAGCCAACGGGCTGAGAGCCGGGACGGCAACATACAACTTCAAAGTCCAGTAGCTGCGGGAAAGGAGGGACCACATGAGGTATTTTGGATGGGCCTTACGGCTCCCCATGCTGATTCTTGCAGGAGCATTCGGCTTGTTCCTTTCATGTCAGCCAATTGTGAATCTCGGATTGGGCTCCCTGACAATACTGGTAGGGCAGCCGACAGGTGCAAAGCTCATGGCCCCTGCGGGTGACATCACAGCCTCCACCCTGGTGATATCGGGTTCGGGACCCAACAGCGCAGCATTCTCCCAGACCACCACCGGCTCCTCCCTGACGCTGCCGGGGCTGGCATTCGGGGCCTGGAGCATAGCCGTCGATGGGCAGAACGCCGCGGGAACGATTGTCACCCATGGAGATGCCTCTGTCACCGTCATCACGGGCGCCACGCAGAGCGTCAACGTCGCCATGACCCCGATCGTCGGACCCGGGAGTCTCAGTCTGACAGTCACCTGGCTGGCTTCAAGCGTGGACATCCCTTCGATCCAGGCACAGCTCGTCCCCAGCACAGGATCGCCCATCGATCTGGCCTTCACCGTGTCTTCACCCGGGAAAGCCACCTTCACGAGCTCAACGGTCATGAACGGCTACTACTCCCTGGTCGTCAAACTTCTGGACAACGGACAGCCGGTCATGGGGGCGGTGGATGTGGTGCGAATCCTCAAGGGCCAGACCACATCCGGGGCAATTGACTTCACGCAGGTCAACACGGGGACCGGCTCCATTCTTGTCAACATCACCCCGACCATGAACAACCCTCTCCAGGTCACCATGAGCGGGCAGCAGACCGAGCTGGGAGCAGGGGCGGCGGCAACTGTCACGGCTTCTGTTCCCCAGGGAGTCGGAAGCGTAACCTGCGTGTGGTACCTGAACGGGGTGTCCAAGGCCACGGGCCCCACATTCACCTTCAACACAACCGCAGCTCCACTGAACCCTGGTGCCTACCGCCTGGACGTGGCCGCTTTCACGTCCAACGGCGCCCGCGGAGGCTCGGCAACCTGCGCATTCAAGGTTTCGACGGGTCAGACCTATACAACGAGTTTCCCGCTGACAGAAAACCCTCTCTCTGAAAATGGCAATTGGGTCAATGGACAGGCTGTCGGCCTGGATTGGCACAATGTCGTGACAACAGCAGGGCTTGCCACCGGAACAAACAGTCCGGCCGCATACAGCGATCCCACGGCCATTTTGACAGGCGCGTGGGGTGCAGACCAGACAGTGGAAGCGACGGTGTATTCCGTCAATCAGAATGACAACTACTATCAGGAGGTTGAGATAAGGCTGCGCAGCCAGATTTCTGCGCACAGCTGTACGGGGTATGAGATCAATTTCCGATGCTTGAAGGATTCGAATGCCTACATGCAGATAGTCAGATGGAATGGACCATCAGGCAATTTTACATATGTCAATTCATATTCCGGCGCTCGAGTATGGCGTTGCATCCGGAGACATTGTGAAAGCCTCAATCGTTGGGAATACGATAAATGTCTACATCAACAATGTGTTGATGGGTACAGGAATTGACAGCACGTTCTCTACAGGAAACCCGGGTATAGGATTCGACTATGGCTGCGGTCCGACATATGGTGACTTCGGGTTTACCAGGCTGACTGCCTCCGCGCCCTGATCGGCGCCCCTGAAACCGCACGTGCGAATCACGATGATCCGCACGTGCCCTTCACTCCCCGGGTCCTGTCACTTGTTTGAGAAATGCAAAATGCGTACACTCCAGCGGATGAGGAAGCTTTGGCTCAAGATCCTGCTGGTCATTGGCCCCCTGGTTCTCTGTCTGCTGCTTTTTGAAATCGGCCTGAGCCGGGTCGACAATTCATACACGTTCAAGAAACGCCTGTTGCACGATCAAGCTCACTCAATCCAGGTGCTTGTCCTGGGATCATCGCACGCCTACTACGGCATCAATCCCGATTACTTCTCCTTGAAAGGATTCAACCTCGCCAACGTGTCGCAGCCTCTGCGCTATGACTATGCTCTCCTGGAACGATATGCGCCCAAGTGTCCAGATTTGAAAGTCGTTATCATGGCAATCTCCGATTTCAGCCTTGGGTTCCGCCTCGCAGATTCGGGCGAATACTGGAGGGATTCTTTCTACGCTCAGGACCTACGGGATTCCAGTTGAGAAGACTTTCCTTGTTGTTCGACGCGAGAAATTATCTCCTATTTGCGCTTGTATGGACGTAAGGAAAGCTTTTCCGTACCTCAAGACAGGTTTCAAGGTGAGTCTGACGGCCAACATCAGCAGAACAGGCAGCTTTGCAGGCAACGCCGCCAGACCTTGCGAAAATAGATCAAATCGTTAGCGAGGAATCTGCAAGAAAAGAGGTAGTCATTCATGGCAACGTTTATTTTGAAAGAAATGTGCCCTACCAATCGCCAGAGCCCTGGAAGCACGCCATCAGGTTATGCAAGGACAGGGGTATAACTCCGGTCCTTCTCACAACGCCTGTGTTTCAAAATTACCAGCACTTCCTCGACCCGCGTGTCTGGCAGGAAGTGCAGGGCGTGGTCAACGACCTGTGCACCCGGTGATGGGATCGCTTATCACAACTTCATGAATGATCCCCGGTTTGAACCTGAGGATTTCATAGATCCCGATCATCTTAACTCTAATGGTGCCAAGAAAACTGAGCATGATCGTCAACGACGAAATCCTAACTCATTTTGTGTCTGCTAGAACTGAAAATAGATGAACTGATTCTTACCGAAGACTCCCATGAATACCATCCCAAAAAGGAGAGCGTAATAGATTCCCCACCGCATCAGCCTCGGTGTTCCATTCAATTGTTTCCGGGAGGCCTTTCCTGACTTCAAAGAATTGCAGAATCTGGATCAAGAAGACCAAAAGAAAATCGAGCACGAGATCAGACTTGTTCAACCCCAGCGAGGTCAATATGCCCCCACGGCCGACGCGCTGCGTGAGTACGAGATGACCATCCGGTAAAAAGATGCGTGAGAATGTACCACGCCTCAGACATGTTCCTGGCTCTGAAAAATATCCACCCAACGCAGGCAAGGGCGAAAGTTGCGCAGATCTTCCACGCCCTGGCCACCCTTGGATGGGCCGTCAGCCCCAGCCTTACAGCAACCTGGGTTCTCAAGCTTTCCGTCCAGATCGAGGCAATGCAGATAGGTTCCGTTGATTGCTCCCCAGGCGATGAACGTCCAGTTTGCCCCATGCCAGAGCCCGCTGATCAGGAAGGTCAGGAAAAGATTCAAGAGCCAGCGGGGCTTGCTTACCCTGTTCCCCCCAAGGGAGATGTACAAATAATCCCTGAACCAGCTCGAAAGGGAAATATGCCATCTCTTCCAGAAATCCGAGATGGAGGTGGACATGTAGGGTGCGTTGAAGTTTTCCATCAATCGGAAACCCATCACCCGCGCCGCACCCACCGCAATATCTGAATAGCCAGAAAAGTCGCAGTAGATCTGGAAAGCAAAAAACACAGTGGCGATGGTCAGTGATACACAGGAGAAAGGCCGTGGGGTTGCGAATAGACTTGATTGACGGCTACCGAAAGCCGGTCAGCAACAACAACCTTCTTGAACATCCCCCACGCCATTCTCTTCAGGCCTTGCACGGCGTTGTCGTAATCAAAAGTGTGGATCTCACGGAACTGGTGAAGAAGACGCTGCGGTCTTTCAATCGGGCCCGCCACCAGCTGGGGATAGAACATGACATACAAGGCATAGATCCCGAAATGCCTTTCGGGCTTTTGACGGCCTTTGTACACCTCGATCACATAGCTCAGGCTCTGAAAAGTATGAAAAGAGAGCCCGATTGGAAGAATGAGCCGCATCATGCTTACCGGATATCGAAAATGCAGGTAGCCGGCCACGGATGCAATGCTGCCATTGAAGAAATCGAAGTATTTGAAAATAAAGAGGACAAGGCACGTCGAGATGATGCTTGCCACCAGCCACTGATTCCTGCGCGCTCCTGCCGCGCTTTCAATCATGAGGGCAGCCGTGTAGTCTATCGTAATGGTTACCAGAAGTATCAGGATGTAGATCGGTATGAACGCGATGTAAAAAACGCAGCTGGCAAGGAGGAGGAGCAGCCAGCGATAGGATTGAGGAATGGCGAAGTAGATGCCGGTGACAACAGGAAAGAAGAGAAGAAACTCAATCGAATTAAAAAGCACGTGCCGTATCCTTGTTGGGCCGCATGAATCAGGCCGCGGATTTCCGTCTCATGTACCTGATGGGAAAATACATGAAGTTCAACAGCGTTCCCATGAGAACTGTAAACCCGAATATGCGGTAGCTGTTTCCCCTGTCCGTGAAACGGTCAAATGTGTCATGCATCAGCTCCGCGGGATTCCCCAGGACGTCCCAGCTGTTCCACCTCCAGAACCTGCCGATGTAGACGCCGACGGCAGCCGTATAGATCATGCATATGGAAAGCAGGATCACCGTCCTCCTGCGCGCACCGAATCTTTCCCCCAGGAAGTACTCGATGTCCATGAGGCTGATGAAGCCATAGCAGAGACCCGCCCAGGCAAACGAGAGCAAAAGGACGAGGTCAAGCCACAGGGGGGCTTCCTCGATCTGGCGCAGGTGAATGAGATCGGTCAGGATGTAGAGGCAATTGGGAAAGAACAGGAGCCATATCGCCATGATGACCAGAATGGCGACCCTGCTCGTCACATTCCTGAGCACCGCCAGGCTTGTCAGCAGCCAGGGCAGAAAAGCCAGAAAAAGATTCCAATTGAGAAAAAAGTATCTGTGGGTGCCCGTGTAAAAGAACCTGAACGCAGACAGCATGATGCAGTACAGGGAGATCGCGAACAGGAATACCGTATAATTGAGCCGGCCGCTTTCTCTCAGGCCATTCAACATCCTCATATCGTCTCCTGATTGAGTGCGTCAGCCAATGGAGTTTATTGTCTTGAACATTTCCTGGAATCGCAGCCATGTTTCGTCGGATATCCCCTTCTGCAGGGAAGCACTGTTCTCCGTGAAATACCTGGCCGGCCTGTAGCGATCAAACCGAACGCTTGCGCGCGGGGACAGTGGACTCGATGTACGAAGCGATCATGTCCGTTATCCGTCCCCCTTCCGAGGGCAGATGGCTCTTTTTGATGGGTCTGCTGAGGCTGTCCTGGTACTCGCTGTTGACCAGGCCCAGGTAGAAATCCTGATCGAACATATCTTCAACATCCGCGTCATCGGTCCCCGTAAAGGCGCCATAAAAGAATATGTGCTCTTTCTGCAGCAGATCTTTCCTGATCAGATCATCCAGCGCACCCAGCTCGCTCCGGCGAATGATCATTGGGCTGGAAGCCAGGCCGCTTCTCTGCCGTCCAGCCAGTGAAAGAAACGCCGCAAGCTTGGCAGCGCCTCCAATCGGCATGATTTTCCATCGGGGGTTCAGCCCCTCCGCGCCTCCCGCTGCCAGGAGGGATGATATCGTTTCACAGAAGAGAAGATCGGCACTATCGCCCACGAGCAGGATATTGTTCTGTGAAAGAAGGTCTGTGTAGAGCTCATTGGCAAGCGCGCCATGGAGCGGCAGGATGCTTCCCGCGGAAGCGTCCTGCACGTCCGCGGATACGCGGGTGCCTGGTCTGGCGGCCGAGCCCGTTCTTTCCCCTGTGCGCCCTTGTCCTCCACAATGCGTACTCTGTCGAATCGGCGGGCATCGATCATGTACGGCGATTGAGTGGTGTAGATCACCTGGTGGCCAGTCCTGGATTCATCCTCAAGATAGCGAAGCAGGTCCTTCTGCGCAGTGCCGTGCAGGAAAAGAGCGGGTTCATCCAGGAGAAGTATCAGCGGCACGCCCTTTCGCTTCTGCTGGGAAAACCATGCCAGAAAGGAGAAAAACCAGATAAACCCCCGCGACCTGTTGCCCAGGAGCGTTCGCACCTTCTGTCTGGAGTTATAGACGTGACACCACAGGTTCGTCCCGGTCTTCATCCCCTCAGGATCATTCGGCAACCCCTGGCGGATATCGAATCTCATCTCGAGGAATCCATTCTGAGACCAGTACTGCATGATTGTGTCTGACAGGTGATTCGAAGCGCCCTCCAGCCTGTTGTCTCGCTCCAGCGCTCTATGGGGAGCCACGATCCCTTCCAGGTCCAGCCGGGCAAGATCCATCAGCCCCAGGAGGGGATAGTCGGATTCCAGCAGACGGTTGTCCCGTTGGCGCTGCATCATCCCCTCAATGTTCACATGCCCCGCCATCTGGTAGAATTCGTCGAAATACATGAATTTTGGAATCTTGTCCAAGAGATACTTTTCAACAAGGTATCTCGCCGTCCCTTTCTCCTTCATTTGACCGATGAGCGCTGACAGTTGGCGCGAGGCACCCTCCGCATCGTTGCCTTCAAGCGAACTTGCCAGATCGGAGAGCGTCGCATCCTTTCCGCGAACCTTCAGCTTCTGATGCGACAGACCCGCATTCTTGAGCAACGCCTGAACCACAGGCTCTTCATTCACCGGGATTTCCATCTGAAGTCTGTTATCATAGCCCCTGGAGAGAACGATCTCGGGGCGAGCAAGGGCATCCGGATAGTCTTTTTCAAGCTCCTTGCAGTCTTCCTGGCTCATCGAAAATGTCGCACGCGTAACAGCGGCCGGCTGTATGCGGCCGCTTTTCACATCGACCCTGTAGTCCTCCACATCGATTCTCGGATAGTCGTCATCCACATTGAACGCGCCCTTTTCGGGGATGATCGGATTCAACCTGTAGAGAGCCTCGAGAATCGCAGTCTTTCCGGCCTCATTCATGCCCACAAGGCACGTGATGTCGGAGACCACTACATTACAGGGATCCCGGATGCACTTATAGTTGGCAACTTGAAATTCAGTGAGTTTCATCGGAACACTCCTCAAAATGATGATACTTTATTGAACATCGCGGGCCTTCAATACAGATTGCCCCGGCATGTACCGGATCAAGCTGCAGGTCCACCAGCTGCCAACCTTTGTCCCGGGTTGTTGTGCCTGGTTCAGCAGACAAGGCCGCAGAAAGATCCAGCCCAAAAGCCTTTGCCATTGCTTCACGGCGGGTCCATACCTTGAGGAAAGCCATTATCCGATCTTCTTGTCCTGCAGATTCCACGAATTTCTGCTCTTCCTTCGAAAAATAACGTCCGAGAATGGTTTCCAATTCAGGCAACTCTCTTTCTTTCTCCACGTCAATCCCCAATCTGCGCCCCCGGGCAACAGCAATGACCGTCATGTCTTCACAGTGGGAAAGATTGAAGTGCACATTGCGTCCCTGCATTGGATAGACAATATAAGGCTTGCCCAATTTTCCCTGATGAAAGAGCAAATCCCGGGGAGGCACTTCCAGATATCCTGCAAGAATCGTACGCACGGCTCCTCTGGTGATGATGTGCCGCCTCCGGTCCCTGGCGAATCGAAACAGATTGCCCCTTTTCAGTTCTTCGATGCGCAGCAATTTCTCCAGGTCATTCACTGCTTCGACTGTCAGAGAAAGCGGGACCTTCCAGATATCCACCACTCCTGTTCTCAGCTGAGAGCGGTGTCGGGACGACTCTCGCATCGTGATTGTCACCTGCTCCAAGGTTATTGACCCCGCGAGATCAGAACTCTACTATCGCAGGATAGTGCGGCCGCTGCTGAAACGGAAAGAGCTCTGGGTTCCCACTTTGTCCGGGTGGGCATTGCTGCTGGCTGTTCTTCTCGGCCTGGCGGCAAGTTTCCTTGCATATGCTCATACTTTCCTCTCGGTAAATCGTCCCGTCAAGGCGAATGTGCTCGTCGTGGAGGGATGGCTGCCGGACTATGCGCTGGAAGAGGCCGTAAAAGAATTCCAGCAGAAGGGATATGACTATCTCGTCGCCGCGGGTGGACCCATGCCGGAAGGGCATCTTGTGTCTGGATATGACACTTTCGCAGGAATCGCCAGTGCAACACTGTTGAAGCTCCAGGTCCCGAAAGAGAAATTGATCGAAGCACCAGCGGCGAAGACCTACAAAAACCGGACATGGGAAAGCGCGAGGGCAGTCCAAAAGGAACTGCGACAATCACACATTTCCGTCGTGGGAATCAATGTGGTCTCGGAAGGGCCGCATGCGCGACGTACGCGCCTGGTGTATAGAAAAGTATTCGGAAAGGAGGCTGTTGTTGGAGTAATCGCTGTCAAGTCGAGGGACTACGACTCCGATCGCTGGTGGGCGTCGAGTGAGGGCATGAAAACAACCATGTCAGAAGCCGCAGGGTGGCTGTTCGAAAGGGTTTTTTCGTCCGGCCGATAGGGCCGGAGTGAAATATGATGTTCTTGCCCTGTAATGAATTGGAAGACGGCAATGGGCCTTTGGCACTACAACGCCACTCCCCCGGGCATAGTTGCCATCATTCGCGAACCGTCTGCGGCACCGCGACACCCGCGGCTTGCAGTACCGTGTAGTGAGGCTTTACACTTCTCCCCATCGCGTCATTCACCACCACCTACGACTCGTCCCATCCTGACGCGAACGCCAGTCTACCCCATCTTCTACGGTTTGAGGCCGTTCTGAAGTGCCTACCCCCCGGATTTGCAGGAAATTTGAGGGTTTCTCGCCGACGCGAGCGGATTCTGTAGTGCCAACAAAGTAAGGATATTGACGGAAATATCTTGCATCCAGCAGCTATTGAGTGGTAGTATCTGTGGTGGGGAGGGATGCACGCCGTGTTCGTCCGCATCAAGAACTCTCACGGATATAAGTACCTCCAAATCGTGGAGAATCGGCGTGAGGGCAACAAGGTCAAGCAGCGCGTGCTCACCACACTGGGTCAGTTCGCTGCACTCACCGAATCGGGCAAGATCGATGACCTCACCCGTTCACTGGCGAAGTTCGCCTCTACACGCACCATCATCGATGCCCATCGCGAGGGAGCTATCCAAGCCCGCCGCACCCTGTCCGTCGGCCCTGCCCTGGTCTTCGAGCGGTTGTGGCAGCAATTGGGAATCAAAGAGGCGATAAAGGAAGAGCAGTCGGCCAGCCGATGCCGTTTCCCGTTGGAGCGCGCGATT
>CAWJRT010000015.1:0-321290 GCA_963845325.1 uncultured Spirochaetota bacterium
TGGTACTTGTGACTTGCAAGGTGCTCATAGTTGATCATCAAGAGCGACAACAGAGGTTCTCCTTCGGGAACGAATACGGTGGGAAACACTCGCGCAAGGTCACGGTCTTGAAGCTGGGTAAATCCCTCACGAATATGGGTGTGACAAAGGACAATTCGAGACCGTGCTTCGCTTGTGCCGATGCTAGGGGTGACGCTCAGGGCCTTCAGAGAGATGAAATGTTGAAGCCGGTCAGGGTATGCAGCGTGCAGCACAGCACAGAAGCCAGACAGGCTTTCCATCAAGTGCCCGAGGAGAACGGAAACAGAAAACGCGTTGGGTATGGGTGGGGCCCAACTGAGCCTGGTTTCCGGGATAAGCTCAACCAAATGGTCAATGCGGTCGATCTGATGCTCGATCGTGGGCAACAGGATCGGGCAAAGGATGTCTTCCATGAGCCGGGCGCCTCCGAGCGTGACGTAAATCATTGTCCAGTTCGGCTCAGAAGGCAACAGGAGACTTTCGCAACAACAGTCGAACGTTGACGACAAGCCGCCGCTTCAGCTATTTTGAGTGCGACGCGGAGGACCCCGTGGTGAAGAAACCTGGATATGCATCAATCGACGAGTACATCGGCTCCTTTCCTGAGCCTGTTCAACAAAGGTTGACCCAGATCAGGAAACTCGTCAGGAGAATAGCGCCGGACGCCAAGGAACAGATCAGCTATCAGATGCCCGCGTTCTCCTTGAACGGGAACCTTGTCTATTTTGCAGCTCATGCAAAGCATATCGGACTCTATCCAACGCCGAGCGGGAGCGCCGAGTTCAAACACGAGTTGTCGAAATACAAGCAGGGGAAAGGATCAATTCAATTCCCGCTCGAAGAACCGCTGCCACTCGAGTTGATCGGAAAAATCGTGAAGTTCAGAATTGCGCAAAACAGCAGGAAACCCGCGAGAAAGCGCTGAGGGATTCAAACCGGGACTCATTGGGAGGAGGTTCGGTTGCGGAAACTCTTCATGTGGAACCTTGTTTCGCTGGACGGCTTCTTTGAAGGGCCAAAGAGCTGGGAAATCGACTGGCACGAATACTCATGGGGCGAGGAGCTCGAGCAGCTTTCCATCCGCCAATTGCAAGCCGCTGACACTCTGCTCTTTGGCCGCCTGACGTACCAGGGAATGACACAGTACTGGCCATCCGCAACAGGCGATGTTGCAGAAATCATGAACGGCATCGCGAAAGTCGTATTTTCGAGGACCCTCGAAAAGGCGGATTGGGGGAACACGACGCTGATACGTTCACAAGCAGATAGTGCGGTAAGAGAAATGAAGCAGAAGCAGGGCAAGGACATGCTGATATTCGGAAGCGCCAATCTTTCGTCGACACTCATGCAGAGCGGACTGATTGATGAGTATCGTCTCGGGATAGTACCGGTTGTCCTCGGGGGAGGCAGTCCATTGTTCAAGCCTGGCGCCGGGCGGAAGCACATGAAGCTTCTCGAGGCCACTCCGTTGGGATCCGGCTGCATCATCCTCCGATACGGGGCAGTTCCGACATGAACTCCGGACAACGTGACGAGACGACGCTCCATGCCGCGCAAACCTGATCAGCAGTTCGTAATGCAAGGGGAGCGGCAAGGTGCTTGATTCACCGGTCCTGCTTGAGGGGCAGACGCTACTCAGGATCCGGGAGAAGCCCGAGCTCCTTGGCAGCCCGGCAGCACGGGGTCTTCGTTCACGTGGTGCTGCGAAGCCGATACGCAGAAGATGCGCTTCGGGACGCAGTTCAGAGTGGAGTCAGGCAATACATCAGTCTCCTGGCTGGGCATGACAGGTTTGCCTACCGGCAACCAAGATGGGCGGAAGAAATCGCAATTCGGGAAATTGATCACCCGGCAACACAGGCGGCAAACGGGCTTTCCTGATGGTCAAAGAAGTGCGCGATGCGGGGAACATCGGGTACCTCCCTCTCGACCTCGAGCGGGATGGCCCGCTGGAAAGCCTTTCATCAGGCGGGATCAGCCGATCTGGCTCAGCTGCCTGGGTGTGCTTGCCTGACTGCGGAAGGCGACGATTGTGACTATCTTCATGGCCGTTGCCTCAATGCCAAAGGGAGTGGAATGGTACTGGCATTTGCTCCGGAAATTGAACACGGGCAAACCGGGGACACTCCAATCCCCCTCTATGGCTCGGAGAGCTGCGGCATTGGGTGAACCATGGCTGGCTCGATTCTCGGCAGCGGGATTGGAGCAGGATCTGCAGGAGAGCGCCTTCTCGGAAATCAGGTTCCTTGGCGTGAACGAGTCGAAGAAGACGTACTACAAAGCCAGGACTGACCTGCCGGCCCCGGCAGCTGTTTGGCTCTGCAAGGCACGTGTGTGAAAGGAGGCAAGGAATTGATCATAGGCGCGCATGCAGTCATATCCAGCAGGAACGCCGCAGCGGACCGGGAGTTCATGTCCAGGAAGCTGCACCTTGCTTCCGTGGATGCCGGCGGAGGCTGGTTGATTTTCAGCCTGCCTCCTTCAGAATTCGCTTTCCACCCGTCAACAAGGAACAACCGCCAGGAACTGTACTTGCTGTGCGAAGACGTTTTGGAGTTCATCTCCGAGATGAAACGGGAGGGCGTAAGGTGCAGCAGAGTTCAACGCCAGGTGTGGGGCCTCCTCACCAGCATTACGCTGCCCTCAGGAGGGAAGATCGGCGTGTACCAGCCGTTTCACAAACGTCCCAAGCAGCTCGGGCGGACTGGTAAGGGGGGCACGCTCGGACGGAGCAGCAGAACGGGGAAGGCGAAGAAGGATCTGTGAGTTCTTTCGCCAAAACGGTGTTCCCGAAAAAAAGATGATTGAAGAAGGGAGATTGACATAGCGCACAGTGTGTGTCCCTGGTGGATCGGTTGCTTGCTGGCGAGTCCGCTCAGGCGGCTCTTGACAAATCCCTTTGTTATTCTGACTCGCTCGTCCATGGAGCGATGACCCTATTCGAGCTGGGACCGGGAATGGGATTTTTTACTCGGACTTGTCAAACTGCCGAGTTGAGACGGTCCACGATTTACTCCATGGTTCGCCGAGGAAATCTGACCGGGTTCCCCATTGACGCCGCCTGTTCGAAAGGAGCGGTTTGATGAAAACCAGGACAGGCGAAGGCTGGCCAACTTGTCGGGCGTCGATGGACTTGAGAAAATCAGGGGAGCGCAGCAAATGGAAGATGAGAGTCGTTTCTGACAAGGATCTTCCAATTTTGAAAATATCTGAGTTCGAGCATAATTGCCTGAACACCATCCTGCCTGTGGGTGGCATGTCAGGATGGACGCCGGTTCCCTGGAGGTGAAGCTCATGTCACTGTTCCTGGGGTTGGGGAGCAGCTATCCGCGCCACAGGGGAGGACGCCAGCGTCCGATGGAAAGGCACTCGACTAAATCGCCTCAGGGGAGTATTTTCTCATAGCAGACGCAATCCGTGAAATTTCCGAGGAAAACTGCGTGATGTCCCTGATCGAGATGTTCCTGAGTTATGGAAGAGGCCTGAATGAAGAGAAGATTGTTCATTGATTCGGATACAACCCCGACGGAGACCCTGCTGCGAAAACAGTTGGGAAAAGCAATGGATTTCTACACGGCTATTCTCCAGACCTCGGGGGATTTCCGAAAGCAATGGCAGTACAGCCGGGGGAACGGCTGGATTCTCAAAGTTGACGATATGCGCAAGGCCCTGTACTACCTCATCGCTTTTGACGAAGGCATTGAGATCAGCCTGACCGTCCGGGATATCGAGAGGACGGGTTTCCTGGGCGATGCGTCGTTTGAGGAGCTGCATCCTCAGCTGGAGTCCGGAACGAAATATCCTGAGGGGTATGCCCTGCGTTTCGAGATCGAAAGCCACTCAGAATGTGCATCGGTCTCAAGATTCCTCACGGAGCTCATGAAGATGAGGGCGGCAAAGGTCCAGGCCCTGACCAAGCCGAAGAGGAAGAAGGCCATGGCCAGGAAGGCCTGATCGACCAAATTCCTTTCTCGTTGCAATTATGAAACCGGCCGGCCCTGGCACGCTGCGAAGTCCGGAGGATTCCTGAATGTATTATCCGAGCGGATTTGACCGAGACAAAGCAATTGAGCTTGCGGAACTTGTGGCGGATGCCTACCGCCAGCTTGCGGCGTTCCAGCAAAACAAGACATGGGCTCTGCCGGAAAAATACTCACTGATAGCCGAGCTGCAGTATCGCGAGGCTGCAACCCGGTCCAAAAAAGGACTTGCGGGCCAGCTCGATTCAAAGCTGCGACGTATGGCACGGACCCGGCTCCAGGACCTGCGAGGGCTGCCCATCGGGTTCATCGCCATGAGCAGGACGGACATCTATCTCGTATTTCGAGGGACCATGACGGTTCACGAGTTCGTCCGTGACTTCAACATCACCATGTCAACCTACCCGTACGCGAGATGCGGGAAGGTTCATGACGGATTTGTGCAGATCTATGACAAGTTCCGGTCGTCCATCCGGCACTGCCTGAAAGAGATTGGATCGGGAAAAAGGTTGTATGTCACGGGACACAGTCTTGGTGCGGCCCTTGCCACTCTTGCGGTTCCGGACATCTGTTCGGCGACCTCCTTCAAGTCACCGGTGGTGTACACGTTTGCATCCCCCCGAGTGGGGGACAGGCAATTTGCCGACCAATACAACCAGCTCTGCAGAGGGCGTTCTTTCCGGGTCGCCAATACCAGCGACCTTGTTGTGTCACTTCCTTTTCCAGTGCCATTCCTCAGCTTCATCGGGGGATTCTTTACCCACGTGGATGAGCCCGTGGAGTTCACGGCTCAAAAGGAAGATGCGGAAAAAAACCATGACATCGGCACGTACCTGGATTCAATGCGGGCCGAGGCAGGTTCGAGCGGGTTCTTCAAGCAATTGTTCAGTCAGGCATCGGGAAGGGGCAGAAAAACGTCGTAAAGAGCCCCTCCCTGAAGTCTAGCCTTGCCCTACTTGTGTTTTCGGTCTTCCGCAGCATCCCGAAGCGCTGCGAGCTGCGAGATTACACCATCAAAAAGTTCCTTCAAAGCTCTCCTGCTCTTGGGCTGCATTTCAGTGGCAAGCTCTACGAACCTCTTGTGCGTCAGATCCCTAAGGGCCTGGATCGGGTCTACCTCTGCCATACGTTCTCCTCTCAATTTGGAAAGAGTGCTCTGTGCTTGGTGAGCTGTCAACTCGCCAACCCATCGGCCTTCGCGTCGTCTGCCCGGTTGTGCGCGCAGTGGACCGGCTCCTGCGTTGCTCATAGTGGCAGCTGATCATTTTGACTGACTCCTTGAAGCGCAACATATAGAGAGACAATGGAGGTGGCGGGAGTTGAACCCGCGTCCTGGAGCGTTAACCAAGAACCTCTACAGGTTTATCCGCCCGTTGGAACCTCGGCGGGAAATGTGGGAGGCGGCATCCCGTTTCCCGCCAGAGCCTGCTTTAGTGTCCCTGACCGCTCACAGGCGCGCGGTCAGGTGAGTCCCGGTTTGTTACAGGCCCCCCTGGATGTTCGGTACCACGCTCCAGGGACCCGTCGTTGCGTTAAGCAGCGAGTGCGAAATCTGCGTTGTTGGCAGTTGTGTTTTTGCCATTTTTAGGAGACTGGCGCTCCACCTGCAGCCCAGGGCCGAACCGACCCCAGTCGAGACCGTTGCACCCCCTGAAGCGGCAATCACTTGCGAAGCAAGTGCTGATGCCCGGGCGTTTCACGCGGCGCGCGAAACGTGAGCCCGGCAGCAATTCGCGCAGCGAATAGCGAGACGGCGTGTTGGAGGTCAGGGCTGCTCATTTCACCCTGAACTCGCGCTCCAATTCCCGCTTCTGGTCTCTCTTTCGAATGTCATCACGCTTGTCAAAGAGCTTCTTTCCCTTTGCGATGCCCAGCTCGCACTTCACGTAGCCTCTTTTAAGATAGAACTTCAGCGGAACCAGGGTCAAGCCCTTCTCATCGGTCAGGCGTTTCAGGCGCTTGATTTCCTTGCGGTGGACAAGGAGCTTGCGCCTGCGCAGCGGGTCGTGATTGACCCGGTTGCCGAACGCGTATGGCGTGACGTGAAAATCGATCAGCCACAGCTCGTCGTTCTGCACCAGCGCGTAAGAGTCTGCAAAGGAGATCCGGCCATCCTTGATGGACTTCACCTCGGTGCCCGACCAGCGAGAGACCGCACTCGAATGTTTCCTCGATTGTATAGTTGAACCGGGCCTTCCTGTTGACCCCGAGAACCTTGATCCCTCCCGCGGATTTCGCCATTTGACCGACGCCGTTGACTACGTGCCGGGCCAGCGCCACCCTGAAGCCGAGGTAAGGAGTGCACCAGTCCGCCGGCTGGGCGCCGCGCGTATACACCTTGTCCGTTCCCGGTTGGTCCGCCCAGGAGCCGCCGCGAACAGCGCGGTCAGGAGCACTCCGGCATGGAATCCGGTCCCGGGAGATGACAGCAGGCCCGCGTTGGCCGCGAAGGGATCTGCGCACCATTCCCACACGTTGCCCAGCATGTCCCGCAGCCCGTACCCGTTCGGCTCGGAGGCGCCGGCAGGTGAAGGGCCGGTGGCCCCGGTCTTGAAGAAGACCGCGCCGCCGGGCTTGCCGCCAAGGGGGTAGGGCATGCCGCGGATTCCGCCCCGCGCGGCCCATTCGTACTCCGCCTCGGAGGGGAGCCGCGCCTCGTATCCCGGGAAGGGCGGACTGGACCCTGCGGGTCAGCCACTGGCAAAATGCCGCCGCCGCGTGCCAGGAAACGGAGGTCACCGGGCAGGCTGGCCGCGCCGCGGCGGGGGACGCGGCCTTCCAGTCGGAGAGGTACGCGTCCGTTGCGAGGCCTTTCTGGATCAGGGCCGGCTTGTTGGACGGAGACCAATCAGGGTTCTCGGCCACGAAAGCCTGGAACTCCCCGTTGGTCACCTCAGTTGTGCCCAGGTAGAATGACTGGATCCGAACCGGGTGAGCCAGCAGCCTGTCGATTGTTCTTGCCAAGCGAGTCGAGGTTGTCGTCCTTGCCCATCACCAGGTCACCTGGTGGAATGAGTCGGAACGCAATGCCGGCAACGGCTGTGCCGCCCCCTCCACTGGCGCTCACGGCTGATCCCGGCTGGTAGTACTTCGAGATGGCGTCTGCGGTAGCCCGCGAGGTACTGCTGGATCCAGGGGCTGGGAGCGAGCCTTTTCTGGTTGCCCGGTGAAATGGCAAGCAGAGCCCACGCGGGGAAGTTGTCGGACTTCTGGGACACGGCGACCGACCGCTGCGACCAGGTCACCATGGATGCCGGCGTCAGGAACCCACCGCGCGAGGAGACACGAGCCGCGGCCAGCAGGAGCTCGCGGAGCTGTGACTTCATCCGTGATGGTGAGAAGGCTGCCGGCGAGCATGGCATACAATTTCTCCTGCTGCGGCGGAGTCCGCAGCGGCCCATGCCGCGTCTGAAAGGATCTGCGGAATCTGGGGATTCTTCTGGAAGTCGGTGAGCGCCCCATGCGACCAGCCCGTCGGTGTCCGAGAGCCTGAAGCATCGGCATGCTGCGCGTGAGGCGTCCGGGACGATCAGGGTTGCAAAGACACGACCCCGGACGTTCCGCGAGATCGTCGTTGAGGCGTAGTACGGGCGTGAAATCTCGACTGAGCGCTGGCCGTGCTGAAGGAAGATCGTGCAAGGCGTGCTCCCGCGTACATGCCGTCAACTTTCACGGTGGCATGTTCGGGAAATGTCCGCAGTGAAAGGTAAGCGCCGCGGTGGCTGATTCCCGGGAAGAAGAGGAGGAAGTACACCAGGAGCAGCAGCACGATGCCGTAGAGCACGGAGAGGTACAGCCCCGGGCGGACCCCGAGGATGGGTTTCAGCCGTACGATGGTCTCTTCAGCGGCTGATCGGGGGCGCGGGCCTGTCCTGCTTCGGCATGCCGCGAGTATAGGGACGGCCCTCTGGCTTGTCAACGATTCAGGCTGCATGCTATTGTGCCGCCGGAGAGTGGAATGACGGAAAGCGCTGCAATGTCGTGGCAAAACTGGGAGAAGACCATCGTCCGGTTGACGGAGCGATACCTGTCCTGGCGGAAGAAGCGGAAAGCTCGCGCAAAAGGCGAAGCAGAAGAGGCGCAATCCCCGTGGTGGACTGGATGGACGCGATCTTCTCCGCCGTCGTCATCGTCCTCCTGATCAACCAGTATCTCCTGCAGGCCTACCAGATCCCGTCCCCTTCAATGGAGCCAAGCCTCCTGGTGAGCGACCGTATCTTCGTCAACAAGATCGTGCTACGGACCCGAGCTGATTCCCGGGCATGCTGAAGATCCCCGGCCCCTGGCTGCCGCAGCGCGGGGACGTGATCATCTTCGAAAGCCCCGAGTACATTTCCAGCGGACCCGTGGTCGACGTCCTGCAGCGGATCATCTACATGGTGACCCTCTCCCTCGTTGACATCGACAAGGACGAGAACGGCCAACCGAAGCATCATTTCCTCATCAAGCGGGCCATCGGAATGCCCGGGGACCGCATCAGGATGAACGAGGGAAACGTGGAGTACCTCACGCCCGGCTCAGACACATGGATGACCGAGCAGGACATGAAGAAGGCCCTTGGCTTCCACTACCAGAACGTGCGGATCCTTGCCCCCGAAGAGTATGCCGTGTTCAAGGCGGCGGGAATCGGCGCGGGGCTGATCGGGGAGAAGTTCACCGCCACCGCCGATCAGGAGGCAGGGCTGAAGAAGTACTACCGCACCACGTCGGACTCGGGCGGGAAGGTCACCGGCGTGGGGCCCATGATGCAGCTCGCGGACGACATCTACGTCGAGATGTGGCGGGACGCCACACGGTGGGCAATCGAGCCGGACAACTTCGCGGCCGCCTCGGAATGGCGCATGCTGAAGGAAGGCTACTACGTGCCCGAGGGCCGGATCTTCCCCATGGGAGACAACCGCGACAACTCCCATGACGCCCGGTACTTCGGCCCCGTGAGGCTGGAAAAGGTCCTCGGCAAGGGGCTGTTCCGCTACTGGCCCATAGACAGGTTCGGAGGGGTCAGGTAACAGCGATGTTCGGCTCGGTGGAGCGCTACTCGCCGGCCGCGGGCAGGAGGGGAGCGGGGTCCCTGGTGGGCCGGCTCCTGCAGAGTCCTCCTCATCGCCCTTGTCCTCTACCTGGTGGTCTCCCGTTTCCTCGCTTCGTCGTACAGCATCGAGTCGGTCTCCATGGAGCCCGCGCTCCAGCCCGGCGGACCGGGTCATTGTCAGCGTCATCTCCTTCGGCGCCCGCGTCCCTTTCACCACCACCTCGGCTGCCCGGGACCGAGGTCCCGACGCGCGGTGACCTCGTGGTCGTCCAGCCGCCGTTTGCCGGGGAGCCTTCGCTCCTGGCCAGGATTCTCGAGCCCCTTGCCAGCTTCCTGACCCTGCAGAAGGTCACGCTCCACCGTGATCTCTACGGGGGCCGGGTGAACGGCTACATGGTGAAGCGCCTGGTCGGCATGCCGGGAGACACCGTGCGGCTGGCGGGCTTCGCCCTGTCCGTAAAGCCGCGCGGGGGCATCGAGCTTCGTCCCTGAGCAGCAGATTGTCCCTGTGCACTACGCGATCACTGACCGCGCAGGATGCCCGTGGATGGTCAACTACCTTCCCGTTTTCCGGAAACTCCGCGGAGATCACGCCTCGGAGACGACCAGTATTTCGTCCTGGGCGACAATCGCACGGAGTCCAGCGACAGCCGTTCCTGGGGGCCGCTCACGCGGGAGCGCATCATCGGCAAGGTGAGTCTATCGCTATTGGCCGCCGCGCTCCTTTGGCACGCCCTGATCCCGTTCTTTCGCTCTACGTCCACGTCCCTTTCTGCACGGACAAGTGCCTGTATTGCGATTTCTTTTCCGTTCCGCGCGGCACCGTGACATCCGACGGTCATGCAGAAGGTCGTTGAAGAGACCATCAGTCAGGCCCGTCATTTCATGGAGTCCGCGGGAAGCGACGTCCGCGTAGAGACCCTCTTCGTGGGCGGCGGGACGCCGAGCTGCCTTCCGCCTGCACTGCGCGAACGGCTCCTTGGCGCGTTCAGCGGCCTGCGCTGCTCGGAATGGACGGTCGAGTCGAACCCGGAGACGCTGGACGAAGGCTTTCTCGACTCCTGCGCCCAGGCCGGCGTCACCCGGCTGAGCGTCGGCATCCAGAGCCTGAACACGCGGCACCTGCAGGCTCTTCGCCGACAAGCCACCCGCGAGCAGGCCCTGGCAGCGATCCAGCTGCTGAAGAGGCGCTGGAAGGGCGAGCTCAACCTGGACTTCATCACCGGAATCCCCGGCCAGACAGTGTCTCGACGTGCTGGAAGACCTCTCTGTGCTGGGCGATGGGTGGCCGGATCACGTTTCACTGTACCAGCTCACGGTGGAGCCCGGGACGCCGCTTGGAAGCAATGGTCGATGAGGGCACCATCCGTCTCGAATCGGGGAGAGATGGACGAAGAGCTCTGGCTCGCCGGCCGTGATGAGCTGGTGCGTCGCGGCTTCAGGCAGTACGAGGTCTCCAACTTCTGCCCGTCCGGGAAAGGAGTGCCGCCACAACCTGCGCTACTGGCGGATCGACCCGTATGTCGGGGCAGGGCCCGGGCGCAGTCTCCACGCTACCCGCGGCCTGGGCGGCTCGGGCGCCTCGGCCGAGTGGCTGGCACGAGCAGTCGGTTGTCCGCTTCACGGCGCCGAGGGACATTGCGGCTTCCTCCAGGGGGAGAGCCGCTTCTGGGGAATGGAGACCGAGATGATCGGACCCGCCGACTTTCTGCTGGAGTGCATCATGATGGGCCTGAGACTGACGGCCGGAATTCCCGAGGACGACGCTGCGCTCCCGGTTTGGGCGCGAGCTTCACTGACGTCTTCCCGGGACTGTGGGAGAGCTGGGTATCACGGGGCCTTGCCGTGCCTCCTGACGGCGCGCTGAGGCTGAGCGCGGCCTGGCTTGCTCCTGCTGGATCGGCTGCTCGTCGAAGTTCTGGACTGGAGGGAGAAGTCATTCCCATGGACCTGCGCCTGCAATGGCCGAAGCTGCACCTATGCACGATGCGCGACCGGGTACGTCGATGCTGAATGCCACCGAGTACGGTGGCTACCTTGACTCCCTTTTCTCTTCGTGATAGCATTTTCCAAACTTCAGCAGGAGAAGGGGAAACATGTCAGGCCATAGCAAATGGCATACAATCAAGCACAAGAAGGGCATCGCGGACGCAAAGCGCGGCCAGGCGTTCACCAAGCTGATCAAGGAGCTCAGCATCACCGCGCGGCAGGGCGGCGGGGACCCCGACATGAACCCGCGGCTGAGGACCGTCATCCTCAAGGCCAAGGCCGCCAACATGCCCAAGGACAACATCGACCGGGCCATCAAGAAGGGCACGGGCGAGCTGGAAGGCGTGAGCTACGAGGAGATCCTCTACGAGGCCTACGGTCCCGGAGGGGTGGCGATCCTCATCGACATCCTCACCGACAACAAGAACCGGGCGGCCGCCGAGATCCGCAACCTCCTGAACAAGGGCGGCGGGAACCTCGGCGCCGCCGGCAGCGTGGCCTACCAGTTCAAGCGGAAGGGACTGATCAACTACGACGCCTCGAAGTACAAGGAAGACGACATCCTGGCCGTGGCCATCGACGCCGGCGCGGAGGACGTGTTCAGCGACGGAGATTCGCATCGAGGTGACGACGAGCCCCGAGGACTTCGAGAACGTGATCAAGGCGATGGAAGCCAAGGGGTTCGAGCACTCCATGGCGGAGATCGCCCGGGTGGCGGACCAGAACGTCACCCTGGACAACGACAAGACAGAGAAGGCCCTCCGGCTCGTCGAGCACCTGGAGGATCACGAAGACGTGCAGAGCGTTGCGACGAACCTGGAGATCCCGGCCGGCTTTGTCATGACAGAATAAGATGCGCCGCTGCGCGTCGCAGATGTGAATGAGGACGGTGATCGGGATCGACCCTGGACTCGCCTCCACGGGGTGGGGAGTCGTGAGGTTCGATGGCTCTCGTTTCATCCACGTGGGCCATGGCGTCGTGACGACGGATCCCGCAACCCCTCTTGCCGGACGGCTCCTGAAGATTCACACTGAAATCCGCAAGGTCCTCGCCGATCACTCCCCGACGGAGGCCGGGGTGGAGGACCTGTTCTTCTCCAAGAACGTCACCAGCGCCATCCAGGTCGCGCAGGCGCGCGGCGTGGTGCTCCTTGCCCTGGAGCAGAGCAGGATCGACGTCGGCACCTACTCTCCCCAGCAGGTGAAGCAGGCGGTCATCGGCAAAGGAAGGGCGGCGAAGGACCAGGTCCAGCGCCTGGTGGGCGTAGTGCTCGGCCTGGACGAGATCCCCGGTCCTGACCACGCGGCGGACGCGCTCGCCGTCGCAATCTGCCACGCCAACAGGTCACCCGTTCATGTTCAATAGCCTGACCGGGGAAATCACGTTCAAGGGCGACGAGCGGCTGTGCCTGTCAGACCGGAGGAGTGGAGTGGGAGCTCACGGCTTCGCGGAAAGCCCTGGAAAAGCTTCCGCCCGTGGGCAAGGTTGCCCGGATCTACACGCACCTTGTCCACCGGGACGATGCAATGCGGCTGTACGGGTTTTCCGACCAGGCGGAGCGCGCGCTCTTCCTCGACCTGCAGAAGGTTGAAGGGGTCGGTCCCCGCGGAGCGCTGAAGATGCTTTCCGGCGTGGACCGCGAGCAGTTCTCCCAGGCCCTGGACCGGGACGACCTGGACGCTCTCTCCGCGGTGCCGGGCGTCGGGAAGAAGACTGCTCAGAAGATCATCCTCACGCTGAAGGGAAAGCTCACGCCCGGTCAGCGACGCTCCTTCACGGTCCGCCGAAGACGACATCTCCACCGCGCTGGTTGGCATGGGATTCGACCGGAAAATTGCGAAATCCGCCGTGCTATCGGCGCTGAAGTCCCTCGAAGGACGGACACTGTCGGGCGAGGAGCTGGAGAGAGAGCTCTTCAAGCTCGCGCTGTCTATTGCAGGAGACGAGGGTGCATGAAGGAATCAGCCTCGCGCGTTCCCGACCCCGCGTTCAACGACGCCGAGGACAGTGAAGAAATTACCCTTCGACCCCGGCTCCTCTCGGAGTTCATCGGCCAGGTCAAGCAGAAAGAGAATCTCGCCGTCTACATCGAGGCTGCCAAGCAGCGGGGAGAGCACCTCGATCACGTCTTCCTCTCCGGGCCCCCCGGCCTGGGCAAGACCACCCTCGCCGCCATCGTTGCCAACGAGCTGGGCGTGCAGTTCCGTGCCACGTCCGCTCCGGCGCTGGAGAAGCCCGGTGATCTTGCAGCCATCCTCACGAGCATCGGGGAGCGCAACATCTTTTTCATCGACGAGATCCACCGGCTGAAGCCGGTTGTGGAGGAAATGCTGTACTCTGCCATGGAGGACTTCGAGATCGACGTGGTCATCGGCCAGGGGCCGGGCGCGCGCACGATCAAGATCCCGCTTCCGCCGTTTACCCTCGTCGGGGCAACGACAAAGACGGGACTTGTTTCCGGGCCGCTGTATTCCCGGTTCGGGATCCCGATGCGGCTGGACTTCTACGAGCCAGAGGACATCCGGGCCATCGTGTTTCGATCTGCAGGAATTCTCGGCGTGAAGCTCGACGAGAGGGCCGCGCAGATGCTTGCCCGGTGCTCGCGGGGAACGCCGCGGATTGCCAACCGGATCCTCCGCCGGATGAGGGACTTCGCGCAGGTGTGGGGCACGGGGATGATCGACCTTCCCATCGTCACGCGCGGCCTCGAGTCCCTGGAAATCGACGCCCGCGGACTGGACAAGGTGGACCGAGCAATCCTGCGGACCCTCGTGGAGAAGTACGGCGGCGGCCCCGTTGGATCTGAAACCATTGCGATTTCAATTGGTGAGTCCGTGGACACCCTGGAAGACGTCTATGAGCCTTTCCTGATCCAGATCGGGTTCCTCAAGCGCACTCCCCGCGGACGCGTGGCCACGAACGGCGCGTGGGAGCATCTCGGGGTCAAGCGGACGGGCAGTGAAGACCAGCCAATTCTCTTTTGACCTTCCCGAGGAGCTGATCGCGCAGGCTCCTACCGCCGGACGCGGGACGGCGCCCGGCTGCTCGTGCTGAACAGGAACACGGGAGAAATATCGCACTCCAGCGTGAGGGAGCTGCCCCGCTGGATTGAACCGGGAACCCTTGTGGTTCTCAACGACACACGGGTGAGAAAGGCGAGGCTCTTTGCACGCAGACGGCAACGGCGCGCGCTGCGGGCGGCGTCCCGGGGGACCGTCACGGAAATCGTCCTGCTTGAAGAGAAGGGGAGCGGCCGCTGGGAGGCGATAACGGGCAGGGCGGGACGCCTCAAACCCGGGGTTGTCTTCAGTCTGCCCGGCGGCGTCACCGCGACGCTTGAAGCATCTGCCGTGGATTCCCCTGACGGCGGGACGCGGATCCTTCGGTTCGAGCCGGCCATCGACGACGCCTGGCTGGAGCGTCACGGCCATGTTCCGCTGCCGCCCTACATCAAGCGGTCCGATCTGCCTGCGGACGAGGAGCGCTACCAGACGGTCTATGCCCGGGCCATCGGGCTCAGCCGCCGCGCCGACCGCGGGTCTGCACTTCACCCATGCGCTCCTCGAAGAATTGCGCGCAGCGCGGGGTTTACTCTTGCCTGGGTGACGCTGCATGTCGGGCTGGGGACCTTCAAGCCGATCAGGACGGAGAACATCGAGGACCACAGGATGCACGAGGAGGCATTTGCGGTTCCTGCCAGGACAAAGGCGCTGGTCGATTCAGCGGTGAGTGAAGGACGGCCCGTGCTGGCCGTCGGAACCACGGTGGTGCGGACACTCGAATCGGCATGGGGACCGGGCGGCCTGCGGGAAGGGGAGGGCCGCACCCGCATCTACATCACGCCCGGGGTATCCGTTCAAGGTCGTGAACCGCCTGTTCACCAACTTTCATACTCCCGAGGTCAAGCCTGCTCGTCCTGGTGAGCGCATTTGCAGGGACCGAGCGAATCCTCGGACACGTATGCGGAAGCGGTTCGGCAGGGGTACAGGTTCTTCAGCTACGGGGATGCGATGCTGATCCTGTAGCTGCCGCACGGCCAGCCGGCCTCGAGGCGGTGCCTAGTAGGTGGTCTTGTCCATCTTCTGGAAGTCCGCGCGCACTTTCGCCAGCCGGGCGAGCTGGGCGTCGATGGTCTCCTGGTAGTCCAGGTCTCCTGTTTCGATGCGGTAGTTCTCGTCCTGCCAGTCCTCGATTGCGTCCAGGTGGATGTCGCGGAGCGCCCAGGCCTTTGCCGACCATTCCTTCGCCTTTGTCCAGTACCCGTAGGCGACCTTGTAGACCTGCTCCGCGGTGTCCAGGCTTTCCAGGTTCTGGCGTTTCCACGGGGCGTTGTAGAAGTAGGCGGTCATCTTGTCGTACTTGTTACCCAGCGTGAGGTAGCACGCAATGAGCTTCAGGTTCAGGTGCATGGAAAACAAGGGCGCGGTAGCGCTCCCATTCCGTCTTGTCCTTGATCGGGGTCAGCGCATAGAGAGGGTTGGCGAAATCAGCCTTCAGCGCCGTCTCCAGGTAGGAGATGTCCTCCATCGTGTCATCGGGGTAGTGGTGCAGGTGCTCATGGTAGAGCTGGTAGTATTCCTCGGCGTAGAGGATGCGCCAGGCTGACACGCTGAGCGAGCGGAACCACCAGGAGAAGCGGCGACGAGCCAGGCTTTCCTCACACCCCGGTTATCGGCATTCCTTCGATTATTTTCCATATGTCGCCATGGATCAGGCCGGCGGCCGGTCGCCGTTGACGAGGGAGACCTGCATCCCCGTGCCTGCGTACCGCTCGATTGCCCGCAGGTACGCTTCCCGGACCCGCGACTGGAACGCCGCGCCGTCGTACAGCTCGGTCTTCCGTCGTTCTGCCAGGCGCTCCTGGCAGACCTCGACCGGGGTATCCAGGAAGATGAGGGTCTCGGGGAGGGGAAAGCCGGAGTTCAGCGCGAGCACGTACTCATCGCCGCACTCCTGGCCCTGGTACGCAAGGCTCGAAAACAGGTAGCGGTCGCTGATCACAAGCTCTCCCTCGCGCGTGCGCGCCTCGATGCCGGTCTGCGGGGCGTGCACGTGCTCGCTCCTGTCCGCCGCGTACAGCAGCGCAACCGTGCGCGGGTGCGCCTTGAAGTCGCGGGCAAGGATGCTCCGCAGCATCTTCCCGATGACGCCGTCCGTGGGTTCCCAGGTGGCCGCATGCGGCCTTCCGTCCCGCGCAAGCCTCTCGGAGAGCAAGCGGAGCTGCGTCGTCGTGCCGGCGCCATCCAGGCCTTCCAGGACAACGAATCTTTGAAGTATAGTGATGCTCACCGACGAAGATAGTAATGAGAACCGCCCGGCGTGTCATCGTGTGTCTCCTGATTCTCATTCGCGGGAGGCCTTCTCCCGGCCCAGCAGGCCGGCTGCGCCCGCGCAGGGTTCGGTGGACACCGACATGACGATCACCGGAAGCGATGACGCCGTGATCCCCGTTCCCGAGCCGCCCAACGCCGGAGGCGACCCGGCCCTTCCCCCGCTGGAAACCGATCTGCCACCTTCATTTATCGTTCCGCCCGTTGTGCCTCCGCCTGGCTCAATGCGCCGGGAACCGGCACCATCCCGCCATCCGCCGATGCGCGCGCATCCCTTCCGACGGGTCTTGACTCCAGATGACCGCATCGTCACGGAGGGCTCTGCCCTGGATCGTTTCACTCGGGGCGCATCTCGTCCTGCTTCTCGCGGCCGCTATGCTCCTTACCGCACCCCGATATTCCGCCTGCGCCGCGCGTAGAAATCTCTCTCGTCGGGGCCCCTGGCAGCGGGCGCGGCGGAGCCGAGAGCTCGCTCAACGACAGGAGCTTTTGCGCCCCGGCCGCCGCGCGGCGGAAGGTGCTTCTCCGCACGGCTCCGCCGCGGGACGCGCCCGTCCCGGAAACGCTGCCCGTGATTCGAGACGAATCGCTTCCGACGCCATCGGCAGGTGATGTGCTGGCCGACATGGCATCGGCCGCGTCCCCTGCGGCGGCCGCAAGGTCAGCCGAGGCGGCAGGCTCACCGTCGGGCATCCAGGTTGGCTGGGAAGGCCTGCCGCGAAAGCTGATCCGCAGGCGCATCCCGGAGTTTCCCGCGGTGCTGAGCGCCATGGGCCAGGAGATCGAGGGCGAGGCGCGGATCTCGGTTGCGCCGTCCGGGATCGTAACCCGCGTGGAAATCACCCGCAGTTCCGGCTATATTGAAATTGATGCCAGCGTGGAGGCGGCGCTTCGCGACTATCTCTATTCCCCGGTGGACGGCAGAATTGAAACGGTAGGAACGGTGCATTTCCGGTTCCGCCTGGAGAAACAGGATTGAGGAAAGCTCTCTCAGGCTGGCGGCGTGGCTTGGCCTTTTTGCGGTGCTGGTGGCTCTGACGGCCTTCGCCGCCATGCGGCTCGATCAGGCGCTGACCGTGAAGATGGAGGCGCTGAAATCCGGCGCGCTGCGCGCGCTTGAGCAGGCGGTCGGCCGCCCCGTGACCTACGGGGAGATCTCTCCCTCCTTTTTCCGATCCATCAACGTCCGTGATGTCGCGATCCATGACGCGGCGGATCCCGGGCGCACGCTCCTTTCCATTCACCAGGTCAGCGTCTACTACAGCCTCCTGGGGCTCCTTTTCGGGCGGGACCCTGTCGGCGCAATCCGCGAGATCCGGCTCCTCAACAGCAGGTTTGCCATCGACCTCGAACGGGACGTCGACGTCGTGGACCTCGTCAAGAGGCTCCTCGAAAGCGGGGGCGGTCCGGGCCTGCGGGCAAAAATCACCGGTGCCGACATCGGCTTGTACAGTCGTCTCGCGGGACTCCACGCTGGACCTCCAGCACCTCTTTTTCCAGGTCCAGGCGCAGTCACAGGCCATCGCGCGTTTCCCTGCGCGGCGACGTTGCAGGGCGGGTTCCCGGCGGCTTCTCATTTGCCTCCACCCTGCGGGCGCAGGGAACGCTGGACCGCAGCCTTGCGGGCTCCGACGTGACCATCCGGCTTGTCTCCTTGACGACACTCGCTTGTCAACACCGGCGCCCAGACACTCCAGCTCATCTGGAAAGGCAGCTCCATCGACGTGAGGAAGATCCAGGACCGATCCCCCGTGGCCCTGGACCTGCACGGTGACCTTGACAAGAAGGAGTTCACGCTCAATTTCCAGAGCCAGGACCTGCGGCCGGAAAGGCTGTTCACCTTTTCCCGTCAGCTGGCCCGCTATTCCGAGCTGGCTGAAGGTGCCGCTGACCGCTTCAGGCCACGTCACCTGGCGTGCCGCCACGGGAAGCCTCGAGTACGAGGCGGATGCGTCGGCGTTCCTCGAAGACCAGCTCCCGATCCGCGCGCGTCTCGCTCACCACCACCGTGCGGGGAACGGAAAAGGAAGCGTACTTCGAACCGCTGCGGTTGTCATCCCCGGACGGGACAGCCGAGTTCGAGGGGAGCGTGGCGTTCGACACCTTCTTCCCTTCCGGTCTGCTCGCGCTCTCCGACGTGGAAACGGGCAACGGCGAGAAGGTCAACGCGAAGCTCGCCATTGACCGGCTCAAGGCGAAGCGTGGACGTCCACGGAAGCCACTTCGAGTTCGGGGAGCTCGAGCTTCGACGCATTCCGCCTCACCCTTGCGCCGTCCCCGGGGGGAGCGTCTTTCACCCTCAGCACCTCTTTTGCGGGCTCCGGCCCCGAGGATCTCCTGCAGGCCAGCGGCGACCTTCACTTTGGTCGGCAGTCGGCCGGAAGAGCCGTCGCTCCCGGGGACGGCGCCGCGGCCTTCTCGGCACCGGTCGTGAGCGTGTCGGCGACGCTGAAAAATGTTCCTCCCGCCAAGCTCTATCACCTGCTTCTCGGGGCGGGGAGGCTGTCACTGGAAGAGCAGGACGTCTACAACCTGCTCGCTCATTACTCGATCTCCACGGAGGCGGTCGTTTCCACGGATTTCTCCCGCCTGTCTCTTGCGGCACGAACCGTGACTGTAGCCAGCATTGATGATCCGGCAACCGGGTTTCATTTCGGACTTTCCGTGGACAAGTCCCACCTCTCTCTCACCGGTTTCACGGGCGCATGGAAAGGTGTGACCATCCACGGTGGATTCGAGGGAGACCTCGGGGAGGGGGGCCAGATCGGGTTTGCCGCCAACGTTTCGTTCCTGGGCGCATCGTATTTTTTCACGGGGCGCTACTCCGCAGAGCGCGGCCTGACGGCAAGCGGATCGTACGGCCTGGCCGTCTCCGCGCTGCCCATCCGCGGGGGAGGCGCGCTGCTGAAGCTGCGCGGGGAGAAGTTTCCGATTCCCCTTGAAGGAGCCGCGGTGCCGGTGAGCTTCGATGTTTCGGGGCTCGTCACGCCGGACGGAGAGTGGTCGGCGGACTTCCCGTCGATCACGGTGTACGACGTGCCGCTTCCCCAGGCGCCGCATTCCGTCATCGAGCTCGGCGGGAAGGCTCACGCCGCGGGCGCTTGATCTGACGCGGCTGAGCGTCACCGACGGATCCGTCACACTTGCCGGGAGCGCGCGCGCCGACATCGCCCTTCCGAGCGACGTTTTCGACCCCCAGTTCGTCAACGTGGTCAGCGTCGCAGGGAACAGCCTCCGTTCGGACCGCCGACGGCCTGGAGAGCTACTCCGTGAAAGGAGGGATTGCCCAGTGGCATCCTGTCCCTGGCGGTTCAGTTCTACGGGGCGCCTTTGCAGAGGCTCGGGATCAATGCGAGTGCAGGGAACACTCTCCGGCAACGGGACGGTGAACGGGCCCGTCGATCAGCCCATGGCGGACGTGGCTCTCTCTCTGAAGCAGGGGAAGCTGGGCACGGACTCACTCAGCCTGGACGGGCGCCTGCTGACGGGGCCGGACGGCTTCCAGGTGCGCTCCCTCTCCGCCGCCTATCTCGCCCATCGGCTGACAGGCGGGGAAGGTTCGCTGGACCTCAGGAAGGGCACCTTCGGGTTCAAGGGTCAGTTCCAGACCGAGGTCTTCAGTGACACCATTGGCGTTGCCCTCGGCCTGAGCGGCAGCTACACGCCCTCTGCCGCCATTCCGACGGCTGCGCGCCTGTTCGACCTGGGGCTGCAGGGGAAACTCTCCCTCAGCGGGATCAAGGTCGCCGGTACCGACATGCCGTCCTGGGCCATCGCCTTCCGCACGGCGGCCGGGAGGATCTCTTTTGACGGCGGGCCGGGAAACTCGATGCATGGATGGATCGATCCCCAGCTGGCGTTTGCCGCCACCCTCCAGGATCCCCTGCCCATCACCGGGAACATCCAGGGACGGGTCATCGCAGGACCGCATCCATGCCGCGTTCGATGTCGAAAGCTTCGACCTCCTGGTCCTGAACACCATCCTCAAGAGCCCTGCGCTGAATACCGGCAACGGCCCGATTCCCGTGATTCACTTCACGGCAGGCGTGGGCTCGGGCCGGCTTGTCGTTGACGGCGAGGTCAACGATCCTGATTTCACCGGCCAGATCGACATCGTGGGAGGGGGGCTTCTCACGCGCCTATTCGCCGGACGAGGCGGGCCCGATCAGGACGAGCCTGGTCTTCGACGGCAAGAGCTTCCACATCCCAAAGACGTTCGCCTCCGCCGGGGCGTCGCGACTGAGCGCGGAGGCCTCTTTCGCGATCGACCACTGGATCCCGCTGACCTGGGACATTGCCATAGCCACGGAATCCGGCGACCGCCGTGCGGCTGAGGGCGCGGTACGGCCGGCTGAACGTTCAAGGGGCGGCTTCCGGCATCTATCCGTGTTTCGGGCGATGACCGCAAGACGAACATGGGAGGTGCGCTCGTCGTCTCGGACTGCCGGATCACCCTCGGAAAGGCAGCGGAAGGCAAATTCGTTCCCGAGGAATCTCCGACGTACGTCAACCTGACGATCCAGACCGGTCGGCGCGTGGAGTTCCAGTGGCCGTCCGCAGGACGTGCCGGTCATCAGGACAACGGCGACCCCCGGCGGCACGATTGCCGTCACCTACCGCGGGGATACCGGCGCGTACACGGTGAAGGGCGGGACGGGCGTGCAGGGCGGGGAGATCTATTACTTCGACCGAACTTTCATCATGAAGAAGGGATCCATCACTTTCAACGAGGACCAGGCGAACTTCGATCCCTGGATCACGGCGCGCGCCGAGGTCCGGGAATGGGATCCCACCACGGGGACCGAGGTGAGGATCTACCTGGACGCGGACAGCCCTTTCAGCAAGTTCTCTCCCCGCTTCAGCTCCGACCCGCCCCGGGCGGGACGCGACATCCTGGCGATGATCGGAGCGCCCGCTCGTCAACCGGGCGGAGACGCAGGGAATCGGCATGGCCGCCCTCGTGTACTCCGACATCCTCGAGCCAGAACTGGATCCTGCGCCCGTTCGAGCAGAAAGTCCGGCAGGTACTGAACCTCGACATGTTCTCCATCCGCACGCAGCTCCTCCAGAACCTCGTGGCGCAGAAGGTCCTCGGCACGACGATCAATCCCCTTGACAACACCAGCGTCTCTCTTGGAAAGTACCTCGGGAACGACCTTTTCCTGGAAATGCTGGTAAGCCTGCAGCAGCCGCAGATTCCGGTGGCCGTGATAACACCCAGCGGCGGGCTGCTCGCTGCCAGCACGGCACTTCAGCCCGACGTCGAGCTGAGCCTCGAGTGGGCGACGCCGTTCTTCCTGATGGAATGGAGTTTCCTGCCCCAGCACCCGGAGAGTCTGTTCCTGAGCGACAACAGCCTCTCTTTCAGCTGGAGTTATCTCCTACTGAAGAGTCGGGCGGGCATTCGAAGGAGAAAGAATGATCATTCGCGCGGCAAAAACATCTGCTCGTGTGCCTCGCCCTGTTCCTTGCCGTGGCGGCGGGAGCGGCAGCCCAGGACACGGCAGCCCGCTCGCGCGACACCGTCTCCCAGACGGCAAACGCGCCTGCTGACACCAGCGAGTGGTACATCAACAAGCCCGATCAAGGGTTTCACGTTCACCGGGCTGGTCACGATCAAGGAGAGCGACCTCGACGCGGTCCTGAAGCCCTACATCGGGCAGGCCTTCACCATCGACCCTCTCCTGATGGACATCCAGGCCAAGCTGTACGCAATGGACTATTTCGAGTCCATCGAGCCGAACGCCCTGCCCGGAGACGACGCCAAGACGTCCATGATCATCCAGTTCAAGGTGAAGGAGCGCCCGTCCATCGTCGCCGTCGAGGTGAAGGGAAACGCCTCCGTTCGCACCGGCGACATCACCGACAAGATCCTTCTGAAGAAGGGCGACCTTGCGAACCAGGGCCGGCTGCAGGCGGACATCGAGGCGGTGAAGACCGTTTACCTGGACAAGGGATACACGGACGCCACCGTCACGGCGAGCTTCGTTCCCGGTGACAACCCCACGACCGTGAAGGCAGTGTTCACCGTCAGCCGAGGGCGTCCCGACCACCATCAAGGAGATCCACTTCTCGGGAAACACCTTTGCGTCGGAGAGCACCCTCCGCGGCGTCATGAAGACCAAGGCGCAGTTCCTCTTCGACAGCGGCGTCTTCCAGGAATCCAAGCTGGAAGAGGACAAGACGGCGATCGTTGCCTACTACACCGACCAGGGGATACGTGGACGCCAAGATCGACAACATCACGCGCACCATCCAGACGCAGCAGGGCCGCAACTACCTCATCCTCACGATCTACCTCACCGAGGGAGACCAGTGGAAGTACGGCGGCATGACCATCACGGGCAACACCGTCTTCACGAACGAACGGCTTGCGGGCCTGCTGTTTCAGAAGGAAGGGAAGGTCCTCAGCCTGCAGAAGGTGCAGGCGGACATCTCGCGGATCAGGACCCTCTATTACGACAACGGGTACATCTTCAACGGGTTCACCCAGAGCGAAAGTCGTGACCCCGCGACGAAGACCATCACCTACACGCTGGCCATCCAGGAAACGGACAAGGCGCACATCGAGAACATCATCTTCAAGGGAAACACGCGGACAAAGGAATACGTCCTGCGCCGGGGGCTTCCCTTCGAAGAGGGGGACATCTTCAACCGGGACAAGATCATCCAAGGCTACCAGTACCTGCACGAACCTGCAGTACTTCAAGGCGGTGACTCCGGACACCCAGCCCGGGTTCGGAGCTCGGCCTCATGAACGTGATCTTCTCCCTGGAAGAGACAAGCACCGCCGACATCAATTTCGGCGTCGTCTTTTCCGGCGGAGACTTTCCCATTTCGGGAACGATCAAGTGGAACGAGCGCAATTTTCAGGGTAAGGGGCAGACCCTCGGGGTGGACCTGGAAGCCTCTCCCATCAAGCAGACAGTCGGGCTGAGCTTACTTCGAGCCGTGGCTTTTCGGCAAGCCCTGGTCCGCGGGCGTTTCACTCTCCTTTGACCACGAGAACGCGCAGAACGTGCTCCAGGACATCATCCCGCCCGTTTTCACCGACTCGCAGCAGCTGATCGCGGCACCGGATCCCTATACCAACCGTACCGACTACCTCAACGACCTTGCAAACGGCGTTGTCATACCGCCCCAATACCTGATGAGCTACGACACGTACGACATCACCCTGGGCCTGAACACCGGGTACACCTTCACCTACACTTTCGGCAGGCTCGGACTGCAGGCGAGCTACGCGCCGCAGCTCAGGCTCGTAAACTACGATGAGACGCTCTTCCGCCCGTTCGAGAAAACGGTCCGTGACAACAATCACAAGTGGAGCTTCATCGACAAGATCACGCTGGGAACGAACCTGGACGGTCGTGACATCTACTGGAACCCCACCAACGGCTACTACGCGGCGCAGTCCCTGTCCCTTGTCGGCGGACTCCTTCTGGGACAGCGCACGTACATCCGAACCGACTCGACGCTGGAAGGCTTCCTCACCCTTTTCAACCTGCCCGGTCTTCGAAGGCTGGAACTTCCAGGTTGTCCTGGGGGCGCATTCGGCAGTTTCTCTCATCCTGCCGAACTACGGATACTCCCCGGATGACCGGGAGCTGGGGATGGCAGACGGTTACCGACTACACGGACCAGCTCTACATCGACGGCATGACGGTGGGCCGGGGCTGGAAGCTCGCGTCGGGCTACGGGAACGCCATGTGGGACAACAAGCTCGAGCTGCGCATGCCCATGGCGAAGGATGCCGTGTGGCTGGTCGGGTTCCTGGACGGCGCTGTCGCTCTGGCAGCAGCCCTGGGCTTCGCTCAGCCCGGGGAGACGAGCATGGACATGATGACCCTGGACCAGTTCTACTTCTCGACTGGTTTCGGCATACGGTTCACCATCCCGCAGTTCCCCATCCGCCTGTACCTTGCCAAGGGCTTCCAGTTCAAGAACGGCTCCTTCACCTGGAAGCCGCTTGCACCGGGCGACCTTGCAATCGGGAACTTCAACTTCAGCTTTGTCATCTCCCTCGGCGGGAACGTGTTCTAAGAAGGAGGCGACCGGTGAAAAGATTCCTTCTTGCACTGGCGGCGTGCGCCGCCCTTGCGGCTCCGCTGGCTGCCCAGACCCAGCAGGTCACCAGGGTCGGGATCATCGACTTCACCAAGGTCCTCCTGACCGCCTACAAGGACACGAAGGGGTACCGTGACTACGACCAGGCCCGCGGGGAGTACAACAAGGAAATCTCGGCCCGCAGCAAAAGACATCACCGACCTGCAGAGCCAGAAGCTGGACGCGGACAAGGCGGGCAACAAGTCGCTCTCCCTCACGCTGGAAAAGACGATCTCCGACCGGCAGAAAGACCTGGACACGTACAAGCGGGTGAAAGGCTCGATCCTCACGCAGCAGCTGAGCGGCCTCATGACCGGGCCCGCGCTGCAGGAGATCTACGACGTGGTGAAGTACGTGGCGGAGACTGGCGGCTACGCGCTGATCCTCCGCATTGACACCGACTCGAGGGACCTTTTCCTCTACAGGATACCCGAGGTCGACATCACGGATGACGTCGTGCAGGAGATCATGAAGCGCCAGGGGAAGATCACGGGCGGACAGTGAGCGCCGGAGGCGGGGCCGCAGAGCTGCCCGGCCGTGCGCTGGGAGTGGACCTGGGCGCGCGCCGAGTCGGGCTTGCGCTCACCGATCCCGGGCGGATGATCAGCTCGCCGCATTCAACGCTGTCCATCAGCTCGGAAAGCGGCCTTGTCAGGAGCCTGCAGGATTTCTGCAGCGGAAAGGGCGGTTACGCTGGTGGTCATCGGGCTGCCCCTCAGCGCGGACGGGAGCGAGGGCCCCGGATGCGGGCGGGCACGGAGGATAGCCGCTGCCCTGGAATCACCCGGAGTGACAGTGAGGCTGCACGATGAGCGGTGGTCGAGCCGGGACGCCGAGCAGATCCTCCGGGAATCGGGAAAGAATCGACGGACATCGAAGGAGAAGGTGGACGCCATTGCCGCGTCCCTCATCCTCAGCGAGTATCTCCGCGAGGCTTCTCTCCCCTGAGCTTGCGCTCCAGGACGTCGCGGAGCACGGCGAACTTCCGGCGTGCCACCTCGGAGCTCTCCATCAGCGCTTCGTGCGCGCGCAAAACGAAATCGGCGCCCGGCCTTTCAGACGGTGCTTCGAGGCTCCTCATTTCCGGCGGGCAGTTGCCTCCTGTTTCCACCAGGAGAATTTCCTGCAGGCCCAAATGACGGAAAAGCTCGAGGCATGCCGGGCTGGGGTCCGTCACGTGCACCCGGCCCCCCGACCCTTTCTGGAGCTTCCTGTCCATTGCCACAAGCAAACCGATGAACGTGGAGTCCATGTACGTGCATTTCGACAGGTCGACAAAGACGGCGGGTACTTTCGAATCCTCTTCCAGGCGCGAGAGGAGAGTGTCTCGAAGCGGGTAGCACAGTGTGGCACGCACGCTGCCGAGAGCCGTGATGAAGGAGCCGCGCTCATCCTCGCCGACGAGGATCGAATCCGCTCCCGAGAATGCAGCCGTGTTGCCCTCGTCCATCTCACCATACTATAATTCCGCTTCCATGGCCGAAACAACCCCCATGATGGCGCAGTACCGCCGGATCAAGGTCGACTTCGCGGATTCCATCGTGTTCTTTCGGCTCGGCGACTTCTACGAGATGTTCGACGGCGACGCCCGCGAGGCCTCCTCCCTCCTCGACCTCACCCTGACGCAGAGAGCGGGGGTGCCGATGTGCGGCATTCCCTACCACGCCGCCACATCCTACATCTCGCGTCTCCTGGCGGCGGGGAAAAAGGTTGCCATCTGCGAGCAGCTCACGCCGCCCGGCCGAGGCCTCGTTGAACGCGAAGTGGTGGAGGTGATGACGCCGGGGACGGTCCTGGACGAGAGCTACCTCTCCAAGCACACCAACAACTACCTGCTGTCCCTCGGCAGGGTGGGAGATTGCCTTTCCCTGGCCTATGCGGACGTCTCTACCGGCGAGTTTCGCGCCACTTCCTTTCCCTTTGCCGACCGCGCCGTGATGCTGAGGAGGGAGCTGCACCGCATCGACCCGCGGGAAGCACTCACCCAGGAGTCCCTCCTCGTGGAGGACCCCGTCACCCGCGGCCTGCTCGGAGAGCGGGAAAGCCTCCTCGTGAACCGCTATCCCGGACTGGAGCTTCGATCCCGATTCGTGCCGACGGGTCCTGGAACGGCAGTTCGGCGTGGCGAACCTCAAGGGGTTCGGCCTGCCCGAGGGGGCGCCAGAGATCGTGGCGGCCGGTGTGCTCCTGGAATACCTGGGGCATACGGCCCGGCGATCACTCGCGCATTTTTCCGGGCTGATTGTCTACGCGGAGAAAAGCTACGTCGAGCTGGACGAGGCGTCCCAGCGAAACCTCGAGCTTCTCGCGAACCTGCAGGACGGGAGCAGGAAGTACACCCTCCTGGAGGTCCTCGACCAGAGCCGCACCTCACCGGGAGCGCGCATGCTCAGGAGATGGATCCTCACGCCCCTGAAGGAGAGGGACACAATCGAGCGGCGGCTTTCCGCCGTGGATTCCCTCTACAGGGACCAGGTCCTCCTCTCCCGGCTCCGCGAGTCCCTGGGCGGGGTCCTGGACCTGGAAAGGCTGACGGCCAGGGTGGCCATGGACCGCGCCCATGCAAAGGATCTCCTGGCCGTGGGATCGACATTGAAATCCGTGCTCTCCATCAAGGCGCTGCTCACCGGCGAAATGCGGGCTGAATCCGCGGAGAGCATCCAGGCCATGGCCGCCCCCCTGTCTGCACACGCCGGACGAGATGGGCTTGCTCGTTGACCTTCTGGACCGCTCCATCAGCGACGAGCCGTCCATCCTCCTCACGGAGGGCAACCTGATCAGGCGGGGGTACGACGCCGAGCTGGACCGCTTGAACAGCCTGAAGGACAATTCGCGGGACGTGCTTGAAAAGTACCTCGCGGAGGAGCGGGAGCGGACGGGAATCGGCTCACTGAAGCTGAGGTACAACAGGATCATCGGGTACTACTTCGAAGTGACAAAATCCAACCTCCACCTCGTGCCCCAGGGCTTCATCCGGCGCCAGTCCCTGGTTGGAGGGGAGCGGTTCACCACGGACAGGCTGGCGGACCTGGAGTCCGAGATCAACGAGGCCTCGGAGAGGATCGTGGAGATAGAACGGAGGCTCTTCCTCGAGGTGCGGGCTGGCGTGAAGGAGGCCGTCCCGTGGCTGCTGGCGGTCTGCGCCGCGATGTCCGAGCTGGATGTGTTCCAGGCATTTGCCTTTGCCGCCACTGTGCACGGCTACGTGCGTCCCTCCGTTACCGGCGGCACCACCTTTCCATCCGGGACGGGAGACATCCCGTTGTCGAAGCGCACCTCCCGGGAGGCGCCTTCATTCCCAACAGCCTTGAATGTCCCGGCACGGGAAAGTTCTTCATCATCCTGACCGGGCCAAACATGGCCGGGAAGTCAACATTTCTCCGGCAGATCGCCCTCATCACGCTGATGGCCCAGATGGGCTCGTTCGTGCCCGCTGCCGGCGCATCCATTGGAATCGTTGACCGTGTCTTCTGCCGCGTCGGAGCAGCGGACAACCTCGCGCGCGGCGAGTCGACCTTCCTCGTGGAGATGAACGAAACGGCGCACATTTTGCGCGCCGCCACGCGCCGAAGCCTCGTGATCATGGACGAGATCGGCCGGGGAACCGGGACACGGGACGGCCTTGCAATTGCGCGCGCCGTCTGCATGTCCCTGCTGGAAGGAGTGCGCGCACGGACGCTCTTTGCCACGCATTTCCACGAGCTCACGTCACTCGAGCATCCTGCCATCGCCAACCTTTCCATGGACGTCCGGGACACGGACGGAGAAATCGTGTTTCTCAAGCGGGTGAAGGAGGGGCCTTCGAGCAACTCCTACGGGATTCACGTAGCGCGCCTGGCCGGCCTGCCGCGTGAAACAATCCAGCTCGCCGAGCGCCTTCTGAAAGAAGAGGATGCCGGGGCGGGGTCTGAAGATACGAAAGAAACGCCCGCTCTCCGCAACGCAGCAGCCGACAACGAACCCCGGCAAGCCGCTTCCAACCAGGCCCAGCTTTTTCTTCCGCAAGAGATGGTTGCCCGGCAGATCGAAGGCCTCCAGATCGACCTGATGACCCCGATGGAGGCGCTCACACTCCTGGCTCGGTTGAAACGCCAGCTCCAGGAAGGGGGGGATTCCTGAGATGACTGTGCTGGGCGCCGCCATTGGTGCTCTGAAAGAGGCCATCTTCCCCGGTCGATGCCTCGTCTGCGGCGAGTGGCTCCTGCTTGCCGGTCGATCATTCCATCCCCGTGTGCAGCAACTGCTGCGAAAAGCTTCCCATCCTTGCCGAGCCTCGGTGCGCCAGGTGCGGGGTCGAGCTGATCTCGGAGAAAGGCACGTGCCTCCGTTGCCGCGCGTCAGACCATGCATTTGACTCGAACTTGTCGGTATTTGCGTACAGCGGTAATGCCCGGCGCCTTCTCGTGAGCATGAAGTTCGAGCACAGGCGCAGGCTTGCGCCGTTCTTTGCCGCCCTCGCGTACGGTCTCCTGAAGGCCTCAGGCTGGGACGGCCCGGTGGTCCCCGTACCGCCACGGCCCGGCCGACGGGACCCTGATGTCGCCGGAGCTGGTTGCGCGCTGCCTGGTGAAATTCCACGGCGTCCGTGTTCTCCGCATGCTGTTGCGGACAGCAGGCATGCAACAGAAGTCGTTGGACTACGCGCGGCGGAGGGAAAACCTGAAGGGCCAGGTCACCCTGTCTCCCCGCGCACGGCAGAGTCTTGCGCTGGAACCTCCGGATGCTGCTTGTCGCGCCGCAGTCCTGTTGGACGACGTTTTCACCACGGGAGCCACGCTGGACGCCTGTGCGCAGGTCCTCCGCGAGGCGGGGTACACACCAGTCAACGCCGTGACGCTTGTCATGGAAGAATAGCAGGCAGGCTCTGCTCAGGGCTTGCGCTGGATCACCGCACGAAAACCGTACAACTTTCTGCTCGATTTCAATTGAAACGAGTTTTTCTGGTCGAGGTAGCGATGAAGGTCGGTGCTCGACCCGACAACAAAAAGCTCGCCTCCCTTTTTCACCAGGCGGGCAGCTGCCGCGGCGAGATCCGCCTGCCACGGCGACACGGGGAATGGGCCGGGCAGAGGCAATCAGCAGGTCGAACGACTCTCCGGGAAATGCGACCGCGAGATCCGCTTCAGAAGGCAGAGCAGCGACTCTCGCGGGAGTCCGGCCGATGGATGAGAGGTTCAGCGCGGTGATCGCGCACTCCAGGCCATCCCTGCCGGCGATGCTGAAGGAAGAAATCGTTCGTCCATGCTGCGAGAGCAGGCCGACCGGAAGATGGCCCTGGCCTGGGTTCCAGACCAGGACCGCAGGAGCCGAAGCTGCCTCCGCCAGGACGCCCAGGGAAAGCTCCACCGCATAGCCGAGCGTATCGAAATCCGGCAGGGAGTACGCAGTCTGCAGGCTGTAGCCGCTGTCTCCGGTTGAAAATCGGGCTGATGTCCTGATGTACGGGGACAAGTCCTCGCGTGGGCATCGTCAGTCTCCGGACCTGCCTGGCCCGCCCCGAAATGAATGACGGTGTACGAGCGTGTGGCCTCGATATGGACAATCCTGCAGCCAAGCGCATCCAGTGTCTCCCGTGCCAACGGCGCAAGCGGCGCCACGATTACGACGGCAGCGATTCCCCCGGCGGACAGGCATCCCGCCGCATGACGGAAGAAGGAGTGGAGGACAGGTTTTCCTGCCTTGGCTGGGAGGTTGGATGTCACGAGGTCGAAGGTCCGGTCCCCCAGCCCGTGAAAAGCCAGGGCGCAGCGGACATCCACCTGTTCCAGGTGGTTCAGGCGGCAGTTCTCCGCCGCGAACGCCGCTGCCAGTGCGTCTCGGTCCTGCATTACGATCGCGGCTGAAGCGGTCCGGGCGGCCACGGCCGCACCGATCACACCGACTCCGCATCCGATGTCCAGGACGGAGCGCACGGCTCCCAGATCGACATTCTGGGCGATGGACTTCAGAAGCAGACGCGTGCCCTCGTCGATGTCGAAGCTGCTGAACAACGCGTGCGAGAGATGAAAAGAGAGATCGCGCCCCTTGAACCTGAGCGCGACTGTCTTGTTCACGAAACGGGAGATATCGGTGAAGGGCCACGCCGGATTATAGAATCCCCGTGCCTTGGTTGACAAGGCCCCCGACATGATGTATTTTCTCAGGAGAAAGAGTCGGCCCCAGACTCTTTTTTTTATGGGGCCGGGCTCGATCGCGGTCACCGACTCGGGTGACATTCGTGGCCGCCAGAATGCCATTGAGTACCATGGCCGCAATGCCAGCGGAGGAGGACGTGTACCTGGATCATTTCCACGACATCGTTCGCGAGGCGGTCGAGCCGGTCCTCGCCGGGCATGGGTCTTGCCCTCGTGGAGATGGCGCTGGGACGGCGCAAGGGCACGACTCGCGTGAGCGTGGTGATCTACCGACAAGGGGGAGTGGGCGTGGATGACTGCGCCGAGGTGTCTGGAATGCTGCTCCCGCGGCTGGAAACCATCGAAGGGATGGGCGACGTCAGCCTGGAGGTAAGCTCTCCCGGAATCGAGCGGACGCTGCGCGACTCCGCGGAATACGCGATTTTCGCCGGACGAGGCGTGCGGATTCTTGCAGGGACGGAAACCGAGTGGCAGGGCGGCATCATTCAGCGGCGTGGAAGGCGGCACCCTCTGGCTGAAGTCGGGACGGGAAATCAAGGGGTTCGCGATTGCGGATATCCGCAAGGCGCGACTGGATCATTCTGTGGAGGTTGAGGAAGCAAAAAATGCAGTCTGAACTGTCTCAGGCAATCAAGCAGCTGGTGCAGGAGCGCGGGATCCCCGAGGACCTCGTGATGAGCACGATCGAGAACTTCCTGCTCGCGGCCTACAAGAAGAAATACGGGGTCGTGGACAACGCGGTCGTGCGCTTCAGCGACGACGCGATGGAAGTCACCCTTTTCGCGAAGAAGAAGATCGTTCCGGACGACGACCTGGACGACACGGTCTACGAGATCCCGCTCTCCGAGGCCCTCGAGATGAACGAGGACTGCGAGGTGGGGGACGAGCTTCTCATCGAGATCAACCCGAAGGAGTTCGACCGGGTCTCCGTGCAGAGCGCGAAGCAGAAGGCGCGCCAGAGCCTCCGCGAGATCCAGAAGGACACCCTGTACTCGGAGTACAAGGACAAGGTCGGTGAGATGATCATCGGCTACTACCAGCGGGAGCGCAACGGCAACATCTACGTGGACCTGGGCAAGACGGAAGGGATCCTTCCCAAGAAGTACCAGTCGCCGCGGGAGATCTACCACCCGAATGACCGCATCAAGGCCCTGATCTACGAGGTGGTGAAGACCCCGACGGGTCTGCAGATCGTGCTGTCGCGCAATCACTCGGAGTTCGTGAAGAAGATCTTCGAGCTTGAAGTGCCCGAGATCTACGACAAGACGATCGAGATCATGAAGATCGTCCGCGAGCCCGGGTACCGCACGAAGATCGCCGTGCGCTCCACGCGCGAAGACGTGGACCCCGTCGGCGCCTGCGTCGGCCTGAAGGGCGTGCGCATCCAGGCGGTGGTCCGGGAGCTGGAAGGGGAGAAGATCGACATCCTCCGCTACTCCCTCGATTCGCGAGGCTTCATCAAGAACGCCCTCTCACCCGCCGAGGTAAACCAGGTGGTCATCCTGGACGAATCGAAGAAACTTGCCCTGGCCATCGTGCCGGACGCCTCCTTCTCCCTTGCCATCGGCAAGCAGGGCCTCAACGTTCGCCTGGCAAACCGGCTCACGGACTGGAACATCGACGTGAAGACCGAGAGCCAGTTCTCCGAGATGGACATTTCCGCGGAGGCAAAGCGCGCCGTGTCGGCTCTGTTCGGCGAGCCCGAAGAGGAGATCCAGAAGATCTCCGAGCTTCCCGGGATTACGCCGCGGCTCGTGGAGATCCTGGAAAAGGACAACATCACCGACATCGAGAGCCTCGTGGCACTTGCGCCCGAGCAGCTTGCAGCCCTTGAAGGAATCACAGCCGAGGACATCCAGGCCCTGCACAAGATCATCGAAGAAAACGTCGAAATCGTGGAAGAAGAACCTGGAGCGGAAGGTGGATTCGAGACTGCCGATGAAGAGGCACAGGGGCCGAGCGCCGCGGAGACTGACGCCGGCACCGGAAAAGTGGAGGAGCAGCGGCGAAATCACCGTTGGCCGCCATCCTGCCGGATGCAGGCGCTGTTACCGACGCCGGAGAAGCCGGCGCCGCACAATCTGCAGCCGACGAAGAAGGCGCTGCAGTCACCGGCGAGGCAGCCGACGCTGCTGCCGAACCAGGGTCCCCGGCAGCGGATGAAGAAGAATCGTACGAGTGCCCTGAGTGCGGAACGGCGATCACGCCGGACATGGCCACTTGTCCAAATTGTGGTGTCGGTTTAACCTTCGAAGAAAGCGCGGAAGAGTAAGAGAGCAGGTATGCCCGAGGAACTGGACAGCAAGAAAAAACCCAAGACCACCCTCATCAAGCACAAGAAAGCGGAGGAGGAAGCTCCTGTCGTCGTTGAGGAGCAGGCGGCCGGAGGCGGACCCGGCGCTGCCCGGGGCAGGGCTTGCCGCCGCTGACGGCTCTGCCGCCGCACCGGAGAAGAAGAAGGTGGTCGTCGTAAAGAAAAAGGTCGTGGTGGTGGCGAAGAAGACGGTGCACAAGCCCGTTCACGCGGCCCCGGAGCCGGCCCCGCTGCAGGTGGTGGTGCCTCCGCGGAGGCCACGCCCGCGGAGAGTGCGGCGGCAGGGGCTGCCGCTTCCGTCACGTCACCGGCCGCCCCCGCGGGCGGCGCACACTTCCTGCGCACCCGCATGTCCAGCCCGCCCGACCGCGCGTCGCCCCTGCGGCGGCCCATGCCCCGGTCCATGAACTGCCGCCCGTGCGGCGCCGGCGGCGGCAGCACCGCGCGCACCGGCCGCCCAGCCGCACCGAAGGATACCACCGAAAGGACGCGCTTCGTTTCCCAGGATCGAAGGCCCGATCCGCGGCCTTCCGTGCGCGAATCGGTGCGCGAAAAGATGCGCCTGACGCCGCTGCCGCCGCGGCCTGCTGGATCACCTGATCGCCCGCCGGATCGATCCCGTGGTCCTGGCGGACCGTCCGGCTACGGACCCCCGCGCCCCGGGATGCGGCCGCCTGCGCGGACGGGAAGCGGAGGACAGTCGTCCGGGATCCGAGGACAAGAAGCCTCCAGCCAAGAAGTTCTTCTCCAAGGCAAAGAAGAAGATCGAGTACCCGAAGCGCAAGCACGATCAGCCTGAAGAGAAGTATCTGCAGGTAAAGAAAAAGACCGTGATCATGGCCAACCCGGTGCCCAAGGAGATTGCCATCACCGAGGGGATCACCGTTGCAGACCTGGCCAAGAAGATGAACCTCAAGGGGTCCGACCTCATCCACAAGCTCATGGCAATGGGGATGATGCTGACGATCAACCAGCAGATCGACTCGGACACCGCATCGCTCCTTGCTGCGGAATACGACTGCAAGGTGAATGTCGTCTCCCTCTACGACGAGACGGTCATCGAGGAGGACGCGGAGCACCAGGAAGACCTGGCCCCTCGGCCTCCCATCGTCACGATCATGGGTCATGTCGACCATGGCAAGACAAAGCTCCTGGACGCCATCCGCAGCACGAACGTCGCCGAGGGCGAGTACGGCGGGATCACGCAGCACATCGGTGCCTATTGCGTCGACCTCCCGGCCACGGCGGAGGGGAAGCCCCAGGGGAGAGTCGTTTTCCTGGACACGCCGGGCCACGAGGCGTTCACCATGATGCGCGCACGCGGGGCGCAGGTGACCGATATCGTGGTGCTTGTCGTCTCGGCGGTGGACGGGGTCATGCCGCAGACCATCGAGGCCATCAACCACGCCAAGCAGGCCGAGGTGCCCATCATCGTCGCCGTCAACAAGGTGGATCTCGTGGAGGCGAACGTGGAGCTCGTGAAACGGCAGCTGTCCGAGCACGGCCTGACTCCCGAGGAGTGGGGCGGCACGACGATCTACAACGAGGTGTCCGCGCTGAAGAAGACCGGCATCAAGGAGCTTCTGGAAAGCATCCTGCTGCAGAGCCGAGGTCCTGGAGCTCAAGGCGAGCTACAAGACCCGGGCGCTGGGAATCGTGCTGGAGTCCCGCGTCGAGATGGGCCGCGGCATCGTGGCCACGGTGATACTGCAGAAGGGCACCCTTGTCCCGGGGGAGTCGTTCGTTGCGGGCATCTACTCGGGCAAGGTTCGCGCGATCTTCAACGACCGGGGAGAGAAGGTCACCGAGGCCACCCCGTCCCTGCCGGTGGAGGTGATCGGCTTCACGAGCATCCCCAATGCGGGGGATCCGTTCCAGGTGACCGATTCCGAGCAGACGGCGCGCCTCATCGGCAGCAAGCGCCAGGAGCTGCGGAAGCAGGAGGAGTCCAAGGGCGTGAAGAAGGTCACGCTGGACAACCTCTACGAGCAGATCAAGGAAGGCCAGATCCAGGGGCTCAACGTGATCATCAAGGCGGACGTCGCCGGTTCCGTGGAAGCGCTGAAGTCATCCCTCCAGAGGCTGTCCACCTCCGAGGTGAAGCTGGAGGTCATCCACGCCGCCGCAGGAGCCATCAACGAGGGAGACGTCCTGCTCGCCTCCACTTCCAATGCCCTGATCGTCGGTTTCCACGTGCGGCCGACGTCCGTTGCGCAGAGCCTCGCGGACCGGGAGAAGGTGGACATCCGCAAATACAACATCATCTATGATGCCCTGGAGGACATCCGGTCCGCCATGGAAGGTCTCCTCAAGCCCGAGCTGCGGGAAGAGCAGATCGGCACCATCGAGGTGCGCAACACCTTCAAGATCCCCAAGATCGGCACCATCGCCGGTTGCCAGGTCATGTCGGGCAAGGTCCGCCGCAACGCGGACGTTCGACTGATCCGCGACGGGGTGGAAATCTTCAAGGGCAAGATCGTCTCCCTGAAGCGGTTCAAGGACGACGCGCGGGAAGTCGAGGAAGGGTTCGAGTGCGGTATCGGCCTGGACGGGTTCCACGACATCAAGGTCGGGGACACGATAGAAGTCTACGAGACCCGGGAGCTCGCCAAGAAGCTGGAGGGGGGCCGGGATGCCGGAAATAAGGCTGCGCCGAATTGAAAGCCTGCTGCGCTCCGAAATAAGCTCGATGATCCTGAAGGGGGAGATCAAGGACCCCCGCATCGAGCCGCTGACGACCATCACAGAGGTGAAGATCTCCAGGGACATGAGCCACGCAAAGGTGTGGGTGTCCCGTTTCGGTGACCGGGAGACGGTTCGCGGACAGCGTCCTGGCCCTGAACCACGCGGCCGGGTACATCCAGGGCGTCCTCGCAAAGAGAATCTCGCATGCGGGTCTTTCCCGCACCTCCACTTCCGCCGTGACGATGCAATGGAAAATGGTTTCCGCGTGGCGCAGAAGCTGCGGGATATCCAGAGTTGACGGAAGGCATCATCCTTCTCGACAAGCCCCCGGGCCTGACCTCCTTCCAGTCGCTGGGTTTCCTGAAGCGATGCCTGGGGACGGGACGCGTCGGCCACGCGGGAACGCTGGACAAGTTCGCCGAGGGGCTCCTGGTCGTCCTGGCGGGCCGCATGACGCGCCTGTGCCCCGTGGCAACGGCGTTCGACAAGGAGTACCTTGCCACTTTCACTTTCGGGGTGGGCACGGATACCCTGGATCCTGAAGGGGCGGTAACGGGGCAGGGCCCTGTGCCGTCCATGGCGGAGCTCAGGGCGGTGCTGCCCGGAGTTCCAGGGCTCCATCTCCCAGGTCCCACCCGCATATTCCGCAATCCACGTTGACGGCAGGCGCGCATCAGAGGCTGCCCGCAGGGGTGAGAGCGTCCAGCTGCCGGCGCGCGCCGTTGCGATCCAGACCCTGGAAATCCTCGACTACCGGCCGCCGGAAGCGAGCCTCAGGATTTCGTGCTCCAAGGGTACCTACGTCCGCTCCCTTGCCCGCGACATGGCGGCACGGCTCGGGACGTGCGCACATGTCTCGCGCCTTCGGAGGATCCGCATCGGAGGATTCCTGGTGGAAGATGCGCGAACCCCCGACCTCTTCGACCCGGGCCGGGACATCCTTGCCCCGAGTCGCATTCTTCAAGGCCGTGCCGACGCTGGGAAGGCTGGTGGTGAAGGCCGAGTGGGCAGCGCCCGTCAGCAGGGGCATCCGGCTTTCACCGTTGCTTTTCGAGGAAGCGCCCTTCGGCGAGGGCACCTTCGGGGCGTTTTCCCATGACGATCGGCTCCTCGCGGTCATCCAGAAGAACGGATCAGGTTTGAAATATCTCGCTGCGTTCCCCGAGACTGCAGCGGTCACTGCTGGGGCGGCATCCAACGACGGAGGCGGCACTCCTGGGACGGACATCGAGACATGACAATCCTGACCTGGGCGGACCTGCTCGCAGCGCCGGCCGCCTCTTGACCGCCCCCTGCGCCTCACGATCGGGGTTTTTGACGGGGTCCACGTTGGGCACCGACGCCTTCTTTCGGAAATCACCGACGCCGGGTCCGCAGCGCTTTCGGTTGTCATCACTTTCTCAAAAAGCCCCGTTATTCTGCATTCTCCCGACACGTTTCCCGGTTCGATTCTTACGTATCAGCAGAAACTGCAGCGAATCGGCAGCCTGGGCGTCCGGGCTGCCGTGGTAATTGACTTTTCCGAGGAAATGAGTAACCTATCCGGAGAGGCGTTCGTTCGACTGCTCAGAAAAAACCTTACCATCCAGAGAATCGTCGTCGGGCAGAACTTTCGGTTTGGTAAGAAAAGGAATTCAGGGACCGACGATTTGAAGGAAATGCTTTCCGACACAGGAATCGAGGTTCTCGTGACCGAGCCGGTGCTGCGGGAGGGAAGCATGGTCTCCAGCTCCCGCATCCGGGCCGCCATCCGTTCAGGAGATCTCGCGGATGCCCGCGAAATGCTCGCCGCCGGTCACGCGATCGACCTGAGGGGACTCGGGAAGCGGACCCCTTCGGGGGCCGTCCGCGGTTTCCCGGGCGGACATCGTCCAGGTGCTCCCGCCGGAAGGGCAGTACGCGGTGGTCCTGCGAGGGGCCGGCGGGAACCCGTCCGGGCACATGCACCGTCGACAGTGACGCGCTGACCCTCGCTGCCCCCGGATTCGGCGCAACGCAACGCGACGAGTACGCCGCGGCAGTTGTTTTCACATAGTTTTCACGAAATGGAACGAAAGGAGTACTGGACATGGCTCTGACGAAGGCAGTCAAGGAAGAGGCAATCAAGACGTTCGGAGCGAACGAGAAGGATACCGGCCGCACCGAGGTGCAGGTGGCGCTTCTCACCAGGAGGGTGGAGGAGCTCACGGAGCACTTCAAGAGGCATCCCAAGGACAACAACTCTCGCCGCGGTCTGCTGAAGATCGTCGGCCAGAGGCGCCGGCTCCTCGCGTACCTGCGAAAGACGAACCTCGACAAGTACCGCGAGATAATCGAGCGGCTCAGCCTGCGCAAGTAAGCGCACACGTAAGGACATATCAGACATGGAACAACACGACGCCGCAGGCGTATTTCAAGTATCATTGAAAATCGGGGAGGAGGAGCTCGTCCTGGAAACGGGCAAGATGGCAAAGCAGGCCAACGGCGCCGTCTTTGCGCGGCTCGGAGGTTCAGCGGTCATCGCCACGGCATGCGCCGCGGAGAACGAAAAGGAAGACCTCGATTTCATCCCCCTTTCCGTCGACTACCTGGAGAAATACTACGCCGCGGGAAAAATCCCCGGCGGATTCATCAAGCGCGAGGGCAGGCCCAAGGACAAGGAGGTCCTGGTTTCGCGGCTCATTGACCGACCCATCCGGCCGCTGTTCTCGCGGCTGTTCCGGCGCGAGATACAGGTCATCCCGATGGCCATCTCCACCGACCAGGTCAACCCCCCCGATATCCTGGCCATGAACGCCGCCTCCGCGGCCATCACCATCTCCGACATTCCCTTCGAGGGACCCATCGGGGCGGTGCGCATCGGCTACGTGAACGGTGCCATCGTGGTCAACCCGACCTTCGACCAGATCGAGGCAAGCACGCTTGTCCTCGTGGTTGCCGGAACTTCGAAGGGCATCACAATGGTGGAAGGATCGGCACGCCAGGTCCCCGAGGGCCTCATCATCGAGGCAATCGAGACCGCGCACCGAACCATCAAGGAGCTGTGCAGGATCCAGGTCGAGCTCGCCCAGAAGGCGGGCAAGGAAAAGCTTCCCCTCGTCGAGAAACCTTCAACGTTCACCCTTGGCAGGGAAGTACGGGACTGGGCGTTCGCAAAGCTCGAGACGGCGAACTTCGTAAAGGGCAAGGAAGCCCGCAGCAAGGCCATCAAGGCCGTGCGCACCGAGACCCTCCAGCATTTCGCAGACCGGCTGGCGGACACCGACGTGAAGCCGGTGAAGGCCCTGTTCGAGGTCATGGAGCAGGAGATCATGCGCGCCTCCATTGCCAACAAGGGCGTGCGGACGGACGGAAGGTCACCGACGGAGATCAGGCCGATCACCTGCGAGATCGACGTCCTTCCGCGCACGCACGGCTCGGCCCTGTTCACCCGCGGGGAGACGCAGGCGCTCGTCGTGACGACGCTGGGAACGGCGCTGGACGAGCAGATCATGGACAACATCGACGGCGACACCCGGAAGAACTTCATGATGCACTACAACTTTCCCCCGTTCTCAGTCGGGGAAGTGGGACGGCTGGGCTCCCCCGGGCGGCGCGAGATCGGGCACGGACACCTGGCGGAGCGCGCCATCAGCATGGTCATGCCGAAGAAGGAGAGCTTTCCGTACACGATCCGCATCGTCTCGGAGATCCTCGAGTCCAACGGCTCATCCTCAATGGCCACGGTGTGCGGAAGCACACTGAGCCTGCTGAATGCGGGCGTCCGCATGGAAAAGCCCGTTGCGGGGATCGCCATGGGCCTCGTGAAGGAAGGCAACAAGTTCGTCGTCCTGAGCGACATCCTCGGGGAAGAGGATCACCTCGGAGACATGGACTTCAAGGTGGCCGGCACTGAAGACGGCATCACGGCCCTGCAGATGGACATCAAGATCGAAGGGGTGAGCGCGGAAATCCTGACCAAGGCGCTGGGACAGGCGCGGGAAGGCCGGCTGCACATCCTGGGCATCATGAACCGCACAATCTCCCAGCCGCGCAGCGACATCTCCGATTTTGCTCCCAAGGTCATCTCCCTGAAGGTGCCCACGGAGAAAATCGGCCTGATCATCGGCCCCGGCGGCAAGAACATCAAGGGCATGAGCGAGAAGACCGGGTCCCAGATCAACATCGACGACGACGGCACGGTCACCATCTACAATCACCAGAAAGACGGCGCCGAGAGGGCGCAGAAGATGGTGGAGGGCCTGATCGAGGAGGCGGTCGTCGGCAAGACCTACACAGGCCCGGTGAAGCGCATCATGGATTTCGGCGCATTCGTGGAGATCCTTCCCGGGCAAGGAAGGCCTGGTTCATATTTCCAAGCTCGCCGCCACCCGCGTGGAAAATATCAACGACGTGGTGAAGGAAGGCCAGGTGCTCACCGTCATCGGTGACGGAGATCGACCACATGGGCCGCATCAACCTGGCCACCAAGGAAGCGCTGGACGCCAACCCCGGCCTCATGACCGAGCACGCTGAGCGGCGCCCGCCGAGACGTGACGGGGACAGGCCCCGCAGCGGCGGCTATCGCGACGGGCCCGCGGGGTGCGGGGATATTCCGACAGGCCGCCCCGCAGCGGTCCGCGAATGGACGGGCCTCGTCCTCCGCGGAGAGACGGGTGATTTCAACGGAAAGACTGGCAAGCGGGGCAACCCTGCTCCTCGAGCCAGTCGACCGCACCGACACCCTCTGCATCGGGTTCTGGTTTCTCCACGGATCCCGGGACGAGAGCCCCGACCAGAGGGGCTTTTCGCACCTCCTGGAGCACATGCTCTTCAAGGGGACGGCGCGGCGGACCGCGCTGTCCATTGCGCAGGAAATAGACCGCGTGGGCGGGATAATCAACGCATTCACGGAAAAAGAGACAACCTGCGTGTATGCCATCATCCCGCGCGAGCACCTCCGACTTGCCTTCGACATCCTCACCGACATGACCGTCGGCTCGCTCCTGGACAAGGACGAGCTGGCCAAGGAGAAAGAAGTCATCGTCAACGAAATCCGGTCCGTGGACGACTCCCCCGAGGAGAAGGGACACGACCGGTACCTCCGGGAGATGTGGGGAGAGCACTCGCTGGCCCGCAAGATCACCGGCGAGGTGGAAGAGGTCCAGGGCGCAGGCCGGGACGAGCTTGTCCGATTTTTCCGGCAGTGGCTCGTTCCGCACAATACCGTGATCGCCGTTGCAGGCAACTTCGACGCCCTGGAGGCGCGTGATCTCGCTTCGGCCGTTTTTTCCCCTTCAGCGGGCTCCGGGCGGGCCCGGAGATCGGCCCCGACCTGGCAGCGCCGGAATGCGTTCGTAGCGGATCGGTTCAACCAGGTGCAGATTTATGCGGGCACCTGCTACCCGATCGATCACGACATCTCGCACTACTACACGTCGCTGGTGTTCAGCACGGCCTTTGGCGAATCAATGAGCTGCCGGCTGTTCCAGAAGCTGCGCGAGGAGCTTGCCCTCTGCTACACGGTGTACTCCTTCCGCACGTTCTTCTCCGACACCGGCATGTGGACGATCTACGCCAATACCACCCCCGGCCAGACCGCGCGTTTCCTCGCCGCACTGGACAAGGAGCTCGCACATCTCCTGGCGGAACCCCTGACGCCGGCCGAGATCGAGGACGCGAAAAGCCACCTTGTCGGCAGCATGATTCTCTCACGCGAGGACATGGAAACGCGCATGAAACGCCTCGTTCGCCAGCACTTGATGATGGACAGGATCCTGTCCTTCGAGGAATCGGTCTCCGCCCTGCGGGCCGTCACGCCATGAAGCGGTGGAAGCGCACGCACGCGCTGCCTCCGCGGGGACGCTTTCAGCCTCCTTGCCTATGGAAGCCGGGGAATGGCCCGGCTGAAAGGGTTCGATTTTTCTTTCGCCGACGGTATCCCCGACCCCGGCGCGCCCGACAGGGATGAGCCGTGGAAGAGCCGATCGTCTTCTGCACCGGCAGCGCTGAGACACTACCCGAATACCAGTCCGACTGGCGCATCCGGCGCAGACATCCGGGCCATGCTGGAGGGGGAGCTCGTCATCCTGCCCGGCGCCCGCGCACTGGTTCCGACGGGGCTGCGCCTGCAGATACCCCGCGGACTGGAAGCGCAGGTAAGGCCCCGTTCGGGGCTTGCATCACGGCACGGAGTTACCGTGCTCAACGCGCCCGGGCACGATCGACAGCGACTATCGCGGCGAGGTCAAGGTCATCCTCGTCAACCTCGGCCAGGAGGAGTTTCGGATAAAAAGCGGCGACCGCATCGCCCAGCTGGTTTTCTGCCCCGTCGTGCGCGTGAGCTTCCAGGCCCGGCCGCTCATCGACGAGACGGCCCGGGGGAGCGGCGGCTTTGGCTCAACCGGGATCTGACGTAACGCGCTTTCCGCGCGAACGGCCGTTGGCTGCGGCAATGGCCTGGCTCTCATTCCTGCTCTTCTGTGCCGGCGCGGTTGCAGCAGCCGCCGCGCCGGCCGTTCAGCAAACGTGCGCAGTCTCTCCTGAACACGGCACGCGTCAGGCTCTCCGGCGGTGACGCGCCAGGAGCCCTTGAGGCGCTGCGGCAGCTTCGGGCCGGGTTTCCCGATTCCCCCCTGGTCGTCGATGCGGACGGGCTGAGCGTCGAGTGCGAGCTGGCCGCGCAGGACGTTTACAAGGCGCGGTACTTCCTGCAGAAGCTCCTTGATTCGGCGCCGGGCTCACGGCCGGCATTCTCGGCCACCCTTGCGGTTGCCCGGTCCTATGCCGCGGCCCGTGCCTGGCTAGTCGTCCCTGGAATACTACGCAAAGGCTGTCGAAATCTTCCAGGAGGGCAGCAGCGGCACACGCGGAGACCTGGACGTGGCACTGGTTCACGCCTGCGAGATTTCGGCCTACCAGCTGAACGATTCTGATCGCGCCCGACTGTATTTCCAGCGAATCACCGGGCGCATGCTTCCCCCGCCAGAGGCTGCCCTGTACCGGCAGCTGCGCATGCGCCTGCTTGTGGTCCCTTCTCACGGCCGATTCACTTGGGCTTGAAGGACTCCAACGTCTCCTGCCTCAGGGTGGACGGTGATGACCTCTGGGTGGGCACATGGAACGGCGGGGTGTCGCGGTATTCCGTCTCATCGGGGAGCAGCGACCCGTTTCCCGTCGCCGCCCTATGCCCGTTCCATCGAGATCGCAGACCGCAGGATCTGGATCGGGACCACCGAGGGCCTCGCCTGGTACGGCAAGGTCACCGGCCGATGGGGCGCGGATCCGGGCATCGACTCCCGACCACCCTTCCAACGTGCAGGTTGTGCGCGTCGCGGCCGGCAGCCTGTACGCCGGGACCCTTGGTGACGGGCTCCTGCGCCAGGGGAGCGCCGGCTGGGAGGCGGTGAGCGACGGAAGCCTGCCGGGGAGGTTCATCACGTGCCTCGCGGAGGACCCGGCCCGCGGCAGGCTCCTGATCGGCACGATGAACGTCGGGCTGGTCATCCTTGACCTGAAGACCGGCGAAATGAGCACCCTCGCCGACGCAATTCCCGGATTCACCTCGGGCAACATCACGACGATCCTTCCCGCACGTGACGGAAGGATCTGGATCGGCACCTACGGGGAGGGGCTTGCGGTCTGGGACACCGGCGAGCGAACGCCCTGAGGCAGTACACCAGGGCGGACGCCCAGATCGCCGACGACTGGATCCTTTCCAGCTGCGAAACCGACCGAGCGCTGTATTTCGGCAGCTTCGGGGGCGGCGTGAGCGTTCTCTCGAAGGCCGACGGCTCGTGGAGACCGATCGGCATCCATGACGGGCTTGCCTCCCTGGACGTGCCGGCAATTGCCTGGAGACCGCCGAGCGTGTTCTTCGGAACCCTCGGGGGGGGAGTTTCGGTCTACAACGAGGCTGCTGATGGCGCTGTCCCATAGCATCAGCTGGCGCTACGTCGGGCGCGAGTTCATCATGTCCTTCGTCGTCGCGTTTCTCTTCTTTTTCTTCCTGTTCTTCCTGAACCAGATCCTCGTCATGGCGGAGGAGATCTTCTCCAAGAAAGGTGCCGATCTGGGACGTGCTCCGGCTGATCGTTTTCTCCCTGCCCATTGTGATTGCATTCTCGTTCCCCTTCGGGTCCCTGGTCGGCGCGCTGATGGCGGTGGGGCGGCTGTCGTCCGACAACGAGCTCCTGGCCTTCGGGGCCCTCGGCGTGCCGCCGCGCCAGCTGCTGTTTCCCATGCTCGCGCTCGGGCTGGCCTTCTCTTCGATTTCGTTCGTCATGAACGACTATTTCCTTCCGCTGGGAAACCTGCGGTTTGCCGAGGTATACCGTCGCGTCCTGTATTCCAATCCGGGGCTCGAGCTTGAGCCCTACTCGGTAAAGCGCTACGAGAACACGACGATCATCACCGGAGCCGTCGACGGGCGGCAGATTCACGACATCGTGATCGTGGACAAGTCGCTGGAGGGCAATCGGCGGATCATCACGGCGGGAGCCGCGCGGCTGGACGAGAGCTCGCAGCAGGCAGGGGTGATTTCCCTGACGCTCGACCACGTGTTCTCGCAGCTCAGCTACCCCCGTGACGGGGACCGGTACGACTACACTCTTTCCGACTCCATGGTGTACGCCATCCTGTTGAAGAACATCTCAACGGTCTCCATTGGCGGACTGACCCCTTCCACGATGAGCTCCTCTGACGTTTGGAAGCAGATACGATTGAAAGCCAGGGACCAGGAGACGGCCCAGGAGCAGAAGACGGAAAAAATGGCGGCGCTGGCTCTTGCGCTGTCAGGAGGGCTTCGCTCAGCCGAGCTTGCCGCGGCCGCGGACCCGGGGCGCATCGCCGCGGGGCGCACAGCAGTGGAGACGCTCTGGCGGAACTTCAACTCGGAGAAGGGGCGCAGCGTCGCTGACATGAGCCTCCAGTCGTACCGGGTGGAGCTGCACCGCAAGTTTTCAATGCCTGTCGCCTGCCTCGTGTTCGCCTTCTTTGCCTTCCCCGTCGGCGTGCGGGCCCGTCGCAGCGGGCGCACGGTCGGGTTCGGCGTCGGGCTGTTCGTCGCGATCGTGTACTGGGGGCTCCTCGTTGCCGGGCAGACCTTCGGTGTACGAATGTCGCTGTCGCCCGGCCTTCTCCATGTGGTTTCCCGACGCCGTGGTGCTCGCCGCCGGGATTGCATTTCTTCCTGAGGGGCGCGAGCAGATGAGGCTGCTCCGCCGGATGCTCCTTCAGCAATTCCTTCCGATCTTCATCGTGGCGCTCTGGTCTTCTTCGTGCTTCTCCTGCAGCTCATCGACATCTTCGGGAGCATCTGGAGGTACTTTGCTCATGACGTCGAGCGCCGCGCAGGTGGCCTGGATTGCCCTGCTGTATGTTCCGAAATGCATCTCCTTTGCGCTGCCTGTTTCTTTCCTCTTCGCAATAGCCTATACCCTGGGGCTCTTCTACGCGAACAACGAGCTTTTTGCCATCTTCGGGTCCGGCGTGAGCCTCTCCCGGCTGGTTCTGCCGTTTCTCGTCCTGGGTTGGCCCTCAGCGTGGGCGGGTTCTTCTTCGAGGACTCCGTGGTTATCCCCACGTTCCAGGCCAAGAATGAGACCTATGCGGAAGTGGTCAAGCAGGTCACGTCTCTCAGCCAGTCGAACGTGGCCGTCACAAGCCCGGACCAGCGCGTGGTGTACGTGGCAGACTACTACAATGACGCGCTGCGGCAGCTCACCGGTGTCACCGTCGTGATCCGCGACGCCCAGATGGATCTCGTGAGCAGGATCGACGCGTCAACGGCGCAGTGGCAGGACACCCGCTGGGTGCTGCAGGGCTGCCGCACTTTCAGCTGGGACCCGAAGACCCGGCTGTTGACGGACACCACCCAGCCACGCTTCGAGTCGCCGCTCCTGAACGAGCCGCCGGCAACCTTCCGCCGCATGGCACGCAACGTCGAGGAGATGAACAGGAGCGAATCCCAGCGCTACGTGGCGATGATCCGCAGGGCGGGCCTGCCATACCGGGAGGCGCTGACGGACTCCTACCGCAAGTACTCCTTTGCCTTCACGCCGCTCATCGTCGCCTTCATTGCCAGCAGCCTCGGCAGCGCCTTCAAGAAGAACATCCTGCTCATGAGCCTGCTCTCGGCGCTGGTTCTCTCCGTGGCTTTCTATGTCGCGCAGATGGTCTCCGCGATCCTTTCCAAGAACGGCGTCATTCCGCCTATCGCAGGCGCGTGGACTCCCTTCAGCCTTTTCCTGGTGCTGGGTTTCATGCTATTCAGAACGGCACGCACATAACCGGTCGGGGGAGAAGGAAATGCAGCTTGCAGCGGGGATCGACTTCGGAGGCACGTCGGCCAAGATCGGGCTCGTTGAACGGACGGGGCGGATCCGCGCCCGCGCCCGTGTCACCATGGATCCCGGAGAGAGCTTCGAAGGCATTGTCGAGCCGGTCGCGGACGCGCTCCGCGGGTTGATTGCCCAAGAGGCCGCAGGTGAAGCGCTCGTCACCATCGGGATCGGTACCCCTGGATTCATTGACAAGACCGAGGGAATCCTTCTCGGCGGGTGCAACAATATCCCCTCCCTGCAGCGCCGATCCGTTCAGCAGTACATGGGCGCTGCCTTCAAGGTTCCCGCGTTTGCTGAAAACGATGCCACGAGCGCGGCGGCGGGGGAGCTTGCCTTCGGAGCGGGCAGGAACTTCTCGAGCTTCGTGCTCATCACGGTAGGAACCGCCATTGGCGGCGGGCTGGTCATCGGTGGGAAAGTGCACAGGGGCTGGAGGGGATTCGCAGGGGAGATCGGCCACATGTGCGTGAACCGCGACGGCCTGTGGTGCAACTGCGGGAGCCGGGGGTGCTTCGAGCAGTATGCCTCGGGAACGGCCATTGCCCGTGTCTACCTGGAAAAAGTCAAAAAGAGGGGCGCTGACCCGGGCAACTCCTTGACCGCGCGGGACGTGGTTGAACGCGGAAGGGCAGGGGACCCATGCGCGCGCGACGCGCTGGAAGAGGCGGGCACGTGGATTGCCCAGGCGTTCGGCACCCTTCTCAACGTTCTCGACCTGGAGGCGTGCATCGTCGGGGGAGGCGTTTCCGAAGCAGGAGAGATGCTGCTGGAGCCCATCCGCAGGCACCTGCCCGACCACTGCTGGTCCCAGATCGGAAACGGTGTGAAGGTTCTTGCCGCCCAGCTTCGCAATGATGCCGGGCATCCTGGGTGCCGCCGCGCAGGCGTACGAGCGTCTTCCGCAGTGATGAGGTTCTCCGTGGATCACCAGGACCCGGCGAGCAAAGCCCGTACGGGGTCACTCGCACTCGGCCATGGCACCGTTGCAACCCCCTGCTTCATGCCGGTCGGCACCAACGCCAGCGTGAAGGCGATCGCGCAATGACTCCCTGGAAGACCTCGGGGTCAACCTGATCCTGAGCAATACGTATCACCTCTACCTGCGGCCCGGCAGGTCCGTTATCGCGGCAGCCGGAGGCCTGCACCGCTTCATGGGATGGCCGCACAACATCCTTACCGACTCGGGCGGGTACCAGATCTTCAGCCTGTCATCGTTGCGGACCGTGGAAGAGTCAGGAGTGGCGTTCCGATCCCACATTGACGGCTCGGCCCATCGTCTCACCCCGTCCGACGTCGTGGATATCCAGGGGACCATCGGCAGCGACGTGATGATGCCGCTCGACGAGTGCACGGCGCCCGGCATAGCCCGGACTGACGCGGAGCGCGCCGTGCAGAGGACAACGGCGTGGCTCCGGGAAAGCGCGGCGCACTGGCGCCGGCGCAGGGACTCCATCCCGGGAGAGCTTTTCGGGATAATGCAGGGCAACTTCTACCAGGATCTGCGGCAGGCCAGCGCTGCGGAAATCACGGACCTCGACCTTCCCGGTTATGCCATAGGGGGACTGTCGGTGGGGGAGAACTTCCCGCAGTTCAGGGACTTTCTCCATTTCAGCGCGGCGCTGCTGCCGGCGGCCAAGCCGAAATATCTCATGGGCATTGGAACGCCTGCCTATATCCTTGAAGCGGTGGAGGCGGGGATCGACCTGTTCGACTGCGTCTATCCCACCCGAACCGCGCGCAACGCCCAGGTGCTCACGCTCGATGGTCCCTTGTCGCTGCGCAACGAAAGATTCAAGGAGGATATGAGCCCGATTGAACCGGCATGCCGATGCTACACCTGCCGCAACCACACACGCTCCTACCTTCGCCACCTGTTCAAGTCAAAGGAAATCCAGGCGGCCGTGCTTGCCACGTGCCACAACCTTGCTTTCATCCAGGGGCTCGTTCGCGACATCCAGGAAGCCGCGGCGCACGGCGCCTTCCCGCAGTTCAAACGGAGCTTCCTTTCACGCTACGATGCGGGAAACCAGTGAGATGTCGACAATCAAGGCAGGACAGCCCCCGATGATTCTCCGATATTGCTTCCCCTTTTTCATCCTGCTCCTGGCAGACGCCCCCATTCTCCCCGCCCAGGCACTGAAGGTGCCGCACCAGCAAGCCGCACCGGCGGCGCTGTCTCTCCCTGCAAGAGTCGTCCAGGAGTCCACGTCTTTTCTCGGCGTGCCCTATATCCATGCCGGGGATACGCGGTCAGGAATGGACTGTTCGGGACTGGTATACCGGATCTTCCGCGATACGCTGGGCGCATCCCTTCCTCGCGGGGTGGAAGGGCTTTACCGGACCACGGTGCCGGTCCAGCAGCCCCTGCACATCGGAGATCTCCTGTTCTTCGACACCAGCGAGCAGGTGCCTCCCGCGATCCCGACCCACGTCGGGGTGTACATCGGGCAGGGCAGGGTGGTCCACGCCGCGTCCGAGGGGGCGAAGACCGGCGTGATCGTGTCTGCCTTGAGCGATCCTTACTACCGCAACCGTCTCATTGGTGCGCGACGGGTGCTGCCCTGGCGCGAGCCGCTGCTGGACGTGACCGTCACCGATGCAACGTCACGTGTGACCGAGGTGGAACCCTTTGCCTCCAACGCCGACGTTACCATCCGCGTCTTCAACGGAATGACGGGAGGCGGACCGGTGAGCCTCACCCTGCTGAAAGACGGCCAGGAAGTCATCTCGCGCTGGATCACCGCCGGAGCGCTCAAACCTGCCGAGGTCTCCTTCCCGGCGGGGATCGGGCAGTGGTCGGTGCGGATCGCGCGCATCTTCAAGGGGCGGACGCTCACCGACCTGGCGTTCTCCGTCGTGGAGTAGCGGATGTCGCAAGGCAGCGCTGTCGAGCCTTCAACCGGCCGCCAGCATACGGTGAGCACGGTGATCGTGATGCTCTGCACGGCCGGCTCACGGCTTTTCGGTTATGTGCGCCAGGCGCTGTTCAACTACTATTTCGGGGGGTCCGGCGCCGCTGATGCTATCAACGCGGTCTTCAACATCCCGAACAACCTGAGGAAACTTTTCGCCGAAGGGGCCTTCTCCTCAGCCTTCATTCCCGTGCTCTCTACGACCCTTGCCGAAGGCGCATCGGGGGCACGACCGCGTGAGCTTGTTCGCACGCTGGTTGCCCTGCAGTTGATGGTGCTGCTGCCGCTGATAGCCCTCAGTCTGGCTTTCCCCCGGCTCATCGTGACGGGCCTCCTGAGCTTCACGGACCCCGAAAAGGTTGCCGTGGGCGCACAGTTGATGCGCTGGATGTTCAACTACATCCTGCTCGTATCCCTGAGCGCCCTGGTCATGGCCGTGCTGAATACCCACGGAACGTTTACCGTTCCGGCCCTCAGCCCGCTCATGTTCACACTCGCAACCGTGCTCTCGCTTCTTTTCTTTCACGGCCGCCTTGGCGTTCTGGCCATGGGCGTCGGTGTGTTCGTCGGCGGCGTGCTCCAGCTGGCCTGCCAGCTGCCCGGCCCTGCGACGGCACGGATACAGTCTGGTTCCGAGCTTCCGCCTGAACAATCCCGATTTCGCGAGCACCGCGAAGCTGTGGCTGCCGTACCTCGCATCTGCCTCGATTGTCACGATCAACCAGTTTTTCGCACAGTTCTTTGCCAGCGGACTCGAGGACGGGAGCGTTTCAGCGATCACCAATTCCGTGATGTTTCTCCAGATCCCTATTGGCATCTTCACAACGTCTGTTGCCACGGTCACCTTCCCCGCCATGAGCCGGCAGGTTGCCAAGGGCCAGACCGAGGAGCTGCGCGGAACCGTGAGGTATGGGATGCAGTTTCTCCTTGTTCTCCTGGTCCCTTCTTCCGTCCTTCTCTGTCTTTTTGGCCGTGAAATTATCGCGGCTGCCGTCCAGAGAGGCCGTTTCACCCCGGACGCTACCCTCATGGCTGCTCGGACGCTTACCGGCTACGCCCTCGGGCTGGTCGGCATGGGGATCTACACATTCTTGCAGAAGCTCTTCAATTCCTATCGCAGCTTCCTGGTTCCGCTTGCCAGCGCAGGACTGATCGCAGTCCTGGATATCATCCTTTCACTTGTTCTCAAGGAAACACCATTGCGGGTGAGCGGACTTGCATACGCAAACTCCATTGCCTTCGCCGCGGGAATGATCCTGCTTGTCGTGCTGGCTCGCCGTCGGCTGGGCCCTTTGGGAGCAGCGCAGATTTTCGCCACGCTGGGAAAATCCGCACTGGGTTCCGTTCCGATGGCCGTGCTGCTCGTTGCATTTCTTCGCTGGAAACCAGACCTCTGGGTCCACGGCGGCTCGCTGCGATCCACGGCCATCATCGCGGCAGCGGCGGCGTGTTGCATCGGAGTGACGGTCCTCATGTATGCGGCACTGAGAGTCCCGTACCTCGCCGATCTCGTGAGGAGGAGAAGAAGCGGATGAACTTCCACAATGCGCGCCGAGCCATGTACCCGGTGCCGCTCATGCTGTGCCTCGCCTGCATTACGGCCTTCGCTGCGGACACCGCATCTGCGAAGGATCGAACGAGGCAGGCCCTGCTCTACGGAATCGACAGCCAGGTTCTGGACGCCATCCAGACCATCAAGACTCTGAACGACAGGACTTTCACGAGCGAACTCACCCGAACCTTGAATGAGAACAGATCCCTCGAGGTCCAGAAAGCGGTCTTCGATCTTTTCAACGAGCAGAAGATCCGTGACGGGGAAGAGAGGGCAAAGAGCGTGCTGTCCGCCTGGCAGGACACTCCGGAACCTCTCCTGATTGCGGCGATTCAATACCTGGCAGCGATCCACAGCTCGAGCCTGGCTGCCGGCCTTCCACCGGTGGTTGACTCGGGGAGCAACGCCGTGGCCATCGCCGCAGTCCAGGCTCTTGGGCAGACCGGGGATGCAAACGCGGCAAAGCTTCTCGTATCCAGGCTGACCAGCGCCGACTTTCCCGATTCCCGGAAGAACGAGTGCATCCTGGCGCTCGGGAATCTCAAGAATCCAGCGGCCGTGGACGCTTTGATTACTATTGCCGTCAATACTGACGAGGAGAAGTTCCGAAGGATGTATGCCGCCGACTCCCTGGGCAAGATCGGCGATGCGCGCGCCCTTCCCGTGCTGCGTTCAATGATCGCCGAGAATGATGCACTGATCCGCTTGTATGCCGCCTCGGCGCTTTCTCACTTCGACCTGGACGAGGTCTTTCCAAGCCTCGTCCAGGGGCTCCGCGATGACAACGTGAAGGTGCGCGAACAGAGCGCAAAGGCCCTGGCGAGACAGCTCAGCTCCTTGCAGGCGGACACGGCCGTGCCCATTCTCTCGTTCAAGGCAGAGTTCGATCCTGAACCGACCGTCCGTTCCGCGGCCCTTGAGGCACTCGGCGCCATCGGGGGCGAAGCTTCACTGAAGATGCTCTTGAAGGTCTATTCCGGCGAGGACCACCGTTTGGACAGCAGGGAAACAGCCCTGGGAATCCTGGTGTCGAAGTTCCTGTCCGAGAGCCTGGACACCATCCGCACCGTTGTTTCCTCGGAATGGAGCTCCTTCGATCCACACACCCTGGAGATGACTGCGCGGGTGCTTTCGACAGCACGTAACCCTGCTCTGAGGGAGCTGTTGGTCCATTTGCTGGACAGCCCGGATGGGACTGTCAGGTCTTACAGCGTTCGCGGAATCGCAGGGAATGGTTTTTCCGACCAGAAGGATCGACTGAAGAAGATGTCGGAGCAGGACCCGAACCCGGGAACACGGCGCGAAGCGGCGCTTGCCCTGGAGAAGTTATAGAGCGCGTCGCCAACCGGCAGCCCGGGTGCAGCCACAGTCGCCCTTTTTTCCATCTGCCGTACTGGCGTAATGGCACGACTGAAACTGACCGCCGCAGACCCACCCAGCCGCTCGCAGAGCGAGCGGCACTACAATGACCTGGCCTGCCTCATTATCCTGTTGATCTCGTCAAGCGGCGAAACCCATTCCCGGAAAAGCAGGGTCATTTGTCTGCCCTTGGAGCTGACGAACGGGATCTCCCTGCCCAGGCAGTCCTCGACCGTTTCGCCCACGCCCGGGAATAAATCACCGCGGATCGCCCTGAAGATGTATCGGCCGTCGACGTTGCGGATTTCCGCGATGTTCGGCGGCATTGGGACGAGGAAGATCAGAAAGGACGAGAACCGCCCTCCCACTCTCAGTGCAGCTCCGCTGCCGATACGATGCACGTTCCTGAACCCGACTCGATGGTTCTGCTGATCAACCCTCATCTCGATGAGCGGAGGCAGCGATGACTGTTGCATGGCCTCGCGCGGCATGGCATTGCGGATGCTCCACACGGTTGGCCGGACACGCGGACTCGTCCGAGCTCCGGAATCCGTGTCCCGTGCAGCGGCCCGCACACCCATGAGCGGCACCTGCCCGCGCGCATCCGCCCTGGCTGGAGTGGGACCCAACAGGGAAACCCTCCCTGGTCGGCCGGCCTTCGCACCTTCCAGGTGACCTGCATGTTGCGTGACAGGCAGTCTTCCGCCGGAGGCGGCTTTTCTTTCCGAGTCTGCAATTGCCGCATGAACTCTTGAAATGCCTGAAAGCGGAGCCTCGGCAAGCTTCTTTCTCATGTAGAGGAACAGCCTCACCAGGAGGAAAATGATCGCCAGCCCCAGCACAATGAACACAACGTACAGAATGGTCAGCCGTGGGATGGGGAGCCCTCCCTCGCCCGTGAAAGTAAAGGTAAGCGTTCCCTGCGTGGGGGAAATTCGAAGGTCGTCCTCGAAAAGAAGCTGCACCTTCGCGTCGTGGGGGCCCTGAGGGTAGCTTGCGGGGAGCTTCAGCGGAACGTCGAGAGTCGTCTCTGCGCCGGCAGGGACTGTAAGGGAGACCTTCCTGTCCAGCAGTTCGCTTCCATCGCTCTGTACTGCGGACAGGCGCACGATGATGGGCTCGGTCTTCCAGTTCTTCACTTTGAAGGGGGCGGTGAACCGAGTCCCGACCTTTCCCAGTGCAGCGGGGAAGATCAGGGTGGGATATCCTGTCGTGACACCGGTTACATTTTCCTTGTTCCTGGCAGGATAGGGCACAATGGGAACACCCATGGCACCTGCAATGTCACCCAGGTAGCTTCTCAGCCCCTGGTCCTCGGGAGCAGGTACCGGCGGAACCTTCAGGATGCTCACCGACCAGCCTTCCCTGCGCATTGCCTGGGCAGTCCCCACGATGGACGCCTGCACGGCTGAAGGGTCAACTTGATTGGCGCTCCCCGGAGGGGGATCGTGCACTCCGTCCGTGATAATGATGATCTGCTTTGGATTGGTTTCCGGAAGCTCCTTCGTGTACTTGTACAGGAACTGCATGGCGCCGACAAGATCCGTGTACCGTCCCAGAGCGTGAAGCAGGAGGACCCGGCTGAAAGCCTGGCGTGCAGCTTCGTCACTGTTCACTTCCAGGGAGATTTCGACCTCGGGGACGCTGGAAAAGCTGATGAGGTGGAAAGTGTCCCCCCGGTGGAGCCGTGTTGTCAGGAGGTCCTGCACGAGATAATTCATCAGGTCGTCGAAGTACGGGAACATGCTCTCCGAAGTATCCACCAGGACCACGAGGTCCAGATTCTGCGCGGCCTCCGCCCGGCCGCCGCTGAACAGGACAGCACAAGCGATGAAAAAAATGACCAGCGCGGCGCGCGCGCCGCCCTTCGGGGCGGTCACCGCAGGTACGGCATGCAGTGCCGTGTGTGGATTTTTCGGCGTTTTCATAGGCTTTTCAGGTCCGCCTTTTCTATCCGCTCGACGGTGTAGTGGAACTCGTTCTGATTGATCGTGAACTTCAGCTCCTCCCCGGGGCGATGGTCCCACAGAGACATGCCCAGCGGCGAAAGGTAGGAGATGACGTTGCGTGTTGGGTTGGACTCCCACGGTCCGAGGATGACGTACTCTTCGGCCTGGCCGCTCTTGCGGTTGCTCAGCGCCACCTTCGTTCCGAAGGCGATCCGATCCGTCTTCACCTCGTTCTCGTTGAAGATCTGCGCCTGCTGAACCTCCTCCTTGAGACGGGAGGCGGTCACTTTCAGCATTTCCTGCTTTTCCAAGGCTGCCTTGTACTCGGCGTTCTCGCGAAGGTCTCCCTTTGCCATTGCAACCCCGATCTCCTTCGAGTTCTCGGGAATATCGACGTCGATGACCCTCTTGAGGTCCTGCTGCTTGCGCTCGAAGCTCGCGCGCGTGACCAGAAGCCCGAGGCTCACCTTTTCCGCACCGGGTTCGCCGAGGAAGTGGAAGTCCGGGTGCTTCTCCTTGATCCTGTGCTTCAGCTGGATCTTGATGGCCGGGTCCAGCTCTTTCACATCGTCAACCAGCGTATACAGGCGCGTGATGGAGTCCCGGTCGGCCGCCATGAGGAACTCCAGGAGCTTGCCCTCATCGAACAGGAACTCCTGGATCTGCCGGTTGGTCTTGCGGTTCGCGCTTGCGTTCTGCTTGTTTGCGATATCCCGGTAGGATAGATCGAGCAGGTGAATGAGCCCGATGTAGATCTTCTCCCGCGAGACGTTCATCCGCTCCAGCCAGCGCTCGCCGAGGAGGTTCTTCGCCACCCACACGAACGCGTCCCTGAGCTCGCGGTACCGGGAGATGACTCCTGTCACCATGGTTGTCAGGGCGTCCCAGTTCAAAGACGCCACAAGCTCGTCAACTATGAAGCGTGCAGGGAACAGGTGGAACAGCCGGGTAAAGACGCCGGGCCAGCCCTCCACGTTCTTCTTCACCGAAATGAGGAAGTCCTTCCGGATATCGGGATCCTCGATCCGCGAGAAGGTTTCCTCCAGCTTCTCGATCTTGCTGAACAGCTCCTCGAAGCTGGTCGGCACGCCGATGGAAAGGAAGGGATAGCGGGCGATGATTTTCTGCAGCAGCAGCCAGCTTGAAATCACCGTCTCCGAAACAACCGTGTATCCCTTGAGGAAGCCGGTGAAGTACGCGAACATCTCCGTGAACCAGTCCGAATCCGGCTCGGCATGCCCCGCCTGGATGTAATCTTCGATTGTCTTCACGCGCTCGAAAAAGCCCTTTTCCGCCTTGAACTTGTTGAAGGTCTTCTCCTCGAAGGAGATTGGCTTCTCCCTGACCATGAACTGGTCTATCTTGTCCGGCAGATTGCCGAACGCCGAGTCCTTTTTCAGAATTGAACGGGCCTCGGTGTTCCACCGCGACCATTCGCCGGGGGTGAGGACGTCCGGCACGAGCTCCGCCTTGATCTTCTTCATGTCCGCGAGGTTCCCGAAGCTCTTGATGATGATCTTGAGAGCCCAGGAGGCGTCATCCTTGACCTTGCGGGCAAGCTCTTCTTTCGGAAGGGTCCTCTTCAGGACCCAGATGTGCTCGGGGGAAAGCACCTCAAGTGCGCTGACGGCCATCTTCAGTGACATCTTGTGGGAGGTCTTGTTGGCAAAATCGATCGTAAAAGTGTCATCCTTGCTCGCGGAGATCCGGCCGATCCCCCAGGAACGATGAAAGACATAGTTGCCCGTGTCGAAGCCGATATGTTTCTCGAAATCGGCGAGGGCCTCGTGCACGCTGCGCCAGTTCTGCGTGAGATTGGAGATCTTGATATATTCCTCCAGCTGGCTGTGATCAGCATATTTCTTGCGGTAGCACTCGATGATGTCCTTGCGCGCGGCGTTGTTCTTCGAGTCGTAGGCAAGGACCTTCTTCAGGATGTCGATCGAAGTATTCCAGTCCTCCTTTTCCTTGTAATGCGGTATCAAGGTGACGAGGAGGGAGGCGGCGCGCTCGCCGTTCAGCGCGCGGGCGATTCTGCCCTCAATGTGGAAGAAGAAGTCGATGTCCTCGGGGCTCAGCCTGATGAGCTTGTCCCACAACTCCTTCACACTGGCGAATTGCTTCTTGTTGATGAATCGGTGGATGGCTTTCTTGTAGTAGTCCACGGCTGCTGAAAGGTCATCGGCCTGCTCGCGCTTTTCCCCGAGGGTCTTCACGATGTCCGCTTCCTCGTAGTCTACGCGGATCAGACGGTCCCAGATCTCCAGTTTCTTCTGCTCTTCGTCGCGGTTCTCATAGCACTCCCCGAGGGTGCGAAGCGCGTACTTGTTTTCCCCATATGCGAGGATGCGTTCGGCGAGGTACTCCACGATATTCCACTTGTGATTGTCCATGAAAATGCTGATGAGCATGATCAGGTTCGTGTCGTCCACAAGCTCCCGCGAAAGCGCAAGAACCCCCGCGATGTACAGCGCAATGATGGAATTGCTCGTGTGCTTCAGGTGTTCCCCGGTGAGCTCCCGCACTTCTTCGACGATGTTTTCGCTGCGCGCCTGCTCGATGAGCAGGTCGAGGTCTTTGAAATTCGAGATCGAGTAGCTGTTGAGAGTCGCCCGGGTCCACTTCTCCTCGTTGAGAAGGTCGGTGATCGTCTTCAGCAGTTCCGTTGCCATTCTTTCTCCTTCGCCGTCACTCCTGGTGACATTTCGCTGTCACTCCTGGTGACATTTCGCCGTCACTCCTGGTGACATTTGCCGTCACTCCTGGTGACATTTCGCGTCCCCGTGCGTTTCGGCACATCCTGGTGCCACAGTTCCGCATTCAGGACGTATATTCTTCGTGAACCCCGGGATCCGTCTCCCGGAGCTTCTCCAGTATCTCGTCTATGCGCTCCCGCGGCTCACCGGTAGTAATGTAATGGTCGATCAGCCAGAAGTACCGGTTGATCAGCCTCGGCACGGCCCGTTCCCTCTCGGGTCCCGGCTTTGCGCATTCCCTTTCCAGGTGGTAGATGGACTGCTTGAGCTTTCCGAACTCAAGCGGCTTCATCTCCCGCTTCACGCTGAACACCCCCCAGATGGCGCCGTACACCGGCATCCACTCGTTGAGCAACGGTTCGCTCCAGCCTCTCAGCCGCAGCCGCGCGGCAAGGCGCTGAACGAGAGGGGATTCCAGGCCCGCAAGGTCGATGGCCTGGGGATCCATGAAGAAAGCCTCGCGGAAAAAAACCTTTGCCGCCCGCGACTCGTTGACAAGCGAGTAGCAGTCAGCCAGCTCCGCCATTATGCGGACGTCGTCGCGCGACTCCCTGTTTGCACGCTCCAGGCAATCGATGGCGCGCTCGTAGTTCCCAGCCCCCTTGAAACAGCGCCCGATCTGCAGAAGCAGGTACGGGTCTCCGCCAGTCTCCGGCGCGGCCCAGCCTGAACCGCCTTCGGATGGGGCCGTTCTGGACTGGGAAAGACCGCCTCCCGCGGCGCCTGGTTCACCACCCATACCGCCAAATCCACCTTCGGTGGCGCCAAATCCACCTTCGGTGGCGCCAAATCCACCTTCGGTGGCGCCAAATCCACCTTCGGTGGCGGTATAGTTTTCCAGCGCGGACGTAAAGACAAACTGCTTGATGGCGAACATCCACCTCTCCGGCATGTCCTCAAGCCGGTCCGAGAAAGCCTGGAACAATCTCCACTGGCCTAGGAGCTGCTCGCCCCGCTCGAAACCCTCCAGCCGCGGTCCGTCCTTCTCTATCCGCTCGCGCCAGAAAACCGCACACTTGAGCGCCGAGGCTGCGCCCGGAAACTCTACGTCTCTTTCGAGCAGACGTTCGAGGGAGTCGATTGCCTCCGGAAACATCCCTACGCGCAGGGACTGGCAGACGGTGTCGAAGAGCTGGTGCACCGCCTCTGCCGGGCGGGTGTGATCCCCTGTCATCCCACCGACCTTTCCGCCGCACCGTGAACGGCGCACACCTGCCCCACGGATCTCGCGTAAACTGCGCCGGAAAGAGAAGTTATCCTCCGTCGCGCCCTGTGAAAAGTATCGCATGGCGCGCGGTCTTTCGTCAATGGAGACGTTCTGCCGCGCGTGTGGAAGTAGCAATCATGCGGGGCAAATGGTAGAATCCGGTTCAGTTTGCCGGCTCGGTGGTCGAAAGTCTTAGGGAGGAGAGAAAAAGGCCCATGTCACATCACGGAAAGGCGCTTCTGCCCGTCGCGCTCCTTGCCCTTGCTCTCTGCTCCATGCAGGCCTTCGCCCAATCGTCTGGTTCCACCTCGGATTTGAATGCCGGCATCGACCAGTTCCGTAATGCCCAGTACGACAAAGCCATTCTCCTCTTCCACAACGTCATCCTCGACCCGAACGCCGGCGCGGACAAGGCGGCGGCCTATGTCCTCATCGCCAAGGCTTTCATGGCGGTCGGAAAGCTCGAGGATGCGGAGCACAATCTTGAATTCTACCTTGCCACCTACCCCGGCGCGGCGGACTACGAGGAGGCCTCCTACCAGAAGGGCAGGCTTCTCTACATGCAGGAGGAGTATGACAGCGCCGTGCAGGTCCTGCAGGCTTTCATCCGTGCATACCCGAAATCGCCTTTCGTCTCGAGTGCGTGGTTCTGGGTAGGAGAAAGCATGTACGGGCTGGGGCTGCTGGATGACGCGCAGGCAGTCTACCAGAAGATCATCACCGACTACCCCTCCAGCGTGAAGCTGGAAGCGGCCCAATACAAGGTCTCCCTGATCCAGCTCCGCAAGCGGGAAGTCGAGCTTGCGAAGCTCCTGAAGTGGAGCCACGAGGATTTCCTGAAAAGCGTGGAGGAATACCAGAACCGTGAGAAGGCCTACGTACAGGCAATCGAGGCCTACCAGAAGCGGCTGGCGGGCGTCAACTCGGACGAGGACAGGAAGGTAATGGCCGACCTCCAGCAACAGCTCGCGCGCAAGACGGACGAAGCCGCCCAACTCGCCGCCCAGCTCACGGCGCGGGGATCCGCGCCGGCCGGAGCCTCCGTCCAGTCCCAGCAGCTGCAGCGGCTGCTCTCGGCCAAGCAGGCTGCCCTGGCGTTGAAAGAGACCTACCTGCTCTGGATGGCAGCCAACGGGGGGACCGGGAAATGAGAGCTCGAATCCCCGGAGCCGGCCTTGTTTTCGCTTTCCTGCTGGTCGTGATTCCTCTTTCGGCTCTGGACGTCGCCGACGGCCGGATCCGCCTCAGCCTTACGGAGGGCATCGGGCGGTTCGTGCTCTCGTGCCAGACCAGCGGAAGCACCGGCGTCTTCGTGCCGCTCCTTGCGTCGCAGGATCCGCGAACCACGTCGCTCAGCATAGTGGTCGGCAACAAGATCTACCGCATGGGAGAAAGCTCGGAGTTCTCGGAGAAAGCCGAGAAGGTCACCGGCCGGTGCCCGATTCGTCTGGAAATCATCTTTTCTGCAGGTGACCGAGACATTCACTTTCATTGCTGCCCTGGATTCCAACGTAAGTACGGGAATGCGTGTTGATCTGAGCTTGAAGAATCTTTCCGAAAAAGACATCACCGCTGGGGCCCGCTACCTTTTCGACACCTACCTCGGCGAGTCGCGCGGGTTGCACTTTCGCACGTCCACGCTTCCCCAGGTGTCCAAAGAGCTCACCCTGACACCGGCCGACAAGGCAGCGTGGTGGGAATCGCCTCTTGCGGGCGATCCGGACGGGTTCGGCTTCCAGGTCATGACGTCGGGCGCGGGGCTCACCGTCCCTGACCGCGTAGTGTTCGCCAACTGGAAGCGCCTGAGCGATGCCAGCTGGGCGTATGACACCTCGACGGCGCGCGACTTCAGCCTCCTCCCGTACTCGGTGAACGACTCAGCAGCAGCGCAGTATTACGACCCCCGCCCGATCCCGCGTTCCGGCGAATTGACGATTACCCTTCTCATGGGCCTGTTCTCCAAGGCCGGCTACTCGGCCAATGCACCGGCACCCGCGCCGTCCGCGCCGGCTGCCGATTTCTCGACTGGGGTCAAGGAGTCCCTCACTGCCGGGAGAAACGCGGCCAACGATTCCCAGGCAGCCCGCGCGGATCTCTCGGCCGTGAATGCAATCCTCAACGAGCTTGACTCGAAAATCGGGACGCCGGCGACCGTCTCCGAAGACGAGCTCTCCCTCATCGAGTCAGCGCTGAAGGATCTCGGCAGCCGCGCCGGCCGGTTTGCCCTTGCTGCCGGCAGGTAGGGCGGCCCCCGCATGAAGCGCAGAGGCCTGGGGGAGGCGCGGAAGCTCTTTCGGGCCCGGAGGTTCCGCGACATGATCCGGCTTCTTGAGCCCGAGGTATTCCGCTACAGGGAAAACTTCGAGTACTTCAGGCTGCTCGGGTTCTCGTGCCTCTACGCCGGAGACTTCGGCGGTGCTTTCTCCTACATCAGCCGCGCGAACCAGCTGAAGGACGACGATCCCAGCGTGCTCCTCGGCCTTGCCGCGATCCATTTCCGACGCGCGGAAAACGAGAACGCGTTGAAAAAATGGCTCGAGGTCATCGAGAGCAATCCGGGCAATCCTGTTGCCCGCCGCGGGCCTGGACCTTCTGCGAAAGGGAATGGCCCCGGACGCGCTTCAGGAGTTCATCGACTCGGGAAGGCTGAGGACGCTCTTCCCGCCTCTGCCACGACGGGTATCAGGGTCATTTTTCCTTGCGACTCGCTTTGTGTCCTCGTGCTTGCAGCGCGCTGTGTACCTGGGAGTCAAGTTTGCAGCTCCCTGGGGCGCCGCGCTGGCAGACAGGTTGGGCGCCCAGAGACCCGGTGTGTCCGTAATCGAGATACCGTCTGATCTCTCATCGTTCATCGACATCGGAACCGACTTCACCTTCATGTACAAGGAAAGTGAGGTGCGGAAGACCTTTCAGAAGGCCAGGAGTGAGCTGCTCGCGTACCGCGACAATCTCGCCGTAGTTGACATCAACCGGATCCTCCTTTCCAACGCCGCCCCCGCCGTCAAGGAAAGGGCACGCATGCTCAAGGGATTCGTGACTCCGCCGACTTTCGACACGGTGAAGGATGCCTGGCCGTATGCCGCGGTATCCAGACAGCCTGCACTGTATGACGGCTCGTCCGTGGTCTGGACCGGGAAGGTGGCGAACCTGAAGGTCGCGAAATCATCCCTCTCTTTCGACTTGCTGGTTGGCTACGACCAGGAAAAACAGCTGGAAGGGATCGTGCCGGTGACAGTGCCGTTCGCCGCGGACATATCGAATGGAAGCGCAGTCGTGGTTCTTGGCCAGGTGCTGCAGAGCGGCACATCCCCGGCACTCCTGGGAATCTCTCTTCACAGGATCAGCCAGTGAGCCTGGCGGCGGCATGCGCGCGGTAGTGCAGCGGGTCCGCGGCTGCTCCGTCACAGTTGACGGTCGATTGACAGGAACGACCGATGACGGGCTCCTGGTCTACCTGGGAGTCGGACGTCGTGACACCGATGCGTGACGCGCGGTTTCTCTGCGACAAGGTCATGAATCTCCGCATCTTCCCGGACGAGGCAGGGAAGATGAACCTCTCCGTCCTTGACACGGGGGGCGGCATCATGGTCGTCTCGCAATTCACCCTGTACGGAGACGCCCGCGAGGGCAGGCGACCCTCCTACACGGACGCCGCCGAGCCCCAAATGGCGCGCATGCTCTACGAGCAGGCCCTGCAGCTGCTTCGGCCAATCCGGCCTCGCCGTAGCAAGCGGGGAGTTCCAGGCGAAGATGGAAGTCTCCTACACGAACATGGGGCCCGTCACGATTCTCCTGGATTCGGAGAAGCGGTTCTGATTCCTTCCGTTCCCTGCGTTTCGATTCCCTGGTCTGGCGATTCTACGCGTCATGCCCGCGAAATGCCGTGGCGCGCCAGCCGCACTCCGTACCGGGTGTTCGTGTCTGAAATCATGCTCCAGCAGACGAGCGTCATGCGGGTGATGGGCCGCGGTACTGCCTTCCTGCGCGCATTTCCGTCGTTCAGGCGGCTGGCCGCTCCAGCGTCGAGGAGGTCATCGGCGCATGGAAAGGGCTGGGCTACAACCGCAGGGCGCTTGCCCTGCGCGAGAGTGCGCGGCGGATCTCTTCCGAGCTTTCACGGACGGCTGCCTCGGACGGTCGAAGAGCTCGTCCAGCTGCCCGGCGTGGGACATGCGACCGCCGCTGCCGTCATCGTCTATACCTTCAATATCCCCCTTGTTTTCATCGAAACCAACATCCGCCGGGTCTTCCTGCACACTTTTTTCCCCGGGCAGGAGGATGTTCCTGACAGCCTCATCATTCCGCTGGTGGAAAAGACGATGGACAGGGAAAACCCCCGCGAATGGTACTACGCGCTCATGGACTACGGAACGCGGCTGGCGGCAACCGGGCAGGAAAAGACGGGAATCCGAACCGGAGGAGCAGGAGCTACGCGGTGCAATCCCGGTTCGAAGGCTCGCTTCGGCAATTGCGGGGAAGAGTGCTCTCGCGTGATCATCGAGAGAAAGGCCGTCTCATGCGGCGCAGATCGAAGAGCTGCTCGGACGGCGACGCCCGGCTCCCTGAGGCGCTGCGACATCTCGTGGACGAGGGATTCCTGCGGATCAGCAGGAGCCGCTATTCTTTCAGGTAGTCGTCAGCGTTGAACTGCGCCAGCAGCGGCGAGAGCGGAAGCTCGCTGTTGAGCCGATAGATGATCTCGGCCGCCATCCCGCTGGAGGAGACCACGCGGACGCACGGCAGCTTCTGCAGCACCTCCTGCGTGCAGGGCACGGTATCAGTCACGAGGATCGTGCCGATCAGCCCTTCATCGCAGAGCTCGCCGATCCGCTGGAGGGCCGGCGGAGAGAACACCGCGTGCACGATCCCGATGTTGATGACGGCCGGTGAGCGCTTGGCCAGCTCCCGCACGAGCTTGCACATCGAGTCCCCCGTGTCGATCATGTCGTCGATGATCCACAGGGTCTTGCCTTCGATGGGCGCCGACGTGAGAATGTTGATGGACTCCACGAGGTTTGTCGTCGAGTAGTCCCGCTGCTTGTGGCTGATCACCATCCTTGTGCCGAAGGAGGCGGCAAATCGCTTGGCCAGCGCTTCCCCGCCGGCATCCACTGAGCAGAACAGCCAGTTGTTGCGCACTTCGGTGTGCAACCGCTCCCGGGTGAGAATGAGGTTATCGCAGAGAAAGTGCTGGAGCAGGGACTGGGCCGGCATGTCGTCCACTACGCAGAGCGCAGGGTCGATGAAGGTCTTTGATTTCTCGGAGTGCAGCAGGAACGTGACGTAGTGATCGATGCCCAGGCTGATGAGGATCTTGAAATGCAGCCACAGGCCGACGGAGTTCCTGCGCGTGAGCCGGTCAGACCGTCCGGGGCTGCAATAGGGCTCGAACACGGTGATTCTCTGGGCCTGCGCCCTGCGCAGCGCGTCCACGGCGTGATAGGTCTCGAGCTTGTTTTCTTCCGACGAAATGCCCGCCGCATTGCGCGCACCGCCGGCAAAGAGAAACACGTCGCAGCCGCGGACCGATGTGCCGATCTCCGCTTCCATCTCCCCGTCGGCGAAACGGGAAATCGGAAAGCTCACCGTCGATGTCCTGCAGCGAATTGCCCGTGCAGACGCTGGGGATAGGCGCCGAGGGCGGCGATCACATCGCGGCGGTAGGAGGCCAGGGACCTCGTGGAAAATATCTTGAGCCGTCCCCGCATGCCCGCAATCTACCAGAAAGCTGGAGGTGAGTCCACGCACGGCAATTCTCGATGCAGGGCGCCGGTCAGATATGCTTCGAAAGCGCCGGCTCAGGGCGCCGCAGCCAGGTCGCGTGCTGCGGCACCGGGCAGCGGTCACCAGCACCAAGTCGCGGGAAAGCCGCGCAATCGATGCGCAGGCCGGGAAGGAACTCGGAACGAGCAGAGCTTCGCGCCGCCGCCAGGAAGTCCAGTGCCAGGGCCGCGTCCTGTGATGGGATCAGCCCGTCTGGAGCGTTCCAGCTCGCCGACCACGCCGGATCCCACGGCCATGATGGCATGCATGCCCTGGGCACTCTTGGCGATGACGGCAAGCCGCGACAGGACACCCCGGAGCTGCGGGTTTTTCCACTGGTCGATCCTGTCCATGAGCATGTCCACGGAGGATGCGTTGGCCGCCAGCCATCTGTGCAGCGACTGCTCCTGGGGGTTGGCGTCGAGCGAGGAGCTCAGCAGCCAGCGCAGGAGCACTTCCGTCTCGAGTGCCGTCTTTGACGCGTGCCCGGCCGCCAGCGAATCGATGAAGACACGCACATCAGCGTCCTCCCGCCGCCCAAGGCCCTTGCACATCGCGATGTTCTCTTCCAGGTCGGACCGCGGCCATGATTTGGAGGATCACAGGGTCCATGGCCTGCGTGCTCGCCGCGGCAAAGCTCTCCCAGTCCTGGGCCGCCAGGGGCACCGACAAGGCCACCGAACAGTGCGAGCGTCGTGAACACGAAAGCGGTTCTACTGGACATCCGTAGCCTTCCGGTTATACTTATCGGAACCTTGGCGCAAGCGACAGAGCATTTCGCGCGTACTGAAGGTATGAAGAGGAAGCGAGGCTGGTCAGGAATGGCGAAAAAAGAGGCTCCCGCTACTGAGAAGAAAGTCGGCTGTCCAGGAAGAGAAGTCGCGCGCCCTGGAGGCTGCCCGTCTGCAGATCGAAAAGCAGTTCGGCAAGGGCTCCCTCATGAAGATGGGGGAGAACTCCGGCAGAGTGGAGATTGACGCCATCCCTTCCGGGTCCATCCTGCTGGACGCGGCGCTCGGGATCGGAGGCTACCCGCGCGGCCGGGTAGTTGAGATCTACGGTCCTGAATCCTCGGGAAAGACCACGCTGGCGCTGCACGCCATTGCCGAATCCCAGAAGCAGGGCGGCATTGCCGCCTTCGTTGACGCCGAGCACGCCCTTGACCCCGTCTACGCCAAGAACCTGGGCGTCAACGTTGACGAGCTGTGGGTTTCGCAGCCGGACACAGGGGAGCAGGCGCTGGAGATCGTGGAATCCCTTGTCCGCTCGGGAGCCATGGATATCATCGTCGTGGACTCGGTGGCGGCACTCGTTCCCCGAGCCGAGATTGAAGGCGACATGGGAGACTCCCACATGGGTCTCCAGGCCCGGCTCATGAGCCAGGCGCTCCGCAAGCTGACGGGCACCATCTCCAAGACCCACACCTGCCTGATCTTCATCAACCAGATCCGGATGAAGATCGGAGTGATGTTCGGCAACCCTGAGACGACAACGGGCGGATTCGCCCTGAAGTTCTACTCCTCCATGCGCCTCGAGGTGCGGAAGGTGGAGAGCATCTCCCACGGAAATGAAGAAGTCGTGGGGAACAAGGTCCGGGTCAAGGTGGTGAAGAACAAGGTGGCTCCGCCATTCCGCAAAGCGGAAATGGACATCATGTTCGGGAAGGGAATTTCCGCCGTCGGCAGCCTCCTGGAGGCCGCCATCCAGACCAATATCGATGGAGAAGGCTGGAAGCTGGTACTCCTACGGAAAGGAGCGGATCGGCCAGGGAGTGGAGAACGCCCGTCTTTTCCTCGAGTCCAATCCCGCGGTTTACGCGGAGGTGGAGAAAAAGGTGAGGGAAATTCTGTTCGCCAAGCCAGGCACACCTCCCTCTGCCCGCGAGCCTGCAGAGGGCCCGCCCGTCCCGGAAGCAGCGCCCGTGCAGCCGCAGTCGGCTCGATCCCGAGCGCCCGTGCCGCGCGCGGCAGAAGCATCGGGAGACGGTGACGGAGACGTCGATCCCGGGGAGCAGGACCCAGGCAAGGAGCTGTTCTAGCTGGCGTTCCGACTCGGCGCGCTATTTCATCGCCCTGGGCTCGAACCTCGGGGACCGGGAGAAAAACCTGGAAGGAGCGTGGGGGCGTGTCCAAGCGCTGTGCGCTTCTTCACGACTGTCGAGCGTCTACGAAACCCGGCCTCTCTATGTGGAGGACCAGCCGCTCTATCTGAATGCCGTGGGAGAAGCATGGTCTTCGCTGTCACCTGCGCGCATGCTCGCGGAGCTTCAGAAGATCGAGTCGGCTTTCGGACGGGACAGGAGCAAAGAGGTGCGGAAGGGGGCCCGCACGCTTGACCTGGACATCCTTCTCTGCGCGGACATCGTGCTTCAGACCCCCGACCTCATCATTCCGCATCCCCTCATGTCGGAACGCCTTTTCGTGCTGGTCCCGCTCCTCGAGCTTGCACCGGACCTGATGGATCCTGGAACTCGTCAGCCCTACGCGCGTGCCCGCGCCGCCCTCGAACAGGAAGCCCCCGGCGAGCGGGGGTGTTTACCTTCATTCTCCCGCCGAGTATACTGGTCCGTCGAATACAGAAGCGTGACAGCAATCCCAATCACACGCACCACGAAGGGAGCCGGACCTCACATTCATGTCTGATGCCAGCGCGAGCACGGGGGAGAAGCAGCATTTTCATCTGGGCGAATTCGACGGCCCGCTGGACCTCCTGCTGTTCCTGATCAGGAAATCCGAGGTCAACATCTACGACATCCCCATTGCCTCGATCACCGAGCAGTACCTGTCATTCCTGACCTTTGCCGCGAAGGTTGACCTCGACACCATGACGGAGTTCCACTTCATGGCCGCCACGCTCCTCTACATCAAGAGCAAGATGCTCCTCCCGGTGGAGCTCAGCATGGACGACGAACTGGACGACCCCCGCAGGGAGCTGGTGGAAAAGCTCATCGAATACCAGAAGTTCCGCAAGCTCTCCGACCTCATGTCCGACAGGGAAGGGGAGGTTGAATGGATCATCGAGCGAACTCGCAGCCAGAGGATCCTGCCGTTCTCCGACGAGGGCATATGGGAACAGGTGAGCGTATGGGACCTCCTCCAGACGTTCAGCTCGCTGCTGTCGAATCTCTCCTCGGAGAGGATCATCGACCTCTACGAAGAAGTGAGCGTGAATGAAAAGATCACGTTGATCGCGGAAATGCTGGAGACGCAGGACGAGCTGATGTTCACGGACCTGGTCAAGAAACGGACCATCCTGGAGATCGTCTGTGCCTTCTGGGCGGTCCTGGAGCTCGTGAAGGAACGCAGGATCCTGGTATTGCAGAACCGGCTGTTCGGGGACATCAGGATCAGGGCGCGGGCCTCCGAGAAGGCCCCCGAGGCACCGCCTGAGCCCATGCCCGAAGGGCAAGTCCCCAGGCCCCCGTCAACGACCCCGGAGGAATCATAGCATCATGGAACTGACCAAGGAGGCCGCCCTCATCGAGGCGGTGCTGCTGCTGGAGAATGATCCCGTTGAGGTCCGAAAACTCTCGCTGATTACCGGCTTTTCCATGGAGGCCGTGCAGGAAGCAATCAGTCAGCTGCAGAATGCCCTGGAAGCGGACGGGCATGGGCTGGAGATCGTAGAGATCGGGGGAGGCTTTGCGTTTGCACCGAGGAAGGGCCTTTGGGAGCAGCTGCGGGAGCGGTACGGGAAGAGCGCGGAAAACAGGCTCTCCAAGGCCGCCCTGGAAACGCTTGCAATCATCGCGTATTCGCAGCCCATAACCCGGGCGGAGATCGAGAGCATCCGGGGAGTCGCTGCTGACGGCATGATCAAGCTCCTGGCCAGCCGCAACTTCATCCGCGAAGTTGGAAAAAAGGACGTTCCGGGGAAGCCCATCCAGTTCGGCACTACCCGCGAATTCCTGAAGGCTTTCCGGCTGGCCACGATCTCGGATCTGCCCAAGCTGGACGGCCTCGAGAGGGAGCGCTTTGAGCAAGAGCAGTGAAAACACCGGACTTCGCCTCCAGGTCTACCTGGCGCGCTGCGGCCTGGGCTCGCGCCGCGGCTGCGAGATCCTCATAGAGAAGGGCAGGGTGGCCATCAACGGGAGGCCGGTCACGCGGGCGGGGGAGAAGGTCCTGCCGAGCGACGTTGTCACCGTTGACGGCAGGAAGCTCGCCGCAACCCAGAAGAAGGTCTACATCGCCTTGCACAAACCGCCCGGGTACCTGTGTGCAAACTCCGATCCCGAGCACCGTCCCCTGGCCCGCGACCTTTTCCGGACAGCAATCAGCGAGCGCCTCTTCCACGTCGGGAGGCTGGATTTCCTGTCCAGCGGACTCATCCTTTTCACGAATGACGGCGAGTTCACAAAGATCGTATCGCACCCCGCTGCCCGTATCGAGAAAGAGTACCTGGTTGAGACGGGTCGCGAGATCGATGAGGAGTTCCTTCGACGGTACCTGCATGGAATCCAGGTGGGAGACGTCATCTATCGGTGCAAAGCGTACACCCTGCGAGGCCCCCATTCAGCGCTCATTACGCTGACGGAAGGCAAGAACAGGGAGCTTCGGAACGTTTTCATCAGCCGCAATATCCGGCTGAAGAGAGTGCATCGCCTTCGAATCGGCCCTCTCACGCTGCGGGGCATTCCGGCCGGACATTTCCGCCGGCTGACGGACAGAGAGATAAAGTGGTTCTTTGACCACGAGAACGCCCCTGCGCCTGGGCCGCGGAAGAGCCGCTCTTCCCAAAGCCATGGGACCCCCGGCCATTTGACCAGTTCTACGAGTCACCGAGGGGAATGTCGCCAAGTCCGAATGTCTCCAGGAGAGACCGTCCGAATGTCTCCAGGAGAGACCGTGGTCGTCGCGATTGACGGCCCGGCAGGGGTTGGAAAAAGCACCGTGGCGCGCCAATGCGCCGCGCATGCTGGCTTCCTCTACATCAACTCGGGAAGCTTTTACCGGGCTGTTACCCTTGAAGTGCTTACCCGCAAAGTACCCCCTGACGACAGAAGCGCCGTCCTCAAAGTTGCCGGCGAATGCCGGCTGGACGCTCAGGAAGGCGAAGTAGCAATTGACGGCAAGAGTGTGGAACGCTTTCTCCACAGTGACCTGGTGGATTCGTGGGTCGCGGCCCACTCGGCGATTCCCGGGGTTCGAGAAATCGTAAACAAGAGGCTGCGCCAAATAGCCTCCCGGCGGAGCGCCGTCGTAGAAGGACGGGACATCGGCACGGTCGTGTTCCCGGATGCGGCCGTCAAGATTTTCCTCGACGCGGACATCGCGACCCGCGCGGCACGGCGTCACGAACAGGGGGTGAGCGGCTTGACACTTGCCGAAACGAAGGCGGCCATCGGCCAGCGGGACACGGTGGACAGGAACAAGCCTTCCGGGCGGCTCGTGGCCGCCCCGGATGCCATTCACATCGATACCTCGCACTTGACGCTCCAGCAAGTTTGTGAGAGAGTTGACGAAGCAATTCTCGTGAGCAGAAATAATCCGGGAGACATACGCTGACTATGAGCACAGAAGACAAGAAGAGACTCGCTCCGGAAGCTGAGAACCAGCTCCAGGAGCAGTACGTGCAGTCCCTCCAGCCCATCGAAGAGGGCCAGATGATTCCTGGCCGGGTCATCGAAGTCGATGGAGACTACGTTTACGTTGACGTGGGCTACAAGTCGGAAGGCAAGATTGCCAGCAACGAGTTCGACACCAAGCCCGAGCTGGGCGAGACTGTCTACGTCATCCTCGTTCGCAAAGAGGGCCGCGAAGGCCAGGTCATTGTTTCCAAGCGAAAGGCCGACGAGAAGATCTTCTGGAAGGATCTTCGCATTGCATTCGACGATCACAAGCCGGTGCAGGGCACCATTGCCCACAAGATCAAGGGCGGATACGAGGTGGACCTCGGCAACGACATCCGCGCTTTCCTCCCCCTCTCAAAGGTGGACGTCAAGCGTCCCAGCGAAAACTCCGACTACGTCGGAGTGAAATCATCGTTCTACATCGACCGCCTCTATGCCAAGGGCAAGACCAACATCGTCGTCTCCCGTCGAGACTGGATGGAAGAGGACATCAAGAAGAGACGGGAGGAGTTCTTCGGCCAGGTGAGAATCGGCGACACCGTTGAAGGCGTGGTGAAAAGCTTCACCTCCTTCGGCGCTTTCGTGGACCTGGGCGGGTTCGACGGCCTCCTGCATATCAACGACATGAGCTGGGGCCACGTGACGCGGCCCAAGGATTTCGTGAAGCTGGGCGAATCAATCCAGTTGAAGGTCATTCGGCTTGAGCCGCAGGAAGGCAGGATCAATCTCAGCCTGAAGCATTTCTCCGAGGACCCCTGGAACCATTTCGAAGAGAAGTACCACATCGGCGACGTCGTGAAGGGCAAGGTCACAAAGCTTGCCGACTTCGGGGCTTTCATCGAGATTGAGGAAGGGATCGAGGGTCTTGCCCACATTTCCGAGCTTTCCTGGGTCCGCAAGGTGAAGCATCCCCGGGACGTGCTGAAGGTCGGCGACGTGGTGGAGACGAAGATTCTCAACTACGACATTCAGCAGGGAAAGCTTTCCCTCGGGCTCAAGCAGGTCCTTCCCAATCCATGGGATGACATTGATCAGCGCTACCCGGTGGGAATGCGGATGAGCCGCAAGGTCCTCCGTGCCAGCCCGTACGCCTTGTTCTTTGAGATCGAAGAAGGAATCGACGGCGTCATGCACGTTGATGACATGTCCTGGACGAAAAAGATCAGGAACGCCTCCTCCTTTGCCAAGGTGGACGAGGAGATCGAGGTGATGGTCATCGGCATCGACAAGGAGCGCGGGAAAGTCCAGCTCGGCGTCAAGCAGCTCTCGGAAGATCCGTGGGAATCAATTGCGCGCGCATACCCCCGCGGCAGCATCATCAACGGCGAGATCACCAGCATCACGGATTTCGGGTTCTTCGTGAAAGTCCAGGGCGGGATCGAAGGCCTGGTGCACAAACTGAACATCGTGGACGACAGGGTCGAGCCGCTGGAAGCCGCCATGGCAAAGTACAAGGTGGGCGACCCAGTGCAGGCGGTCGTCACCGAGTGCAGCCCGTCCAAGCAGAAGCTTTCCCTCTCCCTCAAGGACTACGTGAAGAAGGTCCAGCGGGAAGAGATGGACAAGTACATTCACGACGAGTCAAAGCAGGACACGGTCTCCCTCGGCGACATGCTGAAGGACAAAATCAAGGGCTGACCGACGGCCGAATGGCGGTGGTGACTGCCGCAGCCGTTCGCCGCAGGAGCGCCCGCAGGAAGTGCCGGGCGGAGCGAACCGTGGAATGGTGAGATTCGCAGCCGATCGCGAAAAGCTCGAAGTCCTGTTCGAAATCTACACCCGGATCAATTCCACCTACGCCGACGTCAAGGCGCTGCTCACGCAGATCATCGAGTCCGCCACCGAGCTTACCGAGGGGGAGGCCTCCTCGCTGATGCTCGTCAACCCGGAGAACAACAAGCTGTACTTCGAGATTGCACTCGGCCCCAAGGGCCCCAGCCTCAAGCAATACTCGGTCAACATGGGGGAAGGCATCGCGGGATGGGTGGCGGAAAAAAACACGTCCCTCATTGTCAACGATGTCCAGAACGACGCCCGCTTCTACCCCGACATCGCCCAGAAAATCGGGTTTCCCACCAGCTCGATCCTTGCCGTGCCCATGCTCGTGAAGGACAAGCTCGTGGGTGTCATCGAGATTCTCAACAAGCGGGGCGGCAAGAAGTTCACGGAAGAGGACCTGCAGTGGCTGGAAATTTTCTCCACCCAGGCGGCAATTGCGGTGCAGAACGCCCGCTCCTACCAGAAGGTCCGCAACGAGCTCAGCGCCCTGCAGGACAAGGTGCAGGAGGTCAAGGGCTGGCACACCTTCATCGGTGAGAGCCGGATCATCAAGGACCGGCTGGAGATCGCCCGGAAGGCCGCCGAGACGGATTCCTCGGTGCTGCTCCTTGGCGAGAGCGGCGTCGGCAAGGAGCTTTTTGCCGAGCAGATCCACCTGGCAAGCCCGCGCAAGGCAAAGCCGTTCATCCGCGTGAATTGCGCCGCCATTCCGGAAGCGCTCCTGGAAAGCGAGCTCTTCGGCCACGTCAAGGGCGCCTTTACCGACGCCGTGGCAGACAGGCGTGGACGGTTCGAGCTGGCTGACGGCGGCACCCTCTTTCTGGACGAAATCGCCGACATGCCTCTCCCCCTCCAGGCAAAACTCCTGAGGGTGCTCCAGAACAGGACATTCGAGAGGGTGGGGGCAAGCGAGACGATCCAGGTGAATGTGCGCATCATCGCCGCGACCAATCGCAACCTTGAGCAGCAGGTCAGCGCGGGTCTCTTCCGCTCCGACCTTTTCTACAGGCTGAACGTGCTCCCCATCCAGATTCCGCCCCTGCGAGAACGGCGGGAGGACATTCCCCCGCTTGCGGAGTTCTTCCTTCGCAAACACTCCCGGGAGACCAAGAAGCAGGTCACGGATTTCACGGACGAGGCCATGGACGTGCTGCTCTCCTACGGCTGGCCGGGGAACGTCCGGGAGCTCGAAAACGCCGTGGAGCGGGCCGTGGTCTTTGCCCGCGACGACAAGATCCGGCCGGATGCCCTGACGCTGACCCCGGGCACGGCGGTCAGCGACGGGGCATACTCCGAAAGAACGCTGCGAGAGGCATTGAATATCTTCAAGAAACACTTTATCACGAAGGCACTGGAAGCCAACGGATGGCACCAGACGAGGACAGCAAAGGCCCTGGCAATCCAGAGAAGCTACCTGTCGAAGCTCGTCAAGGAACTCGGAATCATGAAGGAAAGAGGGGTATAGGGCGAATGCAGGCAGTTCAACAGCACGCAGGGCAGGGTCAGCAGGCTCCACCAGGAGCCGATAAGGCGCAGGATCAACAATTTCCTGGCGCGCGCGGTGAGCCGGTTCCGAATAGCTCTCCTGGTGATCCTCATCGCGGCAGCGGCGTTTCTCGTCGGGTACATCGTGTACAACGAGGTGTCGAAGAAGCTCGCTTGCCGACTCGACATTCCTGGCGGAGACTGCGCAGGCGAAGTACGACTCATGGCGGTCGGAAACCGACGTCCAGAAGAAGGCCGCACTGGAAAAGGACCTCTTCGACACCCTCGGGACGCTGATCAACCGCTACCCCCGCCAGTACGGCGGGCAGAGGGGCCTGTTCATCGCGGGCGGAAGCCTCCTTTGCCAAGAAGGCATGGGACGCGGCGCTCAAGGACTACGAGACACTCGCCGCCAGATTCCCGAAGAGTTATCTTGCTCCCATCAGCCTGTTCGACGCGGCGGTATGCTACGAGGAAAAGGGTGACACGGACACGGCTCTGAAGCTCTACGTGAAGGCGGCCGGCTCCTACAAGGACTCCACCGTGGCGCCGCGCGCACTGTTCGATTCCGGTCGTCTCTATGAAGCCAAGAGCGACTGGGCGAACGCACAGAAGGCCTACGAGTCCATGGACGGGCTGTATGCGCAGAGCATATGGACGCGACTGGCCAAGAACAGGATTGTCGAGCTGAAGGTGCTGGGGAAGATCAAGTAGGGGAGCATTCGCCGGCAGCTGGCGGGCTGGCTCACCGACAGGAGGTTCCCGCATGGCAGAGAAGAAGGCCGCGACCAAGATCCTCGAGACCAGGTACTTCGGCCTCATCATCGGCCTCCTTGTTTTCCTGCTCCTGTTCGCTCTCAGCACCGGGACCGTCCTGGTGAAAAGCATCGAGCAGAAGATGCTCGACCTCAACTTCCGGTTCAAGAACACCATCTCCGGCACCCGTGTCCAGGAAGGGGTGTCCATCAGTCCAGAACAACCCCCGCATCTCCCCGGATATCATCATCGTCGGCATCGATGACAAGGCGCTGGACAGGTTTGGCCGGTGGCCTTTCCCCCGCTACCGGCACGCGGACCTGATCAACGCTTTCTCCCGGATCAAGAACCAGGGAGACCGGGAGCGGGCACTTTTCATCGACGTGTTCTTTTCAGAGCCTTCGGAGGTGCCGGAAGATGACGCCCTGCTGGTCTCCAGCATCAAGTCCAGCAATCGCGTCTTCCTGGAAACCGTTCTACTGCCCGGGGAGAATGCTCCCCAGACCGACGAGGAGTTCTTCGCCCGCGAAGACGTCCTGACGTCGCATATCGGGAGCATCACCAACATCAAGGGCGACTGGTCTGAATGTAAGCACATTCTACGGCCTTGAGGCGCCGCCGCTGAAGCCGTATGCCGCGGCAACCTACGGGTACGGGCATGCGAACTTCCTCGGCGACGGCGACCAGATCTACCGCCGGCAGCCCCTCGTGGCAAAGCTCTCCCAGCTGGTGAAGGAGATCCCGCTGGATGAGCTCACGCACGGCTGAGCCGGTGGACCGGGCCAATTTCGAGCACCTGTCCTGGATCGACAAGTCCAACGGGATCCACCAGGTGCCTTATCCCCTGACCGATGTCGGTCCTCGCGGCCTCAAGCGAGAAGATGGCGGCCTCCGCGCCCTTGAAAATGGTGGAAAAGACGGACACCGATCCTGCCAAGAGCTACTACGTGGTGCGCAAGTACAAGGATACTTTCATCCCTTCCATCACGCTGTCCCTTGCCCTTGAGTACATGCACAGGAAGATGTCAGACCTCGAGGTGGTCCTGGGCAAGTACATCCGCATTCCCAACCCTGAGAAGTTCAACGTCGACACACAGCAATGGGAGAAGTACTCGCTGCACGGTGACCCCGCCGCAGGTGGACAAGGACGGAAACATCGTGAAGCCGGGCGTATCCCGCACCCTCTCCGAGGTTCTCATCCCCATCGACGCGACGGGCGCCATGCTTATCAACTTCATGGGAGAGCCTTCCAGCTCCAACCCCGAAGAGCATCAGACCTTCCCCGTGCGCTCGTACTCGGGGTACGCTGGCAATCCGCCGCCGCCCGATCCCGCCACGTGGCCGGCCACGAAGAAGCTGGGCAACGTCATCGTGATGGTGGGTCCCTTTGCAAAGGGAATGGCCGCCGACGAAAAGCCCACGCCCTTCGGGCTGATGTACGGGGTGGAGATGCACGCCAATGCCCTGAACACCATCCTGATGGGCAACTTCCTTACCTACGCCTCACCCGCCGTCAACACGCTGCTGCTCTTCATCGTGGTAATGCTCGTGTCCCTGATGGTGTCCCGGCTTTCCACGATCTGGTCCTTGGTCGTCACCCTTGGGGCGATCACGGTATATTTTTTTGTCGTTCATGCTCGTGTTCGAGTTCGAGAACTACATCCTGACTTTCTCCGCTCCCGCCTTCGGTGCGTTCCTGGCATTCCTCGCCGTCGTGGCCTACCGAACCGTCTTCGAGGAGCGGGACAAGAGGCGCATCCGTGAGATGTTCGGCAAGTACGTCAACCCGACGGTCGTCGACGTTTTGCTCGACCTTGACAGCCCGCCCGAGCTCGGAGGGGTGGACAAGGAGCTCACCGTATTCTTCTCCGACATCCGCGGGTTTACAACGCTGTCGGAAAGCCTTTCCCCGCAGGAGCTGGTCAACCATCTCAACCAGTACCTGACGGCGATGACGGACCTCATCTTCGAGTTCAACGGGACGCTGGACAAGTACGTGGGCGATGAGATCATGTGCTTCTGGGGTGCCCCGGTGCCGGAGGCAGATCATGCCCTGCTGGCGTGCAAGTGCGCCATCAGGCAGATCCAGGTCCTGGACAAGATGAACAAGGACTGGCCGCCGGCAAAGCGGTTGAGCATCGGCATCGGCTTGAACACGGGGATCATGACGGTTGCGAACATGGGATCCGCCGGACGGATGAACTACACGCTCATGGGTGACAACGTCAACCTCGGCGCCCGGCTGGAAGGCACGAACAAGCAGTACTACACGACGATCATCATCAGCGAGTACACCTACGCCCAGGTCAAGGACAAGGTCATTGCCCGCGAGCTGGACACGATCAGGGTGAAAGGCAAGAACAAGCCGGTCCTCATCTATGAGCTGATCGACGTTCTGGATGGTCTTGAGCCGCCCGCCAAGGTCAATTGAGAGGGCGAGGGGAAGATCTGGGCCTTGATCCGATGAGAAAACTGCGCTGGTTGCTGCTCCTGGGGGCAGTGGTGCTTGGAGCGGGCTGCGGGCTGCCGGATACGTACTACTTGGCACCGCCGCAGGTGAGCGGCACAGTTCAACATCAGCACTCCAGAATGCTCAAATCGCGGGAACAAACAGAAGCAGCGATATTGACATCCAGATTCCTCGGCTACGAGCTGTATTACAAGTTTTATGCTACCAACTGATCCTGGCTCGACAATCTGCGGATCGGAATTACGGAGGACCGAACAACACTGTACTCCGATCTCACGACAGCACGGATTTCAGAGGGTATGCCTGGGACCAGGTTCCGCGCCCGGCGGAAGTCCTGATCGTTCCCCTGGCACCTCGAGCGCACCACTGATAAACATCAAGAAGATTGACTCCGGGAATCTTGCAAACGGCGGATACACCATAAGTATCGTACTGAGTAACACGCATTCGAGTCCTATGCACCGTACGGGTTTTCATCCACTGCTGGAGCCACACTTTTCATACTTCACATATGCTCCGCCACTCTCCGGCTGCATACGGTCGGGCATGGAGATCAGGAGATATGTCCAGGCACCTTCGTACATCGATGCAGGACTGTATTGCGCCCCGTTTGCATCGAACGCGAACTTGACCGAGCCAATATCCAGCTCAACTACGATCCGAACCAGTCTGCACAGGTGGACGTCTCGGCGTTGTCAACTGTCTGGCCTATGCTCAAGTTCAGAATCCTGAACGGATTGCTCTATATCATGATGTATGTCGTGAGTTATGGACTGTCGACAGGTCAGAGCTACCAGCGGTCTTCACCAGTCTTATCTAGGCTATACTGCGATCCAGGTCATAACCTTAAGCGCGAGAGGAAGCTTCAACATGTGGTTCTATTACTTTCGAGTCGGCCTGACGTACGTCACCATTGGGGTAGCTGCAGCGGTCTTCTTCTTTTTCGTGGTGAAGAAGCCGGTGCTGGGCAAGCTTTGGGGAGCCCTGATCGTCGGCCTGGTGGGATCGTTCCTTGGCGGGCTCATCGACCAGCTCTTCTCTCGCGTTATCGCCTACCTGGCTGATGTGAACTCCGTCAATGTGTTTGCTGCCCTGGCAACCTCTTTGCTCATGATCTGGCTTCTTTCAAAGGCCAGTTACCCACGATAGGGGACAAAGAAGATGGACGGCACCGTCAGGTCCAGGATATCCCCGGGAACAAGGGTCTCTATTGTGCAGAAAGCAGACCAGCGGACAGGCCGCAGGACAGAAGGTATCGTCCAGGACATCCTGACCAGCTCAGCAACGCATCCCCATGGCATCAAGGTACGTCTTGAGTCGGGTGAAGTGGGAAGGGTGCAGGAGATCCTGGGGTGAGACTCGTGCTTGCAGCTGCACAATCTCCAGGACTTTCGGCAACGGCGAGAATTGCCGGATTCTGACTGCTGACTGCAACACCACTTTTTCCAGGCAGGACTCACCTTGCGTGCGCTACCGAACGGAATGCGCGTTCATTCCTGCGTACACTATCAGAGGATTGATATCCAAACGTCTTGTTGGGAAGGGGAACATACCTTGAACCTACTACTGATCATTGGAGTTGTCCTCCTGGTCTTGTGGCTCCTGGGCCTCGTCGGCTCGTACACCCTTGGCGGCTTCATTTACGTCGCTCTGGTAATCGGGCTGGTGCTCGTCGTCGTCTCGCTTGTCTCTCGGCGTCGTCTCGGCAGGTAGCAGCAACATCTTCCGGCTGGGCGATTCTGAGCTTTGATCCGGAAAACGCCGTCTGCGCATTGCATGCGGCGTGCAATGGCCTTGGTCGAGATCCAAGTGCAAACTCGAATTCTGAAGGGGGTGAAGGTCTATGTTTCAACCGATTGGCCTTGTCTGGGGAATTGTAACTCTGATTTTTGGAATCCTTGTCATGGTATATCCCAACCTGTTGCGCTATACGGTCGGAATCTACCTTGTCATCATAGGCATCTGGGCAATTATCCCAAGACTGCACATGAACTTTTAGCGGAAAACTCCGCCCGGGCAGCAGGCAAGCTCGAAGGCCAACGACGGTGGATCCAGTCTCCGTCGTTGAGCCTGCTTATTGCCGGCTCTTTCCCGTTCCCTGTCGAGACCCGCATGCATCATTGTTCTTGACTGACCAGTCCCTCAGTGCCACAGTTGGAATCTGATTGGCATGAAGGGGAGGGGTCCATGAAGTGGGTGAAGGCTCCCGAAGAGCTGAAAGAATTTCTCGAAAAGGCCATGACTGGCATCGACTGCGAGAAACGGCCGATGTTCGGGTACCCGGCCTATTTTGTGAACTCGCACATGTTCATAGGTCTCTTCCAGGACAAGCTGTTCGTCCGCCTTTCGCCGCAGCAGATGACCTCCTTGAGCGCGAAGTTCCCTTCAATTTCGAACCTGGAACCAATGCCCGGCAGGCCCATGAAGGACTACTTCGTGTTGCCAAAAGGATTGTATACGAACATGCGCATGTTCAAGGACGTGGTACAAACCTCAGCAGAATACACTCGAACACTTACGCCCAAGATAAAGAAAGAGAAGAAAGCCAGGTAAAGGGGGCCAGCAAGGTTCCTGCTCAGCGAGTTTAGCAGCCGAGCTTTGGCTGCATGAACTGACGGTAACTCAAACATCAGATTTTGCCCATTCTGTCAACTTCCGATAATAGATATTCTGTCTACTTTATAGAATACTAGCATTGTAAGAAAGCCACATACGTGGTGCCTCCGCGCAGACTTTTCCGGTCCTTTGCATCCCTCCCGAAGTACTCTTACCGCTGGACGCCGAGAAGTGCTTCCACAAAGGGCTTCTTGAGCTGCCGGGCCGCAAGATCGGAGTACTGCCCTGCGGATGCCAAACCTGACAGGAGCTTCCAGATCGTCGCGGAATGCCGCGGATAGCCGGCCGCAAAAGTTGATGCTGCCAGGTAGTAGAGATCCTTGAAGAAGCCTGCCGAACTGGCGTAGGATTTCAATTCCGGATATTTGTCGACCGCATCAAGCAGATCTCCCAGGTTTGTGAACTCCTGGCCGACGTCGCGTTCGGTGCTGTATTTCTCAACCTGGCTGGCCCTGTAGATCACGGAGAAAAGCAACTGTGATACCGCCTGGGTGTAGCGTCCAGTCCGGTAGTAGAACCATCCCAGCTTCGAGTGCGCGGCAGAAGCAAACGATTCGTCGAACCGATACAGCTCGATAACCCGGTCCAGGCCCTTTTCGAGGTAGTTCTTTTCCACCTGGCCGCGGAGGCGCTGATTGGGCGTTTCCTGGAACCGCTTGTCAGCGGCCACAATCGTGCTCAACGCATCTTCCATTTGCTTATAGAGCTGCTGCAATTCAAAGAGATTGGCGAGCTTGTACAGAATAGCATACTGGTCTTCTGGAATGTAGAAGGACTTTCTCAGATCGTATGCTTTTTCGTACTGTTTCTGCGCAAGAACCGTCTCCCCTTCTTCAAGGTAGACGTCACCGATCGCAGCCTCGGCCTCCGGGAAAACACCCGCGGCTTCGATAGCAGACTTATACAACTGCAAAGCTCTTCCGTACTCTTTCTGGCTTGCGGCAGAGTTGCCTTGTTCATACAGGAGCCACAACTTGTTCGTGTTATCCGCAGGCAGCACCTGCGCACAGAAAACAAGCGCCAGGACTATCAGGGCGCCCGCGCCAGCCCTTGCCGCGCCAAGCTTCAGGGGATTCCCCGGGCTGACGGTATTGAGATCCTGCGCTGGGGGCCGCCTCCGCGATCCCATCACCTACCAGCGTGCACTCATCACGAGGTCCTGCGTTGTCGTCATGATATCCTGTATCTTCGCGGTGTAGGTGAGAGTCTTTTTGTCCGCCGAAAGAGTACCAAGGGTGGCGTCCTGGATCGGCTGCGGAGCCTCGAGCACATAGGAGATTTCATAGCCATCGAACAAAGTCTCCAGCATTCGCTTGCTGTCGTCGTTCAGCGGCGAGGTGGGAGTCCGGGCAACGATCTGGCTGAAGGTGTGCACGGAGCCTTCTTTCCCCCTTTCAGGTCCGCATCCTGGAAGGCATCGACCTTTCCGAGCGCTTCCAGAGAGTCGAATACCAACTCGACCCGGATCGTGACGTCTTTCTCGTTTTCAGACCTGTCAAACCGCGCAAGCCGAACCTTGCCTGCCGAGGCCGCAAGGGATCTCTCGAAATCCGAACGCGTGACGGGCAGCGGGATTGCCGACTTCCCGGTTGAGGACAACCCGAGATTCGCAACGAGCTGGGAGATGCGATAGATGAGCTGCAGCGTCCCCGAGCCGTTATCGCGGATCGTCAGCCTGCTGTTGATGCTGATGCACGACGTGAGAAATATGAGCGTAAGGCAGAGGAGCACGATCTTTCGCATGGAGGTTCCTTTGCCCGTACTATATCGGAATTGGTTGGGAATTGCCAGTTGGCGGGAAAAAGCGCGCCTGCGCGGTCGGAAACTCGGCCCCTTTCGACCGACCTTCCGGGCTACGAGTTGGCAATCTTTCGATTGTACCAGTTCTTCGCCTTGCGCTTCGTGAGCTGTTCTTCGCGGTGAGCCCAGTAGTACTGGAGCGTGCGCGAGTTCTCGCAGGAGTGGCAGATGGCCTTTCCCAGGCGGAACTCCTTCTGGGGAAGCCACTTGCTGCATCGCTCGCACTTGCGCTCACTGGCGTGCGGATCCTTGCGCATCGTGAAGAAAGTAGTAGCTCGACCGTATCTTCATGAGGTTGCGATGCGAGACCTGGCCGGTATTCAGCCAGTGGTGGATGGTCGACTGTGTCCGCTGGAACATGCGCGCAAGGTCGGACTTGGTCATGCCCCACGTCGACATCATCCAATCGAGCATCTCTCGAACGGGAGGATCTTCCGGCAATTCCCCTTGCATTGCGCTTACCTCGCTACGTTCCTTATCGGCAACGTACAGCCATTTTCTAAAGGGGGAAGCGAAAAATGCCGATGAATGTCATTCCCACTCGATCGTCGCCGGCGGCTTGCTGGAAATGTCGTAGACCACCCGGCCGATCTCGGGAATCCGGTTGGTGATGAGCGATGAGATCTCGAGGAGGTCCGTCATGTTCATGGGGTAGACGTCGGCGGTTATGGCGTCCACTGACGCCACGGCCCGCAGGGCAAGCACATGGCCGTAGCGCCTCATGTCCCCGGAGACGCCCGACCGACCGGACGGGCAGGAGCACGCAGAATGCCTGCCAGATCTTGTCGTACAGGCCGCGCGACACGCAGCTCCGAAAGGAACAGCTGGTCGGCCCGGCGCAGCACGTCGCACTTCTCCCGGGTCACTTCACCCAGAATCCGAACGGCAAGGCCAGGCCCCGGGAAGGGATGCCGCGACACGATGCTTCGGGGCAGGCCGAGCTCGAGACCCAGCGCGCGCACCTCGTCCTTGTACAGCGAGCTGAGAGGCTCGATGATCCGTCCTTGTGCGCGCGCCGCCTCCACGAGAGGAGAGCGCACGTTATGGTGAGTCTTGATCACGTTTGCCTTGTTCCCCACTCCCCTTCCAGACTCAATGAGGTCCGTGTACAGGGTGCCCTGTGCCAGGAAAGCACCGTCGATTCCCAGCTTCCTGATCTCGGTCTCCTGCACCTGCATGAACAGGTCCCCGATGATCCGCCTTTTCTGCTCGGGATCTTCGACTCCCGCCAGCCCTGAGTAGAAACGCTCTGAGGCGTCGATGACATGAACGTGCCGCGCGCCAAGCCCTGCAAGGCTTGCCCGCACCTCGTCAGATTCTCCCTGGCGCATCAGGCCGGTGTCGATGTACATGAGGTGCACCTGTTCCGCGGGAACGCTCTTCAACAGGAGGGCAGCGACGACACACGAGTCCACGCCTCCCGAGATGAGAAGGACCACGCTCCGCGCTGCCGATCCGGCGGACGAGCAGGCCTCGTTCCTCGGAATAGAAGCGCTGCATGCTCCACTCTTTTTTCGCCGAGCAGATGTCGACTGCAAATGCTTCCAGCATCTCCATGCCGTACTGGCAATGGCTTGCCTCGGGATGGAACTGCACTCCCCAGATCCGCATTTCCTCGTTCACAAACGCCGCGGGGATGTTGTTGTCCGAGCGGGCAACGGCGCTGAAGCCGGTGGGCGGCTCGGTCACTGAATCTCCGTGGCTCATCCACGAAATGAAGGACTGGCTGGGAACCCTGCCAAAGAGTGCGGTGCGCCCCGTGAGGGTGACCCGGGCTCGGCCAAACTCCTTCCGCCCCAGCGATTCCACTTTTCCGCCCCGGTCTGCGCTGATGCGCTGCAGACCATAGCAGATGCCAAGGATGCGGAATTCCCAGGTCATAGATACGGAGATCAACCGCAGGCGCCCCCGGCTCGTACACCGAGTACCCTGATCCTGAGAGGATGATGCCTTTGGCTCCCTCCAGGGGCAGCGATTCCAGCCGTGAATCGCCGGGCACGATCTCGCTGAGGATGCCCGAGCTGGCGAATCCGGCGGCCGATCAGCTGGGTGCTCTGGCCTCCGAAATCGAGAATGAGAATCTTGTCCATCAGGCGGTCAGCTCCCTCCGCAGAGAGACGATGTTTCGTTCATGGGTGTCGGCGATGGATCGCGCGCCCGCGCTGCGGCGATTCCCGTGTAGTGGGACGGATCGGAGAAAAACGTCGCCGCGTCCATGCCCCGCGCCTCCGCAAGCTGTCGGGAGAGCAGCTCCCAGAGCGGCAGGTCTTTCTTCAGAACGTCGATGAGGCGTGAGCCGTCTTTTTCGGCCTCAAGGGTGGCGACGCGGATCCTTTCGTGCGCTTCGGGATCTCCCCCCAGTGCGGTAAGGATGTAGACCGACTCCGAGAATACCAGGTCACCGCCCTGTGAAAGATTTTCCGCCATTCGCGGCCGATCCACCTTCAGCGAGCTGAGGACGGAGCACATCCGATCCACGGCCAGCGCGAATCCGGCGAGGTACTCGGCCGACGAAGCGGGCCGACGCCGAGTTCGTCAGGTCCCGCTGGTGGTCGGAAATCTGGTCCATGAAGAATGTGGCCACGCGAGGTGAGTATGCCTTCCACAGGCTTTTCACGTGCTCGGAGTTCCAGGGATTGCGTTTCTGCGGCATGGTGGAGGAGCCCACCTGGGTGGCGGAGAACTCTTCCCGCACCTCGCCGATCTCGGAGCGCTGGAGGTTGCGCAGGTCGTCCGCAAGGTTGGCGATCACCCCGAACGCGACGTTGATCTCCAGAAGCAGCCGCAGCAGGTACTCGGGCTCCACGAGCTGGGTGGAGTGCTCCGAGGGCGCCAGGCCGAGGCTGTCCAGGAACTCGCCGTTCCAGCAGCAGGGGATCCTTCACCAGAAGCGAGGTGGCGTTGTACGCGCCGACGGCGCCCGCCAGCTTGCCCCGCAGGTCCCCGGTCCTGTCCCTGATCCGGAGGATGGACTCCCCGAGCCTTGAAACGTATTCAGCCAGCGCAAACCCGAACGTCAGTGGAACTGCGTGCTGCCCGTGCGTTCGCCCGACCTGCGGGGTGTCCGCCTCTTCCCTGCAGCGGCGGATGAGCTCGGTCTCCAGGTCACAGAGGAGCGGGAGGATCACGGTGCGCAGCGCCTCACGGTAGCGGAGCGCGGACGCGGTGTCCAGGATGTCCGCGGAGGTCGCCCCGAGGTGCAGGAGCGGGCGCACCTGTTCGGGGAGGAGACGCTTCAGCACATTGACCAGGGCGCGGACGTTGTGCTGGGTCTTTTTCTCTTCCGCATAGACGACCTCCGGGTCTATCGTCTCTGCCGCCGTGTCCAGCAGGGACTCGGAGCGCCGGGTCTCCAGCATCACCGTAACCGGGCGCCTGGCGGAGGAGTGCCTTGAGAAGCGCAATCTCCACGCGCGCGCAGTAGCGGACAGTGGCTTCCTCTGCAAGCACAGCGCTCAGCGCACGGAACAGCTCGGGGTTCGAGACGGAGTATCGATGGTCAAGCGGAGAAAGGTTGAGATAGATTCCGCGCGATTCCATTCGTTCAGGATGCGCCCTCAGCGCTGCGGTATAGCTTCTCGGCTTCCTGGACGTTGCTGCCGACAACGGATTCAAGCTTGAGCATTTCCTTTTTCAGGTCGCCGATGATGTGGGTCACGGCCTCCGCCGAGAACCGGTTGTCTTCCACGACGGAGCCGATGCTTTCGATTGTGCCCGTGACAGCCCGGTTTGCGCCGAGCTGGTCCTTCACGGACCGGGACAGCTCGTGGATGAAGCCGGCATATGCGCCGAGGTCACGCGCTATCGTGCCGAATATCTTGCCTGCCTCCCGGGAGGATTCCCCACCCCTCTCGATGACCGTCTCGATCTGCCGCACCCACTTGCTCACTTCGCTTGCTGTCTCGGCGGACTTTTCCGCAAGCTTGCGGATCTCGTCGGCAACCACGGAGAACCCGCTCTGCTCGTCGCCCGTGCGGGAGGCCTCGATTGCGGCATTCAGGGCAAGCAGATTGGTCTGGTCTGCGATGTCATTGATCCTCGCAAGCGCCGTCACCATCCGGTCCACGACGTCATGGATTCCCAGGATCTCCTCGATGACCTTCTGGACGATGGTGTTCCCGCTCTCCGAGAACTGGGCTGTCGTCCCGATGGTGGAGGCCGACTTCTCCGTGGACCACGAAATGCTCTCCATCGCGCCCTGGAGCTTCTCTGCCGCTGCGGAGACTTCTTCGATTCCGGCGGCCTGGTTTCGCGCGCCTTCGGATACCGTGGCGGAAATATCGCTCAGCTTGTTGATCAGCTGGTGCAGGTTGAAGATCGAGGCGGTAACGATGTCCATGGTCATCTTCAGCCTGCGGCTGGCGCGGAGGAGGCTCTCCGTGATCAGGTTTTCGCGCAGAGCCGATGAGTAGCGGTGGCAGGACAGTGCCGCGAGGGATCCCACCAGCGCATTCAGAAGCGGTGCTGACAGCAGCGCAAATGCGATCGCCCCGGGGAAGTGAAAAACGGCGTACACAACACAGATCGACGGAACAAGGACCACCGCCCCTGTGGCCAGGACGCATTCCCGCAGGGACATCCGGAGGGATGCAAGAAGCGCGACGCTCAGCCCGAATGCTTCCAGGACGAACAACTGTGTGAGCTCGGGCGAGATGCCTGACCGGGAGAGGGCGAACAGTGCCATCGTGGTCATCCCCAGGGCGTCAACGATCAGTGCAGGAACGAACAGGGAAGAGGCAGGCACCTTCCGGCCGAAGAGGAAGGCATACGTCAAGGACAGGGCAAAGAATGCGGCCAGCACGGTGGCGTCGGCGATTACCGCGGCTCGGCGCCCCTCCGCAACGGCGAGGGCGAGCAGCAATGACCGCTGCCGCGAGCCGCCCGATGATCGAAGCGCGATCGCACAGCTTCTGCTGCTCCTCGGCGATCAGGGCGAGACTCTTGACACCCCGCATGGCTCATTTGTAGTTGAAACACCGCGATTTGTAAAGCAATCACCGCCCGTGGTAGACTTGGCTTGATGCCGACGACGAACTACGCGGCCATGCTCGGCCAGGCGCTCGAGGCGGGGCGGAAGCGGGACTACCGGCGAGCGGCGGATCTCCTTGCGCGCATCGTCGGCAGCACGGACGAGTTCCCGCAGGCGCAGCTGTACCTCGGCCGCGCCTATCACGCCCTCGGGGAGTTTGCGAACGCTGCGCGGGTTCTCGGTTCGTATGTCCGTTCCCGCCCTGGATCGCTCTCCGGACAGTTTTTTCTCGGGCGCGCCTACCTCGGCATGGAAGAATACGGGCTGGCGGTGCGGCACCTGAAACGCGCGGTCGAGCAGGATCCGCGCTTTTCCCCTGCCTACGGCCTGCTCGGGCTTGCCTGCCTTAAGGCGCGGCGCCCCGACAAGGCCATCTGGTGGTTCGCCCGGGCCCTTGAAGTTGACCCCCGGAACACTCGGCTGCAGGTCGGTTACCTCAACACGGCCCTCGTTTTGGCCATTCGCTTGTACTTCCGGGGCGAGCTCCTCGATGCCGCCCGTCTTTTCAACGAGGTGCTCGAGCAGCGACGGGCCAGCATTCTTCCCCATCTGTACCTCGCTTCGATCTACCGCGAGCTGGGCAAGGGCAGCCTGGCCTTGTACCACATGGACGCCGCCTCGAAGATTTCCCCGCAGGACCCATACCTGCACCTCCAGAAGGCCGTGGTCCTCCTCGCTCAGGGAGACAAGGCTGCTGCGGCAGCTGAGATCATAACCGGCACGATGCTGCTGAAGTCCAGCGTCGCCCCGGGTGGCACGCAAGCAGAGGTCCTGCGTTTCATAACCGTGAATCTTTTCCGGGAGGGACGATTCCGGGAAGCGGTGTTCTACGGCGGGCGGCTCCTTCGAGCCTCCTATAATGATCCACAGATGCATGCCCTGCTGGCCGAAGCATATCGCAACCTCGGCGACAGGAGCAAAGCGCGCAACCACTACCTTCGGGCCATCGAGGGCGACAAGAAATCTCTCGAGCTTCGTCATGGCCTTCTGGCCGTCCTGTGGGAAATGGGAGAATACGACGAGCTCATGCGCGAATCGGCCCGGATACTTCAGCGGGACCGCGCCGACGGCCCGGGCCACTACTTTCACAGCCTTGCGCTGTCCAGGACGGGCGCAGCAATAGAGCAGGTGCTGGCAGAGCTCCAGGAGCAGATCAAGATCCGCGGCCCCGAGCCTGTGCTGATGGCGGAGCTGGCCGCCGCCTACGGAAGAGCGGGCCTTCCTGAGCTGGCCGAGGGGTGGTACCTGCGCTCGATGAAGCTGAATCCGCCTACGGCGGAAATGCTTCTTTCGCTGGGGCAGGTCTATGAAGCACTGGGGAAGACCGAAAGCCTCGGCGGCGTGTACGTCCGCTACCTCGAGATTCGGCCGGACGACCGCCCGGTGCGGCGGCGTCTCGTCCGTCTCCTCTTGTCGCTGGAAGACTTCGATGCGGCCGCCGGCCAGATCGCCCTCCTCCTTCCGGTAGAGCCTCGGAATGAGCGCCTTAAAAGCGCACTCGCTGTCTGCTATCGCCGGACAGGGAAATACGCGGAGGCGCTGATTCTCCTGCGCGACCTGCTCCTGGATTCACCGTCTTCCGTGGAACACATGAAGGCCGCCGTGTATTGCCTGGACCGCATGGGTGCACGTGGCGTAGCCCTGAAAGCACTTGCCAGCTTCACGGCCGAACACGGCGACTCCCTCTCCCTTCTGTTGATGAGAGGCGTCCTCCAGTATCAGGAGGCAGCGTTTGACAAGGCGGCAGAGACGTTCCGGCAGGCAGTCGCCCTGTCGCCGACCGACTGGAGGGCCAACAGGAACCTCGGGATGGTCTACAGGAAGATGGGAAACGACTTCTTTGCCGAAAAGTTCTTGCAGAAGGCACGCGAATGCCAGGCGGCCGCGAAGGAGAAGCCTCAGGCTTGAGAGGATTCATCCCGTTGCGAAAACTGTCCGTCGTTGACACGTTGCGGAATGACGATTTCCGACTATACTATTGCATGTTGTGAAGGAGGAGCCCTGAATGAAAGCACGTGCGCTGGAGTTGTTCAAGGCGTACTCGGACGCTCAGTTGCCGAGCGATGGAGGGTACATTGTCTCCTCATTCCTCGACGAGAGCTCTTCGTACTCGCGATACGAAGTCGTCGCGTACAATGGCGTGAAATCGATCTATCTTACAGAAGAGGGCCTGACTTTCCAGACGGATGGAAACAAACTTTACGTCCTTTCAGAACCTCCTTCGTACGCCCACAAGGCCATCGAGCCTTTTCGCAGGACGGCCAAGGACCAGATCCCGATGCGTTTCTCCGAGCTGGATATCCTCACCACGCGCAACCAGACCAAGGTTATGGTGAGCAGGACGCCCTTGATGACCTATGGGTCGTTCACGATCCTGAAGCCGAGCGGCATCAACTTTTCCTTCATCTTCTATAACCTGCCGGACGTGTTCGAAACCGTACAGAGGTTTTTCGCCGCGACCCTGAACAAGGAAGCCGCCGTGCCAAAGGCGGAGGCTGAGAAGGCGGGCAAGCTCGTCATCGAGGGCCTGCAGAGATTCACGATCTGGAACAAGTAGGATCGGCGGGGACAAAAAAGGCCGGGGATTACCCGGCCCTTTTTCGTTGAAGTCAAACGAGTCAGCTCTCGCTTCTCTCCAGCATGATCTGAGCTATCGCCAGCTTGGACAGGGGGACCTGGTAGGGCGAGCAGGAAACGTAGTCCAGCCCGGCCTCCATGCAGAACCGTATATTCTCTGGAACAGCACCGTGCTCCCCGCACAGGCCTACCTCGAGGTCCGGCCGGGTCATCTTTCCCCGCTTCACGGCCAGCGCTATCAGCTCGCGCACCTGCGGGTTGAGGTACTGGAAAGGGTTGCCCTCCAGGAGGTCGAACTGGGTGTAGTCCGGCATGAACGCGTTGAAGTCGTCCCGGGAAAGCCCGATCGTTGTCTGGGTAAGGTCATTCGTGCCGAATGAGAAGAATTGCGCATAATGCGCAAGGTCACCCGCGCCAAGCGCCGCCGCCGGAAGCTCCACCATGGTACCGATCTTGTACGGGGCTGGCTTGGCCTTGAAGCTTTCACGAACTTCGCGCTCCACGTCAATCAGGCCGCGGATCTGCTTCCCTTCGATCTTCTTGCCGTAAATGATCAGCTTCAGCTCGTTCTCGTTCATGATGATGGGAATCATCACCTCGGGCTCGACGTGCACGCCTTCTTTCTTCAGGGCATAGACTGCCTCGAAGATGGCCCGCACCTGCATTTCGTAGATCTCGGGGTAGGAGACCGCGATTCGGCAGCCGCGGTGACCGAGCATGGGGTTGAACTCGTGCAATGACTCGCTGCGCGCCCGCACATCCTTCTCTGCGACCTTCGCGGAGGGTTTCTTGCCCGTGTTCAGATATTTCATGAAACGCTCGAGCTCCTGGTCGTTGTGCGGGAGGAACTCGTGCAAGCGGAGCGTCCAGCAGGCGAATGATGACCGGATATCCCTCCATGATCTTGAGCAGCTTGTAGAAGTCCGCCTTCTGCATGGGCAGAAGCCTCTGGAGGGCCTTTTTGCGCTCGTCCACCGAATCGGAGAGCACCATTTCGCGGAACACGTTGATTCTCTTCTCATCGAAGAACATGTGCTCCGTCCGTACCAGACCGATGCCCTTGGCCCCGAACTTGCGCGCCAGGGCCGCATCCCGAGGCTTGTCGGCGTTTGCGCGGACGTGGAATCCCGTTACGAACTTCTCCACCAGCGCAAGGAAATCCAGCATTCCTGATTCCTCGGGATCCGGCTCGAATGAGGTCAGCCTTCCCGAGGTACATCGATGGGGCTCCGTAGAAGGGCACATTGAGGGTGATGTAGTCCCCTTCCTTGATGGTGTGCTCCCCCACCGTGGCGCGGTTTCCCTTGATCCTCATCTCGGGCTTCACGAGTGAAACCTTTCCGTACTGCCGGGCAACAACCGATGCGTGGGCGGAGTACCCGCCTTCCGTAGACAGGACGCCCGTGGCCACCTCGATGGCCTTGACGTCTTCCGCGAACGAAGATACAAGGCACAGGATGAGCTTCGTGTCCTGTCCTTTCTGCTGCGCCAGCTTGTGCGCCTCAAGAAGGCCTTCGGTAGAGAAGAAGATGCGGCCAATGGCCGCGCCGGGCGCGCCGGTGATGCCGCCCGTGAGGCACTTCATCCCCTTCACCGTGGCAAAGTCAATGATGGGGTGGAGGATCTCGTTCAACTGCCCCGGCTTGATCTGTTTCACGACATAGGAATCGGAGACGATCTTCCGCGCGTTCAGGTCCAGCAGGAGCCGGATGTCCGCCTGGGTGGACTTGGTCATGACGGAGCGCTGATCGATCAGCCAGAGCCTCTTGTTCTCCACGGTGAATCGGATGGAGCGGATCTCCTTGAAATGGTCCTCCACCGCGTGGGCGATCTTTTCAAGGTCCGCATGATAGTTCTTGGCGATGTTGGCGATATTTGAGCCGCTCGTTCCGATGGCGTTGAACTTGTTCTGGAAGTACTCGCCCTGGATCTCCTTGTCCCCGGTGACGATGTTGCGGGTGTAGAACTGGCCGTTCAGGGAGTCCTTGCCGTAGTTGCCGTAGACCATGGGCTGGATCAGGAGCCCCGTATCTTCCTGGTTCTGGTCGTTGATGGACAGCAGGTGACTGATACGCTTGAGAGCGATTTCGAGCTGGTCGAACGGATCGGCAAAGTAACCTTCCGGGAGCATCTTCACGTAGCGAGCAACGCTTGCTTTCCGCTTCTTTGCATCCATCTCGGAACTCAGCTCGACGTCCAGCTCCTTGATTGCCTGCTTGAGGCTCTTCGCTTCCTTTTCCTTATTCTCGATCTCCGCGATGGCCATCTCGATTTCGAGACTCCCGCGGGTGAGGAACTGCAGCTCGTGCCAGCCGAAATTCTCACCGACGTAGCGATTGAACCCGGGCAGCGTCTTGTCCGTCAGGCCGAAATTGTGCAGCGTCGGATAGGAGGCGATAACGAGGTTCGGGCTGACGACGATCTTCAGGAGCATCGGGTTGTCGGTGTCACCGAATGATTTCCCGGTGAGCTTTGCCAGGCGGTCCACCCAGGGCCGCAGCGCCCCCCAGATGTCGAAGTCCCCGAGGTGGGCGGCAACGTCCGCATCGATCATGAACCCGGGAAGTATGGGCAGGTCGAGGTCGGCGAGCTCCATGGCAAGCCGCCCGCGGATGCCGATCCGCTCGAGGACCTGCGGCTTCGTGTTTGCTTCACCCTGGTCAAAGAAGTGGATGTTCTTCTTCATGTATGTCCTTCTCTTTCAAGCCTAGAACAGGTTCAGGATCGCGCCGACCTGCGCCTTGAGGAACGCCTCGAACATGTGGCTGGCGCCCTGCTTCAGGTAGCGCTGGAGCTTCGCCACGTCGCGGATGTCGTCTCCTGCAATGGCAATCATGATGGCGCTTCCGTGCTTTACCTTTCCCCACTTGAACAGGGTATTGATGTCATGGATCCGCTCGCCCTCGTAGAAAACGTATACTTCCAGCCCGGGATACTTTGTGGTGTAGCTCTGGATGATCTTTTTCCACGCCTCCACGTTTCCGTTGTGAAACAGCTCGTTCGTCACGGGGATGGAGTACATCGGAGTCATCTTTCTCGGCGCGCCGGAAGATGCCGCGCCGGCTGGAGCGGCGGCCGGCGCTGCCGCAGAAGGCGCCGCTGCGGTGGCGGCCCCGAAGGCTGGAGCATGGGCCGGAAGGCCTGCGCGCCGACGGGGTTGCTGCCTCCGCTGCCGCCATGAGCGCTGATGACTTCCCGCTGCGCGCACCGGCGGGCTTCCTTCCGCGCCGGGCGGGTGCCGCAGCAGGGGCCGCGACAGGAGCGGGTTTCTTGAAAACAAACGAGCCCTTCAGCAGGGCGGGCGGCGTCTTGGCCTTGCCGCCTTCAATCAGGGTAATCAGCAGGGCAATCGCTGAATCGTATTTCTTGTCTCCGTTGGTTCCAGAGAAGGCGCCGGCGAAAACGGTGACAAGCTCGTTCTTCTTCAAGCGTTCGAACGGTTTCCCAGTGGGCCCGGTTCTTCGGGTTGACTACCACGACCCCAAGCTCGGGATGGAAGTAGGTCACCACCATGTCGACCGCGCGCCAGCCCCCAACGGTTGCGGCCAGTCCATCGAAGGCGTCGAAGCTCTCCGAGAGGTTGTGTGAACGGCAGGCGTAATGGTACTTGTCGACGAGGATCGCGTTCAGCGTGGGCAGGACCTGCCGCGGCTCGATGGACTTGTCGGCGAGGCAGTCGCTCAGGATGTCCGCGATGTTCCGCTTTGATTCGAATTCTCCGATGACCCGCGAAATGAACTTGAAGTGCTTCAGCGAGCGGTTGAAGCCCTCCCGCGTGGCAAGCTCATCGAAACGCATGGACTTGTTCCGGCATCTGTCTTTTCCCCTCTGACCGTAAATGAAAATGGTGACCCCCGGAGGGGTCACCATTTGATACTCCGCGTGCTCAGATCTCTCTCAGCCCGACGTCCTGGGAGCCCTTGCGCGGCCTCCCTCTCTTTGCCGCCTTGGCAGGCGGCCGTCCCCTGCGGCGGGGAGCAACGTCGACGACGCCCTGCTCGCGCCTTCCGGGCTGCGGGAGCCGCGGGAACGTTCAACATGTCAAGATATTCCGATTTCTTGCCTTCCGGTGCGGCGGCTGCTCTTCCGGTGCAGTGGCAGCGAAGGACTGCGCGATGTCGGCGCGGACCGTGGAGCGGCGGCGCGAGAACGAGGCGAATGCCGCGTCCTGGAAGCCCTTGGACACGCCATAGAGGAACTCGTTCAGGACGTTGGCCATTCCGTCCAGCGTCGCCTTCTTCCTCTTGATGGAGGTGATGTTCACGTCCAGCATGAGCCCCGGCTGGATGTGGTACGGGTTGATCAGGTACTCGAAGCCGAGGAACTGCTTCTCCAGGAACGCCAGCCTCTCCTCGATGACGCGGCGCTGGATGGGATAGCGGAAGCCGTACAGCTTCTGCAGCTTGTCCCTCATGAGGATGACGCGCCTCTTGATCTCGTCCTTCTCCGCGATGTAGGTCCTGTTCATCCGCTCCACGTCGGTGTCACCGGACTTGACGAAAGTCACTTCGCTCCAGCTCTTCTCGATGTCCTCGTACAGCGGGATCACCGGTGCGCGCCTTGATCCGCCTCTTGATCTTGCCCTTCATCCTCTTGGCGAGGTCATTGAAATCCACGACGCCCTTCATGAACTTCGAGTCCTCGTACACCATCTCCAGGACGTCCCAGAGGTGCAGCAGCTCGATCTCGAAGGTCTTTGCCTGCACGTCGTAGGCCTTGCGCTCCTCGAGGAGCTGGGCCTGGTCGTAGTATTTCAGGCGGATGGCGTAGCGCTCGTCGGGAAGGTGATCGTAGTCGGTGTCTTCGTACTCCCTCAGGACCAGCTCGCGGGCGTTCTTGAGGTTTTCCACGTGCTGGTACCCCATCTTGGAGGTGTCCAGGATGGAGGTGATGGAGTTGATCGCGGTATTGAAGCCGCGGTTCCTGATGTTCTCAATGTCGATGATCCGCTTCAGGTTCTCGCGGATGTTCACGGGGTCATATTCCTCGGGATCGATCTCGGCGCGCAGGCCCTCGATCTTGTCCATCAGCGCCTTGGCGAAGTAGCTGTACCGCTTGGACTTCGGGTCGTCCTTGTCATCAGATGTGAACTTTTCCACCCTCTTCATCTTCTCGAAGAGGATTTCGCCGTCACTCATCTCTTCCGCGACCCTCGTCCACGACCTGGTCCTTGAGCTTCTCGATTTCCTTGTCGATCAGGTCGAGGATGTTCTTCGAGATCATGTCCTTGATGAGGAACTCGACGGTGACCTGGTAGTGGAAGATGGGGCTGATGAGCTCCGAGTCCAGGATGTTCACGGAGAGCTTCACGTCCGTGACCGTCTTGGGCTTGTTCGGGTTGTCCTTGAAGGAGCACTTCACGATGGAGTAGGCGTTCTCACCGCGGATGAACGCGCCGACGTCCGTCTTCTGGCGCAGCAGGGAGTTGGTCACGTTCTCGAGGTCGTTCACACCCCTCTGGATGTGCCCCTGGAGGTGGCCGTACATGTTGACGATGGATTTCTCGATTTCACCCGTGTTGAACTTGTCGATGCCGCCGACCTGGTCCAGGAGTGCCGCGATCTCCTTGGGCGTGTAGCGAGCAAGGGTCTTCATCTCCTCTTTGTCGATGAAGTTTCGGACCTTCTTCACCATCTCGTCTTCCGACGTGACGATGAAGCGGTTCATCATGTTCTGGTAGTTCTGGTTGAAATAGTTGTACAGCTTCTCCTTGATGCCGCCCATGATGTCCACTTTTTCGAGGACTTCCTTGGGGAGCTTCGAGGCGATGTGGTTCATGACCTTGTCGACTTCTTCACTCATGAGGAGATCGACCTCGGCCTGCTGATCCCGGAACTCCTGGGCCAGCGAATTCCTGGAACCGACGGCGCTCGGCTTTTCCGGATGGAACACGTTCGGGCTTTTCGGAAGGTCAATAGCAGCCATAGTTCTCTCCTTTTCTCAGTTTACTCAAATCAAATAGACCACAAAACCCCATCATTTTCAAGCACTTTTTTCTCTCTTCCATTTTATTCGAAATTTGATGCATTCTACAACTAAATTGTGACAGAGGGGGCCGCAATGAGAGCTTGGAAACACGTTCTGGCCGTTCTGGCGCTTGCGCTCGTTCTCGCCTCGCCTGCCGTGGCGCGACACCCGCAAGGACAACATCGACGTCATCATCGCGCTGGACAAGTCCCTCTCCATGGAAAACAAGGTAGGCGCGGTCAAGACCTGGGTCAACTCCTTTATCATCGACCAGCTCATCATTCCCGGCGACTTCCTGGACGTCATCGCCTTCTACGGCAAGGCGGACATCATCATCTCCCAGGTCATCAAGGATGATGCCGACCGGAAAGCCGCAAAGGCGGTCATCTCGCAGGTCCGCGGGAACGGAAGGTTCACGGACATCGGAAACGCGCTGGATGTCGTCAAGGCGCAGCTCGCGGAAAAGGAAAAGGACGGGCGGGAGAAGTACGTCCTCCTCCTGACGGACGGAATCCAGGAGGCGCCGCCTTCCAGCAAGTACTACTCGAAGAACGGGACGTTCAACCACGAGTTCCTCGCCAACACGAAGACCATCATGCAGAAGGGCTGGAAGGTCATGATCCTCGGGATTGGAATCGACACGGCGGCAAAGGACTTGGCAAGGGAGGTGCAGGGGTCGTATTCCGAAATCCCGGAGAAACAGCTCACGCCCGAAGCAATCACCCAGAAGGCGGGGACCCTGTTCGGCATGCCCGTCGTCGAAGGTCCGGTGAACCTTGAGCCCAATCGGAGCTGACGGATCCAGCCGCGTTTCCTTCTACCTGAGGCCGTCGGGGCTCGGCGGAGACATCCGCATCACCGTGAGCGGCGTGAGCGTCCAGGCAGGAAGCCGGACGATGCCCGGCCTTCTTGTCCGCTCCGCAGACCCTGCAGGTGAAGAAGGACGGGACGACCTCGGTGAACATCCCTGTCCGATTCCCGCCTGCGCTCCAGCCCGGCACATCATCGGGAACTCTCACTTTTGCGTTCAGTTCGCAGGACCGTTTGCCCCGTCGGAGTTTCCGGTGACCCTTCACGTGATGGGCTGGGTCCAGAGCAACGCATCGCTCTTGGCGGCGGCCTCGTGCTGCTCCTGCTCCTGGCGGCTGTCATCGTCCTCCTGATCCGTGCGTTTCACCCGCGGAAAGCCGCTGCGATTCGTCGTGCTGATCGATGACAAGCCGGTCCAGGAGGCGCCGATCTCCCTGCGCGCGGGACGGGAGCTGTTCCTGAACGACACCGCCTCCGTGTTTTCGCTCGTTCCGCAGCGGAATGCCAAGTCGGTGGCAAAGTTCGCCGTCAAGGACGGTAAAGTGCCCATTGTCATTCTCAAGCAGGATCGATTTCCGAAAATGAAAGAGTCACCGGCCGATCGCTCGGGGATGACGATCGCCCTCCGCGCTGAGTCTGGCGAGAGCATGAGCCTGAAGGTCAGGGCGGAGGGGAAGAGCCCTCCGGGAAAAGGCTCAACCTGCAGGGAAAAGAGAGACCACGACGAACGTCCGGCCAGGGACAAAATCGCAGCCGAAGGCGAAGTCGGCGCCGAAAGCAGAAAGTCCAGTCGAAGGAAAGGAAGAAGTAGACTGGGAACGACCGCCGTATTCCTTTTCGACGTCGGGCCGGCTCAGGAAATCCCGGGTTTCGACGAGGGCTACCATTTCTCACTGCTCCCTTTCTGGGGCAATCACTGCCTTGCGGATTTTCTTGTTGCACCTTCGGTTTTGCGGATGAAACCGAGGTGACGCTCGTGCTCGAGGAAGCGGCCCGGGACACTGCCCTCGCGCTCTCATCGCGCTGGAAGAAAACCGTTGCTCGCGTCCACGTCTTGAAGGCGGGCTTGCGGGGGTTGTGCGCCTGATCGAGTCCGCACGGGCGGACCACGTCGTGCTGGCCTCGACCTCCTGCATCTTCCTGGCGGAACCGATGCCCAGCTTCGCGAGCGGATCCAGGAGACGACGGACCACGTGGTGAAGCTCTCCGTCGGCCGCACGCCGGTGGAGGTGTACATTTCCCGGCCCCGCGCACCTCGCCGCGGCTGCTTGCCGCCGCGGCCGAGCACGACACGGGCAGGAAGGGGCTGCGGGAGGCCCTGTTCGACGGCGTGCTGCACGATGCCATCGACCTGCTCGTGGACGTGCCGGGAGAGATCCTTTTCCAGAACGACCTGATGGAATATTACACGAACAACATCTGGGTCGTGGCCAACTGCGAGAGCGAGCGCTTTCACGCGGCCCTGTCGCGCCTTCCCGAGCTTGCCGACAAGGGCGCCGAGTCGCACGTCGCGGAGCGCGGAACCATCCGCAACTCGTGGCTCGCCTCGGGGGTGGAGGTCGAGGGCACCGTGGAGGACTCCATCCTCTTCCCCAACGTCGTGGTCCGCCGCAACGCGCTCGTTTCCCGTGCGGTCGTGCTGAACGGAAACCGCATCGGTTCCGGGACGGAAATCCAGAGCGCCCTCATCCTCCCCTTCACCGCGGAGGTCCCGCGGCCCGCTGCCGAATATCGGGGACAACTGCGCCATCGGGGTCCGGACCTCGACCATGAAGAACTCCAGCTATCCCGCGCACATCCGCAACGGCATCGCGGTTGTCGGCATGAACGCCGACATCCCCAACGGCTTCAAGGCGGAGGCGGCGACGTACATCGCCCCTGGGGTGCCCGCGAGCGTCCTTCGGCGCATGAAGGTTCTGCACAAGGGCGGCAGCGTTCTGGGCACAGGCGGCGCTTCCTCTGCCGCGGAGGGGGCAACGGCTCCGGGGAATTGACGTGAGCGAGCTTCCAGGCCGCCATAGATTTTCTCACGCGCACACGGCGCTTCATCATCACCGCCCACGAAACCCCGGACGGTGACGCCATTGGGAGCGAGTGCGCAATGCTGCGCGCGCTGCGCAAGCCTTGGAAAGGAAGCGATCATCCTCAACGCGGATCCCACGCCCCGCAAGTTCACGTACCTGGACGCCGACAAGCATTGTCGGCGTGCTGGAGAACGAGGAGGAGCTGCCCGCGGATATTTCAGGAGTATTCGCTGCTCATGCTGGACACCAACGACGTCCGCAATATCGGCCAGGTTGCCGCCCTGGTCCTCCCGCGCGTGCGGGAGCACTTCATCATCGATCACCACGAGCGTGACCGCGACGATGTCCTGGGGGGCAACTTCATTCAGAAGGGGGCGTCGTCGACCTGCGAGATCCTCTACCAGCTCCTTCGCGAGATGAAGGTGACCGATCGACCTCCCCATGGCCCAGGCCCTGTACACCGGCATCCTCTTCGACACGGGCTGCTTCATCTATCCCAAGACTACCGCCCTGACGTTCGAGATTGCCCGGGACCTCGTTTCCCTGGGCGTCAAGCCAAACTTCATCTATGCGAAGGTCTACGAGAGCAATTCGATTTCCGCGCTCATGCTGCAGTCCCGTGTCCTTGCCACCCTGGAGCTGTCTTTTTCCGACCACGTGGCAATCTTGACAATGCGGCGCCAGATGATTCTTGATTGCAAGGCCAACTACGAGGAGGCCGACCAGTTGATCAATATTCCCTTGAAGAGCGAAGACGTGCGGGTTTCGGTGTTCTTCAAGGAGAATCTCGAGGGGCTCCTCAGGTGTTCTCTGCGTTCGAAAGGGAACATCAACGTGGCAGAGATCGCGCAGGCAGTTCGGGGGCGGCGGACACAAGACCGCCGCCGGGTTCAAGTGCCGCGAACCCCTCGAGACGAACAAGAACCGCAATCCTGGACAGGCTGAGGAAATACTTCGAGTGACCCACGATGGCTGATAGACCGTGCGTCCGCGCTTCCCCTGCTGGCGGCGCGCGCTTTGCATCCTGCTGGGCGCCTGCCAGGGACGCGGCGACTCAGGTGTCGTGCACATCGTCCCGCAAGCTCAGGGGGAGGCAGAGAACCCCGCGCCTGCGGCTTTCGCCTCCGCCCGAACCGACCCCGGGAACGCGCGTCCCCGTATCTCCATCGACCCGCGGTACACGGTTCTGCAGTGTCTCAACGTCAATCTCGACCAGGATCCTGACGAGGAACAGGTGATCGCCGTGAAACGGATCACGGACGTGGCCTCTCCGGTGCGGATCATCGTCGTGGATGCGGATCCCGACCCGCGGGACATATTACTTTCAGAGCTGGGACACGGACACCAGCGCAACGGACAGCCGCATTTTCTCCCTGGCTGCAAAGGATCTCATTGGCGACCATTCCCTGCAGATCGTCGCCAGCGGGATGAACGAGACCGGCAAGCTCACCCTAGACGTTTTCCGGCAGCAGCCGCCCAGCCAGGGCAAGGGACTTGTCTACAAGCCCGTGTGCCAGCTGGTGGCTGACGAGATCACCGTGGATGACGGCGAGCGCCCCGACAGCTACGCCACCGACCCGAAGCCGGGCAGCTGCTGCGCCGATTGTCGCGTACCTTCGAGACCCGGATTCACAGAACGTCATGGACCTCGTGCGCATCCGCTACATATGGAATCCCGCGGCCGCTCGCTACGTGCCTGGGGCCGCGGAGAAGATCCCCGGCGAGCAAGTGCAGCAGGCCCAGCTTCGAACGCTCTTTCACCGGCTCGGGCGAGGAAGCGTTCGAACAGTTCATTTCGGGGTCGTGGGTCCAGGTCCCGGCAGCTGCCCAGGCGAAAGCTAAGGATACCTATCCTTCGATCATCGATTTCGATCCTCTGGGTCGCAAAATCTCCATCTCGTCCGGGAACACGCAGGAGGCATACATCTGGCGCGAGTCATACCGGACGATTTACAATTCCCTGCGCGCCATCGGTGAGAACGAAACGGTCCTCCAGATCCAGCTTATTCGGACATTCTTCATCACGGTCAACGATCCGAACACCATCAGTGTCACGATCATCAGCAACGATTCCGGGGAATCCCCTTCGGCCACTTACACCAGGGTGAATGACGACATCCGCCAGAAGTTGATCGACCGACCGGACACGCACGCCATCCTGTCCCCCCTTTCGCTCCTGGGGAGGTACACGGGACGACAGGGTCTTTCGATCGACTTCCAGTCGCCGCGGGTCACGTGGACCGACAATCTGCGGCAACGGACGGGCACGTATGTCCTTTTTTCTCTCGCAGGCGGAACGATCCTCACAACGCGGTTCCGTTCGGAAGCAGGCTAGCCGGACCAGTTCAACTCATGGCTGGTCGACTACAAGGAGAAAAGGGAATCATCCACGACGACGCGTACGCTGGGTCTTTCGCCGGTCCAGCTCACCGTCAACGGCTTCGAGGAGGCCAACGGTGACGATCTGTCCGTTCAGCAAGTCCTGGACGTGAAGAAGAAGTAGCCTGCCTACTTGTCCGCCACGATGAATCCCCGGAACCCTTCATCTGACAGCTTCTTCAGGACTGCCTTGGCGGCCTCGGCCTCCAGGCCGCTGCCGGCAAGCACCCTGAAGCGATCCTTGCCCTGCACCATCTCGCGCACAACCGATGAAGCGAAACCCCGCCTTGCGAGCTCCGACACAAGGTCGTCTGCGTTTTCACTCATGAGAAATGAGCCCGCCTGGACCGAGACCCTGGCCGCCTGGCCTGCTCCCGGCAAGGTCTCCTGCGCTGCTGGCGCAGCCGTGTTTGGCGGTGCAGTCGGTGTGCCGGAGTCTGGCGCTGCCGCTGGTGGAGTCAGGGCCGCTCGCGCCCCCGAGGCCGCCGGCAAGGACGCGGCGGGTTCCGATGCTGCCTGCGCAGGAACCGGGGCGGCTGCGGGGCTGGGAGGCGATGGAACGGCTTCGGACAGGCCAGGCGTCGGCATTTCCACGACAACTGCGCGGGCTGTCTTCGCGCCGGGCGCAGCCGGGCCCACTGCGATAGCCGTTTCCGGCGCGGAGGAAAATCGAGATCCGAGCCTGGAACGGGACAAAGACGCGGAGGCAGTGTTCCCATGCCTGACATCCGTCTGGTACAGGATCCAGAGCGCCTTGAGCGCAAGCTCGGGGTTTCCGGTTTGATCGGCAACCCCGATCAGTGCAGAGCGGGCCGCTGCCCGCTCGCCAGTCCGCATGTCTGAAAGAGCTCGCAGCAGGATTTCCGCGCTTCCGCCTTTTCCCGGCAAGCTTCTGGAGGGATTCCTCCATCGATCGGGCATCGTTCATCTGGCAGGAAAGGAGAAACGCGGCAACAAGAGCGGACTCGGAAAAGCCTTCAGAAAAGGCCGCGAGGTACGCATTTCTTGCTTCCTCTATCCTGCCCGACAGGTCGAGAAGACGCGCGACCCTGTAGAACTGGTACGCTGCGCCCGGCACCCCTTTTGCCGAAACGAGAAACTGTCGTGACACTTCGAGCAACGCATGCAGATCCATTTCCATCCGAAAGTAGTCGGCAAAAACTTCGGGAGACCCGGATGCGCCTGGGTTCAGCGCGAGCCACCGGGACAGAAGCGCAGTCGAGGCTTCGAAGTCTCCGGCTTTCTCCCGCTCGTGCGCGTGCAGGATCAGTGGATCAGCGTCGGCCCGGAGTGCGAAGGTCAAGAGAAGACACGCAACCGCGCTCCAGAAGCAGGCCCTGTTTCGAGACAGATTCATTGCCGAACCTCTCGGCCTCCCTGCGCGGACGGGTTGAGTCAGCTCTCGTGAAGCATCCAGGGAAACCAATGAAAGTATCGGTACTTCACGTCCTGGTTTTCACGCCGCGGAAAAACCTGAAAAGCATAAAGACGCCCGCGCCAAGGAGGCCAAGGCCGGGCAGCCAGACAAGCCAGCGCAATCCGGGGATCAACGAGGCCGCGGCGGTCACGATACCGGCAACGGCGGTGACTGCCCCGGCGGTGCGATCAGAGCGTGATGTCGTCAGGGAGAAGCCTACGACCGCAAGGATGCCCCCGGCGACGACTCCGATGACTGGTATTGAACTGATTGCGGAGAGCACAAGGAGCGCAGTTCCCCCCACGACGGCCCCGACACCCTTCACGCCGCTCTTTGTCACTTCACTTCTTGGAACGATGTCACTCATGAAAAAGCTCCTTTTGAAAGAATGTAAACAAACCTTCCACGCCATGTCCACAGGAGCTGCAGTCCCAATCCTCGATCGAGTTGACATGCATCTGCCAATCTCATCAGAATACGTGGATGCATCCTCTCGCCAGGCGAATAGCGCTTCTCGCTTCAGCATTCTGCCTTGTCATCGGTCTCTTTCTCCTGGGATTCAATCTCAATTTCATCTCGTTGGAGGCAACGAACGCGGCCCTCAACCTGTGGCCTGTGCTGCTCGTCCTGGCGGGTTTCATGCTCGTGGTCGACTCCGCCCGGAAAAGGGTTTCCGCGAATGCTTCGAGGGTGACCACGCAGGAGTTCGCGCTCCCGCTCACAACCGGCTCAACGGAGCTTGCCGTGCGCGTGCAGTTCTCTTACGGGAAGCTCCTGGCCGAGACCGCAATTGCTTCGCCGCGGCTCGTCACTGAAACCATTGAGCCGCGGCCGGCTCCCGCAATACGGCACGAGATTGTCGGCAACCGCAGCGAAATCTCGATCACCGTCAATCAGCCCGTTTTTCCATCGCACCTGAGGACCGGGAACACGTGGCGGCTCCAGCTCCCCCGCGGCGTCCCCCTGCGGCTGTCCATGCAGCTTCACGAAGCCGACATGCGGCTTGACCTGCGGGAGCTCGCGGTTGAGGCACTCGATCTTCGCGCCGACTCCGGCTCTCAGGAAGTCCTTCTTGGCATGCCGCGTGAGAAGCTCAACGGGCAGATCTATTGTTCCGGCAGCAACCTGTCGCTGGTTCTTCCTGCCCGGGTCTTCGCGCACGTACGCCTTCTGAACCCGTTCTGCCGCGTCGATTTCCCCCAGGGGGACCTTGAACGCCGGGAAGACGGCTCCTTGATCACCCCTCGGAGCGCCGATAACCGGGGAAGCGTTGAGATCGAGGTGGACGGCCCGATTCGCAGCCTTGTCCTTGACATCGAAGAAGCAGAAAGCGCGCCAGACGCCGGGCAAACTTGAACAACCTCTCGTCACGTGCTACCTTTGGGTTTCACCGGGAGACAAACCAATTGAACAACTTTGCTCGAAAAGCCGCTCCTCTCCTGCTCCTGTTTGCCTGCATGGCGACGCCAGTGTTCGCCGCCGAGAACCAGGCGCCGGGCGCCTCCCAGTACGCACTCGGGGACCAGACAATGTCGATCAACGCGGGGTTGTTTATTCCGCTCTTTCTGCTCCCTTCGGGGGTGGTCCTCCTTTCCGGCAATCCTTCACAGCTTACCCTTGGCGCCGTGGGCTCGCTGAGCTGGGCCGCGTACATTGCCCCCGCCATTCGCCTTGGAGTAGATGTGGCAGGCAACTTCACCCTTGATCCCAACGCCAATGTGCTCCTGATGCTTCCATTCGTGATAAAAGCTGCCTATATCCTGTCGTTCTACCCCTTTGAAGTCCCCTTGTCTTTCGGGGTCGGCATGAATATCGTCAAGTACACGAGCCTGTCTTCCATTGACCTTCTTCTCCGCCCGGGCGCATCCTTCTATTGGATATACAATTCGTCCTGGTCCTTCGGGGTCAACGTCCTGTACTGGTTCGATATGCAGTTCAATCCGGATCCCACCAAGACACGGTATGGGAATTTCCTCGAATTCTCCCTCTCCGCGCTTTATCATTTCTAAAGGACACTGAATGAAAGCCAGGTTCATGATTCTGACGGGCGTCATCAGCCTTGCAATAGGCGCCCTGACCTCCTGCAGTGATGCGGTCTATGCAACTGTTGAAACAGCCACGAAGACTGCAACGAACACGCTGCCTCTCTTGCTTTCTATCATAGATGTCGCGGTGACCTCCCCGGGAAGCACGTACTCAGTGGCCTCGGGAGCGGTTTTTGAGGGCAGCCTCTCGGGCGTGGGCGGGGTAATGACCTGGAACCCCAATGCTACGAACACTTCGCGACCGTACAACCCGCCAGGGCTGCAATGTTTTGGAGGTTTGGCGCTGTTTACGAGCACCCTTACGTCTACAACCCGGCTCTATGGGGGCTTCTTTAACACGAGCGGCAATCCGAGCCTTTGGCAGTCAGACGCTTCCTATTCTTTCAGTTCAAGCTCCGCGACGCAGCTCAATACAGCAGCCGTGGGAGAGCAGGCGACCTTCCTCCAGGCCTTGCCAACTACGCCGAACAGCACGCTGTTCATGGGCGGCGCGGTATATAACGCAAATCTCTCCCCGAATCCCCAATATCAATATGAGCTTGACTGGTCGCAGGATGGTGTGACCTGGGCTCCAACCAATCTGATCAACCTGGCCTATCCTGTTGCCGGCACAGGATGGGACGGAACGAACTTCTGGGCAGCGTCCAATTCGACTGCCACCAGTTCGATCCTCTATTGGTCTCCCGGCGGATCCTTGACAGGTTTCGTACCTTTTCCCTCTCCAGGCGGAATTGCGAATGACGTGATCCAGGGATTGTTTGTGGATCCTGTCAACCACGGACGGATCTTTGTTACCATGAAAAGAAATGGAGTTTTCTATTCACAGGATTATGGAACCACGTGGACCCAACTGACGGATTCGCCGGCTGGATCCTCTTCAACTTATCCAGCCGGTTTTCTGTGCGCGGCCGGCCCAGTTGACGGCTCCAACGGCACCGTTTACCTCGTGGGATCGGACGGCTATGGCTACTACACCGTCACTACGTCTCCGTCGACCCCGCTCCCGCCCTATGCCTCCTGGGGCCGGTTCGGCGACAGCACCATCCTTCTCTACACGAGCTCAGTGAGGCGTATCGTTGTGGACAACGCGCCCAGCAGCCAGGAAGACGTCTTCATGGGAACAAACCTGAACGGTCTCTGGCGCGGAGTGTTCAACAATACACTCGGGAGTGGTACCGTGCTCAATGGCACGAACCAGTACTGGATCCACGAATGACAGCTTTTTCTGAGTCCTATTCCGAATACTCGTAGTCTCGGATGTGCCTACCGTGCGGCGGTCCCGGCACTGCAAGAAGGACAGCGGCCGGGCGTGGGTTTCCAAGAATGTCGGCGGAAACATTCGAAGCGGCGCCGAGCAGGATCTCCCCTGTTCCGCCGGGGCCTCCGGGAGTCGCAAGGTCCTCGCCGCTATCAGCAGACCGGCGCGCGTGCAGGGCGTTTCGCAAATGCCGCCGGCCATGAGAGTGCGGGCATCCAACACCGAGACCGCCGTACTTGTCGCGGCGCCAATCCGGCTCACGATGTTGTTCACCAGCCGTGAAGCAGATCTCCGTGGACAACAATGCCTGCCGTTATCCTCACTCCCGTGCCTGCCACAAGCGTGTTGCTCAGGATGTCCGCGGCCCCGCCTTTCATCTGCATGCCAACCGACTGGCCCGCGGAAGAACCGAACGTTGTTAAAACGGAATCGCCAGCTGAAAACAATCGCAAGCTTTGTCGCAAGGGCCAGCGGGAATCGGAGCGAGATCCTGGTCTAGAAGATTCCGTCGAGCTCGGGATCTTCTTCGTAGTAATGCTCCTTTTTTTCCCGCTCCGTGAGCCCGACAAGCTCATGGCTCATGTAGTGAATCCAGAAGTCATCTTCCGGAGTCGAGAGCTCATGGAACCTGCACCAGTAATCAGGCTGAACCGGCATCTGTTTTGCGAGGTAATGTCGGATCTTGTAATCGTGAACCGCGACCCTCAAGTCCTCCCGCGGGATGCCATTGTCGATGATGATCTGCACGAGGTGATTCACGGTCCTGCCCGTGTCAAAAATGTCATCAACCAGCAGTACCTTGTCCCCGCTGCGCAAGTACTCGGGGTCGTACGTCCAACCGTCGACGCGGACCTTGTCCTGCAGACCGATGTCCCGGTACGACCGGGCAACCACGGCGGCGTAGTAGACGGGGCGCCGGTCGCGTCGCTTCATCTTGAAGAACTCGCTCATGACATTGCCCATGTAGGCGCCACCGCGCAGCGATACATAGATCACGTCTGGTGAAAACCCTTCTGCATGGATCCGGTGCGCAAGCTTGATGGCGTTGTTGCGCACGGTCTGGTACGAGAGGAATTCCTTGCGCATGTACAGGATAGTCTAATGGAAAAGTGTGAGGATTTCCACGCGATCACGCAGGACGACTACCGTGTGCTCGAAATGCGCGGAGTCCCTGCCGTCCGCCGTCACGACGGTCCAACCGTCGTCCAGCAGCTCGATGTCCCCGGTCCCGGCATTCACCATTGGTTCGATGGCGAGCACCATGCCTTCCTTCAGCCGGGGATTCGGGCCCGATCCGACATAGTTCGGCACCTGGGGGTCCTCGTGCATGGCAAACCCCGTCCCGTGCCCGCAGTACTCCCGCACGACGCCGCAGCCGTGCGCGGTTGCGTGCTCGTAGACCGCCCGCGAAATGTCGCTGATCCTGTTCCCCGGCAGGGCCTGCGCCACGCCTCGCTCCAGGCATTCGCGGGTCACCCGCATCAGTCTCTCTCTCCGGGGAGTTGTGGACCCGACGGCCACGCTGATGGCCGAATCAGAGAAGTATCCATTGAGGTCGACGCCGAGGTCAATGCTCACAAGGTCTCCGCTTCGCAGCTTGCGCGGCCCGGGAATTCCGTGAATGACTTCGTTGTTCAAGGAGATGCAGATAGAGGCCGGGTAATTCATGTACCCGAGGAACGCTGCCCTGCCGCCGTGGCTTTCAATCCGCGATCGGACAAAGGAGTCGAGCTCGCGCGTGGTGATGCCGTCAGCGACCATCGTCAGCGTTTCCTTGAGGGTCGCCGCGAGCAGCTCTCCGGATGCCCGGATTCCGGCAATCTCTTTTTCATTTTTCAGCCGGATCATGGCCGGCTATTTTCCTGAGTCGTCTTTGTCCTTTTCACGGGTCTTTTTCTTTTCCTTGATGATGCTCGAAAAGGCGTCTTCCGTCTCGGCACCGAAGGATTCCTCTATTATCTTCCTTGCATCCTCGGTCTGGCCCGAGGTGATGGTGACTTTCCCCTCTGTGATCACTCCCTGCTCAACGGTGAGCTTCGGGGTGATGATATTTCCCAGCACCTTGCCGGTGTGCAGGAGAGTTACTTCTTCGGACGCTGCTATGTTGCCGATGATGGTGCCGGCTATGGTGACCTTGCGCGCCTGAATGTCCGTCTTCACCTTCCCGGACGGGCCGACGATAAGCTGATCATCCGTTCGAATGTCGCCCTGGAATTTACCCTCGATCATGATCGAACCGTTCACGTAGAACCGGCCTTCGAAGATCGATCCCTCTCCGATCATGCAGTTGGTCGTATCGTTCTTGCTCGGCATCGCATCTCCTTTTCGCAGTCGAACCGGTCCTGCACCATACCATTATTGACCACCAGCTTCAAGTTTGCGCAGAAGGAGACCAGCTCTCAAGTTGCGCGGATCCAAGGCACGCGCGCGGGCGAGAGCTGACCCGGCTCCCGAGAGGTCCCCGTCCAGAAGGCGGGCAGCGCCGCGCAGCGTTTCAATCCGCGACATGAACTGCGCACGCTCGCCCGCCACGGCAGTCTTCTGCACTTCCTCTGCCGCATCGTCCAGCTCAGCAAGCGCCTCCCGTGCAGCGCCGCGGCGCAGGAGCACCAGCGCAATATCAAACCGCGCAACGCCGTCCTTCGCCAGCAGCGCGGAACGGCGGAACGCCGCTATGGCTTCGGCGTCGTCTCCCCGCATCGCCGCCGCAAGACCCTGGAAGAGCAGGACCCGCGCGCCCGGTCGCCCGCCGGACGCCTCGTGCTGCTTCACTGCGATCCGCATCCCATCCCAGTCCTGCGCGGCGACAAGTGAAGAAGCAAGCGAGTCAAATGACATCGGATCGGACGGTGCAAGGTCAAAGATCTTCCAGAGACCGGCCCTCAGGGCTTCCGGTGACAGGGAGGGTGACTGGAGCTGGAGAAGGAGCAGCGCCGATTCGCTGTCTGAAGGCAGGTCAGCCAGGACCTCTCCCAGGATGGATTCCGCAGCATGCTCATTGCCGGCACCGAGGTCAACCCGCGCTTTCATGAGCCTCAGCTCCCGGGAGCGCGGGAAAAATGCCAGCCCGTCTTCCAGCCGCCGGAGCGCCTCAGGAATGTCCCCGTGCTGCACGGAAAACAGCGCAAGGTCTGCATAGGAGGTCCACGAAACCGTTGGACCGGCGGGAAGCGTCCTGACAAGCCATCGCTCCGATTGCGCAGAGTCCCCGGCGGCGGCAAAGATGTCCGCCAGCACGAGCCCCGTCGCGGCGACTCCCGGCCGTTCTCCATCCAGCCGCTCGAGGCGCGCTGAGGCGCCGGCGAGGTCCCCGCCGTCGTACAGCATGAGTCCCGCGGGCTCGTCGAACCGCGCATCATCAAGGGCCGAACGCACGAGCCGCAGGGCCGCTTCCGTCGAGCCCTGGCGCATTGCAAGGAGCGCCGCGTCGAGAGTGAACCGTTTCTCGCCGGTCCGCACTGCGGCGTCGGCGAAAGCCGACGGGCTCTGCGAGCTCTCAAGGGCGATGAGCTCACGCGTAAGCCCATCCGAGCCGGTCCACATCGCTCCCTGGCGGATCAATGTCTCACCGCGGAGGGTTTCCCCTCCCTGGCCTGCCGCTGAGGACCTGCCAAGGATCCTCTGGGCGTCAGATATCCTGCCTTCACGCAGCTTGCCGTAGACTGCCACAGCCCGGATGCGCTCGCTGCCGCCGTTCAGCGCCAGTGCGCGGTCCGAAAGATCCGCCAGTGCGGCAAAATCTCCCGTTTCCCTGCCAACCTTGAAGGCCCGCTTCAAGAGGCTCAGCTGTTCCAGCTCTCCGGCAGGGAGCGAACGAACCGCGGAGAGGATATCCCTGGCCGTAGAGAGGGAACCGCCGGAAATTGCCGCGTCCAACGCAGGAAGAATTGAACGCAGCCCGCCATCCGGGCCAGTATGCGGTTTCAGGAAGAACAGCGTGGCGGCCGCACAAGCAGCAAGCAGCGCCGCAAGAATGCCGACAAAGACGGCCCTTCGCATCCTGGTGTCAACTCCCCGGCAGGAGAAGCTTCTTTCGAACGCCGTCCAGTACGCCATTCACGAACCTGTACGAGTCCGCCGTGCCGTATGTCTTGGAGATGTCCACCGCTTCGTCGATTGTCACCGAGGCCGGGATGTCCTGCTGGAACAGCAGGCAGTACACGCTCATGCGCAGCAGCGCAAGATCCACCCTGTTCAGCCGGGTGAAGTCCCAGTTTTCGAGCTGTCCCTTGATTGTTTCGTCTATCTGATCGAGGTTTTCCACCGCTCCCTGAATCAGGAGTCGAGCAAACGCCATTGTGTCCTCGGCGGCGCTGCCGTGCTTCTCCGCGTCCATCCAGGAGAAGTCAAAGAGATCCTGGCAGGCCCGCGCCCGACACGTCATGTCGATAGAGGGACTGGAATGCGATGATCCTGGCCTTCCTGCGAGCGCCCATCACACTCCGCCCTGCAGCCCCCTGCCGTCTACCAGTTGAGGTTGTCGTCGAAGACCTTGATCTCCGCCTGCTTCCTCAAATCGGCTATGATGTCAGCGAGAGCCGCCTTGTAACTGTCCTGCTGGCGCTGGCTGACGATGCTGGCGTTGATGGCTTCCTTGACGGTCATCGTGTTCAGCGGAGGGACCTTGTCATTCAGCCCGAGCAGCCGGGCGTCCAGCTTCTCCGTGACCTGCACGATGTGAAACCCGAGGTTCGACTGCAGGACGGCGCTGGTCTCTCCTTTTTTCAGCTTGAAGACAGCGTCAAAGAACGCCGCACCAAGGAACTGCCGGTTCTGCGTGTCGTTGCGGAAGAACGTGTTGAACAGGCCCCCGTTGTACTTCGACTTGTTGTCCTCGGAATACTTCATCACCAGGTCTCCGAACTCAGCCCCACCCTTGAACTCCTTCAGGATGTCGTCTGCGTGTTTTGCCGCTTTGTCGCGGTCTTCTTTCGAGGTGAGCTGCCGCGTGTCGATGAAGATATGCTTCAGGGTCACCATGTCATTCATGAAGAAATTGGACTTGTTCGCGTCGTAAAAGTCCTGGATGTCCTGGTCGGACGCGGTGCGGGACACGTCAAAGACCGCAGGTTTCTTCTTGCGGACGTAGTCAATGACGGTCTGCTGATCGCGCAGCTGCTTCTGGAAGGCTTCATAGGTGACACCGTTGCTCTTGACATACTGCTGCAGTTCCGCATCCGTCATGTTTCGGCCAAGACCTGCCATCTGACCCATCTGCCTCTGGTAGTCAGCAACCGCGGTTTTCATCTCCGCGTCGGACACCAGGACATTGTCGCGCGCAGAGGCCTGAAGAATGAGGATATTGCCGACAAGGGCGTCAAGAAGCTGACGGCGCTCCTCCGCAGTGAGGCTCCGTTTAGCCTGGGCCTCCATTGCGGTGGCCGTTTTCTGAAACGAGCTCACGGTGATGGATTCGGTCTTGGTGAGCCGAACCGTGGCCGCCGGCTTGTCCAGCACCTGGGCCGAACCGAGCGGAACGAATGCGCACGCCAGGAATGCCGCCAAGAATGATTCTTTTCATTGTGAAGTACTGCTCCTTCGTGTGCGCTCTTGCAAGGGATAGGAAGCGACGCCCAGTAAACCGAAGGCGCTACGTGTTGTCAAGGCACACAGGGCAGCCGATTCTCTCCATGAGTTTTTTCACTCCGGAGAGCTTCCGATCCAATTGTAGCCCCTTCTGCAGGTAATGCAAAGCCGACTCCTGCTGCCCCAGGGCGGCATACACTTCCGCCAGCTTCTTGCAGAAGAAGGCGTTGTCCTTCCTTGAGAAATCCAGCTTCATCATCTCCTTGAGCCGTCCAATAGCCTCTGCGGGCTCCAGATCCGGGGAGCATCTTGAAGCAGAGGAGCGTGCGGAGTCGGTCAACGACCTCGTTGATGAAGTGGTGGAAGTAGGGCTTGTCGCATTCGTAATAGTACAGCTTCAGGTACAGCTCATACGCGTCGTTGTAGCGAAGCCGCGCCTCAAAGACTTCCGCCAGGAGAAATGCACAATCCATGTAGTCCTCGCGGGAAAGGAACCGCTCCAGCTCGAATCCGCGCCGGGCGCTGAGCCGCTCGTACAACTCGACTGCATCGTCCTGGTGGTTGGCAAGCAGGTCGTGGAAAATCAGCTTGGACTGGCTCACGGGATCGTCGGCACGCCGCCGGAGAAACTCACGGTAGTCGAACCCCTGCACGCGGAGGACAGCGTGCAACGAGCGGTCATAGTCGTCTCGCTTCTCGGCGTCGCTCAGGACTTCGTAGGCCGCAAGCAGAAGGCGCATCTCCTCCTCTGAGCGTCGGTCACTGTCCGGGCGCACGTCAGGGTGGATCTCCTTTGCCCGCTTGCGGAAGGATTTCTTGATCTCCTGGGCCGTGGAGTCCTGCGCGATACCGAGTACCTCGTAGTAATTAACCATTTGTGAATGCTGTCTGTATGATAGTAATCACGCCCGCCGGGTGTCAAGCGGAGCGCGACGCCGGGGAGCGTGCGGCAGCGAGCCAGCCATGGACGGCGAGGGCGAGCGAGCACAGGGACGTGCGGCAGCGAGTCCATAGCCATGGACGGCGAGGGCGAGCGAGCACAGGGAGCGTGCGGCAGCGAGTCCATAGCCATTCCCGCCAAAAGGATGGTACAGTCGGGACATGTTCGGGTTCCTTATAAAGAAGGCGTTTTTCGATATGTGGGACAACATGTTCCGCATCCTCATCATGAACCTTGGCTATATTCTTGTTTTCGCGATTTTCTTTTTCCTGGCGCCGCTCTTCACGGGCATTCCCGCGCTGTTCATTGCCATCTTGGTTGTGGGGATCGCTATTTTCGCGCTCTATACCGGTGTCGTGAGCAAAATGTGCTCCGAAATCGCCGACTATAAGCAGCCGGGCTTCTCCGACGTCCCCCGCTTTTTCAAGGAGAGCTGCGGATCCAGCCTCATCCTGGCGCTTGCTCTTGCTGTCTACGTATTCGTCGTCTCCGTCGCATTTCAGTTCTACGGAGGGCTGAAGTCTCTCGCCGGCCCGCTGGCCGTTGCGCTTCTCTTCTGGGTGACAGTCGGGTGGATATTCGCAAGCCAGTACTTCTTCCCCATCCAGTCGCGGTTGGACCGGAAGTTCAGGAAGATACTCCGCAAGACCTTCCTCGTCTTCTTCGACAATCCTGGCTTCAGCATCGGACTTTTCATCTGTCACCGTGATCGTTCTCATCCTCTCGATCTTCACGGCACTTCTCCTGCCGGGTATTTCCACGGTCCTCCTGCTGTGGAACGCGGCTTTCAAGCTGCGGCTGTACAAGTACGACTGGCTCGAGCAGAACCCGGGGGCGAACAAGAAAATCATCCCCTGGGACGCCCTGCTGGTTGACGACCGGGAGCGCGTTGGAAAGAGGACCCTGAAGGGAATGATTTTCCCCTGGAAAGAGTAGACCCTGGAAGCTGCTGCTTCAGTTCACGTGGAGACGGCGCCCGATCTCCTCTGCCTCGGCAGGTGAACGCAGGATGTCGGAAGTCTTGATGAGCATTCCCTCCCCTTCCATGCACTTCATCAGCGCTGCCAGGGACTTGCCGGCCCCGAAGGTTGCGCGACACACGAAGGCGTAGCTTTTCTTTCCGGAGACCGCACCGGCTCCGGAAAGAAAGGTCTTCACCGAATCGGGGATCTTCCCTCCGAGTGTCCCCACGGGCTCCGCTCCCACCACGATGTACTGGTAAATGGTGAGCTTCGCGTTCGAATCACGCGCCCCTTCAAAGGTGTCCACCTGGTTGCCCTGCTTTTCCATTCCGCGGGCAAGCCCCTGGGCCAGCCGCATCATGCTGTCACGATTCCGCCCAGAGAAGAAGACTACCGCCACTCTCATCCTGTTTTTTCGCCTCCGTGGGTGATTGGGTGAACAAGTGCCGCAGGACCATCCGGGTGCGGCTCACGCAGAAATATGCAGTCAGCTCTCCCGAGCCCGGGTGCCGATCATCGGCGATGTCCGCCACTTCGGTCCTGTCCAGCAGGATGCGGGCATAGCGCACGCGGCCCCTTCGGCTCTTGGTTACCATCATCAGAAGGTGCTTCTCGTCGTGCACTCGAAACACCGGGATCTTCTCATGCACCACCATGTTGCGGATCCAGCGAATTTCATGGGCCAGGAGCAATGTTCTGCCATCCGTGATAATCCCCTCGGCGCGCGCCAGCCCCAGCATGTCCACCAGCTCCAGCTCGAGAAGGTCGTGGCGGGTCTGCAGCCAGCGTTTTTCCGACCCGTAAGTTAGCGGCAGAGGACCCCGCTCGTCCAGGGCCGCGCCCAGCCGGTAGATCAGCCCCTGCTCCAGGAGCGTTCCGGCCAGGATGCATGCGCTCTCGGCGAATCCGAAATAATAGGTCTGATGCATCTGCGCGAGAAGCGACTTCACGCGGCCGCTTCCCGGGCTGCCGCCGATGGCCAGGCGCTGATAATTCAGGTGCTCCCGCCGAGCCGCGGCTTCACACAGCCTCTTTTCACCATATCGCCGGCGGAGCGTCGCAAGGTGGTTCTCTGTACACTCCCCGCGCATTCCGGTAGTATAGGTTCTCCAGAAAAGCATGGTCAAGACGAAGTCTCTTTCCACCTGGATTTTCCCGGCTGCGTTCGCCCTCATCCTGTGCGGGTGCGCTGCGCGCGGCCCATTCGCACGCGTCAGCCCGGAATCAATTGAGCTCTCACGCGGCCCCGCGTCTTCATTCCTGTCCATCGCGGAGCTTTCCGGAGTCCTTTACGCAGTCTACGCAGACCGGGCAACCACGACCCTTGACCTCGTCGAGATACCGGACGGGCCCCACCTTCCGTCCGCGCCACCGGTGCCCGAAGTCATCGACAAGGTCGACGTTGTCGCCCCGCTTTCTCCGGCATTCGGGGAGCACGTGCTGTCCGTCGGTGGAGATGGCGCGGCCGTTCTCTACCTGGACCGCGAAACGGACGTGAAAAACGTCCTGAAGCTGGCCACGCGTGCCGTCGGGCAGAAGCAGTGGAGATCTGGAAGTCCTGGAGCCTGCAGGGGATCCGCTTGCCCTCGCCCCTGACGAGCAAGGCGGCTTCACCGCCTCCTGGTGTTCCGGATTGCTGTCGTACCGGCCGGTCGGCCGTGCCGTCACATCGGGAGTCCCGGTTCTTCCGTTCAAGCTCCAAGGTCAGCCAAGCCCCGATGGCGACGGCGGCTTCACCGCCTTTGACTCCCTGACGTCCTCGCTGCTGTTCATCCGCTGGAGCGGGGCAGGTTTCACCACCCAGCTCGTTGACGGCGGAACACCCGTGCAGGCATCACTTCGTTCGGCCTCAGGGCGTCTCAAGGTCGTGACGTGGGACTCGAGAACAAGGCGGCTCACCCTGCACCAGGAGGCCGCCCCCGGATGGAGGCTGTCTTCGGCAACAGTCACTCTCTGCGAGGGAACGAAACGGCTGGCCCTTTTTCCGGGAGTTTCTGATTCGACGGTCCTCGTGGTATTTGACGAGACACGCTCGGCAGGTGCGGGAAAAACCGCGTACCAGGTATCCCTGATTGCGCCCGGGTCTCTCCTCGGGGGACGGGGCACGCGGTACCGGAAGGCGGTCGCGTCCTCAGGCGAGGCGCCAATCGAAGGGTTTGCCGCTGCACGAACCGCCAACGCGCTGTACGTGCTGGTTTCGCAGGGAGACCTCAGGCTCCTTCGGATCCCTCTCGCGCGGTGACAGGACGCGCGCAACCGCAGGGGCCGCGCAGGCTAAAGCTTTTTGAAAATCAACTCCATATCCGGCTCTTTCACGACGAGAACCGAACAGCGTGCGTTCTTCATGATCTCACGGTGCTGGCGGCTGAGCGCATCCCGAAGTCCCTTGTCCTCGAAGCCTCCCAGGAGGATCGAGCCCGGCCTTGTTGTCTTCCGCCGCTTCCACGATCTCCGTCGAGATGGCGCCTCTCCTGAGAATCAGCTCCACTGAAACGCCCTTTTTCGAAGCCAGCTCCGCCACGTAGTTCAGGTATCGGTGCCCATTCTGCTCGAGGCTCTTCTCGTAATCGGCGCTTTCCTCTTCGATGAAAATCCGGGACATCAGGAGCTCCCGCAGCGTCGCGGTATCCACGACGTAGACGGCGAGAACCCGGCTGCGGTAGCCCCGGGCCATGGCGATGGCATACTTCGCCGCGTTGATGGACGCTTCCGAGCCGCTCACCGCCACCACCACGGTCTGCAAGAGCTCTCTCATACTCTGTCCCCCAGCAGCTTTGCCTTGAGGATCTTCTGCACGAAGAACACTTCGCGCTCCCGCTCCTCGAGAACGGCCTCGATGAACTTTCTCGTTTCCTCGACGTCGGGGATGACGATCCTCTCCAAGTGCGTTGACCCTCCGCTGGGTCTTGCGGACTTCCTTTGCCAGTCGCCACACCATCGTGCGGATCTCCGCCATGCGCGCAAGGAGCTTCAACAGCTCGAAGAACTCGACCGTCGTGGCGTCGCACGCGCCGCTGGTGCTCATGAAGGAGTACTTCAGCTCCAGCCGCGGCATCTGCACGTCGATGGTGGGCAGGGGAATCCCCATGAGCTTCCCGTGCTTCTCACGCGTGGAGAACTCGAACTCGATCCCGGTGCTGACTTCCCGCGCGCTCTCCCGGCCCACGCGAACCAGCATCTGCCTGAGAGCACCGTACGCCGAGCCGACCCGCTTGTCGAGGTCCCGCTCGAGAAGCTTCACCTCCTCCACCAGGCGCATGAGCTCCATGATGAGGATTTCCCGCTTCTGCTCCAGCAGCTCGAACCCCTCGCGGGCAATCGACAAGCTGCTCCCGGACGGCGAAGAGGGACGATTTTGTCGGCGGAACATCGTAGCGCCCCATGGGATCTACTTTGTGACCGCCGACTCGCGGGGATAGTACTTCGTGATCATCTCCTCACGGATCCGGTACAGCTCGGTCTTCGGAAGCGCGGTGAGGATCTTCCAGCCAAGGTCCAGCGTCTGGTCGATGCTGCGGTTTTCGTGCTCTCCCTGGGCCAGGAACTCCCGCTCGAACCGGTCCCCGAACGCGAGGTAGCTCTTGTCCAGGTCCGACAGCTCCTCCTCCCCGATGACCGAGGCCAGCGAACGGATGCTCTTCACCCGTGAGTATCCCGCGAACAGCTGCGACGAGCAGCTCCTTGTGGTCCTCCCGCGTCATGCCCGGCCCGATGCCGTCCTTCATGAGCCGGGACAGCGACGGCAGACCCGCAACGGGCGGATAGATGCCCTTCTGGGACAGCTCGCGATCGAGCACGATCTGGCCCTCCGTGATGTACCCCGAGAGGTCGGGAACCGGGTGCGAGATGTCATCGCTCGGCATGGTGAGAACGGGAATCTGGGTGATGGATCCTGTGCGAGCCCTCGATCTTCCCCGCCCGCTCGTACAGGGACGCGAGGTCCGAGTACAGGTACCCCGGGTAGCCCTTGCGCGAGGGGATCTCGCCCCTGATGGTGGACACCTCGCGCAGCGACTCGCAGTAGTTGGTCATGTCCGTCATGACGACGAGCACATGCATGTTGCACTGGTAGGCGAGGTATTCCGCCGCTGTCAGTGCGCACCGCGGGAGTGATGAGCCTCTCGATCGAGGGGTCGTCGGCCAGGGAGAGGTACATGACGACGTTCGCAAGGACGCCGCTGGCCTCGAAGGAATCGATGAAGAACCGGGCCACGTCGTACTTGACCCCCATGGCGGCAAAGACCATGACGAATGGCTCGTCCGAGGTGAGGATCTTCGACTGGCGGATGATCTGCGCGGCCAGCCTGTTGTGCGGGAGGCCGTTGCCCGAAAAGATGGGCAGCTTCTGCCCGCGGATGAGGGTGTTCATCCCGTCGATGCAGGAGATCCCCGTCTGGATGAAGTCCTTCGGATAGGTGCGCGCATCCGGGTTGATGGGAACGCCGTTGACGTCAAGGCGGAGCGAGCTCCAGGACTCGGGGTACCCGTCCATCGGTTTGCCCAGGCCGTCGAAAACCCTGCCCAGCATGTCCCGGGAAACCCGCACTTCCATGGGCTTGCCGGTGAACTCGACCGCGGAGGTGTCCGTGGAAAGTCCCGTGTTCGAGCCGAAGATCTGCACGGCGACCGCGGCTTCGGAGATCTCGATGATCCGCCCCGCGCGCTCGCCGCCGGAGCGGTCGTAGACCCGCACGAGATCTCCCAGCCCGACGTCCTCGGTCCGGTTGAGGATGATGATCGGGCCGTCGACCTTCGTGAGGCCCTTGTACTCCAGCCCCTTCATTTCTTGTAGCTCCTCTCCAGCTCGTCCATCTCCTCCGTGAGGAGGCTCTCGATCTCGGCCAGCTTCCCCAGCTCCTCGTTGCGGATGGTGGACTTGGCCCGCACGATCCTCTCCTGGCAGGAGAGCTCGCGGAACTTCAGCAGCGGCGCGCCCGAGCTGGATGATGACGAGGGCCCGCGCGTAGAAGTCCATGATCAGCTTCAGGATCCGCACCTGCTTGTCCGGCGCGCAGAACATGTCGATCTCGTCATACGCATTCTGCTGAAGGAACCCGTTCTTGATCATCTCCGCGGTCATGAGGATGAGCCGCTGGTTGTCCGGCAGCGCGTCAGGCCCGATCAGCTTCACGATCTGGCTGAGCCGCTGCTCGCGCTTCAGGAGCTCGATGGCCCTCTCCCGCACCTCGTTCCAGTCGGGGTTCACTTTCTCCCACCATCCCCGGATCTCCTCCGCGTACTCGCTGTACGAATCGATCCAGGATATGGCTGGATAGTGGCGCGCGTTGGCCAGCTCCCGGTCCAGCGCCCAGAAACAGCGGATGAACCGTTTCGTGTGCTGCGTGACAGGCTCGGAGAAGTCTCCGCCGGGAGGAGAGACGGCGCCGATGACGGAGATCGAGCCCAGCCGGTCTCCCAGCGCCTTCACCTTGCCGGCGCGCTCGTAGAACTCGGCCAGGCGGGTGGGCAGGTACGCCGGGAACCCTTCGTCGGCCGGCATCTCTTCGAGCCTGCCCGAGAGCTCGCGCAGGGCCTCCGCCCAGCGCGAGGTGGAGTCCGCCATGATGGCCACGTCGTAGCCCATGTCGCGGTAGTACTCGGCCAGCGTGACCCCGGTGTAGATGGACACCTCGCGCGCCGCCACGGGCATGTTCGAGGTGTTGGCGATGAGGATGGTGCGCTCCATCAGGGATTTGCCCGTCCGCGGATCCTGGATCCGGGGGAACTCCGTGAGGACGTCGGTCATTTCGTTGCCGCGCTCGCCGCAGCCGATATAGACGATGATATCGGCGTCACACCACTTGGCCAGTGCGTGCTGGGTCATGGTCTTGCCCGTGCCGAAGCCGCCGGGAATGGCGGACGTGCCGCCGCGCGAAATGGGAAAGAACACGTCGATCACGCGCTGGCCGGTGATCAGCGGCTCGTCCATGCCCATCTTCTGCATATAGGGCCGCGGCTTGCGCACCGGCCAGTACTGGGACATGGACAGCTCGCGGCCGCCCGAGAGCCGCACGATGGTTTCCGTGATGGTGTAGTCACCCTCCGGGGCGAGCCACTCGATCCGTGCCGGCTGCAGCTCGGGGAGCGACAACGACCTTGTGCATGATCGTCGCCGACTCCCTCACTTCCCCGAGGATGAGCCCGGGGAGGGCGCTGTCTCCCTCCTTGACCGACGGGGACAAAGTGCCACTTCTTTTCCAGCGGCAGCGGCGGGATCTTGATGCCGGGGTTGATGAAGCCGCCTGAAATCCGCTTGATCTCGGTGAGCGGGCGCTGGATCCCGTCGTAGATCTGGCCCAGCAGACCCGGACCGAGGTGGACGGACAGCGGCCGCTCCAGGGAGATGGCCTTCTCCCCCACCCGCATGCCCGTGTTGTCCTCGTAGATCTGGATGGTCGCCGTGTCGCCTTCCAGCCGGATGATCTCGCCGATCAGCCTCTTTGCGCCGATCTCCACAACGTCATACAGCCCGCTTCCGCCCAGGCCAGTGGCCTTGATGATGGGGCCGTTGATCCGAACTACCTTGCCTTCGATCATTTCAGTACATCTTTTCCCAGGAGCGCCGTTACAAGCTCTTCGCGGTGCTCCTCGAGCAGCAGCGCGGTCAGCTCCCGCAGGGTTGCCCGGAACCGCCTGCTCCCGTCCTCCGTCTCCACGATCAGCCCCTTGACTGCTTCCGCCGCCTGCTCCGGAGGCAGCGGGCTGACCTCACCGATATCTGCGCCGGGCATGCTGGCCGCCACGATGCGGCGCCCCTCCTGCTCGGAGATTCCCGCGTACCGCACCACGAGGCGCTGGTTGACGAACGCGAACGAAGCCCTGGCCAACTGCCTCCCGATGACACGCTGCAGTTCTTCTGCGCTGAAGGAAGCGAACATCTCATCCAGTGCCCCGGATACCGCCTTCTGGAAAAACTCCAGCCGTGACCGCATGAAGTCCAGCGGAAGCGCCGCCTCGTGGTCGGCGCGCAAGCGCCTTCACGCGCACGGCTCGGGCACGGATCCAGGCGCTGCGCTTCCTGCGCGTCCCGGCGCTTCACCTTCGGCGCGGATTGCCTCGCACTCCTTCTCCGCAGAATCTCAGAAGCCGCTGCGCCTTTGCCCGCGCGTCCTCCAGTATCTGCGATTCCAGCACTTCGCTGGTTCTCACGGTCTCCATCTGAACCTGCTCCCTCTGACTCTCGGCCTCGGCTGCTAGACATGGATTCCTACCGCGTCCCGGATGGAATCGATCAGGCTCGTCCTGCCCTGGCGGTGCCCGGCAATCCCGGGGATTTCCACGACCAGGGGATACGCACCGCCCATCTGCCAGTCCATGACCTCACGGGAGATCATGGCCGACACCTCCTCGGTCAGGATCAGCGACCCGCGCTTCTCCCTGGCGGGTGAGCGCGATGAATGCCTCGCGCGCCTCGTCGGCCGTTTGAACGACGGTCCCGGGGACGCCGACGAACCGGAACCCAATGGCCAGCTCTTCCGGCCCGATAAAGTGGAAGGTCACGGACTCCCGTTTCTCACGCTGAGAGGATCATCAGGGCCACGATGAACCCCCAGAGGCAGATCCCTTCCGCCAGCCCGACAAAGGGCAGCGCCCTCCCCGAGAGCTCGGGGTTTTCGCTCATGGCGGCCATGGCCGCCGCGCCGATCTGGCCGACAGCTATTCCGCCGCCGAGGCAGGCCATCCCGACTGCCAGGGCCGCCGCGATGTACTTGATCACCGCCTCCGGGCGCAACGGCAGCTCCCGCCGTGGTCGACTGCGCGAACAGCACCGGCACGGCGGCAACGAGCAGCAGCGCCAGGGACACGAACGCACGCTTCTTCACCTTGAACCTCCCGACGAACGCAGAATGAACGGCGAGAACTCCTCACCTGTTTCACTGAAAAACTTGGAGAAGAACTCGTAATACTGGAGCCGGACGACCTGGATGGTCACGATCAGGCCTTCGAGAACGATGATGATGGAGTTCCCGATGAGGATGACGAGGATCCTGAACGCGATCCCGCCCGGCGCTCCGCCCACCATGTCGGAGAGCAGGAAGACGATGGAGCTGAGAACCGTGTGCGCAAGGGCGAAGGCGGCCACCCGGAGAAAGGATACCGAGTTGGAGACGTAGTAGATCGCCGATTCGAGGATCTCGATGATCCCCTCCATGATGAACGCGAACAGGCCGTCCTTGAGAAGGGGGCGATGCCCTTGAGCCAGGTGCACGATCGGCTCGCGGAAAAACAGCGCAAGCAGCGGCACGGCGAGCGCGGCAAGGTCAATCGAGCCGAATCTGCCGCCCAGGACCACCCGAACCCCGATAAACAGGACATACCAGAAGAAGAGGGCCCCGGCGGCACCCGTCTTCGATAGCAGGGCCTTCTCCCAGTCTTTTCGGCGGCTGCAGTTCACGATGTTTATGACAAGCCCCACCGAGTTGATGACGGCGCCGACCCCGATGGTGATGCCGAAGAAGAGGATGATCTTTTGAAAGCCCACGAGTGAAACGATGTGGGAGAGCGGTCTGCCAATGAGGAACTGGGTCACGAGCGCGGGTGGCAGGCTCAAGCACGTGCTCGTTGGCAAAGAAGGACCCGTAGAGGAATCCGCTCACCATTGACGCAAGGCCTGCTACGAGGAACGTCGTTCCGAAGTTCTTCCGACGGTATGGTTCGAAGGACTCAACGCGGCCGCTGTTGATCAGCAGCCCGATTGCTACGCCGACGAAACCCTGCCCCACGTCGCCGAACATGATGGCAAAAAGAAGCACGAACATCACGGCCACGAACGGAGTCGGATCGATGGTGCCGTACAGAGGGATGCTGTAGGAAAAGACCATCCGCTCGAAGGACCTCACCACGCGGCCGTGGGGTGTGGAAACGGGAACCTTGACCTTGCCGGATCTCACTTCCGGCAGCTCGTCGGGGTCGAAAACCCTCGCGGCAATCCTGCCCTGTAGCAGCGATTCAAGCCCCTCCAGCACTCCTGCCAACCGGCGGCGCGGGATCCAGCCCGTAACTTTCTGGACACTGCCCGTGGAAGCCAGCGTCTGCTTCACCGAATCAATAGTGACGCTCAGGTCGAGGTCCGCGAGCAGGGCGGCGATCTCCGCACCCTGTTTCCTGCTGAGAGCGGACTTCCGCAATGAAAGCTCTGCCAGCGCAATCTCTACGGACGCGAGCTCGGCGTGAATTGCGGCAAGCATGTCCGCTGGGACGCCTTTCCTGTCCGCCGGCAGCTGGACGGCTTGGAACTCCCGCCGGGAGAGCTCCGAGTCCAGCGCCCACCGTCCCTTTTTCGGCGCGAGCGCCATGAAAAAACCGGGCTTTTCCAGGCGAAGCACGAGGGCCCGCTTCCCGAGGGCCTCGACAAGTCCCGGGCAGGATATCCGGGGACACGGAGCCGAACCGGACAGTGAGATAGCTGAGTCCCCGGACGTCCTCGAGCGGAACCTTCACCCGGGAGAAAGCGCCGAGCTCATCGGCTGCCTGTTTGAGCTCCAGCCGGTGCTGGAGAAGACCCGTTTCTTCCTCGATGAGCGGTCTTGCGTCTTCCAGAAGCACGGAGGCCCTGCGTGCGAGCAGTACCCTGTCCGGTGCCGCGCTTCCGGCCGTGGAGGGCGGCTCGTCATTCAGCTGGAGGAACCGGGCAAGCGACTGCAGCCTGAGCCTCAGCTCGGCGGCCTCCTTGGCTTCAGGGGGCAGGTCACTGCCCTCGTGGCCCTCCGCGATAAGCTGGACACAACCGGCGAACCCCAGGGAACGCATGACGCTGTCCGCATCGCTTTTCAGCATGAGAAGCTCGATCTTCTTCATCGGTTCGGTGAACAGCATCAACGGATACCCACGATGTTCAGGATGTCCTGCTCGGCTACAGAAAGATGGAGCGCCTCTGCCGCGATGTTCAGGAGCGTGGCCTCGTATTCCTTCAGCTTGAAGTAGGCGACAAGGGGGCCGAGAGTAAATGGGTTCTGGTGGAACGCCTGGTGCGCTCGTGCGTACAGCGCCTGCGAGGCCTTCTGCTCCGCCCTGAGCGGATCAGGAGCCAGGAATGCCTCGCCGAGCTGGTCCTCGAGCAGCCACCCAAACCGCCACTTCCGCCATTCCTCGGCAGAATCGGATGGAATCTCGAATGCTGCAGCGATTGCGGCGCGAACGCTGCTGCCAGTTCCCGGGATCATCAGCGGCTGCGCCTTTGCCACGTCCATCCCGAAATAGAACCGCAGACGGAGAGCCCACACCGCGTTCGAGAGCGCGATCTCGGTGCTGACCAGCCGGAGAGGACCCGTGCGGTCGCGGTCCGGCAGGTCGCGGCACAGCTTCATGTATCGGCCGTAGTAGTCGCGGTCCAGCCTGTTTTCCAGCTCAACGAGAGGAATAGTTCTGAGGAGAGGCAGAACCCACGCATACGGGCTGGACTTGATGGCTTTCTCGGGGTCTTTTGCGCCCCGGAGGCGAATGCCCGCGTATTTTCCAAGGTCCCAGATGCGGAGGTCTTCGATCCTCCCGTGAACAATCCCCCGCACGGCGGATTTCACATTCTGATACTCGAGCTTGCGCGCCGTGTGCACGAGGATTTCAACCGGCGGATCGAAATAGTCCAGCACGTACAGCATGGCCTCGATGGACGCGCGGACGATCCGCTCTTCAAGCTCCGCAGGCAGCGGCGCGGCGGGGGACCTGGCGCCGCCGCCCGGAAAAAGATGATCGGAAAGCTCGGCGAGGGACTTGAGACGCAGAAGATCCCGGTAGTTGGCTCCGACATATGATCGGGCCAAGATCCCGTAGACTTTTGCAAGGATGAAAGCATACCGGGAGGTGCGGCTCATTCCCTGCCTTTGTCAACAAACGAACGCACGGCATCCCGAAAGGCGGCAGTGTTGGCGGGAAGACGGGAGAGTTTCTCGCGCTCTTCCCGATTGCGCGATTCACGCTCCGCTTCCAGCCGCGAGCGCTCGGCTGCCAGGACTGCCTCGTTGTCCGCCGCCTTCTTCTTCAGCAAGTCCAGGTGGCGCTTCTGGGCCTCGGCGCGAGCCTGGCTGGTGCGGCGGCCGGCGTCGGCTTCCGCCTCCGCCACGATCCCCGCCGCGGTCTTCTCGACCCCAAGGATTTTTTCGAGCATGTCTGACATGAGAGCACCTGTTCTTTCTCCGGACGCGCGGGCCGTTTGAACCGGCGTCATGCGGGGGTTGCCCGGCGTCCAACACCGCGCAAGCGCGGCGGGACAAGCCGGACCTTCGGTCTACACCTCGTGCGAGTCCAGAACCTCTTCGTAACCGCGGAGAACCTTGTGCACCGCTTCGGCGTCCGCTGCCGCGGTGGCGTCGCGGTAAAACGCCGGGTTTTCCACGAGGAGGGCGATCTTTTTCAGCACAGACAGATGTGTGCCGGCATCCTCCTCCGAGCTGACGAGGAGAAAGAGCATGTGCACCGGCTCCCCGTCGAGTGATTCGTAATCGATGCCGCGGTCCGAGATGCCCAGGACACCGATGACTCCGCTCGTGAAGTTCGTTTTTGCATGGGGAATGGCGATGCCGCGCTTGATTCCCGTGGACATCTTTGCCTCGCGCCGCGTGATTGCGTCAAGGATCTCGTCGCGGCAGTCAAGCGAGTAGTGGGTCACCAGCAGGTCGACAAGCTCTTCGAATGCCTCCGACTTATCCTCAGCCTCGAGGTGGCACTTGATTCGACCGGGGACGAAGAGCTCCTGGAGCAGCAAAGCCACCCTACCGGCCTCCGTTACCCGATGCTGCCGGTGTCGTGGCCGGAGCAGGTGTCCCGGCCGGACCGGTGTCCCGGCGGGTACCGGGCCTGCTGGCGGAGCCGCGGTGTTGGTTGTCAAGGGCGTCGTGCCCGTGAGCGGCGCGTTGGCGCCATTCGCGCTGGGCGGCGAAGCGCTTGGCGCCTGGACCCACCAGCTCTGCTTGTCAGTACCGCTGAGAGCCTCCTGCCGCGCCTTGCTCACGACGTTTCCACCCGACGGGGTCCTGTTCAGCCATGCCATGCCGAAGCATGTGACCAGGAAGATGGCCGCCAGAGCGGCGGTGAAACGAGTGAGAACGTTGCCAGACCGCGACCCGAACGCCGAGCTGCTGCCGCCGCCGAAGATGCCGCCAATGCCCTCACCCTGGTCGTCCTGGACGAGCACGACGAGCACCAGGAGGACAGCGCTGATCACAAGGATGACGAGGAGAACAATTCCAATGATTCCCATATCTCGAAAACCTCCTTACCGATCGTACTTCACTATTGGCAGGAACGTCTCTGCCTTCAGCGAGGCCCCTCCGACGAGGGCGCCGTCGATGTTTTCCATTGCCATGAGCTCACGGATGTTTTCAGGCTTTACCGATCCGCCGTACTGGATGGTGATGGCCTGTGCGGCAGCCGCGCTGTACATGCTGCCGATGCACCCGCGTATGTACTTGTGAACGGCGTCGGCATCCGCCGGCGTGGCGTTCTTTCCCGTGCCGATTGCCCAGACCGGCTCATAGGCAATCGTGACTTTCACCAGGTCGCGCTCCGCAACGGAGGCAAGCCCTGCCCGCGTCTGGGTCTCCACCACCTTCTCCGTGATGCCCGACTGTCTTTCGTCAAGGGTTTCCCCGACGCAGAGGATGAGGTCAAATCCCTCGGCCAAGGCGAGGCGGACCTTCCTGTTCACAAGAGAGTCCGTCTCGCCATAGACGTGGCGGCGCTCGGAGTGTCCCAGGATGACTACGGAGACACCGGCATCGCGCAGCATGCGCAGGGATATTTCTCCGGTGTGCGCGCCTTCCAGCTCCGCGCAGGCGTTCTGTGCGCCCAGCAGGATGCGGGACCCTTTCAGCGCGTCACGCACCGCGAACAGCGATGTGAACGGCGGCGCAATCATGACCTTCCGGCCCGATTCCGACCGGCGAGAGCGGACACCAGCGCGCCCGCAAGGGAAGCCGCCTCAGCCGCGGTCTTGTACATCTTCCAGTTTCCGGCAATGAACGGTTGTCTCATGCTGTCCTACTTGTCCTGGAGCGCGACAACACCGGGAAGCTGCTTGCCCTCCAGCAGCTCCAGGGAGGCGCCGCCCCCGGTCGAGACATGGGTGATACGGTCTGCGAGGTTGAACTGGTTGACCGCGGCAACCGAATCTCCGCCGCCGACAACCGTCGTCCCTTTGCAGTCAGCCACGGCCCTGGCAATTTCCAGCGTGCCCGAGCTGAACTCGGGGAACTCGAACACTCCCATCGGGCCGTTCCAGATCACCGTCCTGGCCTTGAGAATCCGATCGCGGAACAGCGCCACTGACTTCGGACCAATGTCCATGGCCATCTTCCCTGCGGGGACATCAACGCTGTCTACGAGCTCTGCCTTGGCCTTCTCCGAGAACTCGGCACCCACGCGATGATCTACCGGCAGGAGCACCTCCACGCCGGTCTGCCTTGCCTTCTCCAGGAATGTCCGGGCTGTGCCGATGAGGTCTTCCTCGACAAGCGAGGTGCCGATGGAGTGGCCCTGCGTTCTGGCAAACGTGAATGACATCCCTCCGCCGATGATCATCGTGGTCACGCGGGGGAGGAGAGACTCAAGAACGGCAATCTTTGTCGAAACCTTGGCGCCGCCGATGACCGCAACGAAAGGCTTTGCCGGGTTCTCGAATACCCCGCCAAGGAACTTGATCTCCTTTTCCATGAGAAAGCCCGCAACGCCGGGAAGGATCTTTGCCACACCCTCCGTGGAGGCATGCGCGCGGTGTGCGGTTCCGAATGCATCATTGACGTAGACATCGCCGAGCGCCGCGAGCCGCGCAGCGAATGCCGGATCGTTCTTTTCTTCCTCCGGGTGGAAACGGACGTTTTCGAGGAGCACGACGTCGCCCGGATGCATCGCCTTTACCATGGCTTCCACCTCGGGTCCAACGCAGTCCGGAGCCAGGGTGACCTTGCGGCCGAGCAGCTCTGAAAGACGAAGAGCAACAGGGGCGAGGCTGTTCTCCTTGTCCGGTTTTTTTGGCCGTCCAAGATGGCTCATGAGGATCAGTCCGGCTACCTTCTGGTCCAGGATGTAGGTGAGCGTCGGCAGTGCAGCCGTGATGCGGGTGTCATCCGTGATCCTGCCGTCCTTCAACGGCACGTTGAAGTCCACCCTGACGAGAACGCGTTTCTTCCTCAGGTCAACGTCGCGAACGGTCTTCTTGGCCATAGGCATGCTCCTTGCAGGTGCGATGTTATCGCGGCTACTGGCGAGGGGGATGTTGCGAAATCGCCAAAATATACGGAAAAGCCCTCGGAGTGTCAACGCACTCCCGATGTACTCAGCGGATTTGCACCGATGTACTCAGCGGATTTGCTCTGCGCAAATGACGGTCCGGATGCGGGACACATCCACCCCGAGTTACCCGCCAATCCCGAATATCCGCGTGAGCAGGTTTCCCGACCGTTGCGCAGGGGACACCGAAGGTGGCGAAGCCTTTTTCACGGCGCTCAACACCTGGTCCCCGATATTCACGTAATCGAAATATCCCCTGCCCGGTGACCGTCCCCTCGGACAGCGCCTCGTCCAGGCCGGTGACCTTGAAGTCGCCGAGGACGTCCTTTTCATCGTAGGCAAGTCCCGGGCCGTCGGACCGGAGCTGGACCCTGCCCTTCCTGACGATCACCAAGGCATCGTCCTTCTTGACGCCCTGGAACGTGCCCAGGTCGATCACACCCTGGCCGAACTTCCGCGTCAGCAGGCTTCCTTTCGGCGGGAGGAGATCAGCCACCTGTGCCGCCAGTTTCATCAGCGAATCCCGCACCCGGTCGTTGCCCGTGCGGAACGCCGCAAAACTCGCAATTCGCCCTCCGGTTCGAGCAAGGTACAGGTCCACGGTCGCGGAAAAGCTCCGGTCCGACTCGTCGATCGTCAGCAGGGCAAAATAGTCATTTCCCGCGGTCCGAGCGGCCCGGAAGGCCTGGTCGAACCCCGTGACGGAGGGTGGAACATCCGGGGCGACAATCTCGTCGAATCGGCCGAGGAGAGAACCGAAATATCGCGCCAGGTCGTCGCCGACCAGTGAGTGCACAAGCCGGTTTCCGGAAGTGAGCGTGTATACAGGAACGGAATAACGCGATCGCTCCAGGTTGTACTGGTCGTAGCCCCACGACCGCGAGACAGATTCCGAGAGCAGGCTGTTCAGCCGCTCGATTTCGTCCAGGACGAACGTGTCCTTTGAACCCAACTTTGCAAGAACCTGCAGCTCGCTCAGGTATTTCGCCGGAAACCCGAGGCTCTTCCAGATCCGGGCGTATCCGACCCGGGCCTCCGCGGAAGTCGGATCCAGAATGAGTGCCCGGCGGTATTCCGCAAGCGCCTTCTCCAGGAAGCTGCGGTCCTCGAACGCGCGGCCCTGGACCGCGTGGAACGCTCCCATCTTCTTTCGTTGAGCGTCGTCCATGGGAAGCGACTCAACCGCAACCGCCTCCTGGCTCAGACGGGCTGCCTCATCGTCGGGCCTTGCAAGAAGGGCGGAGGCGAAGCTGGAAATCGCCTTTGCCGGGTCCGAGGACCTGCGATAGGCAATCCCCAGCGAATACCAGGCAAGCGCGTTGTCACGGTTGGCAGTCACGACCTCACGCAGCACCGCGATCGCGTCCGGGTATCGGCCGGTCTGGAGATAGATTCCCCCGAGCAGCAGCTTCGCGCGGTCGAGCCCCGGCTTCAGCGAAAGGGCGATCTTTGCCCGCTTTTCCGAGGCCGACCAGTTGCCCGTTGAGGCGTACCATGCCGCCGCGGCAAGCTGCACCTGGGGATCGGCAGAGTGGCTTTTCAGGGCGAGCTCGTAATAGGCGCCGGCTTTCGCCGAATCGCCTGACTCGTCGTACAACATGGCAAGGGAGAGGATGGCACGCGTGCTTTCCGGGGCGAGCTTCAGTGTCTGGGCGTACGAGCCCATCGCCGTCTGCGGCCGCCCTTCGGCGATCTCTGCCTCGGCTACTCCCAACCGGGCCTCGACGTTGTTCGGCTGCGACTGCAGGACGCCCATGAACAGCGCGCGGGCCCCGGGAACGTCTCCCTGGCCGATGAGGATCCTGCCCTGCAGCACGGCAATGTCCGGGTTGTCCCGGTCAAAAGTCCTCGCCATTGCCGCGTAGCTCGACGCTTCGTCGTACTCCTCCATCTGGAAAAATGACTCAGCCAGCCCGACCATCGGCTCGAGATAGGCTGGATTGAGCGACAACGCCTCCTTGAATCTTTCCACTGCCAGGGCAAAGTCCTCTCGGCCTTCCGCCGCAGCGCCGTCGAGGTAGACGGCACGTGCGTCCGCTCCAAAAACCGCGGCTCCGACCAGGAGGAACAGGGCAATGAAGACGGCGCACGCCGTGTACCGCGCGTTTATTTTCACTTCCGAGCCTCCCCGAAAATCTTTTCCGACCGAAGCTTCCCCAGCAATGCCTCCTGGAGGGCGAGCATCTTTCCGCTCTTGCCCTGCCCATGGTCCATGCCGGCGAGGTGCAGAAGGCCATGGAGGAGGAGCCGCTTCATCTCCTCGTTTTCCGTCACCTCGAAAGACTCGGCGTTGCGGCAGAGGGCCGGAAGGGAGATCGCAATGTCGCCGCAGACGGACCCTTTTTTCCGGCGCTCATCATCCGGGAACGAAAGCACATCGGTCGGGACGTTGAGGCCGCGGTACCGGCTGTTGAGCGCGGTGATCCGCTCATCACCGCAGACAAGGATGCCCACCCGCCAGGCCGTATGGCCGGCTTCAGTCAGCGCTTTCGCACAAAACCTTGCCAAACGACCGGCTCCGCGGGGCATGGGCACGCCGTCCGCGGTGACTTCCACGCTGTGGAGCTGCCGCGCTCCGCGTGGTGTTTCCGGTTTCATGCTCGCCCCGCGCCGGCGCGGGCGAGCTTCGGATACTCGATCCGCGTGTGGAAGTAGCCCTCGAGGATGTGCACGAAGCTCTTGCGGATTCCCTCGAGGTCCCGCAAGGTCAGGCTGGAGTCCCCCAGGTCCCCCGAATTGAATTTCTCCATGATCATGTCCTGGACGAAACGTTCCAGGCGCGTCTCAGTCGGCTTCTTCAGCGCCCGTGAAGCCGCCTCGATGGTATCCGCGAGCATCAGGACGGCGGCCTCCTTCGACTTGGGCCGGACCCCCGGGTACATGTAGTCATCCCGCGAGAGCCGGGGATTCCGCCCCTCCTTCATGGCGCGGTGATAGAAATAGGTGATCAGGCCGCGGCCGTGGTGCTGGGCAATGATGTCGATGATCGCCTGTGGGAGGTTCAGCTCATGCGCCTTTTCGATGCCGATGCGGACGTGACTCTTGATGACCGCCACGGACAGGCTTGGCCGCATTTCGTCATGGCGGTTGTGCGTCTTCTGGTTTTCAACGAAGTAGTCCGCCTGCTCGACCTTCCCGATGTCGTGGTAATAGGCGCTCACCCGGGCGAGCAAAGCGTTTGCCCCGATGGCCTCGCATGCGGTCTCCGCCAGATTCGCAACACTGATGGAATGCGTGTAGGTCCCCGGCGCCTGCGAAAGCATGCGCTTGAAGACGGGCGAGTTCAGGTCCGACAGCTCCATGAGCTTGAACCGGGTCGGCGCGTTGAGGATCAGCTCGAAGACGGGGAGGAACCCGAGGGTCAGGATGCCGCAGAGAAAGCCGTTTGCGGCGCCGAGGGCAACGAGCGACGCAACCATCCGCGGCTCGTAATTGCCCAGCAGCCCGAGAACGAGGAAGATCAGGGCGGACGCCAGTGAGAGAAGAAGACCAGCACGGACGAGGTCGATCCGCTTCTCCGCGTTGAGAACCACGGCCGTTCCAGCGATTCCGCTCAGGAAAGCGAAGAGAAAAGGCTGGATGCTCATCCCCGTCAGCGGGAGCAGTGCCAGTGACGCGGCCAGGGAGAAGAAGACGGCGACCGGCGTTGAGACGAGGATTGCAACGAGCATGGCCATTGCCGCGGTGGGCAGGGCAACGGCTGCAGGCATCCAGTCCGGCAGGGAGACGAATCGAACAACGAGAGACGCGATGACCAGGTGCAGGAGCCCGAGTGCAAGAAGGAGAAACACGTGTTCGCGCCGCAGGGCCGCTGGCGCAGCTTTCATGGAAAGGAGGAACAGGGCAAGAAGGAACACGACGACCAGGAAGAAGGCCTCTCCGAGGATTCCGTTGACGTCCACGGTCCGCGCATAGTCCGCGAGGGCCCGTATTTTTGCCGCGGCAGACTCGCTCACCAGGTCGCCCCGGCGGACGATGACCTCACCCCGTGTGAGTTTTTCCATCATCGGAGCAACCTCGGCACGTGCGCGCTCCCGGCGCTGCCGGGTGGCGTCCGCATCAAAGAATGCGTTCTCCGTTGCGAATGCTCCGACGAGGACCCGCATTGCCCGTCTTTCCGCCTCAGTGGTTCCCGCGGGCAGCAGCCGCGCCTCCGCCTGGGCCGCGGCGTTGTCCCTGGTGACCACGTCCCTCATCGGGATCATCTCGGACTGCAGCCGTCCGTCCTGCATCCGTCGAAGCTCGATGGAACCTGCAGCGGAGGCCTCGTCCGCATGGGCGATCATGTCCACCACGCCCCATGAAAGGGTCGAATCCAGGAGCTCCCGCGCGTGCTGGATGGTGCGCGGCAGGCTCCTCGTTGACAGGAGCACCCGCAGGTCGGCCCTGCTGATCCTGTCGGAGAATCCTTCCTGGATGGAAGCGAAGACACTGGCCTCAGAAGCGCCCTGCCCGGCATTGCGGACGAGAATCTGGGAGAAACGGTCCAGGTCGTCTCGCGCGCCGAGCCCTGCCAAGGGAGCCAGCTCGAAAACCGGAGGGACCAGCCGCGCCTGCGCGTCACGCCGGGCTTCCGTGGCAGACTCGTCCACGTACGGAAAATCCCGCTCGACAATATAGTCCTTGTCAGCAGTTCGTCCGGCTGCCCAGGCCTCGGGGGACGGCAGTCCGAGGCTCCTGAACTCCGTGGTGAGGAGAATTGCGGCAAGGCCGACGATAAAGGCCGACGCCGCCGCGAGAGCGGTCCACCTTTCAAGGCGGAGCTGCTGCAATGCATCCGCAGCGCGCGAAGGCAAAGACGGGCGATTATTCTTCATGCGCCGTTTCGTATGCGTGGACGATCTTGCGGACAAGGGGATTGCGAACAACGTCTCTCTCTTCGAAAAACGTGAAGCAGATCTCCCCTATCGGAGTGAGAAGCGGAATGACCGAGAGGAGCCCGGAATCGGACTTGCGAGGAAGGTCGATCTGCGTGATGTCCCCGGTGACGACAGTCCGTGAGTTCTCGCCGATACGGGTGAGGAACATTTTCATCTGCTCGCGCGTGGTGTTCTGCGCCTCGTCCAGGATGATGAAGGCGCCCGTCAGCGTGCGGCCCCGCATGTAGGCGAGCGGCGCGATTTCGATCACCCCGTTTTCCTCCATCCGTCTGAAGGTCTCCATCGGGACGAGTGATTCTATGGCATCGTACAGGGGCCGCAGGTAAGGGTGAATCTTCTGCGTAAGATCGCCGGGCAGGTAGCCCAGGCTTTCACCTGCTTCCACGACGGGCCTGGTAATGATGAGCTTCCGCTTGCTCTGCCCGAGGACCTGCTTCAGGGCCTGCGCAACTGCAAGGTAGGTTTTCCCGGTTCCGGCGGGCCCGACGCCGAAAACGAGCTCGTGTTTGTCGATTGACTCGAGATATACGGCCTGATTGTGCGTTCGCGGGTAGACCTTCCGCAGGCCGTTGGGAATCACCACGAGATTGCGCTTGAGGATATCCACTTTTTCGGCCTCGCCGCTGGCGAGGGAGCTGTGGAGCGTGCGGATGAGGTCGGGCCCGGGGATCTGGCCGAGGCGCACGTGGTCCTCGAGCTGCTGGAGCAGGACCCGGAAAGTCTTCTGGACCGAGCCGTCGTCGGTATCAACGAGGATCTCGTTTCCACGGGACAATACGCGTACTCCCAGGAGATCCTCGAGAGTCTTCAAGTTGATGTCGTTCGCCCCGCAGATCTCGGGAAGGATCGTTTCGTCGCTCACCACGACAGTCAGCGGTTTCTCCATTCAGCTTCCGCGATTATCGTAGTCGAAAACCGGGCGCACCGTCAATCATAGCCAAGGACGCGTAGCGCCGAAGGCGCGGAGGGCGGCAGGCGGCCCAGCGACCCGAAGGGGCGCAATTGGGGCGCGCAGGACGCCGAGAGCCGCGAGGGCGAGCGAGGCCAGGGATGGCCGACAGCCAGCCCATAGCCGAGCGGTCACCTCAGGCTCGGCATCGTGGCCGTACCCGTATAGTCCTGGTGGATGTTGCTCTTCACCTCTGAGACAGCATTCCACTGAACCTGGATTGCGAAGGTTGGGCTCCACTGGTATTGCTGGGCGGTAGAGCCGGTAATGGTCATCAATTGTGGAGAACCCTGGTACTGCACACTCACGTCCCAGTCGGGGAAGTGCTGGACCACCTTCAATGAAATGGTCTGGATCTTGAACCCCGAACGCCGGCGGTCGTCGTTATTGGCAAAATTGAAGGACTGCAATAAATCCGTGAGTGGATTCACCCAGGGAAAGCCTGACCACCCCGGGATGTAGAGATACGTCCGCGTGTTGTTCGAAACAGAAGAAAAGGTGAAGTCGAGGTTCTTGTACACCGTGAGCGTGAGTGACGGGCTGAAATCAAAAAGATTGTCGATGTAGTTCTGGAGATTGAGGTACCAATGCGTCTTCAAGCCCGGCACGAGCTTCACGCGGTCCTTCCAGTAGTAAAGCGGATCGGAGGTGGCCTCGTAGCCTATCCGAAGGGTCCCCGGAACGAGCTGGTTCGGGCTGCCCGTATTCTGCGCCACGAAAGTGCCGGCCAGCCCGGCGAACCCCAGCTGGGAGGTGGCCCGGGTCAGTACCGATCCGCTGAGGTCGAACTGCAGCTCCTCGGAGGCAGAAAAAGGGAAGCCCGGCGTGAAGTCGATTGCCGCATTCACAACAAGCGGCTGGGGCAGAACACCAGTTGGGGGCGCCGCGAATCCTCCCTGCACCTGGCCTTTCAGAGCGCCGGTGCCGGCAACAAGCCGGCCGATCATGGTCGGGACGAGGGGCGGAAGCTGGAGAGTCACGGCAAGCGAATCATTCGTTGCCGGCGTGGCCACGGCGAGAGTCGAGGCAAAACTGTGCTCCGAGATCGCATCCGGTGTCCATGAAGGCCCGAGGGTTGTCATGACGGGATTAAACGGGTCAATTCCGGTCAGGCCAAGCTGGTACATCCTGGCGTTGATCCTGTACTGGAGACTCGACGTGGACAACGCGGCCACCGCCGGGAACGGTCTCACTGTCCCCTGAAATGCCGTGCGGACGGAGAGTCGATCCTGCTGCTGGTCGCCGAGCAACTGACTCGCCCAATCCGTCGAGGCCAGTTCTGTTGCTGACGGCCCAAACCGCGATCTCCAGAGACCGTCGAGCGTAAGCGTCAAGCTGGTATCTGCCACCCTGTCCAGAAAAGAGGAAGCGGCGGTGACGCTCGTTGTTCCCCCGGTCTCGAATGTCTGGTACTTGGGCACGTAATCTATGCTTTGGGGTGAATTCCAAAGCGTTGAATCAAAGGTCTGCTGGAAAGTGGCGCGCGGCTGGACCTGGTATGAAAGCTTGAAGGTGCTCCCCTGTCCCGCCCCTTGCGGCGGGTCGTTCGGCTGCGGCTCGGGGCCTCTGAATGGGATCCTCGGGCTTGATTCCTTCGGCGGAACAGGCGCTGTACCCGTGGGGACCGGAGCACGGAACCCTTTGCCGGGATCCGGGGCAACCGGAGCTGCGCTGGCGGCCGCAGGAGGTATTGGCGCCACGGGCGGCGTTGCCGGGGACTGGGTTGAGGCCACCGGCGGCGTTGTGGCCGCGGGGGGCGTTGCCAGAGGCTTGGTTGCGGCCTCAGACGGCGTCGAAGCCGAAGAACCGGCAGCCGGCGTCATGGTCGAGGATGGCTGACTCGCAGGGCCGCCCGGCGGGGGAATCACGGAGGCCGGGCCGCCGGGTGGAGTCGCGGCCGGCAAAGGGGCGCCCGCCGATTGTCCCGCCGGCGCCGTGGTTCCACCGAGCGTCACGATGTCGCCTGAGATTGAGAATGACACGTTCGGCAGGGTGATGCTCGATGGATAGAAGAAGGAGTGGCCCGGATCGCTGAACTGCGGATCCAGCAGCGACTGGGGATACAGCGTTGGATCGGGCGTCTTGCTCTGCCAGGTCATGTTGAGGTTCAGGTTCGGGATCGAAAGGTTCTGGATGAACGGAAGGTTCACCATCCTGGTGAAGTCGAGGCGGCTGGTCACGTCCCACGAGAGGTTCACCTGCTGGGCCGTGGTCACGGCCGCAGCGTTCTGCTGGGCGAACAAGGCCGAAAGCATTCCGCTCTCGGATCGGGTGTAGAAATCGGTTGTAAAGGAGGGGTCGGAAAAATACTGGAAGCCTGCGGTAACGGAATAGAAGCTGCCGCTTGTCTTGAGCGAGCCTTCCAGTCCGAACCGCAGCGGGACGGTCAAGCCGAACAGCGATGAGGAGTTCCAGAACTCATCACCCGCGTTGTAGGGCGGATTTGCCAGGGGCAGGTAGGGCGTGTAGAGCGGCGCATAACTGTGGTACGAGTCGTAAAAAATCGTCCTGCTCGCCGCAACGCTCGCCCGGAAGGTGCCGAGCGGGGAAAAATCGCCTGCAAGGCCTGCCATGATCCCCAGGCGGGAATAGATGTCGGCCATGAGCTTCAAGGTATGCCCGTCATCCTTCGGAGCCTGTGTACCCGGGCATTTTCCTCAGGAACAGGCCGTGAGGCTGCAGAGCGTAGCCTGCGTCACCGGAGCCGGTAAGCTGAAGGAAGGAGAACGGTGAATCTTCCCTGGGCTTGCGGCCGAGCAGGTACGTTGTGGTCTGCAGGAAGGATCCTTCCCGCGGCCGATACCCGACGTTCGGGTTGAAGAAAAAATCATCGCCCGGCCAGAAGAATCCCGGCAGGTACAGGATGGGCACTCTGCCGATGAGGAGCACGGCGTCCTGCACGGCCCACTCTCCGGGTGCGAGCAGCCACACGGTACTTGCCCGGATCTGGTACAGCGGATCGGAGGGAGTCTCGGAGCTTGTGAAAGCCCCTTTCTGAAGAATGACGGTGTCGTTCGTTACGCGGGTGATCGTCTCTCCGGCGAAAGTAAAGGGAACGTCTTTTCCATTTCGCTTGATGATTCGTCGCGTGCTCCCGTCATAGAAAATCGCCTCCGAGCTGTCCAGGTCAAAATCCAGGCTCTGCCCCGTGAACGTGTCGGTCTGCCCGCCCCTCGTCAACGCATACGTGACGTCGCCGACCGCGCTGATCGTTCGGCGGCTCTGGTTGAACGTGAGGCTCGCCGCCTTGATCACCTGCAGCGTCCCGTCAGACGTGTCCCTGACTTCGATAACGACATCGCCGCGGAGCAGTACGTATTTTTCCCCTGAATCGGATTGGGTGAAATACTCCGATTGCCGAGCGGACCGGACAGTCACCGCGCGTTTCCCGGGCGCTGCTGCTTCGGGGAGCGTGACCGAAAAATGCTTGGCCAGGCGTGCCTGGAGGTCTTTTCGTGAACCGGAGTCGTCGAGTCCCAGCTCATCGCACCAGCTTGCCAACTCGTAATAGCTTGCCGTGCTGATGTCTTTCGGAAGGGAGCTGGAGAGGAGGTCCGAAGCGCTCCTGGTGGGTGGTGCCGGCGGTGGCTGTGATCCGGGCTCCGGCTCTGGAGCGACAGTGCTCGTCGCACCGTCCGGCGGGGGTCCGGCGCCTTGCGCGGATGCCGCCGCAGAACCGGCGAGGAGCATCAACGAAAGCATGGCTGCCGCCACGACTATTTCAGGGCGCGCTTCAGGAACCTTCCGGTCCATGATCCTTCCGCTCGGGCGATCTGTTCCGGAGTGCCCGCGGCAACGATCTCTCCGCCGCGGTCACCGCCTTCCGGCCCAAGGTCGATGACCCAGTCAGCGCATGTGATCACGTCAAGGTTGTGCTCGATGAGGGCGACCGTGTTGCCCGCATCGACCAGCTTCTGCAGCACTTCCATGAGCTTTTTCACATCGGCGAAATGCAGGCCGGTGGTCGGCTCGTCAAGGATGTAGAAAGTGCGGCCCGTGCTCTTCCGCGAGAGCTCCAGCGAAAGCTTCACTCGCTGTGCCTCGCCGCCGGAAAGCGTCAGGGCGGACTGCCCGAGAGAAACGTACCCCAGGCCCACCTCGACCAGGGTCTCGAGCTTTGGCGCGAGCGTCGGGATGTGGCGGAAGAAGCCTGAAGCCTCCTCGATGGTCATGGCCAGGATGTCGTGGATGTTCTTCCCCTTGTAGTGGACCTCGAGAGTCTCGCGGTTGTAGCGCCGGCCCTTGCAGGCATCGCAGGTAACGTAGACATCGGGGAGAAAGTGCATCTCGATCCGTATCGTTCCCGCCCCCTGGCACTTTTCGCACCGGCCCCCCCTGACGTTGAAGGAGAAACGGCCGGCCTTGTACCCTTTGCGCGCGCGAATCGGGCAGCTGGGCAGAACAGGGTCCGAACCGGACCGAAGAGCCCGACGTAGGTTGCGGGGTTCGACCGCGGCGTTCTCCCGATCGGGCCCTGGTCGATATTGATGATCTTGTCGATCTCCTCGGCGCCATGAAGAGGAGTCGTACGCCCCCTCGGGGAGACGGGTTGCCGCTCACCTTGTTGGACAGTGCCGGGTAGAGCAGGTCCGACAGGAGCGTGGATTTCCCCGATCCCGAGACTCCCGTGATTGCGATCAGGGTTCCCAGGGGAAAAGTGACGTCGATTCCCCGGAGGTTGTGCTCGCGCGCACCGCGCAGCTCGATGCGTTTCCCGTTTCCCGGCCTCCGCGCCCGTCCGCGTTCCATGGTCAGCGCACCTGAGAGATACTGCCCCGTGAGCGACCGGGGATTTGCGCACACCTCCTCCAGTGTTCCGGCGGCAACCACGTGTCCGCCGTGGACTCCCGCTCCCGGACCGAGGTCCACGATGTAGTCCGCGGTCCGCAGGGTCTGCTCGTCGTGCTCCACGACAATGAGCGTGTTCCCGATGTCGCGAAGATGCTTGAGGGTATCGATAAGGAGTGCGTTGTCGCGCTGGTGCAGCCCGATGGTGGGCTCGTCGAGGATGTACAGCACCCCCACCAGGGAGGAGCCGATCTGCGTTGCCAGCCGGATGCGCTGCGCCTCCCCTCCGGAGAGGGTGCCCGCCCGCCGCTCCAGGGTCAGGTACGGCAGCCCGACATTCTTCATGAAGCCCAGCCGTGCGGAGATCTCTTTCAGGATCTGGCGCGCGATTTTCTGCGACGTCGGGTCCAGGGGAAGCTTCTCGAAAAAAACCAGCGCATCGCGCACGGACAGCTGGGTGAGCTCGTGGATGTTGCGGTCCCCGACGGTGACTGCCAGCACTTCGGGCTTCAGCCGTCGGCCGCCGCAGGCCTTGCAGTCCTTCTGCGACATGAAGCCTTCCATCCACTCCTTTACCTGCTCGGAGCTGCTCTCGAGGTATCGCCGCTTCAGGTCGTTGAGAACGCCGCGGAATCCGGACTGGAACTCCCACTTTCCCCGCCCGTCCCTGCTTTCGTAGCGGAAGCCGATCTTCTCCTTCGTGCCGTGCAGCAGGACCTCGAATACCCCGGCGGGCAGTTCTTCCAGGGGGGTGTCCAGGCTGAACTTGAAGTGTTTCGCAAGGGACTCGAACTGGCTCCTGTGCCAGTTGGCTTTCGGGTTGTACGGCGCAATGCCGCCTTCGTTGAAAGACAGGCTCATGTCGGGCACAACCAGATCAGGATCGAACTCGAGGGTCACCCCGAGGCCGGAGCATTCATCGCATGCGCCGAAAGGGTTGTTGAACGAAAACAGCCGCGGCTGAAGCTCGGGGATGCTGATGCCGCAGGTGGGACAGGAGCTCTTCTGGGAGAAGAGGACTTCGCGCTCCCCGGATTTTTCCCGCACCAGCGCTATCAGCGTGCCGCCGGAGGTTTCCAGCGCCCCTTCCACGGATTCCGAGAATCTCCGGCGGCTCTCCGCGGAGACGACCAGCCTGTCCACCACGATCTCGATCGTGTGCTTCCGCTTGCGGTCGAGCGTGATTTCTCCATCGAGGGGCAGGATCTCCCCGTCCACCCGCACGCGCACGTAGCCCATCCGCCTGGCGTCTTCCAGGATCTTCTGGTGTTCGCCTTTCTTCGCGCCCACCACCGGGGCCAGGAGGACCACCTTTGTGCCCTCCGGAAGAACGAGGAGGGAGTCCACGATCTGGTCAACCGATTGCTCCTGGATCTCCCTTCCGCAGCGCGGGCAGTGCGGGATGCCGATCCTGCGCGTAGAGGAGCCGCAGGTAGTCGTAGATCTCGGTGACCGTGCCCACTGTCGACCGCGGGTTGCGGTGGGTGGTCTTCTGCTCGATTGCGATGGACGGCGAAAGGCCCTCGATGGAGTCGAGGTCCGGCTTGTCCAGCCGCCCGAGGAACTGCCGTGCATACGAGGACAGCGATTCCACGTAGCGCCGCTGGCCCTCGGCGAAAATCGTGTCGAACGCCAGTGAGGACTTCCCCGATCCGCTGAGACCGGAGACCACGACGAGGGCGTCACGCGGCAGCTCCAGGTCGATGTTCTTGAGATTGTGCTCGCGCGCTCCGCGGATGACGATGCTTTTCATTCCGGATCGACCGGATCCGCGCTGGGGCCCCGGGATCTGCCGCGCGGCCCTGCCGACGAGGGGGGGCCGTGCAAGTCGTCGTTCCTCGGACGCGGCTGCCGCCTGCCTCGAACTGCCTGCGGGCCGCGGCTTTCGGGGTTTTACGGGAAGCCGCACGAATCTCCTCCGGCTCTTTGTCGAGGCGACGAAGAACACGAGCGGGAGAAGAAAAATCAGGAAAAGGGCCGCGACAATGACCTCGACTGAGGAAAATACCTGGACGTACAGCCCGGAATCCATCGGGCCATACTATCGTCGCGGTCCCAATGATGGCAAGTCGGGCCGGTCTTTCCGGCGGACGCGCTTCAGCTTTTCAGCGTGACGATCGTCTTGCCAAAGCCGCCTTCCTCCGGCAGCGAAAAGCGAAATGCTTCGACGGCAGGCAGGCTCTTGAGGTAGTTGTGCACGGCGGTTCGCAGGATCCCCTCGCCCTTTCCGTGGACGATGCTGAACTCGCTGCAGCCCGTGCAGGAGGGCGCTGTCGAGCTGCTTTTCCACGAGCTTCATCGCCTCCTCCAGCCGCATACCGCGGATATGCAGCTCAAGGACGGGCGGATCCACAGGCCCGGCCGCAGTGTAGCTGACCGACGGCAGGGCGTCGGTCACGGGTCCGCCGGACGGCGCGGGACGCAGCTCCCCGGCGAGGAGGGAAAGCCGGAGAGTCTCGGTTTCGACGATCCAGCGCTTGCCCTTGTCCGGCCGCACCACACGGCCGCGGCGGCCCGTGCGCGCGATGATGACTTCCATTTCCGCCTGCGGCTCGAAGGACGGCCGTGGAGCAAGCGATTCCCGCTCCTCTTCGATTCGCCTCTCCTCCGATTCGATGCGTTCCTGGATGCCCTCTGCGAGCCGGCCGAAATCCGACCCGGCGGGAGAGCCGGACGGCCGCGGAGTGCTTCCCACTCCTTTGCGCGCCTGGCCGATGAAATCGCGGAGCTCCTTCAAGCCGTGGCGGCGGAGCTCCAGCTCTTTCTGCCGCAGGGCGAGCTCCTTCAGGTCCGTGCTGCGCCATCTTCTCCCTGAGCTCGTCTCGCGTGCCCGCGCTCGTCTTCCGCCGCGGTGAGCTTCTGGTGCCGCTCGGCAAGATGAGAGATCAGAGCGCGAAATGTCGGTTCGCTCGTCGTCGAGGTAGGACGACGCGCTGGCCAGCACGTTCTCCGGCATGCCGACCCTGCGGGCAATCTGCAGGGCGTGGCTCTCGCCGGGAACGCCCAGAGGATCCGGTAGTTCGGCGCAAGGGTTGCCGGGATCGAATCCCATGGAGGCATTCTGGGCGCCCGGGCGCGTGGCGCCGTAGTTCTTGAGAATGCCGTGATGAGTGGTGGCCAGCACGATGCAGCCCCGTGCCATGAAGTGGTCCAGCAGTGCCATGGCAAGGGCAACCCCCTCCTGCGGGTCCGTGCCGGCGCCCAACTCGTCCACGAGCACCAGGGATCGTGGCCCTGCGCCCTGGACGATTGCGGCGAGGTTTTTCACGTGGGCGGAAAACGTCGACAGGGACTGCTCGATGGACTGCTCGTCCCCGATATCCGCGAATATGGAGTCGAACAGGGGAAGCGCCGACCCCTCCGCGGCCGGGATCTCCATGCCGAACTGGTTCATGAGGGAGAGCAGGCCCACGGTCTTGAGGCTGACGGTTTTCCCACCGGTATTGGGGCCCGTGATGATCGAGGACCCTCTGGTCGCTTCCCACGACAACCGTCACCGGTACGACGGTGCCCCCAAGGAGAGGGTGCCGCGCATCGACCAGGGATACCTTCTCGGGGTCATGCTCCGCCCTGCGGCACCCGTGCGAGAGGGCGTATCGCGCACGCGCCAGCCAGGTATCCATCTCGGAAACCAGTCTGCACAAAGAGGCGCACTTCCCCGGCCCGCCGGGAAACCTCTGCCGTCAGCTCGCGGAGGATCCTGCGCATCTCCATGCGGTAGAGGTTCTCCTCCTGCACGATTGCATTGTTCTTCTCCACCACCTCCAGCGGCTCGATGAAAATCGTGGATCCGCTGGAGGACATTTCGTGCACGATGCCCTTCACCCGCCCCTTGTACTGGGCCTTCAGGGGGAGGACAACCCGGCCGTCACGCTGGGTCGGGGTCGTGGTCTGCCAGTATCCCCTGCTAGGCGTGATCATCCAGCAGTCCCCGCACCGAGCGGTCGGCGTCCTCGCGGTGCCGGCGGATGCGCTCCCTGATCGCCGCGAGCTCGGGGATCTGCTTTTCCTTCAATGCGCCTTCATGGTCGACGATGCGAAAGATCCTGCGGGAAAGCGGCGAGAGGTCGGGCACTTTTTCGGCGTGCTGCGCCGAGCGGCCCCTCGGGACGGCCCAGCAGGACCACTTCGCTTGAGCTTGAGCCCGGACAGCATCCATCGCCCCAACGCGGCCAGCTCCTCACCCTCGAGCTGGAGCCCGTCCTTGCCGAGACGCGGGGTGACCGCGTCGACGTCCGGGAAATCGAATCCCGGGAAGAGCGCCGCCGGATTCCAGGATCGCCCGGAACTCCAGCGCCAGCGCCAGGAGGTCGTCGAGGGCTTTTCGATCGGTGACAAACTCCTGGCCGGCCAGGAGCGCGGCGCCCGCAGGGCTGGCGCACAACTCCGCCGAGCTCATCTCGAACCCGTGAAAACTCCAGCAGCCGCAGCGCATGCTCATCCATGCTCGGCTTTCCTCGTCTCGCGCAGCTCGTGGAGTATTCGCAGATAGCTCTCGTAGCGGTCGTGATGAATCTCGCCACGCTTCACGGCGTCCATGACCGCGCATCGCGGCTCGTCATCGTGCAGGCAGGGCTGGTAGCTGCAGGCCTGCATGTACGGCGCGAAATCCCGGAAGTGAAACCCGATCTCTTCAGGCAGCACGTCGGCCAGCTCCAGCTCGCGCACACCCGGCGTGTCGATGATGCGAAGCCCCGTGTCCAGCCGGACGAGGATGGAGAAGTTCGTCGTGTGGTTCCCCCGGTCGTGCTTCATCGACAGGCTGCCCACGCGAAGGTCGAGCCCGGGCGCGAGGGCATTCAGGAGAGAGGATTTGCCGACGCCCGGATTGGCCCGACGAAAACCGCGGTTCTGCCCCATGAGAAAATGGCGCAGCTCGGCGATGCCCCGCCCGCGAACGGGCAGAACAGGAAAGCACCTCGTACCCCATCGACCGGTAATGGGCGAGCCTCTCGGTCACCTCGGACGGGCAGTGCAGGTCGCTCTTGTTCATCACGACCAGAGGCGTGAGGCCGCCGGTTTCTGCGGCGACGATGAGCCGGTCAATGAACCGGGGACGAAAAGGCGGGGACGACGGGCTTGTCACGCAGACGGCGAGGTCTGCATTCGCGGCGAGCACCTGCGGCGCCCTGCCCTTCTTGTTCCACCGCACCAGGCGGGTGCGGCGGCTGGCGACGTCACTGATCATTCCTTCGTTCGGGCTGAGAAGGTCTGGCGTCACCTTCACGAGGTCCCCGGGGGCAATCGGGTTGTAGCTTCGTCGCGTTTCCTTGAGCTGCTTGCCCTTGATCCTGCACTGCAGCCGGACGTCTCCGGCGGCGACAGTGTAGATGGTGTTGATGCCGTAGAGCACTTCCGCTTCCAGAGGCACGGACGCCGGAGTCACAGGCTTCCCTGGAGCTGCAGGCCGAACTGACGCGCAAACCACTCGTACCGACCGTCCGAAGGCTGTTCCCCCGTGACGTAGCAGGAAATCCGGGCCGCCGGGCAGGTGCCGACGGGCGGGCTCATTGATGCAGGCGCGCCGCCTGCCTGGTCACACCTTCCCGGGAATCCACGAGTGCAATCGCTTCGGCTTCGCAGCAGGGACCGGAACTCCGTCTTCCAGGTGGAGGAAATGGGTGCAGCCCAGGACCAGGGCATCGATTCCTTCCGAGCGGAACCGGTCCACTTCCCGTCTCACCCGCTCCTCCCGTTCCCCGGCGTCCGCCATGAAGAGTGCGTTCTCCACGAAATCCACGAGCTCGGAAGAGGACAGGCTCACCACCTGCGCAGCCGGATGCGTGCTGGCCAATGAGGTTGCGGAGGTAGTCTCCTTCCACGGTCTGCCGCGTGGCCAGGACCCCGACCCGCTTTTTCCGCGAGAGAGAAGCGGCCGGCTTGACGGCGGGCACCACCCCGACGAAAGGGACGTGAAACCGCGCGCGCAGCTCGGCAAGCGCGACAACGGACATCGTGTTGCAAGCCACGACGACGAGCCGGGGATGCTCACGTTCGATCAGCCTTCCTGCGACCGCGAGCGCGGCCTCGATGATTTCCGGCCGCGACTTTTCCCCGTAGGGGAAGTTCTCCCTGTCGGCCACGTAGACAAACCGCTGGCCGCGCAGGTGCTTCCGGGCGTGTGCAAGATACGGGAGCCCCCCGACGCCCGAATCAAGGAATGCAACCGGATCAGGAGTCATTTCCGAAAAGCTTGTCCATCTTTCGCTTTGCCTGCTCTGCAGCATCAGGCCGGGCGGCGCCTTTTGCGCCGGGGGAGGACTGCCGAAAAGAAAAAAAAGTGCAGAAGTTGGCCCTGTCCTTGTCCTTGACCATCTCGTCGATCGTTTCCGAGCAGTCCCAGTGCGCACCCGAGGCTGTAGAACCTGCAATTCAGGCAGATCTTGAGATCCTTGCCGCACGCGGAGCACGTGGTGGAACGGTAGACTTCCCGCGGATTTTCGACAGGCGCGGAACAGAAATGACACGCGTGCATATCCGACAGAATATACCAATCCAACCGGGGCAGCAAGCGCGCCGTCCGGACGCCGGGGGTCGCATCAGCCGCTCTGCGGTGCCGGCGCGGCGGACACCGGCCGTGCTTGCGCGCAGGACTCCGAACCGGTACAGTCTGAGCATATGTTCGACCCTCGCCCCTGCGCGGAAGCCGGATGCAACAGGCCGGCACTATCGGGCTCACCCGGGTGCATCGTGCATACCCCCGCGGTCGCAGAGCACGTCGCGCGGATGCTCCGGCCAAAAGACGGCGCGGTCACCCTTCGAGACCTCGACCTTCCCGGGGTGCATATTGAGGACGTTGATCTCAGCAGGGCGGATATAGCGGGGTGCCGGCTCACCGCTGCCACCTTTGTGCGAGTGAAGCTGTGCTCCGCCCAGGTTCACCTCTCCTTCCTCGACCGCGCGACCTTCGAGGACTGCGACTTCTCCGAGAGCGTGCTTCAGAACTCGGTCTTTGCGGGCTCGCGGCTCCTGCGCTGCATCTTTCCGGGATTGCGAGATCGTCCAGGTCAATTTTCTCGGCATCCAGGGCGAAGCGACTTCAGTTCGACCACTCGAACCTGTACGGTTCCCGGTTCATCGGGGCCGTGCTGGATTCGGTGAGCATGCGGGACTGCAACCTCACCCGTACTTTTTTCGACGCGCCGCACCGGACGGCTGTGGATTTCCATTCGTCCAACACCAACGAGGCTGTCTTCCAGGAGCTGTCCAGTTGAAGTTCTTTTCCCTCTTTTCCCGTCTTGGTTTCTCCAACACGTATCTCATCGGGCCCGACGAGCGGCGGGGACGCCGTGCTGGTGGATCCGGGGGTTTTCGATTCGCCCCTCCTCGAGGCAGTCGAGAAAAACCGTCTCTACGTCCGCTCCATCCTCATCACGCACGCCCACAACGCTCACATCAACGGGATACGGTCCCTGCTGAAAGTCTATGACGCGCGAGATCTACGCAAATCAGCCCAGCGTTCTCGATTTCCCGGCTCGCCACGTCCAGGAGGGGGATGTCCTTCACCTTGGCGGGTTCTCGGTCCGGGTCATCGAGACTCCCGGGCATTCCATCGATTCGTTGTGCTTCCTGGTCGATCATATCGTCTTCACCGGGGACACTCTCTCTGCGGGCGGTGCCGGAGCGACGCGCGACGGCTACGCGCGCGGCCTCCTGCTGGAATCCGTGCGGCAAAAGCTGCTCTCCCTCGGCGACGAGGTATTGATCTTCCCCGGCCATGGCCCTCCCTCCAAGGTGGGCATCGAGAAGCTCTATAATCCCCTGCTCGGAGAAAAGCTCTGAAGCTGCGAGAGCAGGAGTCGAAACCTTTCGGGCACGGGCGAGAGGAACGTGCGCGCGGCGGTTTCTCCCGGAAGAACAATCGAAAGACTTCGGGCGTGGAGCATGAGCGTCTCTCGCGGGAACCCCTCGTCCCTTCGGCCGTACAGGGGATCGCCGAGGATTGGGGTCCCAAGGCGCTTCATGTGCACTCTCAGCTGGTGAGTCCGACCGGAACGGGGAGCCAGGAGAACGAGGGCGTACCGCGCGTCGGGCTGCGCCTGGCCGGCAGTGTAGGTGCGAAGAACACGGTAGTACGTCAGAGCTGTTCTTCCTCCCTCCCGGACCCACGTGAATTTCCTTCGATCCGCGCGGATCCCTGGCGAGCTTGTCTTCCACGCGTCCGGTCGGACCAGGAGGCGCTCCGAGCGTCACCGCGAGGTAGCGCTTTCGGGCCTGCCGGTCGTGGAACTGGCGGGCGAGGACGGCGTGGGCGTCGGGATTTTTCGCGGCGATGATGACACCGGAGGTATCCTTATCCAGGCGGTGGACGATGCCAGGGCGGGGATCCCCGGACGGGAACCGCTCAGGGATTCCCCTGCAGTGAAAGAGGAGCGCGTTGAGGAGAGTGCCGCTGGCGTTCCCGCTCCCCGGGTGCACAACCATGCCCTGGCGCTTGTCGATGACGATCACGTCGTCATTCTCGAACAGCACGTCCAGGGGCAAGTCCTGGGGGACGAGGTCGGTCGGAGGTGCGTCGACGTAGCTCAGGGTCACCATGTCACCGTGCCGCACCTTTCGGGCCAGCCTGGCCGGCACGCCGTTTACGGCAGCGCCCAGGATGCGCCCGCGAGCCTGGCTTCGTGAAAACAGCCCGAGATGCTCGGACACGTACACGTCAAGCCGCATGCCTTCCCCGGAGGCGAGCTCGACACGGCACTCAATGACGTGGGCGCTCATTGATGCGGCCGATCAGGAAGTCGATCCCCGAAAGCACCATGGACAGAGAGACGGCGGACGCGACCAGCCAGAGAGTCTCGTTTGCCGAGTACGAGACGGCAGTGCCCGAGCCAAGGGGCCACGGAGCGAAGCTGGGATTGAACCCATTGGAAACGTAGCGGGCCGTGTCGTACACCTCGAGGGTCGCGAAGAGCGTAAACGGAAACGAGCCCACGAGCACCGCCTCGGCACGATACGCGTCTTTCATCCATGACTGGAACTCGTCGGGAGAATAGGGCTGGGGCGTATGATCCTGGGCTCCCGCGGAAACCGTCGCGCCCAGGGAGAGCGCGAGAGCCGCGAGCGCGACCGGAAAAGGCCTTCTTTTCACGCCTGTTTCCGCGGGCCGAACAGCGCCGTCCCCACCCGGACGAGGGTCGACCCTTCCTCGATTGCCAGCTCGAAATCCGCTGACATGCCCATTGAAAGAGTGTCGAACGTGGAAGCGATGCTCCTGGATTTCTTCGAACAGCAGCCGAAGACGGGAGAAGGATGCCCGTATTTTCCCCTGGTCCTCGGTGAGAGGTCCGACTGTCATGAGGCCCCTCGGCTGCAGCCGGGGCAGGCTCCCCAGTGCTTCCAGGCAGGACAGCAGCTCCTCGCGGCCGCGGAAGCCGGACTTGGAATCCTCTTCACTCGTATTCAGCTCGAGAAGCACATCAATGGAACGCTCACGCTCCTCGCACCTGGCGTTCAAGGCCTCCGCGGTATGCAGGCTGTCGATCGACTGGACGCAGGAGAAAAGGCCTGAGGCTGCCCTGGCCTTGTTCGTCTGGAGGTGGCCGATGAGGTGGACTTCGCACCGACCCGCCAGGTCGGCAAACTTCGTCTCGGCCTCCTGGACGCGGTTCTCGCCGAAAAGGGTTACTCCGGCAGCCAGACATTCAACCACGAGCTCGCGGGGAAAGCCCTTTGTCACGGCCATGAGCCTCACGTCCGCTGGATCCCGGCCTGACTTTCGGGCCGCTGTATCCGCCCGTGCCCGGACTTCCGCAAGGCTTTCCGCGACGGCCTTTACCATTTCCACTGCCGAACGGGCGGGTACGCCCGTGCAACCGCGGCTGCGACCAGGATCCCCAGAACGACACCCACCCCGCCCTGGATGAGATTCCCGGGCACTTCGGTCAGCAGCGGGACCAGCCCCTTCAATGAACACTCCCGCCAGCAGGTACCCGCCCGCCATCACGATCATTCCGACGATGCCTCCCAGAATCTGCAGCGGGAGACTGTTGGGACGCAGCTGCGCGATCAGTCCAATGAGAAGACCCTGGGCACCGTGGACGATGAGCGAGATCGGAGCCCAGAAAGCGTACGGGCCGCTCAGCAGATCCGCGAGCCCCGTGCCAAGTCCGCCGGCCAGGGCGGCGGAAAAGGGACCGAGCGTGACGGCCGTGAAAACAATGGCGACGTCCCCGAGGTTGATATACCCGCGGGCTGGCAGCGGGATCTGGACCACCCGCGTGAGAACCGTCGTAACGGCAGCAAGAATGGCTATGGAGGCGATGCGGAAGGCGGGCGAGACCGCCGGTTTTTCGTCTATCATGGTCACAAGTATAGGGGAAAAAACCCTGTCTACCAAGAGTCGTCGAGGCTCCAGACCTCACCAGTGGACTGCGAGAGGCCAGAGGAATGCCGCCATGACCGCGGCAAGTACCAGGACGTCCCCGACGAGGTGCCGACCCGTCCGCAGCTCGGCAAACGACGTGCGCGGATTGCGGCGGCCGAATCCCCTGCTCTCCAGTGCCATGGCAAGGAGAGGAATACTTTTAACCGCCTCGATCAGGACCGAGGTCAGAACCGGAAGATATGTTTCCACCAGCCTTCGCCGTGGCGGGCCGATCGGAGCACCCGAGCGCAGCCGGTGGGCATCGAGAACGTTGTGCCATGTTGCTCCGAGGGTTGGGATCGTGCGGAGCGTTATCGTCATGACAAGGCAGGCGGAATAGGGCAGCCCGAACCACCGCAGGCTCAGAACCATGTCATCCAGGGCGAGCGTACGCACGATTGCGAAAAAGCCCAGGGTGATGCCGAGGAACCGCAGGAGCATGACGAGGGTCATGTTCAAGCCGCCGGTCGTGACCAGCGTGAAGCCGAAAACCTGCAGCAGAGATGCACCCTCCCGATGGAACGGGGGGGTCAGCAGGACAATGAGAATGAGTATCGGCCATAGCGTCTTCAGCGGAGGCATGAGCTGGGCCGGTCCCAGCACGATTGCAATGACGCAGGCAATGAAGGCGGTAAGAAGAAGCAGCACCCAGGGAGCAGACGGAAGAAAGAACGCCGCAAGCTCCACGACGAGGATGATCAGCTTGGCCCGGGGGTCCAGGCGGTGCAGGACGGTGGTTCCCGCCCTGTAGAACTCCATGGTCACGGGATCACCATCCGGCCCCTGGGTGCGTCTGCAAGATCGAATCCATCGCTGGGAGCGTCAACCGAGATCCTGCCTTCCTCCATCACGAGGACTCGATCGCAGGCCGATTTTGCCAGGGCCATGTCATGCGTGATGAGCACGATCCCCGGCACCCGGGAGGCCAGGGCGTCGATCAGGGATTCGACTTCCCGGTACGAGAGGCCCGAATCGATCTCGTCGAGAATCAGGAGGTCCCGGGACAACAGGTAATATGTCGCAGCCTGCAGGCGTCTCCGCGCGCCGTAGCTCAGGAGTGCCGGCGGCGCTTCGACGTCCGGCAGGCCGAACAGCCCCGCAGCTTCGATCGACCCGGGCCTCGATTTCCCGGTGATCCGCGCCCCTGCGGCGCAACCCGAGGTTGAGCTCCTCGCGCACGGTCGGCAGGTAGATCTGGTGATCGGGGTTCTGGAAGAGGTAACCGACCTTCGTGCTCAGCTCCGCTGCGCCGGCGTGCCGGTATCCTTTTTCCACCGCGAATCCGATAGTGCCCTTCTCCGGACTGAGGAGGCCGCAAAGTATCTTCCCGAGCGTTGACTTGCCGGAGCCGTTTTTCCCGACCAACGCGCATATTTCTCCGAATCGGAGCTCCAGGGAATCAACGGCAAGAGAGAACCCCGCAGGGCCTTCGAAACGGAACTCCAGTCCCTCGACTCGGAGGCCCCCTCCCGGAGAGAGGGGCCGCGGCCTTCGGCGTGCCCCCTGACGGATCCCTGCCGCGGTTGCTTCCGCGGCGAATAACGGGTCCGCCGGATCCACTGCCCGCGCCCGGATGCGTCCCGTGTCCAGGAGAAAGAACGAGGTCCCGCGGGCAGCCGCGAGGGTGGACCATCGGGATTCCATCAGCAGGACGGTTCCACCAGCATCAGCGATCAGGTCGAGGACCCTTGATTTCCACTCAAAATCAAGCTCCCCGAGCGCCTCGTCGAGGATCCAGAGGCCGGGCCGGATTGCGTCGAGGCAGGCCACGAGCAGTCTCTTTTTCTCGCCACCGGAGAGAGTCGCGGGGTTCCGATGCGCAAAGCCCGCGAGTCCCGCTCTTTGCAGGCTGGAATCAACGCGCTCGCGCATCTGCGGCCGGGGAACGCCCAGCGATTCCAGGGCGAACGCCACCTCGGAGTCGCAACGCGTGGTCAGGATCTGCTCCTCGGAGTCCTGGGCCACAAGCCCGAGGCTCTGCATCAACTCGCAGGGCTGCAGGCGCCGCGCGTCGCGGCCCTCGACCCTGATCTCTCCGCTCAACGCGCCTCCCGTGAAACGGGGAATCAGGCCCGCCGCGATCCGAGCAAGGGTCGTCTTTCCCGCATCAGCGCGGCCGAACAGGACGGCCGCACCGTTTCTGGGCACCGTAATGCTGAGCTTTTCAAGCACAACGAGGCCGGCACCCGCTTCAATTCCGGGAAATCGGAAAGACAGCTCGTCAGTGGAAAGAACAGGTGAGGAATCAGTCATGCCGGTGCCGAACCATTCCCGCCACTATAGGTCGGGGTGCTTGATTTGAGTCAAGGCCGCTGACGCCTCGCGGTCAGACGGGCGGCCGCTGCACGGGCGGTTCAGGAGGCGCCGGTGCGTCTCCCGGCTGGCGCAGGCCGGATTTCTTCAGCCGTTTTGCCGTGCCGGTCAGCCTGGCCACCCAGAAAACGAACCACGAAAGCGACAGTGCCAGCGGCACGCCAACAATGAGTATTTTCGACGTGAGCGGGCTCATTGGCTCTCCTGTCGGAAGCAAAGATCATTCAGTGGAGCAGGACCGGCCCGAGTTCCCCTTGCACCTCCGCTTTTTGCGGACGTGCAAGGGGAACAGGAAACAGAGCGTTACAGGTTCAGCTTGACACCAACACCGTAAACGGAGAAGTAGCCGCTGTACGCGTAGTCAAGGATAAGCGAAATATTTTCTGAAAAATGCCAGGCCACACCGTCCGCGGAAGCGAATCCGAAGCCAACCCCGCTGCCATAGGAATAATAGCCGTAGTTTGCGGTTGAACCGGCAATCCCGAGTCCCAGCCCGAGGTACCATTCGAATTTCCACGGGCTGCCGAAATCAGTTCCCCAGTGCAGAGTCACCATTGGCGCCACGCCATAGTCCATCCAGGTAAAGCCCGCGAAACTGGCGAAACCGAGAAGCCCCCGCGCCATGACGCCCCATTCGAGCGGAATTCCAGAAACGTTGAAGTTGCCCAGGATGACCTCGGGCCCGACATCCAGGTCGAATCCGTAATAGTAAAATCCGATAGCCCCGTAGAGGTTCAGCTGGCCGGTCTTGTTGAACGATGCCATCCACGGATAGACCGTGCTCTTCTGCTCGAAGGCGAAAGCCCCGACAGAAGAGACCAGGAGAAGCGCGACGGCCACAAGCACAAGTACCTTTCTCTTCATCTCATCATCCTCCTTGCATTCTTGATCTACGCAATAAGATTTCAGCATTGATAGCGTAAGTCAAGCAAACTCTTCAATAAACTCTGCAGTGCAGCTTTTCGATGATGTCGGCCAGCACCAATCTCGGCGGCACATCCGGAAGCCTGCGTATCTCGCGCCGGGAGCGCTCCGTATAGAGCGCGGCCATCGCTCGCGCCTGGGCAATGCCGTTGCCCTCCCTGACCATCCGGGCCGCACGGGAAAGCGCGCGCCGGCTCGTGCGGCCTCGTGACAAGGCCGCCGCGAGCTTCCCGTCGTCGGACTTCAGCGCGAGAACAACCGGGAGAGTGAAGGATTCCCTGGGAGAGATCGCTGCCTGTCGGTTTGCCCGGTTTCCGAGCCGTCCACGGAAAAATCGAGAATGTCGTCGATGATCTGGAAACCCATCCCGAGGTGGTAACCGAGGCGTCGCAGACAGGACACGAGCTTCTCACTGCAGCCGCTTTCCACCGCTCCGACATGGAAAGACAGCGCAAAGAGTGCGGCGGTCTTCCCGGCGATCCGGCGGAGGTAACGGCGAACACTCGTGTGAAGGACGAACTTGTCCGACGACTGGCCGATCTCGCTGCCGCAGATCCGTGCCACGAGCCGGGAAAGAGCGCGGCCGTTTTCGGACCCTGCCAGGTCGGCGATCAGAGAGAAGCACGACGCGAACAGCCAGTCACCCACGAGCACCGCGGTGCGCGGCCCGCGCAGGGTGTGCAGCGTGGCGACACCCCGCCGCATCGGGGCCGCATCTATGATGTCGTCATGGACCAGTGTTGCCATGTGCAGCATTTCAACCGCAGCAGCAATGCGGATCATTCGGTCCCTGTCCGGCTTGCCGAACCGTGACGCCAGGAGCACGAATGCGGGTCGCAGCATCTTCCCACTGGAAGTCAGGAGCTGCCCGAGGGCGCTGCGGACGTCCTGATCATCGCTTGCCGAGCGGAGGAGGATCGTGTCCTTGACCATTTCAAGCTCACGGGCAAGCTCGGGCTGATCCTCCCAGAATCGCATCATGCCTTATTTCGTGGGCTCATCCGCGTAAAACCGGGTCCGGCGCGCCAGGCGCGTTCCGTTCCACCACTGCTTGAAGAAGGGAACTACCCAGCTGTCCAGCCCGAACGCCCTACCTGCTCCCCCCAGCATCAGGATGGCCGCGAAAAAGAACCAGAGCTGGTTCCACGCGAACATCCCGCTGAGCGTGAAAATTAAGCAAAGCCCCAGTGACACCACCGCCGCCCACCAGGTAAACAGCCCTCCGAAAAGGGCCAGCCCGACAATCATCTCTGTCAGGACGATGACCACCTGAAACCATGTGTAGGGGATGTGGGAGAAGATTCCGTCCATGAACCACCCGCGGAACCACGTGACGATTCCCCACTGGGGATCGAGGATGTTCTTCGTCGTGTCCATCCAGGGGCCATGAGCGGCACCGGCTGCCGTTCCCGCTGCGGACGATGCCGCGCTCACCGCTGCGGTGCCGGCCGCTGCCGTTCCGGCCGTGGCGGAGGCCGCCGAGGTAGCATCTGCCGCTGCCGCCGCCGCTGCCGCCGCCGCTGCCGTTGCTGCCGCGGCACCAGCCGCTGTGGCCGCCGACCCGGAAGCCGAGGCGGCGCTTGTCGCGTCAGCCCCACCCGCCGCGCTGGCTGCCGCCCTGATGCCTGCCTGCACCACGCCGGGAGAGAACATCCATCCCGTTTTGCTTTGACCCGAGGAGAAATCCAGCCAGCCTTCGGTGATCTTGTTGGTCGCCTCCACCACCCACATGAATCCGAGCCACAGGCGCAGGAGGAGCGGCCAGTAGCCCCTGATTTTATAAGACGCAAAGCCGCCGATGAAGGAACGCGCATCACGCACGTCGAGGAACTCGTGCTTCAGGTACTCCCAGACCTGGTTGACTCCCGGCCACCCCGAACAGGTGGACGACGTTGATCATGTGCTTGACGGCGATGGCGAAGATGCCGGTGAGGGAAATGCCCATCACGTGCGCCACTCCCGAGTAGGTACCGAGGGACACCATGATGCCGTGATAGTTGGACTTGAATGCTTTCATCTCGCCGCCCGTGATCTCCGCGGCGATATTATGTGCAGCCGTGGACGCCGTCTGCACGGCTGCTTCCACGATCTGGGGGATGACCTTTTTCCCTTCCTGGTACCAGGCAACGTCTCCCACGACGTAGACGTTCGAGTAGTCCGGGCTCTGCATGTACTCGTTGACCAGCAGCCGGCCGCGCTTTCCTTCCATGTACTTGCCCTCGAAGTACGTGCAGCCTTTTCCTCCGCATGTCCCGCCCGGTCATCGCGATATTGCACTTCCTGTAGGTGCACTTGCCCTTGGTAATGGCCAGGTTCGCGGCGAACTCGCAGCCCTGGATGCCGCAGGTCCAGACAAACGTCCTGGTGGAGATCGATTTGCCGCCCCCGAGGAGCACCTTGTCAGGCTGGGCGCCGACGATCGGCGAGCGCAGCATGAACTCCACTCCCCGCCGTTCCAGGTACGATCGGGATTTCTTCTGGAGACGCAGGGGCAGGTTCGGGATGATCGCATCCAGCGCCTCAACGACGACAATGCGAACCTCCGCTTCGTTGATGTGGAAGTGGCGGCAGAGAACGTGCCGCTGGTCCATCAGCTCGCCGGCGAGCTCCACGCCGGTGAACCCGGCACCCGCAACGACAAACGTGAGCATCTCCGACCGCTTCTGCTGGTCATGCTCGGCTGACGCCCTGCGGTACATGTCCTGCAGGTGGCGCCGCAGGCGCAGCGCATCTTCCATGGACCAGAGCATGAACGCATGTTCCTTGATCCCGGGCAGTCCATAGTCCTCGGGCTCGCCGCCGGCGCCCAGGACGAGGTAATCGTACGGATAACGGTCCGTCGTCGAGATGACTTCCCGCGTCTCGAAATCGACGGTGCGGATATTGTCCGTTACCAGCTCAACGCGTTTCGCGCCAAAGATCTTGCGGTAGCTGATCTGGACGGATTCTGGCTCGACTCTCCCGCCTGCAACCTCGTGGAGCTCGGTCATGAGGCTGTGATACGAATTGCGGTCGATGAGGGTGATCCGGACGTCCCGGCGCTTGCCGAGCTGGCGCTCGAGCACCTTGGCCGCTTCCACACCGCCGTACCCACCGCCTAGAACGACGATGCGGACTGTCTCTGGCATATGTCTCCTCATGGGAATCCGCCAATCCTTGCCAATAGGAGCAGGCTTGTCAACCATGCTATAAACGCGCATGCGTTCGAGCTTGTCACGCGGTACCGCCCTGCTCCCAATGCTTCTTCTCGTGCTCTGCTGTGCTTTCGCATGGAGCGCGCCGCCCCTGGAGCGCACGCGGTACAACCTCCTGGGCACCGCGTGCACGGTCAGGTTCTACGCCGGAGGATCCCCTGCCGCCCTCGACGCCGCATTTGCGCGCATTGCGGAGATTGAGGCACGGATGACAGTGAATCGAGATGACAGCGAGGTCATGCGGATCAATGCGGCGGCAGGAATCAAGCCGGTCGTCGTCACGCCGGACGTGCTGGAAGTCATTCGCCAGGGGCTCCTGTATTCGAGTGACGGCGATGGCGCGTACGACATCACCGTTGATCCCCTCGTGAAGCTGTGGGGCATCGGGTCTCCCCACGCCCGGATCCCGGCTGCCGACGAAATCCGCCGCGCTATCGCCCTCATCGATTACAGGAAGGTAGTGGTTGACAGGAACGCATCGACGGTGTTCCTCGCGAAACCCGGCATGGGGCTGGACCTCGGGTCAATCGCAAAGGGATACGCCGCTGACGAAGTGGCGCGGATTGTGGGCGCGCGGGGAGTGAGCAGCGCTCTGATCGACCTTGGGGGCAACGTGCTCACCGTTGGAACCAAGCCGGACGGCTCTCCGTGGCGCATCGGCATCCAGAATCCGGGAGAAGCGCGCGGCACGAAGGTCGGGTACGTGGAGATCACCAGCGGTTCCGTCACGACGGCAGGAACGTACGAGCGGTTCTTTGAGATGGCGGGGAAAAGATACTTCCATATCCTGGATGCCCGGACGGGCTACCCGGCCTGGAACGGGCTTTCCGCGGTTGCCATCGTTGCACCGGATTCAACCACAGCGGACGGCTACGACACTCTTGTCTTCACGCTGGGACTCGATCGCGGCCGCGCGCTGGTGGAATCGACCAGGGGCAGGATCGAGGCTGTTTTCATCACCGACAAGCGCGGGATCTACATTACTCCCGGGCTCCGCTCCCGCTTCACGCTCACTGACAGCGGGTTCACGGTGCTGAAGTAGCCCCTGTCCCGGCCTGCCATCGGCAGAGGCGCTGGTGCAGGAGATCAATCGCAAGAAATGTCGCCAACCCGAGAAGTCCCAGGCAGAGGATCCCAGCGAACATGTCAACGTACGACATGCGCATCCAGCTTTCCATGACGAACCAACCCAGGCCCGCCGTTGTTCCGAAAGTCTCTGAAAAGAACAGGACGGCGAGCGCCGTGCCGATGCCGACCCGAAATGATGAGAGCAGGGAAGGCATGAGGGCAGGCGCCAGGACGTAGAGAACGGCGTGCCGTCGCGTACCCCCGAGGGATCGAAGCGAAATGAGGAACGGGAGCGGGATCTCTCGCGCGGCGTCGCGCACCGCCACGAGCACCTGGAAAAAGAGGACGAGAAACACGATCACCACCTTGGTGGAATCACCGAGGCCGAGAAGCAGCATGAGGGCCGGCAGCAGCGCGATCTTCGGAACAGGGTACAGGACATAAAGGACAGGCGAGAGGATCCTGTCCAGCGCCTTCCACCTTCCTATCGCAACTCCCGCGGGAACGGCAGTCAGGAGCGTCAGAACCGCTGCCGCCGCAACGCGCGCCATGCTGGCAGCGGCATGGGTGGCCAGGGCCGCCGGGGAAAAGAACCAGGAAACGCGATGATGACGACGCCTGGCCCGGGAACGAATCCTCCCGGCACCAACAGAGACAGGACCCACCACAGCGCAGCCAGGCCGGCCATTCCTCCGCCAAAGGCGAGGAGCCTTGCGCGCATCAGACGGGACTCTCGCTGGCCACCGAGGGGTGATGTGTTGCCATGAGCGCCCGGATACTGCGGCACAGCGTGAAATATCCCTCTGCTGACCGGTACTCCCTCGAGCCCCGACCCGGGTTCTGGAACCATCCGACGACTCTCCCCGGCGAACCGGCCAGGACACAGATCTCATTTCCCAGGTACACCGCTTCCTCGATGCTGTGGGTGACGAGGAGGACCGCGGCGGCGGCTCCCGCGTGCCGAGTTCAGAAGGAGGTCCTGGAGCGCCTCTCGATTCAGAGCGTCCAGCGCGGAGAACGGCTCGTCCATGAGGAGGAGCCGCGGCTTGAGGGCATACGCGCGCGCGATTGCCACCCGCTGCTGCTGGCCGCCGCTCAGCTCTCCGGGGTAGAGGCTTTCGCATCCTTGCGAGCCCCGCCAGACTGAGCTCGCGGGCCGCAATCCGCCGCCGCTCGACCGCAGGGGTTCCCCGTATTTTCAGTCCCAGCTCGACGTTTTGTCGAACCGTGAACCACGGAAACAACCCATACTGCTGGAGTATGAGGCCCACATGGCGGTCGCCCGGTCTCGCGGGCTTTCCCTCGACCAGTACCGTGCCCGGTGGAAGGACTCTTCAAACCCGCGGCCATCATCAGGAGGGTGGTCTTCCCGCATCCGCTCGGGCCGATGATGCAGGCCGCGCGGCCCGCCGCGACGCGCAGGGTGATCGAGGAGAGGGCGGCACGCGGCCCGTAGGCCGCGCTGCACTCACTCAGCTCGAGCATGATCGACAACAGGACCCGGGTCGACGATTTCCGGGTAGGCTGGGATCTTTTTCGCGAGGCCTTTGGCGAGCATCCAGCCGGCCACGTCGGCAACCAGGCTTTCAGGCGGAAGAAAGGCGTGGCGGAACCGTGGAATCCGAATCAGGCCCGTAACTTGCGGCGGGAAGGCGCACTCCGTAATGATGCTCTGCAGGTACGAACCCGGGCTGGGCGTTCACCTCGTCCACCGCAGCGTCATACGCCCGGTAGAGTGCGTTGACCTGGGCGCGCTTCTCCAGGAGCGCCCTCCCGGTGAAAAGCAGGACGCCGGGCGTTGTTCCCAGCGCGTCGGAATCAGCGAGCACCCGTGCGCCGCGAGACGCAGCCAGCGTGGCCAGCGGCTCCGGCAGGCACGCCGCGTCAACCTTGTCCGCCAGCAGCATCTCCACCCGTGCAGGGAGCTGCACGATAGGCACCAGGTCCAGCCGCGCAGGATCCGCGCCTGCGGCGACGAGCATTCGCTCGGTCAGGTAGTAAACGATGCTGTTTTCAAGCAGACCTGCCCTGACGCGGGGGCCTGCGCCTGAGGGCCAGTCTGAGAGTGATCTCAGGCTGGAATGCGGCGATGCAAGGAGGCTGAAGTTGCCTTCCGTCACCGAAGTAACGCGGGCGCCGAAACCGTGCGTCCACGACTGGATGACGTTGATGAGGTCAGAGACCGTTCCGTCAATGGCTCCGGTCTGCAGTGCAGTTTCGCGCTCGAGCTGACCGTTGAACGGCACGAGGACCACAGAAATACCCTGCGCCTCGAAAAGCCTGTCGGCCTGGGCCACAATAAGCGGAATAGAGTTGTACGCAGGCATGAGGCCTACCGTCAGGTCGGCATGTTTCTCCGCGTGCAGCATACCGCTTCCGGCAATCAACGCAACGCTGATGGTCACAAGAATCCAAAGCTTTTTCATCGAAGAGTTTTCCTTTCCCCGCCTCTTACTTCGCAAGATACGTGAGACAGTATAGAAATCCATACACGAGGTGATGGAGCATGACAACTGGTATGATTCCTGTCCTATCCGTCGGTGGCCTCCCCATGAAGAGGAAAGGCGGAATAGCGGCCGGCAGGGCGAGGTAGATCAGGCCGGGCTGCGGAAAGCTACCAAGGAAATACAGGATTGCAGGGCTCGCATAGGCGCAGGCCAGCAGAACGCAGTAGACGATAACGGCCCTGCGGTAGCCGATCCTGACGGCAAGCGTTCTGATTCCGAACCTCGTATCTGCTTCGAAATCCCGAAGCTCGTTGGCAAGGAGGATCAGGGAGATCAGGAAGCTCACGGGAACCGAGGCGAGAACGGGAAGCCAGGAGAAAGTACCGGCAACAGCATAGTATGCGCCGCTGATCATGATCACGCCCATGATGAAGAAAACCAGCGTGACGGCCAGCCCCCTACGCTTGTAGTTCAGCGGCTCACCCGTGTAGAAGAACCCTCCGATCCACCCGAACAGCCCGAAGAGAAGGACGGGCCAGCCCGATCTCCACGCAAGAAAGAGCCCGAGCAGCCCGGTGAGCCCGAAGAAGGCCAGCCCGACGAGAAAAATGAGCACCTCGAGAAACTCGCGGTCCTGACCCGAGAAACCGTACGTCGAAATCTTGTCGTGGACCTTCTTCTGGCGGAACTCGAAGAAGTCGTTGACAAGGTTCACTCCTGCCTGAATAGCCAGCCCCGCAATCATCACAGCGACCGCGTTCACAAGATCGCCACGGCCGCTGTGAACTGCCAGGACGATTCCCAGTGCGCAGGAGAACCCGGCAATGACCAGCGATGGGAGGCGAAGGGCCTTGAAACCCGCCCGCCAGGAACGAAGATCCAAGCCCAGCCGAATGGTGTCAGAAACCAGCTTTTGGATCATCACTCATCCTCCACAGAATGGATGAGGGTGAACCCGCGTCACCATGAACAAGCCCCAGCTCACGGCAACGAGAACTGCAAGCACGGCACGTCCCGATCCGACCTTCCGGAATGGCGTGGCGGTCAAAGGGCTCCCGGACGACGGGGAGCTGATCCTGCTCAGCGACACCAGGAGAAAATCGATGCTTCCGATAATGTCCTTGCGATCGATTGCGCCTCTCTGGTTCATGATCGCCTCGAAATAGAAAAGGGATCGTCCGACAAGCCCTCCGAACCGACCCGGCAGCCGCAGGCTGGGGCGGATTGAAAACTGTGACAGGACGACCAGACCAGTCATCGCGGTAGCCTTCATGAGGCCGTTCTTCAACGCGCCTTCGGTCAGGAGAAGTCCCACGGGGGCCGCCAGCACCCTCCCGGTGGGAATGACCAGATTGAAAACGACAATCCCGGCTGCAACCACGCCAACCTGGAGGAGACGGACACGCCTTCCTGCAAGGGCATTCAGGAGCATGTACGCCAGGATCAGAACTGCCCGCACGGCCACGTCCTGCTGCAGGAGAAACGGCGGAAAGAGAAGTGCGCCGCAGATGAAGAGGTCAGTGGGAGAAGCCTGGATTCCGGGAAGAACGGTGCACGGGGAACGCTCAGTGGTCACACCGACCGCCGAATACCCGGCAAGCCACTGCGATCGCTCCGCGAATCTCTCCGCGAAGATTCCCAGCAGGACCGCTGTAATGGACCCGAGCCCGATGAACGGAGGGGCGATGAGCCACGCGCTCTCCCCGAAGATCAGCAGGCGCGCGAGGACGATCTGCGCAACGTTGCCGAAGAGGGCCCCGATCACTCCTACGCCGACCAGGGTGATGTGCGCGCCGAAAAGACGCCTCGTGCCCAGCATTGCAAGGGCACTCGCAAACGAGCCGGCGGCCGAAAAGAGAAAGACATATGAAAAGAGCGTTCCACCGATAATCCCCTGGCTGAGCACTTTCAACACGACCACCAACAGAAGAAGCGGCACCGGAAGAAGGTCAACGCTGACCAGGATTGGCAGGTTGGCGATTCCGACGCGCAGAAATGGCACAGGCTTGGGAATCATGTATTCGATGGCGGACAGAAACATGCAGACGCCGCCCAGAAGGGCGACGATGTCCAACCGCGGGGAGCTAGGTACGAGAGCTCGTCAACGTCCTGGCCACTTCCCCCCCTGACCCGCACGAAAACGCGATTGGGCAGGCATGCAATCCATTGCCCCGGCCGGGATATGGCCGGCATGTGAACGCAGAGCTTGTCCGGGCACGGAGAGTCCTCAACTGATGCACTGCCGCCGCTGATCACCACCACCGTCTCTCCCAATGGTCCCGCGACCTGTTCCCGCCGATCCACGTTCAGCGGATAAATCCAGCGCCCACCTGGCGCTTCGATCACGACATCCTGCGATACCTGCTTCCCCGCATACGCAGAGAGGGAGAATGCCCCGACGACGAGCAGCGAAAGGAGTATGGCCAGAAAATCGAGCGCTTTGAGCCTCATCAGGATGACGCGAAGAAGCCGCGGTCTTCGACGACGGCCCCGGCGATTGGGCGGCACTGGACTCGAACCAGTGACCCCCAGCGTGTCGAGCTGGTGCTCTAACCAAACTGAGCTAGCCGCCCCCGGTGAACCTGACAATAGCCAGAGCGCAGCGCCACTGTCAAGACGGCGGGTTCCCGACAGGAGGTGGAGAGCTCAGCGCCTCTCCCGTGCATGGCCGGGCCTTCGTGAAGAAATGACCCCGCCTTTCTCATGCGCCGGCTCGGGCAGCAGCACCGCCAGATCAACAAGCCGAGCCGTGCTTCCGTCGGGCAGACGAACCGAGCCCGAAATGCCGGCCATGCCGCCGGAGTCTCCGCCGCCGGTCGTCTGGAGAGCAACTTCCCGGTCACCGATCGAATCGAACAGGAGCAGCGCCCCGCCGCGCGGCGTTTGTACCACCACCCCCTCGCGTGGATCCCGCGTGTCGTTCATTCGCAGGGTAGCAAGCCGGGTGCCGTCCAATTCATAATCTTCGACGGACATCCCGGCCTGGATGCATTCAATCACGGCGGACGCGGGAAGCGCGTACCAGGTATCCCCCGCGCGGGCAAAAACAAACTCTGCGGATCGGCTTGCCACGACGGCGGCGGAGAGGATGGTCAGCAGCACGGACGCGCCTTCTCCCCTGCGTGTTTCGCTCTCCACGCTGCCGCCTGCACGCTCCACCCTTTTCCTTACTGCCGAGAGGGCCGCGTGCAGCTGTTCGGCGCCCGGGGCCCCGCCAGAAAGGGAAAGACGCAGGAACAGGTCGCTTCCCGCGGCGTGCGCGAACAGCAACAGGCGCGAGGCCGGAGCCCCATCAACGCGCCCTGCGCGTCCGGCCCGACGCCGCCCTGGCCCCGCAAGTCCGGCCAGCGCATGGACACAGGCCTTCAAGACCCCGGCCACTTCGTCGGCCCGCGCGGCATCAATTTCCACGTTCGTTGGCTCGTGGGTGAACTCTACTCCCCGGCCCGAGTTCCGCGGGGTCCTGCGCACGACTGGAGGCAGATCGTGCAGAAGGGCATCCAGCCGAACGGAGCGCAGGGAGGACAGGGCCGTCTCGGCACTCTCCGCCGACCGGGTCCCCAGGACTGCGGCTTGCCTGACCGCGGCTGCGCTCTCCTCAACGGAATGCTCCAGTCCAGCCTGATTCAAGCCCACGGCGGACAACGACTCGGCGATCTCCGCGGCAACCGCCGTGGTCGAATCACCGCGGGCCGCTGTTGCCAGCGCACCGGGGATGAACTCCCGGAGACGCTTCACCGCCGCTTCGTGAGCAGCCAGCGCCGAACGAAGCGACTCCGCCAGCTCCGTTGCGGCAGCTGCGGCGTGCGCGAAAGCCCCGGCGGCGGCGCGCGCCTTCGCGGCTGCGTCCCCCGCGGCGCCAAGCCTGCCCGGCTTCCACCTTGGCCCATCGAAAGGGCTGAACAGAGAGAGCCGGCGGAGCGCTCCATTCGCCGGGGTGCTCGAGCATTTCCTCAAGCGCGGCGGCAGCCGTTGAAGCGGAGAGCGGCTCGGCGCTCCCGGCCGAGACAGCGTCCAGCGCGTCCCGCGCGATCCGCGCCACCGATGAGAGAACGGAGTCCAGGTCCTTCGTAACGGCGAGAGACCCGGTCCGGGTTGCCCTTACGATGTCCTGCAGGCGCCGAGCCAGGCGGTCCACGTTCGGCATCCGATGCGCGTCGACTGCCCCCTTCAGGGCGTGCGCGGCCCGGTAGGCCTCGTCCAGCAGGGCCGGAGCCTCGGCAGGGTCGTGGGAAGACCCGAGTGACTTCTCCAGCAGCGCGAGCTGGTGGCGCGCGTTCTCCGTGGTGTCTTCGCCAAGGCTCTCGATCGAGAAACCGCCGTCCGCCAGCTCGTGGTTCATGATCACCAATTGTATGTCCGGCAATGGTTCTATGCAAGTCTGCGTCGAGGAAAGCGGGGCACTTTCTCGTGCGCGGATACCATGTCCGCATTGACGCCGTGCCGGGTCCTGTGTAGTATGGGCACCTCGACGGAGGTGCGCGTGGTCTTTCTTGTGGTCGAGAGCTCGCAGACGGTCCGCGAGTCCCTCTGCTATGTCCTGCTTGCATTCGGCGTCCGCGGCATCCCGCTTGCCAACAGGAAAGCAGCGGCTGAGGCGCTCTCAAAGAGCGGAACGGTCGACGGGGCCATCGTGGACATCGACAACACGGACGTCGACGGAATCACAGCTCGATCACCGACCTGAAAGAGTCCGAGTCCACGCGAGGGATGTCGGTGATCGTCCACACGATGCAGACGAGCAAGGACGTCGTCATGCGCATGGTTGAGCTTGGCGTTGCCGGCTACCTTCTAAAGCCGTTCGATCCCGACAGCGCAAAGGCCAAGCTTGCCGCGATCTTTTCCAAGCTCGCCACCCACAACAGCCAGCGGCGGCACATCCGCATCCGGCCGAGTCCCGATGAGCTGGCGCGGGTGAGCTTCCGCATCGGCCGCTCGACGGCAGATCACCTCGGGGCGGATCGTGGATATCTCGCTTGGAGGAATGGCCGCCGAGCTGTTCAACCCGCCCGAGGGAGATACGATCATGCCCGGAACTCCGGCTTTCCGCGGATGGAAATCGCCCTCGCCGGGAAGAGCCCTCGCGCCCGTCCGCAAGCGTCGTCATGTACAAGTTGAACGTGCTCGCCGTGCGATTCGACATTCTCAACCCTGCCGACAAGAAAGCGCTGGAGCGCTATATTTTCAAAAGCATCTCCTCGTGATATGCTTTTCCGACCTGGAGGTGGAAATGGGAATGTCGAAAAGTACCCGGGCACTCGCGTCGAGCGTCATTCCTCGGGCTTTTCCTTTTCCTCGCCGGCCCTCGCCTTTCCCGCCAACATCGTCGTTCCGAAAATGGATCTCATCACCCGCGGTGCAATGGACGGCGGCGCTTTCACCCTGCAGACGTTCGGCGACCTCACTCTCGAGGTGCTGGGCGGGTACAAGTTCGGCGGCTCCCTGGCTTTCAGCCTGAACAACACCAACCTTGAAAACTTCAGCACTACCAGCCTTCCCCTGGGCTTTCTCTCGGCAAGCATCATCATCAGGGACCTTTTCTCGGTTCCTCTCTCCCTTACCTATTTCGTCGGCCAGAACGACACGTTCTGCTCGGGAGATGGATTTGCGCTTTTCGGCGCCCAGCCCATCATGACCGCCTACCGGGGCTTCATGTATTTCCCCACGGGCCCGGTCTATGACGGGATCTACCAGGTGCAGGGCACCGGCGCCCGGTTCGAGTTCGTGCCGAAGATCGAGAGCTTCAGCATGGACTTCTACGTCTACGAGGACACTCGCTCACAGTTTCCCGGTATAACGGTTCCCGGAGACCCTCCCATCATCTCCTCTCCGGGCACCTTTTCCAGCGACCTTCGATTTCTCCTGAACTATGCTGCCATAAAAGTTGAAGGTTTCCTCGGTGGAACGCTCACCTCGTCGTCCCTGGACTATTATTTCCGCGGCGGCCTCCTTTTCTACGCAACGAACAACAACGTCGAGTTCCTCGGACAGATCGGCGTTCCGAAATGGGATCCCGACTGTGGACAGCGCGCCCAACATCAACCACTTCTACCTCCTGGTCGAGCCTCGACTTCACATGGGCGCATTCTCCATCATCCCGACCTTCTTCTGGCACCCGTCGTTCTACATGCAGGCCGGCCCGAACCCGGGAGAGGCGGGCTCATTCGACGTGAACCTGAACCTTGCACTTGGGGACCAGTCCAAGGATGCCCTCCAGGGCGGATTCGAGACCAATTTCCGGTTCCAGTCCGCCACGCAGGGCGCATTCAAGACTTTCGCCCTGGCTCGGCGTGAGCACCCCCGGAGTACTCTGGAAGCTGAAGGTGAACACAAAGGTCTGGCCTTTCAACTACTCGGACCTCGTTGAGATCTTCGTCGGCGCCCAGGCGGAGTTCTGACGCGGCATGCGGAGGTCACGCGCGCTCATCTTCTGCCTGTGCGTCCTCGCAGCCCTGCATCGGGGCAGGCGCTGCGGCAGGGCTCGACGTCGGCATCGAGGCGCGCGCGGGCAACCTCGGGTTCCGTACGGACCGCGCTTCGACTGACACGAGCCTTCCGGGCGCAGACTGCTTCTGGGGAGTGTCGGTCTTCGCCTCGCAGCTCCTCTCGGACACGATCACGGTTGAATCAGGGTTCTATTCGGATCCGGTACTCCGCAACACGTCGCGCACGCTTTTCACTTACAACACGAAATTCCTGAGCGTCGGGATGGGACCTGTCTTCGGTCTTTTCAATGATCCTGGAACGCCGGTCAAATCAGGGCTTTCCTCGTTTGTCAGGCTCGAGTTTCCCGGCGTCATTTTCATCACCCTGCGCTCTGACAGCTCTATCGGGGGATCTCTCGTCCAGGTTGGAGACTACGTACAGGAGCGCATTGACGTCATCTCTCGGAGTCTACTTTCCCAACGCCATCTGCACGCCTGTCGTGGACCACGAGGTCGTTCGAGCAGAAAGCGGACACGCAGAACGTCACCGACAACCTCACTGAGTACACCTTCGCCGCGGAGATCTACAAGAAAAACGTGCCCTACCGGCTGCGCGTATGGATGGCCTACCAGGACCTCAGCCGCTCATTCATCACGGGATCCACCGTGACGGCAACGCTGGGGTCGGTCATTCTGGGGACGCAGGTCGATGTCACCATGGCTGGCCCTGTCACGCTGAGGGCGGGATTAGAAGGCAACATCTACTCCTTTGGCCTGGGCACGCTCGTGGGAAGTGACTCGACATTTCTTTTCCGTTCCTATGCCGGCTTCAGGATGAACCTGGACGCCAACCCCCATTAGCTCCCGGCTGAAAATGTACTCTCACGAGTTTTCCCTGTCACACCACCCATGCGGGTCCGCATACGGCGGTTCAGCGGGAAATAGGCATTCATGCAACAAGTGACGGGAGACCAAGGGCAGTGGAGAAGGCGTTGGAGAGGGCGATGGTCAAGGCGGGGCTATTGCTCATGGGCCATGGACCATGCACGCTTGCACCTGCAGCACCGCCTGTTGTACAAACCGATCTGCCACCGTCGGGATGCCGAGCGTCCTCGTGCCTCCTCCCGCAGGTACTCGGGCAACTCCTTGACACTCATGCCGTCGATCCCGCGGCCTCATATCCGGTTTCTGTTCGTCGGCTCGCACCTTTGTTCCACGCTTCTTTCGGACACGCTCTCACGGGATAGGTGCCCTTGCGTTTCGCTACGCCTTCACCTCCATCAGGTTGGCGAGGGGACTTCCACCCCCGAACTGTCGAACATGCCCAGCACACAAAAAGAGCCCCCGGTCGGGGGCTCTGTATCTGCATGTACCTCGGGCTGTTACTGCGGGCTTGGTCGCGTCCATCTTCTGCTGTTCGAGGAAGCGGAGGACCTGGATGTTGCCAAGCCGCTTGAGCTCGGCCAGCCGGCGTGCCTCGGCGCGCTGCTGCAGGATTCCCCAGATCGCTTCGTCGTTGATGTCGCGCTGTGGTGTCGATGATCGCCTTGTCATAGGTGATCTTGATGTCCTTCACGTAGGTCACGAAGTCTCCGCCTTCCTGGGCCGCGTCACGGTAGATGACGATTCCCGATGAGCTTCACGAACGGCATTCCCTTCGGGTACAGCGGGAACTTCCGCAGCTCGCGGTTTCGAACGTCGGAGATGTAGTTGGGGTTGTTCCAGGTCAGCGTCCGCCAGCCGTCGAACTGCAGGTAGTCCATGAACATCGTCTGCTCGTTGCCGTCCTGGTCAGACACCACGACGCCGATGCCGTTGGGGAAGTTTGCGCCGTACACGGTGATAGAGAGGCTCTTCAGCACGCCGACGTTCTTCACGACGCCGTAGCCGTCGAACTTCTCTCCCTTGCCCTTGTCCGCGTCCGCAACGACAAGCTTGCCGCCCTGGTAGGAATCCTTGTCCGCGTAGGCGGGGATGTCGAAGGGAGGCTGGATCATCGCCCAGGAATTGAACGACTCGAGTCGGGAAATGAATGCGGATCCCGAGAATCTTCTTGCTGGCCATGTCTTCGCCGTTGAACTGCTTGGCGTTGGCATTCGTGGACGCTTCCTTGGTCATCGTCACGCTCTGGTTGCTGACGGACCGTGCCGAGGAGGCGAGAGTCACCTGCCAGTTGTTGAGGGCCAGAGACGACTTCATCGCCGCCTTCTCCTCGTCCGAGAAGGACGCGCCGGCAACTGCGCTGTAATCGATGATCGTCGCCCCGTTTTCAGTAGGAGCCTTGTTCGCTCCCACCGTCTGATCAGCGCCAAGCTTGGTGAAATCGATCAGAACGGACTCGTCGGCAAAGAGCGCTGTTCCGCCGAGAAGAAGCCCGACGACTACAAAAATGAACAGCCTTTTCATGCAATGCTCCTTTCGCTGCTGGAACCTTCCGGAGTTCAGTGTCAATTATAGCAACGCGGTATGCTTTGTCAAATCTTTTTCTTTTCCTCGAAGCGCGGCGCCTGCCCATCGATGAAGTAGATCACCTCGGTGAACCGGGGGAAGTTCATTCGAAGCGAGCGCGTGAGGGATGGCAAGCGCACCGGGCCCCTTCAGGGGAACCTCGGGGTCGTCTGCCAGAATCTGGGGCGTGAGGTCGAGGTACAACGTTCTGCCGCTTGCCATGACTGCGGTCACCGTGGCCCCGCGCGCGAAAAGACGCAGGGCATCGTGTCGGGTGGGCCCGAGCAGCACGTTGTCAGCGGCCTCTTCAACGTTCTCTTCCATCGTCGGGTGGCGGGGGACAAATCGCAGCTCCGCGACGACGCGGCCGGTCGGCGGTTGCGGGAAAATAGAGGATGCGCCCGACCCTCGAATTGCCGAACAGGAGGAAAAGCAGCAGGGACACACCGAGGGTGCCGACGAAGGCCGCACCGATTGCCGCTGCCGTTCCCCGCAGACGCATGCGCAGAAGAAAATCGAATCTATCGAGCACCGCCGCTCCCGCTCCGTTCGAATCCCTGGATGAATGACTTCACGCCACTGTACATGCCCTGCGCCACGTCTTTCAAGTACGCGGGGTCAGCAAGACGCGGCGCCTCCTCCGCGTTGCTCACGAATCCGACCTCGGTGAGCACCGCCGGCATGCGGGCATTCCGCACCACGTACCAGTCGTTCTGGCGCAGTCCCCTGTTGCCGCTCCTCGCGCCGATGCTCGCGTCCAGCCCGCCCAGGATGCTCTGGGCGAGGATCGTGCTCTCCAGTGACACTTCCTCCTGCCGCATGCTGTTGAGGATCGGGAGGATGTCCAGGTTTTCCTTCCCCGCGGCCTTCTCGTCGACGAGCGTGCGTTCGTAGGACGGGGGGAGGCACCACACTTCGAATCCGGAAGCGGTCTTGTTGAACGGCGATGTATTGGCATGGATGGAGATGTAGAGAACTGTGTCCTTCGTCTTCTTCAAGCAGCCCGTTGGCGATGACGACCCGGTCCTCGAGGGACACGAATGTGTCGTCGGTCCGGGTGAGAAGGACCTCCTTGTCGGGAAAGCCTTCTTTCAGCAATTCAGCCAGGGCCTGCGCGCACGCTCAGCGTGATGTCCTTCTCCATCAGCGGCACCTGCTTCCTGCCCGACGGCCACCGTCCCCACTGCGCCACTGTCCTTCCCGCCATGTCCCGGATCCAGGAGGATGTACTGGACGCGAAGATGCTCGCCGGCGTGCGCGAGCCGGTCCTTCTGCACGGCCTCACCAATGGCGCCGACCGCAGCGGTTGTCAGCCAGACGCCACCGTCCCTGCGGACCGGCGGGTCGATCTGAACCTTCAAGCGATAGTTGATGAGTGCGCTGTCAGTGCCGACGGCCACGGCGATCCGGTCGTCTCCGAACGAAATGACCCCGGAGTCGCGCAGGGAATCCCATTCCAGCACGGCTCCGAGGTCACTGGTGACCGAGAGTATGTTCTTGTCCTGCGCGCCGAGCCTGGCACCGAGCAGGAGCAGGACGCACAGGCTTGCTGCAACGTGGATGGGCCTCATGATTCTCCGAGGAATTCCTTCAACGTGCCGCGCCGAGCGGCCTCACGGATGCTGTCCAGCACGTAGACACCGCCCTGGTGCCCTCCCCTCACGAATGCCCGCCAGAACATGCCGCAGACCTGGAAAGTGTCTTTTGCCGGGAACTGCTCTATTCTGCCCCCCCCTCGCTCGCATGCCAGCCTGACGGAGTCCGCGAACTTCATTCCGTGCCAGTCCTTATGGCCGCAGCGAGCCCAGCCGTCCGTTGATTCAATCGAGATCGAAGCTTCCGGGTCCGGGACCGAAAGCGCGCCGCGAAACCGCGGCATCGCGCTGATGGAAGCCACGATCCCCTGCGGAAGGCTCGAGAAACAGTCATGTTCCCCCGCCCGGAAAAGATGGGAAGTGGTCACCGCTACAAGCGGTCGCAGGCGGACCTGGAGCATGCCGAGCGCGCTGCAGGCGGCGGCCTCCGCATCCTCACGGCGGTCGGCGACCGCGAGAACATTCCCGCACTTCTGCACATTGTTCGACGGAAAGACCACCATGTCGCCCGGAGCGATCCGGAGAAATACCTCTTTCACCCCGATTGCACTCCGCGCTTCTTCCGCGCCGCGCACGTGCTCGATGATTCCCGGCACCGAGATCAACGCGCGCTCCGCACATGTTTTCTGGAACCGCGGCGCAAGGCTGCCTGGCGGCAGCCCCATGGCAATGTTCAACGCTGCCTCCGTCACCTCGACTCCGGTGGAAAGGGGAAAAGTCCATCCCGACATGTAGCCGCCGGAGAGACGCGCCGCGATCTCGCCGATCATCGGTCCTTCCGGAGTCAGCTTGATGTCCCCCTTCGCCGCTCCATTGTCGATTCCGATGGCGCGGATACCGGCAGCGAAGACATCCTCGAGAGCGCCGATGGTCCTTGCGTCGATATCCGTGGGCATGGTATGTCCCATCTCGACGAAGGACGGCGGGAACCTGATCAGCCTGTCCGCGACCCCGCATACCGTGACCGTCCCCTTGTGCACGATGGCATCCAGGCTGAACTCGGGGCCCTCCATGAACCGCTCGACGATGACGCGGGAGGACCGTGACAGGGAAAGCGCGGCATGGCAGGCCTCTGCCAGCTGGGCGACGTCCTCCACGCGCTTCACTCCCCTCGCCCCCATGTTGTCGACGGGCTTCACTACGAGCGGAAAGGCCATGCCCGGAAGAAGGGCAGCCCGTGGGTCTCCGCCGCCTGACCATGGGCTGAAGAGGGGGCTGGGCACCCCGGCACGGGCAAGTGCCTCGCGCATGAGGCACTTGTCGGTTGCTTTCATTGCGGTGTCGTAGGAAATGCCGGGGAGACCGAGGTTCTCCGCCACCCAGGCCACGGAGGAGGAGAAATCGGTCCCCGCCGTGAAGACGCCGTCGAGCCCGGGTCCATGTCGCAGGGACCGGGCAAATGAGAGGAGCCCGTCCCGGTCCTTCAGGTCAATGCATTCAAACTGGTCTGCCATTCCCCGCGCGGGCGCCCTGGAGTTGCCGTCTGCAAGAACAACGCGCCAGCCCCTGCGGCGCGCAATCCGGACTGCAGGCTCCTGCATGATGCCCGCTCCCAGGATCAGGATCGTCGTCACGCGCCTCCTTTCACCGCATACGCTTCGAACGTGTCTCCGAGCCCCAGGAGAACGCTCAGGGCGCGGAGAACCCGTGCAGCACCGGTCCATGTCTGCGCGGCCAGGCCAAGAACTCCCGGGAAGCGTTCGGGGTGATGCCCTGTAACGCGGACATGCTGAAGCGAGAGTCCGAAAGGTGCGAATATCCGGCGCAGGCTTCGAGGGGAGAGAATGACGAAATGATCGCCCGGGCTGCGCAGGAGGAACTCGCGCAGGTTCCGGCGGGCGGAGATGCCGCGGCCGTTCGGCGTGGAGAATGCAAGCACGCCGCCCTGCGGAAGGAGGGCCGCCGCCTTGGCAAGAACATTGCCGACGTCCGGGAAATGCTCGATGACGTACCACATCGTCACGGCGGCGATGCGCCGCGGCAGACGCTTTCTCTCCACCTCCTCGAAGCCGGCGCGCAGCGCGGGGAATCCCAGGCTTTTTCTGACATGGGAGACCGCCCCAGTCGAGATGTCCAGCCCGAAACCGGGAAGGCCGGCGTCGTGCAGCGCGGCCAGGAACGGCCCGTACGCGCAGCCCACGTCGAGGACAACGCCCTCAGCATCCGTGCCAAGGAGGCGGCGGAGAATTGCAGCGCGGGGAGCGGACGCGGCCCGGATGGCCTGGAAATCCTCGAGGTAGGTGCGCCCGTATTGTGCCTTGTACTCCGAGGAGAAGTACCGCGCATCGTATCTCTTCCGCTTGCCGGCGAAGCTTTCCAAGAACACAATCCCGCATCCCGCACAGAGGCGGTAGGTCCGGTCCGGAAAACGCGCGATAACCCCGTTGCCGTGGCGCCCGCAGGCAGGACATTCGCTGCCGCCGATACGGCCCAGGTGGGCAAGAACTCGCGCAAGCTGCTTCCGCCTGTCAGGACGCAGGGATTCATTGAACCTTTGCACATGCGCATTGAGACGGGCCGGGTCGCGCAGATGTCTCCGCAACTCCTGGATCCGGGGCGTGCCCGTACCGATCATCGAGAAGCCTGCCGCAGCCCCGAGCTTCGCATGGTATCCCGTTGGATTGAACAGAATCGCCGGGATTCCAACGGCGAGCGCCTCGAATGCGGCCATGCCGAAATGAGTGATCAGGAGGTCATGCCGTCGCAGAAGAGGGACAAGGCCGTCGGGGGAATGTATCACCCTGACTCCGTCAGGCCACGTGCGCCTGCCGGCGAGCGGACCCTCGACCACGGTCAGGTGCCGAGGCTGGCACACACCGGCTTCCACGATCAATGCGGCAAGCCTCTCTCCGAGATTCTCGCGGTCTTCTCCGCCGAGGCTGAGCAGTATTTTTCGGAATGAATTCGGCTTCGAGACGCGCACAGGTGACGGCAGGATGAGAAAGGAAGGATCGGCGAGGTTGGCCTCGGACCTTCCGGGCGGTCCGGGAAGGGCGTCGATGGTGAACGAAGCAAGCTCGCGCGCTTCGCCGCCTTCATCGATACAGGCAACCAGGCCGTGCTTCGCGAGTCCGGCGAGCTCCTGTGCGTCGATCCCCCGCGCGTCGACGACAATCACGTCCCAGCGTTTCCGAGAGGGCAGCCGTGACAACGCAGGGATCTTCCGCCGCCGATCCGGAACCGATAGCCGCTCCGCAAGGAGTTTTCGAGCCGCACGGTCAAGGTGATTCGTGAGAAAAGTGACGCGTGGACCAAGCTGCTTGGAAAGGGAGAGACACCTGACAAGGTGTCCCATCCCCTCACCCGCGCCGCCGGCCGGAACGAAAAGGTACGATCGGCCCTTCTCAGGCATTTCCTCGGGCCGCCCCTTCAGCGGCGTCGGTACAGGTCGCGGGATGCTCTTTCAGCCACTCAACGACCTTCTCGATTTCGATCGGGGACCCGTCATACAGGTCCCCGAAGAGTCGAGCAACCTCGCGCAGGTCGACCGGCGTGTCCACCGTCACACGGCCTTCGGAGAAGGCCGCGTACGACGGAGCAGGAGCCTCAAGGATGCTGAACCTGTCCGGGTGCCGGTACAGAAAGGTGGTAATATGTTCCCTCTCGTCCTGGCGGGACGAGTCACGTTCCGCCTCGAAAAGAGCGCGGGCCGCCACGACCTCGACTCCCGAACCCCACGGGATGCCGAGGTAGTGACTGAGGTCGGCGCCTGCCCGGGCATGCTCGTCAAGTATCTCCCCCGCAAGACGCGCGGATGTGAGCGGGTTGTCCCCCGTTGCCCGCACAACGCGATCCGTTCCATACGCACGGCATGCCATGCAGTACCGGGCGAGCACGTCCTCTTCCGGGCCGACGAACACGTCGAAGCCTTCCTCCCGGGCAAGCGGGGTCAGCGTGGATCGGCTCTCCTCGTCCGTGAGGAGCGCCCGTACCTCGGCAGGCACCGTCCGGAGGGACCTCATGACATGCTGGATGATGCAGCCCCCGGGCAGAGGAAGGGTGGCCTTTGCGGGCAGGCGCGTGGAGCCGAGCCGTACCTGGACGAAAATGCCGGTCGTCATGTCAGGAACGCTCCCATCCCTCGACGAGGCCCCGCTGGCTGCGCCGAAACCTGAAGCGATGAGTCCGGACCCATCGCCGCGCCGTGCGGAACTCCTTCAGCGCATACAGGGGGCCGGTGTCGGAGTGCAGCATGTAGTCGAACGCACGCCAGGCTGGAAGCACACCCATCTCCCGTCGCGTCCGCACCGCCAGGTTTTTCAGCCAGACCTTCTTGTAACCCTCGTCCGGTGTCGCGTCCTCCTGGGGAGGAGCACCCGTGTACCTGAGGCTCATACGGATGGTGCCCTGCAGGCGCTCCCCCCAGAGGAAACACCGCAGACCGAAATCGAGCTTCTGCCAGTACGGGTTGGAGATCGCTGCGTCGTACCCGCCTGTCTGCGCGAACTTCAGCCGGTTGTACATGCCGCAATAGTCGAATGGGTACAGGACTCTCTCCCCTTCGAGGCGGGGAACGTGCCATGCCATGGAGAAGTGCCTCTTCTTCCATAGCGGGGACTGCCAGGTGGGGATCGGCTCCCTTTTCGCAGTGCGTGACAACGGGAACCGTGCAGAGCACGCCCGACTTCTCGACGAGCCCCGGGAGATCGGCGGGGAGATCGATAGACCCGCGTGTCGCTCCAGAGGACCATGACCAGAGGGGCCCGCGCCTCGTCGATGCCGATATTAACGCGGTCTCCCGCCGTGCTTCGGTCGGCGACCAGAAGGAACCGCACCTGGGGGAAATCCCGGGCGAGAGGCTCCACGTCCGTCGACGATTCCGATCCTTCGATCCATAGGATTTCGCCGAGGGACCTCGCCAGCAGATCCTTGAGCATCTCCGCCTTGAACAGCCGGTCTCCCCGTCCCAGGACGAGGAGCGTGAGGGGGAAGGGGTGGCGCCTGACCCGGTCCCAGCGGGGGCCCCCGACCACGGTATAGGGAACGCGGGCAGGGGTTTCAGAAATTGTACGTGTAGTATTCATCGCAGGCCGCGCAGATCCCCGGGTATTCGCCGGACAGGTGCGAACGGTGAATCCCGCGCGCCGACTCCCAGACTGCGGAAAGATCGTCCACAAGGGCGTTTCCCAGCTTCACGTCTGAGCGCAGGTCCTCCTTGCACAGGGGGACGGTCCCGTCCAGGAGGATCGCCATGTCACGCTTCAGGTGCCAGCAGGGAAACCTTTTCAGGGGGGACAGGTCAGCCACGGCCCGGTCCGGCAGGACACCGCTGAACGAATCGTACTTCTGGATGATGACGTTCTCCGTGCGGGCCTTCCACGCGCGGTAGAAGACCTCCAGATCTTCCTCGTTGTCCCGCATCCGCACCGCCTGGACCCAGGTGCTTTCCGGGAAAAGGGCGAGCAGCTCCTCGGCCGTCCTTGACGCCTCCGCAAAACCTTCGCCGCGAAGCGTCCGGTACGTTGCTTCGGTGGAGGCGTCCAGGGAGACGATCCAGCGGGGCTGTTTCTCCCGCGCTTCCCGCAGCCGACGAAAGATCCCTGTTTCCCAGCCGATGCCCGGAGGTCTCGATCACGAGGTCGATTCCCGGAACGTCGAGTGCGGCGCAGATGAGGTCGAAAATCCGCGGGTGCAGAGACGGCTCCCCCCAGAGGGAGATGTCGATGACCGCGTCGCCGGCGAAATCCGCGATCTTCCGCGCGAGGCCCGAGAAAGTTTCCACGGGCATAAAGCCGCTCTTGGCCAGGATGTCGCCGCCGATGATCGGGTACGGGCAGTACGAGCAGGCCTGCGGGCAGCGCTCCACGATCTGGATCGGAAAGAACGCGGGCAGCGTGCGGTGACTTTCCTGCTGGTCCACGAGGAACGCGCAGGCCGCCTCCGCGTCCCGCGCTCCGCTGGCTGCGATCCGGGAAAGAAGGAGGAAATTGCGCTCCGAGTCCGCCGTCAGGGAAAGCCGCATCAGGCGCAAGTCGTGGGGAGAGATCTCGGTCTCGATGTCGAAAGAATTGATGTCCTTCTTCACGATCGTGAAAAGCGCGTCGCGGCGCGGTGCGCCCGCAGCGTCCGCCATTCCGCGCAGCCTGTTGACCGTGTCGCGGGTGAGGATCTCGGTTGTGATCCCGTACGGATACCCGTCCGCGAACGTATAGTCCGCCCAGTACCGGACATGGTTGGCGTGCATCCGCGCTGCGAGGGCGGCATCGAGGAAGGGGCAGTCGGCATAAAAATAGAAGACATGGTCGAATCCTTCTGCGGCGGCGGACATCTCCGTCCAGGAGATCGGAGACGGTCCAGGATGGGCGGATCATCGGCCGTACACTCGCTGCCAGGTCCAACGGCGCGGTCAGGAACACCGCCGACTCGGTCACCCCGGGCAGGCCGCGGGCGAACTCCAACGAGCGGGCCACCGCAGACTTTCCGTCCAGGAACGGACGAAACGCAGGCGCGCGCAGATCCGTGCCGTTGATGAGGGCGATGTTTTTCATGTCCTTCGCCTGATAATATCGACAGATTCCGGTGAAGTTCAAGAAAGCCGCACGCTGCCGGATCCACTCGCCCTTGCCGGCATCCATCGTTGTCAATCATTCTTTGCCGGTATACTCTGCCCCCTATGCCGGGCAGTACCGCGGAACGCGTCTATTCCGTCACGGAGATAACCCAGCTCATCAAGGGGACCCTGGAGGAGGGTTTTCCCAGGGTTCGTGTACAGGGTGAGATCTCGAACTTCCGGCCCGCCAGCAGCGGGCATTGGTATTTCAGCCTGAAGGATGCGGACGCGCTCATTTCCGTCGTCATGTTCCGCGGAAGACTGGACGCCGTGCGGTTCACCCCCGTGGACGGGATGCTCGTCAAGGCGACCGGCGGCCTTTCCGTCTACCCGCGGCGGGGCAACTACCAGCTCATCATGCGAGTCCGCTCATCAAGGCCGGCGACGGAGAGCTTCTTGCCCGGTTGGAGGAGCTGAAGCGAAAGCTCGCCGCTGAAGGGCTCTTCGACCTGGACAGGAAAAAGCCGCTGCCGCTGTATCCCTCCCGCGTGGCGGTGGTGACATCACCCACGGGCGCGGCCGTGCGGGACATCCTGCGGGTGCTGCGCCGTCGCAGCGCGGGGGTGGACGTCGTCATCGTCCCGACTCCCGTGCAGGGCGAAGGCGCGGACGAACGCATAGCGCGCGGCATCCAGATCGCGGACTGGTATCAGCCTCGGCGAGGTCATCATCGTAGGCAGAGGAGGGGGCTCGCTGGAGGATCTCGTGTCCTTTTCTTCAGAGGCCGTCGTGCGCGCAATAGCCGCCTCCTCCACCCCGGTCATCTCCGCGGTCGGGCACGAGACCGACGTCACGCTTGTCCGACCTTGCCGCCGACGTCCGGGCCCCGACTCCATCGGCTGCCGCGGAAATGGTTGCGGCCTCACGGGCGGAACTTCTTGGCCCGGGTTCGCGGGACGCGGGACGTGATGGCCTCGAGCATCCGCCAGCGCACGGAGAAGGCGCGGCTTCTCATGGGCGAGTTCGCCGCTGAGAACCTCGAGCGGAACGTGCGCATGTTCGTCCAGCCTCTTTCCCAGAGGCTCGACGACGCGCGTGACGACCTTGGCCGCGGCTTCCGTGAAATGGTGACAGCCCGCAGGCACCGCCTGGCACTTGCGTCGCGTGAGCTCGCATCCTCTTCCCCCCTGGCGATCCTGGCCCGGGGGTACGCGGTTGTCACGCGGGAGCTGACGGGAACCACCCTGCTCTCCTCCGAGCACGTGAGAATCGGCGAACGACTTTCAATCAAGCTCTCGCGCGGCGGAATCCGCGCAACGGTGGAGGAGACCCATGCCGGCGAAAAACAGTGATGGCGGAAAGGCCCCGATGGGTTTCGAGCAGAGGCTCGAACGGCTGGAAAAGCTCGCCGACAAGCTGCGGGACGGCAATATCCCGCTGGAGGACGCCGTTGTCACTTTTCGAGGAAGGAATGAAGCTGTCGCGGTCCCTCGAGAAGGACCTCTCGAAGGTGGAGCGCCGCGTGGAAATCCTGACGCGCGAGCCCGGGCGACCCGGAGCCGAGGCGGAGGAGCCCGGGCTCGAACTTTTCCCGGAGCTCGACGACGAGGAGAAAAGCTGACAATCCCTGTCCGGCCCGGACGTCAATCAGGGAAAGCCGCGAGGAAAGTGCAAGCGTGTCCCCTTCCGTGACTGCCCAGCTCGGCAAAGGCGCCTTTCTTCATTTCCAGCGCGTAGCGGGCCGCCCTTCGCGACCGGATGATCGATTCCGAGAAGGGCTCCATGTCCTCGATCTGCAGCACCTTTCCCTCGGCGGAGAGGAATGCAATGGAAAGCGGCGTCGGAGTGTTCTTCATCCAGAACGTCAGGTGGTCGTCGCGGTCGAAAACGAAGATCATGCCGTCCCGGGGCCCCAGGTTCGTTCGCTCCATCAGCCCCCGTTCCCGCTGCGCCTCGGTGCGGGCAACTTCCACGTTCAGCGATATGTCCGGCGGCGCCGATGGTGACGCGTTCCGACGCTGATCGGCATCCGCCGAGCATGAGGGCAACCGGCAGGAGAAAGAGCGCGGCCCTACTGGACATGCACCATCCATCCCTTCAGGTATTCCCCTTCCGGGTGAGAGGCGGCAACCGGATGGTCGACGTCCGCATGCAGCTCGCTGAGCAGCCGGGCCGTCCTCCCTGAACGCAGCGCCGCCTCCCCGACGACCTGCTGGAACGTCGGTCGATCCACTGCGCCCGAGCAGGAAAACAAGAAGGCCAGCCCTCCGGGTGACAGGATGCGCAGGCACTGCTGGTAAAGGCTGAGATAGCCCTTCAGCGCCCCGTCGCGCTCCACCCGCCGGCGCGCGAACGGCGGCGGATCCGCGACGACGACGTCGCAGCGCAGGCGCGGACTCGAGAAAGGAAAAGACGTCCGCCTGGACCCATTCGAGCGCGTCGGCCGAGATGCCCGGGAGAGAGGCTGACGCTGCCTTCCCCGAGCTCGAGCGCGCTCCGAGAGCTGTCCACGGAGGTAACTTTCACGGCCCCCGCCGCTGCTGCCCTGAGGGCGACGGCGCCCGTGTAGGAAAAGAGATTGAGAACCGTCTTCCCGATGCTGGACCGTGCAATGAGGGTCCGGTTGGCCCGCTGGTCCAGGTAGTAGCCGGTTTTCTGCCCTCGCGCAAAATCCACCTTCAGCCGGACATCTCCCTTCCGTGATCACCGTCGCGCCATCGCCGGCTCCCCGCAGGTAACCGGAGGCGACCGACAGCTTCTCCACGCGCGCAAAATGCTCGTCGCGCCGGACGAAGACCCGCAGGCCCGGCTGCTCCGCGCAGAGACAGTCGGCGATCCCGTCCAGGCGCGCCTCCACGCCGCGTGTATGCGGACACACCACGGCCGTGTCGGCGTACAGGTCGATCACGAGTCCCGGGAGGAAATCCCCCTCGGCGTTTACGACGCGGTAGGCAGTCGGTGTCCAGGCCGAGGCGATTTCGCAGGCTCCACGCCGTTCGGATCCTCTGCTCGAGCCAGTCATCGGGAGGCTTCTCGGCGGAGAAGGCAACCATGCGCACGGCGATCAGGCTTCCGGGTGAATAGTGGCCCCACCCGATCACCGATCCGTCCGCGGAACGGACCGGAAGGAGCCCGTCGGGCGAGTCAAGCTCGTCGACCTGCTCCACTGCCTGGCTGTAGACCCACGGGTGATGCCGGCGGCGGACCGGCCCCTCCCGGCCCTCCTTGAGGACGATGCCCGGGCCGGCGGAATCAGAACTGCTCAAGGAACTTCTCGCGGGAGAGCTGCTCGAGGTCCTTCTGCGCCCCGCCCTTTGCAAGGATGGCCGAAAACGTCTTGTTGTCGATGTATTTCACCGTGAGGGGCCTTTCAAGGGAGAATCGCACGGGTTCAGACTGCCACACACTCTCCGACGGGCTCAGGCTCGAGGGCTGGCCGTACTTGGCGCTCAGCGCGCTGAAAAGGGAATAGTGATCCAGCTTCTGCGCATCCAGGACGAGGATCATGATGAAAAGGCGGCTGTCGGCGAACTGGAAGTATGCGCGGCGGAGGAACGAGGCCCCTTCGCATTCAATGAGGTACTGGCTTGTCTGCGGGAGAAAGCTCACGTCAGGATCCCCGCGGTAGCGGAACAGCGGATCCGCCTTCAGGGCTGCCTTGACCTGGTCCAGCCCCATCCCCAGGGACAGGCTGCGGAAGCTCATCGGGGGCGCCTGCTGCCGCCGATGAGCCGCGCGGCTGCCAGCCGGCCTGGCGAAACCGCGGCGCCGCACAGAGGATCGTGATCAAGGACGAGGAGAAAGGCGTGCCGGGATCCTGCCATGGCTGTACTGATTCATATATCGGCGAAACAGGCAATCCGTTCAAACACCCGGCGGGTCTCATTTTCATGGCCTTCGGGAACTCTGCCTTGATCCCGGGAACGGCAGGAGCTACAATGCGTCCATGGAAAGCCGTGGCGACCGTGCCGGACGTCGCACTGCGCTCAGCAGATCTTGCTGTGCGGTGCTGTGCGCGGTGTCCGCACTCCTCGTTGTCTCCTGTGCCACGAGCAAGGGACGACACTGGGCACTGTCATGTCGGCGCGAGGGAGCCGCGGCTTCCTCGCCACGATCCGCCGGCAACCCGCCGCAGGAGCCGTCCCAGAACCCGCCGGGCAGCAGCAAGGGTCTGCAGGTGCTCACAGATCCCTCGTCAGCCGAGGTCTGGATCGACGGCGACTTCAAGGGCCTCTCGCCCTTCGTCATGGAGGACATCTCCGTAGGCTGGCACCGGATCGTCCTGCGAAAAGAGGGATACTACGAGAGCTCAGGCTGGGTGGAGTTCAAGGGCGACCCCCTGCTCTACCAGACCTCCCTCGCCGAGATCATCGGTTTCCTGCAGATCTCCGGCGACCCCGGCGGACGTTGCGGTGACGCTGGACGGGCAGGCAATTCCTGCCGGGCACTCAGCAGGTCCGCGCCGGAACCCACGAGGTGATCGTCAAGTCGTTCGGCTACACGCCGTACACCACGTCGGTAGTGATCAAGGAAAAAGCCGTCACGGACTTGTCCGTTGCTCTTCAGCCGGCGCCATTTGACGTAACTGATTTCTCCATCCCGAAGACTGCAGTCAACCCGGCGAATCCCGGGCTGATCGGCTCAATCGAAGCGAACTTCTCCGTCACCGGCCCGGGAAAAGGCGAAATCCACGTGTCCGATGCAACGGGAACGGAGGTCTACACGCGGACCCTCCCTGACTTCACCACGTGGGACCAGTCCTTCACGTGGGACGTGCATACCGCCACGGGGCTGGCACTTCCTGACGGGGCTGTACACTGTCACCATCGTCGCATCGGGCCCCGGCACGGAAGCCCCGGTGAACAGGCAGGCCTCGATCACGGTGGACAGCTCGTTGAAGGTCGCCCCGCGAAGCATGTGGAGCGGCAGCTCCGGGCTGCTGTACGCTCCGGTTTCCGAGGTGCTCCCGCAGGGTGATTTCCAGCTCGGCGTTCTGGGTGCGGGTATCGCAAACCTCTCCGACATCCAGGCTCCTGTCGAGCTGGGGATGCGCATGGGATTGGCGCCGGGGGTGGAGCTGGATGCCTCGGCAGGGCTGATCGCCACCTCCACTGTCCTGCCCGTTGACCGCGAGCGTGGCCGCACGGTGGAACCTGCTTACTCCCCGGGGAGCGTCGGCACCAGTGCGGCCATCCAGGCGAAAATTGCCGCCCAGTTCGTCGCGACCCAGAACAACACGGCGCCGCTCATGACGGACACGTTCGCCAATTTCAGCGGCCTCAGCGTGGAAGTGCCGCTCCAGCTTACCCTTGGCGCCGTCAGCGGGCTGCTGTCGTTCGGTGTAACCGGGTCCCTGTGGTACCCGTACGCGTTCAAGTCGGACGGCGTCACCCCGGTTTTCGGGCCGGTGGCCTGGCTGTACGTCCGCGCCGGCATCATGCTGGATCTTGGCTCGGTGACGGCGGGAGTCTCCGCGAGCACGCGGACCCAGCAGCTGCCCGGGAGGGTATGCGTTCCTGGGCTCGCCCATTCCCTTCGAGGCGGGAGCCGAAATTCATTGGCTGGTGCCGGGCACGCGCCTCGTGCTCTCCGGCATTTTTGCAGGGGAATACCAGGATTCGAACAACTACTATTTCATGGGAGGCGGCGGGCTGGGATTCCTGTACTGACCATCACGCCCTGAGCAGCAGGAGAACGACAAGCCCGACGATGAGCGCGCCAAGCACCAGCCATGGCGATGCGGTAGAACCGGGCAGGCAGTACCGGTTTGCCTCTGTCCGCGCGCGGGCTCCTTGGATGTGCCTGCCCGCTGGATTGCGTGCGGTAGCCGCAGACCGGACAGCCGGCGTGGAACTCGGGGGCTCGACCCTCGTAGCCGCATTCCGGGCACCGCACGGCGGTAAACACGCTGCCGCACGAAGGGCACATTGCCGCCCCGGCGCGGACCTCCGTTCCGCATTGTTCGCAGAAGTAGCGCGCTTTCACCTGCGGTTTCATCTGTTACGGCATTGCCTCCCTGGACGCTGCTGTTTATACTGCCGGCCGACGCCAGCTATCAAGGAGAAGGAATGGAAACCGCGATCATCGGCCTGGCCCGCTCGGGCAAGACCACGATATTCAACGCGCTCACGGGACAGGCCGCCCTCACGGGAGACGCGGCCGGGGGCAGGAAGCAGGCGGCGCTCACCGAGGTGAAAGTGCCCGACGAGCGCCTGGACCGGCTTGCCAGGCTGTACGACCCGAAGAAGCTCACGCACGCCAGCGTCCTGTTCAAGGACCTGCCGCTGGAGCACGACGACGAAGGGGGAATCACCCCGGCGAGCCTCGCCGACGTGCGGCGGGCGGATGCCCTGGCCATCGTGATCCGTGCCTTCGCCAGCGACGCCGTTATGCCGGCGCTCAAGGATCCCACCCCCCTCCGGGAGCTGCTCCGGGTGACTGATTCGCTGGTCTTCGGCGACTACGAGATTGCCGAGAAGAGGCTGGCCCGGCTGGACAAGGAGGCAAAGAGGGACACCCGCGAGTACCACGTCCTGCAGCAGATCGTCGAGCGGCTGGGCGCCGGCAAGCTCCTGGGCACGGCGTTCTTCGCCCCGGAAGACGCGCGAATCTTCGCGGGCTTCGGATTCCTCACGGCCAAGCCGCTGTTCGTCATCATCAACACGGGAGAGTCTCCCCTGGCCCACGAGGACCTCCTCCGAGCCGCTGCCGAAGGCGGCATGGACACTTTCGCCATCCGGGGAGACCTGGAGATGGAGATTGCCCAGCTTCCCGCCGCCGACCAGAAGGAGTTCCTGCCGATCTCGGACTGGAGGAACCGGCAAAGAACAGGTTCCTCCGGCACGTCTACGGGACTCTGCACCTGGTGAGCTTCTTCACCGTTGGAGATGACGAGTGCAAGGCCTGGAGCATCCGGGAAGGCACGACCGCCGTGGGGGCTGCCGGGGAAATCCACTCCGACCTTGCAAAGGGCTTCATCCGTGCCGAAGTGGCACAGTGGCAGGACGTTCTGGACAGCGGCGATTTTGCGGCGACAAAAAAGGCGAACAAGCTCCGGCTGGAGGGCAAGGAGTACGTCGTCAAGGACGGCGACGTGCTCCTCATCCGGTTCAACGTGTAGAAGTCGAGCGCGGGGCCGGGAAAGTCGTATAGTAGAACTCTTCCCACATCCCCAGCGCCCTGTCGTACCACCCTGCCGTGAGGTCGACCGTCGGGGACGCTCCTGCCCCGACAAATGCTGAGGCAAGCTCGTCGGCCGCCACCTCCACTTCCACGGATGTCTCTCCCGTCTTCACCGTCCCGAGGAGACGAGGCGCTGCCGCCCCTTTCTGCCACACGATGCAGGCGCCCCTGTCCGCACGGGCCATGGGCTCGATCTCGAGCGTCAGGGGATTCTCCTTGCCCGCGGACCGTGTATCGAAGACATAGAGGAAATATGAAACTGACGGTGAGAATCCGCCCGGGAACACTCAGGACGAGCTTCAGCCCCGAGGAGTCGACGACTGCCCTGCACGGAGGCGATTCGTGTCCCGGTCAGCTTCCATGACCGGGACTCCGATATCGGAAGCACCTGGAAACCGTCGCGGGTCTCCCGCGTGAATACCGCAGGGTCGTAGGCCGCTGAAAACGATGCAATCGACCGGAACTGACGAGACTTCAGCTGCGCCTGGCGCGGACCCCTGGACGGCGCCGCCGGCTGATCCCCGCGCAACCCGTGCCTCCGTTGCAGCCCCTGGCCGACACCTGCTCGGGGGCTTCCCGCGTCTTCCTGCCTTTCCCCTGTTTTTCCAGCCGCTGCGCCGCCTGCCGCTCCCGGGCTGGCAAATTGAGCGAGCTTCCCCACGCCGCGCTGAACAGTCAGTTGAGCCGGACTTGCAAAGACCCCGTAGTATCGCTCGCCCACGCGTGCTGTCCGCCTGCAGGGCAAGGACACGGACAGGAAACTCGTCTCCGTCAGGCTGCTCGAAGAAGCCGACCAGCAGGTGCGTCCCTGTCGCCAGGCCGGAGAGCCGCGCCTCGGCCTGGGGAGAGAGCGCTGAAAACGTGCCATCGTCCTCGGCGGCAGCAAAGTATCCCGCGACGGTGCTGGCCATCAGCGGACTGCCCGCGGCCAGCCCGGCGAGCTCTTGCGGATCGACCACGAAGTAGAAGGTCGAGTTTTCGTGGTTCTGAAGAACAACGGACGGCCCCTGGCCGAAGGCCAGGGCGCAGGAGAAGGCGGCTGCCGCCGCGAAGATGAGGGTCTTTTTCATGGGTCTCCTCATTTCCTTCTCACCACAAGAATGGTGAGATCGTCGTACTGGTCGGCTTCCATGGCGTGCGTGAAGGTGACGGTCCCCTTTTCCTTTTCGGCTTCCAGCCGGTGCGAAAAATACCTGTCGTACTGGAGGAAGTGCTCCTTCAGGAAATCCGCGACCGTCGACTCGACGGTCGATCTTGCTCTCCTCTCCCAGGCGCGGGTTCGGGACCATGCGGTACACCCTGTCCACCGCCACCTGGGCGAGGACCACGTCCTCTCACGGTTCCCTTGCAGGTGGAAAAGTCGAACACGAGCTCCTCGTCCGGAATGGGATTGTGGCTTGCGGAGCAGAGTAAACCGGCCCCTTGTTGAACTGACGGCATTTACTGAGCTCGGTCTCGCGCTCGAGGTCGAAACTCCTCCAGCTTTTCCCCTTCTCGTGGTCGCCTCCATTCAGCGTGTGGTGCTCCTTTCGGGCATCGGACTCGCTCGCATTCGATCTCCTTGAAATCCGCGTCCGCGGAACATGGTGCTCGGAATCCTCGAAAACCGTCAGTCTGCAAGAAAGAGCAGGTCGCCGGACGCCAGTCGTTGCTGGACCTGCTTGTAGGGGTTCTTCATGTCCACGATCATGGAGGGGAAGCTCCCGGCTGCGGGTGAGTCGGGAGTTCCGCCGTGAACCATCCTCCCCTTCGTGCGCGCTGAAGATGTTGAGCTTCGTGTCACCCGCGTTGCAGACGTGGCTACACCGGTTTCCGAATTGTACAGGCACGATGGTGAGCGTGGCGAACTTCCCGGTGAACCCGCGCTCCTCCACCATGTCGTTGATCGTGTAGACCAGGGGGTCGAGGCGCTCCAGCTCCTTGATGGCCCGCTGCTGGGCCTTCGGGTCCTTGAGCTGGGAGATGTTCTCCTTGCGCTTGGGCCAGTCCGGAAGTAGTTGATGAACAGCGTCGCCACCTCCACCATGATGAGGGCGGCAGCCACACCCTTGCCTGAAACGTCGCACTTGATCAGGGCGTAGTAGGTGTCGTCCAGCCTCTTGAAATCGAAGTAGTCTCCGGAAACGCCCTTTGCGCCCTTGTAGTACCCGTAGATCTCCAGCCGGGCGTTCTCTTCCTCCGCCGTGCTGGCCTCCCCGCCCGCCGTGTCTTTCATCAGCGGCAGGAACCTCTTCTGCACGTCGATGCCCGGCCAGGAGCAGCTTGTTGCGATGGCGGCCTTGACGAGCCCTTGCGTCATCTCGTTCACCGTTTCGGCAAGGGAGCCGATCTCGTCCCGAGTGCCCACGACGATGTGTGTGGTCCTTCAGCGTCTCCTTGTCCTCCGTGTCGCGGATGACCGCCACGCCCCTGGCCAGGCGGCGGATCGGCGTGACGGTGATGCTCGCCATGATGATTGCCCCGAGGATTCCCAGCGCAATGGCCGCGAGAGCGATTGCGCTGGCGGTTCTGAGGATGCTGCCGATCGAGTCCTCGATCTGGCGGTTGATCGTGTCTGTCCTGACCTGGAGGCGGATCATGCCCTGGTAGAACGTCGTGTCTGCCAGGTTCGGCGCGCGGTTGTAGAAGATCACTGGCTTGTAGAACAGGTATGTCGGGCAGGAGGCGCGAGTTCGGGATTGAACGGCTCCAGAGTGCTGGGGCCGCCGTACAGGCTCTTCGCCTGCGAGTCGATGTCCCTGCCAGCCTGCGCAATCCGCTCCGTGAGGGCCGTGAACTGCGACTTTGACGCGGCATCCGTCTTCCCCTGCAGGTTGTTCCGCTGACCCTGGAGGCTGCGGTACTCATCGATCAGGGGCGAAAGCTTGGCCGCTCCTTCCGAGTCGATCTTCTTCTGCAGCGCCGGGATGACCGACCGTGCAAGCTCGTCGTCGACCTTTTCCGCGGCCCTGTTGAATTTCCCCGCCTTCAGCTCGTCTTCGAACCGCTTTTCGTCGCTGGCCCACACGACATCCTTCGGGTCGGCGGGCCGGTAGTTCCTGTCCGGGCCGGTGATCGTGGTGAACACGGCTTCCGCCATCGTGGACCGCAGGTTGAGCATGTCCTGTGCGGCACCAAGTCCCTCATCCTGCAGACGGATCTGCGTCTCCGCGCTGGACGCGAGGGCGCCCAGGAGGATGTTCGCGCTGCTCTGCAGGCCGCTGACCAGGGAGCCTCTCTGCTTGCTCACCATCTGGAAGCCCAGCGGGATCGAGACGATGAGGACGATCATCGTCACGAGGATCACCATGAGGAGGGTGAACTTGAGCCTCAGGCCGATGCCCTTCCGCTTCAACGCCTGCATCCGTTTTTTCCTTTCCTCCCAGCGGGCGTTCGGACGGCCCGCAAGGAGCGCCACCACCTCGGTCCTGACCGCGGCTCCCTCCAGCGCCAGCGCAACGATCTTGCGGAAAGCAAAGACCGAGAGCGTGCCGAGGAGCGCGACGACAAGAACGAACGATCAGTGCGTCAAATGAGAAGACATACTGCGCGGAAGGCCGCGCAACCCAGTTCGGGAGCAGGATCTGGAAGTTCCCGATCTTCACCGTGCCCGGGAGACTGGAAATCGAACATCGCCCCGGGCGTGAAATACACGACCTCCTGGCCAGTGGGGCGCTGCTGAAGAAAGCCGATCCTGTAGGCGCCTGACTCCCTGTTCTCGTCCAGCACGATGCCGGAGATCTGGCGGTCCGTGATGGTGAGCGGGGGCGACGGATCAAGCTGGATGTCCCACGGGGCTCCATGGCGGCCGCGGTCGATATAGATCTTCTTGATATCGCCCGTTCTCGAGGAATCCGCGGCCATTGATCGTCAGCTTCACCGTGCCGAGCACAGGATCCTTCTGCGTAGTTACAAGGTCGACGCGGGTCACAAGCTGGTAATGCGCAAGCTCCAGGGCGAGGGTCGAGGCCTGGCTGAGGTTTCCCGCCCGGTCCAGGGCCTGGACGGTCAGCACATAAACGCCGTTGTCGCGGTTGTTGAACACGAGGTCGGTGCCGGTTGTGACAACGCGCGGAGGCGGAGCAAGGAGCGGCACGGACGACTGCTCGTAGTCCGCGAGTGTTGCCCATCCCGGCTGGAGGTTGTAGGTGTACCCGACGACGGGCTTGTTGCCGGCCGGTACCCAGCGCAGGGTGAAGGTGTTCGTGTCAATACAGGTGCGAATGCACATCCCGCCGGTCCGGCGCTGCCGGAGGAGCCGAGAGAAGAAGGGATCCATCCGGCCGCAGCACTTCGAAGCTGACTGCGCCTGGAGGTGTCGCATCCCGAATGAAAGACACGCTGGCGGCCGACCGGTGAGACGTTCCCTGCCAGGTCCTCAGCTGTCACCGAAAACGTCCAGGTCCCGTCCCGATCCACCTTCCTCGTTGAAAACAGGGTCTTTTCTCCCGGGCCAAGTCCGGAAATCTTCTGCGTCTCCTCCTCCACGGTGGTGACGCCATCGCTGTACGTCCAGTTGTAGCGGTATTCCCGGATGCCCGACGGGTCGGGCGGCTGCGGCTCGGTCCAGCTGACCGTGACACTGTCTTTTGCGCGGGCTGGCCGGGCGTGAAATCGACCGGCTTCACGATCGGGATGCCCACCGATGTGAGCGGCCGGAGCTGGATGAGCGAAGAAACACCGCCGGACGCAGCCTGGTTTTCCCAGAAGATGAAAAGCGAGTTCTTGAACTGCACCGCGTGCGGAAAAACGGCGTTCAGGACATCAGTGTTCTGCAGCAGCTGCGTCTGCCAGGTTCTTCCCTTCTGTGCAAGGGTGATTCGCGAGGTCCCCTTCGAACCATCCGCATACAGGATATATTCCTGGCCCTTCAGCATCAGCACGTGCGCAAAGCGTGACGGAGTGTCCGAAGCCACTATCTCGGGGGTTCCTGTGAGAGCCGCGTTCGGATCCAGGCGCGCTGACCAGATCTGCGGCTGGCTGGATCCGAACACCGACCGCTCCCAGACGAGGCCCAGCTCGTTTCCCAGCGCGGCGATCCTCGGCCTCTCGTTGTCGAAGCCAAGGGGGTCGGCGCCGAAGACCTGCCGCCCGCCAACGAGGACTTTCTCTGATGTCAGGGGAATCGCCGTGTCCCAGGTGATACCCCCGTCCGCGCTCTTCTTGACGAACAGCTGCCAGGTGCTGGTCAGGTTCGGGCCGGACCGTGAGTGATTCAAATACCACGTATTCACGTCCCTGGAAGGTGGCATGCGAAGGCTGCAGCTGCGGCGTTCCGAGGTTGTCGGAGGCAGTAACGAACAGCGCCAGCTCCGACCACGTTCGGCCATCACGTGAATGGCTGTACGCGAGGGTGACTGAACCCATCGCGAGGGCGGCGTTCGTCGACCCCTGGGACATCAGGAGGAGGAAACCACCGCCGTTCGTCGCGGAGAGGTTCGGCACGCCGATGGATGCACGGGCGGAAAGCCGCTGGACCTGCTGGAAGCTCGCTGCCCTGGTCCGTGGACTGCAGGATCACCGTTTCCCTGTCCGAGGCCGCAACGGCCACCAGGATCCTGTCGGTCTGGTCCATCACGACGGAATACACGCGGGGCTCGCTCCCCTCGCTCACCCCCGTGTAGTGGATCGGCCCGAAGAAGCGGGCATGCGTGGTCCACGTGATGCCGTCACCGGAAACGGCGATCGAAAGGAAAATGTCTCCACTGGTCCGATCGGTCGGCGAGCGGGGCCGCATCTCCTGCCACGCAAGAGCCATGAGCGAAGAGCCGGACACCGAGCTGCTCGAAGAGATCCCCTGCGGCACGAACACTCGCGGGTTTTCCCAGTACAGGGACTGGCCGAATCCCGGCGCAACCGCGGCGAGAAACGTCGTCAGGATAATGACCGCACTGAAGATCGTTCGGCGCATGTTCATGAGAGGTTCAGCTGGACCTCGAGACGCTTCTTGAGCCTCAGGAGGGGCCCGTACGTCTTGTTCCGAGGCGACCGGGAGTCTCCCCAGATGGCCATTACCTTGTCATATGCGTCCTGGTATGCGCCCGAGAGGAAGAGGCTGTAGGCCTGGTTGTACGACTGCGTGTCGACAGCCGAAAGAGCAGCCAGAGCGCTGCTTCCCATCTTGGTGCGGATCAACCCGTCGAGCCGAACCGCGTCAGTGCTGTCCGGATTGACCTTGAGAGCCTGCTTCAAGAGTTCAAGTGCATTCTGATACGCCTCCTGCGTCCCCTGCTGCTGGACCAGGTTTGCCTGCTGGATCAGCGCATTCGCCTCGGCGATCTGCTGCGCAGTGGCGGGCCTCCTGGCAAGGCCGAGGTTGTATTCCAGCTCCTGGATCGCTGCACGGGTCTGCGCCGCGAATTTCGGGTCGAGCTTCGAATAATCCAGCAGGGCGAGGTACGCTGTCTTCTGCCCCTGAAGATTGTTCGTGTCCGCGCCCATGGACATATAGGTGGCGATCTGCGCGGTTGCGTCCCTCTGGAACCCGGCGGGATCCGTCTGCTTCTTGATCATGAGCTGCAGCACCTTGGCAGTGCCGTAGTTCGGCGCAACCGCCAGGGCGTCCTTCACATTCTGCGTTGCGTCCGCGAGCTTCCCGGCGGCCAGGTTGTCCTGCGCGTTCTTGATGAAGGCATTCACGACGTCGGCTTTCGGATCGAGACGCGAGATCTCCCTGCCCTGGCTGAGCTCGACCGCCGCCTGGATGGTGAGGCGCAGGTTCTCGAAGGGCGGATAGGTGGTGTCCTGGTTCTGATTCCAGGCGCGCAACGCCGCGTCCAGCGAGTCGCTTGCCCCCAGGAAATCTTTTGCCGTGATGAGCCTGTTGATCACCGTGATCGCCTTCTGCGCATTTGCCACCGAGATCGTGTTCTGGAGGCCTACGATCCGGTTGTTGATTTCATCGGCACCCCGGGTTGTCTGCGCGGCGGCGTGGTCCGTATATTCCTCTGTCAGCGACTTCAGGTACGCGGCGGTTGCCTGCTCCAGGTAGCTCGCCGCCCCGTCAGGATCGCCCTTGTTAAGCGCTGCGAGGGCCTGGGCAAAATTGTTGTCCCCCTCCCGGCTGGAAATCGCGGCTTCGTCGACCGAGCGCTGCGCTGAAGCCGCGATAATTTCGTTTTGTGTTTTCTCGGACAGCGCGGTCTGAAGAATCGCGTCGTAGCCCGGCTTCCCCGGGGTCCCGTCGAAAAGCGCGACAAAGGCCGGGTTGGACTTCACGTAGTCCGCGTCAGCCTGCCGCTGCTGCCCCTGGGCCTGGATGTCGGAGACAAGGGAATCAAGGATGCCGCCGGCTGTGGAGAGGGCCTGCAGTGCCTGGTCGGGATGTTTCACTGCCAGGCCGGTAGACGCAGGCGGCCGGCCGTTGACTGTCCCATCCTTCAGATCTTGTGCCCTTGTCCGCAGGACCTCCGCCGAATCCAGGCGTTTGGCGAAATCGGCCCCGGCGAGCGCCGCGATGCGGATTGCATAGGCAAGATCGCGCGACCTCAGGTCTTCATCGGCGAACTTCCGGAACAGCTCAGCCAGGTGCCGGGAGGACTCGACAAGGGGAGCCACACCGTCGACAACCTCCGCCTTCGTTTCCCAGGTCTTGCTGCGAGCGCTCCATTCTGAATCCTGGAATCGAGCCTGGCCCAAGCGAGTGCTCAAGGCCGCTCGCGCCGCCACAAGCACGGCCGCTTCCTCTGCAGGGCTTTGAGGCTGCCTGCCCGACGGGGGGGGAAGGCCGGCGCCAGTTCCACCGGCGGTGGCGGGCATCGCGCCGAGGTCCTTCCGGTAGGAGATGAGAAGCCGATATCCCAATGCCTCGGCGGCATATTCCTGCGCTGTCAGAGCCCGTGCAACCCCCGTCTTGAGCGCCGCGGCTTCCGAGTCCGAGACCTGCCACCCGGCTTCGCCTCCAATCTCGAATCGGGCGGAAGCCAGCGCAACGGCTTTGACGGCCAGGATGCTCATCACAGGCACGTCCTGGAATGCGGCGTCTGCGGCGGCGAGGTCCCCCGACTCGTAGCGGGAACGCGCCGACTCGAATGCGGCAGCAACACCATCGGCGACGGCATCGGAAGTCGACTGGGCTGGGTCCGTCCAAAGCTGCCGCAGCGCGTAGGCCACTCCTTCGGAGACGTTGTCCCGGCCCAACCAGAGCCACACGAGGTAGCGGATGTAAGGGTCCAGCCTGTTTCTGTCGGAACCATGCTGGATGGTGCGGTTTATCCCGGCCAGGAAAGCGGCCCCCGTGCGGACGGTTCCTTCGTCCGCGGCCGCCCTCAGCAACGGCGCTGTGAGAATGTCGAATTGCGCCGCCGCAAGGGGATTCTCCGAGGTGGCATCCGCCGGTGGCGGGCGTTTGATCAATGCCTTCACGGCTGGAAGGATCCCGGGCACTCCTGGCGCCGCCTTCACTTCCTGCTCCGACAGAGCAACGATTCCGGCCCTGACTTTTCTGACGCCTGAAGTAATAATAGTGCCGTATCCTGCTGCTTCGAACGGGGCTTGCGGAAGTGTCAGCCCTGCCTTGCCCGGATCAACAAACGGGAGGAGGTAGGTAGACAGCGCTTCGCCGGTCTTTCCCTCGCGCAGGAGGGCCTGGGCCTTGTTCATCAGCCTTTGGAATCCAACGAGGAGCTGGGCCTGTCCCTTGAGACCGGCGGCCCGGTAGGGATCTATATTTTGGAGATCCAGGACGAGATCAGCCGTCTTCTGTTCATCTCCGGCCTCGATAGCCTTGTTGAGGTCTTCCAGGACGGCATTGAACTGTTGGGTCACTGCCATTATCTCCAGCATGATCCGGCTCGTTTCGTCCCTCATGTTCGGATCGTTGCGCTGGATCGTTGCCAGCAGCTTCAGTGCCGACGCATAGTCCTTTTGCTGCATGAGGCGCTGAACGTCCGCAAGGCGCGGTTCCGCCTGCCCCCCGGCATGCAAAATCGCCGTTCCGGGGACGAAAAACGCGAGACAAAGTATGAGCGCGCGGGCTTTCAGGCTATGCGTCGGCACAGAACCCCACATCTCTCATTATCGGCGAAATACCCGGGCAGGTCACTACTAATAGCATAGCCCGCGAGGCTCCCGGCACCCGCATCTCTATGGAATTAGCGCCGGCACCGATGTATACTCAGAGATGAATATGGGTATCAGAAAGGCTGCCGTCATCCTGTTCGTTCTCGCATTCAGCCGCATGGCCGTGTGGTCACAGGGGGCAGATCTGTACGCGGGGTGGACGGACCTTCTGCGATCCTTCGCGGACAGCAACACGGGATTGCGGTCCTTTCCCACCCTGCTTGTGCCGATGGGCGGAATTGCGGAGGGCATGGGCACCGCGTACACCGCCATGTCCCGCGACGCGGAATACATCGAGTACAATCCTGCCGGCAGCTCTCTCCTTCCGATGTCGGAGCTCGCATTGTATCATCACGCCTGGATCGCGGACTCGAACCTGGAGGCGGCCGTCTACACGATGCGGTTCGACAACCTGGGCATCGGGTTCGGCGGCAAGTTTCTCTACGTGCCCTTCACCGCGTACAACGGCTGGGGAGCCGCGGTGGCCAACAACTATATCAGTGAGACAATCGGCACCCTCAACGTGTCCTACAATTTCCTCTCGGACTATTACTTCTCCGGAATTGCCGTGGGGGCCAACTTCAAGGTCGCCTACCGAGACATCCCCGATATAGCGTCGCTGTCTGTCTACAACCAGTCCGCACTGGCCTTCATGGGCGATCTGGGAGCACAGACCAGCTTCAATTTTCTGAAGTTCTACCATTCGCAGTCGAAGAACTTTTCCGTTGCTCTCGTGGTGAAGAACCTCGGTATCTCCACTCTTGCCGACGAATCCCTGCCGCAGATAGCAACCGCCGGGCTTGCCTGGTCGCCGCTCCGTCCCTGGACGGTTGCCGTTGATTTCAACTACCCTTCAGCTTTCCCGGGCAGCCTCCCGCCGAAGTCTGGAATGTTGCGGCAGGCACGACTGTCGCTGGTGACGGAGCTTCCTTTCTGTCCAGGGAGGAGTCCTGATGAAGGCTGACAACCCGCGCGTAAGCGTCGGCGCGAACCTCACCCTGGGAACCATGGCTTTGAACATGAACTACAACCTCGACCTGAGCGGATCGCTGAACCCGCTGGACAAGTTCAGCGTCGAGGCAAAGTTCGACCTCGGTGACTCAGGCCGTGCCGCGCGCGCCCAGAAGGCTGATGCCCTGTACCTGCAGGGCATCGAGGAGTTTGCCAACGGCAACTACGAGAAGGCCCTCGACCTGTGGAAGGAAGTGCTGAAGGTCGACCCCACCTACCTTCCGGCGGTGGAAGACATCCGTACCGTCCAGCGGACCATCTTGCTGGAGGAGCAGTCACAGTCAGCCATGCCGAAGTAGCCCGAACGTGAACGGGAGAGACCCACTCGAGTCAGCCGAGCATCCCATTCCCGAACAGACGCTGCGGCGGATTCCGCTCTACCACCAGATCCTGGCCGAGATGCAGGCCCGCAGTGAGGCCTACGTGTCCTCCCGGCATCTGGCGCAGTTCTTCCGCATCGACGACACGCAGGTCCGCAAGGATGTCTCCCTGATCGGCTACAAGGGAAAGCCAAAAGCCGGATACTCCATCCTCGGGCTGAAGAAAGCCATCGAGGAGTTCCTCGGGATCAACTACGAAAACACCGCCATCCTCATCGGCGCCGGCCGGCTCGGCTCCGCCCTCAGCCAGTACCCCGGCCTGGCGGAATACGGGCTTCGGCTGGTTGCGATTTTCGACAACGACCCGGCGCGAACCGGCAGCGTCCTGGGCAGCTTCACCATCCTGCCGATGGAATCCCTCCAGAGGGTCGTACGGAGCTTCGACGTGGGCATCGCGATTCTATGCGTGCCGAAGGACGCCGCCCAGAGCGTTGCCGGGCGCATCGTGTCCCTCGGGATCAAGGCCATCTGGAACTTTTCCCCGACACAGCTCACGGTGCCCTCGGACGTGATCATTCGCCACGAAAACATCGCCCTGGGCCTCGCCATCCTCTCGCATTATCTGAAGCGGAGGAAAAAGGAGGATTCCCCCGCGGCAACGACCGAGGTCCGTGAGAACCCGCCGCAGAAGCTCATCGAGATCTTCGCCCGCAGCCAGCCCAAACGGGAGTTTCTTGTCCAGATCCTCGAGGAAGCGCAGAAAGCGTTCGGCTACATCTCGCGGGAATCCGATCGGCCATATTGCGGACTACCTCAACATCACGCGGGAGCAGGTGGTCGAGGCGGCCGCGTTCTACCCGCTTTTCCGCACAGAACCTCCGGCCCGGTTCCGCATCAGCGTGTGCCGCGGCGAAACGTGTTCGCGGAAGGGATCAGATGAGCTTCGCGAGATCGTCGCGCGGGAGCTTCATATCACGGACGGTGAAACGACGCCGGACGGGATGTTCAGCCTTGAAATGGTTCCCTGTCGGGGCGCCGTGCTCCGAGGCCCCGAACGTCAGCGTGAACGACCAGGCCCTCTCCGCGAAATCCCCCGAGGAGCTTGCCGCACGATTGAAGACCCTGGCTTCCTCCACCTGATTCCCGGAACCGGCCGCGCCGGCGCCGGGAGGCACGCCGGGCTTGACACCTCCACCATGCTCGGGTTCACTGGCCCTCATGCCAGATGCAGCCGGCGCGTTTGCGCGCCTTTTTTCGATAATCCAGAGCCTCCGGGTCCCGATGGTTGCCCCTGGGATCGCGAACAAAGCCCGCGCACCCTGCGCGCCGCGCTCATCGAGGAAGCGTGGGAGTGCGTGAGCGCAATCGACGCCGCCGACGACCCCAACATGGAGGAGGAGCTCGGTGACCTCTACCTGCTGGTCACGATGATGGCATGGATGAAAGAGCAGGAGGGCGTTTTTACCGTTGAGTCGGCTCTCGCCCGGATTTCCGACAAGCTGGTGAGGCGCCACCCGCACGTGTTCGCCGGTGCCGTCGGGGGAACCGCGGAGCAGGTCCTCGTGCAGTGGGATGCAATCAAGGCACGGGAGAAGGCAGGCCGCGGGGAGCCTGCCGCGCTCGCCTCATCCCTGGACGGCGTGCCGGTTTCGTTTCCTACCCTCGAAAGGGCAGCCAAGCTGCAGAGCAAGGCAGCCAGGGTGGGATTCGACTGGAGGAGCCCAGAGCCGGTGTGGGAAAGATCGACGAGGAGCTCGGTGAGCTGCGAGACGCCGCGCAGGGCGGCTCACACGAGCGGACGGAGGAGGAGATCGGCGACATTCTCTTCTCCGTGGTCAACCTCGCGCGAACCCTTCACGTGGACGCGGCGCTTGCCCTTCACCGCACGAACGTGAAGTTCGAGCGCCGCTTCCGCGAGATGGAGCGGAGGCTCATCGCGGAAGGTACGACTCCGGCTGAGGCAGGCCTTGAACGAATGGATGCGCTGTGGAATCAGGTCAAGGCTGAAGAATCCGCCTTCGGCGATGCCGAGGTGTCCGGCGGAGCCCCGCAAAGCGCGTCAAAATAACTGATCGGCTGCTGGTTGCTTCCCGTCGCCCAGGTGGCCAGTCTGCGGGCTGAGCTGGCAGCCCACGTCCCGTCGGCCTGCATGGTTTTCTTGATGGACATCCCCGTTGCCGGCAGCCGCAGGACTGTGCTCGCCCCTGCCGTGTCCGTCACTTGGAAGTCCGCTCCCCAGTACAGCGACATGAGAGACCGCCTGCGGGCAGGGCCGATGTCTGCCGCCGCGCCAGCACGATGCACGCGGAGCCCTTCCGGAGGCTGCGGTTCATGCGCTCGACAAAGCTCTCGGGCGTATCGAAGTCGTGAAGATCGATACTGGCGATTTCGTCATTCGACGACAGGCCGAGGCTCAAAGGGTTGGCGAACTCCAGGCGCGGCTTCGGATTGAAGCCCTCCGTAAAACGGGGCAGGTAGCCTGCACGCGCCAGCGCCCGTTCAAAGATGGTCATCAGGTCGAGGTGCGATATGAAGTCGGCTGTTCCGGTCTTTGAGAAAGAGAATAGGAGCCGCTGCCACGGGCTGAAGGGTGCCGGGCTTGACGGACCAGGGTTTGCCTCCGTCCCTGGCAGGGGAACGTGCTCACCGGTGCCGGGCAGGTCCGGGAGCCCGTCCGCGATCTCACTTGATGAAAGGGACAGAAGGATGCCGTCCCAGGGCAGGGCTTCCAGGGCCGATCGGCTCCTGCATGCTTCCCCGAGGACGTCCCAATCCGCGTCCGCGATGACCTGCCGCCACAGGCCAAGGTTGACGTGCTCTTCCCAGGCATCGAGACGCGCGCCGCGCCGGAACGCTTCAAGCACAAGCCGCCCTGCCCTTTCGTCGCCGCGCGAGACTATGCCTTCGAGCAGTGAAAGTATGGGCGCGTGCCAGCCGATCTTGAATCGGCCTCCCGGAAGGCTCTTCCTGACAGCCTGGATCCTTTCCATGGCCGGCCCTTCCGCCAGCTGCGCCGCACGCTGCCAGGGGGTGTGTGGTTTCGGAATGAAGGGGGCGACATTGACGTTCAGGCTCATGCCGGTTGCTGCACTGACTTCGCGCAGGAACTCCACGATAGGTGTGGCCTCGTCGTTGTCGAATGACGGCGGCAGCCCAACCATGAAGTAGAACTTCGCCGTCTTCCACCCCTGCGTCCGTCGCTTCGTTGAGGATGCCGATAACCTTCTCCGGCTCGACGATCTTTCGCACCTCGCGCTGCCATTCCGGGGTTGCCGTCTCCACGGCAAACGTCAGGCCGCTCTTTCTCACTTCGGATAATTCCTTCAAGAGGCCGAGGGCAAGGGAATCAACGCGAAGAGAGGGAAGTGAGAAGGATACCTTGCGTGGGGAATAGCGCCTGTTCAGGTCGCGCACGAGCCCGTGAAGCCCCCGAAAATCTCCGGAAGACAGCGACGAGAGGGTGATCTGGCGGTAGCCGGCACGCTCGACAAGGGATCGTACTTCGCTCTCGATATGTTGAAGCTGCTTCAGCCTCCCCGGGCGATAGAGCACGGTGGCGTGGCAGAACCGGCAGGCGTTGGGACAGCCCCGCATGATCTCCACGGTGCCGTGGTCCTGGACGATGCGCATGTTGGGAACAGGAGACATCGTCTCCGCGGCACACGAGGCAAAACCCCGCCAGAAGGCACGTCGAACAGCTTCCTTTCCGGGGTGCCAGATGCTCGGCAGCGCATGCAGATGAGCAAGCAGGTCCGCCCTTTCCGCGCCATGCCGCTTCATGGACGCCAGGGCGGAGAAAGTTCCTCCGATCCATCCCTCCGCCTCCCCGATGAACACGGCGTCCGCAAAGGCTCCGAGGGGCACCGGGTTGGTTGCCGCCGGGCCACCGACGATCACGATCGGCTCCGCCCGGCCGCGCGTCGAAGACTCCAGGGAAACGCCTCCCGTCTCGAGAATCGCCAGGAGGTTCGTCAGGGTGAGCTCGTAGCCGAAAGAGAAACCGACAAAGTCGAACAGCGAGAGCGGACGGCCGGATTCGAGTGACCGCAGCGGCATTCCCGCCTTCTTCAACGCTGCTTCGAAATCGGGAGCCGGAGCGAACACACGTTCGCAGGCCACATCGGGCAGGGCGTTCAAAAGGTTGTACAGGATGCGGACCGCCGAGTTGGACATCCCGATTTCGTAGAGGTCCGGATATGACAGGACAACGCGCAGGACGGCATCCGGCTTCAGGACCGCGCCGAATTCCCCTCCGACATACCGGCCGGGCTTCTCCACGCCGCGCAGGAGAACCGCGAGGTCCCCCGGGATGGCTGCCATGTCAGTACCGAAGCCTGCGTCTGCTGATGTTCATGAGAACGCCAACGCCGATGAGACCGGCCCAGAGGGAGGAACCGCCGTAGGAAAGGAACATCAGCGGTATGCCGGTCACGGGCATGATGCCCATCGCCATGCCGATGTTGACCATCGCATGGAAAAAGATCATCGAGAGGATTCCTGTGCCGAGGAGCATTGCATAGTCCTCGCGCGAGGCCCAGACAATGCTGATCCCGCGGAGGAGAATCACGAGGAACAGTCCGAAAACCAGCACGGCGCCGAGGAAGCCCCACTCTTCGGCCAGGATGGAGAAAATGAAGTCGGTGCTCTGCTGGGGCAGGAACTGGTAATGGCTCTGCGTGCCGTGAAGCCAGCCCTTCCCGTGGAGCCCGCCGGAACCGATTGCGGTGACCGACTGGATGATGTTCCAGCCCGCTCCTTGCGGATCGATGTGCGGGTTGACGAAGATCACCAGCCGCATGATCTGGTAGTCCTTCAGGACTATGCGCAGCGATACGGAAAGAAGACCCGCCGCAAGCAGCAGCGCACCTGTCCAGGAGATCCAGAAAAAGTAGCGCTGTCGGAATGACCTCCAGCCCACCATTGCCAGGCCTGCAACCACGGCGGCCGAGAGCAGCAGGTACTTCATGATGTCCGGATCGGAGAGCAGGCCGAAAAATGACGGGCCGCCTGGTCCGGAACGCGAATGCAGGGTCGGGATGGCGGCGAAGACAAAGGCAAGCACGCCCGCGAGCAGGATGAACATCAAGTGGCGGACCTGTGCGCCCGCGATAAAGCCCATCAGGAGGAAGATGGGAAAAAAAGCCAGGGCTTCCCCCATGTCCGGCTGCAGAAGGATGAGCGCAATGGGCACCAGGACGATCACCAGGCCCAGAAGGAACCGGGGCAGCTCGCGGATCCCGTTGCCGATGCCGGCGAAGTAGGTGCCCAGGAACAGGATCGTGGCAATCTTCATGAACTCGGCGGGCTGGATGCCGATCTCGGAGAACCCCAGCCAGGACCTCGCGCCGTTGACCTGCCGTCCGATGACCAGTGTCAGAAGGAGAAGGAACAGCACGCCTGCGTAGATATACAGGGAGAACATCCGCAGGGTCGAGTAGCTCAGGAAAGCGAAGAACACGAGAAGCGCAATTCCGGACAAGGACCAGACGATCTGGCGGAGGAACTCCGCAGACACCTGGACGCCGTTCGCGTTGATTCCGCTGGAATAGATGAACAGGATTCCGATCCCGAGAAGGATGAAGGTCGCCCCGAAAAGAACGAGGTCGAAGGAGGCGAGCGTGAACTTCCTCAATCTATCCTCCCGACAACCGGCGCGTACCAGGGCTTGAGCGTTGCAAGCGCCTCTTCGTAGGTCTGCTGCGCGAAAATGCCCTGGAAAATGATGTTGGCCGCCTTCGGCGCCCACCATTCCCAGTTGTCGGACGCCTCCACCATGCACGACCACGACGACCCTGTCGTCGGGATTTGGCGTCTCGTAGGGACCATACGCGGCAAACCAGGAATGCCACGACTTTGTCTCCACGCCCGCCACGACCTGGGCGGTTCCCGTCTTGCCCGCGATGTCGACGGCCTTTGTCGTGATGACGGGACCCGCGGTCCCCTTGGTGATGACCCCGCGCATGGCCTGCTGCACCGTCAGGAAAGTCTGCCTGCTGACGGGAGACTCGTGGAGCACTTCCGGCCTGGTTTCAGAGATTACCTGCCCGGTGCGCGGATCGACGGTTCGCAGCAGGAGGTGCGGGCGGTACACTACTCCCTCGTTGACCACCATTGCCACGGAATCGGCGAGCTGCAGCGGCGTCATCGTCACGTCACCCTGCCCGATGGAAATGTTGAGCGTGTCACCGCCGACCCACGGCTTGTGCTTCACCTTTTCCTTCCACTCCGGCGTGGGGAGAAGCCCGGGCGTTTCCCCCGGCAGGTCGATCCCGGTGAGCGAACCAACTCCGGCATCGCGCGCGTATGCCAGGATCTTGTCAGGCCCGAGCCTGTTTCCCATGGTCCAGAAGTACACGTCGCAGGACTGGGCCAGCCCGCCGAGAAGGTCCTCGTACCCGTGCCCCGTTTTCTGCCAGCAGTTGAAGATCCTGTCGCCGAACTCGATCTTGCCCGTGCACAGCACCGCCTGGGTAAGGGGAATGGTGCCGTCATCCACGATTCCCGTGGTCATGATGATCTTGAAGGTGGATCCGGGCGGATAGGCGGACTGGATTGCCCGATCGATGAATGGGGATGATGAATCGAGGGAAAGTTTGTTGAAGTAGGAGGCCCCGTCAGCGGCAAAGAAGCGGTTGGGGTCAAAGGTGGGGTAGCTCACCAGCGCAAGGACCTCTCCCGTCGAGGGCTTCAGCACGACCACGGAGCCGTTGCGGGGCCCCAGGGCCTGCTCGGCAAGCCGCTGGATCCGGCGGTCGATCGTGAGCACGACGTTCTGCCCGGGAGTCGGGGGCTCGATCTTGTCCTCTGCGCCGGACACGCCCTGCTCTTTCACGTCGACGATCCGGAAACGTTTCCCGTCCCTGCCGCGGAGGATGTCATCGTACTGTTTTTCCACTCCCGACTTCCCCAGCGACGCGCCGGAGGCGTAGTTCTTGTTGTAGAGAACCTGCAGCTCGTCGCGGGTGATGTCTCCCACGTAGCCGATGACATGCGCGAGGGTCCCTGATTCCACGTAGCTGCGGATGGGCTTGTTGTGCCAGCTCACGCCGTGAAACTCCTCCAGCCGCTCGGCGATGGCCGCAATGGACTGCAGCGTCACACCGCCTTTCACCTCGATGGGCTGGAACTGCCGCCACGTCTTTGGAGGCACCTTCTGTTCGATGTCCCCGACGGGCATCGACAGCGCGCGGGAGAGGCGCGAGAACAGGCCCGGGAGCTGGGAGGAGGGCACCTCCCCGGGGGCCACGTCGACCGAGAAGGAGTCAACGTTGAACACCAGCGGGTCATCACCCCGGCGGTCGAAGATCTCACCGCGCTGCGCCGTCAGCGGCGTCTCGCGTTCGGAGACGTCGCGCGCGCGCTGCGTGAACTCGCCGCCCTTCACGATCTGCAGCCAGAAAAGGTACAGCGTGATCAGCCCGATTGCAGTGGAGAAGATCGCCGTCAGGACAACGAATCGCCTCTTCTGCTGGCGTTCGCCGTATTCCATCACGCGCCCTCTTTGTCCGTATGCTTGAAAACCTTGAAGAGGTTCAGCAGGGCGAACAGGAACGGGGCGACAATCCCGTTGTAGCCGACCTCGATCCAGAGACGTCCGGTGAAGGTGATGAACCCGGAGGATTCGATGCCGAAAAGCGCGGAGACGATGCCGGAAAGGATACCCTTCAGGATGGTGGCAACCACCGCGAGGATGATGGGCATCAGGAAGGGGTCGATGAAGACGTTGCCCGGAGAGCAATCCGGACAGGTAGCCGATGACGGTACGCAGCAGGGAATGGAACCCGAGGGGTGAAACGTTCATCAGGTCCTCGAGGAAGCCGGAGGCGAATCCCGATACCTGGCCCACCATCGGGCCCCGCCGGAGAGACACGAATACGAGGACGAGCATGGCGAGGTCGGGTCGAACACCCCGGATGGCCACTCGACCGAGGATGGTGCTCTGCAGGAGTATGCAGAGCACCAGGGCAACTGATCGTGGCAATGATTGTCCGCAGGTCGCGATTCATGTCATGGCCTCCTGCGGGCTCACGGCTTCACCGGGGGTGCCACGGGCCGTGCGGGAGCCGCTGCGGAGGCGCTGGCGGCCGCCGGGGCGGGTGACTCGACCTCGGGGCCGACCAGCATGAGGTACTCCAGCCTGTCGAAATCGATGATGGGCTGCACCTGCAGGACGAGGGAGGTCTCGTACGCGGGCGCGGTGATGTCGCGGATTCGGCCGATGTTGATTCCCTTGGGATACACGCCGCCGAGCCCCGAGCTCACCACCAGATCACCGTAGCCGATCTTGTCCTTGGCGATCTTCTTGACGTAGTTCATCACGATGGTGCCGCGGTCCTTGCCCTGCCCTGCCACGAGTCCCTCGTCCCGGGTGGTATCTACGCGGGCCGACACGATGCACTGGGGATCGTAGAGCGGGAGCACCTGGGACGAGCCCGGTCCGACGAGCACAACCTTGCCGACGAGTCCCTCGATGTCTCCCTGCCAGGCGACAACCGGCATCCCTTTCTTCACCCCGTGGCGTGAACCCTTGTTGATCGTGATTGTCGAGAAGAGGTTGTCGGTGTCCCGCGCAATGACTTCTGCCGCGATGTGGTCGGGTGAAAGGGTCTGGGCGAAATTGAGCTGCTCCAGCAGGGCCGCGTTCTGGCGTCGCAGCTCGAGCACTTCACGGGTGGCCTGGTCCATTTCCTCCAGCCGCGCGCGCGCCGCGGCCAGCTCCTCCCGGGCGGCCCGCAGCTGGCCGATGGACCCCGCGGTGTCACCGAACCACGTAAAGAATCCCGTGAATCCCTTCTGGAAAAATCCCGCCACGGAAAGACCGATCTCCTTCGGCTTGATGACGACGCTGCGATTGGAGATCATCAGGCAGACCAGCGAAACGAGAACCAGCGTCGCAAGGGTGGCTCCCTTCCGGTGCCGCCGCGAAAAAGCCTTCGAAGAGTCCGGGCATGGAGTCAGGTCTTCACGTTGAAGTACTTGGCGTTCTTTTCCTTGATCAGGCTTTCGAGGAACTTGCCGGCCCCCAGCGCCACGCACAGCAGCGGGCTCTCGGCCAGGATCACGGGAACTCCGGTTTCCTTCGCGATGAGCTTCGGGAAATCCCTTCAGCAGCGATCCGCCGCCGGTCATCACGATCCCGCGCTCGACGATGTCGGCGGCGAGCTCGGGTGGAGTCTGGCCCAGGGTCTTCTTGATCTCTTCTATGACCGTGTTGGTGGGCTCCTGGAGGGCCTCCCGCACTTCGACTGAGTCCATCTCGAGCTTGCGCGGAAGTCCGGTGATGGCGTCCGTCCCCTTGATCTCGATCTTTTCGATCTTCTTGTCGGGTGATGCGTTGCCGATCGTGATCTTCACGTTTTCGGCCGTCGCCTCCCCGATGATCAGGTTGTGAACGTTGCGGACGTGCTTGATGATGGCTTCGTCGAACTCGTCCCCTCCAACGCGGATGGCATTGGTCACCACCATGCCGCCCAGGGATATCACCGATATCTCGGTTGTTCCCCCGCCGATGTCGCAGATCATGTGGCCTGCCGGCTCCAGGATTGGAATGTTCGCCCCGATGGCCGCGGCCATGGACTCCTGGATCAGGTACACGTCGCGGGCCCCTGCCTGCTCCGCGGAGTCGCGGACGGCGCGCTTTTCCACTTCCGTGATGCAGGTGGGAACGCCGATGACCATGCGGGGTTTCACGAACCAGCGCCGCGAGATGACCTTCTCGATGAAATACCGCAGCATCTTCTCCGTGGCCTCGAAGTCCGCGATGACCCCGTCCCGCATCGGGCGAAGGGCCACGATGTCGCCCGGGGTCTTCCACAGCATCTTCTTGGCCTCGGTGCCCACCGCCAGAACCTTCTTGGTCCCGCGCTCCATGGCCACGACGGAAGGCTCGCAAAGCACGATGCCCTTGCCACGGACGTGCACGAGGGTGCTGCATGTCCCGAGGTCTATCCCGAGATCCGTTGAAAACGCTTCAAACATCCTGTCCCAGGCCATTCGGGATCCCTTCCTTTCAGCACGCCGCGGTACGCCGCGGATTCGTCGCCGCGGTACGCCGCGGATTGGTCGCCGCGGTACGCCGCGGATTCGTCGCCGCGGTACGCCGCGGATTCGTCGCCGCGGATACTGCTATTTTCGGCCGCCGTAGTAACGGAGCTTTGCTCCGTAGTGCGACGGGTCGATGATGAGCGCGTTGCGCCACTCGGCGCGCGCCTTCACCGGGTCATTCATTTTCGCATACACCTCGCCCAGGTCGTAGTGCGCGTCGGCGGACCGGGAGTCGATCTTCACGATGGCGGCGAACTGCTCTTCAGCCTTGAACAGCTCTCCCGTGTCCAGGTAGATCCCGCCGAGGAGGAAACGCGTCCGCTCCTCGATGTCCTTGTCTTCGGTCTTGTTGAGGGTCCGCAGGAGGTAATCGACGGCGTCGCTTGTACGCTTCATCTGGTAATAAGTTTGCCCGATTGTCAAGAGCAGCAGGTCACCAGGGTCGTCTTTCACGGCCAGGAGAAAGTTGTCCAGCGCCTTCTGGTAGTCACCGAGCTGACTGTAGGACTGCCCGATGTACTCGTACGAGTCCTTCTGCACGTACCCCTTGGCCACGGAGCTTTCGATGCTGGAAATGGCCAGGTCGTAGTAGTACTTCCCCTTGTTGAAATACGCCTTGCCGAGGACGTAGTCAGTTTCACCGGGAAACGGCGTTCCTGCAAGCTTTGCCCGCCTCAGCGAGACGACGGCCTGGTCGAGGTAGGGCATCCGTTCATCGGCTGCGTTCTGCGATGCGGACTTGTAAAAGCTGGCAAACCCCCGGTAGGAAAGGGCGACAGCGTTGAGAGGATCGCCCGCAAGGATCACGTCTGTTGCGGCTATGACCTCGTCGTACTTCTCTGCCCGGAAGAGATCCGGCAGCCTGCCTGGTGCCTTGCGAGGCCCGGCGGTTCCGAGAAATCGGGCCGGCCCGTTGAAGACGAAGAATGCCGTTACAAGAAGGGCACCCAGCACGGAGAACAACGGGATGAGAACAGCGCGCACCCGCTTTCTCCGCTGGCCGGACCGGTAGTGGTCATATTTCATGTCACATCTTCATACCAGAAAAAAGGGCAGATCGATAAGCCGGGTTCTGTCGAGGACCACCATCTCTCTCGGGGCCGCGGTCTCCCGTGCCCTCGTGCAGCCTACCCGCAGGGTGCCGGCGCTTGCGCAACCGGCCGGCGAGCAGCCCCCTGCTGCTTGGCTTTGCTCCGAACGAGGTTTGCCGTGCCCCTCCCGTCGCCGGGAGGGCGGTGGGCTCTTGCCCCGCCTTTTCACCCTTCCCTCGCGTGTCTCCCGGCCACTCCTGGTGGCAGAGGGGAGGCCCGCTCTCACGCGCCCCGAGGGGCTCGATGAGGAGGTCTGTTTTCTGTGGCACTCTCTGTCCCCGCGCGCCGAGCCACGGCTCGCGTGCGGGTCCCGGGCGTTGCCCGGCGTTCCGCTCTGTGGAGCCCGGACTTTCCTCTCCCGCACGCACCCCGTGACGGGCACGCGCAAGAGCGGTGGCCTGATCTGCCCTCACACAATATCGGCTATTGCCGATATTGTGTGAACGGTAGTTCGTGAACCCCTGCGCTCTCGCCGTCTCCTGCGAAGCCAGCTGCCGCAGTCACCGTACCCCGTGACATTTGCTCGAGGGTCCTTTCGCGCGGCTTCGCCGCGCTAGATCTCTTCTTCCTCTTCCTCCGCCGCTTCTTCCTCTTCCTCTTCCTCCTCCTCGTCATCGTCCGCGTCCTCGTCCACGATCGCCGTCTCCAGCGATTCATCCTCCTCGTCTTCCTGGTAGAAGAGGATTCGGCTGCAGTACGGGCAGAACTCAACGCGGTCGCCCAGCCGGACGGTATTCACGAACTGGGGAGGGAGGATCATGTAGCAGCCCGTGCACACGCCCTTGGTGAGGGAGACTATGCCGAGGCCCGACTTGTTCTTGATGATGCGCTCGAACTTGAAAAGGATGTCCTCTTCCAGACCGGGAGTGATCTTCTTCTCCTCGCCCTGGAGTTTTTTCAGCTCGGCGTTCTTTTCCTTGATCTTCACCTTGATCTTGGACTGCTCTTCCTTGACGTCCTCTTCCTGCTTCTGAATCATCATCTCTTCTTTTTCAAGGACGTTCTTCAGCTCTTCGACCGAGGTCTGCTCCCGCTGCAGCTCCTTGCGGAGGTTCTGCTCCTTCTCCGTGGCGTCCTTGATCTCCTTGTCCAGGGCCTCGTACTCGCGCTGGGTCTTGATGATGTCCATCTGGCCTTCGGACTTCTCCCGCTCCTGCTCGGCATCCACCAGTTTCTGCCCGATGTCCTCGATCCGCGTTGCCGTTGACTGGTGCGTGCCGCTTTTTTCCAGGTAGGATTTTTTCAGCCGGCTGAGAAGCTCTGTCTTGGTGGCAAGCGACTTCGGGATCTCCTGGATCTCCTTCTCCACGTCGAACTTCCTTGAAAGGACGTCCTGGAGGGCCCTCAGCTTGTCGTAGATCGTGCGTGCCATGTCCCTGCTCCTTGAATCCGCGCTTCGCGCGATGCATAAATCCGCGCTTCGCGCGATGCATAAATCCGCGCTTCGCGCGATGCTAGTGCTCAAGATAATCCTTCAAACGGCGGCTGCGCGTCGGGTGCCTCAGGCGGCGAAGGGCCTTGGCCTCGATCTGTCGGATGCGTTCGCGCGTGACGTTAAAATAGAGGCCCACCTCCTCCAGAGTCAAGGAGTAGCCGTCTTCCAGCCCGAAGCGCATCTTCAGCACTTCCTGCTCGCGGGGCGGGAGGGTGGTGAGCACCGACTCCAGCTGCTCCTGCAGCAGCCGGAAGGCCGTCATGTTCGACGGGCTCTCAACCTCCTTGTCCTCGATGAAGTCCCCCAGGAGGCTGTCTTCCTCCTCGCCGATCGGCGTTTCAAGGGAAATCGGCTCCCGGGCGACGCTCTTGACGGCTTTCACCCGGCCGGTGGCCCATCCCAGCTTCTCGGCCACCTCGTCGTCGGTGGGCTCGCGGCCGAGGACCTGCATGAGCTGCCGTGACTCGCGCATCACCTTGTTGATCTGCTCGATCATGTGCACGGGCACCCGGATGGTGCGCGCCTGGTCCGAGATGGACCGCGTGATGGCCTGGCGGATCCACCAGGTTGCGTAGGTGGAGAACTTGTATCCCTTGCGATACTCGAACTTCTCGACTGCCTTGATCAGGCCGATGTTCCCCTCCTGCACGAGGTCGAAGAAATGCAGGCCGCGGTTGGTGTACTTCTTTGCGATGCTGACGACCAGCCGGAGGTTGGCCTTGATGAGGCGGTCCTTGGCTTCCTTCAGTGTCGTGCGGCCGCGCTCGATCTCGTCCGCCATGGCGAGGATGTCGTCGATCCTGTTCTCGAACACCGCCTGGTAGCGCTGCAGCTTCTTTTCGCTGGTCTGGTGCAGCCGAAGGAACTCCCGCGCGCGCTCTTCGCCCATGCCCACGGACTTCTCCACCCGATCCCGCTCGGCGGTGGTGGCAAGCTTTTTGGCCAGCGCCTTCATGTCGCGCGGGGAGGAGACATGGAGGCGCTTCTCGACCCTGCCGATTTCCTTCTGCAGGGAGCGGATCCGGCGGGCAACCCCGATCAGCCGCTCGGCGATCGCGGAAAGGTCTTCCGGACGCAGCTCTACCTTCTTCAGGGAGTCGGCGACGTCGCGTCTCTTCTCGAGGAACGACTCCTCGAAGATGTCCCCGCCTTCCGACTCGGTCTGCCGCTTCATCTCCATGTAGCGCTTGATGTCCGGAAGGTGCTCGCGGAAGGGTTCCTTGTAATAGGCGCCGAGCTTTCGCGTCTCGGCAAGGTACTCGGTGGCCTCCTTCTTCGTGAGGTTCATCTCGCGGGGATCCCGCACACTGGTGGCGCGCAGGCCGAGGCGGAGAAACTCCCGCACCAGGACGCCGGAGTTCCTGATGACGCCCTTGATGATGTTCTCGCCGGTTTCCATGGCCTTGGAGAGCTCGACTTCCTGCTCCGCGGTAAGGAGGTTCTCCTTGCCGATTTCCCGGAGGTACAGTCGGATCGGGTCGTCAACCGACGATTCCTTGTCGCTGTAGATGAGCTTCTTGCGGTCCTTGACCGGCTTCTCTTCCTCGATCTCGAGGGAGATTTCCTCGTCGGCCAGCTTGATGCTGTGCTTTGACAGCAGCGTGATAACCTCTTCGATGCGGTCGGACTTGACGATCGCATCCGGAAGGAAATCACTCACCTCGTCGTAGCTGACGCTCTTCTTGCCTTTCGCGTACTCCAGCAGCTTCTTGAACGCCGGATCGTCCTTGAGAGCTATCAGCGCCCTGCCCGCCACTGCCTTCGCAGGCTTTGACGAGGGCCGTGCCGAACCGTGCGCCGCGTTCTGCGCCTTGGCCGAACCGTGGTTTCCAGCTGCCCCGGGCGCTGATGCTGCCGCCCCATGGGCGGCCCCTGCCGCCTTATTCGCGGTTATCTTCTTGTTCGTTGGCACCTTTGTTTTCAAACCCCTGCCGCCCCCGTCTTCAGTCTTTCGAGCTCACTGTCCAGATGCATCTTTTCCGCAAGAAGCTCCCGCATCCGCGCGGGATCCGCCGCTTCCTTTTCCAGCCTTCGCAATTCCGCGCTCACAAGGTCCGTCTTCTTCCGCACGGCCCGCTGGCGGATCTGCCGAACTCCGTCGGCCACCATCCGCTCCTGGTTCACGTCGAACTCTCCGCTGGCGACCTTGCGGATCACGAGGTCGCGCAGAATGGGATCGTCCAGGCGCGCGCAGAGGGATTCGAATCCCTCCTCCTCGGCCCTGAACGCCTCCTCCAGAGCCACGTACAGCCGCGCCGCCCTGTCGTCATCAAGGTCCGCAAGCACAAGGCCGCCGTTGCGCACCACGGGGAAAAGTTCCCGGTGAGAGGCCACGGCGATCATCAGGAACAAGTCAGGAGTCACGGCCGCCCCCGCTTCCCGATCCGCCGCCCTGCTCCCTTCCCTGCGTCTCCCGGCCCAGCTCCCTGCGGAATGACCCGCGCTGCCTGTTTCCAAGCCAGGCTGAAAAATCCTGCCTGGCAGCCCGAACGTCAACTCCCAGGCTGTCGGCCAGGAGAGCCAGGTACCCGTCCTTCCTCATCGGCGATGCGGCAGCCGCAACGAACGGAAAGAGAAGGTCGCGAACCCTCTCCCGTCCCTCGGCGCGGCTCACGTCATTCGCGGCGAGGGCCTTCCCCAGCGAATAGGGATAGCTGTCCTGGGGGTTGTCCAGGACGGCGCGGAGCGCCTTCGTGCTCTCCCCTCTGCACGAGCTCGGCGGGATCCTTTCCTCCGGAGACAACGGCCACCTGGACGATCAGGTCCTGTGCTTCCATCAGCTCGATGGCGCGCTCCGTGGCTTTCTGCCCAGGCGCGTCGCTGTCGAACAGCAGGAGCGCGCGAGGCGCCAGCCGCTTCAGGACCCGCACCTGCTGCTCCGTGAGCGCCGTTCCCAGGGGCGCGACGCAGTTGGTGAATCCCGCCTGGTGCATGGCCACCACGTCCATGTAGCCTTCCACCAGGATGAAAAAGCCCGCCTTCCGGATGGGCTGCACGGCCTTGTCCAGGCCGAAGAGATTTTCACCCTTGCGGAAAAAGGCCGTCTCCGGCGAGTTCAGGTATTTCGGCTGCCCGTCCCCCATCGCGCGCCCGCCGAAGGCGATGATCTCGCCGCGGGCGTTGGAGATGGGAAACATGATCCGACTCGCAAAGAGCGCGCCGCCGTACCCGGCGGATTTGGCTCCCCCGCGGCCGCGCTCGCTGTCAATGAACAGGCCGACTTTCCCGAGGAAATCGGCTGAATAGCTCTTCTGCGACGAGAAACCGGAACAGCCAATCCCGCTCGGGCGGCGCAAACCCGATCTGGAAGGCGTCAATCGTCTCCCGCAGCACTCCGCGTGATTCCAGGTATGAACGCGCTGCCTCCCCCTGCTGTCCCTCCGTGAGCAGCCAGTGGAAGCTTCCCGCCACCCGGCGGTACAGCTCGAGAAAGCTCTCGCGCGCAATTCCATCCCGCTGCTCGTCCTCGCGCGGGATCTCGATCCCCGCCTTCTTTGCGAGAAGCTCTACCGCGTCTCGCCAGGGCACCTTTTCGATCTCCATGACAAAGTCGAAAATCGTGCCGCCTTTCTGGCACCCGAAACAATAGAACACGCCCTTGTCGGGCGTGACCGTGAACGACGGCGATTTTTCCTGGTGGAACGGGCACAAACCCCAGTACCGACCACCGCGGCGCTGGAGCGTGACGCTTTCCCCGATCACCTCTGCTATATCGAGGCGGTCACGAATTGCGGAGAGCGTGCTTTCCGGTATTCTCATACCCCTACGATTTCTTCAGGTAGAGGTACTTCGCCTGGTTATGCTCGCTCAGGTCCCGAGAAAAGAAATGCCTCCCTGCCTGCTGGTCCCGAAGGACGAAGTAGAGATACCCGCTCTTCGCGGGATGGAACGCGGCTTCCAGCGCTATCTTCCCCGGGTTCGATATGGGACCGGGCGGCAGTCCTGCCCACTTGTACGTATTGTACGGCGAGTCGATCTTCTCGTCCTCGAGGGTGATGTATTCCGGGTGCGCCTTTTGCTGGATCTCGGTGATAATATATTCCAGGGTGGCACACGATTCAAGCCCTATATTCTTCTTCAAACGGTTGTAGAACACCGAGGCAATAAGAGGCGCCTCGTCATCAGCCCGGTACTCCCTCTCGACGATCGAGGCCATGATGATGGTGCCGCGCATGCTCTCATGGTCCAGGTCCCTCCAGTCCGGCTCGATCCTTCCCACCGTGTCGAAGAACGTCTTGGCCATCAACTCTACCATGGCCGCCCCGGTAAAAGGCACGGGAACGAAGTACGTGTCTGGAAACAGGTAGCCCTCCATGGTCTTGCCCGTGATCCCGAACTGGGAGAGGAGAACCGGCGACCGCACGGCCGACAAAAAATCGGCCGCCGGGCACAACCCGAGGGCCTCGAGGTGCCGGGCGATCTTTCCCGCGGTCCAGCCCTCGGGAATGGTCACTTTCCCGAGCTTCTGCGAGCCTTGCACAAGCAGGTCGTGAATGGCAAAAGTGCCCGCGTCGCGGCGGAATCCTGTAGTACACCGGCCTTGAAGTTGCCCTGGGTTCCACGCAGCCTGGCCAGCGCATCCAGAAGGGGAGCGAACCGTGATGAAGCCCTGTGACTGCAGACGTCGGCTGATCTCGGAGAGATTCTGGCCCCTGTCGATCGAAGAAAAGCTCGTCTTTCGCCCGCCCGTGCAGGGCTGGAGTTCAAAAATGCCAGGGCGACCGCCATGCAGGCAATCGCCCCGAGCGAGAATCCCCAGGATGAGAACCAGTTTCTTTGGACGCGCGGTCATTCCGTGAGATCTGTCCTCCCCAGGCTACTGTCTTTCAAGGAGGAACTCGACCCTCCTGTTCTTCCACCTGTTGTCCAGGTCGGAGAACGGAACCACCGGTGCGGCAGCCCCGATGCCAACCGTGGTGATTCGGCCGGCATCGATGCCATGCTTGACCAGGGCGTCCCGGATGGCATCAGCCCGCTTCTTGGAAAGAGGCAGCAGCTCCTGCTCCTGCTCGACCTTCGCCCTCGCCGGGTTGTCGAAGTTCACGAGGTTGGCATGCCCTTCGACCTGGATCTTGTACGTTGCGTACTTCTTGAATATCTCCGCCAGCCGGGCAATGGTGCTCGCGTTCTTTGCCGCCTTGTCGGGATCCACGTTCACGTAGTCCGCCGTGTTTGCCTGGAAAGTGATGCTGGGGATCCTCACTCTCAGCTTGTCGCCGTCCTTGATCACGAGGATGTCCACCGGGATCGTCTTCTGCACCGTGGCGGCGTTGCCCAGCTCGTCCTTGATGGTGAAGGTCATCGGGTAGTCCTCTGCGGACTGCACGAGCTCTCCCGTGCTGGACGTCCCGTTCCAGATGATCTTCTCAGACGGTGCCCCCTTGCCCGCGAAGCTCGTGAACGGATGCTGCTCCGGGTCCAGGATCGTGATCTGCCAGCTGTCGATCGGAACCGGGTCGTCCACTTTCAGGTGGATGGTGAGCTCATCATGGTACCCCGAGTTGTCAGGAGCGAACGGAATACCTTCCAGCGTGAGGTCCACCTTCGGAGGCGTCACCGCGAGGCGGAACGGAGTGGATCTTGCCGTGGCAACATTTCCCTTGGCGTACTCGACTGTCAGGACGGCCGTGTACAGGCCGTCCGGGGCAGTCTTCAGCCCGGACTTGTCCTTGCCGTCCCACGTCACGGACGCGGGAACCGGTGACGTGCCGCTGAACACCTGCTGCTCGCCGGTGGCCGCCTCGACCATCGAGAGCTTCCAGGATCTTCACGCCGTCTTTCAAGGTCAGGAGGGTGCTGAAGTCGATGGTGTCCTTGAATCCGTCCCCGTTCGGCGAGAAGCCGTTTGCGCCGACCGTCACGTACACGGGCGTCGGCCGCGTGTCGATCTGGATGCCGCGCAGCTCCTTCGTGGTCGTGATTCCGGCCTTCGACGTGGACTTCACGAAGTAGCTGTAGTACCCGTCCGGCATCAGGTTGCCGTTGTCGTCCTTGCCGTCCCACGCGAACGTCCGCCGCGTTCCCTTTCCAGAACCAGCCGCGCACCTTCTGACCCGTCGAGGATCTCATCTCCCCTTCCCACAGGTCTTCCGTGCTGGACGACTGCTTGATCGTCACCACCGGGCAGCTTGCTGTCGGCCGTCGGCGAGAAGAGCATCGCGTCCGCGGAGACGTCGACCTTCGGAACGTGGTTGTCCACGAAGAACGGGCGTCGTCTCCGCCGACGGCTTGCTCCCATTCGAGTACGACACCGCGAGGGTGGCGGTGTACTTGCCGTCGGCGACCCTCTTGCCGTTGTCGTCGATCCCGTCCCAGAGCACTTCGTCGGGCGCCTTTGCGCGGCCGGTGTAGGTGCGCACGACGCTGCCGTCCGCACGCGCGGACCTGGATGGTCGAGGAATCCACGCCGGTCGTCACCGCGAGGTAGGGAATGATCCGAACCCGTGGTCTTGGTCCCGCTGCCGAACGGAGAGAAGTAGACGAGGTCAGTCGAGATGCGGACCGGCTTCTTTTCCGTGTCGATCCGCAGGGCGATCGGCTTCGAGGCGCCGGTGTTGCCCGCCTGGTCCGTCGCCGACAGGGTGTACGAGTACAGGCCGTCCGGCAGCACCCTGCCGTCATCGCCGCGGCCGTCCCATTCGAACTTGTCATCCGCCCGGCCGCGCCACACCAGCGTCTTCACGTCCTTGCTGTCTCGGTCCTTGAACGTGCCCGTCCAGAACAGCTCGGAGGAGGTGTCCTGGTAGATCGCCACCGAGTGCCGCGGGCTGTCACCTGTCGGGGAGAAGACGTCGAACTCCGCCTTTGCCGCCGCGGTCGGCGCGGTGAGCTTGATCGTGACCGCGGGAGACTCCGCCGACGGCTTATGGCCGTTCACGTAGAAGACCGAAAGCGCGCCCTTGTAACCGCCTTCGGGAAGCACGGCGCCCGCGTCGTCTTTCCCGTCCCACACGATCGAACCGGGGATGCTCGACGGTCCCGGTGAAGCTTCTTCGCGCCCTGCCCTGCGCGTCCTGAACGGCCACGGACCATTTCTCGATGCCTGTCGACACCGGCACATTCAATCCGAACGTGACGGCGTTTCTGACGCCGTTGGGATTGAAGTAGGAAAGGTCGATGGAGAGCTTGCACCGGCGTCGGACGGGTGTCGATGATGATGTTGTCGATCTGCGCTGTTCCCACGTTCCCGGCGCGGTCCGTGGCGGCGACGTGGTAGCTGTAGACGCCGTCCGGAGCGGCCGCGCCCTCTGTCGTCCTTCCCGTCCCACTCGAAGCTCGGCGGCATCGAGTTCTGCCACGTAAAAGTCCTGACCACGTTGCCTTCGATATCGCGGAACGTTCCGACCCAGGTGTCCTCGCTCGGACCCGCTCTGCTGGACCGGAAGCGTCTCCTTGCTGCCGTCTCCGCCGGGAGAAAAGATAAGGTACGCCGCGTTCGATGTGACCGACGGCGGCGTGACCTTGACAACGACTGTTCCCTCGGGCGTCTTGCCGAGGTTGTTGTTGTCGTCCCATGCCTCCATGTGGATAGTGGTACGTCCCGTCGGGAACAACCACCCCCTCGTCAGACATCCCGTCCCACCTGATTGTCGGGGGAATCGCGATTCCCGTTTTCAGGTACGTGAGGCGCGAAAGGATGTTCTTGAAGTCTCTGTCCTCGGGCCGGTCTTCCTTGTTCAGGATGGTCCGAACAGCCGTGCCTGTCGAGTCGGTCACGACGAACCGGTAGCCCTTGACATAGCGCTTGTCGGTGATGCTGAGGGGAAGAACGAGGTCGTCCTGCACACCGTCGAAGTTCGGAGAAATGTATTTCGTTCCGTCTGTATCCAGGGTGATCGCAGGAGGGGTCACGTTGCGCACGCCGATGGGGACATTCGACGCCAAGGCCGAAGCCCCAGATCCCGTCCTCGCAGCGGGGCCGCGGCCACGGAGGAATTGAGCTCGGTGACGTCCTGCCCTGCGGCCTTCGCGCCGATTCCGCTGAGCTTCAGCGTGATGCCGAACCCGATCGGCAGGGAACGGGAGGGCTCACTCCGAAGACCTGGCGCGCGTCGAACGTGTATGCCAGCGTTCAGGAAAAAGATATTCGCAACGGAGAAGGTCATCCCCAGGCGACAATCGAACATCCTGGAATGAAGGGAAGCTCAGGTCGGGCGCGAAACCGAGCTGGAGGTCCTTCGCCTTCACCACGTCAAAGGCCGCCCCGAGGGCCGGGGTGAATGCCGGCGGGAAGCCCGAGGGACCCGGGGCCGATGGGTCCGAGATACGCCCTGCCAATGTTCCTGATTGCCCCGCCCCAGCGGAAAGTCCTTGAGAAAACCGACATCGCCGACGAGCTTGAGGAAGCCGAGGTCGAGCCCGAGGCTCCAGTCGCTTCCGAACTCACCGCCGAGCCCGATGCCGACGTAGAGGTCAGGAAAAAGATCCTTCGAGAAAGAGATGCTGCAGCCCGCCCAGCGGTGCCCCAGTCCAACCCGGGAACGCGTCGGAGTGAAGCTCGCCGGCCGCGAAACCTGCCGATCCCGGTGAAAACGCCTGCGCGCGTCGGCAGGGTGACCCCGAGATTGAGAATGTTTCCGCCCAGCGCGAAACGGGCGTGACCTGGGTGAGGGCGATGTAGGAAAGGTCCAGGGTGACACGTTCCCGGTCCGCCGAGACGGAGGGGTTCAGCAACGTGCCGAACGGTACGTCGAGCGTTGCCGTCCCTCCTCCCCCGCCGAGGAAAACGGGCGAGGAGAGGTCCAGGAAGCCGTTGTCGGCGAATGAAAATGAAGCCGCTGCGAACAGGAGCAGCAACGCATGGCAAGGCGAGGCGGACTGATTTTCTCATTTTTTTCTCCTCACTCCAGATCAAAATAGTCCCTGCGGACCGCGAAATCAACGGTCCCCGGGAAAGCGGGCTGCAAGTCTCTCCATTTCTTCAATTGTCAGCCGCTTGAAAAGCTCCTGCTCGATTCTCCGCAGCACACCTCCCAACACCTGCGGCAGCTCATTCTCGCGAGGCTTGAGCACGACATACAACTCCTCCTGCTCCCGCGGATCAAGCGTAACAGGGTTCACAGGTTGAGCTCCAGCCCTTCCTGGGCGGCGAGGATCTCCAGGCCCTGCGACCCCAGTTGCTCCCCGTGCCACTGCGCGCTTCTCCTGATGCCGAAGAGCTTCCGGTCGTCGTACCGCGGCTCGTGGTGGAAGAGCACGAGCGTCTTCACTTTCCATTCCACTGCCAGGTTGACCGCCATGGTGTACGAGGTGTGCCCGAAGTCGAACTTGGTGAAAGACTCCTCCAGGGTGTACTGCGAGTCCAGGATGAGGATGTCGGCCGACTCGAAGAACGACCGGTTCTCCTCCCTCTGCTGGAACTCGCGGTCAGTGACCTCCGAATCGGTGGCAAAAATCACGCTCCTGCCGTTTTCCGTGATCTTGTACGCGAACGACCCGCCGGGATGATTCATGCGCTTCCAGCGGATCTCCGCCCCGCCGATGCGCATGCTTTCTCCGCGCAGGTAGACGAATCGCAGCGTCGCAGGCATGGCGTCCATCGTCACCGGGAAAGTATGGCGGCTTCATCTGGTCCCGGATGATGCGCTCGACCGATGGAAACGGGCTTGCAAAGACGAGGATGTTCCCCTTCACCCACGCCGGGCCGAAGAACGGGATCCCCTGCAGGTGATCCCAATGGAAATGGGTGAAAAACAGCGAAAACTCGCGCGCCGGGTCGCGCTTCTCTTCCGAGGGAGACGCCGAGATCGCGAAGGCCGCTTCCGCCGTCCAGGATGATGATGTTTCCCTCTTCCGTGCGCACCTCCAGGCACGTCGTGTTGCCGCCGATCGTGCCGAAGAGCTCGGGAGGCAGCCCCGCGAGGAACAACTCCCGGGTTGCGCCGCTCTCGAGGTCGGCGGGGCGGATCCGATGCACAACCGCGGCGATCTTGCTGCGCACCTGTTCGGGGGATAGGGGAGTCGGCAGGGAACCGCGCACGCCCCAGAACGTCACTTTCATGCTGATCGCCTTCCCCTCAGGCTTCGAGAAAGCCTTCTGCTCTGCGACGATCGAGCCAGCCCTCGATTTCCTCACGAGAGTGGACGGTCCCCTTCCCCATTCCCGGGCAGTTCTTCTGCGTGATTCTGCCATTCCGCGAGTGAAGAAACGCAGGCGCTCCAGAATGGAAAACTGCGGCACTGCAGGGGACGGGCCTCGTAGTGAGAGCATCCGCCATCTTCCCAAAGGATGCAATCGAGATTCGGCTTTTCCCTGAGGCTGACCCGTCGAGCCAGGCCCAGGTCGACCGTGCGGCAGTACTGATTCAGGAACTCCTCTTTTGACAGTGAGATCGACCGGGCAGAGCAGATCCAGGTCGTGTCGCTGAAAGAAAGACATACCCGGGAGTGTGGCGGCAGCACTTCGAGCACCGTGTGCATTCGAACCGGAGACCTGAATCATAGAACGTGTCCTGCATAGATCAGCGCACCGCCTCCCTTTGGACCGACAGTCGGCAAAGAAAAAGCCTTCTTCCATAGATCGTATAGAAGAAGGCTCGTGGGGAGAGAAGGATTCGAACCTTCGAAGGCTGAGCCAACAGATTTACAGTCTGCCCCCTTTGACCACTCGGGAATCTCCCCATAGGGCGACAGCCGATCGCGCAGCGAGCGGCCGGAGGCCAGTCTGGCGTCCGAAACATCACAGGATACCGTGACGAGGGGCGCGCAGAACGGCGTGAGCCCGGATCTGAAATAGCCGTGTGAGTAGATAGCGGCAATCGAAGGCCGCTGTCAAGTGGCGCGAGCCACGGAGAAGCGATGCCCGCCACCCCGTGGGTGGGCGGTCGAACCGGGCGAGAGAAGGCCGAGTAACCCCACCATGGTAGCTCGTTGCAACTTTTGCCCGGTCTCGGTCTTCTTTCTCCCTGTCCTTCTTGCCAACGGCGCTTCTGGGGAAAACGCCGTCACAACAGCCCTTCACCGAATGCCCTGCCCCTTTTTCTGTCATACCGAACCTTGCAACCCCAGTCTGGCCCCTGGTGCTCTTCGGTCGCTGGGCGTCGCTTCTGTCTCACCTCCCGCAGAAAACAGCGCGACGATGAACTCCGTGAAGTCCCCGCTGGAGACCCTTCAAGAAGGCTCGGGCGACAGCCGGCGTTCGCTACGCTCGCGGGGATCTTCTTGAGAAGGCCGAAGCGCAGTTCCTGGCAGAGCTCCAGACAAGCGAGTGCGCGCCCGGATACGACGAATCTCCTTCTTTGACCCCCTACGGCGACGTGAAAAGATCCACGCAGTCAGAGGCCGCGGCGGCAAGCCTTGTCGCGTCCGAAGAGCTGGCGAGGCGAGACCATGCTCTGGAGCCCGCGGAGCTGCGCTGAGTCCATGATTCGCCTCCGTCCGGGGAGAAATAGATATTCCCATTCTCAACTGCCGCGGCAAGCTTGGTCCCGTCCGCGGAACACGCGACGGTGGTCCAGCCAAGCGCGGGCGACGAGGTGCGCTCCGTCCAGGTCTGTCCTCCGTCAGTCGACGTGTAGATATAGCCGCCGAGAGGCGCTGCGGCAAGCTTCAGGCCGTCCGCCGAGCTGGAGATGCTGTGCCAGTTCCTGACGCCCGCGGATGCGCGCTCAGTCCAGGTAGCGCCGCCGTCAGCGGAAGTGCAGACATAGCCTTCGGAGACGGAGTAGAAGTTGTTCACCGCAGCGAGCCTGGTGCCGTCGGCTGAACTGACGATGCAGTACCAGATCCGCGGATACAAGGAGGTGCATTCGGTCCAGGTCTCGCCGCCGTCGGCAGAGGTGAGGATGGGGCCGCCGCCGTTGGCTACAGCGGCGGCCGCCAGCCGAATCCCGTCAGCCGAGCAGGCGACGCTCCACCAACTCCTGAGGCCGGCGGATGTGCGCTCGATCCAGGTTGCACCGCCGTCCGTCGAGGTGTAGATATAGCCGCCGATGCCCTCACCCGATCCCGGGTCCCCTGCAGCAGCGGCAAGCCTCGTTCCGTCGGCCGAACAGCAGACACCATACCAATCTCGAGCGCCCGCCGAGGTGCGCTGCGTCCAGCCTCCCCCCCCGTCCGTGGAGGTGAAGATGTGGCCGTACTTGACCGCCGCGGCCAGCCGGCTGCCATCAGCAGAGCTGGCTATGCAGCTCCAGCTCCTGGAGCCTACCGAGCTGCATTCGGTCCACGTGGCCCCGTTGTCCGTCGAGGTATAGATATAAAGGAACAAGACTATTTCATAAATCTCCATTGGAACGAAAGCCACCTCTCGGACTTGAACCGAGAACCTCGAGATCACAAAACGGATCGCCTACTGATATTTGAGATATACAGGGTGTTTTCGGCCCCCGTGCCCCCTCAAGACGGATATAGAGGATATGGAGTGACGCACATTTCATCAACCACTTGTCAACCAGGAAGCCCTCCCGCCCGTCCGAGGCAAATTTCTTCGTCTCCTCTGCCTTAGTCGCCGGGTTCCGCGTGCCCAAAATACGTGGAAACCGCTCGCACCTTGCCGGTCCGAGCGGTGCAGCAAGGTAACAATAGATATACACCTATTCCACAACAAAGATCGAAATGGCCTCAGCGTTGGCGCCTTGTAGATCGGTCTTGGTTGCACCAGTCCAGTAGCAAGCGACAGAAGGCCCGCTGATCCATTCATAAGCTCCACACGTGTAGACTGTGCCGTCAAAGACATAAATAGCATCACATTTCGCGCCACCTGAACCAGGAAGATCGGTTTCCGATGTGCCCTTCCAGTAACAAGCAACACCGTAGGCTCCAACCACGTGGACCCCTGCGGTATATACTGTTTCACCATCAACGAACATTGCATACGCTGTGCCGCTCAGATCTGCCGGATTACCATCGACCCAGTAGTGTGCATATCCGGCCGCGTAGATAGTGCTGCCAGATACACATATGGCTCTCGCCGATCCGCTTGAGGTTGAAAGATCGTGCTTGTTGATGGTCGAGCTCGAACAAGTCCAATAGCAAGGAATGTAGATCGACCCATTGTTGTAGTCGCCCGCAACATAGACCGTCCCACCCGACACGAAGATGGCATAGGCCTCTGCCGAGTGACCATCACCGGGCAAGTCCTGTTCTGATGAGCCCGTCCAAAAGCACGCGACTTCGGCTGTGCCGCTCCAATAGGAACCCGCGGAGAACACTGTACCATCTGAGACAGAGATGCCCCTGACGATTGCATTAGTGGGTGTGAGATCGTGCTCGACACCGTTGGTCCAATAGCACGGACCAGTGTCCGTCTCCCCTCCGATGTAGACGGTTCCATTTGACACACTGATGGACGCAGCCAACCCGCCCAAAGACCCACTAACGAGATCAGTCTTCTTGCCGTCGGTCCAGTAGCAGGGAACGTATGTCGTGCCGTTATCGTAGTATCCCGCAGTGTAGATAGTGGGAAGCTTCGAGCCGTCGGCCCCTGAACACCCGCCAAGGCTCAATAGAAGTAGGAGAAATAGACACAGGAGGATGATGGTTTTTTTCATATGGCACCTTCCGAACATCACTTTCCATTTGTCCGAGGAAATGATGCACAAGTTGGGTGCAAAAAAGCTCGGATGTTTGAACTCGCTGTAATTCTAACCGAGCTTGGTTAGATGTCAATGGGGGTGAGCCCGGGTGAGGTTCAGCTTGCTCCTAATAGCTCGAAGTACCCCAAGAACGTCAACGGGGGATGCCATATTCGAAACGTATATCATATAACACATTTGCTGCCGTTACCCAATAGTGCATGTCAAGCTTACTCGAAGCAGCGATGTCGTGAGGAGCGATGAGATAAATATCTGTTCTTCAAATAATTGAAAGCCACCTCTCGGACTTGAACCGAGAACCTCGAGATTACAAATCACGTGCTCTGCCAGTTGAGCTAAGGTGGCAAGCTTGCACGCAACACAGGGAGCAGGCATCCTTTCAAGGTTCCGCATATCCTGACGCTTGCAATAAGTTGTTGTATCACACGGAATACCGCGGCGTCAACGCACCGCGGTAGTCCGCGGATTCGGCACTGCAGCACCCGCGGGACGGGGATCAGCCGACGTCCATGACGGTACGGATGTCGAGCAGCCGGCAGAGATCTTTCAGCTCATTGTATTTCAGCTCCGCGATCGCTCGATCCGGTTCTGGCCCTTCACCGAACACCGGGTCCGCGTGGACCAGATCAATCCCGCCTTTTCGAAGCCGGGCTTCGGCGCGGCCGCTGAGGGTGAGAAGGTGTTCCGGCTTGTTGTACTGGGTGCCGAAGGGGCCACATCCGGCAATGAGACGATCCATTGCCTTCTCTCCTGTGTCAGCGTGAGTGTGCGTGAAAAAACCGGTGCAAGCGCTTGGTAGAGCTCGTTGTAAAGGACGTATCCCCGGTCGTACGCCGGCGCGGATTTCGAATCCGGTTCGAAGCGCCTGCCCAGCCTCACCATTGCCCCCGCGGCGGCGGCAATATCCGGATAATCTCCGCAGCGAACGGAGGCAAGGATGGCGGCCCCCAGCGTTGAGGTCTCTTCTTCCTCCATCCGCACCAGCGGAAGGCCGATGACGTCCGCCTTGATCTGGAGCCACAGGTCTGAGCGCGCTCCCCCGCCCATTGAACGCACCTCGTTCATCTCGACACCTGTGCGAACAAAGTCGGCGAGAATCTTCTTCAGCAAATACGCGATTGATTCCATTATCGCCCGGGCGCAATGGCCTTTGCCGTGAAGCAGCGTGAGGCCATAGAAAACGCCCCGGGCGTCAGGATCATTCTCCGGCTGGCCCGCGCCGGCGAGAAATGGCAGGAAGACCAGTCCGTCCGAGCCGGGAGGAACATCCCGGGCAAGCGCGTTCATCAGGTCATAGGCAGCCTCGAGGTCCCCGGCCTTCCGCACCTCTTCCTGGCAGAACCTGTCCCTCCACCACTTGTACGCGCTGCCCGCCGTCTGAACATAGGGCAAGTACAGGATGGAACCGGCCAGCACGTGGGGCTGGTAGGGAAGCCGCGTTCCGTTCTCCGGATCTGAACCGGGCAGCCGTGACGCCGATCCCCATGACGGAGCCCGTCGTCTCTGTGACGACGCCGGGGAAGATGTTGCCCGCCCCGAGGGCGCTGCTTGCCTGGTCCATGGCGCCTTTCACCACGCAGGTCGTCTCTTCCAGGCCCAGCTCGTCGGCGGCGGCCCTTGAAAGGGTCCCCACCAGGTCACCCGGTTCGAGAAGCTCCGGCAGGCGATCTGAAATTTCGAGGTAGTCGACGAACCTTTCCCAGTACCGGCGGGCATGCACGTCCACGAAAAGGCTCGAGGAGAGAAGGTTCGGCGTGGAGCATGCGCGTCCGGTCAGGCGCCAGGTGATGTAGTCCTCCACGAGGAGGAAGAGCGCCGTGTTTCGAAATACTTCGGGCTGGTTCTTCTTCACCCAGAGAACTTTTGCGGCGCTCCAGGTCGGGTCGAAATCCGTCTGCCCTGTCACCCTGTACAGCTCATCCCGGGTCGCCAGGGCCGCCAGCTCATCCGATTCGGCGCGGGCGCGGAGATCCAGCCAGACGATTGCCGGCCTGACTGGCCGGCCATCGGCCCCGAGGAAGATCACCGTCTCTCCCTGGCTGCACCCCGAGATTGCACGAACTTCCCGGGAGCTCAATCCGGTGGCAGCAAGGATTTCACGTGTTCCCGTCACCACCGCGTCCCAGTACATCTCGGGATCGGCCTCGTACCAGTTCAACGCGGGGGTTGACAAAGAATAATTGCGGATGACTTTTCGGACAAGCCTGCCGTCCCGTGAAAAGAGCACAACCTTGACCGACGTGGTCCCGATATCGAACGTGAGGTACATGCGCCGATCCCGTCAATCCGCAGCGCGGCCCTGGTGACGGGGTCCTGGCGGCACGACCTGGATCCTGGCCCCGGCATCACGGAACTCGGTGAGCAGGTCCGCGGCGACACCGGGATCGGTGAAGATTGTTTCAACATCGCTGAGGGCCGCGTAGCGGATGAAAGAATCCCGGTTGAACTTTTCACCGTCAGCAAGGACGAACGCGTGGGTCGTGTTCGTCATTACTATTTCGTTCATTTTGGCCGTGCTTTCATCCGTGGTCATGAATCCGCTTCGGATATGCACGGCGTCGGCGCCCAGGAAAGCCTTGCTCACGTGAAACTGCCGGAGCGTCTCTTCGGTAATCGGGCCCCACACGTCACGTCTTTCCACGCGCACCTCTCCCCCGACGAGGATCACCTTGCACCAGCGGGCAAGGGCCTCGACGAGGGCCAGCGAGTTCGTGAGGACGACGATGTTCTTCAGGGAGTCCGCCTGCAGCCTCAGGGAGAGGGATTCCGCGAGCTTCAGCACGGTGGTGCCCGAATCGAGGAAAAGGCGGTCACCCGCAACCACGATTTCCGCCGCCGCTCGGCCGATGAGCCCCTTCTCACGGCTCCTGTGGGTGGATGAAACATAGTAGGAATAATCTGTCCCAAGATGGGGTGACAGCCGGGCCCCGCCGTGAGTTCGGATGACCTTGCCGTCCGATTCCAGCCGCGCGAGCAGTCGTCTGACCGTGGCCACTGAAACCCCGAGAGTATCGGCGAAAGTCTTCACCCCCAACCGTTTGTTCAGTTGCAGCATTTCCATGAGACGCGACGTTCGGATCTCGCTCTTTTTCATGGCGCCTTCCTTCGCAGAATGCGGACGTTGTCAGGACCTTGTCAAATGAGGAGGCAAGAGATTTCCTACCCTTAAAATTGATACCCTGTCAAGCAAAATTGATCATTTCGAGCAAAATACTCTTGACCACGCAGAACCTTTTGCTATACTGCCGGAGAATCTTTAGCAAACGATCACCACCGAGGCGGACACGCGCATGACAGACAATATGGGAGTTTCTCCAAGATCCCTTACCATTTCACTTTCCGATCTGCTGGGAACCGAATACACCGAGGCTGCCTGCGCGGCGCGCGCTTTCCTGGACGGCGAGGGAGCAGCAGAGTCGAAGGCCCTGGCACGGGAAAAGGTAGACCTCTACCCGCTCGCATTCGCCCGGAGGATCGATGAGCTGCTTCCCCTGGTGGGTACGAAGGTGACATCCCCGCTGGGCAGGAGCGCGCGCGGCGCGGGCACCCGCGGTTTCCAGGACGCGAGCAGGACCGGGCCTGCCCCAGTCTCGGGGCTGGGATTGTTCCGCGTCGGTGAGGACGGCAGGCTGTACCTCGCGTCCAAGGCAGAGCACTATCATCTCTCCGTCGGGCACGGCTTCCCGGGCTATCGGCTGCTGGAGAACGCACGGAAGCTTGGGATCCCCAACTGCACCCATAACAACACCCGTGGCCACATTACCCGCCTCCTCGAGGAGGAACTGGTGGCGGCGGCCAACGGGCTTCGCGGCAACGGCACCGCGCTTCACGACTCGGACCGAACCGACATTGGCCGTGTGCTCGCATCCCGGGAGCCCCAAGTCATCAACCGCGTCATCAACCTGGAGACGGGCAGCCTCGCTGTTGAAGCAGCTTTGAAGATCGTCCTCCGCCGGTTCTACCGCTTCGAAAAAGAAACCGAGCGGCCTGCGTACGAAGGGCGGATTCCGGTCCTCCTGGTGATCGGGGACTATGAGGGGGGAATCGGCGCGAACTACCACGGGACCACCACGCTTACGCAGGTGATGCGGGGACTGTGGCCCGCGCTCGCGGGAAAGCTTGAATCAAGCGGCGCCATGCTGGTGCGCCCCGTGAAGATCAATGACATCTCGGATTTCGCAGCGGTCGTGGCACGGTGGGACTCCGGGCAGTACAAGGTGGCCGCCTTTTTCCACGAGATCGTCTTGATGAATTACGGGGCCGTGAGGCTCGGTCAGGACTACCTCACGGAGGCGTACACCCTCTGCAGGGAGCACGATGTGCCCGGTAGTCGCGGACGAGATACAGTCCTGCATCTGGTCTCCCGAGTTCTTCCTCTTCCGGGAGTACGGCCTGCGGCCCGACATCGTCTCCGTGGGCAAGGGCTGCCCCGGCGGCGAGTATCCCGCGGCGAGAATACTCTGCTCGTCCGCCCTGGACACGCTCCCCCAGTTCGGAGCGCTGGTGACCAACGGGCAGGAAGAGATCGCGTCCCTCGCCTTCCTTGTAACCATGGCATTTGCCCGTGCCAACAGCAGCTTCATCCAGGCAACGGGCGAGCAGTACGAAAAGGGCCTTGGGGAGCTCGCGGCTCGGCATTCCTCCATTTTGGAAAAGATGGAAGGCCGGCGCCACCTCGCCTCCCTGTTCTTCAGGGACACGGAGAAGCTCACGCGCTTTGTCAGTGCGCTCACTCAAGGCGGCATTGACATCAGCGTGCAGAGCTACAAGGCCAGGTGCCCTCCCTCGTGCCTGACGAAGCTGCCCCTGGTCACAACACCCAGGACAGTGGATTACATCGTCGGGAAGATGGATGCGGCGCTGGCCGCGCTGTGAGACCGCGGCTGGCGAAATCGGAACTCGAAAGAAAGGAAGATCGACGAATGGCGGCGCGGAGAAAGATCCGTTTCGGGATAATAGGGCTTGGTCTCATGGGGCGCGAGTTCGGCAGCGCGATTGCACGGTGGTGCCATCTCCTTGACAACGGCCCGGTGCCCGTGCTGACCGGTGTGTGCGATTCCAACCCGAAGATGCAGGAATGGTTTACAGAGAACTTTTCCGGCCTGGCGGTTGCCACGACTGACTACCAGGACCTGCTGGGATCCGCGGACGTGGACGCGGTCTACTGCGCCGTACCGCACAACCTGCACGAGAAGATCTACCGTGACATCATCCGGGCCGGCAAGCATTTCATGGGAGAGAAGCCCTTCGGCATCGACCAGAGGGCCAATACCGCGATCCTTGCGGACCTTGCCGCGAAGCCCGGAGCTTTTTGCGCGCTGCAGCTCGGAGTTCCCGTATTTCCCCGCGTGCCAGCGCCTGATCTCCTGGATCCGCGAAGGGAGATTCGGCAGGATCATCGAAGTGCGGGCGGGGTTCAACCATTCCTCCGACATGGACGTGAACAAGCCCTTGAACTGGAAACGGCTCGTGGACATCTGCGGGGAGTACGGTTGCATGGGGGATCTCGGCATCCACACCCAGCACGTTCCTTTCCGCATGGGCTGGATCCCGAAGACGGTGTACGCCGCTCTTTCGAAGATCGTAACCAGCCGGCCCGATGGCCGGGGAGGCACGGCCCCCTGCCTGACGTGGGACAATGCAACCCTGACGTGCAGCGTCGACCATGCCGACGGCTACGTTTTCCCGATGTACCTGGAAACAAAACGGATGGCACCCGGCATGACCAACACGTGGTTCATCGAGGTGGACGGCCTCGATGCGTCCGCGAAATTCTCCACCCGAGATCCGAAGTCCTTCTATTATCTGGTCAGCGGAGAGAAGGAGCAGCCATGGTGCCGGCTGGACCTGGGCTATACGCCGGCGGTGCCCGGGATCACCGGCAGCATTTTCGAATTCGGGTTCTCCGATTCGCTTCTGCAGATGTGGGCCGCATTCCTGCACGAGCTGGACACGGGCACGCCCACCGTCTTCGGATGCGTCACTCCCGAGGAGACGCGCATCTCGCACGCGCTCCTGAGCGCTGCGTTGAGCTCACACAGGAACCGAAGCGTCGAGCCCGTGAAAGTGTACGACCGGGGTCCGCGGACGGCTCAGCGGATCACCGCGACGTCCCATCCCATCAGGGAACCGAATCGTTCGAATGGCTTCGTGTCGTCGGCGTACGTAACAGCGAGGTGGTGCGTGCCTCCGACCCTGCTGTAAGCCGCCAGGAAATCGGGCACCGGCACAGGGGGAGTGAACCATCCCCGGACCGAGTCTTTCATGCGGTCGACACCCGGAACGTCCAGCATCGTTGCCGGTGCGATGACCAGGCGGTATCCTGCCGCGGTTGGCGCAAGGTTGACGAGCACAACCTTCCCCGGCCGAAAACGTCCGACAACGAAGGCGGGATTGTCCGTGGCGCTGTAGTGGTAGTCCATCTCCCTGAGCTGGGGGGTGCCAGCCAGGAGCCGCGGGTTCACTTCGCCCATATGGCTGAGGAAGAGCGTGTTGTGCTCCCAATCCGGGCAGAACATCTCCGTGAAGCTGGTCTCAGGAAAGCCCGCGGCCAGCGCACTGACAAGGAGCGCCGTGAGGGTGTCTCCCTCGCCTGCATAGCCGATGCCCCGCTCCATCGCCTTGCTCATCTCCAGGAAAGGCGCGGTTGTATACCCGTCCTTTTTCACCATGTCCATGAAATTGAACGTGAGCGCCGTCAGTCCTTCCATTTCCACCCAGCGTCGAATGGCGAGCCCAAGCTTGACGGAGCGCGCATGGGCCGCGTCGCTGACACCGTCCTTCTGGAACCGGGCATCCGAGGCAACCTCGGCATCCACGTCTCTCTGCTTCACCTCGGCCGCCAGCTTGAGGAGCGTCTCGCGGTCGAGCGGCTTCACCCTGGCCCCGAGGGTCGACTTGATCTTCGCTGCGGGCACGTAGAAATCACCCATGCCCTTGAACGCGGTACCGAGCATTCCCACCCTTCCGCGCCGCATGGCGGTTGCCATCCGCGCGGGCACGGCCAGCGCGGCCACCCTGTCCAGCACGTCGGACCGCTCCCAGTGGCCGGCCTCGATGAGGAACGGCTTGCCGTTGCGCATGAGGAGGTTGCACATGTCCTGGACGCCATGGATTCCATGGTTGTACATCAGCTCGTCGGGGTCCTGGTCCGGGGCGTACGACCATGTGGGAGTCGTATCCAGCACGATGATGGGCAGTCGGGTACGGGCAAGAACGGCCGAGGATTCAAGGGACGGCGAATACGCGAGGTGGAGGGTCACCAGCGCATCGACTTTCTCCGCTTCAAGCTTCTTCACCGCCGCGGCGAACTCTTTCTCAATGCGGCACACGGGAGCAGCCACCACTTCCAGGCCGCGGCGAACAAGCTCGGCGGAGATCCTCCGCGGGAACTCTTCGACCTTCCGCCTCCGGGAACCATCGTCCAGGTCGTCGTAGAGCTTCAGGTACAGGGGCAGCAGGCCAATCTTCGGTCTTGTCATGTTCTTCCTTCTTCAAGGGAGCTGATGTATTCTTCCAGCCGCGCGTGCGCTGCAACGGCCCCGGGCCCCGGAACAACCCTTCGCAGCGGCGGCTTCATGGCATCGGCCAGCTTTGCAAGACCCGCTTCCGGCTCCACGAGGCCCCGCGCAAGCATTGCCGCGCCCAGGGAGCTTGTCTCGGGAACGGTCACGCAGTCGACCGGGAGACCGGTGGTGTCCGCGACAATGCCCGGAGTCACCACGCTTGCCGCGGCCTTTCCGCACATGACCAGCCGGCTCACCTCGACTCCTCCCTCAGCCATCAATCGCAGGTACCTGCCCAACTCGCACGCAAGACCTTCGACCAGCGCGCGTATGATGTGACCGGGCATGTGCCCGAGGCGAAGGCCGTCAATCCTGCCCGCCATCCCGGGGGGGAGACCGTGCGCGCCATTCTCCGAGAGAAGCGGCCTGAAGCGCAGCCTGTCGCAGCCGGGCGCAATTCCTGCCATCAGGACATCGACTTCCTTCACGTCGAGGTCTCCCAGCTTCAGCGTTCGGAGGGCCCATGAGACACAGGCGCCTCCATTGGTCATCGAGAGCATGAGCCCGTACACCCCGGGCACGACGTGTGCGCACACCTGGCCGGCATTTGCGATCGGGGTCTGGAGAAGTCCGGCCATCGCAAGGAGAACCCAGGCCGTCCCCGTGCCAAGCATCGTGTCCCCGGCCGTGACGGCCCCGCAGCCCGTTGCGGCTGCATACTGGTCATGCGCAGCCGGACCGACCGGTATGGCGGCGGGAAGACCGAGTGAATCCGCCGGGCCGGGGAGAAGCGGTCCCGCCGCCTGGTGAGCGGGAATCAGATCCGGGAGCTGACCGTCCTCGATTCCCAGCAGGGCCAAGAGCTCGGCATCCGCCTTCCCCGTTCGGGGGTTGTAGAGACCTCCCTCTGAAAGACTCGTTGCTTCGTGGGCGCGCCGCCCGCACAACCTTTGCACGACGAGATCCCCGACCCACCCGAGCAGAAAGTCCGGGGGCAGTACGCCGCGCTCCCGAAGCCGCAGGACCTGGCCGCACGCGCTCCTTCCATATGTCGCGCTGGTATGGTGGATGAACCATTCGGCTCCCATCCGGGAGGAGAGCTCCCGGCCCCAGGGATCGCCGCGCGAGTCCTGCCAGCCGATGACGCTTCCGACCGGACGACCGGCACGGTCCAGCACCTGCAGGGCGCCGCCCTGGCTTGAGATGCCGATCGCCCGGACCCCCTTCCCCGCGCCCGGTGAAGAGGCCTCTCGTACCGCGGCGCAGGTTGCCGCCCAGATCTCTTCAATGTCCTGCTCCGCGGCGCCGTCAGCGGAGTACCGGATGCCGACCGGCGCGGATCCCGAAGACAGGATCGCTCCCCTGTCGTCGACGATCTGCGCCTTGATGTTCGTTGTTCCCAGGTCGATGCCCAGGAACGTGCCAGGACCATTCTTCATGGCGCCCACCCCGCCTCCACGCGCTCGACGGCTGACCCGTGGCGCACACTTTTCAGGAGTCTCATGCCGTTTTCGAAAAAGACGTTCCGAAGAGCCTCTTCTGGCAGGCCGGCAGCCCGACCCGCCGAAAGCACGGCAACGGCAATCTCGAGGGCCATGGGAGCGGCGGGAATGCCCTCAGCACGCACGCGGAAGGCGCTGGCGGGAGCCTCCGAAGCAACGATGTCCACCCAGTGATCCATCACCCGCACGCGGCGTCCGGTCATCCCGGCCACCGGAAAGTCCGTGGCGTACAGAAGGCGCGTGCTGTCGATGCCGTCGAACACCATCCGCAGAACCGATTCATCCATGACCATGGACGAGTCCAGGTACACATTCGGCAGGCGCCGGAGGGTTTCGACCGCACGTTCCATTTCGGAAGGAAGGTAGCACCGGCCGCAGTGCGCAAGCACGATCCGGGCGTTCGGCCAGCCCGTGCTGAGCCATCCGACGCCCGCCTGGACCTCTGGATCAGCGAGACGGCCCGAACGAGGCACGTGGAGAAGGACGATCAAGCCCAATTCCTGGGCGATGTCCATTTCGTTCGCGCTCAGCATGTCCTGCACGCTCGTGCTGCCGTAGTCATCGCCATGCCAGGGAAGGAAGACCTTGAAGCCGAGAAATCCGCCGTTGTCCAGGCGCTCGCGGATCACTTCAGCAGGGACCCTGAGCGGGGCCCCCGCGATCATCAGCGGGTACATTCCGCGCCTTTTTCCCGGCAGCGGCAACGTACTGCGTGTCCTTTTCATTGTCCGCGGAGGGCGTGGGGTAGCCGAAACAAACCGCTCGGTATTCGCGGTCGGGAAAGCACCGGCGTCCGTCCGTGAGCAGCCTCTCCACAGGGTAGGCCTCGTCAGCCACCATGTACGTCCCACCCGGCGCGCCGCTCTCCCACGGCACGGCGTGCCAGTCAGACCGGCGCCAGACATGAGCATGGAAGTCCAGCACGATGGGGGGAAGATGCGGCGCGATCCGCTCCCTGTAGAAGGTCGTGTGGCTGTGAGCCGGGGTCATTCCGTTCACCTGGCGTGTGGACCGTCAGCCTTTCAAGCCGCCCGCCAGGAGCCCGGCAACGAACCGTTTCTGCAGGGCAAAAAAGATGATCACCAGGGGAAGGGTATAGTAGACGATCCCGGCCATCCCGATGTTGTACAGCAGGTTCTCCTTCTGGTCGGCGTAGCTCATGGCAATCTTGATGGCGAGCGTGCTCTTCTCGTCACTGAGGAAAAGCACCGGCATCAGGAACTCGGACCACGACCACTGGAAAGCAAAGATCCCGGCGACGATCACGCCTGTCTGCACGAGGGGGAACATGATCGTGAAAAAGATCTGGAACCGTCCTGCCCCATCCATGCGGGCCGATTCCTCGAAGGACGCGGGAATCGTTGAAAAGAACTGCCGGAAGAGGAAAATAATGAAGGGGATCCCGGAGATCCCCCAGATGAACCACAGGCCCCGCTGGTTCACGAACCCGACCCGTGACATCACCATGTACAGAGGCATGATTGTCACCATGACGGGAATCATCAACGTGGAGAGGACCAGCAGGAAGAAAGTGCGGGACTCCCTGACCTGGAACCGTGAAAATGCGTACCCCGCAAAGCAGCTGCTCATGATCGCGGGAACGGCGTACATGATCGTCAGGATGAGGCTGTTGATGAGGTATTTCCCGAAGTTCACCAGCGTCCAGGCCAGGGAGTAGTTCTCCCACACAGCCTTCTCGGGAAAGATCCTCGCGGGCACGCGATACAGTTCGTCCATCCTCTTGAGAGACGTGACCACCATGCTGACCAGCGGAAGAAAGAATGCGACAACGAAGATCGCCAGCACGATAAACCTGAGTGTTGCGGACAGCCGGTTCCTGGCCTCGATGTTCATGGCCTACCTCTTTTCGTCTGCTTCCGTGTAGACCCAGAACCCGCCGAACTTCACGAACAGGATCGTGAGGACGAGAACGACGACGAAGAGCACCCACAGCATCGCCAGGCCGTAGGCGAACTTGTGCTGCCCGCTGATGATGTAGTACGCGCGCGACATCACAAAAAAGATGTCATTGGGTGGCGGGTTCTGCATCACCCAGTTCCCCCGAATGACCCGGGGGTTCATGATGTAGGGCTGGATGAATGCCTGCATCGCGTAGATGAAGCTCATCACGAGCTGGAAAAAGATGAAGGGGCTGATGAGAGGGAGCATGATGTGGCGGACGCGGCGACCGTACCCGGCGCCGTCGATGGTTGCCACTTCGTACAGCTCCTTCGGCACCGTGGAGAGCGCGCCGAGAAAGATGATCATACTCCATCCCGCCTGCCAGAATGAAAGCAGCAGGATGGAACCCATGGGGCTCTGCTGCATCCAGGGAACGCCCGAGCCAAGGATTCCCAGTCGGACAAGCATGATGTTCAGGAATCCCGTGTCCTTTTCCAGGAATATCCGGAAAATCCAGCCCACCGCCACGAGGGGAATCATGTAGGGGAAATACAGGATCGTGCGGAAGAAGCCTCGTCCGGGCAGCTCGCGGTCCAGGAGCAGGGCGAATATGAATCCGGTCACCACTCCGATCAGAGTGTTGAAGATGGTATACACGAAGCTCACCCAGTACGAGCTCAGCACCTCCGTGTCCTGGAAAAGGGTGAGGTAGTTCTTCAGGCCCACGAACTTTATTGCAACGGGAAACGCGGAGCGGTTCGTCAGGGAGATGACGAACCCCCATGCAATAGGCACAACCTGGAGGAACAGGAAGCCAAAAATCCAGGGGGCCAGAAAAATGTAGAACGATACCCTCTTGTGCCGCTCCAGCGGCGAGGCGCCCAGTCGCGTGATGGCTGCCATCGATTGCCCCCCGTAGTGGAGAAAGAAAGGGGCCGCGTCCTTGCGAAGCGACCCCCGATTTGCCGTTGCTCTATTTGCCCAGCTCGGCCTTCCCGTCCGCGAAGAGCTTGTTGAGTCCGGAATACCAGTTGCTGATGAACTTGTCCATGTTGATTTCGCCCTTCACGAGCGACTCGATGTTCTTGGTCCAGATGGGATCCCAGGCCGGCGAGGTTGTCCAGCCCGTGGTCTGCCACGGCTTGAAGTACTTCGCGTCGTCGAGAGCGATCATCTTGCGCGACTTGTCGTAGGCGTTGGCTTCCGGGAGCAGGGGCTCGAGGGACTTCAGGGGCGGGATTCCCCATCCGGTCTTCGCGCGTTCCTGGCCGTAGTCTCCCCCGATGTACCACTCGAAAACCTTGAAGGCCTGGTCAGGCACCTTCGTCTTGGCGTACATGACGATCCCCGTGGCGCCAAGTGTGTTCGTCACGCGGGGCCCGCCCTTTGTCAGGACGGGAGTCGGGGCCCAGCCGTACTTCGTCTCGAACCCGGGGTTTGACCGCAGCTGCGCGCCGAACCAGTACCCGGCCTGCACGATGGCAACCCGGTCGGACTGGAAGTTGGCGCCGGCCCAGCTCGGAGCGGGGTTCTTCACGTTCGGAACGATCCCGTCGACGAAATACTGCGCAAAGTACTTCCAGATCTTGCTCATCTTCGGGTCGTCGTTCATGATCGACTTGTCAGCGTCCTTGAAAACGTTGAGGCCCGCCATGTAGGCCATGTCGGAGCCGAGGAACTTCCACCAGCCCGTGATCATGTCATAGCCCCACGTGGTGACTTTTCCGGATGCGTCCTTCTTCGTGAGCTTCTTGGCCAGCGCGTACAGCTGGTCGTACGTAATGGGAACCGTTTCGCTCAAGGGAGCGATTCCGGCGGCCTTGAACATTTCCTTGTTATATGTAATGGCACCGATGTTGTTGTAGTCTTTGGTCAGTCCGTACCACGGCCCCTTCCCGAAATCCTGGCCGTCGAACTGGTAGTTGATGTTTCCCAGCGGATCAATGTCCGACATCTTGAGGACCGTGCTCTTCTTCAGATACGCCGTGATGTCTTTGAAGAGTCCCCGGGGGACGTAGTACGCGAGATCGGAGCCTTCACCGATATTGATCAGGTCCGAAGCGTTCCCGGACGCAGCTTCTGCCACCATCTTCGTGTAGTCCGGTTCTGTCCTGACAATCGTTATCTTGTCCGGGTTTTCCTTGTTGAACTTGTCAACGAACGCCGCCGGAAGATCGGCGTCGCTGGACATGAACTTCACCGTCACCGAGGCCGCCTGGCCCATTACGGGGACCAGCATCGTCAGGGCGACGAGGATCAGAAGCCTCGTAATAACCTTCATGAATACCTCCTGTAGATCGGAAAGATTTGTTGAGAACATCTGCATTCCACTCACAATGAAGACATATGAATTTGCGGAAGTCAAGCATTGAACATTCTTCCCCTGCTCAATTGCATCAACTTGCTCACAGGTTTGTACGGATTTGAGCGAATCGATCAGTCTTATGAGCCGAGTTCAGAAAGGTCTCGTCCTCGCGTTTCGGCAGATTTCCCTCGTGTGGCGCACGATGAAGTCCGCCTTCTCCACGGACTCAACTTCAGCCGCGATAAAAAGTCGTGTCGGATCGAGTGCGCTGCAAAGGACCTCGATCTCGCGCTTGAAGTCGGCGTTGCCCCCGTGCGCGCCGGAGTACATGACCTGCACGCTCTTGCCCTCCCCTTGAATTCGCCTGAGAAGCCCTGTCCATTCCGACGGCAGCGGCGCGCCGGCGCCCTGTATCCACTGGACACAATCAAGGCTGTCGATTTCCAGGAGGCGCGGTACGTGTTGAAGGGCGCCGGGCCCGTCGAGGTGATAGATGCAATGCTCCACGTGCCCGCAGCACTCGACGGTGTCCGTGAGCAGGAATTGCTCGAACATCGACGGGCTGATGAGGCAGGAAAAATCGTTCTGGCCCACGCACACGAACCGCTCCGCGCTCCACCCGAAAGTCCAGTTGGTTGTCCCCTGCCCACCCGGGAAGGACGATGCGTGTGACGGTGTCCACGATCTCCTTCCAGAGCCGCGTCATCTGTGACCATGGCACGGGCAATGACCGCAGGGCTCGCCCAGGAAATCCAGCATGAGCCTCTCCGGTCCCCGCATCGCCCCCAACGCGTCAATGCCCGTGTGAAGGTCGGGGTAGGCGGTGACCCATCTCCCTCTCCCATATTCCACCGAGGCGCGGAGGATTTCCAGGTAGACTCCGCCACCAGCGGTTGTCGGGGGCGATGACGAAAATCAGCAAAGTCGGCCCAGTCTTCGAATGAACGGCTTTGTCCAGGACGTGTTGTCCTTCGTGCTGAAGGACAGGCTTCCGCCGAGCCAGGCGGCAAACTGGTCGGGTCCGAGCCACGGGTTGTGGATCGGTAGCGCGTCCCCGGCGAAATACGTCCGGGAGAGCGCATTCTCCGTCCTGTCTACCTGGTAGCCGACGTCGGTCCATTGCCGTTCGTCCGTCGGAGGGGCCGGAGGAGGCGTCCCCGGAGCGGCCCCGGGAACGGTGATCCACAGGAGCGGATGGTCCTCGAGCTCCCCTTGCCAGAACGCCTCGTTGCTGCGCAGGGCAGGCTCCAGCTGTCGCTGCGGAGATCCAGGGAGTGGTCATCGCGCGTCAGATCCCCAGGACGCGCCGCGCGTTTCTCGAGAAGATCGACTCGACGTCGCTCTTCCCCAGGCCGATCCTCTCCACAGCCGCCTGATTGCCCAGAGCTCCTCGTACATGAAGAACGAGATGGAGTCGGAATCAGGCGCGTCCGCCTCCCCATGTTCATGTCCCCGAGACGTCGCCGTACAAACCGCGGGGGACGACGTTGACGTACCTCCCGTCCTCGCAGATGCGCCGCATCCTCATCCGCGTGATGGGCATGTCGCTTCCGAAAAGGCACCTTTCGGGACCGAAAGCGCGCAGGGCTGCCTCGAACACGTGGTCGTTGGTATTCGCGGAAAAATCGAAAACCATGTTCTTCGTAACACGAGAGCTTCTCGAACGCGTGCCCCACGTCCTCGTCGCAATACGCGCGCCCCACATGCGCAATGATGACCCGCACCCGGGGCCAGTTCTTCTCTATTTCCACCATCTGGGCAAGGTTCACGGGATCACCCAGCCTCCCGTCGCGGGGGATATGAAGCATGACCACCCAGCCGTTTCTGTTGAGCACGTCCAGCTGGTGCGGCGGCAGGAAGTCGAAGATCCGGATTTCCTTCATGGGTATGTAAGCCGGGGACAGGTTCAGGTAGACCTTGGCGCCAAGGAACCCGCCGTCCTTGACGCGCTTTTCCAGCTCGGTGCCGGCCAGGACGGGTGCGCATAGATGAGCGCCGGGAACTTCTTCGCCTCAGCGCATTCGCTGACGTAGCCGTTCATCGGGTGAATGCTCTCCGCATCATAGACGCTTGCAAACATCAGCGGGGTCACCGATTTCCCGGGAAAGAGCAGCCGATAGCCTTCCACGAGATCTTCCACCGGGTTGTCGTCGGCAACCCGAGACGGCCAGCTTACCACCCGGGCAAAGGCATCGGGGCCGAGCCGCGCGTGTTCTGCCTTCCACACGTGAGTGTGGACGTCGATGATCCGGTCGGGAAGGAAGTCCAGGAGCTTCTCCTGGTAGACCCTGCGGTCAACGTCCTTCACTTCAAACAACTGCGCCATGTCCCTCCGCTTCCTTTGCTACCGAAGCCCGTGAGCCTTCAGGGCGTCCCGGGGATCCCGATCGTCGTTCATCACCTCATTCAGCGCCGCGATCAGCTGTGCCGGCTTTTCCGCCATGAAGATATTCCGTCCGAAGATGATGCCCCGGGCGCCCTGCATCAACACTGTCCTTTGCCTTCTGGAGAACCGCGAGATCGGTGGAAAGCTTTTCCGCGCCTATGGTGAAGACCGGCACGGGCACATTCTGCACGACCTCGTGGAATCGCTCACCGGTAAAGAAGCACTTGATCAGGTCAGCGCCGAGCTCGGCCATGACGCGCGTCACCCTCTTCACCTTGGCGTGAAGCCGTTCCGCGGTGAGCTCGGCATGCTCCACGACGTAGCACTCCCCGATCAGGGGAATACCCAGCAGCTGCTTCTGGCGCACCACCTCGGAAAAGACGCGGACGTTCTCGTGTTTCCAGGGCCTCGTTCTCCTTCTCCTCGAGGAACAGTGAGCAGATCACCGCCTCGGCTCCGGCCTCGACCGCATCCTCTACGGTAGTGGCGATGACGGTGTTGCCGACCCGGTAGTCCAGGGGGTAGTAGAACGAAGAGGACCAGTTGATCCTGACTACCGCCAGAGGCGCCTGTGGAGCTCCCATCAGATGCGAATTGCGCCGGAGCATGAACCGTGACATCAGCAAGCGCATCCGTGCCCTGGCAGTTCCGTATGGCGGCCGCCGGGTCCTCGATACCGGGCTGGTCGCCGTATTCCATAACATGATCGAGGGCAGAGATTACGACCTTCTTTTTCCCGTGGAACAGACGTGCGATCCTTAAATCGATGCCAGACATCGGGCGCCTCCTTCATTATCGATTCGTGCATAATACTCGATTTGAATGTGTGATTCAATCATATTACCAAGCACTTACTTATCAATTGATCACTTATACCGGTCAATACGCGCCTGGGCGGTCAGGGCATGCGCAAGCATGTTTTCGCGCACGCACTGTCGCTCCGTTACTCGCCCCACTTCCCGGCTGGCCGACGAGCTCATCCGCTGCCAGGTGCAGGTCTTCAGGAATTTCCCCACCCAGACCCCTCCGGTATATCGAGCGGCCCGGCTGGTTGGCAGGATGTGGTTCGTGCCGATCGACTTGTCCCCATATGCCACTGTCGTTTCTTCTCCAACAAAAAGCGAGCCGTAGCAGGTAAGCCTTCCGGCCACCGCGGCCGCGTCCCGCACGTGCAGCTCGAGGTGCTCGGGCGCGTACTCGTCGGAAAGCTGCACGGCTTCCTCCAGGTCACCGGCAACCAGGACGATGCCGTTGTCACGCCAGGACAGCGACGCGACATCCCGCGTGGGCAGCACGGCAAGCTGGCGTTCCACTTCCGCAATGGCTTTCTCCGCAAACTCATCGCTGACGCAGATGAGGCAGACGCCGCTGGCCGGGTCATGCTCCGCCTGGCCCAGGAGGTCGCACGCCACGAGCGCGGGGTCGGCCGACTCATCGGCGATGACAAGGATCTCCGTCGGTCCGGCAAGGAGGTCGATCCCGCACCGGCCGAAAAGCTGCCGCTTGGCCTCGGCTACGTACTTGTTCCCCGCGCCGCACAGCATGTCCACGGGCTCCACGTCTCCGAGCCCGAACGCCATGAGCGCCAGGGCTGGAACACCGCCCAGGACGAACACGCGGTCCGCGCCCGCCTCATGAATTGCGTTGACGGTCAGCGGATAGAATCCCCGACCCTTGACGGGAGGCGTGCACGCGACGATGGATTTCACCCCGGCAACCCGCGCCGGGATGATGCTCATCTGCGCCGATCCGAACATCGGGTAGCGTCCCCCGGGAATGTAGCTGCCCACGCGGTTGACGGGGATGTGGCGATGCCCGAGGAAAACGCCCGGGCGGATCTCCACCTCCAGCGGCAGAAGAGTCGCCATCTGCGCCGTGGCAAATGCCCGCACGTTCCCCTGGCACCAGGCAGTGTCCTCGATTGCCTGCGGTTCAAGGGACTGGATTGCCGCGTCGATTTCGCGCGGGGGAGAGCTCGAAGCCCGCAGGGCTCCAGCCGTCGAGCTTCGCGCTGTATGCGCGAACGGCGTCCATCCCCTTTTTCTCCAGCTCGAGAAGCATTTCCGTCACTACCCGCGCAGTATCGGGATCGCGCTCGAACAGCCGATGCCCGCCCTGCCTGGCAATCCTCATGTGAGCACACCGATGCCGAGCAGGTTGCACAACTCCCGGACCTCCGCGGTTGCGTCTCCGTAGGCAACGATGTAGTGCTGGCTCATCACGTTCTGTGCGAACTCTTCCACCTTCCCGTCGAGGACGACCTCGATGCTCGGAAGCTGGGGTGCGGGCGGAGCCCAGCCGCATTCTTCCCACGCGCGGGGAGTTATTGCGGTGCCGGTGGCCAGGTGCATGGCGTAGCGGTCTCCCGACGCGGTGAGCCGGCAGAGCGTAACGCCGCCCGTCTTCAGTCTGGAAACGTTCAGGATCCCTTCGCCGAAATCCCCGAACCGGCTGGGAAGGACGGTGAGCGGACCGTCCACCGCCCCGCGGGGAACAAAGTCAGGAACACCCAGCAGCACCCGGTCTTCCATGAATTCATAGAACTCGAGGTACGGAGCAATCTGGCCGGTCAGCAGCCTCACCATGACCTGGGTTACCGCGCCGAGGCTGTCGTTCTCCGGCACCGTGCACAGAGCGGGATCCTCGGAGAGGAGCGTAAAGATCATGGACGGGGGGAATCCGAGCAGCTTCTTGAACCCGTCCACGTCGATCAGGGACACGCCATGCCAGCCGCGCTCACGGGCCTTCTCCCGGATGGCAAGGTACCAGGCCGCACCTTTCTCGAGCGTTGACGGTTCCGCGGGCTTGAGAAAGGTCCAGTCACGCTTGACATGGGCGACGACCTTCTGGATCTCCGCAGCGGGAATTTTCTCTGCACGCTGCACCATTTCCAGCATCTCCATGAACTCCATCTCGATGCCGATGCGCGCTCGAAGCGAGACGCCGTCAAACATCGTGCCGTACAGGTTCATGTCCCGGTAACCCATCTGGCCGATCCGCGCACCCTGGAGGAGTCCCGCCGCCATGCAGGCCCGTGCATAGCGTACAATACGGTCGGTCCTTACGGGTTTGTCATAGATCTCGTAGAAGAAGCGGAATCGCAGACCCATGTCGGACAACGGCTTGCGGAGCGCCGACGTGCCCGCCTGGTCGGCGGTAGTGACCAGCCGCCCGCGTTCAACCCAGCCGGCAAGACCCCACAGGAGAAGGGGGAGGTGGCGGAACGGGGTCAGGACGGACACCACGGCATGACTGGGAATCCAGCCCGCCACGCAGAGGATGAGCAGGTCGAACGGCTCACTCGAAAGTTCGCGTATCGCACGGTTGACGTCCGCTCCGGAGGAATCGTCGCTCACCGGTTGGGCGGCAACAAGGTCGATTCCCGCTCCTTCCAGCAGCCGCCGCGCTTCCGCGGCCTTTCTCGTGATGACCTCTTTCGGAGTGTTCACCTCTCCAAAACAGACAAATCCAGCCTTCGGGGCGCGCATGAAGACCTCCTTCGCCGAGAGCCCTTACGCCAGTCCGAGAAGTCTTGCTGCATGCAGGCGTTCGCCTTCGGCGAAGCCGCACTGCCTGCGCTCCCACCAGGCGCCGGCGAGCCTCCCCTGGTTAGTGCTTTCGCAATCGTCCACGGCACCCCGCACGTCGGCGCAGTGGTAATGGAAACCCATCGGCGCGGGACCCTGCTGAAATCAGGGCATAGTAGGGGCTCGTTTTCCACCTGTCAATGCTTGACGTGAACAAAAAGACAGCTGATACTTTGCTCGAATCGCTCACGAAGGAGGTTTTCTGAATGAAAAGGCTCACGGTTCCCGCTCTCTTGTCCCTACTCGTTCTGGCATCGCTCGCGCTGGCGGCATGCGCGCCCAAGCAGGCAGTGAAGCTCACCGTGTGGATGAACGGATCGGACAGCTTCATCGGCCCCAACGAGCAGCAGAAACCACAGGAACAGTGGTACATATCGCAGGCCTTCCGCCGTTTCGAGAAGGCGAACCCTGGAGTGACACTGGAGCTGATCGTGCAGGCCGACCAGAACGCGGCGCACACCAACTTCAAGACCGCGGGTCTCGCGGGCAACGCTCCGGACGTGGCCAACCTCTGGACAGGTATGCCAATCTTCGCCATGAAGGATGTCATCCTGCCGCTCGACAAGCTGGTTCCCGCGGATGACCTGAAAAAAATCGTTGGCTGGGAGAGCGTCCGGGACGGCTTCAAGGCGGACGGCACCATCCTGGGATACCCGGCCGGCGCAGAACCAGATCTGCTTCATGATGTACAACAAGGCCATTGTGAAAAAGGCCGGCATGGATTGGGACGCGAATCCTCCCCAGGACCATCAAGGACTTCGACGCCGACCTGGCAAAGATCAAGGCAATCGGCATCACCCCGATCCTCGTGGACGAGGCCGCGCAGAGCGTGAACTGGTTCTTCACCTGGGTTGCCAACTACTGGTGGGCACAGCTAACGGGCAACGAAACAATCTTCCAGGAGACCCTGGGCCAGAAGAAGTTTGCCGATGACCAGGGGTTCCTGAAAGTGCTCGCCTACTACCGAACATTCTACACGAATGGCTATTTCCGAAAAGACCTGGCAACGTCGACAGATTCGTTCACCCAGTTCATCAACGGCAAGGGCGCCATCTGGCCGTCCGTCACCGCCCAGCTTGCGGATGCCGAGAAAGCGCTGGGAGCGGACCTCGGCGTTCTGATGCCGCCCGAGTTCGACACAAGCGCCAAGCTCCAGAACTCCACTATCGGCGGTCCTGGCCAGAGCCTCGTGGTGGCCAAGAACACGAAGTACCCCGAGATAGCGGTGAAGCTGATCTCCTTCCTCAACTCCAAGGCGGAGGTTCTCGCCGCGGAAAAAATCAACCGTTACCCCGTGGTGAGGACCGACATCACTCCGCAGGAAATGGGATGGGCCGCTGACAGCAACATTGCAAAGATCCAGAAGTACGCGACGACCTACAACTTCTGGGTGGACAATCAGCTAACGCCGGACGTTGCGAACGTCTTCTACATCCAGTGCGTCCTTGTTGCCACCGGGCAAGATGACCCCGGCGCAATTCGCCGCCGAGATGGACAAGAAGGCCGGCCTCAAGTAGTCTCCTTCTTTTCTCGATTCCCACCCCTTCCGCGGCAATCCGCGGAAGGGGCTCCCTTGAGCTTGCGCGGAGGTTCCCACAAGTGAACGTCACCTCGATCGGCAACAGGCGTGCTCGCATCCGGAGGCGCGAGATCCTCCTTTCACTGCTCCCCGTCGTCCTGATCCTCGCGGTTTTCCGCGTGTACCCCATCGCCGTGGCCCTTGGGAAGAGCTTCACAAACTGGAACGGGCTGTATCGCAGCGACTACGTCGGATTCAAGAACTACATCGAGTTCGTGACGGACGGCCCCTTCTGGATGATCCTCCGAAACACGATGGTTCTCCTGGTCAACGTGCCACTGCAGGTCTTTTTCGGGATCGTCATTGCGCTCCTCCTGTACGAACGGGTGCCCGGGCTGGCGGATCTACCGCGCGGTGATCTACACACCGCAGATCATCTCCGCGGTCATCATCGGGTTCCTGTTCAAGATCTTCTTCGGCCTGGAGGGTCCGTTCAACTCGATTCTCAACGCCGTGGGGCTTCATGGCCTGGCCATCGAATGGTTCGGCAACAGCATGACCGCACTCGGCGTGATCGTGTTCTCCATCGTGTGGTTCAGCATCGGCTGGCAGGCCATCGTGATCCTGGGCGGCCTCTCCGCCATTCCGCCGTCGGTATTCGAGGCGGCGATCATCGACGGGGCGAACTACTGGCAGCGCGCGTTCCGCGTCGTCATCCCGATGCTCGTGCGCGTGCTGGAGTTTTCCGTCATCGCCTCCGGCGTGTGGTCCCTGACCCAGCTCTTCCCGTTCCTGTTCTCCATGACAAAGGGGGGACCCGGCGTACGAGACCTCTACGCTGGACTACATGATCTACCTGAAGTCGTTCGGCATGGGCTTCAGCACGGACTATGGCTCGGCAACGGCAGTTGCCGTCATGCTCCTGGTCCTCGTACTCGCCCTGACCATGATCGAGATGAAGCTGGCCGACCGGGCCGACGACTGGGGGTAGGCAATGGTCAGGCCCGGAACCGCGAAAAAAACCCTGCTGTCTGTTCTTCTGGCCGTCCTGATGCTCACGTTCATCTATCCGCTGTACTATATGCTGAGCAATTCCCTGAAGACGCGCACGGCCTATTTCACGAACCCCTTCGGACTGCCCGTGGGAGCTCTGCAATGGGAAAACTATTCAACCATGGTCAGCCAGTTCCAGATCCTGAATCTCTTCAAGAACTCCTTCGTGATCGCCGCCGCCACGGTGATCCTGCTCCTGGTCGTCTGCACCTTTGCCAGCTACGTGTTCGCCAAGTACAGCTTCCGCGGGAAACGCGCCGTATATCTCGCGGTCATCGCCACGATGTTCATCCCGAGCCAGGTCACCATCATCCCGCTGTACCTGCTGTTCTCGAAGCTGGGGATGGTGAACACCGCCTGGTCGGTCATCCTCTCCTACCTCGCCCTGTTCATGCCCGAGGCCATCCTTCTCATGACAGCGAACTTCCGGGGAATCATCGACGAGATGCTGGAGGCCGCGGAGATCGACGGCTGCGGATATTTCCAGCGGCTGTGGAACGTGATCGTGCCCATGGGACGGGCCGCGATCTTCCTGTCCATCATCTTTTATTTCATCACCGCATGGAACGACCTGTTCACTCCCATGATATTCCTCCAGAGCATGGACAAGCGCACCGTCATGGTGGCGCTGGCGGCGCTCATGGGGCGCTACACCGGGCGCCCCCACGCTCCAGTTCGCCGGGCTCCTTCTCAGCGCCATCCCTGCTCTCGTCGTCTACATCATCTTCCAGCGCAACATCATCCGGGGCCTTTCTTCCGGCGCCATCAAGTAAAGCATGGCCGAAAGCCGGACAAGAATGACCTCGCGGGAGCGGCTGCGCATCGCTCTCGATCACCGTGAGCCCGACCGCGTGCCCATAGACCTTGGCAGCAACCTGCAGAGCGGCATCATGGCGCACGCCCTTGACCGGCTCCGCCGCTACCTGGGCCTGCCGCGGCGCACGGTGAAGGTGCACGAAGTCTTCCAGATGCTCGGTGAAGTCGAGCCGGATGTGGTTGAGCGGCTGGGAGCCGACATTCTCCCCGTGGAGCCGCTGGTGCAGTTCTTCGGGCTGGAAAGGAAAGACTGGAAACCCTGGCGGATGTGGGACGGCACGGCCATTCTCGTGCCCGGCCGATTCGAAGTGGAGACGGACGTCGATGGCGGCTGGCTCCTGCGCGCCGGGGGCGATCCGCGCGGCCGGTGGAAGGCCGGATGCCGAAGGGCGGCTTCTATTTTGACATGCCAGCCCTCACGGAGAGCATCAACGGGTGGGAGCCTCCACCGCTCCGCCAGGTCCGCAAAGAGCACCAGCTCGGCGCCGAGGAACTGGAGCACATGCAGGCCCGCGCAGCGCACCTTCGCGCCACCACCGACAAGGCGCTCATGCTCGGTGCCTGGGATGCAACCGGCCTGCCCTGGGTGGGAAGCATCCCGGATTTCCTCATGCTCCTCGCAACGGACCGTTCATATGCCAGGGACCTCTTCGCCGTGCGGACGGAGGTGGCGCTGGAAAATCTCGGAAAGGCTGCAGGCGCACCTCGGGGACTCGATCGACGTCATCGGCATGGAGGGCACAGACTATGCGGGACAGGACCGTGAATTGATCAGCCCGGAGCTCTTCGAAGAGCTTTGCGTGCCGTTCTTCCGCATCCAGAACGCGTGGGTTCATGAACATACAAGCTGGAAGACCTGGTATCACTGCTGCGGATCGATCCCGAGGCTTCTCCCATTCCTCATCGACGCCGGTGTCGACATCATCAACCCCGTACAGACTTCCGCAGCGGGCATGGACCCGCGGCTTCTGAAAGACCGTTTTGGCGACAGAATCGTTTTCTGGGGCGGCGGGATCGACACCCAGCGCACGCTGCCCTTCGCGCCCCCGGAAAAGGTCGCCGCGGAAGTGCGGGAGCGCATCCGCATCTTCGCGCCGGGCGGCGGCTTTGTTTTCAACCCGATTCACAACATCCAGCAGGGAACTCCGCCGGGAAACATCGCGGCCGCCTACGACGCGGCAAGATCCGCCGGCACGTATCCTGTTTCATAGGTCCGGCCCCAGGGGCACCTGTGCAGGCATGGCCGCAGGGCCGGGCATTTCCCTGCCTTGCCTCAGCTTTTCCTCCGGCCCTGCAAGGCGGCCAGGTCCAGGACAGCCCGGGGCTTCAGACCGAAAATGAGCCCATGACGTCCGGCGGGTTCGCGCTCAGTATCCCAGCTTCTTCTCCATCTCACCGATCGACTCGTCGATGATGTCCATGCATTTTGCCGCCACGTCGAGGTCCATGACGATTGGCGGGCTCATGCGCAGGATGTGGCCCGCGGGGATCCACGCCAGACCCTTGCGGAATGCTGCCTGGTACACCAGCTTCCCGGCCTCGTCGAAGGGCTCCTTGGTGGCCCGGTCCTTCACCAGTTCCACGCCCATGAGACAGCCCTTGCACCGCGTGTGCCCGATGATCTTGTGGCTGGCCTGCATCTGTGCAAGCCTCTTCACGAAGTAGTCTTCCAGACGCTTCGCGTTCTCCAGGAGGCCCTCCTCCTGGATGGCTTCGATTGACGCGAGAGCCGCGGCGCAGGCCATGGGGTTGCCGCCGTAGCTCGTGGATGCGCTGATCTTCTCGAACTGCTCGCCGTATTCGGCCCTCGCAACCATGGCCGTGACGGGAAACCCGTTGCCGAATCCCTTTCCAAGGGTCACGACGTCCGGGACCGTGTTCCAGTGCTCCATGGCCAGGAACTTTCCCGTCCGCCCGATGGAGGTGAGCACCTCGTCGGCAAAGAGGAGGTACTTCTTCCTGTCGCACCACGCGCGCAGCTTGGGGAAGAAATCGTCGGGCGGGAAGACCGAACCCGCCCACCCCTGGACCGGCTCGAGGACGATGGCCGCGACCTGGTTCGTCGTGGCCTCGGTGACGAACTCGTCGTAGAAGGCGATGTACGCGTCGGTGTCGATCGATCCGTCAGGCTTTTTGAAAAGCGGGCGATACGGATTGGGCCGGGGCAGCATGTAGAAGCCCTGCGCGCGGCCGGCGCCGTTGGTGTGGTTCATCCGGGCCAGGCTTGCCGAGTGCCCGCTTTTCCCGTGAAAATCCCCGTAGCAGGAGAGGAACTCGGGCTTGCCCGTGACTGCGCGGCAGACGCGGAGCCCCGCCTCCACCGCCGTCGTGCCGCTGTCGTACAGCTGGACGGCGGAGAGACCTTTCGGAAGGAACTCCGTCATCTTCTCCAGCAGGCGTCACCTTGATGGGCGTCGTGAAATCATGCGCGTTCATGAGCTGGTTGGCGTACTTCGCCACCGCCTCGGAGACCTTCGGGTGGCAGTGGCCCAGCGTGGTGACATAGATGCCCGACGAGAAGTCGAGGTAGACGTTCCCGTCGACGTCGGTGAGCGTGCACCCTTTGCCGGATTCAAAAACGACGGGGAACAGCTTCACCTGGCCCGACAATCCCTTCATGATCTTCACGGCCCGGCCGTGGAGCTCCCGCGATTTCGGCCCCGGAATCTCCGCGGTGGCCAGGTGCGGAACCTTTTCCAGGTCCACTTTCGCCCACGCAATGTCGATGCCGGAACTCACTGTGGGAACGGCATCCCGTGCCGCCTGTGCGCTTTGCATTTTCATGCCTCCTTGATTTCGACCATGGCAGTGTACGTTTGAGAAAGCTCCGGGCCGATGCCCGGAGTGGTGATCCAGAGATTGAAGTCGCGAAGGGTGCCATACGCGAAGTACCCGCCGCTTGCCGCACTTGGTGTGGTCCGCCAGCAGCACGCGGCGCCGCGCGCGTCGGAGCATTGCGCGCGTCAGGCTGGCTTCGTCGGGGGACTCGACCATGCACTGCCCGTCGGCAGTAATCGCGTCCGCGCCGATGAAGCACACGTCGAACGGCAGGCGTCTCCAGCAGGTGCTCCGTGAGGCTGCCCTGCAGCGAGTACAGCCCGCTGTTGTATTTCCCTCCGAGGATGTACAGGCTGAGCCCCGGCATACGGCCAAGGTCGGTGATCATTGCGATGGAGTTCGTGTACACCGTGAGCGGGCGCCTTATGCTTCGAGGTGTGCGGCCACGTGATAGGTGGTCGACCCGTCATTGACGAGGACAACGCTTCCGGGGCGGACCTCGGCAGCGGCGGCCCGGCCGACGGCCTGCTTCAGGACGAAGTTTTGCGCGACCTTGGAATGATACTCACTTTCCAGCGCCGCCCGGCCCGCGGCTATGCATCCTCCGTGGGTGCGGATGACCAGCCCATCGGCGGCAAGCTGTTCGAGATCACGCCTGATCGTCAGCGCAGAAACCCCGAGCATCCGCGCCAGGTCGTCCACGCGCAACTCGGTCTGCATGGCTCTGAGAAGAGCGACTGATTTCCGATTGCCTGCTGTCAGGCTTCATCAGAAATGAACATTATGATCAAGGATAATCCTTGTCAAGGGCCTGAATGAACAATATGTTCATCATTCTTGAATATTTCATATCATGTGGCCACGGACTTCTGGATCTAGACTTCTACATATCCGCATTTCAGCATCTGGGCGACGGCCGAAATGATCTCGTTCAGCTCCCCGTACGCGGCGGCGTGATGGTGCGACGGTGCCGCGGAAAGCCACCGCTCGGAAAACTCGGCCACGCTCCCGCCCTCCCATTTGAAAAAGGTCTGGGGAGCGGAAATATCGCGCGGCTTCATTTCCACGAACTCTCCCTGGGACGAAATGAGCTGGAAGTGCCCATCCCCGATGCTTCCGATTGAGAACAGGGTTACACTTCCCGGGCAGGTAGCTGTAGTTGAACGAGGCGCCAAACCCGTTCATGCCCTTGTAATAGATCGTCGGCACGATCCTGACGCCGTGCGCAGGGTCGGCGAGTCCCGGGTTGCCGTGGCCATCATGCGAATTGAACAGGAGGTCCCGCTTGTAGTCCAGGATGTAGTGCTCCAGGAAGGTCGAGTGTCCTGCCAGCTCTTCGAGGACGAGCATGGACAGCGCGCGCATGACGTCCCCCTCACAGGCAAAAGGGACGTGGTTTTCGACCATGAGCGAGGACCCGAAGAACGGGATCACCCCGATTCGCTGCTCGGAAAGCCAGACCTGGTCGAACTCGAGCCACCGCATCGTACCCGCCGGACCTCGACACGGACTCCAGGGCCAGGGCCAGGCGGGCTGAACGGGCCATCATGGCCTCATCCACCTCGATGGCGCGGCCCTTGCCGCGCTGCTCGTCGATGAGGCGCTTCACGTCGCCGTCTTTCACCTCTCCGAATGCCGATCGGTCACCTCGTCGGGAAGGATGGGCCAGCAGGTGGCGCCGAAGGTCTCCATCACGGCAAGGTTGTCCTGCATCATGTCGGTCATGCCCTCGTAGGATGTGCCGATGAGGCCGACCTTCGCGTTCCGCAGGCGCGCCGCGGCCCGCGCCGCCCGGATGTAGGCGCCGAGCCGCGCGCCGGTGCCAGGATCGTCGATGCTTCCCGTCACGATGAAGAAGTCCCGGTCGGCGCGCACCAGGGCGCTGGTGAGCTCGGGAAGCCCGCACATGCCGGAGTTCACCATGATGAGGTCGAAGTCTGCTCCTTCGGGGAACTCCGTCACAAGCTGCGCATTCCAGACGATGAGAGGCACGTCCAGCTCCCGCAGGGCCCGCATCGGGATGAGGCCCTTCTGATACGCGATTTCCACGAGCACCACGCAGTCCACGTCCTCTGTTTTCAGCACCCGCGCCGCACGCGCGGCCCCGGCCTCGTCCTCGAAGAACCCGGGATTCACCACCGGCCCGAACTCCGCGAGCCTTGCGGCGTATCGGCTGGCAATGCTCTTCGCCTGGCCGCGGATGTGGCCCGTCTTGTTGAAGCGGTCCTCCAGCAGCGCCGTGACCAGAAGTCCGATCTTGAACTCGCGCGGAACAATGGGCATTGCGTGACCTCCTGGCACGAAAATCCACGGAGTACCGTGGCGCGAATAATCCACGGAGTACCGTGGCGTGAATAATCCACGGAGTACCGTGGCGTGGTGGAAAACGATGATACCCGAGTTTTCAGGACTGAACAACTCGTGCTATAAGACACCATGAAGCTCTCGCTCGAGTTGCTTGACCATGCAGCGTCCACCCGCGTTCATGAGGCGAGCCTGGAAGTCCTTTCCCGCACGGGGATGACTTTCGAGTCCGAACGGCTTCTTGCCGGGCTCTCCAGGGCCGGAGCCCAGGTCGACCCCCGCCGCCGAACGGCCCGGATTCCGCCTTCGCTCGTAGAGGAGGCCATTTCTCGAACGAAGGCTCTCCTTGCCTCGGGAAAGAAACTTCACCTGCTGAATGGCGTCACCTCCCAGAAGGGGGCCACGGGGGGGATCGAAGCGAAGGTGAGCGGCGGATGTGAGCAGTACCTCGACTGGGAAGCGAAGGCGGTGAAGCCGGCCACCGCGCGTGCGCTGCTGCGGTGCGTCCGCCTGGGTGAGCTCCTCCCGGAGGTCACTTTCGTCGGGAATCCCATCGTCATGAGAGAGGAAATGGACGGGACGCCCGTCGAGGAAAGATTGCGCCGGGTCAAGACGGCCGCACTCATAGCCAGGAACACCCGCAAAGCTGGTTCGATGGAGGTCTGGAGCGAAAAAGAAATCGACTTCCTGGTCGAGATCGGCACCGTAGCGCGGGGAAGCACACAGGCATTCCGAGATAGTCCGTGCTTCCTGACCGCGAAGGAGACCATCAGCCCCCTCTTTCTCGACAGGAATGCGGGGGACATCCTGGTTGCTCTGGCAGAACGAGAGCTTCCCTGCACGGTGATCCCCATGCCCATCAGCGGGATGAGCGCCCCGGCATCTCCTCTTGGTAGCGTCATCGTGGCCAACGCGGAAATTCTGGGTGTCACGACAGCCATCCAGTCCGTGTGCCCCGAAGCCCTGGTCGGGGCCGGCGTCATTTCCGGCGTCATGGACATGCGTGCGGGGACCGCGTCGTTCAGCGCGCCGGAGGCTGTACTCCAGGATATCGCGCTTGCAGAGGTTTACTCGGGTTTGTATGGGATGGACTGCCTCATTGGCACCGGCTACACGGACGCCGAGCTCCCGGGCAGCAGGGCCACTGCGGAGAAGATGCAGAAGTTCCTCCTCGGCTTCCTGGCCGGTCACACAACCTATCCTGTAGGGCTGCTGCGCGCGGGCTCGGTCTTCAGCCCCGAGCAGGCGCTTGTCGACCTGGAGCTCTGCCGGGTGATCCATGACCAGTTCGCCTCCCGCCTTGACACGGGGCTTCTCGGGGCGATCGTGGAGGTGGTGCACGAAGCAGGGATCCGCGGTGACTCGCTGGGAAGCGATTTCACCCTCAAGCACTTCCGCGAGTTCTCCGCGGCCGCGCGCAGTACCGATGAGATGTACTCCGCGGCCTCCGAGCGCTGCGCCGCTGTGCTGGCCGGCACGGACTTCTGGGAGATCGAGAGCGAGAAGGCCCGCGAAATCGAGAAGATCGTCCGCAAGGCCGAGTCGGTTCTTTAATCCAGCGGCGGCGGAGCCTCGGGGGACTCGAAAATGAGCCCGTGAGAGAAGGTGAGCACCTCGGTGTAGTCGCGGAAGACGGCCACCGTGTGCTCGAACTGGGCGGAAAGGCTGCCGTCCGTGGTGGCAAGAGTCCAGCCGTCACTGGAAACGTGCACGCTGCTCATGCCAAGGGTGAGCATGGGCTCCACGGTGAATACCATTCCAGGAACGATTTTCAAGCCGGTGTCCGGAGCGCCGAAATTCGGGATCATCGGATCCTCGTGCATGGCGCGGCCGATGCCGTGACCGACGTAATCCTCGATCACCGCGCAGCCGAGCCTGCGGGCAGCCTCCTGGATGGCGGCGCCAACGTCGCCCAGGCGGCTGCCCGCAACCGCGGCGCGGATTCCGGCCAGGCTCGACTGCCACGCGGCCCGAAGGAGCCGCCGGCCGTCCGGCGCGGCAGAGCCGACCAGGAAGGTCCATGCGGCGTCCCCGTGCCAGCCTTCGACGTTTGCCGTGATGTCCAGCGACAGAATGTCGCCCGGTTCCAGCTCCCTGTTCGACGGGATCCCGTGCGCCGCGACATTGTTCACCGACGTGCAGATGTGGCCCGGGAATCCACGGTACCCGCGGAGCGCGGACCCGGCGCCGTTTTCCTCCAGGAACCGGCCCGCAAGGTTGTCCAGCTCGGCTGTGGAAATCCCCGGGCGCACGCACGGAGCAAGGTAGCGGAGGCACTTCTCCGCCACCCGGCAGGCGCGGCGGATTCGGGCAACGTCCACGGAGGTCTTGAAGCTTATTTCCGCGTCCATGAGCCTTCTGCCATTGGTGACCCGTACAGCGGGAGATAGGAGTCGGCGAGCACCCTGTCCCATGTGTGAAGGGAAAAGATCTCGGCGAACGCGTTCCTCCTGATCGCCTCCAGGCGCTCCGGTTGTTCCCTGAACAGCCGCGTGGTCCGTTCCACCGCGGCGCACAGAGCCTCGTGGCGTTGTTCCTGGTAGCTGAACCCCGTCTCCCCGTCACGGACCTTGACCAGCCCCCCGACGTGGTGCACCACCGGGATGCTGCCCATGAGCTGGGCAATGAAATCGGTGAGGCCGCAGGGCTCATATGTCGATGGGATCAGGAAAAAATCGCTGGCCGCGTAGATCAGGGAGGCGAGCGCCGGGTCGTAGCGGGGAAGAAACACGAGCCGGCCTTTGCCTGACGCCTCTCCGGCCAGCCAGGCGAGCATGGCTTCTTTTTCCTTTTCTCCCGTACCGAGGACGATGAACCACCGGTCTTCGCTTGTCCGCAGCAGGGTCTCCAGCGCATGGAAGAGCACGTCGATTCCCTTCTGCCCGGTCAGCCGGCCGACAAAGGCATAGAGAGGGCCCCGGGACGCCGTGTCCGGCGGCAATCCGATCCTGGCCGCAAGAGCCTGCCGCGATTTCTTCTTCCCTTCGAGGTCACCTGTCGAGGGATCGAACCTGAAAGGAATCCCTGCATCCGCGGAGCGCGGATCCCAGGGGGACGGGTCGATTCCGTTGGTTATTCCGGAGAGGGGGATCCCCTGGTCCCGGAGCGCCTTCCCAAGCCCGCCGCTCATCTCCTCGTCGCGCTCCGCCAGGAGCTCTTGTGCGTACTGCTCGGAGACCGTGACAAGCCGCGCGTATTTTCCTGCGAGCAGGAAAGGATCAATCGTGCCGTTCAGGAGCCCCTTGCCGATTACCTGCGGGGGAAGCCCGGTGAGCAGCCCGGCAAATGACGGATCCCATACTTCCTGGTGATAGCCTTTCCCAGCGTTGTGAATCGTCACCACCGACGACGATTCCCTCAAAGGGCCGGCGTACCGAGAGTCCTCCCGAAGGATCGCAGGGAGAAACGACGTGTGCCCGTCATGGCAATGGAAAACGTCCGGGACTTCGCCAAGCGCGACGGCTGACTCGAGGGCGCTTCTCTGAAGGATCAGGTTGAGCTGCTGGAAATCCCAGTGCCCTGTGCCCTTTTTCCGCCAATGATTTTCTTTTTCGTCTTCTGCCGTGTACGTATAGACGTCGCGGAGAGCTGAATACCTCGGTGAATCCAGCAGGAGGAGCCTCACGCCGTCCTTTTTCTCTGCGCGGACCCTAACCGGCTCGTCGAAGAGCGCTTTCTCCTTCTCCTGGTCAGGCAGGGACAGCGTGAACTCGGCGACTGTCTGCCCCTGAGCATTCTGTGGCGGCATGAAGCCGTACAAGGGCATGACGACGGTCGGCGTGCCACCGGCGCGGGCATGCGCCTCGGCCAGGCCTCGCACGACGTCCTTCACCCCCCCCGCCTCGGCAAAACCCGCGTATTCGCGCGTCACGTGCCAGACCGAAACGGAACGGCTCACCCGCCGCTGCCCCGCTGCGCCGACGGCGGATATTTCCGCGTCGCGTCGAGGTCCGGCCGCAGCGCCTCGGCGCCATCCAGGTAGACAGGTACAGGGACGCGCCGTTCAAGAGAATCCCAGGTCACGAGCACCCGGATCACCCGCGGCCATGGCGCCGTCGATCCTTGCCTCCTGGGTGCAGAGCAATGGAGTCGAGGCAAACCCCGTCCTCCTCAGCCCCGTGGCAGGATTTGCGGCAGTCAGGTCCTCGGTCAGCGAAAACACGATGCTCACGATCTGATTCTCGGCAATCCCGTTGGACTTCAGGATTTCCTTGACGAGTTTCGTCCCCGCCTGCTCGATCAGGGAATCGGAATTCCCGGGAACCTGGATTGCTCCGCGCACCGCCCTCGTCATTGACGCTCCTGTCCTACAGCACGCTGGAAAGGATCCGAGCCCTCTCGTCCAGAGCGAGCTCACGGGGATTTCCCCGCATGCTCGACCCCGATGACTTCTCGGCAAGCTCCGGGATCTTCGCCGCAGGGATTGCGAATCCTCGAAGGTCTGCGGCCAGGCCGTACGCGAGGAGGAACCGCGCCGCCTCGGAGGCCAGCCAGCCGACCGGATCACGGGCCGGCTCGTTTCCGTGCGAATGGCCTACCAGACGGGCGACGTCACCGCTGATGGCATCCCGGTTTGCGGCGAGCACGTGCGGGAGAAAAACCGCGCAGGCAAGGCCGTGCGGAACGTCGTACATTCCCCCCACCGCGGCGGCGAAGCCATGGGCAGCGCCGAGCCCGGCGTTCGCCAGTGCAACACCGCTCACGAGGGCCCCGTAGCTCGCCTTTTCGCGCAGTTCGGAGTCACGGGGTGATCGTGACAGGCCGTCCAAGGCGTCCCACATGAGGGGAAAGGCCCCCTCGATGAGTGAACGCACCGGTGGCGTGGTCGAGCGGCTGACGTACGCTTCGATGAGCTGGGTAAACGCGTCGAGGCCCGACGTGCCTGTTACGCCCGGGGGAAGGGAAAGGGTCAGGTCAGGGTCGACAAGAACGGCGTGAGCCAGGAGATGCCGGGAACGCATGCTGCGTTTGACGCCGGCCGTCTCCGATTTGATGACGGCGTTCTTGGTCGCCTCTGCGCCCGTGCCCGAGGTCGTCGGCACCGCGATCCAGGGAATGCACGGCCCCGGCACGGCAACGGTCCCGGGGAGCCCTTCCAGGAATCGTTCCGCCGAGCCGGGGAAGCGGACAAGGGCTGAGACCGCTTTGGCCGTGTCAAGGACGCTGCCGCCTCCCACCGCCACGACAGCGTCCGGGCGGAATGCGGCGGCTGTTCGGGCCGCCTCGTCAACGGTCCGCACGCTCGGCTCGCCGGAACGGCAGCGGATGTGCAGCACGTCGCACGCGCCGAGGTCGCGTGAAATGGCCGCCTCCCAGGGCGAGCCCTGGAGCCAGCCCATTCCTGACAGCACCACGACGCGCGTGCCGATTTCCCTGACGGTCTCCGGAAGCTTCCGCAGCGCTCCCCTGCCGAAATGAACGGCGCGAGGCATCTCGAGACTGAAGGGGATCATGGATGCGAGTATAATGACTTTTCAGGAGTGCAGCCATTGCTGCACGAGGCGCAGTGCTGCAAGGAGCACGGCGGAGGCGGAAAACGAGAGGGCAAGAAGGACCCACCTCACGATGAATGCGCGGTGCTCGCGGACGCTGCGCCACACGAGGAAACCGGCAAGCCAGATGCTGGTGATGATCTCCAGGCTCAGGCTGATGCGAAGGCAAGCCAGGAGGAACAGCTGCGTGGAGTCGAGAAAGTCCTGGTCGTTTCCCAGGATGTAGAAAGAAGAGACAGAGCACCGACACGATGAAGAAGAACACCACTGCGCGGCCGGCAAAACTGGACACATGGGAAAGAAAAGGATATCCTTTCATCCGATTTAGGCGGCCCGGAGCAGGAGGTCACGGGCCCTGGAGGTGAGCAGTGGGAGACGGCGGATACTTCTTCAATTTCGACAAGATGGCGTACGTCAGGGGGCAGCACCCCGCGGGCTGCATCCTGTGCCTCGCGCGGGACAGGAGCCCCGACGTCGTAGACCTCAGCATCTGGCGTGACGAGCTGTTCATTGCCTCCGTCAATCTCTACCCGTACAATCCCGGTCACCTGCTTCTCTATCCCTGCCGCCACGTCCAGGATGTGCGCGAGCTCACTCCCGACGAGGAAGCACGGCTCAGCGCGCTTCAGCGCTGGCTCCTCGGTCTCCTGGACGCCGCGTGCTCTCCCCACGGCTACAACATCGGCTACAACATGGGAGCATCGGCGGGGGCTTCGATCGGCCACCTTCACCTCCACCTCATTCCCCGCTACCCGCGGGAAACGGGCATCGCCGACCTGATTGCCGGGCCGCCGCGTTCTCGTGGAAGATCCGCGGGAAACCGCGCGCCGGCTGCGGGAGCTCGTTTCTCAGGAGCCGTTCTCGATTTCCTGAAGCTGATCGAGGAGCTTCAGGAACGCTGCCGATCACCTCCGAGCGCGCGTTGAGGATCTGGCCGAGTGTCTGGCTTCTCCCCCGGTACAGGTGGATGGTCTTCAGGAGCGACCGGGTGTTTTCAAATGAGCTCGTGCGGATGTCGTCGAAAATCTTTCGTATGGCCATGAGGAACTCCCGCGCCTTGTCAATCAGGTCGCGGGCCTCCCGGTCCTTCTGGAGGACGAAGGCGCGGTAGGACTTCTGCAGGAGCAGGTCCGTGGCGACGCTGAACCGGAACCGGCCCAGCTGCTTGCCGTCCTCTTCGTCGGGAGAAAGCCCGCGGTCGAAGAGCACGATACGCGCCTCCAGGTCCTCCAGGCCCGAAATCTGCACCGAGAGTCTGCTCTGCAGGATGCGGTTGTTCGCAAGGGCTGTGCCGGACGTGATCTGCGCCGCCTCCTGCATCGCTCCCTTGAAATGCATCGCGAGGAAGTTGTAGACGAGCGTGAGGCTGCGGATGCAGGAGAAATACGGCAGACCGAGGTTGCGGAAATCGAAATCGGCGTTCTCCCGGTAATAGTCGAACTCGATCAACCGCTGACCCTTGAGCAGCTCGTGCACCTTGCGGGCAATCACCCGCTCCTTGATCGTGTCCAGCCGCTCCTCTATCTCCACGCCCAGCCGCGTCTTCAGCGTGCTGAAGTACAGGCTTTTCAGGTACAGGCGGGGGGGAGTGGGCACGAGCTGGTACCAGGGATCCTTGCGGAAGTACCGCAGGAGGTCGAGCACGGGGATGGCCGCGTCGAAGGCGTCGACCGCCTTTGCAAGGGCGAGCACGTCGGCCCGGAGCTTTGCCAGCTCGGCGCCAACCGTTCCTCGCCTCCTTCCGCTCCCGGCTTCAGTCCCCGCGCGCAGGGAAAGGTAGTAGGCGATGGGCTCCTCGGCGTACAGGTAGTCCGGCGCGCTCCGATGGAGGAGGCCGAAATGCAACGAACAGCTTTTCCATGATGTCCAGCGTCAGCATGACCGGCGCGGGTGCGAAGGGAGGGTACTTCTGATCGATCGGGTCCCCGATGACGCAGTTGAAGTAGCGGAAGAACGACGCGAACGGAAACGCGGCCAGCCGCCCCAGGGAAAGGTGCAGCCGCGCCTTCTCCTCCAGCTGCAGCGATGAAGGTTTCCGGTATTGCGCGCACGTATTCGTTCAGGCGCGAGACCGAGCTTCTTGCGGATCTCTTCCGTCTGGCCGGTCTGGGCGAAGATCTCCTCCATCTCCTCCATGCCCACGAAATCGTCAACGGTCTTCTTTGCGTTTTCAAGGTTCTGCTCGACGTACCAGGCATACGCAGCCCCGCGCACCGCCTTGTCCGAAGCAAGTGCATGGTAGATCCCCAGAACGGGCTGCGCGGCGAGGAACACGTCATAGAGCTTGCGCGCGAACTTTGCCGACAGGTCCCGGGTCTCGAAGCCTGTGACACCGGGGCTCACGGCGCGGATGTGCGTCTTCAGGTGGCGCAGGCGGATGTCCAGGAACACTTCCGTTCTTGGTTTTCCGGTGAAAAACGTCAGCAGCCACATGAGGAACCGGTCCCAGGCACCCGCGTTCTGGTCATCTCGAAGTCGATGATCTTCTGCCGCTCGCTCTCCTGAAGCTCGACCGGGACGGATTCCGCGCCTCCCTCGCCTTCTTCGCGCTCGATCCGCTTGCCGATGCGCTCCAGGAGCTCCTTCCGCTCCTTCTCGGGAAGCTCCTTGGAAAGCTCCTCGAGTCTGTTCTTCTCCGGCATGCCTACGTCCATTTGAATGAATGTACCACGAGAAGCTTGCCGAAACCCACCCTGACCAGGATGCGATCGGTCTCGGCAACGTTGCTGATGCCGCAGAACCCCCGCCTGAGCTCCAGCCCGTCAAGCGGCCACTTCAGCCCTTCCGAGTGCAGGCACGGCCGCCCGGTCCCCGACTGGAAATACCGACACGGTGCCTCCGGCCCAGCCGAGAAACTCGGCCTCTCCCGGAGACAAGGAGGAGATCCTCGCTGCCGGTGATCCAGCGCACGGGAGGGCGATCTCTTTCGAACAGCCCGGCCACGCCGAGCAGGTGATCGATCCTTCCCCAGCCCCTCCGGCAATGGTGACCGCTCCCCAGCCCCGCTCATGGAGTATGCGCAGGCCGATCTCCGTGTCTGTCTCGTCCTTGTCCCGGGGGAAGAGGAGAATACGGTCCGCGGCGAACCCGTTCAGCAGGGACGGGTCGGACAGCGAGTCCATGTCTCCGACAACGAGGTCAGGCACGACCCCGGCGGCAACGCAGCTGTCCAGCCCGGAGTCCGCGGCGACGACGAATCGGGCGCTGCGCGCGCATTCTTTCGAAAAGCAGGGGCGACGGCCCGGTCCCCCCGATGACCAGAAGCCCGGTGCGCGATGTGTCTGGAGCGGCCGGTAATGACGTGCCCGCAGCGGACGCGGGCGTGCCGCTCCCTGCCGCCCGTGGAACTTTCTGAGGCATGACAGGCAGAGTACAGGTTTCACGAAATAACTCAAGGACCTTCGGAATCCACCGAGCATTGAAACGGGAGTGTCACCTGCGGCATGGAGTACCGTGCCAGGGGTGACCGCGATCATGCCCGGACAGGGACGTCCGGGACACACGTTCAAGGAGGATTCGATGATCATCAATCACAACATGAGCGCTCTCTTCACCGAACGCAACCTCAAGTTCAACAATCATTGCGTCGGACAAGGACATGGAGAAGCTCTCCTCCGGCCTGCGGATCAACAGGGCCGGCGACGACGCCTCGGGTCTCGCCGTGTCGGAGAAAATGAGGTCGCAGATCCGCGGCCTGCGGATGGCGGCACAGAACTCGCAGAACGGCATCTCCTTCATCCAGACGGCCGAAGGGTACCTCCAGGAGAGCCAGGACATCCTGCAGCGGCTGCGCGAGCTGTCGGTGCAGGCGTCCAACGGGATCTACTCCAACGAAGACCGGATGCAGATCCAGGTCGAGGTTTCCCAGCTGGTCAGCGAGGTCAACCGCATCGCCTCGCACGCGCAGTTCAACGGCATGAACATGCTCACCGGCCGGTTCGCCAAGGCCACCGGGAGAGAACGTCGTCACCGCCAGCATGTGGCTGCACATCGGCGCCAACATGGACCAGCGCGTGCAGGTCATCATCGGGACGATGACGGCGCAGGGGCTGGGCGTGCAGGGCGCCAACGGCCGCCCGTCCAACGCCACCTTCATCTCCCTGTCCTCCCCGGACCGGGCCAACGCGGCCATTGGGGTGCTCGACCACGCGCTGCGGCTGGTGAACAAGCAGCGCGCGGACCTGGGCGCCTACCAGAACAGGCTCGAGTACGCCATGAAGGGCCTCTCCATCGGCGCCGAGAACCTGCAGGCGGCGGAGTCGCTGATCCGCGACACCGACATGGCCTCGCAGATGGTGGAGTTCGTGAAGGACCAGATCCTCGTGCAGTCCTCCACGGCAATGCTCGCCCAGGCCAACACGAAGCCCCAGTCGGTCCTGCAGCTCTTCAAGTAGACAACCGCGCTCGGTGAACACGCGGGCCCCGGGGCGGAAACCCCGGGGCTTTTTTCTTGACCGGCGCGGCCATTTCCCGATACTGCGAGTCGTCATGCACGTCCCCCGGGTCGTCCGAGATTTCGCCGCGGAGTTTCGACGCCGCCGGCTTCCAGTGCCACCTCGTCGGCGGCGCCGTCCGCGACATCCTCCTGGGCAGGGACCACACCGACTTCGACATCGCCACCGACGCGCGCCCCGAGCAGGTCATGCCCCTGTTCCGCCGCGTGATCCCGACCGGCATCAGGCACGGCACCGTGACGGTCCACTTTCAGGGAACGACCTTCGAGGTGACGACCTTCCGCACGGAAGCGGACTACGGCGACGGGCGGCGGCCCGACTCCGTGACGTTCAGCCCGTCGATCATCGACGACCTTGCCCGGCGGGACTTCACGATCAACGCCATCGCCTATGACCTGCTGACCGACCGCGTGGCCGACCCGCACGAGGGAAGGCGGGACCTGCGAAAGGGCATCCTGCGGGCCATCGGCGATGCCTCGGAGCGTTTCCGGGAGGACGGCCTGCGTCCCCTGCGCGCCTGCAGGTTTGCCGCGCAGCTTGGGTTCACCGTCGAGGAGGCTACGCGGGCAGCCATCCCCGGGAGCCTCGACATCCTTGCAAAGGTTTCCGCCGAAAGGGTGCGCGACGAGATCCTCAAGATCCTCCAGACCGCCATGCCCTCCGTCGGGCTTGCCCTGATGAGGGAAACGGGGATCCTCAGGGTCGTGCTCCCCGAGCTGCTGGAGGGGGAAGGCGTTGCGCAGGGAAGCTTCCATTGCTACGACGTGTTCTGGCACTCCCTGTACGCCTGCGACGCGGCGCCGCGCGAGTCCCTTGTGCTGCGGCTGGCGGCGCTCCTTCACGACGTCGGCAAGCCGCGCGCTCTGGGCACGGCTCCCGATGGCAGGCCGACCTTCTACGGCCACGAGAGGGTGTCCGCCGCGATGACGCAGGAAATCCTCGAGCGGCTGAAGCTGCCCAACGCGGTGATCAGGGACGTCTCGCACCTCGTGGCCCACCACATGTTCAACTACCAGGAGGAGTGGACGCGATGCGGCTGTGCGGCGGCTGATTGCGCGCGTGGGGGAAGGCTCGATCAGCGGACATCATCGCCCTTCGCCGGGCGGACCAGATCGGGATGTGCCGGGAGAACGCGCAGCATTTTCCCGCAGGGGCTGTCGGAGTTCGCCGGGCGCGTGGCCGACGTGGTGAAGTCAGGAAGAGCCTTCACCCTCTCCGAGCTGGCCATCGACGGGCACGACATCATGACCGACCTCGGCCTTTCACCGGGTCCGCAGGTAGGCATCATCCTGAACGAGCTGCTCCAGTCCGTGCTGGAGGACCCTGCGCTCAACGAGAGGGACAGGCTGCTGGCGATTGCCCGGAGACGTCTTGTGAAGGAAAGAACTGGGGGACGGATAGACAGTCGGGAACCTATCGGCGACGGGGAGGACGGCTTTCGACGCGCGCGAGCGGGGGCACGCGGGGTGTCGCGGCCGGCTTTTCGGGGCGCGGGGCCTTGTCTCCGCCGGTCATGCTCTCCCAGGCCAGGCGCGCCGCTTCCTGCTCGGCTTCCTTCTTGTTCTTCCCCTTGCCCGCGCCGAAAGAGCGATCCCCGACGTGCACTTCGATCCAGAATGTCTTGTCGTGGTCCGGCCCGGTCTTCTGCACGATCCGGTACTGCGGGTAGGTCTTCATGCGCTTCTGCACGTGCTCTTGCAGAAGGGTCTTGTAGTCCTTCGCGTGCCGGTTCTCGAGGACCTTGTTGATTTCCGGGATGAGCATGTCGTGGACAAAGCGCTCGGCGGCGGCGAAGCCCGAATCCAGGTAGTACGCGCCGATGATCGCTTCCAGGCAGTCGGCGAGGATGGTCTTCTTCGACCTGCCTCCCGAGTACTCCTCGCCCTTGCCGATGAGGATGAAATTGTCCACGCGCAGTCCGCGCGCGATCTCCGAGAGGCTCGCCTCGCTGACGACGAAGCTCTTGATGCGGGCGAGCTCCCCCTCCGGCTGATCCGGGAGGGTTGCATAGACGTACTCGGCCACCACGAGGCCGAGCACCGAGTCCCCGAGGAACTCCAGGCGCTCGTTGTTCTCCCCGTTCTCCCCAGCCTCGTGCGCGAAGGAACGGTGCGTGAAGGCCTGGTTGAGGAACTCCAGTCTCCTGAAGCGGATCCTGGCCTGCTTCTCGAAGAGCTGGAGCTCCTTCTTCCTCTCGGGGTTCAGCGCGGCTGAGATTGTCCCGCTTTTTCTGATTGAACAAGTCCTTGCTATTTCTTTACCTGGGACCGGATGTATTCCAGGGCGTCGCGCACGGTTTCGAACTCGTTGGCCTTTTCATCCGGAATGCTGATCCCGAGCTCCTCCTCGATGGCGTACACAAGCTCGTACGTGTCGAGGCTGTCGGCTCCCAGGTCCTGGCGGAAGGAAGAATCAAGGGTGATCTTGGATTCATCGATCTCGAGGCGATCGGCGATAAGTTTCTTCATTTTTTCAAAAAGCTCGTCCATACAGTTCAACCTCCTGTGGAAAAAAATTATGAAAGCGCGCGAGGGGGTGTTCGCGAGGAACGGCCGTCACGCCGGGTCATGCCATCTCTTCGGGCTTCAGTATCTGTTTGCCCCTGTAGAACCCGCATTTTGAACAGACTCTGTGCGGCATGACCCTGTTCCCGCAATTGCTGCATTCGACGAGGGTGGGAACTGCGAGACGCATGTTCGCCGACCGGCGTTTGCGTCCCCTTGCCCTCGATATTCTCCTTTTCGGCAAAGCCATTCACGTCACCTCAAAAAGTGGATTAATTTGATAAAGTTAGGCAAAACTACACTATCGACCCTGGAATGTCAAGGCGCCCCGGTGCCGGACGTCGCGCGCGTTCAGGCCCGATGACGCGCGCGCGGAGCTTCTCGTGAAGCGCTTTTGCCACGTTGGGCGGCACCATTCCCGAGATGTCTCCGCCGAAGGTGGCGATGTCCTTGATGGCCGATGACCTGATCACCGAGTACTTCTGGTCGGTGGGAAGAAATATCGTCTCGATCCGCGGATTGAGGGACCTGTTCATCAGGGACAGCTCGAACTCGTAGTCGAAATCCGCCAGGGCGCGCACGCCGCGCACGATGACGTGCACGCCGATGCGGTCCGCAAAATCCACGATCAGCCCGTTCCAGGTCGCCACCGTCACGTTGGGCAGTCCCTGCGCGAGCTCCGTCATCATGGACAGCCTCTCGTCCGCATCGAAAAGTGAAGCCTTCGACGGGTTCACCGCGATGACCACCTGCACCGCATCGAAAAGGCGGGAGGCGCGGCGCAGGATGTTCAGATGCCCGTTTGTCGGCGGATCGTAGGTCCCCGGGAGAAGTACCTTGAACATGGCCCCGAGAATAGCCGAGGTTCCGCCGGTGAGCAAGGGAAAAATCTTTGACAAAGGCCATGGGGGAGAATAGAATTGATGGTAATGGAGGCTGCCGGAAGACCGCTTTGCGTGCTCGTGTGTGCCGCCGTGTTCGCGGTTTCCTGCGTTTCGCCGCCGGCACACCCTGCCCAGCCCCCGTCTCAGGGGGGACGCCGGCCGCAAAGCCGGAGCCGGGCGCCGATGCGACTACTGCGGCGACAACGGGAACATTCGTTGCTTCCGAAGAGCTGTACCGCAGGACTTTCCGTGAGGTCCAGGAGGTCGTTGCCGACACTCACGCAGCTCATCTCCGCCGGCGACTACGAAGGATGGCTTTCCAACCTTACGGAGGACTTCGTCGCGTCCAGAAGCAGCGCAGTCTTCCTTTCCGACGCCTCCAAGGCGCCCATTCTCAAGAAGAATGGCATCGTTTTGACGAGTCTCAGGGACTACTTCAACAACGTCGTTGTGCAAAGCCACCTGCAGGCAACACTGGACGACATCCAGTTCCTCGACGAGACCCACGTGAAAGCGATCGCGCGCGTGCAGGGAACGCCTGTCATCCTGTACTACCTCGTGCACGAAAACGGGAGATGGAAGGTCGGCCTGAAGCAGGCCGGGCAGAGTTGATGGGAAGGAATGGGAGCAGACACATGAGCATCAGAGTCACCACGTCAGGCGGGAGGGCTCTCCTGCCGGCTTCGCCGTCGTCCTCGCACTCTGCATCGGGCCGGCCTCGCTGCTGTCCGCGCAGCAGGCGGCCGCGCCCGCTCCGCAGAAGGAGATCACCATCGAGGAGCTCTTCCTCCAGAGCGTGGAGTTCCAGATCCTCCGGGAGAAGGCTTTCTCCGGGGACTACGATATCAAGATGAGCGCACTGGACGATCTGGAGAAGAAGGTCAACGACGGCTCGTACAAGGGCAACGACCAGCAGATCGAGTTCGTCCTGGAGTACCTTGCCCTGGAAGGCTCGGCGCGGACCACGCGTGAAGCCGGACGACTGGTGAACAACTTCCCCGAGGTGCGGCGGCGGGCCGCGAACCTTCTGGGACGGGTCGGGACCGTCGACGCCAAGAACGCCCTCGTCCGCACTCTCCTCATCGACGAGGAGCCCGTAGTAAAGGCGGAGGCCGCGTACGCCCTGGGGGTAATCGGGATCAACGACAACAACGAGGTGGTGCAGGCGCTCGCTTTCACGTACAACAAGGAAGACCCGTCGAAGCCGGACAACAATTTCGGCTATGCGCTCTGCCTGGCCATCGAAAAACTCGCAAAGAAATCGGGCGCCATCAAGGACCCGACTGCCTACCAGATGCTCGTCAAGATCGCGGGCGGCAATTACCTGCGGACGGTGAAGACCAAGGCGCTGCAGGTCCTGGACGAGCTGAGGTCGGAGCGCTGACCGCTCGTCCTGCACAGGGCGCGTCTGGCGCGGAGAGCCACTGCCCGCAATACTGTGCTTCGCGGGCCGTACGAGAGTTGTGTGCGAGCGAGGGAAGACGGGGACGTCCTAACAGGACACCTGCAGGGGCTTTTTCCACTCCTGCGGCATTTCCTTTTCTTCGTACTGGATGCGTTTCCTGATGACAAACCGGGTCGTCCCCCCTGCTGGCCGGAACTCAAGAATGCCGAAGCTTCCGCCCCCGAGGTAGCAGATCTTTTCCTCGGGCGCCATCTCGTTGGAATCCAGCAGCTCGCGCATGACGCACTCGAAATGCGCCGGCTGCCGGGCCACGCGGTGAGTGAGCGCGGACGCCAGCTCCCGGACCTGCTTTCCGCAGACCGGGCAATCGGGAAGGACAATCGGGACGGCGGGCTGCAGCGGTTTCTGCGGCTCCGGCCCGCGGCCCTTCTGGGGACGACCGCGCGCCTGGTTCCCGCGCTGGTTACCGCCGGGCTGGCGGACGTGCGGTCCTTGCCCCTCGCTTTGTTGACGGCCCTGCCCACTGTCCGCGCGCGAGCCGTCTGAACGCGCCCAGCCGGTATCGGGCCCCTGGGGTCCGCGGGCTTCGTCGCCTCCCGGGGGCGTCCTGCCGCCAGGCGCTTTCAGTGATTCGCCGCTCCCGGCCGCGTGCCCGGAGGTCCCCCTCCTGCGGTATCCTGCCTGTGACGGCGGCGGTTGCTGCGGCGTCTGAAACTGCGCGAGCTCATGGTCTATTCTCCGTGCTCGAGATTCCTGGTAAGGTCCTGTGCGATCTTCTGGATGGCCTGGAGCAGGTATTCCTCGTCGTGAATTTTCACTTTCAGTTCCGCGAGCTTCTTGGGGTCGGTCTTCTTGGCTATCCTCACCATCAGTCGATCCCCTCTTCGTTGAACGCCCCGGCGATGTGCTCGATGCCGTTCTCCTCTCCGCCGAGGAAAACGATATCGAAGCGCAGGTGCTCATCCGCGAGGTCCGGCCTGCGGCTGAGAAACAGCTGCGCCGCCCGCACGATCCGGGACCGCTTCCGCGGTCCGACGGACCGCGCGAGGTCTTCGCGGGGAACGGACTTCCACGACTTTACCTCGACGAACGCCACGATGTCTCCCTGCCGGGCAATGACGTCGATCTCTCCTACCCGCGCCCGGAAATTCCGCGCCAGGACCTTCCATCCCTTCGACTCGAGGTAGGCAGCCGCCGCATCTTCGCCAAGGGCGCCCTTCCGCGCAGATGAAACCGAGGACCGCGTCACCGTGGCGCCGCTCCGCGGTCCGGTGATCCGGCCGGCTCCAGGCAGCCCGCCGCCGGCCGCGCCCTGTGCGGGTGCGAGGGACTTCGGGTCCACCGCCTTGACGATGAAAAGGGATTTCCTGGCAAGCAGGTCGATGACCTCGCGCTCGCCCAGCTTGTTGCCGTACTCGTCAATGATCAGCTCAACGGCGGGCCGCAGCGGCGCCTCGGAATGGGTCTGCACGACCCGGCCGATTGCCGAGTTGTTCAACTGGACGATGCTTCCGATTGGATAGATACCCATGCTCTCCAGGAACACCTTGAGGATTTTCGGATCGAACTGCCGGCCGTTGTCGTTGAGAAGGTTCTTCATGGCGCTGTAGCCGATCATCGAGTTGCGATGCGGCCTGTTGTTGATCATGGAGATGTAGGCATCCGCTACGGAAACGATCCGGGCGGCAAGGTTGATGTCCTCCCCCTTCAGCTTTCGAGGGTATCCCTGCCCGTCCCACCGTTCGTGATGCTGAAGCGCGATGACCCCGATTTCCTCGGGGTACTTCAGGTCCTTGGTGATCACCCTGTAGGAGTGGATGGGATGTGTCCTGATCTGGTTCATCTCCTCGGGTGCGAGCTTCTCCTTCTTTTTCAAGATGGCCTTCGACACCTTCACCATCCCCGTGTCGTGCAGGAGCGCGCCCGTAGCAAGCTGGATGAGCCGGTGGCTGGTGAACTTCAGGACGCTGCCCATGATGGTGGAGAGGATCGTGACGTTGATCACGCCCGCGGCGATTTTTCTCTCCATCCTGCCGCCCATCAGGATGAGCTGGATCATCTCGTTTTTCCCGTCTTTCACCTTTTCCAGGACCAGGTTGACGGTCGAATCCACCTTGGCGCGGTCTATTTCCTCGCCCGCGGCCACGGCCGTGGCGATGTGCTCGTACTCGTCGATGGCACGCAGGTACGCGTCGAGGCTGGCGTTGTCGCTGGCCGGGATGGTGCGGATGCTCGCAACGTCAAAGCCCGGCTCCTGGACGGACAGGTAGTCGGTGACCAGTGAACCGTCAGTGCGGACTGACTCGATCTCCCAGCGGGCAAGCCTGTCGATGTCCTTCTGGCGGATCGGAATACCGGGCGGGACGAACACATTGTCCCCGTCCATGTACACCGGCTTGTCGAACTTCATTCCGTCGCGAAGGTCGCTGGTCTTGATTGTCTTCATTCGGTACCCGGTGCCGGGGGAGCTGTCCGCCTTCAGCCCGCGGACGAACACGAGGAGGCTTGCGATCACTTCGTACAGGCTTTCCGGTATCAGTGTATTCACGTCGAGCTCGATCAGGGACGCGGCAAGGTCAGGGTCAGCAACCAGCGGAACGCCGTTTTCCCGGGCAATCCGGGCGATGGCTTTCGCGAGCGCGCCCCTGCCCGACGCGAGAACAATGGGGGCGGGAAGATCCTCGTTGTAGTGGAGGGCGACTGCCGTGTCCGCTTGCGCCGTCATTCTTTATCCCACCGTGTCCACGCTCGGGAGGATTTCTCCCTCTTCGACCGGCGTAAAGCCGTCGAATGCGTTCCCTTCTTTTATAATATCGTCAACTTCCAATCCCATGTTATGGAATTTTGACCGCAGGCTGTCCAGTCCCCGCTCGGCGGCGCGTTTCAGCCCTTCAGAATCGCAGAAGATCGACAGGAGACGCCTTTTCCCCTGGAGAGGAAGGTGGACGGCGATCCCTTCCGTGCACAGCGTCAATGCCAGCGGACGCGACGAAAAACCATCCAGGAGAATCTTCAGATTTCCCGAAAGCTTCTGCGCAGGGGACGTGAACACGAACGGGATGACGATCCATGATTGAGTCCTCCCCGCCGAGTGGTTGTACGCCTGCAGGGCGGAGGACGCCGAATCAGGATCACCGGGGAGGGAGCGCACAAGCTGCTTCACCTCTTCGCGGGTCTCCGGGAAAGGGCGGCCGCGGTAGCGGCGCGGGTCCTCGCCGCCCTTGTCCCCGAACGCAAGAACCCGCAGAAGAGCCGCGGCGCCCGGGCTTCCCGGATCGATCCTCTTGTCCACGAGCGTCACCGCGGATCGCGCTGACTTGCGATCCTCCATGCCTGCCCGGGTGAGGAGGGACTTGAGCTTCTGGATTGTTTCCGGCAGAAGAGGAAGTCCGGCCCGCGCCAGGGTCCGCGCGATGAGAACTTCGAGCGCGCCCTGCGGAATCCCGTGTCGAGCCAATGCCGTCAGCACCGCATCCGGCACCAGCTCAGAGACAGTGAGAATCAGCTTTCCGGCCGGGCCGCTCACGCGCGCCCTCAGGACCGCCCCGGGCTCCAGCGCCAGGGATGAAGCTGCCGGGTACACTTTTCCCAGGACTCCGACCGCCCATTTGCCGGCATCCAGACGCTTGATGACATGCACGACGACCGTCTGCCCGGGATGCAGTGCGTGTCCCGGCTGCGGCGCAAGATGGATGCTGCCCCCGACGGGGCTGGGGCGGCCACTGTGCCCGGTGGCATCCGCCGTCATGAAACGCTCCGTGCGGGTCGGGACATGAGCCTCCCGGCGTCAGGTGCTCTGGCCCGCCTCTGGGCTTGCGTCGGCGACCTCCGCTGTTCCGGTCTCGGGAACCTTTTCGCGGCGGCGGTGAATGAGCTCCTGGACCTTCGCGGCCTTGCCGGTGCGGCCCCGGAGATAGTACAGCTTTGCGCGGCGGATGCGTCCCTCGCGGACGCGCACGATCTTGGCGATCTTCGGGGAATGAAGGGGAAAGATCCTCTCCACGCCGACGCCGTAGCTGATCTTGCGGACGGTAAAGGTCTTCCGCAGGCCGTCGCGCTTCATGGCGATCACGATACCCTCGAACACCTGCACGCGCTCGGTCTTCCCCTCGATGATCTTGTAGTGGACCTTCACGGTGTCCCCGATGCGGAACACCTCTGCGTTTTCCTTCTCCTGCTCCGCCTCAAGCGCCTTCATCACGTCCATGGCCGTCTCCTTCTCTCCTGATCTGCCCCGCGAGATCCCGCGCCTCCCTGGAGAGGCCCGTCGGAATCGAGAAGCTCGGGGCGATTCCTCTTCGTCTTCTCAACGCTCTTCCGAAGCCGCCACTGGCGGATCTTCTCGTGATGTCCCGACAACAGCACCTCGGGAACCCGCAGGCCCCGAAACTCCTCGGGGCGCGTGTAGTGCGGGTACTCAAGGAGCCCTTCGGAGAAGCTCTCCTCCTGGAGAGACTCCCCGGTGATCACGCCCGGAACCAGCCGGGCAACCGAATCCACGACAACCATCGCCGCCGTCTCGCCCCCTGAAAGGACGTAGTCGCCGATGGAAATCTCGTCGGTGACGAAAGAATCGATCACCCTCTGGTCGATCCCCTCGTACCTCCCGCACAGGAGCGTGAAGTCAGCCCCCTGCGCAAGATCCCCGGCCGTGCGCTGGGTGAACAGCCGCCCGGCCGGCGTCAGGTACATGACACGCGAGCCCGCCGGGACCGATGCTTCGAGGGCCGCCGCGATGGGCTCTGGCTTCATCACCATTCCCGGACCGCCGCCGTACGCCGCATCGTCGCACACGTGGTGCTTGTCCGTGGCAAAGTCGCGGATGTCCACGACCTTCACCCCGACGAGCCCGCGGGCAATCGCCCGGGCCAGAATGGAGCTCTCCAGGTATCCCCTGAAGAGCCCCGGAAAGAGAGTGAGGATCGTGACGGTCATCGGATGATCTCGTCCTCCTTCAGGGAGATCTTCCCGTTTGCCAGGTCCACGTCCCCGATGAAATGATCCGAGAAGGGGACGAGAAAGGTCTTGCCCGCCTTCCCGACCACTTCCAGGAGCTGCGCCGGCCCTCCTTCCCAGACCGAGCGCACGGCGCCGACTATCCTCCTCACCGAACCACAGGCTGCAGCGGCAGAGGTCCGCCGCGTAGTACTCCTGGTCATCCAGCGGCGCCGCGGAGGCCCGCGGCAACCCAGATCTCCCAGCCCACCAGCGCGCGCGCTTTCTCCGGCGTCTCCAGGCCCGCGACTTTCACGATGACTCCGGGATCCTGCCGGCGCACCCACTCGAAAGTCACCGTCCGCTCCACGCCCCCCTTCCTGAGGAGGGCCTGGCGAAGGGCAAGGAGATGCTCGATGCTCGCCGGAAAAGCTCTTCACCTTCAGCTCGCCGGCGACTCCATGCGTGGAAGAGATGACGCCGACCGCGAGGAGCGCCGAAGGCTGCGGCGCCATTTCCCCCGTCAATCCAGGATCTCGAGCACCACCCGCTTCCCCGCCTTCGTCGAGGCGGCGCTCAGCAGAGTCCTGACCGCCTTGGCGATGCGGCCGTGCTTGCCGATGACCTTCCCGATGTCGCCATCCGCCACCTTCAACTCGAGGATCGTGGACTTCTCACCCTCGATCACGTTCACCACGACCCCGGCCGGATCGTCCACGAGGGTCTTCGCAATGTATTCGACAAGATCCTTTTCCACGGATCTCTCCCGCGCTTTATGCGCTGACCGGCTTGCGGTTCAGGAGCTGCTTCACCGTGTTCGACGGCGTGGCGCCGCGGGCGATCCAGTCCTTCACCTTCGCCTCGTTCACGGACACCTGCTTCTCCAGCTTCTCGATGGGATGGTACAGCCCGATCTCCTCGAGCACCCGCCCGTCACGCGGGGTGCGGGAATCCATCACCACGATCCGGTAGAACGGCCTTTTCTTCGTTCCAAACCTCTTCAGCCTGATGCGCACGCTCACTGGCGTCCTCCTTCTTGCGTCTGTCTCTGGGCTCTCGCCGTTTGCACGCCGTCCGGCGTCGTTGCGCGCTCGCCGTCCCCTGGCTATGGCTTGCCGCCGAGCTGCGACATGCACCTGGGCCTGGTATTTCGAGTTCTTCGACATCTTCTTCATCATGAGACACGTCTTCTCGAATTTTTTCAAGAACCTGTTCACCTCGAACACCGACGTGCCGCTTCCGCGCGCCACCCGCGCCCTGCGCGGCGGCCCGATGATCCGGTAGTTCCTCCGCTCGGTCGGCGTCATGGAAAGGATGATCGCCTCCTCGCGCTTCATCCCCGCCTCGTCGATCTTGTCCTCCGCTCCCGAGCCCTTCAGCCCGGGGATCATCTCCACCAGGGACTGGAGGCTGCCCATCTTCCTCATGCGGCCGGTACTGGTCGAGCATGTCCTCCAGCGTGAAGGTCTCCGACGCCAGCTTCTCCTGGAGCTGCTCCGCCTCGCCCCTGCTCCATGGTGGCCTGGGCCTTTTCGACCAGGGTGACCACGTCTCCCATGCCGAGGATGCGCGAAGCGATCCTCTCCGGATGGAAGGGCTCCAGCCCGTCCAGCTTCTCGCCCACGCCGACGAACTTGATCGGCTTCCCCGTGATGCTCTTCACGGAAAGCGCCGCGCCGCCGCGGGTATCCGAGTCGAACTTGGTGAGGATGACGCCCGTGAGCGCCACCTTCGCGTCGAACTCCTTCGCGATCTCCACGGCGTTCTGCCCGGTCATGGCGTCCGCGACCAGCAGCACCTCGGAGGGACGGCGGCGTCGCGGATGCGCACCAGCTCGGCCATCAGCGCATCGTCCGCCTGCAGCCGGCCCGATGTGTCGACGATCACCACGTCGAACTGCTCCCGCTTTGCCCGGGCAAGCGCCCCTTCCACGACACGGACAGGGTCTTTCACCGCCTCGCGGTGCACTTCCACTCCCGCCTTCTCGCCGAGCATGACAAGCTGCTCGACGGCAGCGGGACGAACGAGGTCCGCGGCCACAAGGAGGGGCTTTCTCCCCTTCTGCTTCAGCTGCAGCGCCAGCTTGGCGGCGGTGGTGGTCTTTCCAGAGCCCTGGAGCCCCGCCAGCAGGATGACCGACTGCGTGTCCGGCCCCTTCAGCGGGAGCCCCTGGTTCTCCCCGCCGAGCAGCGCCACCATCCTGTCGTACAGGATCTTGACGAACTGCTGTCCCGGCGCGACCGAGCGCAGAACCTTCTCGCCGAGCGCCTCCTCCGTGGCCTGATTCACGAACCGCCGCACCACGCGGAGACTCACGTCGGCCTCGAGGAGGGCGATCTTGATCTCGTTGATCGCGTCCTGGATGTTCTTCTCGGAAATATGCGCCTTGCCGCCGATCTGTCGGATCAGATCGCTCAGCTTGCCGCTCAATCTGTCAAGCATGCACGTCCGTTCTTCTGGGAACTACGCCCCGTAAGTGTAAAACAGGCAAATATATACCGAGCTTGCTCGCCAATGTCAAGGTGTGGGCGAACCTTGCGTACCTCGGCCGGGCGCGCGCTTGTGCACCCAGCGTGCCTCTGCAGTCAGGCAGGCCCCTCCGGCGATGCGCATGATGGCGACCGGCAGAACGACCGGCCGGTGGGTCTTCCTGTCCATGTCGAGGAGCCCCTGAAGGGCCCGGAACGCTGTCATCTGCTCGATTGCGTCTCGCACCTTCAGCGGGCCTGAAGATCCGGCCTTTCGAACTGCCGCGAGGATCAGGCCTGCCGCGTCCCAGCCAGGGACCATGCCCGGACGCGGCATCTCCCCGAATTTCGCCACAATGCCGGGGCGATGTCCGCAAGCCCCGGATCGTCGGGGGAGACCGGCATGCTGAACCATGCGTTGTCCGAGACCGCAGCGGCGCCGGCAACCGGCTCGTACCAGGCAGCGTTTCCAAGCTGGATGGCGAGCGGCAGCACCTCGCGCAACGCCCTTGCGGAAGCTTCGTTCTTCTCCGAGGACGCGCAGATGTACACCGCCTCCACTGATTCATCGCGCAGAAGGCCGAGAGCGGCCCCGGGGTCACCCTCCGGAAGGGCCACCGAGGCCGCAACCACTTTTCCGGACTTCCTCACGACGCTCTCGAAAGCGCGGGCCTGGAGGACCGACACAGGGTTCACCGGATCGAAAAGCGTCGCGTAGCGGCCCGCGGTGAAACGCTCAAGGCAGTATTCGGCCAGCGCGGAGGCCGACTGTATTGCGGACGGCTGCACGAGGAACGAAAAGCGTCGAACGGCCCCCGGCTCCTCCGGATTTTCAGGCCTCAGCTCAGGAGTGGTCACCCGGTCATCCACGGCAAGCGATACGAGAGAGACTCGGGAGAGGTCCGCGACCGGGCTCACCGACATGCTGGAGGCCGCCGCGGAGGACCCGATCACAGCGCACACCCCGTCCTCCTGGGCGAGGTGTGTGAATGACTTGACCGCTTCGGTCGAGCTCTGTTTTGCGTCGAGAACCACCAGCTCGACCTGCCTGCCGCCAATGCCGCCGGAGGCATTCGCCTGGTCGATTCGGAGCTCGGCTCCCTTCAAAGCGTCGTTGCCCTCGAGCGCTCCCGTGGAACTGAGGTCGGCATACAGCCCGATCCTGACCGGGCTCGTCTCCCGCAGGAGCTGCGGAGAGATGCACGAGGACAACAGGCAGGCAAGGATGCAGCCGAAGGCGGCCCGCAGTGATCGAGGCATGGGACGTGCAGTATAGCAACTTCAGCGGACTTGTATGAAGTGCCTGTCGATGTACAAAAGCCTCTGGCGCGCGGCGTCGGCAAAAGCGCTTTCGGGCCGCCCGGTCACGATGCCGCTGTACAGGCCCCGAGCACGAGCGATATCGCGGAAGGATGAGTCCGCCTCCAGGAGCTGGGCGGAGAGATAGTCTGCCTCGTCACGCCAGGCGCCGTCAGGAAAGCGCTTTACGTATTCCCCGGCAAGGTCGAGGGCCATGCCGATCTCCTGACCGGGTCCTCTCCATGCGCACCGCCTGGATGAGGGGCTCCTCCATCAACGGGTCCCTCAGTGCGAGAAATTGCCTGAGAAAGGCTACAAGGCCCGGCTGGTCATTCTGCAGGGCGGCAATGCGCACCAGGCCGATAATGGCGCCGGCAGTGTACGCGCTCTGGGATGTGAGATTCTTGACGTAGTATTTTCCTGCGGCATCATAGCTGCCCATCCTCATGTACAATGTGGCAATCTGGTCGTTCAGGCCGGGATTTCCATCCTTGTACCCCCTAAGGAGCTCGACGACCGCCGCCTGGAACGAGCCGAATGCCTGCCAGCTTCTGCGCAAATGCGGGATCTCCGAGCTCTGTTGACCCCGGCTCCCCGCTATCCTGCCCCTGCTGCGGGGCGACGGCAGCATTGAAGTCCTGGTCGGAGACCACGTGGACGCGCACCGTTTCCCGCGTGCTCTTTCCCGCCAGGTTGTCCTGCTGAAGAAAATCGAGGTCGTATGTTCCAAGCTTGATCGCCTGGAACGTGAACCAGGTCTTGTTGTTGCGGTTCTCCTTGGTCTTGAGCGAAACCCCGTCGGCCTGCCTGTCGGGGAGCCCGAGAAAAAGAAAACCGATCCCGTCAAGCCCGACCTGGAGAACGTCACCTTGTCGAGCGTAGATCTCTCGAAGCCTGCCATATGTTCCTGCAGGTGAGCCTGAAGTTGAAGGCGCGGCGGGAGCCGCAGGAGCTGCAAGCGCATGTACGGGGGAGCTTGCTGGCAGGGGAGCGCTTGCTGCCGGGGCGGTACTGACGGCAGCAGGGCCATTGACTGCGTGGGGAACGCCGGCTGCCGGCGGGGCCGAAACAGCAGCCGCCGGAGCCGGACCGGACTGCCGCAGAGGAGCCTGTTTCGCAGCCGGGGCCGCCAAGATCACTTGTGCCGGCGGGGCAGGCGCTGCGAGCGCGAAAACCGTTCCTGGTCGAAGGCGGATAGTGCCGGCCGGTCCCGAGTCCCAGGACAGGATGGAGGCCTGTTCAGATGGCCGTGCGGGACGTGAAGCCTCCGGCGCAGCGGCAGGTGAGGTCTCGGTTCTGCTCTCCGAAGAGGCTGCAAGGTCAGCAAGAACCGGCAGGAAGGGATCCGGCAGCAACACGGACACCACATGCTCATGGACGGCCTTCGAGTCGAACAACTCCATGGCGGGTGTCGGCGCCCGCGGTGCGGAGACGCACGACGAGAGAAGCACGACGGTGCTCACCGCCAGGAAGCCCGCGGATTTCATTCTCATCGGTTCCCCTCCCAGTATACACCCTACGGAACGTCCTCGAAAAGCCGCTCCATGTTCTGGTCATTGACGGACTGGATTATCCCGGACGCTATGTCACGTGGTGCCACCCAGTACTTCGCCGCAATGTCGGCGCTCCACCTGGTAAGACGGGGCCGAAAGGGAACGTACTCCAGCTTTACCGCCGGCCGATCCAGCGAAGGGAGGATGAAATCCTCGGTGCTGAGAGCAAGCTCTTCAGCAGTGAGCAGGGGCTGCTTCTGGGCGCGCGCGCTTTCCTCGGCCGCCTGGGCCGCCTGACGGCGCGACCGGGCCGCCGCCGAGGAGGCGAGTACCGCGAGGGTGATCACAAAAGCCAGGAGAGCGACCCCGGCGACTGCGAGCACCTCAATTCGCGGGAGCCGCTTCAGCGTGTTCCCGATTTTCCAGCCTGATGGCAACCAGCTTCGAGACACCGGACTCCTCCATCGTCACCCCGTACAGGACGTCGGCCCCCGCGACCGTCCGCTTGTTGTGGGTGATGACGATGAACTGCGAATTCGCGGAGAACTCCTTCAGGAGGTTCGTGAGCCTCCCGACGTTCTCCTCGTCGAGGGCCGCGTCGATCTCGTCCAGGAGACAGAACGGGGACGGCTTGACCATGTAGATGGCAAACAGCAGGGAAACGCCCGTGAGCGAGCGCTCCCCGCCGGAGAGCAGGTTGATGTTCTCCAGCTTCTTGCCGGGAGGTTGTGCGTAGACCTCGATGCCCGATTCCAGAGGCGCCTCGGGGTTCTCAAGGCGAAGCTCGGCACGGCCGCCCCCGAAAAGGCGGCGGAAGACTGTGTGGAAGTTTCTCTTGATCTTGTTGTAGGTGTCCAGGAAAAGCTCGATGGACTCGGTACGGATTTCCGATGTGACCCTTTTCAGGTCCTCCCGAGCACGGGTAAGATCCCCGAGCTGCCCCGTGAGAAAGTCGAACCTGTCCTTCACCTCCGCGAACTCTTCTGGCGCCATCAGGTTGACCTGGCCCAGTTTGCGCATCTCCTCCCGAAGCTCGCCGAGCCGGGGACGCAGGTCGCGATTGGGTTGAAGGTCCGGGATCCGTGTCTCGTACTCCGAGAGATCCCGGGAGAACCGCTCGGTGAAGCTCGCGTGCAGATCCTTGATCTCCGTGCGGATCTCCGTCACCTCGATCTGCATCTTCTCGATCTCCGACTGGGCCCGCGTGAGCTGAAGGTTCTTCTGCTTCAGCTCCTCTTCCTTGGAGCCCAGCTCCTTGTTCCGGCTGGAAATCTCCCCCTCGAGGCCTGAGAGCGCGAAGCGCGCGGATTTCTCCTGCTCCTCGATCTCCTTCCTCTCGTTTTCTGCGGCGCTTGTTCTCTCCTGGGTCTCCGTCACGCGGGCGCTGGTTTCCGTGATCTGCACCCCGACCTCACCCAGCAGCGACTCCTGCTCGGTGCGCTCGCGGGCGAGGCGCTCGATCTCCTGTTCCATTCCCGTCCGCTGCGTCTGGACTCGGGCGAGGTTCACGCGGAGGTCCTCCAGGGTCTTTCGGTATTCCTCGATCTTCTCCCGCAGGCCGGCATTCTCCCGCGCCAGGTCGTCATTTCTCTGGCGCAGCCGGACGATGCCTGCGGCGCTCTCGTTGACGCGCTCGTCAATGTCCCTCTTCTTCGTGATGATCCCCTCGGGCGCGAGGAACTCGTCAAGGAAGGAGGGAGCAAAGGTGCGGTAGCGCTCGAAGAGACTTTCAAGGGTTGCCAGGCGTTCCAGGGAGGACTTCATGACGGCCAGAGTGTTCTGCACAACTTTCTCGCGCGCGGCTGCCGCGGTGTTCTGCACCTGGGAGGCGTCATCCAGCAGCGTCACTTTGCCGCCGAGCTGGATGCGAAGGCTCTGCAGCGTATCGGCAATGGACTTGCTCGACGGACCGCCGTTCGGCGGAGGAATACCCCATCTCTTTCAGCCGCGCGTCAAGCTGGGTGACGATATCCTCGGTGATCGCCCGCAGCTGGATGCGCAGGTCCTCGATGGCTGCATCCATTTCGCGCGCCTTTTCGCCGTTGCGCAGGGTTTCTTCGTCGTTCGCCCGCACGCGTTCCACGAACCCCTCGATGTCGCGGATGAATCCCTGGATGTTCTTCTCGGTCTCGGCAATGCGAACCGCCAGCTCCGCAAGGCCCGTCTGCTTGCGCCCTGTTTCCGCGTCCATCTCCCCGATCTTGCGGCTGATGTTTTTCTCCCGAGCCGCATCGGCCTCGATGGAACGCTGCAGCTCGGCTATCCGCTCGTTGAACATGCGGATCCTGCTCTCGCGCGTGTTCTTCTCCATGTCCAGCTGGTACAGCTTCTTGTGCGACTCCACCAGCTGCGACTCCATGGAGTTCACGAGGTCGACCTGCCGCGCAATGGCATCGTTCATGCCGCTGATCGCTCGATTGATATCTTCCCGGCCCCGTGCTTTTTCGTCCAGCCGTGCTTCCCTCTTTTTCTTGTCCTCCAGCAGCCCCTTGAGCCGGAAGAGCTGGATCTCGAGCTCGACCTCGAAGATATGATCCCTGAGTGTGCGGTAGGTTTCCGCCTTCTCCGCCTGTGTCTTCAACGAGGCGTAGCTGCGGCGCACCTCGTCGAGGATGCCCTCGACGTGCCGCATGTTCTCTTCTGTCTTTTCGAGCTTGCGCCCCGCCTCCTGTCCCCGCACCCGGAAGCGCGTGATCCCGGCTGCCTCTTCGAAGACGCCGCGTCGTTCCTCCGGCTTGGTTGACAGGAGCTGGTCGATCTTCCCCTGCTCCATGATCGAGTAAGCCGACTTCCCGATTCCCGTGTCGAAAAACAGCTCGCGCACGTCTCGGAGCTTCACGGGGTTGTTGTTGATGAAGTACTCGCTCTCGCCGGAACGGTACAGGCGCCGACGGATGGAGACCTCGGGAAGGTCGAGCGGCAGAACTTCATCCTGGTTGGACACCAGGAGGGTCACTTCCGCAACCCCGAGGGGCTTGCGTGTCTCGGAGCCGGCAAAGATGACGTCCACCATGTTTTCCGCGCGGAGTGACTTGGAGGACTGCTCCCCCAGGACCCACTTCATCGCGTCCACGACGTTGCTCTTGCCGCATCCGTTCGGCCCGAGGAGGGCCGCGACCCCGTCTGTAAACTCGATCTGTACCTTGTCTGCGAAAGATTTGAAGCCGAATATCTCGAGAGTCTTTAAGAACACTTCCGCTCCCAGTTGAGTTTCGCTACTATGCCACGGTAGTTAACACTCAATGGTTTCCGTGGTCAAGGAGGAGACATCTGCGAAGGGTGAGAGCAGCGTGAGCTGTCCAACAGTGTGCGGCATTGACGAGGCCGGACGGGGCCCGCTTGCGGGCCCGGTGACGGCTGCGGCGGTCATCCTGCCGCCTGGTTTTCCAGTAGAAATACTGGCCGACTCGAAATCCCTTTCTCCCCATCAGCGGCAGGAGGCGGCCGCTGTCATCCGCGCCCGTGCCACCTGCTGGGCCCTGGGGTGGGCGACTCACGAGGAAATCGACGAGCTCAATATTCTGCGCGCGGCCCTCCTGGCGATGAGCCGCGCCGTCTCCAGCCTGGCCGTCCGCCCTGACCAGCTCCTGGTGGACGGACTGTACTGCCCGGAGTGCGGTATTCCGGCGGCCGCCGTCGTGAAGGGTGACACGACGGTGCCGCAGATCATGGCCGCCTCCATTCTCGCCAAGACCGCCCGTGACGCATGGATGGAGGAATACGCGAAAAAGGAGCCCGCCTACCTGTTTGAGAAGCACAAGGGATACCCAACGGCGGAACACCGGCGGCTCGTGCTGAGGCTGGGTCCCTCCGGCATCCAGAGGCGGACCTTCCGGGTCACCGCCCCTTGATATAGGCAACCGCGGCTTCCAGTGCGTCCAGGAAGGAGGCGAGGTCTTCCTTGAAGACGATGACGGACCGGCGCTCGAACCGGTCTTCTTCGCTTTTCTTGCTTTCCACGATGTTGAGGAAAAGGTCTCCGGTCCTGTTCTCCTTTACGTTGAAAAAATACGTGCGCTTGGCCGTGTTGGCCTTCGAAGAAAATACCTCGCCCCGCGTCCCCATTCCCTCTCCCTCCGGCACCACCGGGTGCCGGACCGGGACTATACCCCGGCCCATGGACCATGAACAGTTGACCTTTCCTGTCCCGGCTGGTAGAGTACCGTGGCCTGCGCGCCCGTCGTATAACGGTAATACCCCAGCCTTCCAAGCTGGAGCTACGAGTTCGACTCTCATCGGGCGCTGAAAAAACCCCTTATTTTACGGGGATTTTCGAAGGGACCGAAAACGGACCTTCCAAAAGCATCAACGTGTCACCCTGAGTGTCACACTGAGAAGTGGCACCTCCAAGGGGGCAAGGAGGAGGCTATGGAACGGTCGCAGCGTCCCTATTCGATCTACAAGCGACGATCAAAAAAGAAGAAGAGCGAGTACTACTTCTACGTCCGATTCCGCGGTGAGGACGGCCGGTACCTCCCCGCGGTTGCCTCCCACCAGACCTCCCGGGCAGCGGCTGCGAATTGGGCCGATGCCGAGTTGGCCAAAGGCAAGATCATCACCCTCGGGAAGCGCGGCGTGACCTTCAGCACTTTGGCTGAAGGTTTCTGGAACTACGACGGGGACTACATCACCCGCAAACTGGCCCGGGGCGGGCACTTCTCCCGGTCATTCGCGGTGCTGCGCGCGTCCCAGCTCAAGCGTCTCATTCTGCCCACCTTCAAGGACCGGCCTCTGAGCGCGATCACGCGTGGGGAGATCGAAGCCTGGCAGATGAAGCTCTTCCGAGAAAGGGAAATCGAGCCGGCGACGATCAACCGCTGCCTTGATAACCTCAAGGTCATCATGAAGGAGGCGACCCGCCGAGGGTTCATCGGCGCGGATCCCGCCGCGGGGATGGAGCGCTTGGCCGAGCATCCCCATCCAAGAGGCATACTCATGCCCGTGGAGATCCGGCTTCTCTTCGGGCCTGATGCCCTGGAAACGCGTTGGGCAGGAGCTCGTCCGCCATTCGCCGCGGCCTTTCTCGGGATCGCTGCCGGGCTCCGCATGGGCGAGGTGCGGGCGCTTCGCATCCAGGACGTTCAACCGGAATTCGTGACAGTCACTGGGTCCTGGGAGGAGCTCCACGGCCGCAAGGGCGCGAAGTGGAACTCTGAGCGGTTGGTGCCCATCCCCTCCCGCGTGGCTAAAGAACTGGAGGCAGTCATAATTGCGAGCCGCTATCGGGAAGCCGATGACCTGATCTTCGCCGGGTACTGCCGCGAGTTGCCTATCAATAAACACGTGCTGCAGAACAGCTTCTATGCGGCCCTACGGGGGATTGGCATCGACGAGACGGCACGGCAGGAGCGCGGCCTTGTATGGCACTCAACACGCCATACGTTCAACAGCCTGATGCGCGGAAAAATCGATGGCGGCAAGCTGATGAGAATCGTGGGCCACTCGAACGAGAAAACGAACCTCATGTACACGCATGCCCTGCCCGAGGACCTGGCGGCGGTCCGAAACGTCCAGGAATCCATCTTCGCCGTCGTGAAGAAGCCAGAGCCGCAGGAGCAAGGAAGCAGCGAAGCTGCACCCGCTCTCGTGGAGGACAACAAATGATGCGGCAAAAGGGAGGTACGTGCCCCCCTGGAACATCTTACAGTTGAATGCGGATGGCACCGGCAGGGGCAGGATTTGAACCTGCGACCTCCGGGCTATGAGAACAAGCCGCTACTGTATTGGCTTGTGTCTGTTTGTAAGTAACTGTATATCGCAAGTTGAATTAAAGCCCCCGGCTTCGTCGAGGTGGATCTGGTGGCCCACGATGGCGGGGCTGCCAGCGGCCAGTTCCTTCAGACCCTCACCCTTACCGACGTGGCCACGGGATGGACTGTGGTACGCTTGCCGCACATGAAGCCGAACATCGCCCACGCCTGGCCTGCGCCCAGCTGCAGTTGCTGGTGAACTTTTTCTACCCCTCTATGAAGCTCATCGAGAAAGTCCGGGTGGGGGCACGGGTGTACAAACGATATGACCCGCCCCGCACCCCCTACCAGAGAGTGCTGGACAGCGCTGAGGTTCCTCGGGCGCAGAAGAAAAGACTTCGCGCCCAGTTCCAGCAGCTGAATCCTGCAGCTATCACTCGCTCGATGGCTGCACTGCAAGCCCAGCTGGAGAGGAAGGCCGCGCACCGCCAGCCGTTGCCAGACCAACACCGGCGGGCGGTGATGGCCGCCACGGGCTGAGAGGGGGGTATCCCAGGTACCGGAGGTCTGCAAAGATGCGTCCACGGGCCACCAGCGAGCACGTTTCTGACGGGCATCGACTCGGGATGGCGGATCAGCTGGGTCAGGTTTATTTATGAGGCATTCCAGCCCGGCCGGTCAGATTTATTTATGAGGCAATACGGCAAAGGCCCTTGTTTCCTTTTGTTGCGCAGATTGAGGAGCTTCGGTTCATTTTCATCCACTGCCACCCCTGCCGACACAGGAGGCCGGATTGCCCTCGCACTCCGCGAGGTCTGGTGGCCTCACCACCGAAGAGATCGCGCGCGCCTTTCTTGTCGCTCCCGCAGGCCATGAAAAAATGCATCTCTCGTGCCAAGGAACGGATCCGCGCGAAGCGAATGCCCTACGAGACTCCCTCGCTTACCAAGCTTGGGAAACGCCTGGAGACCGTCCTGCGCTATGGTGGGACCGCTTCCGCGCAAGTTGGCCGGCCCTAGCGACCCTCTTGTCCGGAAACGGCGCCGGCACGTTTCCTGTGGAGATACTCGTGGACAACAAACAACCACCTGAAGAGCACCAGAAGAAGAGCGTTTGGAACGTTTGCCCCGAAGGCATCGATCGAATTACCTTCATTCAAAAGACAATTGGAGGGTCTCTCCTTCAAATGATGCACGCAGTTCGCAAGCTGACAAATCCTCTTCTCTTCCAAGGCAACTTGGCGAGGAAACGCTACTTCGAGGGCTGGTACTTCAAGCACGTATCTGGGGATCGGAAGTCCGTCTTCGCACTCATCCCGGGAGTCTCCCTGTCATCCCTGGGCTCGTATTCCTTTGTTCAGCTGATCGACGGCGCCACAGGGGCCACGCGCTGGTTTTCTTATCCGATAGAGGCATTCTCGTGGTCTCGCACGCGCTTCGAGATTCAAGTTGGTGAAAGCCGGTTCAGTTCAGAAGGTGCCGACATACGTCTCAGGGACGTGGCGGGGTCGGTCGAAGCCTGCCTGCGCTATCGCGGAACCACAGCTCTGCCCTTTTCGCTCAGGAACCCCGGCATCATGGGCCCATATGCGTATGCGCCCTCCATGGAGTGCTACCACGCGATCGGAAGCCTGGATCACTCTGTTGAGGGCACCATCACGGTGGATGGAAAGTCAATCGACTTCTCAGGAGGACGTGGATACATCGAGAAAGACTGGGGTACCTCCTTTCCCCGCGCATGGGTCTGGGCGCAATCGAATGATTTTGAAAAGCCGCAGACGTCGTTCGCGTTCTCCCTTGCTCGCATCCCGTGGCTGGGTCGCTCCTTCCCCGGGTTCTTCGTTCTTCTTCTCCAAGGCGGGAGGATTCATCGCAAGGCAACCTATACGGGAGCACAGATCACGAGCGCCCGGCTACGAGGAAGAGAGCTTGCCGTGCAAGTTCGCGACCGCACGTCGATCATATCGCTACATGCGGAACGCTCCCATGAGGGGGTGCTCCTGGCGCCCGAACAGGGCGCTATGGATCGACGGATTGGGGAAAGCATCAATGCACGCTTGCGCGTCACACTGATTGACCTTGCAGGTTCAGTTCTCTTTGATGGATTGGGATCCGCCGCCGGACTGGAAATCGTCGGAGACATGTCTTTGCTTGGAGTGTTGACGTGAAGCGCTGTGCATTTCGTGGGTGCAGAATAAGAACTCCGCTTCCCCTCCAGACATGACCGGCAAGAAAGGAAAGATGCTGGCCATTCGAACGTTGATGCCCTTGCACTTTTAGCTCGGGGACCTTAGATTTTCCACCATGAAAACTATCTACAATTTTGTGGCCAACGACATCAATGGAAAAGAAAGATCTCTGTCAGAGTTCGCCGGTAAAGTCCTCCTCATCGTGAATGTGGCCAGCAAGTGCGGCTTCACCCCCCAGTACAAGAGCTTGCAAGCGGCGTACACCCGTTTCAAGGATCGCGGTTTTGAGATTCTGGGTTTTCCGGCGAATGACTTCATGAGGCAGGAGCCGGGAACGGAGGCAGAGATCAAGAACTTCTGCAGCCTTACCTACGGCGTCACTTTTCCCATGTTTTCCAAGATCTCGGTGAAAGGCAAGAACATCCATCCCCTTTATGCTTTCCTCACGGACAAGGAAACGAATCCGCAGTTTTCAGGCAAGATCAGTTGGAACTTCAACAAGTTCTTGCTCGATCGCAAGGGGAATATCGTCGCCCGCTTCGACTCAAAGGACGATCCACTGGGCGACAAAATTCCCCAAGTTGTGTCGGACACCCTTGATCACTAGCTGCAAGTGAATCGCGGCAGGCTGCCATTCCTGCCTTGTCCAGAAGAGATCTGCGAAATTTCTCGCAGCAAGCGGGCGAGCAGGTACAGCGTAGGCGTTTCGCTGTCACTGTTGCCTCACGGAGCGAGTTTGAATTGGGGCGGATGGTGGGGCTCCGCTACGGGAGATCCAGGGTGCCGCTGGCGTGATTGAAAAGGCCGTGCCAGCTGGCGAGGCTTTTCGAGCCCGCATAGGCGAAGATGAAGACCGTTGATCTCGCCGGTAAATGGCAACGATTCGGCGGGAATGTGGATCTCCACCGTCGTCCACTCACCCTCTAGCCCTACGGCGCTCTGGTCCGCTGTTTTTCTCGAGGAGGGAGCATGCCCGTGCCCCTTACCGGCATCCTCGGAAAAGACCGGGGTCCCGTCCGCACCGATGGAACTGATGTAGATCGTGCTTCCTTCCATCCTTGCAGAGCCAAGGCCGACAGCGACCCACCCCTTCGTCTTCGCGCTGACCGCGACGAAGAGTCCGCCGTCTGGGCCTGACTGCCACGAGAGCACCAACTTGTCGCTCATAAGCTTGCGGGAGTGGGCATACTCGCCCGAATCGATCTTCCCGTCGACGACAGGGTCGGCAACCAAAACGAGAGCTGTCCCTGAGAAGGCAATGATCAGAAAGAGAAACCTCTTCAGGCAAGAATTCATACCGAATCCGCGCAAATAAAACCACCTGCTATCCTGCTCGGAAAAGCACGCAAAAGGGATTTTATTTTTGCCCTGAGAAGAGTTATGGTCCAAGTCCTTGCCGCCCACAAATAGGCTGCTTGATAATGGTTTCCGCGCCACTTGATCTTTTTTCCCAATGAGAACTTCCAGCTGCCTCCTCCACCGTCACGGCGGGGCATTGGCAAAGAAAAAGTTCAGCGGGAAGACAATTTCACAGATGGCATCTGGACCCCGCAATGCGATCAGTCCCCCTGGTCCAGGGAGGTGACTCCACGGGAGACCGAATGTATACTCCGCACTGATGAGCTCGCGGAACGTCATCATCGTGGGGGCAGGCTTTGGTGGGCTCACCCTCGGCGCGCTGCTGGCCCGGCAGGGCATGCGCGTACGTATCCTGGAAAAGAACGCCGATGCTGGAGGCCGGGCGCGCGTGTGGCGCTCAGGGGGATTCTCCTTCGACATGGGACCGACCTGGTATCTTATGCCGGAGGTCTTCGAGGAGTTTTTCGCACTCTTCGGTCGGCCGCGCGAGGAGCTCTACCGGCTCGGCGACCCTGGACCCATCCTACAGGGTGTTCTTCGGGAAAGGCGAGGTCCTGGACATCGTGCCCGAGCTTGCGAGAAACCTCGCCACCTTCGAGCGGCTGGAGACCGGCGGCGCGGTGCGCCTCCAGTCCTACCTGGCCGACGCCAAGCACAAGTACGAGATCGCGCTGAAAGACTTTCTCTACCGCGACTACACCTCGATCCTGCAGTTCTTCAACCGGCGCATGCTCACGGAGGGCTTGCGCCTGAACGTCTTCCAGAGCCTCGACCGCTACACCCGCCGCTCGTTTGCCGACCGGAGGGCCCGTCAACTCCTCGAGTACCACATGGTGTTCCTCGGCAATAGCCCGGACCGGGCGCCGGCGCTGTACTCGCTGATGTCGCACGCGGACCTCGGCCTGGGAGTCTTCTATCCCATGCCCGTTGTCGGCAAGGAGAGCGCAGCCAGCGGCATCAGAGCCGTGGTCCAAGCTCTGCTGGATCTCAATCGCGGGCTGGGCGTGGAGATCCTCACCGGGCAGGAGGTTGACCGCATCGAGGTGCGGGGCGGCGCGGCTCGCGGCGTTCACTTGAAGGATGGCGGCGAACTGTCCGCCGACCTCGTCGCGGTGAACGCTGACTACCAGCACGCGGAGACTGCGCTCCTCGCCCCCGGGCAAAGGAGTTACGGCCATCGATACTGGGAACGCAGGGTGATAGCGCCGTCAATGTTCCTGATCTACCTTGGCCTTGCGCGGCAGCTGCGCAGCCTCGCGCACCACAGCCTGTACTTCGCCGAGGACTGGAACCAGCATTTCGCGACCATCACGGACCGGCCGGCGTGGCCCGAGAGGCCCTGCTTTTATCTCTGCGCTCCTGCCCGCACCGACCCGAACGTGGCTCCGGCGGGCTGCGAGAGCTTGACGGTGCTTGTGCCCATTGCCGCGGGGCTGCCGGACACTGCGGAGATCCGCGCCGCCTACCGGGAAAAGGTCCTCGATCACGTCGAAGCCGTGATCGGGGAAAGGATCCGGGATGTGATCCGGGTGGAGCGGATTTTCACGGTGAACGACTTTTCCTCCGCCTACAACGCGTACAAGGGCACCGCCCTCGGCCTGGCGCACACCCTGCTGCAGACCGCGGTCTTCCGTCCTGCCCACAGGAGCCGCGCGGTGTCTGACCTCTCGTACACCGGCGGGTACACGCACCCGGGGATCGGCGTTCCGATGGCCTTCATATCCTCGCGGATCGTCGCGGAGGAGATCGCGCGCGGGAGCGGCCGCTGATGCGAGTGGCCGTGGTCGGCGCGGGCCTCGGCGGCATGTCCGCCGCCATCCGCCTGCGCCGGGCCGGCCTTGAGGTCGATGTTTTCGAGCAATCCGACGCTTCAGGGGGGAAGGCGGCAGCCGTCTCGCTCGGCGCCTACACTTTCGACACGGGACCGTCGCTGCTCACGATGCCGTTCGTGTTCCGGCGCCTCTTCGAGGAGGCGGGAGAGCGGCTTGAGGATCATCTCGACCTCCTGCCCCTGGAGCCGCTGTGCACCAACTTCTTTCCTGACGGCTCCATGCTGCGCGATTCCAGCGACCGCGAACACTTCGGCCGCGAGTTGGCCAGGATTTCCTCCGATCCCGCCGAGGCTGTCTTCCGCTACCTCGACCACGGCCGCAGGATCTACGATGCATCGGCCCACCTCTTCCTGTTCCAGGGTATCCAGGAGGCGATTCGGGGCGGCGTACGATTCAAAGACCTGCTCGCCCTGCCCCGGCTGGATGCCCTGAGAAGCCTGCACAGGGCGAATGCCGCCTCCTTCCGCGACCCGAGGCTTGTACAGCTCTTCGACCGCTACGCGACCTACAACGGCTCCGATCCCTGGCGCGCGCCGGCCACCCTTGCGATCATCCCGGCCGTGGAGTACGGGTTCGGCGGGTACTCCGTGCGCGGGGGCGTCCGACAGGTCCCGCTCGCCTTCGAGGGGCTTGCCCGGAAGCTCGGGGTACGGTTCCATCTCGGCCGGAAAATCGAGCGGATCGTCGTCGAGAACGCCCGGGCTACCGGGATCCGCCTCCAAGGCAGCGCGATCAGCTTCGACGCTGTGGTGACCAACGTCGATGTGCTTTGCACTTACCGGCACCTGCTCGCCGATCCCCGCGAGCGGCTCGCGCGCCGCTACGAGCGGCTGGAGCCGTCCACCTCGGGGCTCATCTTCCTGTGGGGGATCCGGGGAGAGTTTCCCGAGCTTTCCGTGAGCAACCTCTTCTTTCCCGACAACTACCGCGCGGAGTTCCGCGACCTCTTCGAACTGTCCCGCTGCCCCTCCGACCCTGCCGTGTTCGTCAATGTGACCTGCAAGGTGCCGGGTACTCCGGACGCGCCGCCGGGCCGCGAGAACTGGTTCGTCATGGTGAACGCACCCGCCGACCGCGGCCAGGACTGGCAGGAGGAAACGTCGCGTGTCCGAGCGGCCGTCCTGTCCCGGCTGAAGAAAGCACTGGGCAGGGACGTGGCGGGGCTGATCGAGGTCGAGGAGGTAATCACTCCCGTGGACATCGAGCGGCGCACCGGCAGCACGCGGGGCAGCCTCTACGGGATCTCGTCGAACTCGCGGCTGGCGGCGTTCCTGCGCCACCCCAACCGTCACCCGCGCATCGGGGGGCTGTACTTCTGCGGCGGGAGTGCTCACCCCGGCGGGGGTATGCCCCTGGTGACGCTGTCGGGCATGATCGCCGCGGACCTTCTCCTGAAACACGAACGGGAAGCCGCCCAGATGAGCCGGCAGGACTGGCTGCTCGCTGCGGGACTGGGGGCATTCTTCGCGGTCGGCCTTGCCGGTCACCTCTCACCCGGTACCCGGCCCCTCATGCTCGGGCTCACACCGTTCGCCCTGTTGGTGACCGCCTGGATCGTGGCCGTCCCCCTGGTGAGCGAACGGCGCACCCAGGTGGCGATCTGGGCCGGCGCGACTTTTGCCGCCGGGTTCGCGCTGGAATCGGTAGGAGTCGCCACGGGCCTCGTGTTCGGGAGGTACTCTTATGGAACCGTCCTGGGCCCAAAACTCTTCGGCGTTCCGCTTGTGATCGGCCTGAACTGGCCGCTGGTCATCCTCGGTGCCGTGAGTCTCACCGTGCGCTTCGTGCGCAGCCCCCTGGCCGCAGCCCTTCTGGCCGGTGCGCTGACGGCAGGATTCGACTGGGTTCTGGAGCCGTTCGCTGTTTCATCGGGCTACTGGACCTGGCAGGCAGGATCAATTCCCGCACGAAACTTCATCGCCTGGTTCGTGATCTCCACGCTCCTCGCGCTCGGGTTCGCGGCACGGAAACTCTCGGTCCGTTCTCACATCCCCTCGATCGCGGTTGCCATCCAGGTTGTCTTTTTCTCGATGTTGCGTCTCCTGGCTGTCTAGGAACTGGGTGTTGCCTCGAGCAGGTCACGGACCTGCCGCAGCCTATCCAGCTGATCTCGACTGGCTTCTGCACAATCGAGCAGATAGGTCACCATATCCCGCTGGATCGCCGGCGGCACTTCGTCGTCGCTTCCCTCCTCCAGCATCCGGATCAACGCTACAAGATCCGGCCCCACGGTGGATCGCACGCCGAAGAACAGCGGCAGCTGGCGGAAGAAAGAGAACCGAAGGAACCGGATCTCGAGGTTGCCGGGGTTGTCCTCCGGCAGCCTGCGCATCAGGGAAATCGCCTTCATGACATGGCCGAGCTTCTCCCCCAGCCCGCTGGCGTGCTTCCCCCGCAGTCCCTCCAGGGCCGCGTAGTAGGCCCGGATGACCGGCGGCCACGTCTCCAGCGATGGCGGGAATGCCGACCGAATGGCTGCAACCGCCTCCTCCGTGTCCGACGAGCTGTCAACAGCGTGGTAGAAACTCACGCGCAGGCGCGAAAGGAACTGCGGCAGGTCGGGGCCGGGGCGGTGCCGGTGACAGCGTTCAGCGCCGAGAGGCCGGGGTCGAGGCCGAAGCCGACAAGGAGCAGCGCAATCACAAGGCGGCCGACGAGCCGGCTCGCCGCGACCCCTTTGGGAATCAATCCGCGCCTGGAGGCGACTCGGTCGAGCAGCGCCGCTGCTCTGACCCTGGGCGCGCTTTCTGCTATCATCGCCGCGATGCGTCCATGGCAGATCGCCGAGCTCGCGCTGCTCCTGGCGCCAGGCCTGCTCCTCCTCTGGCGCGTGCGGCTCTGCCGTGAACGCGGACGGCGGAGGGTTCCCCCCTTTACCGTGATTGTGCCGGCGCGAAACGAAGAATCCAGCCTGCCGTTCCTTCTTGCCTCGTTGAAGCGGCAGTCGGTGAAACCCTCGGAGATCCTCGTCGTGGACGACGGCTCCTCGGACGCCACCGGTCGGATCGCCTCGCAGGCCGGCTGCCGCGTGCTCCCGCCGGTCGCCGGCCGCGCGGATGGCTGGGAAAGACATGGGCCTGCTGGGTCGGGGCGAGGGCCGCCCGTCATGGGCTCCTGCTCTTTCTCGACGCGGATACGCGCCTGGAACGAGACGGGTGTGGTCGGATGCTCGCCGAAAAGGCCGTGCGCGGCGGAGTGGTGACTGTTCAGCCCTGGCACGAAACGGGCAGCGCCGCGGAGAAGCTGTCGTCGCTTCTGAACATCATCGCAATGGCCGCCATCAACACCTTCACCGCTTTTGGAGAAACCCTGCCGCCGGCCGGCTCGCTTCGGGCCCTGCATCCTGTGCAGCAGGACCGACTACCTGCGTGCCGGCGGGCATCGCGCGGTGCGCGCGAGCGTCCTGGAGGACATCGACCTGGGAAGGCGTTTCCTCTCGGCGGGAATCGCGGTGCACTGCTTCGGCGGCAGGGACTCTATCAGCTTCAGGATGTATCCCGCGGGCCTCGCGCAACAGGTCGAGGGCTGGAGCAAGAACATGGCGCGCGGCGCAGCAGGAAGCCACCCGCTGGTACTTGCCTGCCTCGCGCTGTGGCTTAGTGGGCTTTTTTCTGCGGCTTTCTTCGCCGCACGGTGGGGAGAAGCGGAAATCCCGCTCGCGGCTTTCGAAGCCGGCTTCTTCTACCTTCTGTACGCCGCCGAGCTCCTCTGGATGCTGAAGAAGACCGGGAATTTTGGGCCTCTGTCTGCGTTGCTGTATCCACTGCACCTGCTGTTCTTCCTTTTCGTGTTCCTTCGATCACTCGTGCTGACGTACCTGGTGCGCGCGGTGACCTGGAAGGGGCGCCGCATCCCGCGGCCCGACCGGGGAGGCTGACGACTCCTCGCCCCGGAAAATGCGGTAGGCCAGCAGGTTGAAGCCCAGCAGCGAGAAACTGTAGAGGAAGTCCTCCACGGGGATGGAGATGATCCTGGGTCCCAGGATGGCCTCCCTGCTGTACGTGACGACGGGCAGGCCCGTCAGCAGGCCATTTGCCAGGAGAAAGGGAGCATAAGAAACGAGGATGGACAGCCAGAAGCTGCGCCGTGAAAGGGCAGCAGGGGCTACAGTGGCTGCAGACACGAAGAAAAGCGCAGTCGCCGCGAGGACGGTTGACGTATACAGGCGGCCGCGGACGAGGAAAGCCGCTGCGCCGATCGCCGCCGCCATGATGAACCAGGGGAGCCTGGTCGTGCGGGCCGCCTTTTCCGGAACATACGAACGGACCACCTCGTGGACGAAGAGGCATGCGAAGGGAACGGATAGGAAGAACGCGTACTCACCGGGGGGCAGCCAGAGCAGGCGGAGAGTCCCCGCCCAGCGGTCCGCGAAGCCCCATGCGCCATGCATGCTCATCAGGCTGTCCCAGGCCAGGTACGGCACGGCCACGAGCGCCGCCGACGCCAGCGCCGCGGGCCAGCGCCGCACAAACCAGACCGTCCGGTCGAAGGAAAGAGTGAGCGGGAAGGCCACGATGATGAGGTCAAGCCAGAAGTACAGGCCCACGGCTACCCTGCCACGGCGTTGCCCAGCGCTCTTAGCACGATGCGCGATTTCGCCGGTTTCACCTTCCGCCTGAAAACGATCCAGGGATCGTTTTCGATCCGCCGCGCGGTCCAGCGGTACATGTCGGAAGCGGTGCGGATCGGAATACGGTACCGCCGCGGTATCATGGCCAGGCCCTTCTCCGCCTCATCCTGCCAGCCCTTGTACAGCGAGAGGTGGTAGCCGATGAACCGCCGGAACTCTCCAGGGTGCGCCGCGGCGTAGTCCTGGTCCAGGACCCGCACTCCAGCAGGCCCGAGGGGAAGATACCGGCGCCCGAGTTGGAGATCCTCGTCGATGTCGCGGATGAAGTTAATGTACTGCATCGCGCGCCCCAGCATCTGCGCATAGGGAAGCGTCACCTCTGGCAGATCCATTATACGCGCCATGAAAAGCCCGATCACCTCCGCCGATCCGTAGATATAGCCGAGCACTTCATCGACGCTGTCGTATGATTGCCGACTCAGATCAGCCCTCATTGCCCCGAGGAAAGCGTCGGTCCATGCACGCTCGAAGCGCTTCCTGAGGGATAGATCCACGTAGTCGTCGATGATCGGGTCTCCCGACGGCCGGCCTTCCAGGGCAAGGCGATAGCGATCGCAGAAGTCAGCGAATCCTTGCGCATCCTGGGGGACCGCATCTACGAAATTGTCCGCAACGCGTACGAAGCCGTACAGGACCTGAACGTCCCGCCTCATGTCCGGAGGAAAGAAAAGGCTGCTGGTGAAGTACGTCCTGCTTCCCTTCTTGAAAACAGCCGATTGCACATTTCTGCCACGCATTGTTTCCATTTGCTCACCTCGAGAAAGAATATCATACACAAAATGAGTTTTGACAAGAATTAATATTGACCTGTAACACGAAATGAGTTAGATTCTTGTTCGAAAGAGGAGGCAAGGAAGATGAACGGTGAGACTAACCCTGTCGGCATAAGCGACATAAGTCTTTATATACCCTACTTACAGATGGATCTTGGGCGGATCGTGGACCGCAGAGCTCAGGAAGACCCCTCGCTTCGACGGCACCTCGAGAGAGCGATGAGGGTTACGGGCCAGAAATCCATCCGGTTTCCAGAGAACTGGCAGGACACGGCAACCATGGCAGCCCAGGCAGCATTAGATCTCATGAAGGGAAACCCGGCGGTAATTCCCGGATCCCTGAGGCATCTGGCAGTCGGCACGGAGAGCGGGTTGGACCATTCCAAGCCGGTTTCGGCGTACGTACAGGGAATGCTGCAGCGGGCCGGGGTTGCCGTTCCTGCCTCACTCTCGAGCTTCCAGTCCCAGCACGCCTGCGCCGGGGGCACCATGGCACTCCTGGGAGTCTCGGGGCTCCTCGCCGCTGCCGGAAGGCCAGACGACTCCGGGCTTGTGATCGCCTCCGACATCGCCCGCTACCAGTCGAGGTCCACCGCGGAAGTCACGCAGGGTGCTGGGGCGGTGGCGCTGCACGTGCAGTCCTCCCCCCGCCTCCTGGAGCTGGATCTCGGCGGCATCGGCTACCATTCCCAGGATGTGGACGATTTCTTCCGGCCGCTCGGATCGTCCGTACCCAAGGTCAACGGCGGGTACTCCATGCGCTGCTACGAGCAAAGCCTCGAAGCCGCGTTCAAAGACCATTGCGCACGGACCGGCCAGGAGCCGGCCCGGGCCCTGTCGGAAACCGATTTCTTCGTCCTTCACACGCCTTTCCACGCCATGCCGGAAATGGCCCTCCAGAAGCTCGCTGCGAGCCAGCTCGGCTTTGACCCTGAGCAGACACGGGCCTTCCTGGACGAGCGCGGCTTCTACGAGTCGATCGCCCCCCTGGCGAGGATAGGCAACATCTACACGGCCTCGATGTATGCTGCCCTCGCATTCCTCCTCGAGGACCGGCTGCGCGTCATGGGAGAGGCTATCGTGGGCAAGCGCATACTCCTCGCCTCGTACGGCTCGGGCAACACGATGATCGTGTTCTCCGCCCGCATAGCCGAGGAAGCCCCCGAGGTCATTGCGCGATGGAACCTCGACCGCGTGCTGTCCGGCTCACGTTCGGCCTCGTTCGAGGAGTACGAGGGATGGCTGGAAGGGGCGCACGGCACTGCTGGCTTGTCGCCGGTTCTGGACCGCTCGTCGCTCCCCGCCGATGCCTTCTTCCTGGAAGGAATCAGAAAAGACGGGTATCGTGAATACGGAAAGACCGATGCGCCGGAAAGCTGGATCCACCAGGCAGAAACGTCTATGGCCAGGGAGCCGGTCGAGGCAATTGCCTGAGCCGAGATGCCATGGCCGGATGGTGACCTTTCGATGACTGAGGCGCGTCACGCGCGGTGGGCTGATACGGTTTTTCGGCCCTACCTTCAAGGGATCATGAGGCGGAGCTTTCACGCAGTGCGTCTGCTCGGAGAGCCGCCCGACCTGCCTCTGGACGCGCCAGTTGTTGTCGTGGCCAACCATTGCACATGGTGGGACGGGTTTTTCATCTACGTCTTGAATAGGGCGGTGCTTCATCGCCGCCTGTACGTGATGATGCTGGAGGAGCAGTTACGGAAGTACCGATTCTTCCGGCGGCTCGGGGCATTTGGCATTTCGCAGGGCAACCCTCGAGGCGTACGCGCAGCGCTCTCCTATTCCGCAGGCGTGCTTAAGGAAACTTCCAACTGCCTGTGCATATTCCCGCAGGGTGCCATGCGCCGCCTGCACGACCGGCCCCTTGGCTTCATGCGGGGCCTTGAGGCCATTCTCCGGATGCACGGCGGCGAGGCGAGTGTGCTCCCCGTGGCCATGGCGTGCGAGTTCCTCGGCTATCGACGGCCCGAGGCGCTCTTTCTGGCGGACCGGGTCTTTCCGGCTGAACGGCACGACCTTCCAGGGCATGGATTGGCTGGAGAGCGTGCAGGCAAGCCAAATGGATAGGTTGGACGCAATGATCGCGGGCGGCCAGAGAGGCCGCACCCTGGCCGGGGAAACGGGATCAGGCGATTCGAGGTGACAGCAGTGAAAAAGGGAAACGGGCCTTTCGCAGGACTGATCATGCGGCGCCTGGGCGGCTCCCGCCACCAGGTCAACACCGTGCGGGCCGACCTGCCCCTTCGCGCAAGGCAGCGCCGGACAACGGCGATCATCGGCGCAGGGCTTGCGGGGCTTTCGGCGGCGGCGATCCTCGCCGAGCGAGGCATCGCCGTGACTGTACTGGAGAAGAACCCGTTCATCGGCGGCAAGGTCGGCTCCTGGCATGCACGGCTGGCCGATGGGTTCGAGACCCGGATCGACCATGGGTTCCACGGGTTCTTTCGGCAGTACTACAATCTCCGCCGGATGTTGGACCGGTTCGGCGCGGGTTCCCGGCTCGTTCCCGTGGAGGACTACCTCATCTCCACGCTGGAGCACGGTCGCTTCAGCTTCAAGGACACGGCTCGCACGCCCGTCCTGAATATGCTGTCCCTTTCCCGGTCCGGGGTGTATCGGCTGGGGGACATGCTGAAGAATCGAGAGTCGCGGCACCTGTTGGAGTTCCTGCGCTACGATCCCGAAAGGACGTTCGCCGAGTACGACGACGTCTCTTTTCAGGATTTCGCGGATGGCATTGGCCTGCCCGCGCCGATGCGCATCATGTTCAACACGTTCAGCCGGTCCTTTTTCGCGGAGCCCCGGCCGATGTCCACCGCGGAGGTGATCAAGAGCTTCCACTACTACTTCCTGAGCAACGACCTCGGCCTCCTGTACGACTACCTCGACGGCGACTACGAGGAGGCTCTCCTTGCCCCTGCCCGTGCCCATCTCCAGCGGCTCGGCGTGCGCATCCTCACCTCGCAGGCCATCCAAGGCATCGAACGGGCAGGAACGGGCTTCCGTGTCGGCGGTATTGATTGCGACTCCATCGTCCTCGCTGCCGATGCGGGCTCCGCCCGGAAGATCGTGGAAGGATCCCCTTTCATCGCACAGGAGGACCCGGCGGCCTTCGACAACGTCCGTCACCTGGAGTCGTCACAGGGGTATGCGGTGCTGCGGATCTGGCTGGATCGACCCGGTGGGGTGGGGCTTCCCACATTCTTCTCCACCGACCGCCTGGAGCTTCTCGACTCCGTCACTTTCCAGCATCGCATCGACGGCGGATCGGCTGCCTGGGCGCGCGAGAATGGCGGGTCGGTCCTCGAGCTGCATAGCTACGCTCTGCCGATAGGAATGCGCAACGAAACGAGGATACGGGACTCCTTCGTGGAGGAGATGAAGCGCACCCTCCCGGAGCTTCGTGATGCCGAAGTCCTCCACGAGCACCTGCAGGTGCGCAACGATTTCACCGCCTTTCACACCAGCATGCACCGGCATCGCCCCGGCGTGGCAACGCGGATACCGGGCCTCCTTTTCGCGGGGGACTGGGTGGAATCGGGACTGCCGGCCATGCTCATGGAGGCTGCCTGCACATCGGCGGTCCTCGCCGCAAACGTCCTGCTCTCCGAAGGGGGCCTGCAGGAGGAACCCGTCTTCTCGGTACCGAAGAAAGGTCTCTTCGCATAGTGACCGCCAATTGCCGGATTGTCACCGGCTTTGGCGCAGCAATTCCACCGGAAGCCTTGGCGCTCTCCGGCAGATGCAAGGATGGATATCGTGAGCACAGTTTCAGCACAGCACACGGGGTTTCGCACAGGGGCCAGGAAAGAGAAGCACCTGATCATCTGTACGGACCCGTCGCGGTTCCTGGTTGAAGGGAGTGGAGCTGGATTCGAGGGCGTGCGCTTCGCGCATAACGCCCTTCCAGAGATCGCCGAGCATGAGTTGGACACCTCCGAGACGTTCCTCGGGGCCCAGATCGCAATGCCCTTGTTCATCTCCTGCATGACCGGAGGCTCGGACGGCGGGTTCAAGGCAAACCGGCAGCTGGCAGCGGCGGCACAGGAGTTGCGCATCCCCGTCGGCCTGGGCTCCTTCCGTGTGCTCTTCGAGAACCCTGAGCTTTTCCCGCACTTCCACGTCAAGCCGCTAGCCCCGGATGTCCCGGTGCTGGCGAACATCAGCGCCGTGCAGGTGCGGGACGGGGACCTTCCCACGCTCCTCTCCCTCGTGCAGCGCCTGGAGGCGCAGGCACTGGTTGTCCACCTGAACGCCGGCCAGGAGCTCTTTCAGCCCGAGGGCGACCGTGACTTCCGCGGCCTGAAACAGGCGATCGCGCGGCTGTGCGAGGCAAGCCACCTGCCGGTAATCGTCAAGGAGACCGGTTTCGGAATCTCACCCTGGATCGTGCGGGAATTGCTCGGTGCCGGCGCGGCATATGTCGACTTGGCCGGTGCGGGCGGCACGAACTGGGTCACGGTGGAATCGTACCGGCTCTCCGAGGAAGAACGCTCCGCCGCTGCCGAGTTCGCCGACTGGGGCACCCCGACGGCGGTGCTGCTGGCCGCGTGCCGCACGGGACGCGACCGTGTGCTCGCCTCCGGCGGCATCAGGACCGGCATGGATGCGGCAAAGGCGGTCGCCATGGGCGCTGCCCTGGCCGGCACGGCGCTACCGGCCATCCGTGCCGTGACGGCAGGAGGTGCCGAGGCGGTAGTGAAGTACTTCCGGGGCCTGGAGAAGATCCTGCGGACAGTAATGCTCCTCACAGGATCGCGCACAACTGCGGAGCTGCGCCGTGGCACCGTGTGGCTGGAGCCGTCACTTGCGGCGACGGTTGAGTTGTTCGAGCGTGCGTCGCAGAAGGCGGCACGCTGATGGCGGATTTCGCTTCGCGGCTTCGTGAGCTGCGGCTGCGCCGCGGCCTGCGGCAGAAGGATCTCGCCGCCGCACTGGGTCTCGCTCAGACCACAATTGCCAACTACGAGCAGAACCTGAGGTTCCCCGACGAGCCAACGTTGCTGAAGATTGTCGATTTTTTTTCTGTCTCGCTGGACCACCTTATGGGACGGGGGAACGGCGACGGCGTCCCGAGCCGTCGCGGCGGAGGTACTACGCTCGTGAAGGGCGCACCGCTCCCCCAACGAGCTCGGGAATATCTCGACGCCTTGAGGGGCGGCAATACAGAGGCTGCGCGTAGGACCCTACAAGCAGCGCGGAATGCGGGAAGCTCGATCCAAGACCTGTACATCGGGGTGATTGCCCCGGCGCTGGAAGAGGTAGGGCGGCTGTGGGAGGTCGGTGAGCTGCTTGTCAGCGAAGAGCATGCCATCAGCCAAACCACGCTGCAGCTGATGGCAACTCTCCTGCCGGCCCGCCAGCCTGATCCGCCGCCCGCCGGCCGAACTCGCTGCATCGTAGTGACAGCAGGCGCCGAGAGCCACGTGATCGGAGCCCGCATGGTGGCGGATCTCCTCTTTCTCGCAGGGTTCACCGTGGAGTTTTTCGGCGGAAACCTTTCGATCGGAAACGTGCTGGAGTCCCTCCGCCGGCAGCCCTGCGCTCTGGTCGCGGTTTCCGTGACGATGCGGGAGCACCTCGGCGTTGCCGAGGACATGATTCGTGCCATCCGGGCTGACCCTTCCCTGGCCTGCGTGAAGGTCATCGCCGGCGGGCAGGCGTTTTCCGGCGCAGGACCCGACCCTACGCACATCGGCGCCGATGCCCAAGTCACGGATGCAGAGGAGGCCGTGCAGGCGGCGCTGGCGCTGGCGAAAGAGTTGCGCCGGGAGGCGTAAGCGGCATGCTGCTGAGCGGGGCGTGCTTTTGGTCCCTTTCAGACTTCGATAGCGCGAAAGGCAGAAGCAAGAACCATCCCCGACTCGGCCGCAACGGCTTCCATGCGGGCGGCGATGAACGCAGCCTGGTCCCGGTCCGGCGCGACTGCAAAAACCGCCCCTCCTCCGCCTGCCCCGCTCAGCTTGGCACCGAGGGCCCCTGCGGCCGCGGCCTCCTTCAGCAGACGCTCTACGTTCGCGTTGCTCAGCCCCAGCGAGCGAAGCCGATCCATCGCCGCCACGGCGAGGACACCGAGTGCCTCGGCGACGCGCGGGCCTCCCGTTGACAGCGTCTCGGAAGCCTCGGCGGAGATGCGTCCCAGTGCATCGATGGAGGCATGGGTGGAGTCGTCTGCGGACCGCATGCGTGCCGCCAACCCGCCGATGAGCGCCGCGCAGGCGGCGTCTCGCGGCAAGGCTCCCACCGCGAGATGAAGGCCGCGGGCTGGAATTCTCCGGTACTCGGGAAGACCGGGCGGCCTCGGATGCAGCACGCAGGTGCCGCCGATTATTGCGAGACCGGTATCAACGCCAGACGGAGTGCCGTGGAAGAGGCGCTCGGCCTGGTGGGCCAGAGACCACGCTCTGGTAACCTCCCCGCCCCGGGTCCTCGCCAGCGAGAGCAAGCGCGGCTCTGGCGAAGGCTCCGCAAAGCGCTGCAGAGCTGCCGAAGCCCGACATCCGTGCCACGTTTGATTCAAGCTGTACGTAGCGACGCCCCTTGGCGGCGAACCCGGGTAGAGTTTCCTCAAAGAGACCGAGCAGAGCGCCAACTCCGCCGCGGTCCGCAGGCAGGATCGACTCCAGTTCCCATTCCGGCAGAGCCGAGTCACCCATTCGCACGGTCGTGCTTTCGGGCAGCGAGACACCACGGCGGGATACCCGTACACGGCCGCGTGCTCGCCGAAGAGGATCAGCTTGCCGCAAGCCCGTCCAGTCGCTCCCAAGTCACACCAACTTCACGGCAGATCAGGACCGTACTGCAGCCCGGACCGGGCGGCAAAGGATGGTCTGGATGCCGCTGCCGAGAGCGCCAACGCGCGCGATGACGGCATCCGCGTCCTTCGAGTGGCAGAGGATCTTTACCTGCGGGCCTGCATCGATGGTTTCCCACGCGCCGACGCCCACTGCCCTCATCGCCGCGCAGGCATGGATCACCGCCACCGTGGCGGGCAGCCAGTACAGGATAGGAGGCTGCGCGCCGAGGATGGCCCCATGCATCAGGCTGTAGCTGCGACGAGCCGTTTCCCCCAGCGAACTCAAGGTCCCTGCTCTCCAGTGCGCGCAGCGCCTCGGGGAGCAGCTCCGCGGATTCCTTGATCCAGGAGAAGTAGTACGGCGAGCGGCGCGGGTCTCCTCCATGGCGCGGCGGGATGTCACAGGCTTCGGGGCCCGGTGGGTGACAGCCACGACGATGCGCAGGTCCGGCCAGATGTCGGGCCCGTAGACCTGCCGTGCCCTGCGGGCTCCCGCCGGAAGGAGCACGAAGCCGCCGAAGACGGATCGGGCGGCGGATGCCGAGCCTGCCCGCGCGATCGCAGACATGTCGGCGGTCGAGGCGTCGCATCCGGCCGCCCGCGCACAGGCGCCGGCAAGGGCGGCGAATCCCGAGGAGGAGCTGGCCAGGCCCGCCGAGGTGGGAAAGGAGTTCGATGCTGGCCGCCCGGAACCGGGCCGAGATTCCCAGTGTTTGGCGCAGCGTGTCAAAGAAGAAGGAATAGCGCGCCGGGTCCTGCGCGAAGCCGTCCACGCTCATCGTGTCGTCACCGCCCTGGGACACGGAGGCCCTCGTCTCGGTGTGCACGCCCCCAAGGGTCACCGCAAGGCTGGGAGTGGCCGGGAAGGTTGTCGCCGTTCACGCGACTTGCCCCAGTACTTGATGAGGGCCAGGCTCGGCCCGGCGCGGCAGACCGCCTCGCCGCTCACCGGCGCTCCTCCCGCATCCGGGCGAGCATGGCGCGCGCCGCCGACTCGTCCTGGGTACCTGCCTTCGAAAGCCCATCGGCGAGCCTTCGAACCTCGGCGCCGCGCGCGCCGACGCGCCACGCCAGCCGCGCCGCATGGGCGCGCATGTGACCTTTCTGGATCCCGTGCGTCACAAGCGCCCGCAAGGCGGCGAAGTTCTGTGCAAGGCCAACGGCAGCGGCGATCCGCGACAGCCGAGGGGCGTCCGGCGACCCGAGGATGCGGAGGCTCGCGCGGGCTGCGGGGTGGAAATCGACAGAACCGCCTGCGGTGGCAAGGGCGAGTGGGAGTTCCAGCTCACCGCAGAGCGCTGCCGCCTCGCACGGACCAGGTGCTGAGCCCGCGGTACTGGCCGCTTCGGGCAGCCCACGCGTGGGCAGCGGCTTCCACTGCGCGGGCGTCGTTCATCGTGGCAAGGGCAAGGCTGCTGATGCCGTTCATGATTCCCTTGTTGTGCGTGACCGCTCGGGACGGGTCTTCCTGCGCGATGTCAGAGGCGACGCAGATCCTGCGGGCGGCTTCCGCGCCGTCCACCCCGTCGGGAAGTCCGGCCTCCAGAGCTTCGAACGGGATTTCCACTCGTGCCCCGGCAATGCGGTCCCGTGCTTCGTTGCTGAGGATCGACATCAGCACGCGCCCGCCGCTCACCTCCTGCAGAAGCGGCCGCAGGAGCTCGGCCGCCGAGTTCAGCCTGTTTGCGCCCATCGCGTCGCGCACGTCGATGAGCACCTCCACGCGTACTGCACCGGTTCCCGGGAGCCGCACGACGCGAACTTCACGGAACCCGCCACCCCTTTTTTCCAGGGAGGCGAGCGAGGACGACAGCGCCTGCCCGGACTCGCGGGGCGCACTCTTGAAGCAGCTGCTCGCCGTTTAGGCTCACCTCTTCCAGGAACACCTGCGCGGCCATAAGCGGATCGGACGACCAGGTATGAAAGCCGCCCGAAACTCGCGCCAGACGCGCGGCAAAGCTCGCGGCGGCAATGACGGATGGCTCTTCCACCGCCATCGGAACGGCCACCTCCTCCCCGTCGATGAGGAAGCCTTCGGCGATGCCAAGAGGCAGGGCGAGGCATCCCACTGCCGATTCCACCATCACGTCCGCGATCTCTAGGAGTTCAGGCGTCACAGAAAGCGCGTCCCATTCCGAGGCCTCGATCACGATCGTCCGCTTCAGCTGGTCCCGGCGTCCCGTCATGTCGAGCCGGTGAAACCGCGAAAGGCTCGTCATGGGATCCTCAATGTCTGCGAGTGGTAGTGAAGACGAGAAGGCCTGCCATCGCGGCGCGGTCCTCCTCGGACCCGGAAGAAAGGCCATCGATGGCCGCGCGCGCCTTCTTGCTGAGACCCGCGGTGATTGCGTCGATCTGTGCGCGAACCTTCGGTGAAGACGCCACGGAGCGCACGTACTCGATATCGGCCTCGGAGGCGCCGGGGTTCCCGAAAATGCCGCCAAGTCGCCGGCTCTCTGCTGGCCCCGCGGCAGCCATAAGGGATGCGAAAATAATCGTCTTCTTCCCCTCCCTCACGTCTGAGCCCACGGGCTTGCCTATCTCCGCCTCGGTGCCGAACAGACCCAGCTCGTCGTCGCGGATTTGGAAAAGAAGCCCGACGCTCTCGCCGAATGTCTCCAGCCTTGATTTCATGTCCGCAGGCGCTTTCGCGATGATAGCGCCTGCGAGCAGGGGAAGTGAAAAACTGTACCGTCCCGTTTTGTACGTGTACATCCGCAGGATGTCCTCCACACTCGCAGGGGAACTCCCGGCGCCCTACATCACGTCCTGCATCTGAGCAACACCGACCGCAGAGAGCTCGCGAGCGCACAGCTCGAGCAAGTTGGAGAGCTCCTCCGGGGGGATGCCTGCCGTGGCCAGCAGCTCGAATGCCATGAAATAGGCTACATCGCCAGCGCAGATGCCAAGCGCCTGGCCTACGTGCGGCGCATCGGCGTGGCCCTCCCGGGCAGCGATTTCCGCGTACTGCCGGAACACAGACGGCTGGCCCCGTCGCACAGGGTCTTTGTCCATAATGTCATCATGCACCAGAAGTCCCGACTGGAAGAGCTCCATGGCCGCTCCCACTGCCGTGACCGCCAACTCTTGCTCCACACTGGCTTTTCCGGAAGTATGGCAGATCGACCAGCCAAGGTGCACAAGGCACCCGCGCATCATTTTGCCGCGCAACGAGAAATCGAGGAGCCGCTGTGCCGCGTCGAGCCCGATGGGATTCACGCGCGATAGGTCCTTCTTCTTTTCCTCAAGGAACCGCTGCAACGCTGGAACAATTCGCGCCCGTATCGGATCGAAGTAGGCTGGCAGCATGATAAGGAGAACGTACCACATGAAGCGGCCGATCTGCCATGTGCTATCAGCCCTCCGGCCTGTTTGAAGAAGAATTGCCGTCGTTGAAAGCCAAGTGATACATTAATGTATTGAACTCCAAAGTCAGCCTATTGCGGGTGGGAAGCAGGAGCCTGTCTTGTCTCCGAGACTGCGATGTAGCCCGGTAGAAGGAGTGAACAGAATTGGCAGAAAAGGAATCCATATGGAACTACCCACGTCCTCCGAGGCTGGAACCAGTGAACCGTCAAATAAGGGTGCTCTTTGCAGAAATGGTGGTCGCAGAGACTCGCCAGGCTCTTCGTGTCCTGGAAACCAGCCATCCGCCCACGTATTACATCCCGCCGGAAGACGTGCGGCAAGACTTTGTCCGGGCCACCAGAGTTCACTCGATCTGCGAGTGGAAAGGCGAGGCGCAGTACTTCGACTTGCAGGTGGGCGAGAGGCGCTCAGCGAATGCATGCTGGAGCTACCCAAACCCTTCACCGGCATTCCTCCCGCTCAAGGACCACATCGCGTTCTACGCAGATCGGACAGACGGTTGCTTCGTCGATGGAGAGAAAGTCATCGCGCAGCCTGGCCCATTCTACGGCGGTTGGATCACTTCAGAGATCGTGGGCCCCTTCAAGGGCGAGCCAGGAATTCGCTGAACCTTGCTTTTCCAACACCTCGGTGTTGAGAACTGCCTGCAGAACCTCCTTTACCTATATGTGACGTGAGTACCCGAACCGGGTTTCGACATCGGGTGCGTATCGCGGCCCCGAATCAATGACGATTTTTCTTGCCTTTAAAAAGGCAAATGCGTAATCTCTTTAATACAAAATGTGTTTCTTAGGATTAATTGAAACACATTTTGAAATATATCCTCAGGAGGGTTGTATATGGCTGATATCGTAGATGTTGCGGTTTCCAACGGCTCGTTCAAGACGCTCGTTGCCGCGGTGCAGGCGGCCGGGCTTGTAGATACGTTGAAGGGGAAAGGTCCCTACACCGTTTTCGCGCCGACCGATGAAGCTTTCGCGAAGCTGCCCAAGGGCACCGTGGAGAGCCTCCTCAAGGACATTCCCAAGCTCACCTCGATCCTGACCTACCACGTAGTGCCGGGCAAGGTGACTGCGGCCGAGGTGATGAAACTCACCACGGCAAAGACGGTCCAGGGACAGAGCGTGAGTTTCCAGATGAACGGCGGGGTCAAAGTGAACGGCGCCAACGTGGTCAAGGCAGACGTCATGGCGGACAACGGCGTCATTCACGTGATCGACACCGTGATTCTTCCCAAGTAGATAGTGTTGTGATCGACGGGGGGGCAGCGGACGGCCGCTCCCCCTATCCCTTCCGGAGGATTTTGAATCGGTAACCAGGTAAACTGGCGCGTGATGCGCTTCTTGGTCATTCCCCTTCTCGTGTGCGCCGCCGCATTGCCCATGGGCGGCCAAACGAAGCAGGATAGCTTCATGGGGGTGGCGAATTCGTCAGGCTACCTGAAGCTGGACGATTTCAGTTCATGATAAAAAGGAAAAAAGGAGAATCGGGTTTCATGTATACCGTTACGAATAGAGAAAGAACAGTCACGCTGATCGGTGTAATGGTAGCCTTGCTGCTCGGCGCGCTGGATCAGACCATCGTATCCACGGCAATGCCGAAGATCCTCCAGGACCTGAACGGGCTGAGCCTCTACACTTGGGTAGTCACGGCCTACCTCCTCGCTTCCACCTCCATGATTCCGATCTACGGGAAGCTTTCCGATATCTACGGCCGCAAGGTCGTGGTCCTCGTCGGGGTCGTCCTCTTCTTAGTGGGGTCAGTCCTCTCGGGGCAGTCGCGCAGCATGGGCGAGCTCATCATCTTCAGGGCCGTCCAGGGACTCGGAAGCGCGGGCATCTTCTCGACGGCGTTTACCGTCATAGCGGACCTCTTTTCTCCCGCCGAGCGCGGGCGCTACCAGGGAATCTTCGGCGCCGTGTTCGGCATCGCGAGCGTCATAGGTCCGTGGCTGGGCGGCTTCCTCACCGACACGCTTTCCTGGCGCTGGGTCTTCTATGTCAACATGCCCATCGGCATAGTGGCGCTGCTCCTCATCGTGCTGCAGATGCCGCCCCTGAAGCCGAAGCTGGAAAAGAAAGTAATCATTGACTGGTGGGGCTCGGCGACGCTGCTCCTGGGCATCATTCCCCTCCTACTGGCGATGAGCCTCGGCGGCCAGAGTTTCCCCTGGGGGTCATGGCAGGTCATAGGCTGCTTCGGGCTGGGTGTCATAGGGATAGTGCTGTTCATTCTTGTGGAGCGTCGGGCCGCGGAGCCGATCATCCCCTTCGAGCTCTTCAGGAACAGGACCTACGTGGTCGGCAACGCCGCCGGCCTTTTAATCAGCGGCGTCGGCTTTTTCGGCGCTATCGTCTTCCTGCCCATTTACATGGTCATGGTGGTGGGTGTCTCGGCGAGTGCGGCCGGGCTCACCGTGATGCCCCTGACGCTGGGGGTGGTGGTCGCAAGCCTTGTCTCAGGCCAGATTGTCAGCAGGACCGGCAGGTACAAGGTGCTTCTCCTCATTGGCACGGCGATAGTGTTCGTCGGCTATGCCCTGATGCTCGGGCTGACGGTCGAAACGACGCGTTGGCAGGTGACTTGGCGAATGATCATCCTCGGCATCGGGATCGGGCCTGCGCTTCCCATCTTCAACCTCGCCGTCCAGAACGCGGTGAACCCTCGGCAGGTCGGGGTGGCGACCAGCACTAGCCTCTTCTTCCGTCAGATCGGCTCCACGGTGGGCATCGCGGTGTTCGGTACCATCCTTGCCACCGTCCTGGCGGCGCGACTCCCGGTGTATATGCCCCCCGAGTTGCGAGGCGGGGCGATAGGTAACACAAGATTCAGCATGGGCCAGTTGGAGTCCGGCAACCTCGCCTCGGTAGGGGACCAGATCAGGAACGGCCTGCAGAGCACCTACACGAAGATTGAGGCTGTCCTGACCCGCAATGACACGAACGCACGGGAAAGCCTGCTCGCCAACCCCCAGATCCCCGCGGACGTGAAGGCAATGCTCCAGGGCGGCGGGATCGCCGCGCAGGTGAAGGCTGGGCTCGATACACAGTACCAGGGAATTGCCGCGGCCCTTACCAGTGGAAAACCTGCTGCGTTGAAGCAGTTGCTCGCCGATCCGAAGCTGCCCGCCCCGCTGAAGGACCAGCTCGGCCGCATTCCCGCGCCTGCCTTTGCCAATCCGCAGGCGATGAAGGGGATACTTGCCGGGATCCGACAGGGAATGGACATGCAGGCGGCGGCGCTCGTCGCGCAGGCGACCCAGGCCGCGCTCACGAAGATCAAGGCCGGCTTTGATGTCCTGGCAGTCACTCTGACGACCGGCGTCACCTCGGCGCTGAAGAAAGCGTTCACGGAAGCAGTTCTCCGCGTATACTTCTGGGGCATGTTCGTGATCCTGGCGGGATTCATCGTCACGGTCTTTCTGCCCGAGCTCGCCCTCAGAAATACCCGAGGGCAGGGGACCATGGCGGCCGAAGGAGTGCCTCCGTCGGAGGCTGTCGTCGAAGCGGCGGGCGCGGGCCACAATCGGGAGGGCGAATGACATGAGAGTCCTTATCGCATACCGGTCGAAGTATGGGACCACGGCAGCTTGTGCGCGCGTCCTGGGAGAGCGGATACGCGCGGAGGCGGTGATCGTAGACCTCGCGCGCCAGCCTTGGCCTGACGCCCGCGAGTTCGACGTGGTGTTGATTGGGGGCTCCATCTACGGCGGAAAGATCCAGCGGGAGGTGAGCACCTTCTGCGCTCGCCAGCGCGAGGAGCTTCTCAGCCGCAAGGTGGGACTATTCCTTTGCAGCATGTACCAGGGAGAGCTTGCTCAAACTCAGCTTCAGGGAGCTTTTCCCAAATGGCTATCGGAGCATGCCTTTGTAACCAGCCTCTTCGGGGGCGAGCTTCATCGTGCCCGACTCACCCTTTGGGACAGGTTCTCCCTCCTGGGCAACCCGCGTTGGTCGCAAGAAGTGCTTCACATAGATCAGGGCGCGCTCGAATCAACGGCTGCAGCCGTGAACGCACTTTTCACGGTTGTCTGAACGCCGTCACTTCACACTTGAATCCGGCAGGAGCTTTTGCGTTTTTCGGCCAATAAGGCGCTAATACACATAGGAGTTATCAATGGCTAATTCAGGATTCGGAGTCATTCGAAAGGATTTCACGTGGACGCGTCGACAGCTGGATAAAGACTCGCTTGGCAGAAAGAAGATCGCTGTGTTCGGTGGAACCAATGGAATCGGCCGGGCGCTTGCACGTGCGCTTGCCGCTAAGGGTGCAGAAGTATTGGTTATCGGTAGAACCTTTCGCGATCAAGACTTCCCAGGCCTTCGTTTCATTCAGGCTGATCTGTCGAGTATGAAGACAGTAAGAAAAATTGCGCAAGAACTGCCCGCCGAAACGCTCGATATGGTAATCATGACCCAAGGAATTTTCGCAGGTAGGAATCGATTGACAAGCACAGAGGGCATAGAGTTGGACATGGCTGTGAGTCATTTGAGTCGTTTTGTCTTGGTTCATGAGATTGTGGAACGCCTCGGCAAGAATCTCAGTTCCGGCAAGCCAAAGCCCAGGGTTTTCATCATGGGCTTTCCGGGCAAAGATCGAAAGGCAACTCTCGACGATTTCAACTCGGCGCTCAGGTACCACTGGCCCGCGGCGCACAGCAATACCGTTGTGGGCAACGAAGCACTTGTTCTGGACTGCGCAGATCGCTATCCCTCAGTGAATTTCTACGGACTGAACCCAGGCATAATGAAGTCAAATATCATGTCAGGCAATCTAGGGGATGGATCCTTTGCTCTGAAAGTGCAGCAGACGATCATCGGATTGTTGTTCCAGAGTGTGGAACAATATGCTGAAAAAACACTTCCGCTCCTGGTTTCACCTGACATTGAAGACCACTCCGGTGCCATGTTTGGTCGATATGGAGACCCCATCAATTCGAACCCTTCTTTGTTGGAAAAATCCTACTTGACGAAGGCAGTTGAAGAATCGGAGAAACTGGCTAAGAAAGCACTCCTTTGAGAGGCTGACTCCGCTCGCGATGCCATAGCTACAGCTTGTCGGGTAATTCCTAGCCTGCTGCACCCCGCCGGGCACGGCGACGCGTGAGCGGCACCTTACGCGTTGGTGGGGGCAACTCTTGCAGCTGGCGCTCGGTTGCCTCCAGCGAAATGCGCTCCATTTCGGCGACGATGCGATCAAGTTCCTTTCCGGCAGCGATCCACCCTTCTAGCAACTTGGCTTGTTGAGCTGACAGATTAACCGTGACGGTCCTGCCGTCGACTTTGCGGGTCCACTGGTAATACGGGCCGTGCAAACGGGGGGGTGAGGCTTTGCAGGCACAGACGGGCTTGCCGCAGGTCATCATGCGGTTGAGCAGAGTGCCTCGGCGGAAGAAGCCGATGTGGCTGAGGGCGAGTTGAAGCTGCCTGTAGTCTGAAGGAAGGTTGGTTTTCATGGCGATGTATATTGACAGAGATTGTTCCCCAGTTATAATACTGGGGAAATGTCTCCTGTCAAGATCCTCCTGGTTCGACTCTGCCTCCTGATCCTCTCTTCGGCGCTGTGTCTGCTCCTCGTGCTCGGCGGCTTCCGTACACGCCTTTGCCTTATCCCAACCACTTCTTCAGCGGAGGTTCCCCCCTATGCCGCGTCAGCCCGATCTATTGCCCAGATCCAAGAGTCCAACCATCCCGGTGGCCAACAACCATCGCCTCGTGCAGATCGCCGACACCCTCGATTGGGACGAACTGCAACAGCGTGTCCAGGGGATCCGTCTTGCGAAACTGAAGAACGCCGCCGGTCAGCCGCCGCATTTGCGCGCCACCCTGGGGGCCATGGTGTTGATGGCCACTCGCAAGCTTACCTATCGGGAGGCGGAAGACCTGATCCAATACTACGCCCCTGCGCGCTACTTGTGCGGACTCACCGAGTCGAACTGGACACCGGACTTTACCACGATCCAGGACTTCACCGAGTTGATGGGACGAGGACGGGATCAAGCTTATCAATCAGTACGTGGTGGGCTTGGCGGTGAAGAAGAAGTTGGCCGATCCCTGCACCCTGGTCGCCGACACTACCGCGCAGGAAGCGGCCATTCCCTACCCCAACGAAATGGGGCTGATGGCGGGTTTCCTGCGCTCGGTGACAAGCGCAGCACGCAGGGTGGGAGGGACACTGAAGGAGTTCGTGCACACCACGGCGAGCTTATTCGATGCGGCCCGGCGGAAAGCCCGGGAATATCGGCTCTTCGCCAAAAGCAAGGAGAAAAAGGATCATGTCATGGGCCAGATGGTCACCCTCGTGGAGAAGCTCAACGGGGCTCTGGGGGGCGCACTGAAAGCAGCTACCGCGCAGCCCAGAAAGCTACGTGGGCGGGCGATTGTTGCCACAAACAAGCTGAGGCAGTTGCAGCAGACGATGCGCGCGCTGGTGCCGCAGATCCGCTACTGGATTCGCACAGGCTTTGTGGCCAGCGGCAAAATCATCAGCCTGCACATCCCACAACTGTACTCGATCGTGCGCGGCAAGGTTGGCAAATCGGTGGAGTTCGGATTGAATTGGGGCATCACACGCCTACGGGGCGGATACCTGCTGGCCACGTTGGCCCGGGATCGCCTGGAACTACAAGACACCAAGTTCGCGCTGCGGGCGGTCGAGGATCACATCAAGCTATTTCAAAAGGCGCCGCGGGCGTACGCCTACGACCGCGGTGGATACAGCACGCACAACGTTGCCGCCTTACGGAAGTTGGGGGTCAAGGATGTGGGATTGGCCCCCCGTGGACGAACACAGTGGGCGGTCAGCAATACGGTTCGAGGCCGGTTGGTCAAAGAGAGAGCACTCGTGGAGGCAGGGATCGGCACTATCAAGAGCCCGCGCTATGGGTTCAATCGTCCAGCGGCCCGCTCGGAGCGCATGATGGGCGCCTGTGGTCAGCGCGCGGTCATGGGGTTCAACGTCAACAAGCTGGTCCGAGAGTTGGCAGGGTGCAAAAAGGTAATGCTGAGCGGCTAACGCAATACCAGATGCAGGCTCACGAGACCGACACCGTACCAGCGCAGTACGCCAACAAGACGCACAGCACGCAAGATCGCGCCACATAGCTCCGCGGCCCGTCAAACACCGAGCGGACGGGCGCCCGAATTACCCGACAAGCTGTAGCTATCCCTCCCGCCACCGCCAACCTTGTCTCGTCGAGGGTAGGGCGGTGGTGAAGCGGGCGCGGATGCCAAGGGGATGAGCAGGGGGCGGGGCGGCTCTGCTATGGCGAGGAAGATGGGATGCTTTAATAAGAGGGGCTCCCTGCGCTGGGCTGTCGTCGTTCATCGGGACACCCTGCATTGCCACCTCGAAGGGCAAGGAATAGAGCGGCCAGATGTCCCACGAGGATATCCGTCCCCCATTCGTTGCTTGCCCGGGCCGCAAGATGAGCCTACATTTCAAGAAATGACCAATCCAACACTTGAAGAGATATCCGCCACCCTTTCCAACCACGCGGCCTTCGCGGTGATCGCGGAGACGCTCGACAAATGGCGGCCGCCAAGCACCCCGGAGGGAAGGAAGGTGCTTCATGAGCACTACCTCTGGGCGCTGGAGATGCAGAAACGAGGGCGCCTGCTTTTTGCTGGGCCGCTCAACATGGAACAGGTGGCACCTGGGGCACCAGTGCCAATAGGCAGCCCCTCTGGGCTTCTCGTGATTCGCGCCGCTTCGAAAGCTGATGCCGAGGAGCTCGCGCACCAGGACCCGTTCCATGTGTCGGGCTTCCGGAAAAACGTTGTACACGCTTGGTCCGTTCGCTTTGGCCAGCCCGAGCTCTCCGCAGCGCTTGGTGGGGTGCTCGGGACCTTATTGCGATGAAATTGCTCACCATTCCCTCGCGGCCACTAGGGATCATCCAGTTATGATCTGGACGCTATGCCCGTGACGATGGTTGAATGGCGGACATGAATGCGAAAACCTTGGCGGTCATCAATCTCTGCCTGGCGTTCTACAACGTCGGAACGATATGGGCGAATGAGGTCGACATCTTCCGCTCGTGGAAGCTCCTCGACAACAAAACGTTCCAGAAAGTGCATCTGGTCCACTGGCACAAGATCCCGTATTGGATCTTCATTCCCTACGGGCTGTTCTTGGCTCTCTCGATCCTATTGATCTGGCACCACCCTTCTGGTTCGCCAGCGTGGGCCATCTGGGGAAACCTCGCCTGCTTCGCCCTGGCAATAGCACTCACGGCCGCGTTCTGGGCGCGGTGGCAAGCGAAACTCGAGAATGACAACACCACGGGCGGAAAAAGCCCCTGGCTGAAGAAGATACTCGATACTCACTGGATCAGGGTTGTGCTCGTCAACGCCTCCGCCGGCTTCGCGCTCGCCCTCATGATCACCGCGTAGGCCTGCGGTGAACCCGGTCCCGACAAGGCATCAATAGACGAGCGAGTTGCTGGCCTCCAAGATCTTTGCAGTGCACAGGCTCACCTTGGCTGCGCTCCAAAGACGTATCCCTTCACCGTCCAAACGGGGGACGGTCTCCTTGTCGCCAATGGGTGGGCTTTCCATCAGGAGAGCTTACGGGTTAGTGCGATCGTCAGGTCTTTGGCGGCCTTCGTCAATGCTTCTCCTTTGAGCTTACCGACGTCCAGGATTTCTCCTGCAACCATCATGGCCCCTTTTGCCTCAAGAGCGGCTCGGATGATCCCCAAAGCACGTGCCGGCTGCAACGCGCCACACCCGAAGACCACGGCCACCTTCTTTCCTTTCAAATCCGCCCTATCAACGAAGGTCATCATTTGGCATGCGGGACCCCCTGCCCACACGGGGGCACAGAGAATCACTGAGTCGTGGCGAGACAGGTCCATGTCCATGGACTGGATTGGGAACCGCCTCTTCATCCTTGACCCGAATACCATTCCGAAGAATGAATACTTTCGAATACTCCTGATTTCGCGTATCTCTGCCTTCAGACCCTCGCAGATCGTACGTGCGATTGACGCATTTGTGCCCGTAACGCTGTAATAAAAAATGATGGTCATTGAGGCGTCTCCTTTGGTGGGGTTTTCATAGCCCGTCCTGCGCTGCTCCGCCTGAGCCATATCGCGGTTCAAGTGGCAGTCAGGGCGTCAGCTTCCGGCGTTCAACGCTTTATTGATCGGCGCTGCGGCCTCCGCGGAGTACCGCCCCGAAACGTGCGCAAGGACCTCGCCTGCCGGAGTGACCACCAGGACGGCGATCTGCCGCGTGGTCCGGATGCCCAACGCGCGCATGAAAGCTTTCACGTTCGTGTAGAGAGTGACGGTGGCTGCCCGTGTCTCACGGTCGGGAATGCCGGAGCGCATGCCGTTGTCAATCACGAACTGCATGAGCCGATATCCGCGGGCGATAGTCGGGAGTTCGAACACGGCAAGGGATGGTCGCGCTTTCCGCGTTTCCTCAACGAAAAGGCGCCATGAATCCACGTCGGCCTGCTGGCGCATCTCGAAAGCGACGAAAACCAGGCTGAATGGCGCCGGAAAGTCGTCCGGCAAAGTGAGGGACCTGCCGTTGAGGTCGGCGCCTTTCAGACTAGGAAACACTGGCGCCCGCTGGCCGTTCGCGGCGGGCTCGGCAATCGCGGAAATGATGATCGCAGTTCCCCTCTTCATGTCCTGTGCCTCCCTACACGTGGTTTCGCAGCATCAGCTCAGCCGGGTACGGGTTGAGGTACAGCTGGCGGCTCAGGTAAGGCTCCTGCACCCTGCGTGCATGGTGGCGCAGGAGCACGATCGGCACGATCAGCGGCACGAGACCCTGGTGGTACTGCCCGATCACTTCCACGAGCTCAGCCTTCTCATCCGCGGAAAGGAACTTCTTGAAGTACCCCATGATGTGCTGGAGCACGTTCACGTTCTTCTTCACCGTGGCCTCCAGCTCAAGGGCGCTCATGAGCTCCCTCTGGTATTCGGTGAGGACCTCATGCATCGAACCTCCTCGCGCGGAGGCGACGATCCTGCCTAGTGCCGACACCGCCGCGTGGCTGTGGGCCATGACGAGAAGCTTGTGCTCCGTGTGAAATCGCACGATGCCGTCCAGGGAACCCCCGTCTTCTACGAGCTTGCGCCACCTCCAATAGACGAACACTCGTTCGATAAAGTTCTCCCGTAGGCCTGGGTCGTTGAGCCGGCCCTCGTCCTCGACGGGAAGGTGCGGGAGCCGTTGCGTGAACGCGCGGGCGAACATGCCCTGGCCACGCCGGGCAGGATTGCCCTTCTCGTCGTATACCTTAATCCCTCGCAGGCCAGAGCTTGGCGAGCGGGACTTGAACACGAAGCCGCAGAGATCCTCACGCTCCAGCTCCGCGGATCTCTGACGCGCCCATCGCTCCATACGCTGCGTATGGTCGGTCCCCGTGCGCGTAGTGATCAAGCGAGGCGAAGCAGGATCGCCGACGAGGCGCATTGACTCCCGCGGAACGCCCAAGCCGGACTCCACCTCGGGGCAGACCGGCACCCAGTGGACATGCCTCCCGAGAACGTCGAAAAGGTAGCGATCGAGCTTGTGGCCGCCGTCGTATCGCACGTTGTTGCCGAGCAGGCAGGAACTGATTCCGAGGCTGGGCTTATCCGTCACGTGCGCACCTCCCGGGGGTCTGCTGGTGAACGCGTCAGGCCTTGAGAGGCTTCAAAGCGCTTCGCACCGCCGAGGCGATGATTGCCGCTGCCACCACCGCGCCGCAGATGATTGCCGCCACGAACACCACGTGGCTTGCGGCGGAGGAGTCGGCCGATCGCTTGATGACGATTCCCGCCAGGGCCCAAAGCACCACCAGGCCGTATCCTGCGTCCCGACGGGTCGCGAGAACTGCCACTGTGATAAGGGCCGCCACGACGATCACTGCAACTGCCCACACGTCGGGCCGCAAGCCGAAACCGTTCCAGCCGGCCTTCACCAGGAAAGCCGTCACGTTGGCGATCGTCGCGACCGTGATCCACCCGAGGTAGACGCTGAAGGGCACGCGGAAGAGCCATCTCTCTGCCGAGCCGGCGTGCGTGCGGCCCGTCCGCAGCCTCACATACACGGCCAGCACGGACCCAAGAATCACCAGCATGGCCAGGACCGACAACCCGATCAGCTCGTAGTGCCACAGCAAAAGCCACGCGACATTGGCAACGGATGACAGGGCAAACAGCCAGCCGATTCGCTGCGTCGCCTCGGGGCCGTCCTGACCCGCGGAAAACAGGCCGCGCGCCTGGGCGATCGTGAAAAGCAGAAGCAGGAGATAGATCACTCCCCAGATCGAGAAAGTGAGCCCCGCGGGTACGAAAAGATTGGGAATACCGTCGGACAGCGCGCCGGTGAGCCGACCGTTGATTCCGACTGTCGAGGCGAGCGTGTTCACCACGAGGACAAGAAGGAATGAGATGATGTTGACGATTTGAAGGATTTTCATGTTCGCTTTCATGCCAAGAGAGTACCATCGCCAGCCTGTTTCCGGCCACTCGTCTTGCCCGCCAAGTATACCTCAGCCGGTCTATGCCATCCCGACCAATCGAGCGCTGGACTCCCAGAGCCGCGCTGCAACGCCTTCTGCGTCGTATGCAGGACGGAAATCCGCCGGTTTCCTTCCCACGAAGATACGGCCTGTCAGCCCCTCCACCTCCGGCGAGGTGGCGAGAAACACCCCGGTATCGCTTTCGGTTGGGAAGAGGGTCATTGCAACCTGAGCGGGCAGCTTCAGGTACCAGGGCAACCGATTCGGAAGTCCAGAACGAACAAGCCCCGGATGAAAGGTGTTTGCAGTAACTCCGGAGCCTTCGGTGCGCCGCGCGAGCTCAAAAATGAAGAGAGCTTTTGCCAACGCTGCTCGCGCCGTCGCCTTCAAAGCGCTGAATCTGTTCCTCAGCATCAGGTCGTCCATGTCGAGCTGTACCCGCACCAACGAACCCGGCAACCCCGAAACAGCGATCACCCTCGAAGGAGCACTGCGGCGAAGAAGATCAAGAAAAAGATTCGTGATGAAGAAGTGGGAGAGGTAGTTCGTCGCAAACATACTTTCGTAGCCATCTGCGGTCGTCCGCCGATTCAACGTGAGAGTTGCAGCGTTAAGAGACAGCACGTGAAGCCGGCCGTAACGGGTTTTGAACTTTTCAGCAAGCGTGCGGACCGAGTCCATTGCGGACAGGTCCGCCTGCAGGGCTTCGATCTGCCGATTGCCGGTCACTTCGCGCATGACGCGTGCGGCGGCGTCAGCTCGCGTCTGATCGGAACCGACAATGACCACGGTTGCACCCTCCCGTGCGCACCCTGCCGCAATGGACCTGCCGACACCCGATGTTCCCCCGGTTACCAGGCAGACCTTTTCTTTCATCATGACCAGCCTACCCTTTCGAGACGATGTATCCTTCTGCCAGAATCAGCTCCCTGCTTCCAGAGATCGCCCTTCATGTCTTGTCCACTTTGAAGTATTCTATTCCCGGCCAAGAATCAATCAAGCACTGGTTTGCCGCTCACTGGAGTCTTGTGCTCTGCCGTTGGCTGTCAGGGTGACAGAATGAGAGAATAGTTGAGGGCCGGTACCATGATGCACGAAACGCGCACTCGGGCGCTCAACGATGCCGCGATCAGGCGAGGACGGTACGTCCTGTACTGGATGCAGGCGTCCCAGAGGGCCGTGGACAATCCCGCGCTGGACGTTGCCGTGGAACTGGGGAACTCCTTGTCCCTGCCGGTGCTCTGCGTCTTCGGTCTTGCCGCATCGTATCCGGAAGCCAACCTGCGGCATCATGCGTTCATGCTGAAAGGCCTGCGGGAGACCAAAGAAGGCCTCGAGAATCAGGGAATCCAGTTGGCGGTCGTTATCGGCATGCCGGACGAGGTTGCCCTCTCCCTCGCTCACGAAGCGGCCATTCTTGTGTGTGACCGCGGATATCTTCGTCATCAGAAGAGCTGGCGCCGCTCTGTTTCTGAACGCAGCGGGTGCAAAGTTCTCGAAGTGGAAGGCGATGTCGTGGTGCCGGTGGGCAACGCTGGAATGAAACGGGAGTGGTCCGCCGCGACGCTGCGTCCCAAGGTGCAGCGGCTCGTGGGCGCGTTCCTGAACGCCCACCGTTCGCCGCGCCCGAAGAAGGATTCCCTTTCCATCTCCGTGCCTCACTCCATCAGCTCACTGGGGTCCGGGCTGCTTGCCCAGTTGCCCGTGGACAGGTGCGTTCCCGCTGTCAGGTCGCCCGGAGGAGCGATCGGTGGTACACGTGAAGCGCTCTTCCTTCTGCGCAGGTTTGTTTCGGAAAAGCTTCCTTACTACGGCGATGAGAGACATGACCCGACGCTAGGCACGCAGTCAGGGTTGAGCCCCTACCTCCACTTCGGCCAGATCTCGCCGGTGAGAATTGCGCGCGAGGTGGCCGATGCCGGCCACGCCTCAGAGGGTGCCCGAACTGCATTTCTGGAGCAGCTCATTGTCCGTCGGGAACTGGCGATGAACTTCGTCGAATACACGCCGGATTACGACCGATGGTCCTGCCTTCCCGCGTGGGCCCGCGCCACCCTCGGCGCCCATGCGCACGATCCGCGGCCCTTCCGTTACTCACCCACCCAACTGGAGAGCGCCGCCACCCACGATCCCTTCTGGAACGCGGCAATGAAACAGATGAAGTCCACGGGGCAGCTGCATGGGTACATGCGGATGTACTGGGGCAAGAAGATCCTCGAATGGAGCGCCAGCCCCCAATCCGGCTTCCGCGAGGCACTTCGGCTGAACAACCGCTGGTTTCTGGATGGCAGGGATCCCTGCTCATTCGCCGGGGTGGCATGGTGCTTCGGGCTGCACGACAGGCCATGGGGCGAGAGGCCGATCTTCGGGAATGTGCGGTTCATGAACGAATCGGGGTTGAAGAGGAAGTTCGACATGGCCTTGTATCTTCGGTTCGTGGAAAAAGACGAGCCATGACCTTCCGGGCGAGTTACGGTTCCATCGAGGAGTCCTCCATGAAAGCGTCCGTTGCGTTGCCTTGCCCGGTCTGCATAGCTCGAAACGTTATCAAAGCGCAGGCGAAATGAAGCATCGCAACAAGTCGGCGATACCGGTTCATCCATGAATGCGTCCGTTCCACCACCCAGCGCCGCGAGCGATAGCACTGTCAGATAAGAGATGTGAAAAAGGAAATTGCTTACCGACAGTTCCAAATCAAGGCAATAGAGGGAAAAGCCGCCGAGCGCTGCGCTTGACAATTGCAGGTTATGTGGCATAATCGCTAACGATTCCGAATAACGGGGAATCGCCTTCGATCGGTGAGAAATGCCGGAACGAACTCGCAGGAGTCGACAGCGTGATCGAATACTCGAAGTCCTTCGACAGACCAGGGGCCACCCTACGGCGAAGTGGCTGTTCGACAGGGTGAGAAAGCAATTCCCAAGTCTCAGTCTCGGCACAGTCTATCGGAACCTGGGGATTCTTGCGAAACAAGGGCTGGTGAGTAGACTCGACTTTGGAAGCGGGTTTGACCGGTTCGAGGCCACTACCCTGCCGCACCATCACTTTGTCTGCGAGAGTTGCGGGCGAGTGACTGATCTCGATCTGCCAGTCGACCGTTCCCTGACACAGAAGCTTCAGAAAGCTGACGGGCTATGCTGCCACACGGCATGAGATTCGCCTGTATGGTCTCTGCGAAAAATGCAGTCCGAAAGGATAGGTCATTTGATGCGGCCAAATGAGAGAATGGTTCCGATTACGAACAGGGCGCCGTTCGCCACACATCCTTCATGGGAGAGTAACATGAGCGACAATAAAGGTGAGTGTCGGCAAGGGTGAGCCTCCCCCTTCACCGCGAAGCCAGTAGAAAAGGAGAGGCCAATTTACACCAGGTTGCAAGTCACGAGAGGAGAAAACCATGTCAACCGAATCAAAGGGCTCGTTCACCCACACTGCTGGCGGCGGCACGTCGAACCGCGACTGGTGGCCGAACCAGTTGCGGCTCGATATCCTGCACCAGCATTCCTCCAAGTCCAACCCGATGGGCGGGGATTTCAACTACGCCAAAGAGTTCAAGAGTCTCGACCTGAAGGCCGTGAAGAAAGACCTTCATGAACTGATGACCAGGTCCCAGGACTGGTGGCCTGCGGACTTCGGTCACTACGGACCTTTGTTCATCCGCATGGCATGGCACAGCGCCGGCACCTACCGCACCGGCGACGGCCGCGGCGGCGGCGGCAGCGGCAGCCAGCGCTTTGCTCCCCTCAACAGCTGGCCCGACAACGTCAACCTCGACAAGGCGCGCCGACTGCTCTGGCCGATCAAGCAGAAGTACGGCCGGAAAATCTCGTGGGCCGACCTGATGATCCTCGCCGGGAACGTCGCCTTGGAATCGATGGGCTTCAAGACCTTCGGTTTCGGCGGCGGGCGCGAGGACATCTGGGAACCGGAAAAGGACATCTACTGGGGCGCCGAGGGCAAGTGGCTGGAGGACAAGCGCTACTCCGGCGACCGGGACCTCGAAAATCCGCTCGCTGCCGTGCAGATGGGCCTGATCTACGTCAACCCGGAAGGTCCCAATGGCAATCCCGGATCCGGTCGCCGCGGCCAAGGATATCCGCGAGACCTTCGCTCGCATGGCGATGAACGACGAAGAGACGGTTGCGCTTATCGCGGGCGGCCACACCTTCGGCAAGACCCACGGCGCCGGCCCTGCGTCAAACGTGGGGCCTGAGCCCGAAGCGGCTCCCATCGAGGAGCAAGGCCTCGGCTGGAAGAGCAGCTTCGGCACCGGCAAAGGCGGTGACGCGATCGGAAGCGGCCTGGAAGTCGTGTGGACAACGACCCCAACGAAGTGGAGCAACAATTTCCTGTGGAACCTGTTCGGCTACGAATGGGAACTGACGAAGAGCCCGGCCGGTGCGCATCAGTGGCAGCCGAAGGGTGGCGCAGGCGCAAATACGGTGCCGGATGCCCACGATCCGTCCAAGCGTCACGCGCCTTCCATGCTGACCACGGACCTTGCTCTGCGTTTCGACCCTGCCTATGAGAAGATCTCACGGCGCTTCCTGGAGAATCCGGATCAGTTCGCGGATGCGTTCGCCCGGGCGTGGTTCAAGCTGACGCACCGCGACATGGGTCCTCGCGCGCGCTATCTCGGCCCGGAGGTCCCTGCCGAAGAGCTCATCTGGCAGGACCCCATTCCGGCAGTCAATCACAAGCTGATTGACGCGAAGGACATCGCCTCCCTGAAGACCAAGATCCTCGCATCCGGGCTTTCCATCTCCCAACTGGTCTTGACGGCGTGGGCGTCGGCGGCGACGTTCCGCGGCAGCGACAAGCGCGGTGGGGCTAACGGGGCGCGCATTCGCCTCGCCCCGCAGAAGGACTGGGAAGTGAACCAGCCGACCGAGCTGGCGAAGGCCCTGCAGAAGCTGGGAGCGATCCAAAAGGCCTTCAACGGCGCCAAACCCGGCGGAAAGAAGGTTTCGCTTGCCGATTTGATCGTTCTCGGTGGCTGCGCCGCCGTCGAGAAGGCCGCGAAAAAGGCGGGGCATGAGGTGAAGGTTCCCTTTGCACCGGGACGCATGGATGCCTCGCAGGAGCAGACCGATGTGGTCTCGTTCGCCGTGCTTGAACCGGCCGCGGACGGCTTCCGCAACTACCAGCGGAAGGGACTGCAGGTACCGGCAGAGGAACTGCTGGTGGATCGGGCGCAGTTGCTGACGCTGACGGCTCCCGAGATGACGGTTCTGATCGGCGGCATGCGCGCCCTGAATGCAAACGTCGGGCAGTCCAAACACGGCGTCTTTACCAAGCGGCCCGAGACGCTGACCAACGACTTCTTCGTGAACCTGCTCGACATGGGCACGGAGTGGAAGGCGGTATCGGACGCCAAGGACGTGTTTGAAGGGCGTGATCGCAAGACGGGTGCAGTCAAGTGGACCGGCACGCGTGTTGATCTCGTCTTCGGTTCGAACTCCCAGCTGCGGGCCATCGCCGAAGTCTATGCCTGCGAGGACTCCAAGGAGAAGTTCGTGAAGGACTTTGTCGCGGCCTGGAGCAAGGTGATGAACCTTGATCGCTTCGACCTTGCGCAATCACGGAAGAAGACGCCGGACAAGGTCTACGGAGCGAGGCGGGAGAAGGCGGTGAAGGCCCCGAAGAAGCGGGGCAGTCGCCGGTAAGTAGAGGGCGGGGCGCGCCGACAAGGTGCGCTCCGCCATATCCCCAACGGATCGAAAGGAGTAAGGGAGTGATTTCCAAGAGGATGGCGGATCGGATCAACGAGCAGATCAACAAGGAGATCTACTCGGCGTACCTGTACTTGGCCATGTCGGCGCGGATGAGCGAGGCCGGCTACAAGGGTGTGGGACACTGGCTGATGCTGCAGTATCACGAAGAGATGTTCCACGCAATGAAGTTCCTCAACTATCTGCAGGATCAGGGAGCCACCGTGCAATTGAAACAGATCGCCGTACCCGAGTTCAAGGAAACGACGGTCAAGGACCTCTTTCAGCACGTCCTTGAGCACGAGAAAGGCGTGACGAAGAGCATCCATGAGATCATGGCTCTGGCAATTGAAGAGAAGGACTACGCCACGCAGGTCCTGGACCAGTGGTACGTCGACGAGCAGATTGAGGAAGAGAAGAACGCCTCCGAGATTCTGCAGACCATAGACATGCTGGGCAACGCGCCGCAGGGTGTATTCCTGTTGAACATCGAACTTGGCAAGCGCAAACTTGGGGTGCCGAGCAATTTCACTGAAATGGGCGGAGGCGAGTAGCGTCGCCAATGAAGCGAGGTTTGCAAGGGGAGCGGTGCAGGGCACGCTCGCAAGCACCGGTCAACACGGGGAGCCGGGGGGATGTCCCCTCCGGCTCTCAACCCTTCCCTATCCCCCCAGACTCTGCACCCGTCCAACTATTCCGATGGTTTCCCGGCGGCCCGTATGCAAGAGCAGCGCCCTGACTACTTTGCTCCGTCTTGGAGGAAACGAAGCAGGGTGCCAACTCGGCCTTCGTCACACGAAAGTACTGTTTCGTGCTTTCCATCAGCAACCGCCCGGCAGCTACCCCAAACAAGCCGGGTCCTTTCGGGACAGGGGATGCGTGAGGAATGCGGTCTCACTGGCGGAGAGCAGAAGAGGAGGTCGTCCAACCTCCTCTTCGCTTCTCTGGTACGCTGCTTCGCCGTCTACTTCGCATAGCCGAGCTGCATGATGAACAGCGGAACCTCGTCCTTGCCCAACTTTGCAGCTGCCGCGGCGGCGTCTGGCTTGATGTTGTACATCACGATAGAACCCAGCTTGTAGACGCCGGCCGCCAACGCGATGCTCTGCGCACCGTAACTGGCAGTGGCGTTGGCTACATCATGGAACAAGGCGAGGTTCTTCTTCATGAAGGGCGGAGCCTGCGTGTTGTCCGCGGTGAACAACACCATGAACGCTGCGTTGGCAATGTTCTCCGGAGTCACCGTCCTTCTTTCATCCTTGTCAGAGACCTGCTTCAGCATATTCTGGCCGGGCTCATAACGATAGACGCCACTCGAGTTCAACACGTACAGTGTCACATAGACGTTGTCACCAGAATAAGCGATCGTTCGCCCTGCCTTCGAGGCGCCCGAAACCGCGTCCGGACCTTTGAGCCCGTTGCCGGCCCACAGGATCGTGGACAGATCAGCCTGCGGCACATCTCCCTTGACAAAGTTTCGAGCGGTGGCTCTCAGCTTTATAGAGTCGAGCAGATCCGCTCCAATCCTTGCCTGGGGAGTGGCAAGTTGGGGCTTCGGATGCGACAATCACAATACAGCGTGTACATTCGGCGGCTGGCTTCCGGCAGGGCCTTTTACTACGCCAAGACACGGGACTTACGCACAGGCAAATACCAGCCAGGGCGATCAACACAGATCGAGGTCCCTCCCGGCAGGCTGAAGCTCGCGCGGAGGCCGAAGGCATCGCCAGAAGGTGGGTTGAGGATGAGAACGCGCCGGCCACGGCGGCACGTGGAGAGTTCTCCCAATCGTTGCATTACATCTATCCGCCACGCAAGGGAAGCCACGAGATCTGGTGGAAACCGGCAACTCGGCGGCGGACGACAGTTCCGAATCACCCCGGCGATATGCCCGAGGGTACGCTGCGAGCCATCCTGAAACAGGCTGGCATTTCTCCAGAGGATTTCGTGCGAATCACGTAGACAGATTTTACTCACCCAAACTGGCCTGCAGCCTCACTCCAGCGAAATGCAAATAGGCTTCCATACAGTAGCCACGGCACACCGTTCGGTTCTTCTTCGCCAAATTCCCGACATGATCTTGCCGTGATGTTGCCAACACTGTCAGATAGAAGATGTAAGGAAAAACCTTTTCTCATTACAAATAGCTCCAAATTCTTGCCATAAGAAAGGAGCCTGCCCAGCCGGCCCAAGCGCCCATTTGACCCAACCTCTTGTAGGGAATACTATTGGGCAGCAGTGAATCGCATAGAGACATCTCGGTGAAGTCGTATGGCGCAGGAGAGTAGAGGAAACAAATTGAGAAAGCGACTCTTCGTCGCTGTGGCCCTGACATCCATCGTTTCTCTGTCCTCGGCGTACCCACAATCAATGGATTTTCTCGAGCTGGCAAAGTCCGGAACTCCTCAGCGCGTCAAGGCCGCTATCGACAAGGGTGCGGATGTGAACACCGGGGACAGCGACAATTGGACCCCGCTCATGGCCGCCGCCGGTTACAATCCGAACCCCGAGGTGATCACTACCCTCCTGAAAGCTGGCGCAGACGTGAATGCCTGGGATGCGTTGAGCATGACAGCGCTGAATTGGGCTGCCATGCACAACCAGAACCCTGAGGTGATCACCGCGCTCGTAAAGGCGGGCGCAGACCTTGAGGCCCGGGATATCGCCGGTGATACTCCTCTGATGTTCGCTTCCTGGTACAATCCCAATCCCGAGGTTGTCCATACGCTGCTGAGGGCTGGCGCTGACCCCAAGGTTCAGGACCACACTGATGAGACCGCACTGATGCTCGCCGCGAGATACGGCAAGAATTCCGAAGACCTCACGATGCTCTTGGAGGCTGGCGCGGATGCGAAGGCAAAAGACAAATTGGGAATGACGGCCTTTGATTACGCGAAGGCAAACGAAAAGCTGAGAGGCACGGTCGGCCTTCAGGATGCTCCAGGCAGCGTCACAGTAGGCAGGTGCAGAGACATCTCACAGCCAATTTGCCGACAATTGCGTAAATTGAAAGTTGTCGGCGATCACGCCACGCAACTCACAAGGCGATACCAGTCAGCGTTGGGCATGTGTCAGCCGAAACTGAATGTATGGAAGGGAGTGTTGCAAACTCGGCTTGATGCGCATTCATTCCTCCCTTGCCAGCCTTCTCGTGCCCTTCGTTTTCCTGGCACTTTTCACTCCTGCGGAAGCTCACCCGGAAACAGGGACTTCGCTCCCTGCAGGGGCAAAGATCAACGACCCCATTGCGGCCGATCTTGAGCAGGTGTTGAGAACTCCTATCGCCACTTGGCGTTCTCCCCAGCTCGAAGTGTTCCGCTGGAGTCTTTTCCCGGATGTCCTCGTAGTGGACACCCGCGACTTCCATCTGCAGGACAGGATGTTCACGCGCCTCGCCTATTTCGTCGAGAAGAAAGGATTCCGCGGAACTCTCATGACGAACCTCCAGCTTTCGGGTCGCCACGGCTGGAACGCTCACGACTACGGCCCAGACGGACTCGCCTCCTTCTATAATACCGCTCATGCAAAGATGTTCCCGCTGAACCCGGAGGAAACAGCCCTCGAGTCGCTTGCCATCCGAGAAGGGATCCTTGTACGCCAAGGAGAGCGGGTCGTGCCCGGGAGAGGTGCGGTTCTTTCGATCTCCCGCTCGTCATCGGCCATCGAGCGCCGATACCTTCTCACCCATGAGTCGTTTCATGGTGTGTTCTTTTCGTCTCTTGAATACAGGGAGTTCTGCTTCCGGCTCTGGGATTCGCTTCCGGAAGTGGAAAGACAATTCTACAGGAGCTTCCTGGACTCGCTGGGCTACGACAGTGATGATCGCCTTCTTTCCGTGAACGAGTTCCAGGCATACCTCATGCAGCAGCCACTCAAGTATGCAGCTTCATATTTCGAGAGATTTCTCACTCGCTTCGTTGAGCAGGAGACTTATGGCGGCAGTCAAGGCCAGCAGTCTCGTGGCGACCGCAAAGGAACTCGACGCCTTCCTTCACTCCAACTTCGGCCTCCGGGCAGGCGAGACGGTCTTTCCCGTCAGCCAGGAGGCGCAAGGCCGATGAGACGCTTCAGGTCTGTCATCCTGCTATTCAGTCGTTGTGGCGTTTCCCGCATTCGCGCACCCTCACGTATTCGTCAACAACAAGATGGTTGTGACGTTCGACGGCGAGATGCTGCAGCGGGATCAGCTTCACTTGGACCTTCGATGACATGTTCTCCAACATGATACTTGCAGACTACGATCCAAAGCACACTGGCCAATTCGACGCAGCCCACGTCAAGGCGATGAAAGAGGGCGCGTTCGACAACCTTGAGAATTATCACTATTTCATCGCTCTGGCCGTCGGCAAGAAACAGCTCAGCCATTTCAAGATCGAGCGTTTCACCCCAACTGTTGCGGACAAGACCAAACTCGTGTACACCTTCTTCGTCCCCTTGGACGTCCCCATCCAGCCCACCGACCAGGCTGTTCGCGTCACGGTCTACGATGACAGCTACTATGTGGCGTTCGACCTCCTGCATCTAGAGGATGTGACGGTGCAGGCGGGCCAAGAGGTGACGTGCAATCTTTCCGTTGAAAAGACGAAAGTGAAGCCTCTTTGGCCGGGGCAATACATGCCCGACCAACTCGTGATCAGATTCAAGGGGAGTTCATGAAGCGTTCATTGCTCGGGATATTTCTCCTCGTCGCCGCGTCCTGTTTCGGTCAGGTGGGGTCAAATCCCTTCACCGCTAAGGATTCTCGGCCGCATTCTGAAGGGTTCATTCGGACAATGACCTCTGGAACCGCAGCGATCTTCGTCAACGCTATGGCCCCGATTCAGAAATCTCTCAATGAGAGTCTCGCCGCCATTACGCGCTCCCTCGAGGGTTCCCGCTCACTGGCGGGCTTGCTCTTTGTGATGCTCGTTTCCCTCGTCTACGGCATGTTTCACGCAGCAGGGCCCGGCCACGGCAAGACTATCGTTTCATCATTCCTCCTCGCCAACGACGCAAAAGTCCGGCATGGCATTATTGTCGGGTACCTCATCGCTGCCGTGCACGCAATTGCGGCCTTGGCCGTGGTCCTCATCCTCTACTACTTGATCAGGGGGCTTTTTTCCGTGGGTGTCAAGCAGGCCGATCACTATATCCAGCTTGTCACCTTTGGGGTCGTGGCGGTTCTGTGTGCCTTAATGCTTGTCGCAGAATCCCGGGAAGGCACATCACCATCACCTCCACATGGAGAAGGGAAATGGCGCCCTTACGCTGAGAAGCCCGTCGGAATGCGATACCCGCCAGCGCCATGCCTCTGCCCCAGAGCCATCCGCTGTGATCCTCTTCGCCCTCTCCCTCCACATGCTGGGCGTAAGCGCCTTTCGGTTATCTTCATCTCCCTGGGGATGGGCCTCACGATCAGCCTGACCGGGAGTCATCGTGATCCTCGCCAAGCGCGGGGCGATTCGCGCTCTGGCGGGCGGTCAGGAAAGGATTCGCTCCTGCACAGGATCATCGAAATCGGTGGTGCGGGCATACTCTTCCTGTTCGGCCTCGTGTTCTTCCTCGCCCAGTTGTAGATCGACGCCGGGAAGACCGTTGCCGTCGTGATTCCAGCGCATCCCTGTTCTCGTTGAGAAACTCCAGCATGTCTTGCTGGATGTCGCCGAAGTACGTCCTTTGCAAGAGAGTTCCTGCCTTCGTGATGTAGCGAAAGTGCCGGCTCTCGTATCGATAGCCAGTGATCTTCTCAAAGCCTTGAGGATACGAAAGGGAAAAGCCATATTCCCATGCATGGCGGCGAGCCACTTCCCTGCTGGTGTGTGCGCAAATGCATCCGTGATGGACCCGAAGTCTATTGCGGTGCCGAGTTGGTGCTGGGAGGCGCCCGGTCGCGCTGATTCGCGGTCGGCCATCTCCTGGCCATAGTTCTTCACTTCCCGTGCGTAGACTTGCTTTTGGTATTCGAAAGACCGATATCCCGACGAGAACACCAGGGTGATCCCGCTTTTCTGCGCAGCCTTCGCCAATTCAACTACCGCGGGGATGATGGCCTTCCGTACGGGACGTCACCCCAGAACAGCGAAACAGCGTAAGCCTTCAAGTTCACGAGGTCTTCTGGCTTGAAGTCAGGAGGCAGCGGGTGGCTCTTATCAACCAGAACGAGAAGGTCAGCGCGCTCGTCCAGAACTCCTGCCACCATGTGAAGGAATTCCCCTGGCGACGCGAGGATGCCCGAGCGGATTCGCTCCGGAAGGGATTCCGACATGGCCCCCAGTTCCTTGACGGTGAGTGTGAACTCGGTGGCAATGCGTGCGTCGCCCGCAGAGGACCGAGGCAGTAGTGCCCCGGCCGCAAGAATGCCGGCGCAGATCATGACTGTTTTGGTATTCAAGGTCAGCGGGAGTTTGCTCGACAATCCTTGCATAGCCCAAACAATGTAATGGCGTGATCTTCTATGGAAAAGCTTTCCTGGCGTCCAATAGCGGCGATCTGATCCTCATCCAGGCAGAACTCCAAGTCGACGACCCGATGGCAGTTCGTGCATGCCAGATGGTGGTGATGACCGCCACTCCCGCACAGGCGGAAATAGTGCGTCCCATCGGTGAAGTCAATCCGGTCCAAAACCTTCATGCGCACGAGCTTCTCGATGGACCGATACACGGTTGCACGCCCGATTCGGGGGTTGGACCGGTGAAGCCTCTTCAGCAGATCCTCGGCTGAGAACGCGGTGCCGGATTTCCCCAGTCGTACCAGGCTGCGCGCAATGACCTGGCGCGGCTGAGTACTGCGTTCGCTGAACTCGCGGAAGGCTGCCGAAATCCTCTTTTCGATGTCCATCAATCGATATCCCCGAAGACCCAAAGGATAGCCCGATTCCCGCCGTCTGCCAATCTTCTTTGCGTGCGGCCCGCTCGTCACCGTGATCCTCCACTTCCCCGCACTTCCCTGTCCAGATCCACTGGCTGGATGCGGCGTGGCCGCCCGCGACGCCCCCGGATCGCAGCTGCCCCATACACCAGGCCAGCGAGGGCGGAGATCGAGAAACCGACAGGCGGGTGGTGCCACGGGCCGACGAAGGAAACGAGCAGCCCGACCCAGGTGACGAAGAGACCTATTCTGGCGGAAAGCAGCAGAGAGCGCGAGGGTCGGGTTGTCAGTTTCATGGCCGCCGCTGCGGGGGCGATCAACAGCGCGGAAGCCAGCAATACACCCAGGACGAACGTACACGCTGCTGCGGCCAGCGCCAGCACAAGAAGAAAAACGATCGAGAGTGCCCGCACGGGAACACCGCGGGCGCGCGCCGAGGACGGATCGATCGAGGCAAAGAGGAGCGGACGGTAGACCGCCGCCAGCGCCAGGAGAGCAACTGAGCCGCAGGCCAGCATCCGATAGATATCCGCGGGCTGCACACTGAGAATCGAGCCAAAAAGGATTGAGACACCGGCATTCGAGTGTGATGCGCTGCTTCGCGTATACAGGCTGAGGAACAGAACACCGAGGCCCAGCGCGAAACTGAGTACCATTCCGATTTCCACGCTGCGACCCCGCGCCCGCTCACCAAGGGCGCCGAGGCTGAGTGCCGAAAAAAGGGAGAACGCGATCATCCCAACCAGGGGCGACTGCCCGAGCAGCGAGGCACCCATGGCGCCAGCGAAGCAGATGTCCATGAATGATTCCGCGGCAAAGGCCTGCGCGCGAGGACGAGAAGTACCCCACCAATCCCGCCATCACCGCGGCCGCCGTTCCTCCCAGGAGCGCCTTCTGAAACACGTCGGAAGAAAGGAGGTCGAACATCACGCCGCCTCCCGGCCCATCGGCGAAAGGAGACGAACAGGCGGTAGACAAGAAAGGAAAAGGACGCGATGAAGAAGCTGACGGGGAGCCTCCCGTTTGCCGCTGCCAGGAAGACCGAGCCAGACGAATGCCAACCCCAGGCCAACGGAGACGAAAATCGCTGCGAGCGGCCCTTTTACCAGCCGCGTGGCGGTAGGCGGCCGGACCAACGAGCAAGGTGAACACGAGTAATGCTCCCATGACCTGTATCGACAGCGAGATGGTCACGGCGATGACACCCATGAAGAGGACCGAAAGGAGCCTCACCGGCACGCCGCGGGCTTCTGCAGCCCCCGGCGCGTCAAAAGTGCTGAACAGGAGAGGGCGGTACAGGAACGCGATCACCGCCAGAATGAGCACGCAGGCCGCCCCTGTGGCGAAAACAGCGCGCGCGCTGATCCCAAGGATGTTGCCGAAAAGGATGCCGTATACGCGTTGCGCATAGCCCGAGTACAGCGACAGAAACAAGAGCCCCAGCCCGAGGGCAAAAGTCATCA
>CAWJRT010000016.1:0-277804 GCA_963845325.1 uncultured Spirochaetota bacterium
GGCGTTGCTCTGGTCCTTGATGTCGAGATTGAAGTTGATTTGGCTCCAAACGTTGCCTGCTTCGAGGTAAGGAAGAATCCGTGCTCCCCACCCCCAGCCAGGTCCGGTGTCGCCCGTATTATAACCGCCGCTTGCGTCATAGCCGGGAGGAGTGTACGCCGAGATGTACCCCGGCGGGAAACAACCAACTGCAGCGTGGTACCCGTGCAGGGCCAAGCCGATCTGTTTCAGGTTGCTGCTGCACTGCATCCGTCGGGCCGCCTCGCCACGGCCTGCACGGCCGGCAGCAACAACGAGATCAAGAGGCCGATAATCGTAATCACCACCAACAACTCCACCAGGGTGAAGGCTCGTCTTCTTCGTGTAAACATGGAATCGTCTCCTATCGAGTATAGGCAGCCGTTCGCGCTTGCGGCAATCAGCCATAGGTCAGGCTGTGCCTGACACGGAGCGGCCAGCATGCATGTCAGGCACAGCCTGACCTACAATGCAACCCGCAGCAGCGCGCACGGAGAGCCGGAAACCGCTTAGAACGGGACGGAGAGAAGTTCACACGCCAAGCGGCAGCGCACGGCTGTGCCAGGCCGCAAAGACACCGCGCACGGCGCACGCCGGCGCAACGGCAAGAACTTCGGATACCGGCGCGCTCGCGCTGACGGGCGTTATGTCAGCCGCCGGAGCAGGCTTTTGCGCCATGAACTGGCAAACGGAACACTCATGGCCGCCGGTAGCATGCGAGGCGGAAACGCCCGGCCCGTGCTGTTCCTCGCCGTGGTGATGATCGTGAAACAGCGCCGCGCCAACAATCGTCAGCAAGTAGCTGGCGGTCGTGAAGACCGTTAGTCTTGGGTTTCGCGCCCGCATTACAGGCCCCATCGATTTCACGCAATGCCACGTTGCTTTTATGCTACTCCGGCCGGCGACCAGGGTCAAGCTGCTTTTTCCACCACATTGGGGTTGGTGGCCAGCACCCGGTGCAGTTCTTCCGGTGAATGCCGCTGGCCGCGGGGACGCTCGCGGTGCCATGCGTCGTGCGTGGGCACCAACGAGTCGCCATAGGGCCAGGGATCGAACGGATCGTAGCCCAGCGCCCGCGATCAGCTTGCCGCAATCCATGCACACGTTGCCCGCCCGAGGCGGAATCGGCCCGGCCTGGTCGCGCGGAATGCCCATCAGGCAATCGGGGTCGTATCCGCCCACGCGATTGATGATCTGGGCGATCTGGTAGAGGCTCAGCCGCCGCGGGGCGCCGGCATGATAGATGCCGCTGAGCCGGTCGGCCAGCATCCGTCTCGCAGAGCCGGTTCAGGCAGTCGGTATAGGTGGGCGTGCGGAACTCGTCGAAGTACAGCGTGGCGGGCCGGGACTTCTTGAACCGCGAGGTGATCCAGTCGATGGCCCCGGCGTGGCCGCTGAAACTGACGCCCATCGGCAGCGAGATCCGCAGGATGCAGGCCGCCGGGTCGGCCGCCAGGATCGCCTCCTCGCCGGCCGCCATCGTCTGGCCGTACACGGTCACCGGGTCGGTGGGGTCGGTCTCGACGTAGCCGCCGCGGCCGTCGGCGCCGGAGAAGACCAGGTCGCACGACAGATGCACCAGCCGCACGCCGCGGGGCACGGTCTGCGAGAGCAGATTCCGCACCCCTTCGACATTGATCCGCCAGGCCAGCTCCGGGGCCAGTTCGCACTGCCTCAAGCGCGCAGTTGCCGGCGCAGTCGAGCACGGCGGCGAACTGGTGCTGTTCAAACAGCCGCGCCAGGCCGTCGCGGTCTTCGGCATTGCAGGCCACCACGCCCGGCCCGACCAGCCGGACGTTGTCGGCCTGCCGAATGCCGACGACCCGGCCCGGATATTTCGCAGCGAAATATGCCAAAGCGTTGTAGCCCGGCACGCCGGCCACCCCGGTAATCAGCAAGCGGCAGTGGAATCTCGGCGGGCGGAAGAACGCGGCTGGTCGTCATGGGCGAAAGAGGAACTCGACAGTGCAATCAGGGAACCACGGATACACACAGATGAACACAGATGAGAGCGAGAAATCAATAGTCGAAGTCTGAGCTATCTGTGTTTATTCGTGGTCATCTGTCGTTCCTTCCCGTCCTTAACTTCGAACTCGAGCGACGCCTGCCCGATCTTCCGGCATGTGAGGTCCTCGATCGCAAGTTGCAAGCGGTATTTGCCCGGGCGTAATGCCTTTCGGCAAGCAAAGGTGATAACCGATGAAGAAGTCGCGACGACGGTTTTGGCAATATTCTTCCGTAGCGGCGAAGGCCTGCTCGGCCACACGATGGCCCGCGACGTCGAAAATCTGGTAGCTGCTCCGCAATGCGCCGTATGGTAGCCTTTCGCGGTGGCCTCGGAGGCGAAGTTCTCCAACTCGGCATACAAGCAGCACTTCCTGGTTCGGGCGAAACTCGTACTTGTCGAATCGTTTCGTGCAGCCGTAGCTCTGCACCTCGGTGCAGAAGGCCAGGTTGCGGACCGCCAAGGGGGCCGACTCAGCGAGCTTCGCCAGCGCCTCGGTGAGCGCGGGCGTGGCGTCCGCGGCCCGTCGGGCGGCATCGGGCGTTTTCTCCACGTCGAGCCATGCAGTCAGCCCTGCGAGCTCCTTCGCCAGAAACTCTGCCCGGCCGGCGCCACCGCCGGAATGGGACGAATCGCCTCCTCGCGCCGGCCGGCCGCCGCATAGAGCATCCGCAGCCGCGCCTGCTGGGCCATCTCGGCGGGCGTGGTGGGACTGGTCGGCGTTTGGCCCTCGATGGTCTGGATCGCGCCGGTCAATTGCTGTCGCCAATCGGCCGCCGGCACGGCGTACGACGCCTGCGCTACTTGGCTCGGCGCCGCGTTCGCACCACCGCAAAGTTGTCAACCGCCGGCTGTTGTTCGACGCCCTGGGCGGCTGCCAGCCGCTCCATTGCCCGCCGTCGGTATGCGGTCGTCGCCCGAAACTGCTCGATCACCAACGGCCAGAGCGACGGATCGCTCTCACGCAACTGTTCCAGAAGTTGGTCCTGGGCGGTCGGATCTGCATGCCCAACTGTCGCAGTTCGGCCATTATGGCCTGCATTTTCTCCGGGTCCTGCCGAGGGGGCGAGGCAGGCGATGTCGGGCTTGCGGCAGACCGGGCGGGCAGCGGCATGTTCAGAACCACCGGCCCCGGCCGCCGGCTGGACCACGCCGACGACGCACAGCCCGAGAGCCATAAGCCCACGAGAGCCCACGCGATGGTCAACGGGAATCGGGACATGGTCGGATCTTGGCGTTGGAAAAGATGGGTTGGGGATGATAGTGAAAATGTCCGGATCGTGCAAGGTCGAACCACCCACCATTAGGCTGGTCCGCCGGGTCGAACGCGCGGAAGTTGGGGCAACTCCGGGTCATTGTGCCGGTTTTACCGGATTTTCCAAAGATTCGCGTTGTAACAGGCCGACCAATAGACCCCGATAGGTCTCTTGCGCAGGCACGTTCTGCGCGAGGTGCTGGGCGAACCAAGTCGTTTGGCCAATAGAGGGGGGATATCATGAGGTCTTCGCTGGTGGCGATATTCTTGGCAAGCATAGCGATGGCTGGCTGTCGGGCGCCGTGCAAGAACACGCTTGCCGCCGGCCGACATGCTGATGCATCCCGGCCCGGGCGTCGATGGTCCCGGTCCCGGGGTAATGATGTATCAGCCCGGCGGGCCTTCGGTCGGCATGACGTCGCAGATCGCATTTGTCGGTCCGGAAGGGATGACCGTCGTCTGGGACGTCGGTGCCGCCGGGATGTTCGACTCGCAGCCGCTGGTCTGTCCCGGCCGCTACAATTTCCCGCAGGGGGCCATCTACCGCCTGAAGCTCAGCAATATCCCCGGCCGTCCGGGCGTGGAGTTGTATCCGACGTTGGAAGTCGGGCCGGTGATGCCGCGGACCGAGGCCTTCTTGGCGCATAACGCCATTCCGGTGCAATTCACCGAAGAGGACTTCGACCAGGTCTTAAGCGGCAATTTCGTGACCAAGGTGATTTACCTGCCCGATCCCGAGTTCCAGGAGTTGGCCCTGGCCGGCGTGGAGACGCTGGTGAGCACGCGGCTCGATCCGGGCGTGGACCCGGTGGTCGAGGCCGATCGCCGCGGAGCGATCCTGGCGATCGTCCGGCTGGGCAACAAGGACTTGCAAGTTCCCGGCGGCCAGGTGCAGGAAGGCGGCGTGACCGCCGCCGGCTATCAGTCCCCGGCGACACTGGTCGCGGCGGCACGCCGGGCGCCCTTGCCGATGGGCACGCCGGTGGGCGGATATTCCACGATGCCCATGAACTACATGTCCGGCGTGACCGGGCCGCAATATGGAATGCCGATGTGCGGCACGCCGATCGGCCTGCCGGGACCGCCCTCGGTGCCGCTGGGAGTACCCGCCGGCTTGCAGAAGCACGTCATCGTCAACCACACCGCCGTTCATCTGCCGGAACCGACCGAGAAGGTGCGGGTGGACGTCAAAGAGGAGCCGGGTTACAGCTATCCGAAGCCGGTCGACCACGTCCGCATCGTCGAGCGCACCAGCGCCGGCGAGGGTGGTTACCGGCAGCCTCTGAGCGACCGCCACGAGCTGCGTCGGAGCGCGGCAGCGCGCCGGTCCATGTCGAAGACGGAGAGTGCCCGGTGGAGTCACAACCGGCGGCCGCTCCGTGCAAGTAAAGTGCAACGTGAATCCCCTATCGATATTCTACTCACCAACGACTCGTGACAATGGTCCGATCGATCCGCTGTCCGGCAATCGAAGCGAAGGGTTGCAGAAGAGTGGCCGGCAGGATGGTAATGTTCGTGCTCTGCTGTCTGGGTCCGGCGACGTGCTGTCGGCCCAGCAGCCGCCCGTGCACTATCTCCATCAAGGCGTTATGCCGCCGGGAGCGATTGGCGGCCGGCAACTCCAGCGGGGCGGACCATTGCCCGGGTTCTTTCAGCCAGTTGAGATCAAGGCCCCGCCAGGGGCCTTGATTTCGCTGGCTGTCGGTGACCAGTTCGACGAGGCACAGCCGGCCCCGCGAAAGGCCGGCTTGCTGATCGGGGCCGTGTATCGGCTCCGCGTGACGAACATTCGGCTGGCCGAGGGCGTGGAAGTCTTTCCCACCATCGAGCCCATCGACCGGCTCTACGCACCCGCCGATCAACAACGCCGCTTCGCCATCCCCATCGACATCACCGAGGAGGACCTGAAGCTGGCCAGCGACGGCAAGTTCGTCACCCGGGTGATCTACCTCGAAGACCCACGCCAGGCCTTGCCGGCGCGCGATAATCCGCAGTCGCAAATTGGTTCGAAGCCGCGCCGGGCCAGGACCCCTTGGCGATCGCCGACGGCCTGGGACGCCCGGTGGCGATCTTGCGTCTGGGGGCACGGCTGCCGGACCAGGGCGAGACGCCCGACGCGGGCTTCTTCTTCGGATCGCCGCCCTTCGTGGCCCTGCCGTGCGGGCCCTGCGGCTGCACGAAGCGAAATGCACGGCGGCCGGCGGAAGTGCTGCCCGCTGCCGCCCGCCCGACCAAGCCGGCGATCGAGGCCGCGCGCCGAACGGCGCGCCGTCATGGCATGCCGAGGACCACCGGATCGATGAAACGCACCCTGTCCAATGCCGCATCGTGCAGACCAGCCGAGCTCCCCTTGGACCCGAGCCGTGGCGGATGGGCCCTGATCGCGCTGTGTGCGCTGATTTTCTGCTCTTGCCGCGGTCCCGCGGGGCAAGCGCCGGCAGTGACGCAAGGACCGTGCCGTGGCCAGAGTCTGCCCGGCGAGGCCTATACCGGGGCAGCGACTGCCGCGGCGGCCTGCGCGCCGATGGGTCCGCCGGGCATGGAACAGGGCGTGCCCCTTCCCTATACGCCACCCGGCCCGTGGTCGCCGCCGGGAATTCGCCAGCCATGGCCCGAAGACGAATATCTCCGCGACGGCGGCGACGAAGGCCGGCCCGCCGGCGTTACCGCGGGACAAGCAAGTCTTGGGCCTGGAGATGGAAGACGCCGTGGCCCACTACGATACGCTCGACGGCCGCACCGTGGTCGAGCCGAGCAACGAGGTTTACCTGTACAGTCCGCGGTTCGGCGCCGTGCGGCAAGTGGTCGGCCTGGTGAGCAACGAAGAACGGCAACGCGCCAGCGGCGTCCATCTGCCGGAAAAAGCTGGACACGCCCACCACGCTGCAAATCGTGGCCGGGACCAAGCAGAACGTGCAGCCGAGCGGCGAAATTGCCGCCCGGCCGCCCGTGGCCTTGCGGAGCAAACAGGCGCGGGACGTCCTGTCCGACGGTTCTCGGTCCGCGGGGCTTCCAGAGACGGCTTCAAGCCTTACGAGAACCTGGCGATCATCCGCCAAGGCATGTTCGAAGTGGCCGAAATGCCCTTCCTCGCCCGCGGCGCGACGGCCGCCATCGCCTGGTCGCACACTCAGGCGGTGCAGATCATTCTCGAGCGGCAGGGCGCGATGGCCGAGGTGAAGTACGACCAGAGCATGTCGATCTATACGGCCTCGGCGCCGCCGGGCTGCCCGAAGTTGCGGCTGGTCAAGGTGGCCTCGACGCCCTTCGCCCAGCCCGGCGACGACGGTCGACTTCACGCTCCGCTTCGACAACATCGGCAACCAGCCGATCGGCAACGTGACGATCCTCGACAGCCTCAACACGCGGCTGAAGCAGGGCACGTGCTTGTGCGCCGCGGTGTGAAAGACCACGTGCGCGCGGGTGCGGGACAGGATGAAGTGCAGGTAGTCCCGGTCCTGGATCTCCCCGATGATGGGAACGATCGTCGCCTTCTCCCCCACGCCCTCTTCCTGGAGGAGGCGCAGCTCGCGCTGGATCTCGTAGATGCTGTTCTCCCCGTGGCCGAAGAGGTAGAGCCTTTCCGCCCCGCCTTCCAGGAGCTGGCGGCAGAGCTCGGACCCGATGCTCCCGCCGGCGCCGGTGACCAGCACGCGCATTCCCCGCACGTAGGCGAGGCTCGTGCGGAGGTTGACGCGGACCGGGCTGCGGGCCAGGAAGTCCTCGGGATCGATCTCGCGCGCCTGGATGAGGTGCGCCTCCCCGTCCAGGATCTGGGCGATCCGGGGCACGATGCGGATCCGGGCGAACTTCGCCCGGCGGAGGATCGCGTAGATCTTTGCAAGCTGCTCGCGCGTTGCGCTGGGGATGGCGATGATCGCCTCGTCGGCGGGGGTGGTCTTGATCACCTTGACGGCGGCCTCGATGGGGCCCGAGCACGGGCATGCCGTCGATGCGGGAGCCGATCTTGGCCGGGTCATCGTCGAGGAACGCCACGACGTGGCCGAAGATCCTCTTGGCGCGGATTTCCGCCGCAATGGTCGTGCCCGGTGAAGCCGGCGCCGACGATGTAGATTGTGTTGCGCGATTCGTCCGCCATCACAATGAATGTCGGAACCGAATCGGGGGCGGATTATGACTCTTTCACCGGCAGGGGCAGCCGCGGAATCCAGGGCTTCGAAACCGAAATCGACCTCGAAGGAGTCCTCGTACATCTCCAGGCGGACCCGCGCCCTCCCCTTTCTGCGGTCGACGCGGACGATCAGTCCTTCGAGGTTCTTCAGGGGTCCGGAAATGACGCGGATGCGCTTGTTCTCGTCGAAAATGGCGGCGGACTTCTGCACGACCTCGCCGAACGAAAGGAAGTGGGAGAGAAGGCCCTGGTCCTTCTGCTTCCAGCGGGGCAAGAGCCTCGTTGGAAGGCAGAAACCGCACGAACCCGGGGGTCCGCTTCAGCTCCGCATAGAGGACGGGATCGACAGCGAGGGACTGGAGAAACACGTAGCTGGGGAAGATGGGGGCAACGGAGTCCCGCCAGATTCCCGCCCGGCGGATGCGCAGGCTTCGCCGCGGCCACAGGAGCCGCACGCCGCTTCCCGACAGCGTCCGCTCAGCCAGCGCGACGAATCGCGCCTCGTTTCCCGTCCAGACCTGCAGGGCGAAGAACGGCATCGAACGAGCATCATGGACGGCCGGCCAGCATTCTGTCAATTGTGCCGATACTCGGATACGAGATGAAAGCACCATCGCTGCATACGCCTGCGAAGCGCCATCGTCCTCGCGCTGTCGTCCTTGCCGGCCCTGCCCGCGGCCGCGCAGACCCTCCTCCTCGTCGTCCAGGAAAATGCGAACGCCGAGCCGCTTCCGCCTCCCTTCGCTGTCGGGAAGGCGTTTCGGGCGATCTCTTCGACGCGGGCTATCATCGTCCTGGACGCCCCGGGCTCGTCGCCCTCTCCCGCCGGCGGCGGTGCTCGCGAAACTGGCGCGCAGTCGGCCGGCGCGGACATGGTGCTCGCGGTGGCCACCGACTATGCGGACATGCACCTTCGGGCCTGACATGCTGCGGATCTCGGCGCGGACAACCTATGCGCTCATCGATGCGGCCACGGGCGCCATCATCGCCCAGGGCACCCGGGAGGCCACGAACAAGGACCGCGAGCGTGACGTCGACGCGGGCCGTCCTCGGCGGCGAGATCGGCAAGGACGTCGCCGACCAGGTGAGAAGCGGCCCTGTCGCACCTTTGAGACGCGCGGCGGCGTCCCGCGGCGCCGGGTTTTCGCAGATTCGCGTGATGTGCACGCGCCGTCCAAACTCTGTATGATAGAAGAGTGATCCCACTGCTGATTTGTTCCGATCATGGGAGGAGGAGTATCATCGTATGAAGAGATGGATCGTCCTGTCCCTGCTTCTCGTGCCGCTCCTCGCTTCCGCGGCAGGCTTCTGGGACGGGAACGCGGCCCTGCAGAGGGGCGATGCCAGCTTCGAAAGCGGGCTGTACGCCACCTCGAACTCCTTCCCGGCCGGCACGCAGATCACCATCCAGAACCAGGACACCGGCAAGACGGTGACAGCGACGATCACCGGGACGGATCGAGGGCCAGTCCGACATCCTGGTACTTCTCTCCCCAAGACGGCGGACGCCCTGGGCCTTGCCGCAGGGGACACTGGGCAGGGTGCGCGTCACCGTTCCCGAGCCGCGCTGATTCTGCGTCGCGGACGCAGCAGGGCGACCAGACCGTTTCCTCCGACCCCGACGTCAACCCGGCGGCCGCATACGGCCGCAACAGGCCCGTGGCCACAGTTGCCGCGGCCCCATCCGAGGGAACGCTGCCCGCCGCAACCCCGGCGACCCGGCGGCACCCCTGTGGATACCACCCCGACAGCTTCACCGGAGGCTCCGACGCCGGAGCCGCCGCCGGCACCGGCACAGCAGACCACCACAACCGCCGCTGCGACAGCCGGCAGACTCCGTCACCGAGTGACGCGGACAACGCGGCGATCATTTCCGCGGCGGAGTCCCGAAACCCGCAGAAACAGGTTTTCCAGCCGCCGCGCGAGGACCAGAAGTTCGTCTATCAGAAACCGGCGAGGCACCGGCCCAGAACGCAGCTCGCAGCCGCAGGCCCCCACGATCACGTCGGTGTTGAAGGCGAGCCCGGCGTCAGCCCCGGCCGCGCCCGCGGCCTCGGATCTTGCCCTCGCAGACGTCGCGGCTCCCGAGGAGTCGCGTCCAGAAGAGATCGTCGGCGCCGGCTCCGTGGCTCCCGCCCGCGGCAGCTGCCGTGCCGCAGGTCGCGCTGGCCTCTCCCGACGTTGCGCCCGGAGGGCAGCCCGGCCCGTCCCAGGAGCCGCGTCCAGACCGAGGTGACCGGCCCGACGCGTGCTGCCTCCTGCAGGACAGCAGCGGCCGAAGCTCGCCCTCGCTGCCCCCTGAAGCCCCGGCTCCGCCGGCGCAGGCCGCCACCGTTGTACGGCCACCCCGACCAACGCCGGCGGCGCCCGCGGCGGCAAAGCCGCCGTCGGCTGCGCAGGCGACGGCTTCGCTGAAGCAGGGATCAGCACTTCTTCCTCCAGCTGGCCGCTTACGGCACCGAGAAGAACGCCCGTGACCTCGCGGCAAAGCTGGCCCCCACGTATCCCGCGATCGTCCTGGCTCCGTCCGGCCCGAAATCCAGCGTGTTCAAGGTGGTCATCGGGCCGCTGAACCGGGCGGAGAGCGGCACGCTTCTCACCTGGTTCCGCTACCGCGGTTTCCCTGACGCGTTCGTGAAGCAGGAATAGCTCCGGACGGAGCCTGCTCCATGACGCGGAAAGAGGCGCAGAAGCGGGCGGCGGAGCTTTCGCAGCACGCTGAGGGACTGCCAGCGGGCATACTTCGTCGAGAGCCGGCCGCTTGTCTCCGATGCCGAGTACGACCGCCTGTTCGACGAGCTTGTCGGCGATCGAGACACAGTTTCCCGACCTGGCCCTGCCCGATTCTCCCACCCGGCGCGTCGGGTCCGACCTCACCCAGGACCTTCCCGGAAGCCGCGCACACCATCCCCGTGCTGAGCCTCGACAAGTCGTACACCGCCGGAGGAGCTGTCCGCGTGGATCGCCAAGACGGCGCGCAACGCGGAACGCGAGCTCTCGTTCGTCTGCGAGGAAAAGATCGACGGCGCGTCGATGGTGCTCTACTACGAGAAGGGCGTCCTCGCCCGCGCCGTGACGCGGGGAAACGGGCTGGTCGGCAACGACGTCACCGCGAACGTGAAGACCATCGGCGCCGTTCCGCTGCGCCTTCCGCGGCCCGGTGACCGTGGCCGCGCGGGGAGAGGTGTTCCTGGCGCGCAGCCTCTTCGACACGATCAACGCTTCCCTGGAGGAGCCATACGCGAACCCGCGCAACTTCGCCTCGGGAGCCCTGCGCCGGGTGAAGAGCAGCGAGGTGGCGGGCATCCCGCTGGGCATCTACGTGTACGAAGGGTACTTCGAGCAGCCGGCGGCGACGCACCACGAGACCCTGGAGGAGCTGGAGGAGCTCGGGTTCCGCCTGAACCCGCGGACGGGGTTCTTCTCCGACGGGCCCGCTGGCGCGCGGTGCGTGAACGCCACCCCGGCGTGGAAGACCGGCACGCTGGCGGACATCGTCGCCTTCATCGAGACGGAGCGGCGTGAGCGGAAGGACCTCGACTACGAGATCGACGGCATGGTGGTGAAGGTGGACGAGCTGGCCGCCCGCGAGTCGCTGGGATACACCGGACACCATCCCCGGTGGGCCATCGCGTTCAAGTTCGAGTCGCCGCAGGGCGCGACCACCGTCAAGGCGATCGACGTGCAGGTGGGAAGGACCGGGCGCGTGACACCCGTGGCGCGGGTGGAGCCGGTGAAGATCTCGGGCGCCACGATCTCCAACGTCACCCTGCACAACCAGGAATACATCGACATGCTCGAGCTGGCCATCGGGGACAGGGTGGCCGTCTCGCGGCGCGGGGACGTGATCCCGGCCGTGGAACGGGTGTTGGAGAAGAACGAGACGGGCGCCAGCACCTGGAAGCTTCCCGAGAGCTGCCCCGTCTGCGGCACACGGGCTGCGGAAGCAGGGGGCGCACCACTTCTGCCCGAACGAGGCCTGCCCCGACCAGGTGCGCGGCAGGCTCGACCTTCTTCGTCGGGCGGGGCCAGATGGACATCGAGGGCATCGGGCCCGGAGACCATCGACGTGCTGGTTGAACAACGGGCTGGTCACGGGACGCTGAAGACCTGTATTTCTTCGACCCGGCGAAGCTCCTGGACATGCCCGGCTTCGGGGAAAAGAAGGTGGCACAGATCCGCGACGGGATCGAGAAGAGCAAGGCTCCAGCCCTTTCACGTGGTCTTTCCCTCCCTGGGGATTCCCGACATCGGCCAGAAGGTCACCGAGCTCCTCATCGATGCCGGCTACAGGGACATCGACTCGCTCCTCCGCGCTGGCGAAGGACGCGGACGACACCGCCCCCTCCTGGACATCCACGGGATCGGGGAACGAACGGCGGAGACGCTCATCCGGGAGCTGGGACGCGCCCGCGATGCGCCGCAGGATCGAAAAGCTGCGGAAGGCGGGCGTCAAGCTCGCCGAGAGGAGCCGCCGCCGCCGCCGCCGGACGTCCCGCAGACGTTCGCCGGCCAGACCTGGTGCGTGACGGGCAGCTTCCAGAGCTTCACGCCCCGGGAGAAGGCCATGGAGGAGGTGCTGCAGCGGGGCGGCAAGGTGGGGTCGTCGGTGACGGCGAAAACCACGCACCTCCTGGTGGGCGCGGACCCCGGCAGCAAGCTCGCAAAGGCCCGGAAGGTCGGCGCGCAGATCGTGACGGAGAAGGAGTTCCTTGCGCTGCTCGCCCCGTCTTGACTTCCACCATCCGGCGGCCTTAGAGTAAATTAGCATTCATAGATCAAGGAGGTATCCATGAAGCGATTTGCTGTCCTGGTCGTACTGCTTCTCATCGGCGTCCTCGCGGTCAGCGCCGCGCCGAAGTTCAAGATCGGCCTCGTGTTCGACGTCGGAGGACGCGGGGACAACTCGTTCAACGACTCGGCGTACAACGGCCTGGTGGCGCTGGCAAAGGCGTACAAGGGCTGGATCCAGGATGATCCGAGCAAGGTGAACTTCGGCTCCGAGGTCCAGATCAAGTATCTCGAGCCCAAGGCGGGCGGACAGGACCGCGAGATCCTCATGCGGGCCCTGGCCGAGGACGGCTACCAGATGATCTACGGCATCGGGTTCCTCTTCTCCGACGCACTCGCCAAGGTGGCCAAGGACTTCCCTGACATCCACTTCGGCCTGATCGACGGCTACATCCCGGACCTGACACGACTCCAGCAACATCACCTGCCTCAGCTTCAAGGAGAACGAGGGCTCGTTCCTCGTCGGCGCCATCGCGGCGCTGAAGGCAAAGGGCAAGCCCATCGGGTTCCTCGGCGGCATGGACATCCCCCTCATCCACCGGTTCGAGAACGGCTTTGACGCGGGGGCCATGTACGTGAGCAAGGCCTACCGGGCCGCGGACATGATCATGGGCCAGTACACCGGCAAGGACCCCACGGCGTTCAATGATCCCACCACCGGCTACAACATCTCCTCCAACTTCTACAAGCAGGGCGCCGAGATCGTGTTCCATGCCTCGGGCGGGACGGGCGTCGGCCTGTTCAAGGCGGCGCAGGAGGCCAAGAAGACTGGCCATCGGCGTCGACTCCGACCAGGGACTCATCTGGGCCTCGTCCAAGGAAGCGGCCACCAAGGCGCAGCGCGCAGTACATCCTCACCTCGATGATCAAGAGGGTGGACAACGCCGTGTTCCTCAGCTCCAAGGAGTTCATCGCCAACACGGGAAAGCTCGCCGGCGGCTACCGCTCCTTCGGCCTGAAGGAAGACGGCGTCGGGTTTGCCGAGAACCAGTTCAACAAGGCGAGCCTCGCCGACGTGCGTGGCGAAGATCCTCCAGCTCCGCGCGGACATCATCAGCGGGAAGATCACGGTCCCGGATGAGAACACCGACATGGCGGCCTACGCGAAGGGCCTGATGTAGAGCTCACGTTCTCACGCGGCGGGAGCAATGCATGACTGCTCCCGCTTTTTTTTCCCGCGTCGCCCGGGGAGGTGAGATGGCCGACACCCTTCTGGAATTGCGGGAGATCACCAAGCAGTTTCCCGGCGTGTGCGCCAATGACCACGTCACCTTCGACCTGCGGGCCGGCGAGGTGCACGCTCTCGTCGGGGAGAACGGCGCCGGCAAGACCACGCTCATGAAGATCCTCTACGGCCTGTACCGTCCGGACTCGGGCTCTATTTCCGTGGACGGCACCGAAATCTCCATCCGCGGGCCGCGGGATGCCATCTCGCGGGGCATCGGGATGGTTCACCAGCACTTCATGCTCTTCCCGCCGTTCACCGTGCTGGAAAACGTCATCATCGGCGAGGAGGCGCACCGGGCGGGCGTCCTCTCCACCCGGCGAGCAGCGCGCGCGCGTGCAGGCGATCATGGACGAGAACGGGATCAGCGTGCCGGTGGACGCGCGCGTCGAAGAGCTCGCCGTGGGGCTGCAGCAGCGCGTGGAGATCCTGAAGATCCTGTTCCGCGGCGCCCGGATCCTCATCTTCGACGAGCCCACCGCCGTGCTCACCCCGCAGGAGTCCAACGAGCTGTTCCGCACCTTCCGCGCGCTCACCGCCCACGGCAAGGGCATCATCTTCATCACGCACAAGCTGGACGAGGTGCTCGCCGTGGCGGACCGGATCACGGTGATCCGCCAGGGAAAGATCGTGCGGACCATGGACCGCGCGGGCGTCACCAAGCCCATGATCGCCGAGCTCATGGTCGGAAAGCCGGTGCTCATGGAGGTGGACCGGCCGGACGCTCGAGGCCGGGCGGACCGTGCTGGAGGTGCGCGACCTCAAGGTTCGAAGCGCCCGCGGGCTTCGCCGCGGTGGACGGGATATCCTTTTCCGTCAGGGCAGGGGAGATCTACGGCATCGCCGGGGTGGAGGGCAACGGGCAGAGCGAGCTCGTGCACGCCATCGCCGAGGGCGTCGGACATCGAATCGGGCGACATCCTCCTGGAAGGCGTCAGCGCGCGCCGCTGGAGCGTGCGAAAGCGGCGGGAGAAGGGCATCGCGCACATCCCGGAGGACCGCCTGAAGTACGGCCTGCTCCTTCCCTTCTCCATCGCCACGAACCTCACCCTGGGTCGCCACGACAAGCCGCCGTTCGCCACGCGATTGCAGCTGGTGAACACCCGCGCGGTGCGCGAGTCGGCGCGCGCGGATCATCGCGCAGTACGACATCCGCACGCCGTCCGAGAACACCCCGGCAAACGCCCTGTCCGGCGGCAACCAGCAGAAGGCGGTGGTCGCCCGCGAGCTCTCCGCCGAGCCGCGTCTCCTGGTGGCCTCGCAGCCCACGCGCGGGCGTGGACATCGGGGCAACCGAGTTCATCCATCGCCAGATCATGAAGGCGCGCTCCGAGGGAAAGGCGGTGCTGCTGGTCTCGGCCGACCTCGACGAGCTGCTCGCGCTTTCCGACCGTATCGGCGTCATCTTCAAGGGCAAGATCGTCCGCGAGTTCCCGCACGAGAAAGCGGTGCGGGAGGAAGTGGGTCTCGCGATGACAGGGGGAAAAAGCGATGTCCCAGCCTAGGCGCCGTTTCAGCGGCGACATCCTGCTCTCGCAGTCTGCGCCGTTCATCGGGTTCCTCGCCTCCATGGTCGTGCTCCTGGCGATCGTGGTGCTCATGAAGGAGAGCCCGCTGAAGGCCATCGAGCGCCGTCTACAAGTTCAGCCTGAGCAACGCCGCCAAGCTCGCGTCGGTGCTGTCGATCTGCCATCCCCTACTACCTTTCGGGGCTCTCGATTGCCATCGCCTTCCGCGCGGGGGTGTTCAACATCGGCAACGAGGGCCAGTATTTCGTCGGCGGGCTGACCGGTGCCCTGGCGGGCATCTACCTGCACCTGCCGCCGGTCCTGCACGTTCCCGTCTGGTTGTCGCCGCAATGGCCGGCGGCGCGCTCTGGGCCCTGGTGCCCGCGGTCCTCAAGGCGGTACGCGGCATCAACGAAGTGATCACTACGATCATGTTCAACAACATCGGGCTCGCCCTGGTGAACTTCCTCGTCAACGGTCCCGCTCAGCGGAATGGCGAAGGGCGTGAGCCTGGAGCCGCAGACGAAGAAGATCCTGCCCACGGCCTTGTTCGGAAAGCTCAACGGGTTCTTCCGCTCCATCGGCTGGAAGGTCCCCGACTACGTCTACCTCGACTACAGCCTCATCGTGGCGATCATCATGGGCGTCGTGATCTGGTTCCTCCTCTTCCGCACCCGGCAGGGCTTCGAGATCCGCGCCGTGGGAACGTCGGTGGACGTGTCGCGCTACGCCGGCATCAAGGTGCAAGAGGGTGCAGATCAGCGCATTCCTCCTCTCGGGGGCGATTGCAGGGCTCATCGGCCTGCAGGAGATCTTCGCCATCCGCGGGTTCTACACCTACAACATCGCCTCCGGGCTGGGCTTCGACGGGATCGCCATCTCGCTGATCGCCCAGAACCACCCGGTCGGCGTCGTTTTCTCCTCCCTGCTGTTCGCGTTCCTCAAGCAGGCGGGCTACGGGCTGCAGCTGTCCACCAAGGTGCCCAACTCGGTCACCTACGCCATCCAGGGCCTGATGATCCTCTTCATCGTGGCGATCAACGCGGTGGTCGTCCGCGCCGTGCGTTCCCTGCGCAAGAAGGAGCTGGGCTGATGGGCTTCTCGTCATCTTTACTTCCTGGCCAAGGGACTGGAGATCTCCTCGCCCATCGCCTTCGCGGCGCTCGGCGGCGTGTATCTCCGAGCGGGCCGGCGTGGTGAACATCGCGCTGGAAGGCATCATGGGCGTAACGGCACTGACGCTGGTGTGGGGCGCCATCACCTTCCAGAGCGTCTGGGTCGGGCTGCTGGTGGCCATCCTCACGGGGATCCTGGTGAGCCTCATCCACGCCGTGGTCACCATCACCTTCAAGGTGGATCACGTCGTCTCCGGCGTGGCCATCAACGTGTTCACCATCGGCCTGTCCCGGTTCCTCTGCCAGAGCTTCTTCGGCGCCGAGACCCAGTCCAAGCTCAATCCCTACCTGTTCCCGAAGCTCTTCGGCGTCAATTCCCTGGCCTTCTGGCTCATCCCCGTGGTGGTCGCTGGCCTGGTTCGTCCTGTACAAGACCGTGTTCGGCCTGCGGCTGCGCAGCGTCGGGGAAAACCCCGAGGCGGCGGACACCCTGGGGGTCAACGTGACCGCGATGCGGTACGCAGGTGTGCTCATCAGCGGGGCGCTGTGCGGGGTTGCCTCCGCCACGCTGTTCGCCGACAAGTGGATCACCGGCATGGTGGCGGGCCGCGGCTTCATCGCCCTTGCCGCGGTGATCTTCGGCAGGTGGGACCCCCTCGGGCGCGGTGCTTGCGTCCCTGCTGTTCGGGTACGCGGATACGTTCCGCATCATCTTCGAGTCGCGGATCCCGATCCCCAGCCAGTTCGTGCAGATGTTCCCGTACGTCCTGGCCGTCGTCGTGCTGGCGGGACTCGTGGGCAGGTCCCGGGCCCCTGCCTGGGACGGCAGGAACTACGAGAAGGGGGAAGACTAGGCAGGAGCGCAGGGGTCACCCGCGCCGTCTCAGGTTTCGCGCCACCCCGGGCAGCCCTTCGAAGAACATCGGGAGCAGGAAGGACTGGTCCGGCCGCTGCGAGGGAGTTGCCCGGACCCTCGGCAGGAACAGGAAGACTGTCGCAAAGCGAAGAACGGTTGACGCCGCGAACAGCAGCGGAAACGCGCTCACAACGTGCCCGAAAATCCGTGCTGTCCACGTGTCCATCACGCTGAGAAATATCCCCGCGGCCAGGGTGCCCAGTCCGCCGGCAATGCTGCCGATTGTCGTCGAAACGGCCATGTACATGCCGCTGTCCTCGGGCGCCGGGAACCGTGTTGCAAGCTTCACGCTGGCGTTGGCGGCGGCGGCTGAGAAAACCCCGCCCACGACTCCGGCCAGCCCCACCCAGAACAGCGCGCTGGCCGGCACTGCGAAAAGCCAGATCGCCGGCACGAAGGACCAGAGAAGGTGCGCGCCTGCGAGAACCCATTTCACGCCGCGCCTGTCGACCATCCTGCCAACGCTCCGCGCCGCAACCAGGGTGCCCAAAAGGCCCAGGATCGTCACGGCGATCATCCCGCCGAGAAGGTTGTCCTTGAATCCCAGGTTCTCCATGAAATACAGCGGGGCCAGTGCGCCTCCCACGAGCAGGCTGAAGTTCCATGCGGCCGTGAAGATGAGCCATGGACGGAAGCGGCGGTCACGGAGGGGAGCCAGAACTCCCGCAAAAGTGCCCCGCCGAACCTCCTCCTGCGACGGTGGCTCGGGCAAAGTCCCATGGATCAGAAGGTCCAGGAAGCCAAGGAGGCTCACGGTAACGAGGATGAGCATGGATGTCTGGAGCTTGGCTTCGCGAGGCACGAGGTCCATGAGCAGGCCCGAGGGCAGCGTGACGAGAATGACAACCAGGGAAATCCAGCTGTCGCGCCTGCCCCAGAAGGTTCCCTGCACTTCCTGGGGAATGATCGTGCACAGCCACCCGTACCACGGCCCGGGAGAAAGATTTCCAATGAATGGTCCCAGGCAGACGGCGGCCATGAAAACCAGGTATCCCGCCGTGCTGCCCGGCGCGCCAGAGGAGAAATGCCCCGAGGATGCCGATCATGCGAAGCGCCCTGTCGGCAAGCGCGGTCCAGAACCATACCAGCCGGCGCGAGCCGATCCGCTCCGCGAGGAGCGTGCCCAGAGGCTGCATGACGACGACGCAGGAGCTGATGCCCCCGACAATGCCCCACTGAAGGCGTGTCAGCCCCACGGCATTCCCGAAGTAGACGTAGATGATCCCCGTTATGACGGTGCCCCAGGTGGAGCCCATGGTGCCCGTGGCGATGTGCTTCCTCATGATGGCGGGCAGCTCACCAGGCCTGACCTGCCGCTGTGCGAAATAGCCCGGCCGAGGCGGGAGGCTTGTGCGTTTCAGCTTCATTCCGTTGTTCGAGGCAACAGGATTCCGCGCGGCGGGCCGAAAGTCAAGGCGGGGACATTTCCATGGAGCTCTGGCACTGTCGAGTTTTGACAACGAGAGACGCGTGGACTTGAAACCAGCGCCCTTTCTCAGCTACCCTCGGCGAGGAGGTGACCCATGGCTTCGCCTGTTTCCGCTGATCTTGTCCGTCCCGCCAGCCCGCGCATGGCCCGGGTGTTCGACGCGGCCCTGGTTGGCGGATTCTCCCTGCTGATCGCCGTCAGCGCCCAGGCTGCCATTCCCCTCCCCTTCACTCCCGTCCCTGTGACTCTGCAAACCTTCGCCGTGTTGCTGGCGGGCTGCCTGCTGGGCAGCGGCCGCGGCGCCCTCGCCGTGATTGCCTACATTGCCGAGGGATCTTTCGGGCTGCCGTTCTTCTCAGGCGGCACGGCGGGCGTTGCGCACCTTTTGGGCCCGACCGGCGGGTACCTCGTGGGCTGCGTTGCTTCGGCGTTCGTTGCAGGACTTCTCTCGGAAAGGAAAGCGGAAATGAAGCCGGGCGGCCTCCTGCTCACTCTGGCGGCCGCGGGCCTTGTCGTGTACGTGCCCGGCCTTGCATGGCTGGGCATCTTCACCGGCATGGGCAGGGCGGTTGCACTCGGATTTGCGCCCTTCATCATTGGGGACGCGCTGAAAACCGCCGCGGCGTGGAGCGTCCTGATGGCTGCAGGGCTTGTCACTTCCCGGATCAGAACTGCCTCAGGATCTTCTCCGCGGGATACGTCGAGGGGATGAGGCCCAGCGAGGCGAGCTCCGCGATGGAGCGCGTGTAGCGTCCCTCGTCCAGGGCCCCGTATCCCTGAGGGCTCGGAAACAGGTCGCAGGTGGCATCCAGGCGGAGGCGGAACAGCGGCTCGTCTTCCTTCTTCACGTTGCCCACGTTCTTCAGGGCAATCTGCATGGATTCATCCCGGTTGCGAACCGTGAACTCCATTGCCTTCTGTGTTGCCCGCACGAAGCGCGCGAGGACGTCGCCGCGTGAAGCGATGATGGATCGGGAACTGATGAACGAGGCGCCCACCATGTCGCTCCAGTCCTTCACGTCCCATTGCCGAAGCTGAATTCCCTCGGCCCTCATGGCCACCGGTTCGTTGTTCAGAAAGCAGACCACTGCGTCCGCCCTGCCGCTGAGCAGGGTCGGCTCCTGGGTGTAGCCGATCTTCTCGATCTCCACTGATTTCTCAAGGCCATACTTTTTCAGGAAGAGCTGCAGGCCGATCCAGGAGGTACCGGACATCTCCGGGGTCCCGATCTTCCTGCCTTTCAGGTCCGCGGGCACCGCCACGGCGGCAGCCCTGGCCACGATGGACACCGGGTACTTCTGGTAATACTGGAAGATGGCCTGCAGTCCGAGGTCCTTCGAGCCCGCGATCACCAGCTGATCGGAATCGGAAAGGCCGATGTCGATCCTGCCGGCAGCAAGGAGGGAGAAGACGTCGTACTGGAATCCGAAATTGAGCTCGAGCTCGATGCCTGCGTCACGGTAGAAGCCCTTGTCGATTCCCACGTACAAGGGTGTGAACTGCACGTGGGGAATGTATCCGATGGCAAGGCGCACCTTCTCCGGGCCGCCGGCCCATGAGAGGGCCGCTGAAAGCACGCAGGCGGCGAAGACCGCCGCTGATTTTCCATTCATGTGAAACCTCCTAGCGGATACCACGGGCCGCCAGCCGGTAGCCGGCGCTCGCTGCAGCGTAATATGCAAGACCGAGGATGACGAGCCACAAGAGGCCGACGAACATGAGCTGAACGTCGAAGTTTGCCTTTGCAATGCTGACAAGAGAGCCCAGGCCCCTGCTGCCCGAGACGAACTCGCCGACAACCGCGCCGATCACCGACAGGGTGATGGATACCTTGACTCCGCCGGCGATCATGGGAAGCGCCGCCGGCAGCTCGAAATGGGCGAATCTCTGCCAGCGCGGCGGGCGGAAAAAAGCGAGAAGCTGGGCAAGACGCTTCTGGGCGATGCCCACGGCCGAAATATTGGTAATGAGCATCGGAAAGAAGATCACGATGACCGATGTGATGATGCGCGGTGTCGCGCCGAATCCGAACCACAACACGAGAAAGGGAGCCAGCGCTATGGAGGGGATCGTGTTTGAGGCGATGAGGTAGGGCATCAGCGAGCCGGGACAGCAGGCGCGACCGCGCGATGGCGTACCCCAGCGCCAGGGTCACCACGAACGCCACGGCGAATCCGACAAGAGATTCGTAGACCGTCATGCCCAGGTCCGCGAGGATCGACCCGTCGGCGAGGGTCTGGGCGAACCGGATGAGGATCCCCCATGGATGGGGGAGGATGTAGTCCGGGATGGGGAGACGCACCTTGAGAAACACGAGGATGAAATACAGGGCGACAAGCTCCAGCGGGAGAAGCATCCACCCGTAGAACCGGCGAAGGATCCGTCCCCTGCCTTCCGCGGCCTCTGCGTCACGCTCCTCGTCCAACTCGCGGCTCGTGCGGCGAATGGCTTCGGGAAGCGCCGCCCAGAGCACGCGCGCGTGCCTGCGGATCCCCGCGGCGACGTCCCGTTCGGACTGGGAGAGCAGGTACTGGTCGGGCGGCTCATCTCCGTTCTTGCCCAGCTCCTGTTCGTCGATGACCTGCGCGGGCAACGATGAAAACACGATGATCCGGTCGGAGAGGAAGCAGGCCTCCTCCACCGAATGCGTCACCATGACCACCGTACAGCGCGTTCGGCGGTGCAGCGCGCGGAGGAGGATGTTCAGCTTCTCCCGCGTGATGATGTCCAGGGAAGAAAATGGCTCGTCCAGGATCAGGAGCTCCGGCTCGGTGACCAGCGCCCGCGCGAGCTCGACCCTCTTCTTCATGCCTCCCGAGAGCTGGGACGGGAAATACTCCTCGCATCCCGCCGAGCCCCAGGTCATCGAGCACCTTCACGGCGCGGGTGCGCAGCTCATTGTCGATCCGCCTCCCGGCCAGCTCGAAAGGGAGCAGCACGTTGCCGAGGGTCGTGCGCCACGAGAGGAGGGCATCGTTTTGAAACACGAATGAAATGCGGCTGGTGCGGACCTGCAGGCTGCCAGTCACGGGTTTGTAGATTCCGGCAATCAGGTTGAGAAGGGTCGTCTTTCCGCAGCCGGACGGGCCGAGAAACGTGATGAACGACCCTGATGAAACTGGTGAACGAAAGAGAATCGATGACGGCTTTTCGATTGAACGAGAAACCGAGGCTTCGCGCCTCAATGACGGACTCCGGCCCCATGCGTCCTTCCTTCTCCCATCCAGACTGTACTGTCGGCAACGGAATCTCACCGTTTCCACCTCGAGCGCGGCTCTCTGCGGCGCTCTCCAGGTTGCGGGCTTTCACCGCCGGTCGGGAAATGCTCCCTGCCTCGAAGAAATGGCTGTATAAAATTGCGTAAAAACGCACAAGTCAAAAGTCAGGAGTGGCGGCAGCCGCGCGGTCCATGATATTCTCACGCCACTATGATCCTGGCGTACGACATCGGCACGACTTTCCTCAAGGCTGCGGTCGTCACCATCGGGGGCAAGGTCCTGGCCAGCGCCCAGGTCCCCGTCCGCATGGTGGAGACACGGGACCCGGACCGGCGCGAATGTGACGCGAACACCTGGCTGTCGGGCATCGCAATGGTCACGGCGCAGCTCGGCCTGCGGGAAAAAGGCCGCATCCGCGGCGTGGTCGTGAGCGCCAACGGGCCGACCCTGGTCCCGGTGGACGCGGAAGGTGACCCGCTGGACTTCGCGATGACATGGATGGATCGCCGCGCGGAGGAAGAGGCAGACCTGATCGCAGAGTTCTCCGATACGCCTCTGGACGCTTCCTTTTACCTGCCGAAGGCATTCTGGATCATGAGGCACAAACCGGAGATCTACGAGCGCACTCGCTGGTTTCTGCCGTGCGCCGAGTACATCACCTTCTTCCTGACGCGCAACGCGGTGCGCATCGTCCCCACGCAGATGTTCCGCGATTTCTTCTGGAACGAGGCCGCTATACCGCACCTTCGAATGGAACAGGAAAAGTTCCCGCCATTCGTCGATGTCGGAGACCTTGTCGGGACCGTGGGCACCGAAGCGGAGGAGACGCTGGGCATCCCCGCGGGTCTGCCAGTGATCGCCGGTGGGCCGGACTTCATCATGTCCATCATCGGGACCGCGGCAACACAGACGGGCCGCGCCTGCGACCGTGCCGGGACCTCCGAAGGGATCAACCTGTGCTGGCCCGCTCCCGTTCACGACAAGCGTCTCCTGTGCTTCCCCCACGTCGTGAGCGGATCGTTCAACGTGTCGGCGATCATCTCGTCCTCCGGGGCGGCGCTGGACTGGGCCGCCCGCGCGCTTGGCGCCGGGCGGGGGGAGATCGACTCCCTCCTCAGGGAGGCCGCAGCTTCACCCCCGGGCGCGCGCCGGTTGCTGTTCCTTCCCTTCCTGACCCCTGAGCGGTTTGCCCTTTGGGACTCGCACATGCGCGGGGCGTTCCTCGGTCTGACGCTGAGCCACGGCAAGGGCGAAATGATGCGCGCGGTGGTGGAGTCCAGCGGGTTCGCCGTGAGGTCCGTGCTCGGCGTGATGGAGGACGTCGGATGCCGCGTCGGTGACCTGCGGGTGACGGGTGGCCTTGCCCGCCTGCCCCTGTGGTGCCAGGCCCGCGCCGACATCACGGGAAAGAAGGTGCTTCTCCCCGAGCAGGAAGAGTCAGACCTCGTGGGCAATGCATGCGTAGGGTTTTACGGGCTGGAGGAATTCGACAGCCCCGCGAATGCCGCGGAAAGCCTCGTGCGGTTTCAGAAGATCTATCACCCGAATGCGGGGGCACAGCAAGCCTACGACGAGCTTTTCGGCGTGTTCACCAGCGCGTGCGCGGAGCTGAAGGCTACCTTCCGCAGGCTGTCATCGGAGGCGTGAAGACCGGAGCGGTGCGGTGCGCGAATGCCACTACCGTGGCCGCGAATGCCACGGACTACCGTGGCCGAAATCAGGACTACGTGGCGCATGCCACGGACTGGCCTGCAGGATCTGAATTCTGCAGGCCGCCGTTTCCACAATGGCGAATGTAGTCGATTTCTAACTACAGATTGTATGTCCGCCTCTGTACGTTCGTTTCAAAGAATCACTGCAGAACCAACGCCCATTCGCACCGAACCTTCGTCTGCCCACGTTGTGAGAAGCGACGGAATCCGCGCCCCTGTTCGATTTGGCCAAACACAGGTTCTACGATCACCTTGCGCCAAGAGTAGACAGTCTTCCCCTGCCCCTTGCTCAGCTTCTCTCGCATCGAAGCCCGCACGCTGTACTCCTGGTCCGGGGACTGGGTGCTCACCCCGTGGGCGATGATCACTTGATGGGCTTCATCCACGATGATCTGTGCGTTGCAGGCTTGGATGTAGAGGCAGTTCACCAGCGCGGCACGTTGGCAGCCCGTCGCGAGGAGTATTCCCCCACGCAGTACCCGTAGAGCAACAGTGCGGTCATCATTCTTGGGGCATACGGGCGCTCACCTGAAGTATGCCAGGTGCCCCCCTGGCAGCCATTCCGTCGGTGTCCCGCGTAGCTCCCTCAGGCCAAAGCCAAACTGGGGATCTACGCCCTACGCGCCCCTAGGAGCCTGTCGGACTGAACGTCCGATTGCAGGGGACAGGACTCTGGAACGATTTCCAGGATCGGCCCTTCGAGGGGCTCATTCCCTTTTGGATTCTGGCGGGTTTCACCTTCATGCTTGTGCGAGCTTCCAGAGTCTCTTTGTGTTGTACGCCAGGCAGATCAGGTCCCATTCGATACGGACTTTCTCCAAACCGCGAAGGAGAAACTGCCGCATGCCCAGAGCTCCCTTGATCACGCCAAAAACTGGCTCCACGGTGGCAGCACGTCTGCGGTAGATGCGCTTGCCTTCGGGGCTGGTCACTTTTTTCCGCATGGCCACCAGCCGCTGATCAGTCAGTTTCTTGGCTTGCTTCTTCTTCGGTGGTCGAAAGTCATAGCGCCGATAGGAGTGGTCGGCTCGGGCGATCGCGACATACAGGTCCACCTTCTGTCCCACATTCCCGATGGCCTGTGCGTTGACGTATCCTCCGTCGGCCAACATCCGCTGGACAGGCCCGACTGATTGCTCAACTTTTTTCAACGCCACTTCCAACTCATTCGCATCACTGGGAGTGGTGAGCACATCGGTGGCCAGAATGAGTTGGGCCCCTTCCGCCTCCACGACTACTTGTGCGTTGTACGCCTGCTGGTAGCTGTCGTGGCGACTCTTGCGCATCAACGCGCTATCGGCATCGGTGAGGTTGATCTGCTTCGAGCTTTCCGGCCTCCCCGCGGCGCTGCCCCCTCCGCCCTCGGGCCGTTGAGCGTTGTCGGTAAGCCCCTTCTGTTCCTCCTCAGCCTTGGTCCGCTTTTCCAGTTCCTCTCGTGCCCAGCGCATCTTCTGCAGCAACGCCTCGCGCCGCGCAATCTCTCGAGGCAACTTCTGCTCATCCGCCGTCTCCTGGCGGTCAGCATTCTCGGCCCGAGCCAGAAGAGCCTCGATGTCCTTGCGTAGAAGTTTCTCCAACTGTCCCGCTCGATCGTAGCGCAGGCTCTTGTGTTTGGAGGCGTTGGCCTTCATGTGGGTTCCATCCACGCTGACGGTGCCCAGCTTCATCAGCCCCATTTGGCGGGCCAACTGCAGCACCGGCAAATGCCTGTCTGACCGCTTCCCCGTTTCCCCGACGAAATGCGCAAATGGTGTCATGGTCCGGGTGGGTATCCCCGTCAGATAGCGCATGGCGACGTCACGGTAGGTAGCCCGCTCAATACGCCGCGAGCCGAAAATGCTGTTGGCGTAGCAGTAAATCAGCAACGCCAGCATCACACGTGGTGGATACTGCTTGCTGCCGCTCCCGCGCTCGTTCACGCTCAGCGCGGGCAACTTCATCGTCTCCACCGCGTTGATGACAAAGTGCACCAGGTCATCCTCGGGAACCCACTGCCGCAGATCGGCGGGGAGCAACATCGGCGTGTCGCGATCCACGTTCACAAGGTTTTCTGCGACCCGCAGACTCTATCACGCCGGGCCTCAATAGAGTTCCCGCAGGCCCGAGCGCGTTTCCGCGGAAACGCCGATTATCGGAAGTCCGAGATCCCGCCTTATTTTGAAACAGGCAGGCTGCTTCGCGGCACCCGAAATCTCGAAGCGCCCCGCGACTTCAGTCCGACAGACTCCTAGGCGCGCGGCTTCGGCGTGATGCTGATCACGTGGGCGGGGGACTCCCGGAGCGGCTCGGTGAGCCGGATGTGGATGTCCTTGCCCTCCTGGAACCACGTCGTGTACCCGATTGAACCGAGAATGCGAAGGCCCGCATAGGGCAGCAGCCGCAGTGACGGCAGCACGATCGTGCGCCCGGCAGGAGTTCCCAGCAGCAGGGCGTAGGTCGTCATGCCCCTGCACGTGTAGCGCACCTCGATCCCGTCCTCGGTTGCGCTCTCCACCTCACCCCAGGGGCGGGACCCGAAAATCGCCTCGCCGTTGAGTTTCAGCCAGTGCCCCAGGCCCGCAAGCCGGGAAGCCTGCAAGGGGCTTAGTGACCCGTCAGCCCGCGGGCCTACGCCAAGAAGCAGGTTGCCGCCCCGGGCCGTCACGTCGCAGAGCAGGCGCACGAGGGCCGGCACAGTCGGCACCTGGTCCTCCGTCTCGCCGGCGGAATGACCAAGCGAACAGCCGACCGGCCGCACGCACTCCCAGGGGCCGCCGGTGTCAGGCGGCAGCCCGTCCGAGTCCACGGTGTGGAAATCCGCGTGCCTCACGGGAAGAGCCGTGCTCGCGCGGGCCGGCAGGCGCGCTGCACGGCCTGAGAAAAGCCGCGCCATGATGCGGGCGATTCGGCGGCCGTAATTGCCGGGCTCTTCGAGATCGGGCTGGCCAAAGCGGTCATTGATGACGCCATCGGGCACCGTCTCGTAATAGTCTGAGAACAGCGACAGCAGGTCCTGCGCGGCGGGGCTGCCGATATCGCCCCAGAGAATCGACGGGGAATAGCGCGCGATCAGCTCTCTCCACTGAGCGTCCACGTAGGCGGCGTAGCTTTTCGTGCGGGGGATCGCAGCTGTAAGGTCCGCGAGGCTCCTGATCGGCGTTCCGCCGAAGGTCCAGTCCAGTCCCGGAAGAGTAGTACACGCCGAACCTCATCCCGCGGGCGCGCGCCCCCTCGGCGAGCTCGCCGAGGACGTCGCGGGAGACCTGCCAGCCGCGCTTGCGGGGGTTTCGCCTCCGCGCGGGCCATAGCGCGAACCCGTCGTGGTGCTTGGCGGAGACCACGAGGTAGCGCGCTCCGCTGCCGGCAATCGCTCCCAGCGCATCGGCTGTGTCCCAGTCCCTCAGCCCCTGGCGGAAAGTCCGGGTAAACATGTCGTAGCGGCCCATCCGGCCCCAAGCCGAGCGATGATGATGGTAGGTCGGGCTGCCCGCGATGAGCATGCCGTTGCCGTACCATTCCGCGCGGGGATCGTGCGTGAACAGGTACTCCCAGCCATTCTCGGCGATCACCCGGGGCGGATCTCCGGACGAGGGGAGCCCACGCCGGCACGGCGAAGGGCCCCCAGGTGAACATGATCCCCAGCTTTGCGTCCTCGTACCACGACGGCAAGGAACGCTCGTCCAGGGTGTCCCAGGTCAAATCAGACACCTGTTCTCACATCTCCCCACGCTCTCGCCGTCCTGCGCGCCGCCCTTCGGCATGCTGCGCTTCCATGGCTACGGCGCTCGCTTCCGATGCCGTCCCTGGCCATTCGCTCGCCCTCGCCTTCCATGGCTACGGCCTGTCCGCCAGGTACTTGTAGAACGCGTAGCGCTCTTTCGCGTCCCTGCGCGCAACTTCCAGGAGCTCGGCGGCCCGCTCGGGCCCGGCCTGCTTCAGCGCCCGGAACCTGATCTCGTTGTACATGTAATCGCCGATGTCCGCCGTCGGCTCCTTCGAGTCGAGGATCAGCGGGATTCTTTCCTTCCGCCTTCAGCTGCGGGTTGTAGCGGAACAGCGTCCAGGCGCCGGAGTCGACGGCGAGCTTCTGCTGGCTGATGCCCTTCCGCAAATCATAGCCGTGGTTGATGCAATGGCTGTAGGCAATGATAACGGCCGGGCCCGGATACGCGTCGGCCTCGTTGAAGGCCTTGATGGTCTGCAGCCTGTTGGCGCCGAAGGCCACGCGGGCGACGTAGACGCTGCCGTAGGCCATCGCCATCATGCCGAGGTCCTTCTTGCCCGTGGGCTTCCCGCCCGCGGCAAACTTCGCGATCGCGCCCACGGGTGTTGCCTTGGACATCTGCCCGCCGGTGTTGGAGTACACCTGGGTGTCCAGGACGAGGATGTTGACCTTGCGGTCCGAGGCAATGACGTGATCCAGGCCGCCGTAGCCGATGTCGTAGGCCCAGCCGTCTCCGCCGAGGATCCACACCGATCTCTTGATCAGGTAGTCCGCCGCGGAAAGGAGCCTCTTTTCCAGGTCGGAACCCGGTTTGGCCAGCGCCTTTTTCAGATCCGTCACACGCGCGCGCTGCGCCTCGATGCCCTCCTGCGTGGACTGGTCCGCGGAGCGAATCTGCTGCAGCAGCGCCACGGGGCGGTGGACTTTCCGCTTGCCACGATGGCGTCGATCAGCTCGTTGCCGAACTCGAACAGCTTGTCCGAGGTCAGCCGCATCCCGAATCCGAACTCCGCGGCGTCCTCGAACAGCGAGTTCGACCACGACGGGCCGCGGCCGTCGGCGCGCTTGGTGTACGGCGTGGTGGGAAGGTTCCCGCCGTAGATGGAGGAGCAGCCCGTTGCGTTGCCGATGACCGCCCGGTCGCCGTAGAGCTGGCTCATGAGCTTCACGTAGGGTGTCTCTCCGCAGCCGGCGCACGCGCCGGAGAACTCGAACAGCGGCTGGATGAACTGCGAGCCCTTGATGGTGTTCCGCTTGATGAGCTTCGGGTCCACTTCGGGAAGCGAGAGGAAGAACTCCCAGTTCTCCGCCTCCTGGTCCCGCAGCGGGAAGCTGGGGCGACATGTTGATCGCCTTCTTGTCGGTCTTCTCGCCGTTGACCTTCTTGAAAGAGGGGCAGGCGCTCACGCAGACGCCGCATCCGGTGCAGTCCAGGGAGGAGACCTGGAGGGTGAACTTCATTCCCTCGAACTCCTTGCCCTTCGCGTCGATGGACTTGAAGGATGGCCGGGGCCTTTTTCAGAAGAGCGGGATCGTAGGCTTTCATGCGGATGACCGCGTGGGGGCAGACCATGGAGCACTCGCCGCACTGGATGCAAGTCTCGGAATCCCAGACCGGGATGTCTTCCGCGATGCTGCGCTTCTCCCATTTCGTCGTTCCCGTGGGCCACGTGCCGTCGTCCGGCAGCTTGGAAACAGGCAGCGTCTCTCCCTTGCCCGGCAATGATCGCCGCGGTCACGGAGCGCACGAACTCGGGCGCCTGCGCGGGAACCGGGGGCAGCATGTGCAGGGCTCCCTCGGTGTGCGCGGGGTACTCGACCCTCTCGATGCGGCTGCGGGTGGTTTCCACCGCCTTCATGTTCATCTCGACGATGTCGCGGCCCTTGTTGCCGTAGGTGTCCTCGATGGCGGTCTTGATGAGCTCCAGCGCCTTCGATTCTTCCAGGACCCCGGAGATGAGGAAGAACGCGGTCTGCATGGTCACGTTGATCCTGCCGCGCAGGCCGACCTCGTCGGCGATCTTCGTGCCGTTGATGACGTAGAACTTCAGCTTCTTGTCGATGATCTGCTTCTGCACCTCCACCGGGATCTTTCCCCACACCTCGTCCTTGGAGAACGGGGAGTTCAGCAGGAACACGGCCCCCTCGTCGGCCTGGGAGAGCATGTCCAGACGGTCGAGGAAGCTGAACTTGTGGCAGGCGAGGAAGCTCGCCTTGGAGATGAGGTAGGTGCTCTTGATCGGCTTCTTGCCGAAGCGGAGGTGGGAGATGGTCGTGGAACCCGACTTCTTGGAGTCCAGGACGAAATAGCCCTGGACGTAGTTGTCCGTGGCCTTGCCGATGATCTTGATCGAGTTCTTGTTGGCACCGATGGTGCCGTCCGCGCCCAGGCCGTAGAACATCGCGCGGTGCACGCCGGCCGGCTCGGAGGAGAACGCTGGATCGAAGGGAAGGCTGGTGTGCGTCACGTCGTCGTTGATGCCGATGGTGAAGTGGTTCTTCGGGCTCTTCTCGGAAAGCTGGTCGAACACGCCCTTGGCCATGGCTCCGGTGAACTCGTAGGAGCCCAGGCCGTAGCGGCCGCCGATGACGACCGGGTAGTCCTTCATCTTCAGCAGGCCCGTGGACATGGCCTCGCCGATCGCCGTGCGCACGTCCTCGTACAGGGGCTCGCCGAGGGCGCCGGGCTCCTTCGTTCGGTCCAGGACCGCGATGGCTTTGACGGTCTTCGGCAGTGCCTGGCAAAGTGCTCCAGGCTGAACGGGCGGAACAGCCGGACTTTCAGCACGCCGACCTTCTCGCCCTTGGCCACGAGGTACTCCGCGGCCTCTTCCGCGGTCTCCGCGCCGTTGCCCATGATGACGATGACGCGCTCCGCATCGGGGGCCCCGACGTAGTCGAAGAGCTTGTACTGCCGCCCGACGAGCTTCGCGAGCTTGTCCATGGCCTTCTGCACGATGCCCGGGACCGCGTCGTAGTACTTGTTCACCGTCTCGCGCCCGGCAAAATACACGTCGGGGTTCTGCGAGGTGCCCTTGATCGTCGGGCGCTCGGGGTTCAGCGCCCGCGCCCGGTGCGCCGCCACCAGCTCGTCGGTGACCATGGCGCGCATGTCGTCCTCCGAGAGCTGCTCGATCTTCTGGATCTCCATGTAGGAGCGGAAGCCGTCGAAGAAGTGCAGGAAGGGGATGCGGGACTCCAGGGTCGCCGCCTGGGCGATCAGGGCGCAGTCCATGATCTCCTGGGCGTTGTTGGCGCAGAGCATTGCCCAGCCGGTGGACCGGCAGGCCATGACGTCCTCGTGATCGCCGAAGATGGAAAGGGCGTGCGTGGCAAGGGCGCGCGCGGCGATGTGGAACACGGTGGGCGTGAGCTCGCCGGCGATCTTGTACATGTTGGGGATCATCAGGAGCAGGCCCTGGGAGGCGGTGAAGGTCGTCGTCAGGGCGCCCGTGGTGAGCGCGCCGTGCACGGCGCCCGCCGCGCCGGCCTCGGACTGCATCTCGACCACCGTCGGGACGGTGCCCCAGATGTTCTTCCTGCCTTCCGCCGAGAACTCGTCCGCCGACTCTCCCATGGTGGACGACGGGGTGATCGGGTAAATCGCGATCACCTCGTTTGTCGCGTGCGCGACCGTAGCGGCGGCGGTGTTCCCGTCGATGGTCACCATCTTCCTGGCCATATGCTGAATCCTTCTTTCCTGAAAAAGTTGTAAGGGACTTTGTCAGACTAGTCTATCGCAAAAGAGAAATCATGACAATTGCCGGTCTTCTCAACGGGAGACGGGCGGCAGCGCCTGCAGGAGTGAGAGCAGGAAATCGCGGTTGTCTGCCTGCACGTAGCGCATCGTGCCCCCCATGCGGGAAAACGACTTGCAGGTACCGCAGGTAGTAGGCGGGGTCAGTCGGGGGCGGTTCCCCGTCCCTTTTCCAGTCCCAGGCCGATTCGGCGATGTCCACGACGCAGATGTAGTGGCCCTCGATGGTCCGCCCTTCCCGCAGGCTGATGTTCCGCGCCATGGAAAGGGATTTCTCGAAAATCATCGGCGACATGACCGCCGACCCGATGGACAGGTACACCCCGCCATCCAGCCTGCTCACGCCCTCCGCAAAGACGAGGAAATCGGTGAGCGCAGTACGGCCCACGGCCGCCCCGCTGTTCAGGGGATGCTCGTAGATGATGTCATGGCCGATCATCGGGTGCCCGGTGAAGGGGATGCCGGCGGTAAAGGCCGCTGCCTGGGCGCTGTACCGGGCGAACGGATGGGGAACCGCGAGGCGTCCTTCGCGGAGCCCGAACTCTTTCATGGCAAAGAGAAGGTCCGCCCCTGCCGCTGCCTGCGCGGCATCGGTGTCGAGAAGCCGCGGGACATCCGCGGTGAGCTCATTCACCGAAGGCAGGTTCAGCCCCTGGTTTGCGATGAGCGCTCCGACCGACTGCCCGTATCCCAGCCCTTCCCAGGCCCCGACGAGGAGGGCGAGATTGATGAAGCGCCCCGTATCATCCCAGGTGCCGAACTCCCCCCGGCTCACGTTTTCCCGAACGTCCTCGCTGGTGCTCCCCTGGTAGGCCAGCTCCCAGTCATGGATGATTCCCGCGCCGTTGGTTGCGAGGTGCGTGATCCATCCTTCCCTGATCAGGTGGATAAGCACTGGTCCCAGGCCATTCTTGATGGTGTGGGCTCCGAACGCGCACATCACCGGGTCGTCCGGCGGCGCGGGCGGCACGCACCCGCTCCACGACCTCGGGAAGCGATGCCGCCGCGCTCTGCGAAAGCGCGCGGGGCGTGGAGGACGGAAACACCGCATCGTCGGGGAGACGTACCTTGTTCTTTCTCTCGGAGAGCGGCTTCAAGCGGAGCTTCCTGCGGTCCAGGAAGGGGAACCTCATGCGCGAACCCCGAGAGCCCCGCAGAGACTCTTCCATTGGGAGAAATCGGGGACAACAAGGTCGGCCCCGGCGCGGATGAGGCGGGTGCGCTTGCGCATGTTCCAGCCGAACCGGCGAAGCTCGTCGCTGGCAACACCGATGGCCCGCCCGCCCCTGCGCTTCGTTTCGCGCATCTCCACGGGCCCGTCCCCGAACGTCACGAGTGTGCGGGCGTCCCTGGCGCCGATCTCCGCAAGGATCCTTTCCAGCACGACCTTCTTTGCTTCTCTGGCGACGTCCCCCACGGCCCCGTGGATCCGTCCCTCGAAGAGGCTTGCATGTCCCAGCGCTTGCGCCTCGGCAAGAAGGTCAGGCTCATCGGTTCCGCTGGCAAGGTAGAGCTTCACGCCGGCCGCGTGGAGCGCCGCGAGCATGGGGAGTGCGCCCTTGAGAGTGTAGTCCTCCACGCACAACTCTCCCCTCTTCAGTTTCGCGATTCGGTGAGAGACCATGGCCAGGAGCTCCTCGTTGTACAGCTCCTTGTAGACTTCCGGGGTCTTCACCTGGGACGTCGGCACGATCCCGAACTCGCGGACCATGTCCACCAGTCCGTGCATCTGCACCAGGGTCTGCACGCCGGTTGTCATGTCGATGTAGTCCTGCACCCTTTCCTTCACGGTGAGAAAGAGTTTCTGATCCGCAGTCTTCCACCCATCGCCGAGAACGGAGCGGATCATGACCGGCTCCATGATCTGCTCCCATCCCTCCCGCAGGGTGGAGATCGTGCCGTCATTGTCGAAAATTGCATGCGTGGGACGAATGGCCTCCAACACCGGACCGGTGATCTCGATCTCCGATTCACCGGGAAACCGTGCGGCCCTCGAGTCATCGGCGAGCTCGGGATTGAAGACGTAGTCCGGATCTGTCCCCACCCCGAGGATTTCCCCGGGGCTCGCCGTGCCGGTGATGAAGAGTTTCCTCACGGTGACACCTGCCGCGAAATTTCCCAGGGTTGCCGCCGAAACAGGATCAGCGCCCGCGGCCAGGGCAGCCGCGATGCCGGCAAGGGCGCTGTCGCCGGCACCCACGGTATCGATCCGTCCCACGATCTGGAGACCGGGAATTCCGTGCACGCCGTCGGCACCGCGGACGAGCATGCCTCGCGGGCCCCGGGTCAGAAAGACAGGTGTCTTCCACCTCCCGTACAGTGTTTCCATTGCGCTCTCGGCGTCTGCGCGCGGGACCGGGTCTTCCCGTTCCCACCGCACCCCGACGAGTCGGAGCGCTTCCCTGTCGTTCAGCTTGCGCACCGCGCCGACGTAGCTGTCGCTGAAGGCCCTGCTGTCGCAGATGAAACGCGCTCCTGATGAGCTGATGAGGTCCGCGAGGCTGGTCCTGAGCTCAGGCGTGTGGATGCCGTGCAGGAGCTGCTGGTTGATGACAACGAGGTCCAGCTCGTGCAAGACGGTTCTCACAGCACCAAGCAGGGCGGCGCCTGTACCGGGCTCGAGACTGTTTGCATTCCCGAAATCGATCCTGGCCTGCTCCGCCCCGGCTTCCACCGGCTTGGCGTACACGGGAGTGTTCCAGCCCGCATCCTGGGTGAATACTCCGCGGATGTCCACGCCCGCAGACCGCAGGATCCGCGTCATTTCCCGGCCGAAGGGATCGTTTCCCACGACGCCGAATGCATGCACGGTGCGGACGCCGAGCGCGACGAGATTGTTGACGACATTTCCCGCGCCGCCCAGCGAGTACCGCTGGCTGCGAACCGGCCTGGTTGCAAGCCCTGTCTCGATGGAAATCTCGGAGAGCGATGCGTCCAGCGTCCAGTACGCGTCCAGGCAGTAATCGCCGATGACGCCGATGCGCGTTCCGCCAATGCGGGTGAGAAGGGCCTCAAGCTGTGCCGTAGTCATTTCGGGCCGAGTGTAATCGACGCACCCACCCCCATCAAGTATACTCCCGCGGCATGAAGTACCAGGAAATCGTTGACCGCACGCGGGCACTCGCCGCCCGTCCAGCCCGGAAGCTCGACCCCGGCAGGAGTGCCTCACTCATGAAGCAGTTCACGGCCCGCACAACCGGCTCGGCGCGGCTTTTCCACCAGGCCGGCACGGTTCTCCCGAGGGGAATCGAGCACGCATGGACTCCGAGCACCCCGTACCCGCTCTTCATGGACCATGGGAAGGGAAGCCGGGTGTGGGACGTCGACGGCAACGAGTACGTCGACTACATCCTTGCCGGGCGGTCCGCTGATCCTGGGGCATAACCACGAGGGCCTGAGGAAGAGCATGATGGACCTGATCGGCAGGAGGACCTGGTTCCACGGGTTCTCCGACGAGATGGAGGTGAAGGCCGCGGAAAAGATCATCCACCATTTCCCGGCCATCGAGCGGGTGCGTTTCACCTGCTCGGGCACCGAGGCGAACGCCGCCGCGGCGCGCATTGCGCGCTCCTACACGGGAAAGAAGAAGATCATCAAGTTCCTCGCCGGCTACCACGGCTGGAGCGACCAGTTCATGACGGACATGGAAGTCCCCGGGAGCGGCCGTTTCGTCTCCCAGGGCATTCCTGGCGAGATCCTGGACCTCACCGTCCTCGTGCCGCCGAATGACCTGGACGCGCTGGACCGCGCATTCACCGAGCACGCCTCCCAGGGCGGTGTGGCCGCGGTCTTCTGCGAGCCGGTCGGCGGGGAATCGGGCCTCGTCCCGTTCGCAGACGGCTTCCACGCCGCGGCAATCGAGATCGCGCACCGACACGGCGCCGTGTACGTCTTTGACGAAGTGGTCACGGGCCTCCGCATGGGTCTCGGCGGGGCGCAGGAAGCCCTCGGCGTGAAGCCGGATCTCACCACGCTGGGGAAGGCGCTGATGGGCGGATGGCCCTCGTGCGGGGCGGTCTGCGGCAGCGCGGACGTCATGGAAACAGCCACTGTCGGGGTGATCCCGGACGGAAAGCCGTTTGCATACATCGCCGGCACTCTTCCCGGCAACACCCTCTCAGCGGCAGCAGCGTACTACACGATCCTGGAGCTCGAGAAACCCGGTGTCATGGACCGGATGTTCCTCGCTGCCTCGGACCTGGTGGACAAGCTGAACGGGCTGTTCGCGGAACGCGGATGCGGGTTCTTTTCCTACAATTTCGGGGGGATCGTCCGCACCGAGATGACAGCCCCGCACGGCGTTCCCCTGACCGGACCCGAAGTCTTCCCCGAGATCATCTCCCGGCGGGCGCTGCTCGAGGAGTACTCGGCCATCGTGCACGCCCATGGCGTTCTCACCCGCAACGGCCGCGACATGGTATCGTGCAGCCACACCACGAAGGACAACGACCGGGCAGTGGCTGCGTTTGCCGCACTGATCGAAGCCCTTGCATGAAAGAATGGAGCAAGTCATGAATGATACACTACGGCGGGGCACGGCCCTGGTCACAGGTGCATCGCGGGGCATCGGCAGGGCCATCGCTGCAGCCCTTGCCGCCGATGGCTGGGAGGTCACGGGAACCTGCCGGAACCCGAAGCGCCTTGCCGCGGAAGAAAAGGTCCCCGGCGTCCGCTACCTGCCCCTGGATTTTTCGAGGAAGGCCAGCGTGGAGGCGCTGCTGCGCAAGGTGCGCGCCGTGGATGTGCTGGTGAACAACGCGGGCAGCGGCTCCATCGGACCCGCGGAAGAGGCGCCCATCGGACCGGGTGCGCGCCCTGTTCGAGGACAACTTCTTCGGAGCCGTGAGGATCACGCAGGCACTCCTGCCGCGCATGCGTACCCGTCGGAAAGGCGCGGTGATTTTCATCGGCTCAATGGCGGGCGAGGCGCCCCGCGCATTTTCATCGTTCTACGCGGCCAGCAAGTCGGCGCTGCGGTCCTTTGCCGAATGCCTGCGCATGGAAGTCCGGGAGTACGGCATCCACGTGGCGCTGGTAGCTCCCTGGTTCATCGCAACAACGTTTCAGCAGGAGAGCCAGGTGCGAAAGGCATCACCCTATGGCGCCGCGGTGGGGAGGGTGAAGCAGGTGCGCGACAGGCTCATCATGGCCGGCCCGGAACCCTCGGTGGTAGCGGAAGCCGTTGTCGACATCCTGGGCAGGAGGAGGCCCCGGGCGTTCACCAGCGTCGGCCGCCACGCGGGCGTGCAGGCGTTCCTGGTGCGCCACCTGCCCCGGCACATGCTCGAGGCGTTGTCAGCGCGCAGATTCAAGCTATAATCGCGCTCATGAAGGCCCTGGTGAAGAAGCGGGCCGGCCCCGGACTCGTCATGGACGATGTGCCCGTGCCCGGGATCGGGGGCAGCGACCTGCTGGTGAAGGTCACCCGGACGGCAATCTGCGGGACCGACCTGCACATCTGGAACTGGGATGAATGGGCGCAGCGCACCCTGCATCCGCCGGTCGTCGCCGGGCACGAGTTCGTCGGCAGGATTGCCGGGATCGGCGCCAACGTCAGCGGGTACAAGCTCGGGGAGCGTGTTTCCGGTGAAGGTCACATCGTGTGCGGCGTCTGCAGGAGCTGCCGGGCCGGGCGGCGCCACCTCTGCACGAATACCGTCGGCATCGGCGTGCAGCGGGACGGCTGCTTTGCGGAGTACCTCTCCCTGCCGGCCTCCAACGCGTGGCACGTGCACCCGCGCGTTCCCTCCGAGATCGCCTGCTTTCTTGATCCCCTGGGCAATGCCACGCACTCCGCGCTGTCCTTCGACCTCGTCGGGGAAGACGTGCTCATCACGGGCGCGGGCCCCATCGGCATCATGGCCGCGGCCATCTGCCGTCACTGCGGCGCCCAGCGCATCGTGGTCACGGACGTGAACGACTACCGTCTCGGCCTGGCCGCGCGGATGGGCGCCACGCTGACGGTGAACGTGGCGCGCAGCTCCATCGAGAAGGCGCGGGAAGAGCTTGCGATCATCGGTTTCGACATCGGGCTGGAAATGTCGGGCAGCGGTGCCGCATTCGAGTCCATGCTGGAGAACATGTACCACGGCGGACGCGTCGCCCTCCTGGGGATCCTTCCGAACTCCGCCGCCATCCGCTGGGACCAGGTGATCTTCAAGGGGCTGACCATCAAGGGCATCTACGGCCGCGAGATGTTCGAGACCTGGTACAAGATGCAGACCATGCTCCAGAGCGGGCTCGACGTGAGCCCCGTTCTCACCCATCGCTTTCCGTTCAGCGAGTTCGAGCGGGGATTTGCCGCCATGCAGTCCGGGGAATGCGGGAAGGTGATCCTGACGATCGCGGAGGACACCGACGATGATTGACGAGGCGGCGCGCAGGGAGCTGACGGGGAAGATCGAGGAGATGCGAGCGGCGGGTACGCTCAAAGTGGAGCGCGTGCTGGAGTCCGCACAGGGCGCGCGCATCCGTGTGCGGCCCGGCCGCGACGTGCTGAACTTCTGCGCGAACAACTACCTCGGGCTTGCGGCGCACCCGCGGGTGATGGAAGCCGCGCACGCGGCCCTGGACCGGTGGGGCTACGGCATGTCCTCGGTGCGCTTCATCTGCGGCACCCTCGAGTGTGCACACGGCAGCTGGAAAAGAAGGTCTCGGCGTTCCTCGGCACGCGAGGAGACCATCCTGTTCTCCTCCTGCTTCGATGCCAACGGGGGCGTCTTCGAGCCGCTCCTGGACGCGGACTGCGCGCTGATCACCGACCAGCTGAACCACGCCTCCCTCATCGACGGCGCGCGGCTGTGCAGGGCGCGGCGCTTCATCTATGCGCATGCCGACATGGCACGAGCTGGCAGTCCCGGCTCCGAGGAGGCAGCGGGGTGCCGCATGAAGCTGATCGTCACCGACGGCGTCTTCTCCATGGACGGCGACTGTCGCCGACCTGCCCGGGATCTGCCGGCTGGCCGAGGAGAACGGCGCGATGGTGGTCGTGGACGACAGCCACGCCACGGGATTCGTCGGGCCCACCGGCCGCGGAACCGCGGAGCTCTGCGGCGTCACGGGACGCGTGGATGCCATCACCACGACATTCGGCAAGGCGCTGGGCGGCGCGACCGGCGGATGCGTCTCCGGGAGGCGGGAGATCATCGACGTGCTGCGGCAGCGGAGCCGGCCATACCTCTTTTCCAACACGCTGGCGCCCGTCGTGGCGGCCACGAGCATCGCCGTCCTGGACATGCTCTCCAGCGACATGGCGCTGCGCGACAAGCTGGAGCGAGAATACGAGGTTCTTCCGCCGCGAGATCGCGGCGGCGGGCTTCGACGTGAAGCCGGGCACCCACCCGATCGTTCCGATCATGCTCTACGAGGAGAAGCTCGCGGGAAGGATGGCCGACCGCCTCCTGGAGGAGGGCATCTACGTGATCGGGTTCTCGCACCCCGTGGTGCCGAAGGGCCAGGCGCGGATCCGGGTGCAGCTCTCCGCGCTGCACGAAAAGGCTGACCTCGAAAGAGCCGTAGCGGCTTCTGCGCGGGTCGGAAGGGAGCTTGCCGTCATCGCCTGAAACGTGTTGAGGAAGGAGGTACCGATGAATCCGGAAGACAAGTCAAAGGTCGGCTCTCTCATCAGCGATCTGAACGGGCTGAGATCGCGCACCCCGGAAGAGTCGAAGTTCAAGGATTGGAAGGAAAAGACGGAGAAGAAGCTGGAAGAGGTCTTCGGAAAGGGCGCCGACCAGTGCGCGAGATTCCGGGCCCTGCGCTTCTTCGACTTCTCGCGGCGCACGGGTCTGCCGAAGGACGCCCCGCTGCGCGAGGAGGAGAGGGCGCAGTTCCTGAAAGGCCTGGAAGACGCGCGTCGGCTCCTGTCGCGGTTCACGGACATGTGAGACACCTTCCGCGCGCCGAAGGTGCGGCCTGGCCCTGGAAATTTCTTGACCGCTCATGTCAGCTATGTTACCCTGCCGCTGCATCAATTCTTGCCTGTAGTGCTCCAATAAGCAACGGGGGGAACGAGCATGGAAGATACCGTCGTAAAGGTCCACTGGGCGGTCGCACAGAAGCTCCCGGACGCGGTCGCCTTGAGGAGCAAGGACAAGGCCGGCACGTGGACGTCTCTGACGTACCGCCAGTTCGCCGGTCTTTTCGAGTGCTTCGGCGCAGGGCTCCTGGACTTCGGGGTGAAGCGGGGCGACCACGTCGGCCTGATCTCCGAAAACCGCAAGGAATGGATGATCGCAAACGTCGGCGATCCTCGGGATCGGAGCGGCCGATGTTCCGCGCGGCTCCGACACCATGCCGGAAGAAGCCTGCTACATCCTGAGCCACGCCGACTGCGCGATGGCGCTGGCGGAAAATGCCGACCAGGTGAAGAAGATACTTTCCAAGAAACAGGAGCTTCCGCTGCTGAAGACCATCGTCGTCATGGACGAAGGCTTTGTTCCCGGCTCGGTGCCCGCTGCAGCGGGTGTCGAGCTGCTCGGGTTCGCGCAGATCATGGAACGGGGGAAGCGGAAGCTCGCTTCCGATGCCCAGGCGTTCCAGAGGGAAATGCAGGAAGGGAAAGCCGAGGACCTCGCCACGATCATCTACACGTCGGGAACCACCGGTGAGCCGAAGGGAGTCATGCTCACCCATGCGAACTTCCTCCACAACCTGCGGACCATCCCCAACACGATCGACGTCGGGCCTTCCGATATCTTCCTCTCGGTTCTTCCGGTGTGGCACTCCTTCGAGCGCATCATCGACAACTTCGTGCTCTCCCGGGGAGCCTCTATTGCCTACTCGAAGCCCGTGGGACAGGTCATGCTTGCCGACATGGCGGCGGTGAAGCCCACCGTCATGGCCTCCGTGCCGCGGATCTGGGAAGGCGTGCGGGCCGCGATCTACCGCAAGGTCAACGAGGAAGGCGGGATCAAGAAGGCGCTGTTCGGATTCTTCGTCGCGGTGGGCAAGGCGCACGCCACCGCTTCGGCGCTGGTGCGCGGCCTGTACCCGCAGTTCACGCGGCGCTCCCTGGTCGTCGACTTCATCATGGGCATTCTGCCCGTTCCTTCTCCTGTACCCCTTTCGAGCCCTGGGGAACGTGCTGGTGTTCAGAAGATCAAGGCGCGCCTCGGCGGACGGTTCCGCTTCACCGTTTCCGGCGGGCGGCGCTCTCCGCCCTACGTGGACAAGTTCTTCCAGGCGGCCGGCGTGCTCCTCCTGGAAGGCTACGGCCTGACCGAGACCACACCGGTCGTGTCGGTGCGGCTCCAGCACCACCCGGTGCCCGGGACCATCGGGCCGCTGCTCGCCGAGCAGCAGATGAGGCTCCTCGACCCCGAGACGGGCAGCGGAGGTCGGCCCCGGGCAGCAAGGGGGTCATCCACCTCAAGGGTCCGAACGTGATGAAGGGCTACTACAAGCGGCCCGACAAGACCGCGGAAGTGCTCACGCCGGACGGCTGGCTGGACACGGGTGACCTGGGGATGGTGACCTACAAGGGAGAGATCCGCATCCTCGGCAGGACCAAGGAGACCATCGTGCTCCTGGGCGGGGAGAACGTGGAGCCGGTGCCCATCGAGGACACGATCCTGGAAAGCGAATACATCGACCAGGTGATGGTGGTGGGCCAGGACCAGAAGTTCCTCGCCGCCCTCGTCGTGGCCAACCAGGAGGCCCTGGAGAAGTACGCCGGCGACGCAGGAGATCATCTACATGAACAAGGAGGACCTGCTGGAGAACCCGCAGATCATCGAGCTCATCTCCGACGAGATCCAGTCACGGGTGTGCGCGAAGCGCGGGTTCCGCGAGTTCGAGCGGGTGTTCCGGTTCAAGCTGCTCCCGAAGCACTTCGAAGCCGGCGTCGAGCTGAGCGCAAAGCAGTCGGTGAAGCGCCACGTCGTCGCACGCGATGTACGCAAAGGAGATCGCGTCACTTGTTCGGGACAACGAAGTAGGCAGGCCGCCCGCCGGCTCACCGCGCCCTATCCGTTCCTTTTCTTTTCCTTCAGGTCGTCCTTGTTGAGGATGAGGATGCTGCCCGTGCCGTCCTGCACGAAAACCTCCGTGCCCGAAACGAGGATGTAGGTGAACGGGTCGACCGCCGTTTCCGACTGCGCCTGCAGCGCCAGTGCCTCGTCGAAGCGCCCCAGGAAAACGCCCGTCGGGGTGCTCACCACAGCGTAGGCCGAGGTTCCCGAAGCAGCAAGGAAGCTGGCGGCGTGATGTCGTCTTTCCCCTGCTGTCTGGACCGCGAGGGTTGACGGGTCCACCGACACCAGGCGGACAGCGGCGTTGCCCCCGGTTGTTCCCGCAACAACGACGATCGACGAGCCGATGGTCACGTACATGCGCCCGCGCACCGAGTTCAGGTCCGACTGGGACAGGAGCTTTCCGGAGACCCGGTCGATGAGCACGAGCTTCCCGAGCTTGTCGGGTGAGGCGGCAACCGCTAGATGAAGAGCAGCTGGCCCGGGCGCTGCGGGTGCGCCGCACGGCGGTTGTCGGGGCCTGCGGCTGCGCGGCCTGCTGCTTGATGATCGCCTGCTCATCGGCGGCGATCGCGGCCCTCTGCTGCTGGGCGGACTTCTGGTCCGCGGCGACCTGTGCCTGTGTCTGGGCGGCCGCCTGCTGTTCCTGCTGGACCTTCTGCGCCTGCTGGGCAACTGCCTGTTCCTGCTGCTTGACCTCGCCGGCGGCCTGCGCCGCCGCCTGCTTCTGCTGCTCGGTCGCCCCGGGGGCAGCGGCAGCGGCCTTCTGCCTGTCCGGCCGCCTGCTGTGCCTGCTGGAGTGACTGCTGTCTGCGCGGCGAGCTTCTGCTGGTCCTGCTGGAGCTGCTGCTGCTGTTCCTGCGCTTTCTGCTGGTTCTGCTCGATCCCGCGCTGCTGCAGCTCGGTGAGGTCCTTGCGCTCGGGAAGCGCCTTGCCCGGTTGGGTCCTGGAGGTTCTCGATGACGGGCGGTGCGGCAAGCTGTCCGGCCGGGACCGCGGTCAGGCTCCCCTTCTGCGCCCCGGGGAAAGGGGGACCAGCATTCGGGTCTTGCCCGGCCAGTCCGTGTACGTCGTGGCGATGCCCGCGTTGTCTGCCGTGACGTTGCTCATGACGATGGTCTTGTAGACCCCGCCCAGGTACTGCATGTTTCCGCGGAAGACGGCGTTGTAGTAGACAACGAACCGCGCAAGAATCTGCGCGTCCGCCGGCGCGTAGCTGTACGCCGCCTGAAGGTACCCGCTGACCATGCGGATGATATTGGCCACATCGTCCACCTCGGAGCCCGCTTCGAGGATGAAGATGTCGGCATCCAGCTTGTTGCCCTCTGCAGGGCCGACCGCGTGGATGAGCCTGTACTTGCCGGCGAAAGTGAACTGGCCGGGCGCCGCGGTGACGCCGCGGCCAAGGCCCTGCCCGATGCCCACGATCTGCTCCACGGTGTCGATTCGGTTGTGGGGGCCGACGTAGTTGGTGAACGTAACGGAGGTTCCCTGGCCCTTGCTCAGCTCGTCCCTGTCCACCTGGCCGAACGCCAGCACGCCGACGAGGAGAAGCGGCAGCGCCGCCAGTATCCTGTTCATGGGTTACTCCTCCTGATTGAGTATATCTGTTTTCAGGGCACCCTGCAGGATGGACAGCGCGGCTGTCCTGACCACCGGATCGAAGCCGCCGCGCGAGATGGACAGCAGGACGGAGATCGCCGAGGGTTCGGCGATGGTCCCTTCGTAGACGCTGATGCGGGCAATCGCTTCCACCACGGCGGAGGCCAGGCGGCTGTCGGGGGCGAGCGATGCGCGGCTGGCGAACGCCTGGAGGACCGAGCGCAGGGAGAGGCCGTCGCCGTCGCTTGCAATTGCGCCGAGGGCCCGAATTTCCGCGGCAAGGGCGACACCGTCCGTTTCTGCACCGAGGGCGCGCAGCAGGGCCGTGCGGGAGCCGGTCGATCCCACGCGTCCGAGCAGGCCGTCGGCCTCCGCCCGGAGATCCGGGAAATCGTTGACGAGCCTCTGGTTCAGCCTGGCCTGGGAAACAAGCCCGAGGCCCGCGACGCCCTCCAGCATCCTCACCGCGTACCAGGTGCTCTTGCCGAGGGAACGGGAGGCAATGCGGCTGCCGACATCCGAGAGAAAGAGCCGGATGCCTTCGCGGCCGGAAACGCTCAGCAGCCCCTGGAGGTAGAGATAGTCAGGATTGCCGTCAAGGAGCGCCCCGTTGTCCGAGCGGAGAGCGGCGTCTGTCCGCCCCGAATGCATGATGTCGTGGCCCTGCTGCGGCCAGGGCGCGGAACCGGAACCGCGCGGGAGGGTCAGGCTCTGCGGCGCAATAACGGCGGAAACGATCCAATCCCGCCCCCCGACAAGGATCACGCCGTCGGCGGAGAGGCTCGCTCCTCCCTCGGCTCCCTGCGTGAGGCTCGTGACCGCGCCGCGGACCGGCTCCATGGCGACGAGGGATCCGTCCTGCGCCCCAAGGACCACGACGTCGTGGACCATCAATGGCGGTGCGCTCAGGGGCCTCCCAGCGTCTCTCTGCCAGAGCTGCCCGGCCTTCAAGAGAGAATCCGGTGACACGGCCGCCGCCGGTTGCAGCGACGATCTGCAGGGCATCCACGGCCACGCCCCGGACGGGCGCGTCCAGGGTCTTCCTCCACCGGACGTTGCCCGCCGGACTCACAGCGGCAATTTCTCCCGCTTCCGTGCCGAGCAGAAGAGTTCCGTCTGCCGCGATGGAAGGCGGGCTGGGAGCAGCACTGAAAGGGATCGACCACTTGAACTCACCCCATGGCGTGAGCGCGTACAGCCGCCGATCGGCTGCAACCACGTAGATCGAGCCGGAACCGTCGATTGCCGGCTGGCCGGTCACCGCGCCGGGAAATGTGACCGACCATTCGCGCCTGCCAAGGTGTGAAAGCGCAACGAGGGTTCCGGCCGACGTCCCGACCAGCACGGTGCCGTCCTCCGCGATCGCCGGATCGCCGGCCGGAAGCCCGTCGAGACGGATGGTCCAGAGCCTGCCGCCGTGCGGGTTCACTGCAATGAAATCGGCGTTCTTCAGGCCGGCATAGATTGTTCCGTCAGGACTGACGGCAAGACAGTCCCATGGGATCCACCCCAGGTCATGCTTCCAGAGGAGACTGCCCCCATGAACCCAGGCGTACAGGAAGCTGTCCTCCGACAGCGCATAGGACGCGCCGCCGGGTCCCATCGCGGGCCTGCTGCGGATCTGTCCGCCGGTTGCCGCGCGCCAAAGGTATGGCGTCTGGGCCCACGCAGGCACCAGAGAGCAGAGAGCGATGACCGCCGCCAGCAGGGGCCCTTGTTTCACCACCCGGGAGCGTACTGCACCGGGCTGCGATTGGCAAAGACCGGAAGACCGCCCCGCATTGCCTCGGCGCAGAGGATTGAGTACCATGCGGCCATGGTCTACAGCTTCGCGCTCGGCTCGCTCCCCTCCACCACCCGGCTCGTTCGCAGACTTCTGGGAGGCAAAGGCGGCAATCCGCAAGATGATCCCCCGGGATTTCATGGAGCCGCACGCGCTGGCCGAGCAGGCACGCCTGGTCGACGCGCGGACCTATGACCGCGACGTGCTGTGCGAGGTCCTCAGGGAACAGAACGAGAGGTTCGGTGCGGGGCCTGCGGCGCTGGGCACTATTGCCCGCCTCCAGAACACCGCTGCGCTCGTCGTCATCGGCGGACAGCAGGCGGGGCTGTTCGGCGGCCCTCTCTACACCGTGCACAAGGCATTGACCATCCTGGCCGTTGCGCGCCACGCAGAGGTGACGCTGCAGAGGCCCGTCGTCCCGATTTTCTGGATCGCCTCGGAGGACAGCGACCTCGCGGAGGTGGACCATACCTACACCACGGACAGGGAAGGAAGGCTGGTCTCGCTGAGAATGCCCGGCGCGGCACCCGTAAAGGTTCCCGTCTCTCGGATCCGCCTGGGCGAGGCCATCGGACCGCTGCTCGACGAGCTGGCCGGGTTGCTCCCCGAAGGCGACATCGCTCGGGAGGTGATGGCTGAGCTGCGGGCTGCATATACGTCCGGGCGCACGTACCCCCAGGCCTTCGGCGCGTGGATGGCGCACCTGTTCGGACCCCTCGGACTTGGGCTGGTAGATCCGTCGGACGTGCGCTTGAAGCGGCTGGCGCACGACCTCTTCCAGAGGGAGATAACGGAAAAAAGCCCGGTGAGCGCCGCCGTCATCGAGCAGACGGCCCGCCTCACCGCGGCCGGCGACGAACCCCAGCTCGACCTGCGCGAAGGTTTCCTGACCTTGTTCCACCAGGACCCGTCGCGGGACTCCATCACGGTGACGGCACGGGGTTTCCAGCTGAAGTCTTCCGGCAGACGGTTCACGCCGGGTGAGCTATCGTCCCTCCTGGGGAGCAGCCCCGGGTCCTTCACACCCAACGCGGCCATGCGGCCGCTGTTCCAGGACACCATTTTTCCCACGCTCTCCATCGTGCTGGGCCCCGCGGAGATAGCCTATTTCTGCCAGCTGACTCTCGCGTACGAGCGCCTCGACATCCCGATGCCCGTCATTGTTCCCCGTGCCTCTCTGACGCTCCTCGAGCCGAAGGTTGACCGGCTTCGCATCAAGCTCGGGGTGGACCTCCCGCAGCTCCTTGAACGTGGAGAACGGGTCATCGATGATATCCTGCGAAAGAAGGTCCCCGCGTCTCTTGGACAGCGCATCGCCGACGGACGGCAGGCCGTTACGGGGCTCTGGGACGGAATCCTTGCGGAAATAGACTCGCTTGATCCGACGCTCCACCGGACCGCGCTGGTCGGGTCGGCGCGCATGCTGCGTCAATTCGACTTCATGGAAAAGAAGATTGCCCAGGCTGCACGGAAGAAGAACGAGATCCTGCGGGGACAGGTCGGGCGCCTGACCGCGGCGCTGGCGCCGCACGGCGCCCTTCAGGAGAGGACCCTCTGCGTTGTACCCTTCCTCGCCCGGCACGGCAGCAGTGTGCTGTCGGCCGCGGCCGCGGCGATTGATCCGTTCGCACCGGAACACCGGGTCCTCGTGGTAGAAGCATGACGCCGGCCCCGTCACACTCGGCGCACGTGGACATTCTTGCCTTCGGCGCACACCCGGACGACGTCGAGCTCGCGGCGTCCGGCACCCTCATCCGTGCGGCGCGCGCGGGATCGAGGACTGGCGTTATCACGCTCACCAGGGGTGAAATGGGAACCCGCGGCACTCCCGCCGCGCGCGCCGCCGAGTTCGACGCCGCAAGCGCGGCCATGGGCCTGTCGCACCACGAGATGCTCTCCCTTCCCGATGGGAGGCTGCAGGCGGACGAGGCCGCGCGGGACGCGGTCATCCGGGAGATCAGGGAACACCGGCCGCGGATCGTTCTGCTGCCGCACAGGGAAGACCGTCACCCCGATCACCCCGCCGCCTCCCGCATTGTGGAGGAGGCCGCATTCCTCGCAGGCCTGGCAAAGCGCGACACAGGCCAGGAACCTCACCGGCCGTCCCAGCTCGTGTACTACATGAGCACCTGGGAGTTCGAGCCCAGCTTCATCGTTGACATTTCGGGAGTGATCGAGGAAAAGCGCCGCGTGCTGGAGGCCTACGGGAGCCAGGTATACAGCGCGGGCAGGCCAGGCGGTGAGCCGCCGACGTTCATCGCAAGTGAGCATTACCATGAGCTGCTGTTTTCGCGCATGTCGCATTACGGCCACCTGATCGGGAAAAAGTACGGCGAGCCGTTCAAGATCAGGGGTTTCATCGAGATCGGGGACCTCCTGGAGGCCTTCGGCAGCCGCACATACTGAGTACGGGAGACCGTACCGCATTGGCAAGAGCGGACGGCAAAGCGTTTCGCGCCGGTGAGGAAATCGAAAGGACGACGAAATGTACATTTCGTCGTGATGGCAGATCGTTCCGCCGGCGGAAGTGCTCTCGGAAACCCGTCCTCGCCTCTGACCTCCTACAGCGATCCGCCGTTGGTGGCGATGACGCGCTGGTACCAGCCGGCGCTCTTCTTCCACGTGCGCGCCTGCGTACGGTAATCCACGTGCGTGATGCCGAACCGCTTGCTGTATCCCCAGGACCATTCGAAATTGTCCATGAGCGACCAGAGGAAGTAGCCCTCGAGCTTCACCCCGTGCTGGATGGCGCGCCGAGCCTCGCGGAGGTGGGAGGCGAGGTATTCGATCCTGTCGTCGTCCTGCACTTGTCCCTTTTCGATGCGGCGGTCAGGAAAAGCAGCACCGTTCTCGGTGATCACGAGGGGCATTCCCGGCCGTTCGTCCCTCAGCCTCATCAGCAGGTCGAACAGGCCCTCCGGATGCACCTCCCAGCCCATGTCGGTCAAAGGCTTGTGCTCGACGGCGGCCTGCTGGTAGCCGAGCACACCGCCGGCATCGCTCGCATAGATCCTCTGCGGGAAATAGTAGTTGACGCCGAGGAAGTCCACGGGATTCGCGGCAAGAAGCGGAAGATCATCCGGGATAAACGCGCGGGGCGATTCCGTGTTTCGTGAATGCGGCCAGCACGTCCGCCGGGTACGACCCCTTGAGAACGGGATCGAGGAACCACCGATTGGCAAGCCCGTCCGCCCGGTGTGCCGCCTCGACGTCCGACATGCCGTCCGTCCACGGATACATGGTGTGCAGGTCGAGGGCGATGCCGATGCGACCGGCCTCAGCGCTGCTCAGCTCGCGGAATGCGCCGACGGCCAGGGCGTGCGCATGGAGCAGCACGTGCGAGGCCTGCACCGCCGTGCCGAAGTCCTTCAGCCCGGCGCGTGGATTCCCTCCGAATGACCCGAGGAACGCGGCGACCTGGGGCTCGTTGATCGTCATCCAGGTCTTCACGCGGTCCCCGAGATGGGTGAACAGGCATGCGGCGTAGTCGGCGAACCAGGAGGCGGTGTCGCGGTTGGTCCATCCCCCCGCGTCCTGCAGCGCCTGCGGCAGGTCCCAGTGGTACAGGGTGAGCGCGGGATGGATCCGGGCTGCCAGCAGCGCGTCGACGAGCGATTCGTAGAAATCCAGTCCCTTGCGGTTGAGCCTTCCGTGTCCCTCGGGGAACAGGCGGGGCCAGGCGATGGAGAATCGGTAGGACGCGAGGCCCAGATCCCGCATGTTCTCCACGTCGTCCTTCCACCGGTGATAGTGATCGCAGGCCACGTCGCCCGTGTCTCCCCCGTGGATCGCTCCCGGGCGTCGCGCAGAAGCGGTCCCAGATCGACTCGCCCCTGCCGTCCTCCTTCACGGCGCCTTCGACCTGGTACGCGGCGGTGGCCGCTCCCCAGAGAAATCCCGGGGGAAATTCGCTCGACGACATTCCTTGCTCCTCGGCCCAGTATAGAAGGCGGCGGCCGGGGCTGTCAAACTTCATTGACCGGCCGGATTCCGTTCCGTATCTTAGCAACAAAAGAACTTTCCGGAGAAAACATGAGATATGACAAATTGACTCTGAAGGCGCAGGAAGCCCTGCAGGAAGCGGATTCCCTTGCGCACTCGTACAACCACTCTGCCCTTGACACCGAGCACCTCCTGCTCGCGCTGCTCGAGCAGAAGGACGGCGTCGTTCCGCCCCTGCTGGAGCGCATCGGCGTGGACGCGGGCGAGTTCTCCGCCGCTGTCCGGCAGGCCCTTTCGAAGAAGCCGAAGGTGTCCGGGGATGCACAGCTCACCATGACCCCCCGGCTGTCGAAGGCGCTCAACAAGGCGGAGCAGGAAGCCGACGGGCTGAAGGACGAGTTCACGAGCACCGAGCACCTGCTCCTGGCCATCCTGGAGTCCGGCGGGGAGGCGGGCGAGCTGCTGAAGGCGCGCGGCGTGACCCGGGACAGCGGTCCTGGAGGCGCTGCAAGGCCGTCCGCGGAAACCAGCGGGTGACGGACCAGAACCCCGAGGCGCGCTACCAGTCCCTGGAGAAATACTCCCGCGACCTCACCGAGCTTGCCCGCAAGGAGAAGCTGGACCCGGTCATCGGCAGGGACGAGGAGATCAGGCGCGTCATGCAGGTGCTGGCCCGCCGCACGAAGAACAATCCCGTTCTCATCGGCGAGCCGGGCGTGGGCAAGACGGCCATCGTGGAAGGGCTGGCGCGGCGGATCGTTTCCGGCGACGTGCCCGGACTCCCTGAAGAACAAGAGGCTCCTCGCCCTGGACCTGGGCAGCCTCGTCGCCGGGACGAAGTTCCGCGGCGAGTTCGAGGAGCGCCTGAAGGCGGTGATCAAGGAGATCATCGACAGCGAGGGACAGATCATCCTCTTCATCGACGAGCTGCACACCCTCGTGGGCGCGGGCGCGGCCGAGGGCTCGATGGACGCCTCCAACCTCCTGAAGCCGGCCCTTGCGCGCGGGGAGCTGCGCGCCATCGGCGCCACGACGCTGGACGAGTACCGCAAGCGCATCGAGAAGGATCCCGCGCTGGAGCGGCGGTTCCAGCCCATCTACACGACGCAGCCCTCGGTGGAGGACACCATCGCCATCCTGCGCGGGCTGAAGGAGCGCTACGAGGTGCACCACGGGGTGCGCATCAGGGACGATGCCATCATCGCCGCGGCGGTGCTCTCCGACCGCTACATCACCTCGCGCTTCCTCCCGGACAAGGCCATCGACCTCATCGACGAGGCGGCCAGCCGGCTGAAAATGGAGATCGAGAGCCAGCCCACGGAGCTGGACCGGGCGGAGCGGAAGATCCTGCAGCTCACCATCGAGAAGCAGGCGCTTTCCAAGGAAACCGACCCGGCCTCCCGCGAGAGGCTCGCCGCGCTGGACAAGGAGCTCGCGCAGCGCTGGGCTCGAAGCGGGACGCCATGAAGCTCCAGTGGCAGAACGAGAAGGGGATCATCGAGCAGATCCGCAAGCTGAAGGTGACCCTGGAGGAGCTCTCCATGGAGGAGACCCGCTACGAGCGGGAGGGGAACCTGAGCAAGGCGGCCGAGATCAAGCACGGGCGGATCCCCGAGGTGCAGCGCCAGCTCGAGGCGAAGAGCAAGGAGCTGGAGAACCTGCACGGCGAGACGCGCCTCCTGCGGGAAGAGGTCTCGGAGGAGGACATCGCCCGGATCGTTTCCAACTGGACGGGCATCCCCGTCTCCAAGATGCTCGCCTCGGAGAAGATCGAAGCTCCTGAAGCTGGAGGAGATCCTGGCAAAGCGCGTCGTCGGCCAGAAGGAGGCCATCGTCGCCGTGGCGGACGCCATCCGCCGGAACAAGTCGGGGCTCTCCGACATCTCGCGGCCCATGGGCACGTTCCTGTTCCTCGGGCCCGACGGGCGTCGGGAAGACCGAGCTTGCCAAGACCCTTGCGGATTTCCTTTTCAGCGACGAGAAGGCGGTCACGCGCATCGACATGAGCGAGTACATGGAGAAGCACACCGTCTCCCGTCTCATCGGCGCGCCCCCCGGGTACGTCGGGCTACGAGGAGGGCGGCCAGCTCACGGAGGCGGTCCGGCGCCGCCCGTACTCGGTGGTCCTGTTCGACGAGATCGAGAAGGCGCACCCGGACGTGTTCAACGCGCTCCTCCAGCTCCTGGACGAGGGGCGGCTCACCGACGGCCAGGGCCGGGTGGTGGATTTCCGCAACTGCCTGATCATCATGACGAGCAACATCGGCGGGGACCTCATCCAGGCCGCGGCGAAGATGGACGACGTGAAGGAGGCGATCGCCGCGCTCCTGAAGGTCACGTTCAAGCCGGAGTTCCTCAACCGCATCGACGAGACGATCTTCTTCAACCGGCTGGGCAAGCCGGAGATCCTGAAGATCGTGGACATCCAGCTCGAGCTGCTGAAGAACAGGCTGCTGGAACGGAAGATCACCCTGGAGGCAACGCCGAAGGCGCGCGCGTTCCTGGCGGAGACGGGCTACGATCCGCTGTACGGGGCGCGGCCGCTGAAGCGGACCATCCAGAACCTCGTGCAGAATCCGCTGGCAAAGATGGTGCTCGGCCGGCGATCTTCCCGACGGCGGCTCCGTGACGATCGACAAGGGCACCGACGGGATCGTGTTCAGGAAGAAGTAGCAAGCCTCCCCACGGCGGCGGCTGCCGCCAGAGGAACCTGGAAGACCTTGTGCGGCGAGCTGCCGCCGCTTTTCAGCACGACGCTTTCGCGGGACAGGCCGAGTGCCTGCGCGAGGACCGGATGATTTCCTCGTTCGCCTTTCCCTTTTCCGCCGGCGCCCGACGGACACCGAGAGCTCGCCCGGCCCTGACACCCAGGACGCCGTCCGCGCGCGCGTGCGCCCTGGCCTTCACGCGCAGAAGCAGAGTTGTGTCTTTCACCGCGTAGAAGGCTGCCCGGTTCCATGAGCATCACCTCACCTCGAAGCGCACCCGGTCCCGTCCGGCGGGACTGGCCGCAATGATCTCGTGGGTCCCCCGGGGCAACGGTACCTGGAGGCCGGAAAGTCCCTGCCCGGGGGAGGCGCGCTTTCCATCGATGACCACCTCCACCTCCCGCGCATCCCGAGCCGCAATGGACACGGGAATGCCCTGGGCGCCGCTCCGCAGGGTCTCGTCCCGGTACATGACCTGGTCGTTCACTGGAAAGAGAATCCGCACCGACTCGCCGCTCGCAAGAAGGCTGTTCAACAGGAGGTCTCCCCGCTGAAAGGGGTTCGCATGCCAGCCGCAGGGAGGCGGAACTTCCGCCGCGCTCCTGAAGTACTCCGTGCGCGTCGAGTCACAGGCGGGCGTGGCCCCCAGTCCGGTAACCGTGCAGATCCGGGCGGCCGCGACGCGCGCGGGAGGCTGGAAGTCGCGCGCGGCCCGCGGCTGCGGATGCTCCTCGGAGAGCCGGGTGAGGATGTCGGAGACGATCTGCGTGGGCACGATGCTGCCCGTCTTGTTGATCACCGCCCTGCCGTCGAAGTTCCCCGCCCAGGCCCCCACGGTGAAGCGCGGCGTTGCGCCGACGCACCAGAGGTTGGTGAACTCGCTGGAGGTCCCGGATTTGAACATCGAGGGAATGCCGTCCTGAAATAGGTGCGGGTTCCGAATCCCGTGGCCCGGGCCGAGGGGTCCGAGAGGATGCTGCAGATCATCCAGGCGGAGAACGGATCGAACACCCTTCGCAGCGCCGGGCGCTGCTCCTTCGGTAAGCGCGAGGTCAGCCAGGGTGCCCCCGCGGGGGAAAACGCTGAATGCGTGGACGAGCTCCACCAGTGAGACCTCCGCGTTTCCGATCGCAGTGCCCAGGCCGAACCGCGCCGCGGCGTCCGCCGGCAGGGTGAAGCCCAGGTCGCGAAGGGTTGCCAGGAAGACCGGCAGGCCCAGGCGCGAGGCCGTGTACACGGCGGGCACGTTCAGAGAGCTGGCCAGCGCGGTGCGCAGCCGCACCACGCCGTGGCTGCGCTTGTCGAAGTTCTCGGGGCTGTAGGATTCCTCGTCGGCCGGCCCGAAAACGACCGGCACGTCCGGCAGAAGCGTTGCGGCGGTCCAGCCCTTCTCGATTGCGCGCGCGTACAGAAACGGCTTCAGCGTCGAAGCGCTCTGACGGCGGATGAGCGCCCCGTCGATCTGGCCCGAATGAGCCGCGTCGTTGAAATCGCGGGAGCCGACCCACCCGATGACCGCCCCCGTTGAATTGTCAATGGCTACCACGGCCGCATTGGTGACGCGCGCTTCAGAATAGCGGGAGAGGATGAAGCGGACGCGCGCCTCGATGTCGTGGTTGAGCCCGAGGTCCAGCGTCGTGCGAACGACGCCTCCGGATGAGCGCAGGCGCCCCGCCGCGAGCTCGGCCTGGACGTAGCGGACAAAATGCGGGGCATCGCCCGCGGGACGCGCCCGTGCGCGCGCGCCATTGACCGCCGCCTCGATTTCGCCCGGGCCTATCCCGAGGCGCTTCCGCTCATCCAGGTCGCGCGCCGCTGCGATGAGCCGCGGTGCATGATCAAAGGGATCATAGACCGTGGGGTTGCGCGGAATGATGGCCAGCACGAGGAGCTGCGCGCGGGTCAGGTGAGAAAGATCCGTGGCGAAATAGGTCCATGCCGCCGCCCCCGACGCCCAGCGTGTTCCTGCCGAAGGGCACGTGGTCCAGGTACTCGGTGAGGATCTGGTCTTTTGTCAGCCGGGACTCGATCCGCAGTGCCCACCATGCCTCGACGATCTTTCCGGCCATGCTTCGGGCGCGGGGCTCGACCAGCCGGGCAAGCTGCATCGTGATGGTGGAAGCACCTGACCGCGCGCCGGGTGACAGGGCCCTGTCCGCGATGGCGCGCAGCGTTGCCAGCGGGTCGACACCGGGGTGGCGGCGGAACCGGGAATCCTCGAGGGTGACGAACATCTGCGCGCATTCCGCGGGAATTCCCGAGCCTCCCTCGCGGAGCTGGAACGCACCGCCGGGGCCCGACATGGCGGAAAGAAAGGTCCCCGAGCTGTCCGTGATGCGTGATCCGGAAGGGTCTGCCAGGAAAGCATCGAGCTCCGGCATCGGCATGAGCAAGAGCACAGCTGTCAGGAGCGCGGGGATGCCGATGAGCAGCAAAGCCCGGATGGCAGCGAGCCGCGCGCCCGGAAGCGCGGGGCCCGGCTTCAGTCCGGCGTCCGTGCCTTCGAGCGCAGCCACGCGAAAAGCCTTTCGCCGTAGAGCATGAACGCCAGCCCGACTATTGCAATGGGCACGCCAAGGGCGAGGAACGGAGTCGGTGTCTCGGCTGCCAGCAGAAGGCCGAGCACCAGCGCAATGATCGGGTTCACCAGGGCGTAGCTCACCAGCCGCTCGGCCGGCTCCACCCCACGAGATAGGTGTACGCGCTGAAAGCGGCGGATCCGATCACGCCGAGGTACAGCACGCCCACGATGGACAGCAGGGACGCCGAGGCCAGCACGGGACCCGGCGCAGGTCCGATGACGGCGCACACCAGGAGGCTCACGATGCCCACAAACAGCATCTGTATCCCGCTGTTCAGGGTGGTGTCCCCGCTCACCGGGAATCGGTGGCCAAGGCTCGTTGCCAGCCCCCAGGACAGGACCCCTCCCGCGCCGATGAGCACGGAGGCGTTCAAAGTCGTCCGCAGCGAGTGGCCGTTGTAGAGAAGCACGGCCACCCCGGCCAGCCCGAAGACAACTCCCAGGATCCGCGCGGCGGTGAGGCTCTTGCGCAGCAGCAGGGAATCGAAAACCGCCACCACGAGGGGTGTGGACGATGCGAGCAGCGCGGCCAGGTAGCTGTCGACATTGCGTTCGGCGATGGTTATCCCGCCGTTGCCCAGGAGAATGAGCAGGATTCCGAGGACGATGGAAGAGAGGACGCTGCGCAGGGAAGGAAGCTTCTTCAGGCTCCCCCTGCCGGCAGCCACGGCCAGGAGGAGACCGCCGCCGATCAGCCAGCGGAAGGCCATGACCCACATCGGCGGGATTGTCAGCACGGACTGGCGGATGAAGAAATACGTGGATCCCCAGACGACGTAGATGGTGGCGTAGCTTGCGATGACAAGACCCGGCTGGCGCTTCATCGGTGAATCACCGACCCACTTTCTACCATTTTTCCTCCGCCCATTGACATCCCCTCCCCCTCCCCGTACCTTGGGGGGCATGACGGGCAGCGAGCTGAGGCGCAAATACATCGATTTCTTCAAGGGAAAAGGGCATGCCGAGATCTCCGGCAAGTCCCTGATCCCCGAGAACGATCCGACGGTTCTCTTCACGACAGCGGGAATGCATCCCCTCGTCCCCTATATCCTCGGCGAGCCGCACCCGGCGGGAAGGCGGCTGGTGGACTGCCAGAAATGCGTCCGTACGGACGACATCGACGAGGTGGGCGACACGGCGCACCTCACGTTTTTCGAGATGCTCGGCAACTGGTCGCTCGGAGACTATTTCAAGGAAGACGCCATTGCCTTCAGCTACGAGTTTCTCACGTCTCCGAGGTGGCTCGGTTTTTCCCCGGATCTCCTCTCCGTCACCGTGTTCGCCGGGGACGCCGAAGTCCCGCCCGACAACGAGGCGGCGGCGGCCTGGAAATCAGTGGGCATCCCGGACAGCCGCATTCACTTCCTCGGCCGCAAGGACAACTGGTGGGGACCCGCCGGGCAGACCGGGCCGTGCGGTCCGGACACCGAAATGTTCATCGACACCCGTCTTCCCCCCTGCGGGCCTGACTGCAAGCCCGGATGCCACTGCGGGAAGTACATCGAGGTGTGGAACGACGTGTTCATGCAGTACAACAAGACGGCGGAGGGAAGCTACCTGCCGCTTGCCCAGAAGACGGTGGACACGGGCATGGGCGTGGACAGGACGCTGGCGATGTTCCAGGGGAAGAAAAGCGTTTTCGAGACGGAGCTGTTCTGGCCCGTCATCGAGCGGCTCCAGGAAATTTCCGGCAGGCGCTACTCCGCGGAGCCGGCCGTCGACATCTCGTTCAGGATCATCTCCGATCACCTTCGCTCCTCGGTGTTCATCATCGGTGATGACCGAGGGGTGAAGCCATCCAACCTCGGCCAGGGTTATATCCTGCGCCGGCTCATTCGACGGGCGATCCGGCATGCGCGGAAGATCGGCCTGGACGGCGACTTCCTCGGGCCGCTGTCGGGGAAGGTCGTCGCCATCTACGAGGACTTCTACCCGGAGCTCCGAGAGCGCGCGGAAATGATTGCCACGGAGCTTACGCAGGAAGAGGCACGGTTCTCCGACACTCTCCAGAAAGGCGAGCACGAGTTCGAGAAACTGCTTCCCAACCTCATGAAGAATCCCCAGAAAGTGATCCCGGGCCGCGTTGCATTCCGCTTGTACGACACCTACGGCTTTCCCATCGAGATCACGGAAGAGCTTGCCCGCGAGCACGGCATGAGCGTGGACAGGAAAGGTTTCGAGGAGGCCTTCGAGAAGCACCAGGAGCTGTCCAAGGCGGGAGCCGAGAAGACTTTCAAGGGGGGGCTGGCGGACCATTCCGAAATGACCACGCGGCTGCACACGGCAACGCACCTCCTTCACCAGGCGCTTCGCACCGTCCTCGGCCCCCATGTCGCCCAGAAGGGCTCAAACATCACCGTGGAACGGCTGCGGTTCGATTTCGTGCATCCGAAGCCGATGTCGGAAGAGGAAGTCCGGAAAGTCGAGGCCATCGTCAACGAGCAGATCGGGCGGAACCTTCCCGTGAGCATGGAAATCCTGACCCTCGAGCAGGCGCGGGCCGCGGGCGCCATTGCCCTGTTCGGCGAGAAGTACCAGGAAAAAGTGAAGGTCTACACCATCGGAGATTTTTCGAAGGAAGTCTGCGGGGGCCCCCACGTGGAGAACACCGGGGTGCTGGGAAAGTTCGTCATCCAGAAGGAGCAATCGTCTTCTGCGGGCGTGAGGCGGATCAGGGCGGTGCTGGAATAGATTGCGGTCGCCTTAGTCAGGCTGGAGCTTGACCGGGGATACTTGTATAGTAGCTCTGTGAATCACAGTGAGGTAGTAAGTTTCATCTGGGGAGTCGCGGACCTCATCCGCGACACCTTCAAACGCGGCAAATACCAGGACGTGATTCTTCCCCTCACCGTGCTTCGCCGGCTTGACTGCGTGCTTGCGCCGACAAAGCAGAAGGTGCTCGCCAGACAGGCGGAGCTGAAAAACAAGAAGCTCGAGAACCTCGACGGGATTCTCCGGACGGTGTCAGGCTTCGCCTTCTACAACACCTCCCGCTACGACTTCGAGAGACTTCTTCAAGACGCTCAGCATCTTGCGGCCAATATTCGAAACAACATCGCCGGCTTCAGCCAGAACATGCGCGAGGTGTTGGAGAAGTTCGACTTCGACAACACTATCAGCAAGCTCGATGAGGCGGGACTTCTTTTCCAGGTGCTGGAGAGATTCAAGAACGTCGATCTGCATCCTGATAAGATCGACAACCCGACCATGGGCACAATCTTCGAAGAGCTCATCCGCAAGTTCAATGAGGCTCTGAATGAAAATCCCGGTGAGCACTTTACCCCCCGCGACGTCGTTCACCTGATGGTTGACCTCATGATGGCAGGAGACGAAAAGGAGATTCGCGCGAAGAAAGCCATCCGCTCCGTATACGACCCGTGTTGTGGATCGGGTGGCATGCTCATGATCGCCAAAGAACACGTGACCATCGGGCTTCGGAAAAACGGCGGCCTCCTTCGTCCCCCGATCAACAGCAGTGCAGAGATCTACCTCTTCGGCCAGGAGGTGAACCCGGAGACCTGGGCTGTTTCGAAGTCAGACCTTTTCATGAAGGACCCGACGGGGCGTGATGCTGACAACATCATGTATGGCAGCACACTTTCGAACGATCGCCACTCCGGACACCAGTTCGACTACCTGATCGCCAATCCGCCCTACGGCAAGGATTGGAAGCGTGACGAGGAGGCAGTCCGCGCCGAGCACGAACGCGGCGCCTCCGGGCGTTTCGGGCCGGGACTGCCGCGGATCAGCGACGGTCAGCTTCTCTTTCTCCTTCACATGCTCTCCCATGCAAAGGAACCAAAAGAAGGCGGCTCCCGAATTGCGATAATCATGAACGGGTCTCCGCTCTTTACGGGGGACGCCGGAAGCGGTGAAAGCGAAATCCGAAGGTTCATTCTGGAGAACGATCTTCTGGAAGCAATGATCGCGCTTCCTGAGCAGCTCTTTTATAACACCGGCATCGCCACCTACATCTGGGTGGTCACGAACCGGAAGGCGGCGAAGCGCCGTGGCATGGTTCAGCTCATTGATGCCTCGTCCTTCTGGGTACAGATGCGAAAGACCCTGGGGGACAAACGCCGCGAAATTCCTTTGGAGCGTGCCCAGGACATCCTGAGAATACTTGCCGACTTCAAAGACGGAGATACACGGGAAGATCTTGTCGTCAGCCGGATATTCCCCACCACGCACTTCGGTTTTAGAAAGATAACGGTCGAGCGGCCGTTAAGGCTGAGCTTCCAGGCAACCCCGGAGCGGATCGCCCGGCTTGAGGATGAGAAGGCATTCATCGCACTTGCGCAAACGAAAAAGAAAGGCGCGGCAGGCGTAAAAGAACAGATGGACGGGCGTGCCGAACAGGAAGCAGTCCGCGCGCTTGTCAATTCGATGCCGAGCACACTCTTCAGGGACCGCAGTGAGCTCGAACGCGCGCTCGACGACGTGGCCGGCACGCAAGGGATGAAGCCGGCGGCGCCGCTGAAGAAGGCCATCCTTTCCGCGCTCTCCGAACGTGATGAGACGGCCGCCATTTGCCTCGACAAGGAGGGCCATCCCGAACCCGACCCGGAGTTGAGGGACACGGAGAGCGTGCCGCTCTCAGAGAGCGTCGAGGCTTTCTTTGAGCGCGAGGTGACGCCGCACGTACCGGATGCGTGGATCGACAAGAACAAGCGCGATCCGAAGGATGGCGAAGTCGGTCTTGTCGGCTACGAGATCAACTTCAACCGCTACTTCTATCGCTATACCCCGCCTCGTCCGCTGGAGGACATCGAGGCCGATATTCGAGGCATCGAGACGGACATTGTGAGAATGTTGGCCGAGGTCACGGGAAGCGCGACTCGATCAAAATAAATGTCGGCACTTGACAGCAAATGTCAACTTTTATTATAATCCCGCCGTGAATCCTCAGGATGACTCCGGCCAAACTGAAGGCGGCCGGAATCGGGGCCTTCTTCCGACCACGTGACCTCGAACCGCTGGAAATAACGTTCGCTGAGCTCCAGCGTCTTGTTGCAAGCGGCATAGTGGAGAAACTGGGGCGTGGCAGGTACCGGCTTGCGCAGATCGCGCCCAACGAGTTCGAGAGCGTCGCCATGGTGTGTTCGACCGTCCCTCGCGGCATCGTCTGTCTCCTCTCGGCTCTTCGCATGCATGAAATAGGAACACAATCGCCCCATGAGGTGTGGCTGGCACTCGACCGTAAGGCTCGAAAGCCAACTCGCTTGCCGGCACAGGTGCGCATCGTCCGCTTTTCCGGACCAATGCTGAGCTATGGCATCCATACCAGGGATATCCTCGGTGTCCCGGTCCGGCTCACTTCTCCCGCGCGAACGGTGGTCGATTGTTTCCGGTATCGATCGAAGCTCGGAATTGACATTGCGATAGAAGCCCTTCGGGATGCCGTGCGTTCGCACAAAGCGACCGTCGACGAAATCGTTCGCGCGGCTGAGGTCTGCCGCGCCGGAACGGTTCTCCGCGCATACTTGGAAGCTTTGGAAACATGAAGAAGCGCCCGCCCGTGAATGTCGCGGCATCGGTGAGAGCCCGATTGCAGCAGTACGGGATGAACAAAGGTGAAGACTTCCTGTTCGTGCTTCAGCGCTACGCCTCCGAACGCTTCCTCTACCGGCTTGGCCGGTCAGCGCACCGAAACAGCTATGTCCTCAAAGGAGCCATGCTCTTCGCGCTTTGGGGCAGCTCCTTCTATCGTCCGACACGCGATCTCGATTTCACCGGCTACGGCAGCGCCGAGACGGGCGACGTCCTCGCGGAGGTGCGCGACGTGTGCGGCATTCGGGTGCAAGACGATGGCCTGTTATTTGACCAAACAAGCCTGACCGCTGAGCCCATTCGCGATGACGCCGAATACCGGGGCCTTCGAATAAAACTACAGGCGACCCTAGGCAGAGCCCGCATTCAGATGCAGATAGATATCGGATTCGGCAACGCAATCGAACCGCCCGCCATTGATGTCGACTATCCGGCGCTGATTGGCTCGCCCGCCCCGTCCGTTCGAGCCTATCCTCAGGAAGCTGTTGTGGCAGAGAAGCTTCAAGCGATGGTCGCGCTCGGCGAGCGTAATAGTCGCTACAAGGACTTCTACGACCTCTGGATCCTGGCAGGACAATTCCCCTTTAATGGAGCACGCCTCAGCGGTGCAATAAATGCCACGTTCACCCGCCGAAGAACCGCGATTTCTGCTGCGCTTCCTGCCGGCCTCACTCCGCGGTTCTACGTTGATGACGCCCGTGCAGGGCAGTGGCGCGCATACCTGACGCGCAGCAAGGTGCCCGGTGCCCCGCCTGATTTCGCGGTTGTGGGGGAGTTGCTGCAGTCATTTATAGGCTCAGTGTGGCGGGCGCTGGCGGCGGGCGGCCCGTTCGCAGGCTCGTGGCCACCAGGCGGACCGTGGTCGCCAGGTCTGATGCACCAGGAGGCGTCGGAGTGAGCGAAGTGGGAAGCCCGGGCCTTGCTGGAGCAAAGCGCTACAAGCCGTATCCGGCGTACAAAGACTCAGGCGTGGAGTGGCTGGGGGAGATACCGGAGCACTGGGAAATGAAGAGGCTGAAAACACGGATCGTCCAATCCGGCAGGTGCACCGCCAGCAAGGAGAAATTGACTCACTGAAAGGCGAAGTACTTCCGTGCGTATGGCGCAAGGATATGGAGGCACTTGATCTCGATACCAAGGACAAAATAGAGTCAGGACAGCTTCGCGACGAGTGCGACCAACCTTGTTTCCGTTGAAGATGATGTTATTGTCGCTAAGATCAGGCATTCTGGTTCATGGCAATCCCGGTTGCAATTGCGATGGTCTCGAAGTGGGCAGCTGCGAACCATGATCTTGCAGACGTTGATAACGCGAGCACATGGAGCTTGTCCCTGAGTCCTCTTTCTGCTGATCGCATGAGCGACACGCTGTTCGCTATGGAGAAGGAAGGCGTATGACGTTGCGGGCCTAGAAATGAGTCCAGATTGATTGCAAACACTCGCATGCACCAATACCGCAGCCACCGGAGCAGCGCGCGATCGTCGCTTTCCTCGATCGAGAGACGGCGAAGATCAGATGCGTTAGTAGCAGCAAACGAAACAGCTGATCGAACTGTTGCAGGAGAAGCGCGCTCGCCCAAATCACTCAAGCTGTGACCAAGGGTCTCGATCCGGATGCTCCCATGAAGGATTCCGGCGTCGAGTGGCTGGCTGACGATACCGGAAAAATGGGAGAGTCAAGCGGTCTTAAGTATCTTTCCACTTTCGTCACCAGCGGCTCGAGAGGATGGGCAGATTACTATTCGGATGATGGCTCAATATTCTTCGCATTGGCAACCTGACAACAGATTCGATAGAAATAGATCTTGCAGACGTCCAGCATGTACACGCTCCTCGCGGCGCCGGAAAACGAAAGAATCCGCGTCCGAGCGTGTGATATTGTCATTTCCATCACAGCGTTGATAGGAGCAGTTGGTGTGGTGCCCGACGAGCATCGAGGAAGCGTTTCGTGAATCAGCATCTGGCACTCGTGCGGCCTGTCACGCGAGCGCGTGAACCCGCGTTGGCTAGGCTATTCCATTCTGTCTGGATTTGGACACGCGCAACTGCACGAGGAGTTATATGGCGGAACGAAGGACGGATTCGGACTCGAGGATATCCGAGCACTGACTGATCTTCGTGCCTCCGTCTATCAGTGCAAGAGCAAATTGTCACGAACTGGACGAAATGAACAGACAACACGACGCTCTTATCGCGGAAGGTCAAAGACGCCATCGAGCGCCTCAAAGAGCTTCGCACCGCCCTCATCTCCGCGGCAGTCACAGGCAAGATCGACGTGCGGGAGGAGGTTCCATGAGCCCCGAAATCTCCGAGCGCAGCTTCGAAGGGGATATCGAGCGCAGCCTGCTCCGGGCAGGGGCCTACCGAAGGCATTCCCCAGAAGACTATGACCGCGAGCTCTGTCTCATTCCGGCTGACCTTGTGGATTTCGTGGTGGCAACACAACCGAAGGAGTGGCAAAAACTCACGCAGCACCACGGCGACAACGTGCGTGAACGCTTTCTCAAGCGCGTCGCGTCTGAGATCGAAAGGCGCGGGGCACTGGATGTGCTTCGAAGCGGGATCAAGGATTCGGGCTGCAAGTTCAAGCTCGCCTACTTCCCGCCCGCAAGCGGGCTCAATGATGAGATCCGGCGACTTCATGCGGCGAACCTGTTTGCCGTTGCGCGGCAGGTTCGCTACAGCATCAAGAATGAGAACAGCCTGGACCTTGTGCTGTTTTTGAATGGTATCCCTCTTTTTACGGCGGAGCTGAAAAGCCCGCTTACGGGCCAGACTGTCGAGGAAGCAATTCGACAGTACAAGACCGATCGCGACACTCGGGAACCGCTCTTTGCCTATGGAAGGTGTCTCGCGCATTTCGCCATCGATCCCGACCTGGTATACGTCGCCACGGAGCTCGCGGGAGAGAAGACGCGCTTCCTTCCCTTCAACAAGGGAAAGTTCGGTGGTGCAGGCAATCCACCGGTATCTCCAACGCAGGAGGGATACTCAACGAGCTATCTCTGGGAGGACACGTGGTCCCGCGACAGTGTCCTCGACCTGGTGCGTCAGTTCGTCCATGAGGTGGAAGAAGAAGACGAGAAAGGTCGAAAGACCGGCAGGCGCTTCACGATCTTCCCTCGCTATCAGCAGCTCGATTGCGTGCGAAGGCTCGTCGCGCATGCGCGTGAAGCAGGCCCAGGGCACCGCTACCTGATCCAGCATTCGGCAGGAAGCGGCAAGAGCTTCACTATCGCTTGGCTTGCTCATCGGTTGGCCACCCTTCACGATTCCTCGGATCGGAGGGTTTTCGACTCAATCGTGGTCGTTACCGATCGACGCGTTCTCGATCGGCAGCTCCAGACGACAATGCGACAGTTCGAGCAGACCCTTGGCGTAGTGGAAAACATCGACACGACTTCACGCCAGCTCAAGGACGCCCTTGAAGGTGGAAAGACGATCATTGTTACAACGCTTCAGAAGTTTCCGGTCATCGTCGATGAGATCGGCGCGCTGCAGGGCAAACGCTTCGCGGTGATCGTCGATGAGGCGCATTCCTCTCAATCGGGAGAAAGCACAAAGAGCCTCAAGGCCGTCCTCGCCTCCAAGTCCCTTGAGCAGGCGGAGGCCGAAGAGGCCAGCGCCCAGACGCCAGAAGAGGAGCTTGAAAACGCCGTCTTGTCAGAAATAGAAAAGCGTGGGCAGCTTCCTAATCTTTCCACTTTCGCGTTTACCGCCACGCCCAAGTCCAAGACGCTCGAGCTCTTCGGGACAAAACGCGCGGATGGAAAATTCGAACCTTTCCACCTCTACACCATGCGTCAGGCCATCGAGGAGGGGTTCATCCTCGACGTGCTCGAAAATTACAGCACGTACAAATCGTACTGGCGACTGCTGAAAAGAATCGAAGCCGACCCGCGCTACGATCGAAAGAAAGCCGAGTACCTGCTCAAATCCTTCGTCGACCTCCATCCGCACGCGATCGGGGAGAAAGTACGGATCTGCATGGAACATTTTGCTGCGCAGGCGCAGAATGCAATCGACGGCAAGGCAAAGGCCATGATCGTGACCCGCTCACGGCTGCACGCGGTGCGCTTCAAGCTTGCCGCCGACAAGTACATTTCAGAGCACAAACTGCCCTTCAAGGCCCTCGTGGCATTCTCTGGCACCGTCAAGGATGGCGGGGAGTCGTACACGGAATCCGGTATGAACGGCTTCCCTGCGGCACAAACGGCCAGGTCTTTCGATCGGCCGGAGTACAGGTTTCTCATAGTGGCCAACAAGTTTCAGACCGGCTTTGACCAGCCGCTTCTTCTCGCCATGTACGTTGACAAGAAACTCGGGGGCGTCAACGCGGTGCAGACCCTTTCCCGGCTCAATCGCACGCATTCGGGCAAGAAGGGTACGATAGTCATCGATTTCGCCAATGAAGCCGATCAGATCAAAATAGCCTTCGAACCATATTTCGAGACCACGCTCCTGTCCGAGGCGACTGATCCGAATCTGCTCTATGAGATTCAAACGCGGCTCGCAGCTTTCCCGGTTTATACGCCTGCCGACATTCACAACTTTGCTATCCTCTACTTCAATGCCGCGACGAAACAGGACCGATTGTATTCCGCACTGGCCCCCGCGGTCACTCGCTTCCAGGCGCTATCCCAGGCTGAGCGGGAGGAATTCCGCGGGCAGCTGACCGACTATGTGCGGCTCTATGCATTTCTGGCGCAGGTGCTCCCGTTTGCCGATTCGGACCTGGAGAAGTTCTATGCTTTTGCGCGGTACCTGCGGCGGCTGCTTCCTCCCGATCGCGCCGAGCTTCCGCGGGAGGTGCAGCAGAACATCGACATGGAGTCCTATCGCATCCAACGAACCGGCGGTGGAAAGATCGCACTGGAGCGGAGGCCAGGCATCCTGGAGCCAGTTGGGACCAAGGACAACCATGGGCCATGGACAGAGGAACTGGAGATGCTTTCGCGTATCATTGCGATGCTGAATGAAAGATTCGGGCTCAACCTCGGCCCCGAGCATCGCCTGACCCTGGGTCAGATGATGGAAAAGCTCGACGGTGACGCAGCGCTTGATGCCGCCGCACGGGTCAACACCCGTGAGAACGTCCGTCTGACGTTCGATCAAAAAGTTGAGCGTGTGATCCAGGAGATCGTCGATTCCAACTTCGAGCTGTACAAGCGTATCACCGACGACCGCGCTTTTGGAGAAGCAATCAAGAACTTCCTTTTCGATCAGTACCTGCGCGCGCATCGAAACGCGGAAGAGCTAATCAAGCGCGGTGAATCGAAGACGCTCGAGCTGAAGTCGACGCTTCGATGGAACGTGAAAGAGGACCGCCAGGACGACAAGGGGGTCACTCACGCCGCCTTGAAAAGCATCGCCGCCTTCCTCAACACGGAAGGAGGCGACTTGCTGGTCGGCGTTGCCAACGACGGCGCCATCGTCGGGATTGAGCGCGACCGGCTGGAAAACGACGACAAGTTCATGCTTCATCTCGCGCAGGTTGTCCGCAACGGCCTTGGCGACCGCGCAGGGACGTGCATCGACCCCAAGACGCAGATTGTGCAAGGAAAAACTGTCTGCGTGGTGAGCTGCCAACGAAGTCCCGAGCCGGTGTTCCTGAAATGGAAAGGGATGGAATCAAACCCAGACGGAGACTTCTTTGTGAGAAGCGGTCCAGGGACGGTGAAGCTCTCGCCTGAAAGCGCCAAGGAATACATAAAGACCCGCTTCAAATAATCGAGAAGGAGCGGTCGTCTTCCGCCGGCGTGAGGCGGATCAGGGCGGTATTGGAGTAGCTCCCCAGGGCTTCACGGCGCCGGCTGCGCGGTCGCCCGGCCCTGGGGCCCCTTTCGCGCCGCCTTCGGCCGTCGCTACGGCTTCTGCAGCTTTTCCAGCAGCTCGCCGATCCCGAGGTTCTTGATCCCCATCCGCTGGGCGCGGGTAAGCACTTCCAGCGCCTTGTCCCTCTTGTCAAGCGCGAGCCAGCTCTGGGCCACCTCGATGTAGAGCCGGGGGTTCTTCGCGTCGTTCACCATGAGCCCCGAAAGACTCTCGATTGCCTCCAGGTAGTTGCCCTTTTCCTTGTTGATGAGCGCGAGACCCAGCACGGCGTAGCTGTCGAACTCGATGTTCAGTGCCTTGCTGTAATAGTCACGGGCGGTATCGAGCTGGTTCATCGCCCGATAGGAATCCCCGATCCGCGTGAGGATCACCTTGTTATCTGGGTCAGCGTCCAGGATCTTCTGCCAGTAGAAAAGGGACTCCTGGGGATCGTTCATGCCCCGGTAGCAGTCCGCAAGGCCGAAGAGCGCGTAGAAATTGTTCGGCTGGATGTCCAGGGCCTTCTTGAAATACGGGATGCCCTTCTCGTAGGTCTTCAGCTTGCGGTAGCAGTTTCCGATGGACGTGAGCACCCAGATGTTCTTCGGATCCTTTTCGTGCATGCGTTCCCAGTAGGTGAGCGCTTCACGGTACTCCTTGAGATCGAAGTGGAGGTAGCCCAGCCCGGTCAGGGCGTAGGGGTTGCCGGGATCGATCTCCAGGATTTTATGGTAGATTTCCTTCGACCTGCTGAAATCCAGGACCTTGCGATAGGCATCTGCGATCCTCGTCAGGACCGTCACGTCGCTGTCCCCCTGGGCAAGGTACTTTTCCCATATCTCGATTGCCCGGTGAAACTGTTTCAGCGATCGATAGCTGTCGGCCAGCCCGACAAGGGCGTACTTGTTGCCCACGTGGTAGCCGAGGCATTCCTCGTAGTAACGGATGGCTTCGTGGTAGGACTTGCGCTTGCGCGCCGCGTCTCCCATCCCGACAAGGGCGTAGTTGTTCTGCGGCTCGACCTCCAGGATGCGGCGGAAGTTCTCCTCCGCCTCTGCAATGTGGTCTTCCTTGAGGAGCTGGTAGCCCCGCTTGGAAAGCTCTGAAATCGAAACCGGAACGGGTCCCGGTACTTTTTCTTCACTGCTCATGCAATTCCGTTTTCCCTTCTGCCAGCCAGTGTTTCACTACCTGCGCGATCTTCTCTACGACATCGGCAGTCCTGTCCGGAGCAGGCGCGACCCAGTACAATTTCAGCGCTTCGAGGGGCTTCCCCTCCTTGAGGTACCGGTCTCCGACGCGAATGAGACCATCAGAGTACTTTGTTGTGACAAAAATTCGCTGGGCGAGAGCCAACTCCCCCCTGTTGTACAGCTCGTTACCCTTCCGGATGAGTGCAGCCCTCTTCTCACGGGGGAGAGGCGCGGCGTGTTCCACACCAATTTTCAAAAAACCGCCGGAAGGCAACTTTTTCAGGATGTCATGTGCGCTCATCCCGACCTTCCAGATCAAGATACTTGATCCGATGCAGAGAGTAAATACCTCCCGAATTGCAGGGCTTTGACAGTGGCCTATCCAATCCGGCCTTTCGATGACATCTCCCTGCCGTCCGGGGAGTATGCCTGCCGCAGCGCCCTGCCCAGCGCCTTGAACGCAGACTCCGCCATGTGGTGGCTGTTCCCGCCCCGCCGAACATCAACGTGAAGGCTGATCCTGGCCTGCGAGGAGAAGCCCGTGAAGAACTCCCGCAACAGCGAGACGTCGAACGTGCCGGCGTAGGGCTGCGGAAAATCGGCGTTCAGGGAGAGGGTCGGCCTCCCGCAGACATCTATCGTCACCTCCGACAGCGCCTCGTCCATCGGGACAACCGCGTGACCGAAGCGGATGACCGACCCTTTCTCGAGAATCGCCGAAAACGCCTGCCCGAGGACGATTCCGACGTCCTCCACGAGATGGTGAGCATCCACGTCGATGTCTCCCGTGCCGTTCACGGTGAGAAAGAAACGGCCGTGGAAGGCCATGCTCGTCAGCATGTGATCCAGGAAAGGAAGCCCCGTGCGGACAGCCGGCTGGGCATCACTTTCCGGGTCAAGCGTGACGGAAATGTCCGTCTCGCGCGTTTTCCTCTGTATGGTCACTCTCCGGGACGTCACAAAGCTATTGTATGCGCGGGACGGGGAAAATCAAGGAGAGGGTTGCCGCGCGCAGGGGAGAGCTCTACTCCCTCTCGTGGAGGAGAACCTTCAGCTGCTTGATCTCGTTGACCAGCTTGTCGCGGCTCATTTCCCGGAAGCGCCGCGGCACCATCTCGCGGCTCGTGCACTCGAGGACGGCCACGAGGTTCTGCAGCTCGATTTCGTGCGGGTACGCGGGGGGCATGAAGTCCTGGATGGTTTCCTCCAGGTCGCCCCTGGTGACAAAGACGTGGTTGTTCATGGCGGAGAGGAACTTGGCGCGGATGAGCACCGATTCGAGGTCCGCGCCGGAGAACTCGTACTTGTACCGGCGGAACAGCTCCGCGACGTTCGTTTTCTGCATGCGCAGCGAGAGCTTCTTCACGAGCGTGGAGAACAGGTCCTCCTTTTCATCGATGGTCTCGGGGTAAAACAGGGCCAAGTGCTCCTCGGCCCTTCCCTGCCGCTTGAGGTCGATCGGGAGGAGGTCGGGCCGGCAGGTGATGAGGAACCAGATGATCTTGCCCCGGTACTCGGTGTTTCCCATGAATGATGCGATCTGGGCAAAGATGCGGTTGCTCGTCCCCGAGTCACCGTCCTGGTTTCTGTCCCCCAGAAAGGCGTCTGCCTCGTCGATCATCACACCGACGGGCGCCATGGCCTTGAGGATATTCAGGATCTTTTCGAGGTTGCTCTCGGTGACTCCCTGCCACTTGGAACGGAAGTTGCGGAACTTCACAATGGGGATGCCGATCTCCCCCGTGAATGCGGTCACCATGAAGCTCTTCCCCGTGCCGACCGGACCGGCAATCAGGTAGCCCATTGGCAGGACGTCGAACCGGCTGTCGCGAATTGCCCGGGCGGCGCTGCGGAAGCGCTTCTTGACGAAATCGTGGCCCGAAACGGCGGAAAGGTCATGCTCGCTTTCGATGAACTCCAGGAGACCGACTGCCTCCGCCTCGATGATCTGCTTCTTCTTTTCCTTGAGGTACGAGAGGTTGATCTCCCGGTCTTCCTGGAAGCTCTCAGCCGAGAGCTGGTTGAGGTTCACCAGGTTGAGACCGCTGGTGATCCCGGCGAACTCGGGAATGGTGAGGGAACCTTCGAGGAGCAGCTTGCCGCTCCTGTCCAGGTAGTGCAGGAAGCTCTCGCGCACCTTCTCATCCGGGATGGGGATATTCACCTTGATGGCGCTGGGTGAGCGCACGATGGTGGGGTTGAGATCAGAGAGGTTCTCCGTCAGCAGGATGATCGAGACGTCGCCCTGCGTGAAAATGGGGTCGTTCGCCCACCGATTGAGAGTGACGAGGCAGTACCGGTCCTCGTCGGTATAGCGCGAGATGTCGGTATTGGGGACAACGGTTTCGGAGTAGTCGATGATGAGGACGATCCTCTTGCTGAGCGTGATGTTGGCGTAGAAATACCGCTCCAGCTGCGTGAGCGCGCGAACCGGGTTGCGCGAGAGCAGGCTCCCGGGCGTCGCCTTGGGCGACAACTGCTTCATCTTTGCCAGGTAGTCGTGCTTCATCTCGGGTTTGCAGAAGCTCACCCCCGAGGAACGGTCGTAGAACACGATGATGTCACGGTTGCCGAACAGCACCTCTGCGACATAATCCTGGATCTTGGCGAAGTTGAACTCCCCCTCCTTCATCTTGTGAGGGAGAAAATCGCGGATGTTGCCGGAGAGCAGGTAGAGGTTCGCGGTTTTCGAGCAGTACTTGTACGAAAGCTCCTGCGCCCAGGCAGGAAGCACCTTGATAAAGGGCAAATTCTTGACAATGAGCTGTTCGGCCATCGTTCCCCTCCCCAGGCGAATGACGAACTGAAGACAAGTATAGGCCCAAGGGAGAGAACCGTCAATTCATGACCGCGGTATCTGGGGAAAAGGGCACGCAGTGCCGGCCGCGCCATTGCGGTGCGCGAAGTGCTCAGACCAGCTTGCGCTCCCGGGCTTCTTCCATGATCATGCGATTCCACTTGTTCCGCCAGAGAAACGAGCTTCTCTCGCCGGGTGCGTCGATCCTGCTCGCGCGCTCCTGGAGCGTCTTGAGGCTCTTGCTCAGCACCGTCACCTTGTCGTCGACTTCCTCGGAACCCGCCTCGGGAAGCACCTGGGAGTACAGGTAGTTGAACCACGCCGCGCGGGGATCCTCCTCGAGAGATTTCTGCCCCCGCGTGAGCTGGTGCAGCTCACGGATTGCCTCGTCGCGGACCCCTCGCAGTCCCAGAAGGTACGCGCGCATTCCCAGGAGGCTTCTCTGCAGCAGCGCGCTTCCGCGGCTGAGCTTGAAGCACCGCCCTTCGACCGGAGAGAAGCCGTCCTGCCACGTCACCCCCTCCGGTGCCGGGAAGCGCGACTCCGTGGTGAGCGCGAGCGCCCGCTCGATGAACAGGCTCGCGTTTTCCAGCGTGCCCGAGAAGAGGCAGCCCTCGGCCTGGAAGAGGAGGACCTCCCGGGTCTGCTCCGAGAGGCTTTCGAGGAGACGCGTGCCCGCGGCGATCTCGTCCCGGTGCAGGAATGTCCTTCCCAGCCACGCGCGGAGAACGGGCAACGCCTCGTCCAGTGAATACAGTGTTGCCAGGCACAGGCACGACTGGAGGTCCAGGGAGCATTCGTCGTACGCGCCCACCTGGAAGCGGGTGCGGGCCTTCAGGAAAAGAAGGAACAGCTCAACCTCCCGCCGAAAGAGCTTCCGCGCCGCTCCCAGCCCCTGCTCGATGACGGAGAGGCACTGTGTGTATCGGCCGTCAATGAAGAGGCAGTTGGAGAGGTAGGCCAGGGTCCAGAGCATTCCCGGGCGCGTCCTGGGCCTCGTGGCAGAGGCGCTGCGAGAGTGCAAGGTACTCGACGGCCTCTCCCAGCCGGCCCTCGGCGAGCATGGCAGCTCCCAGCCAGAGGTAGCACGCTCTCTCCCCCCTCAGGACGGGTGCATCCCCGTTGTCGTCGCGCGGCTCCTGGTAAAGAAGGAGCGCCTTCTTGAGCTCGTCCAGGGCCATCGTCGCATTCCCGCCCGAGAGGAAGTATTTCCCCCTCTCGATCAGCACTTCGCCCCGCAGCGACGGGTTGAGATCGGCGGAGGCCAGTTTTTTTGCTTCGGTCTGCGCCGTCTCCGCGGCCTCTTCATTGCGCTGGAGAAGCGCCGCCCGCAGCCTGCCCAGAGCGGCAACCGCCGCGAGGTCCCGGGCCTGCGCCGCGGTGGGAGCCACGGAAAACTCGAGCGTCCGGGGATCGCAGAATGCGGCAGCACCCGCCGGATCGCACTCGTCGAGCTTGCGCCTGATGATTTCAGGCAGGATGCGGAGGGCGGGCCCGGTCTTCCCGTTGCGGGCAAGAAAAATGAAGAGAAGGACCGGGTGGCGGTATCTTCCCGTTTCCCAGAGCGCCGTCATGTGCGCGATGAAGCGCTCCCTGAACGCAGTTCCCTCCTTGTCCAGGAGCTCCTCGAGCTTCCGGCGGAGCGTCGGAAACCGTGGGATGAGGTCGCGGTCGTCGGCTATCAATCCCGCGGCCAGCAGCTCGGAAAGGGAACGCGCCACGGTGGCTGCGTCGAAACCGGCATCCCCGAGGAACGAGAGAAACCCCTGTCGGTCGAGCAGCCCGCCCGCAAGGTACAGCGCGTACAGGAGAAGATAGGTGTCATCGTGCAGGTTGCGGATCAGGAACCAGGAGACCGAGAGAGGGTTCACCGGGAGCGCCGGTCCGTCTTCACCGCCGCTGCTCCATTCGTGGCCGCTCGGGGTCGAACGGATGCGACCGGTCCGGTCCAGGTACTGCAGGTAGGCGACCACGGAAATATACAAGCCCCCCGACCTCCGCCTCAGCCTGCGGGTCAGGGACTCCGGCATGGCAAGGCCGGGATACAGGTGCTGGGCGAGGGATCGTATCTCCCGTTTTCCCATGGGGTGGACGTAGAGGCGATGCAGGTCGAGCCCGGGCAGGTCACCCGATGTCGGGGGCGAGATGCTGGAAACAACCGGCACGAAACCGGGGCTTGCCAGCAGATCATCGAACAGCCGTGCGATGACCTTGCGGGCGGCCGGGTGGTACCCGTCGATTCCGTCGCAGATGAAGAGGGCCGGGCTGAGCGATTCAGCGGCCATCCTGGTCCAGGCCAGCAGGTACAGCCGGTAGCCGAGATAAAAATCATCCAGGATCCGGTCCGGCAGGGGGTGCGCCTCTCCTTTTCCGCCGTGAACGGCAGGGTCCTGGAGCCAGGTCAGCAGCGGCCCGACATCTCCCCACGCGGCCAGCTCGGGGCCGTGCAGGAGGGAAGGGACGCGGCCAAGGAGGGAGGGGATGAGACTGGACAGGAACGGATGCAGCGGTGAACGCCGCTTGAAAATCGTGCGCATCCTCAGGCCCGGCGCTGCCCCGGTGCGAAGCAGCCGCGCGGCAAGCTCACCGAGCAGAGCGGTTTTCCCCACACCGGATGGCCCGTGCACCCAAAGCACGTCCCGTCCCTCGCCGAGGTTCAGCCTCGGCGAAACAAGATCCAGCGCACGCGTCACCAGGGTTTCACGGATCCAGGCCCGCGCCGCGCCGGGAGGGGTCCCGCGGCATCCGCAGGGCGTCGGAGCCCGAGCACCCGGTACAGGGAGCCGGACATCTCGCAATCAAACGAATCGGCAAAAAGAGCCGCGCACTCGGAAGCGATCCACAGCTGGTCATCGACCTCGGCGCCCTCGAGGAGCCGCTGGGTGGAGTCGGCGGGGAATCCCCCCGGCCCTTCCTTCAGCGGCGCCACGACGACGGAGAATCCGAAGAGCTCGGACCGGCGAGCGGCAAGCGAATCACGGACCCTCCACGCCGCGGCTGCCGCGGCCCCCGCGTCCAGCTCCTCCTCCGGTCCCAGCTCAGCAAGCCACACGCCGTTCCCTGACTGTCGGGCCGGGGAAGCGAGGGAGCCGAGAGTTGCCGCGAGCGCCGCCTCCAGCCCGGGAAGGCCGTCGGCCCGCAGGCGCACGAGCTGCCGGTAATTGCGCAACTCGGCAATAACATATACCATGGCCCGCATTATCCACGTTTGCGCCGGAGAGGGAAAGGGACGAGCAGCATGGAGCCTCTGGAGTCCCTCCAGATGAAAGAAAAGAGAAGCCGGACCATCAGGCTCTCGGTGAATCCCAGGGCGGATTTCCGGGAGGTCATCCGGACCCTTGAATCGATTGTCCTTCCGCCTGTCCGCGTAAGCAATGAGCACGTCCGGTTCGCCGTCCTCGAGCTCCTGAACAATTCCATCCGCGCGCACAAGGAGAAGGGAGAGCCGAGGGACATCTCGGTTGACCTTACGCATACCGACGGCAGGCTCGTGGTGACAATTCGGGACTATGGCGGCGGATTCGACCCGGGGAAGCTCCCCTACGGGCTGGAGGAAGATCCCGCCGTTCTTGACCTGCACTCCCCAGCGTTCGAGGAGTACCAGAAGACGGAACGGGTTCAAGCGGTTCGGCATGGGCATCTACATTGCGAAAAAGACCTTCGACGAGTTCCGGCTTCTTTTCCTGGATGAGCGCGACCAGCCCATTGCGTGGACGGCGGGAAAGACAACGGGAACGCTCATCACTCTCTCCGTGGGCGCGCGGCTGGACCGTTCTGCATCGGAGGCCGCCAGTGGGAAGTGAGCAGCGAAAGGACCTCCGCGTCCCCAGCTACGCAAAAGCTGTCCTTGCCGAGGGGCACATCCCCGGCTACATCCGTGACCTGAGCAGCTCCGGCTGCCAGGTCGCATTCATCCAGCCGGTTGCTGCCGCGGTGGGCGACGTCATAACCGTCCAGGTGATCGCCGAGCACGATCCGACCATTCCGCTGTTCCACGTCCGGCTTCGAATCAAGCGTGTGGTCGAAGACCCGCCGTGGCACTCGCTGGGCGCCCAGGTTGAAACGATACGCGATCCGGCGGAAGCGGCAGCTTTCGAGCGGCTGGTCGCGTACTACAGCGCGCCCGCCCAATAGGAGAGACTTCCGGCCTACCAGTGATCTTTTCCTGTCACCTGTTTCAGTGTCTTCCGCGACGGCGGCTCGGGGGTCTCATCGGCATGGCCGATGAGGATGAGCAGCACCACACGCATGGAGAAGGGCACAGTGAGGATCTCGCGCACCTCCTGCTCGTCGAACGTTGTGATGCAGCAGGTTCCCAGCCCTTCGTGGACAGCCTGCAGGACGATATGGGAGGCGGCGAACGCAAGGTCGACAGGATAGGAAGGCTGCCCGTTCGGCATGCGGTAGTCGATGTTGGTCGTGCACACGGCCACGATCAGGGGGGCCTGTCCCACGTAGTCCTGGTTGAAGGCGGCGTCCATCATCTTCATCCGCGTTTCTTTTTTCTGGATGACCACGAAACGCCATTCCTGCCGGTTCTTCGCTGACGGCGCAAGGCGGCCCGCTTCTACGATGCGTTCGACTTGTTCTTTTTCGAGTGGCTGCGAGGTGTATGCCCTGACGCTCCGTCTTTGGAGGATTTCCGGGCAGGACTTCCATGGTTGATCAGCAGATGATATCGGAAAAAAGAGCACTATTCAAGTTTGCGCGCTCCGGCTCGGGAACTCGGCGTCGATTGACCATTGAATCCCCTTCTCCTATGCTCTGGTGCACATGACCGCGGCGTTCCTCCTGCTCCTCCTCCTGTTTGCTGCACCGGAAAGGCTCCCGGCGCAGGCAGAGTCCCGGCAGACAGCCACGCAGGCGGATTCGCTTCTCACGGCGGTCTCCTCCTTCGCTCCCCGGCGTGAAGGCTCACCGGCAGAAGGAGCTCTCCTGGACTGGCTCGGTGTCCGCCTGGCGGAAATGGGCATGCACGCCGTTCCCTTTGATTTCAGCCGCTCGGATTTCGAGCACTCATTTTCCCGGTGCCTGAGAGTCGACGTCCCGGGCCGTTCCCGTGACACCGTGATTCTCGCCGTGCCTGTCGACGCGCCCCTGGACGCGGGTCCCGGCCAGGACGGGTCCGTCAACGTGGCACTCGCCCTCGACCTCCTGGGGCACGTGAGGGGAACCACACCGCCCTTCAGCCTCATCGTGCTTTTCCTCGGAGCCGAGTACGGAAACACGGATTCCTACCCGATGGGGAGTACTCTCTTTCTCCGGGACTACCAGCCCGACTACCGCGCAGCCGTCGTGTATCTCAATCTCCGCGAGGTGCCGGACAGGATACTCGTCCGGGGGGCGGCCGGGGCATCGTCAGCCCGTTCTGGCTCATGAGCCGTTGCGTGGATTCACTGCATGCAGCGCAGGTGCCCTACCAGCTGCAGGCGGATGAAGTGCAGGCGTTCCGGCTCGGGGCGACCGAGGAAAAGACCCTCATTGAGCCGTACCTCCGGGCCGGCTACCCCTCGATCGGCCTCGAAGGGCAGTCCGCCGCACCGGGGGCGCACGCGCCTCCCGGGATGCTTTCGTCCCTTTCCGCTTTCCTGCTCGCGTTTCTCGACGCCGGCCGCGGCGGAATCCCCGAGGAGTGGGACCGGCACTACCTGCTGGTGCAGGCTGGTGACATGTCGCTGATCGTCGGGGAGAAAGCCTACGTGGCGGTTCTTGGAGGGGTGCTTGCCGCGGCGCTTTTTTTTGCCCTCGTCTTCGTACGGCGGCTGAAAAAGTACGTGCGGACCCTCGCGCGGAACATCGGCGCGATCCTTCCGCTGGCGGCTCTGACATTCCTTTTTCTCGCGGCGGGCACCTACGCCCTGCGAGGCATCCTTGCTCTTCGCGCGTTCCCGGGGTTGTGGAGGTATGCGCCCGTCGAGTTTCTCGCGCTGAAGGCGTGCATTGCCCTGTTCCTGTACGCGGCGCTCTACAATCCTTTCCGTCGCCTGCCTTTTCCAAGGAAGGGGAGTTTTTACTCCGCCGCGGCGTTGTTCTTCCTCCTCGTGGAGATCGCCGTTGTCGCCGTGTTCGATATCTCCTTCACGTCCTATTTCCTCTGGGCTTTCCTTCTTGTTTTCTTCTCAACGCTTGCGCGGAACAGGTGGGTCAAGCTCGCCCTTGTGCTGCCCGCGCCGTTCTGGGGGATCCGGGGCATCATCAGGATTTTCATGGTGCCGGCACTGCCGTTCTGCCGGATCCTCACGCTCTCGCCCGTACTTGGCAACCTCGTGGTTGCTGGGGCCGCCCTTCCCTTCATCCTCGTGCTGCTGAGGCTGGGGCTTGCATTCCCCGGGACGGGGCTGCTGCGACGAGGCGTCCGCGAGGTGCTCCTCGCAGGTCTCCTCCTGGCCGGGGGGGGGTGCTTGCCATCCACCTCGCAATGTTCTCACCATTTTCGCCGGGCAATCCACAGCCCGTCACCGCAATCCAGACCGTCGTGGTGGGCTCGTCCGGACGCACTTCCTCAACCTCGCTTTCGATTGAAAGCCCTGCGCCCGTGAGCGGCATTTCGGTCTCGACTCCCGGGGGGTCGCGGCCGGTGCCGTCGCACTGGCAGGGCAGCCCGATCTCACTCATCCGGGCGGCCTCCCCCGTCCAGGTGAGCGTTGAAGCCGGGCAGTTCCTCCAGCAGCAGAATCTCGTGCTCACGATGAAGATGCCGTCCCGCCCCCGTTCCTTCGCCCTGAGCATCGAGTCCCCGGATGATTTCGTGCTCTTTGACAGCTCATTCCCCGCGGTCCGACTCGGTCCCCGCACCTACAGGCTCCTCGTGGGGGCCTTCCCGCCGGACCCGCTCTCCGTCCAGGTGTCTCTTCCCACCGGGCAGGCCTTCCGCTTCACTGCTCACCGCGGAGTTTGACTCTCCCCTCATCGCGGTTGAAGTAAGGGGGCGGTCCGACGTGCGCATCGCCACGAGGGTGCGCGTTGTGCGCACGCTGGAGATCAGGACGTGAGCGCGCGGAATGCCACGGGGCCCCGTGGCGGTCAGGAGATCCGTCCTCTCATTTTTCACGTCGACCTTGACGCCTTCTACGCCTCGGTGGAGCAGCGCGACGACCCGTCGCTGAAGGGCCGCCCGGTCATCGTCGGCGCCGCGCCGGGGCGCCGCGGCGTCGTGTCGGCCTGCTCGTACGAGGCGCGGCGCTTCGGCATCCACTCGGCAATGCCGATCTCCCAGGCCTATCGCCGCTGTCCCCAGGGCGCGTACCTCCCCGTGCGGATGGAGCGCTACCTGGAAGTGTCCCGTAATGTCATGGAGATTCTCTCGACGTTCACGCCGCACATGCAGCAGATCTCGGTGGACGAAGCGTTCCTGGACCTCACGGGAACCGAACGGCTGTTCGGCCCCGCGCGGGACACCGGGGCGAGGCTGAAGGCCGAGGTGCTGTCACGCACAGGCCTGGCGATCTCGGTGGGAATCGGGCCGAACAAGTACCTGGCGAAAATGGCCACAAACTCGGGCAAGCCTGACGGACTGGTGGAAGTGCTCGCGGAGTGACGCAGAGGCGTTTCTTGACGGGGTGGCATTGAAGGACCTCTGGGGAATCGGGGAGAAGACGCTGCAGCGCCTGACGGAGCTGAACATCACATCCGTCCGCCAGCTGCGCGGGATTCCCGCAGCCCGAGCTCTCCCGGCTGCTGGGGCAGGCGGCGTCAGGATTCCTTGCCGCCGTGACACGGGGATCGGACCCGGGCATCTTCTCCGAGGAACCCCGCAGCCGTTCCCTTTCCACCGAGACGACCTTCGAGCATGACCGCAAGGACCGGACCGGGATCGAGCGGGTGCTCCTGGAGCTTTCCCACCAGGTGATGTTCCGCATGAGGGAGGGCGGGTGGAAATCAAGGACCGTGGCGCTGAAGCTGCGCTTCCACGATTTCACGACGGTAAGCGCGCAGCGAACGATCAAGCACTGGATCACTTCCGCGGACGAGCTGCACGGGGTCGCCGTCGAGCTGCTCGCGTCCCGGTGGATGGGCGGCACGCCGGTGCGGCTGGTGGGAATAGGGCTGTCCAACCTTACCGCAGTGGAGGTGCAGGATCAGCTGGAGCTTTTCACAGACGGATCCACCCGCCGGGGAAAGGTGGAGGAAGCGGTGTTCCGCCTGCAGCAGAAGATGGGGGACGGTACACTGACAAAAGCCAGCCTCATGCGCCCCGAAACCCGGCACCCCGAGACCAAGCGGCCGGCCTTCAAGAAGAAGCCGCCTCCGCGTCGTGAGCGCCGCGTCGTCGTGAGCGCCTCCTTGGGAAGCGCCTGTCGCAAGCGATGTGGCGCCTCTTGGAAGCGTCCGCCGCGCGGCGACGCCGAACGAGGAGCCTACCAGGCCTTCAGAACGTTCTTCGCTTTTATCAAGTCTTTCTTGTCCGGGGCAGTCAGGGACGGGGCATTCTGAAGCTCGTTCACGACCCGCTGCACCAGCGATTTTGCCTCCTCGCGATCGGACTGGTCCGCCAGGGCTGCTGTTGCCTCGTAGAGGGAACGCCTTGTCGAGCGGCGTGGAGGCCGCGGCAAGCTGGGCTGACTTGTTCTTCTGCCCGGCCGTGCGCGCAGCCGCCGACCAGTTGCGCTTGTACAGCGTTTTTGCAAGCTCGGTGGAGAAATTGTAGACGAGCTCCTTTTCCGTGCCATTCTCCACCTGCGCCTGCCGCAGGTCCACAGCTTTGCGGCCAAGGGACACCGCGGCGTCGAGGTTGCCAAAAGAGACTGGCCAGCCCGGAAGCTCGCGGTACAGCTCACCGAGCACGATAGTAGGGGTCGGAGCGCTCGGGATTCAGCGACAACTCCTTGAGCAGCAGGTCCCTCATGGCGGCTCGCCTTGAACAGGGCGTTCAGGACTCCTTTCACCTGCCCCCACCGTCCGATGTTCGCCGATTTCCAGTAATAGGCGAAGTCATTCCGCGGATCGGCCTCGATTGCCTTGTCCGCGTACTTTTCCCCGTCTGTGAAAACAGCAAGAACGTCTTCCGTGGGCTTCCCGGACTTTCTCCGCCTGGTCGCCCAGCTCCATGTCTCGCGGGCGGCGCGCCAGTACAGCTCCGCCTGCTCTTCTCCCCCCGACGCCGAGGGCACGGCATCAAGGAGAAGCTTCACTGCTTCCGGGTACGCTCCCTGGTTGTGCAAGCTGTCGGCGTCCGCAAGTACCGAGGCCGCGTCGGCGCCCGCGAAAGCCAGGGGGGAAACAAGAAGCACAGCTGCCGCGACGAGCCTCATCTCTATTGTCCCGACGTGGAGGTGCGCACCCTCAAGTCCATGGACGGCTCGAGAACGTAGCTCTGTCCCGGCTGCACATCGAGATCCCCGGACCTGCATGGAAAAGGCTCCCGACGTAATGCGCACCGCGTGACGCCCCGGCGCGATGGGGATCCGATCCAGCTCGCGGTTCGGATTCACCAGCTTGTTGTCAACGAATATCCGCACCTGCGCGCGGGAGTCGCCCTGCCTCATGTCAGGATCCCGGAAGTTGGGCGGGATGAAAAAAGTCAGCGTGGAGACGGCGGGAGTGAGCTGGACCGCGAGGTTCACCGCCTTGTTCAGCGGGATGTTCGCGGCAAAGTCCGTGTACCCGTCCGCGCTCACCCGAACGGCATACGTGCCCGCAGGGAGATACTCGGAATACGGAACGGGCCCCTTCGGCGCGTTGTTGACGCTCACGGTTGCATCCGCCACGTTCGCGTTCACGGTCAACAGGAAGCCCGCGGACTGGAGAACAACGTCCAGCGTGAGAGGCCCGTTGACCGTCACCACTGAATTGTAATCCTGGAAGCCGGGCGCGCTCACCCTGATCGTGTGGGAGCCCCTTCCCACCGCGGGGACGGTGCCCGTCACGTTGGCGCCGTCGACAAAGATGGCGGCCCCCGGCGCGCCCACGCGGATGGCAAGCGGGAAGCCGGCGGGGTTCATCCGCACGGGAAATGTCATGTTGTACAAGACGTTCACCATTCCGTTCCAGTCGAGGTACCCGTCCACGTGAACCTTCAGGCTGTGCGGGCCCCGGGAAACGAAGGCGACGTTGCCCTGGATGGGCACGTTGTCGACGGAGATCGATGCGTTGGGCACGTTCACGTTGACCATGAGGCTCAGGCCCGGCTGCATGGCCACGTCAAGGCTCATGGGCGCGACCACGTTGATCGTCGCGCTGTAGGCAACGAATCCCGGGGCCGAAACCTGGACAAGGTGGGACCCCGCCGCCACCATGGGCACGGTGCCCGTCACCTCGGTGTTGTCCACGAAGACGCGGGCGCCCGGGCACGGAGACACGGACGGTCAGAGGGTACCCCTGCGGGGAGAGAGTGACGGGAAATGTCGCATCCCCGTTTACAACCACGGGTCCGTTGAAGTCGAACCAGCCGTCAGCGTGCACTTTGACGTTGTGTGCGCCCCCGGTCACCTTGGTCGTCCCGCCCGGGGCCAGGACGTTGTCAACGTAGACATCGGCATCAGGCGCATTCACCGTCACGGTGAGATTCCAGATCTTCTTGGGCGAGAACCCCTGGCTGAAAACCGGGCCGGCAGCAACGGCAAAGCACACCACCACCAGCGCGGACATTCTCACGATCGACCTCATGCCATTCTCCTCTTCGGCGCACAGGGTACACCCTCCCCCGCCGCTTTTCAATGCATGGCGGCGGCGCAGCCGCGGGAAAGTCGGGCCGGAACGTCCTGCGTCTTGACATCCCGCGAAAAATCGGCTTTCCTTCGCCGCGCGGCAAGCAACGGTGCGCCTGCCGGTGCCGAAACTGCCGGAGTGGACTGTTTCACGCCCTGAAAGGAACCCCTGACCAATGAAAATCGCCCGTGTCGCTCGCCGTTGCTGCGCTCCTGTCCGTCCTTGCCGCGTGCGCTCACCCGCCGCAGGCGGAGATCGATGCCGCGCATGCGGCGCTGGAAGCAGCGTCACGGAACCCGGATATCATCACGTACGCCCCTGATGCCCTGCGCCGTGCGCAGGAGAAGATTGAACGCGCTGGACGCAGGAGATCTCCCTGCAGGCAAGACGGTCGGGGCTTTCGCGGAGCTACGATGCGGCGGCGGCGCTCGCGAGGGAGGCCGCGGACCTTTCCGCCCGGGCCGGGACGGAGGCGGTGGCGGCCAAGCAGCAGGTTGCCGATGACGCGGCAGGCCTCGTTGACACGGTGGCGGCGGCCATCCCGGCATTCGAGTCGAAGGTATGGGCCGCCAGGCGCGTCCCGCGGATCAAGCTCGACATCATTGCGCCCCTCCAGCTCGTGCCCGACCAGGCCCGGGCAGCGGTGGACGATGCACGCAAGGACATCGCCTCCGGGCGCCTTTGCGGCGGCCAAGGCGCGGCTCATGGCGGCAAAGGACCAGCTCTCGTCCAGCGAAGAGACCATCACGGAACAGACGCGGATCGCGCGGGCGCGGTAGACCGGGGCCGATTGACGGCTTACCGCTGGCCGGGCATCCCGAGCCGGGCCAGGAACAGGCGCATCAGCGCAAGCCGCCTCGCGTAGTACGACTTCCAGGCTGGCGTGAGCTTCACCGTGCCGTCGGCAAGGTCGCCCAGCCGCGCAACCACCATCTGCGAGCGTTCGTTCGTGTAGTTGGCGATGGGAATCGGGTCGGCCCCCGTCACGGTGCAGCCGCCCGCGCCGCAGGCCAGGTCAACGTCGAGCATGTACGATTCTCCGGTTGCCGCGGCCATGCCCTGCAGCTGCGACGGGCCCAGGCTCCACGTCATTCCCGAGATGAAGTTGCCCATGGAGTACATGGCGAGTCTCCTCGTCCCGTTCACGTCCACGATGTCGTAGCCCTGGACGACATGGGGATGGTGCCCGACCACGATGTGGCGCCGGCGCCGAGGAGCTCGCGGAAGAAACGCCCGTTTCAGCGGGGACGGCGTCTGCACGTACTCGCGGTCGCCGTGGTAGGACACGATGAACACGTCGTACAGCGCCGAGGCCCCCCGCACGAACTCGAGAAACTCCTCCGCCTGGGCCGGGTTCGAATAGTCCACGACATTCACGTAGCGGGACTGGTCCTGCTCGTTGAGGAACTGGGCCACGGCAATGAAGCCCACGCGGATGCCGTTGACGAGGAGGGTCTCCGGGCTGAACGGCCGATGCGGGTTTCCCGCGCGTCCCCGACCACGCGAAGGGGCGCGGTGCTCCCCAGGCGCGCCTTTTCCAGGGCGCGTATGGTCTGGAAAATCCCCTCCTCGCCGCCGTCAAAGGCGTGATTGTTCGCAGTGGACAACAGGTTGAACCCGGACTGCACGCGCGGCGGAAAGGTAGTCGCTGGTGCCGTTGAAATACGGATACCCGGATGGCGGGCGGGACGGATCGAGGGGAAACTCGAGGTTCGCAAAAGCCAGGTCATCTGCCAGGAAGGCGTCATCGCAGGCCGCGATAGATATCGTGGAAGTCCTCCATGTGGTAGTTCACGTCGTGGCCCATGATATCGCCGACGAAGGCGATGCGCAGGCGGCGCTCGCCCTGCCCCCGCCCTTCCTCCTGCTGCAGCCTGGCGCCGGCGCCCGCGCCACGGACAACCCGAGAGAGAGCAGGACGAAAAGCCTGAGCGCCCGCGCTGCCGCCGCATGCAGCGTTCTACACCTGCCGCAGCGCCCACCAGGCGACGACCGAGAGCCCGCAGCCCGTGCAGAGGCCCGCGAGGATTTCGGGAAGGGTGTGACCGAGACGGGTATTGATGCTGCCTGCCGGGACGTCGGGGTGCTTCGCCGTGAGCATCGCCAGGATCCGCGCGTGATGCTGAACCGCGCCCCGCAGCCGCAGCGCATCGTAGATGGTGATCACTGAGAACACGCACGCTACTGCGAAGACACTCGAGCCGAACCCTTCCCACAGGCCGACAGAGACCGAGAGCGCGGTCACGAACGCGGAGTGGGCGCTGGGCATGCCCCCGGCGGAAACGAACCATGACAGGGCGGGCCTTTTTTCCCGGACCGAGTAGAAGACAACCTTGAAGGCCTGGCATGCCACCTGGACCGCAGCGGCCGTGAGCAGGACAAGGGGAAGCTTGGAGACCATGCGCGGATTGTACGCGAGAGCGGCAGAGGAAGGCAATTCACGACCGGGATCAGGCGCAGGCAGGAATCGTGCTTTCTGAAATCATGTCCCGCCTTGACAAATGCCGCGGACAGGGCCACTTTTCACGGTGTGAGCCAGCCGGCATTCGAGCAGCCCCGGAGACACCCTGGACGGCGTCGTGGAGAGCATCCTCGGCTCGTACCGCGAGCTCGGGGGAATCAACCACATCGAGGGAGCCAACCTGCCCTCGCGCCAGAGCATCGAGCGCATCATCGCGAACCTGGAGTCGCTGATTTTCCCGGGGTTCCAGGCGGAGGAGACGCTCGCCCTCGACGGGATGCGGTACACCATCGGCGAACGGGTCGTGAGCGTGAGCCGGGCACTGGTGCCGGAAGTGGAGAAGAGCATCCAGTACGCCTGCCGCGTGCGCAAGGACTGCCAGCGGCACGAAGACTGCCGGGGCGAGGCGGAGGAAATCGTCCGCGCGCTGCTGGAAGGGATTCCGGAGATCAGGCGCAAGGTCAACCGGGACGTCATGGCCGCTTTCCGGGGAGACCCGGCCGCGCGTTCGCAGGAAGAGGTGATCCTGTCCTACCCCGGCGTGGAGGCCATCCTCATCCACCGCATTGCCCACGAGCTGTGGATCCGGGACGTGGCAATGATCCCCCGGATGATGAGCGAGCATATCCACGGCGTGACCGGAATCGACATCCACCCGGGGGCCGCAGGTCGGGGATTCATTCTTCATCGATCATGGAACAGGGGTCGTCATCGGGGAGACGGCGGTCATTGGAAACAATGTCAAGCTGTACCAGGGCGTCACGCTGGGGGCGCTCAGCGTGCAGAAAGAGCTTGCCAACAGGAAACGGCACCCCACAATAGAGGACGAGGTGACCATCTACGCGGGGGCCACGATCCTCGGCGGAAAAACGGTCGTCGGCCGCGGTTCCATCATCGGCGGCAATGTCTGGCTCACCGACAGCGTTCCCCCGAACAGCAGGATCTATCACAATCCCAGCCAGGTCCGACAGGCGCGGGCCGATGATCCGGACGCCTGGGACGGGGGACTGTGAGCCACACCCACCATGCCGATCCTGCTTCGGAACGGCACATGCGCATCGGCATCTGCTGCTACCCCACCGCGGGCGGCAGCGGCGTCGTGGCCACGGAGCTGGGCAAGCACCTGGCAGAACGCGGGCACTCCGTAGCGTTCATCAGCTATGCAAATCCGCTGCGGCTCGGCGAGCTGCCCCCGCGGGTGTGCTACCACGAGGTGGACCAGGAGAGCCATGCGCTCCTGAAGCAGTTCCCGCACAGCCTCACGCTCACCGCGAAAATGGTGGAGGTGGCGCGGACGCACCGCCTGCAGGTCATGCACGTGCACTACGCCATCCCCTTCGCCGCCGCGGCCATCAATGCGCGCCAGGTGGCCCCCGAGCTGGACTTGAAAGTGGTCACCACCCTGCATGGCACCGACATCACGCTTGTCGGCTCCAGCCCCTCGTTCAAACCAGTCACCCAGTGGTCCATAGAGCAGTCGGACGCCGTGACCGCCGTGTCCCGGTACCTCCGCGACGAAACCTACCGGCAGATCCCCGTGAACAAGGAGATCGAGGTCGTTTACAATTTCATTGACCCTGACCGCCACGTGGAGCGCATTCCCACCTGCATTCCGCAGAAGACCTCTGAACGGCAGGTCACCCTCATGCACATATCGAACTTCCGCCCGCTGAAACGCACGGATGACGTGGTGAGGATTTTCGCCCGTGTCAGGGAGAGCATGGACGCGCGGCTGGTCCTCGTGGGCGACGGCCCTGAGTACGGGCGCACGCGTGAGCTGGTTGAGAAGCTCGGGCTGGAGGAGTACGTGCGTTATGTGGGGGTGGTGGACGACGTGGTCCCGCTCCTGGCCGCGGCCGATGTGCTTCTGCTGCCGTCCGAAACGGAAAGCTTCGGCCTGGTTGCCCTGGAGGCAATGGCCAGCGGGGTGCCCGTCGTGGCAAGCGATGTCGGCGGCCTGCCGGAGGTGGTGGAGCACGGCGTGACCGGATTCCTCGCTCCCGTGGGGGACGTGGATGCGATGTCGGGATATTGCCTGAAGCTGCTCGCGGACTGCGGCGGTGCGCGAACGTTCGCGGCGAACGCTCGCCGAAGAGCGGTGGAAAAGTTTGATTACCGCTCGATCATTCCCCAGTACGAGAGGATCTACGAGCGCCTGTTCGCCGGGGGCCGCGCGGGCGCCCCTGCGGTCGGCGCTGCCTCGGGGCGCGCTGTCAGTTGACGGAGGTCCGGGCTGCCGGGACCATGGACACGTAGCTCGTCTCCAGTCCCTGGACCTGCTGCACCAGCGCGAGGAACTTGTCCGCTTCTCCCTTGTTGGAATACGGTCCCACGCGCACGCGGAAAAAGGTCTCGCCCTTCGACGTCCAGGAGAAGACGCGGCTTCCGAGCCCCTTGCCCTGCAGCAGGCTCACCAGCTCTTCAGCCTTTGTCTGGCTCTTGTACGAGCCCGTCTGGATCCAGTAGTCGGCCGCCTTTTTCGGAACGCGCGCCTGCTGCGTGGTCTTCACCGTCCGCTGTTTCGATGCCTGCGGCAGAACCGGGCGCGCGGCTGGCGCGGGGGCGGCCGCAGATGGCACTGCCGGGGCCGGCGAGGCGACAGAAGGGGCGGGTGCGTTCGGCGCCGGGGCGGACTGTGTCCCGTTGGGGGGAGAGGCTGGCTTGGGGCCGGCGCCCTCGCCGATGTAGAAGTGCATGGTCTGCTGGTCACCGCTGGGCGGCGTCCCTGCCTGGGGTCCGCTGGCGGGCGGCGTCTGTGGAGCCTCGCGCTGGTACTCGTAGAGCTGGGTGCCGGTACCGTTCATCGGGCTGACCGTGGCGTGAGGAGCGGCGCTGGGCTGCTGGCGCAGGAGGAGCACGCCGGCTACGAGCACCACCACGACGAAAACGCTCACGGAGAGCACGACCCAGAAAACCTTCTGCTTTTCCATCCGTCCCTATCCTCTCAACCGCGCCACGATCCGCTCCACCCGGTGTTCCAGGGAGCGCACGGCGCCCCAATTCGGCATACTATAAGTATCGACCCCGGGATCATTGAATTGAGGGCGCACGTCTTTCTGCGCGTTGATCCGGACCCAGGCATCGCGGAGGGAAAGCCTGTCCCGCCGCATTGCGCGGACAAGTCGGACAACCGCAGGGGCCGTCACGAACACCACGGCGTCGCACATCTTCTCCAGGCCTGCCCGCTGGAGGAGCGGTGCGTTGATGACCACGTCGCGGTCGTTTTCCGCAACGAAGCGCCGGATCCTTTCCGTGATGTCGGGATAGAGAATGGCCTCCAGTCTCGATCGCGCCTTCGGATCGGCAAAAACAATCCTTCCCAGTGCGCGCCTGTCCACGCCTCCGCCGGCGGCCCGTGCGCCTGGTCCGAATTCCCGGATCACCTGCTCAGCCCGCTCGGCGAGCACTTCGTGGCTGAGCTCATCGGCGTCGACGACCCTGAACCCGCGGGCGGCAAAAGCCCGGGCCGCTGTTCCCTTGCCCGAGCAGTACCTTCCCGTCAGCCCGACGGTCATGTCAGTGAAACTCTCCCCAGCTCTCGCCGGACTCGCAGTGAACCGCCAGGGGGATGGGGTGCTCGGTGACGTGTTCCATGACGTCACGGACAATCCCTTCGACAACCGCCACTTCCTCGATCGGCGCTTCAAGGATGATTTCGTCATGCACCTGCAGGAGCACGCGCGTGGCAAGCTTCCGCTCCGCCAGCCGTTTGTACAGCTGCACCATTGCCAGCTTGACGATATCTGCCGCGGTTCCCTGGATGGGTGAGTTGACCGCAACCCTCTGCGCCGCTGTCCTCTCCGTGCGGTTGCTGCTGGTGATGGCTGCCACTCTCCGCCGGCGCCCCATCAGTGTGCGGACAAATCCGGTTTCTTCGGCGGACCGGATGGTTTCCTTCAGAAACCTGTCAACGCCCTGGAACCTTTCAAAGTAGGTTTTTATGAATCGGTCCGCATCGGCGCGGGGGATTCTCAGGCCCTGCGCCAGCCCGAACGAGGACATTCCATAGACAACGCCGAAATTGATGGTCTTCCCCACCCGCCGCTGATCCGCGGTGACCTGTTCCTCGGTGACCCCGAAAATCAGGGAGGCGGTCTGCCGGTGCACATCCTTCCCCTGGGCGAACGCATCCAGGAGGATCGGGTCCTTCGAAAGGTACGCCAGGATGGCAAGCTCGATCTGGGCATAGTCGGCGCTCACGAAGCGCATGCCGGGCGCCGGCACGAAAGCGGAGCGGATGCGCCGCCCCTCTTCTTCACGGATCGGGATGTTCTGGAGGTTGGGGTCCCTGCTCGCCAGGCGTCCCGTTGCCGCGCCTGTCTGCACGTAGTGCGTGTGAAGCCGTCCGGTTTCTTCGTTTACCAGCAGCGGCAGTGCGTCGACGTAGGTGGACTTCAGCTTGGAAAGCTTGCGATGGACGAGGATTTTTTCCGGGACGGGATCCTGTGCGGCAAGGATTTCCAGCACATCCACGTCTGTGGAATAGCCCGTCTTGGTCTTCCGAATGGGGGTCAGCTTGCGCCAGGTGAACAGGATTTCCTGCAGCTGTTTCGTCGAGTTGATGTTGAAGGGCCGCCCGCACAGCGCATAGATCTCCTGCTCGAGCCCCGCAAGGGATGACTCGAGCTCCCTGCTGTACGCCGAGAGCTCAGCGGAGAGGATGCGGATACCGGTGAGCTCCATCTCTGCCAGCACGCACAGGAGCGGCATCTCGATGTCGCGGAGCACGCCCGCCAGGTCCTCCGCTTCCAAATCGCGCGAAAGCAGCGCGTGCATGCGCAGCGTGAGGTCGGCGTCCTCCCCGGAGTAGTCGGTCACCTGCTGGATGGGAAGCTGATCCAGCGTCTGGTCCTTGCCCACGAGCTCCGCGTACGGCCTGGTGCGGAAACTCAGCCGCTTCTCCGCAAGGCGGTCCAGCCCGTAGGCGCCTTCGTCGCTTTCCAGGACCCAGGCGGCAACCATGGTATCGAAGTGCACGTTGGCCGGCCTGACTCCCCAGCGCCGCATCACCTTGTAGTCGTACTTTGCATTCTGGCTGACAAGGCGCAGGGACGGGTCCTCGAGCAGCGCGGACAGCCTTTGCTTGACCGTTTCCTCGGGGATGCAGGTCACCCCGGATGCGTGGACAGGCAAGTAGCAGGCCCTTCCTTCCTCCATGCTCAGGGAGAACCCGAGAGGGCGGGCCTGCATCTCATCGCTGCGGTCCGTCTCCACGTTGAACGAGTAGAGGCCGGCCCGGCGCGCCCTGTTCAGCCACAGGTCGAGCTCTGAGACTGACGTGATGGTGGTGTAGGTGCCCGCAGCCGTGCTGTGCAGGATGATGCCGGACGCCTGCTCCGATGGCGCTGGCCTCCGTCGAGGCGGCCTTCGGGCCTGCCTTCGGTCCGGGATTCCTGGCGTCCGGAGAGTCGGGGGACCCCGAGCTTTTCCGGTGAAGTCCCTTGAGATCCGCGGCGAGGGTCTTCATGCCTTCGCGCTCGAACAACGCAACCGCCGTGCGGCTGCCCAGATCCGGCGCGCCCAGGGAATCCACGGCCGGCATTCCCGGTACCTGCCGATTCAACGTGACGAGCTCACGCGAAAGCATGGCCGCTTCCCGCCCGGATTCCAGCTTTGCGCGCAGGGATGCAGGGGTCACCTCGGAAAGCTTCCCGTACATCGTGTCCAGGCTGCCGAACTGGGCCAGGAGCTTCTGTGCCGTCTTCCCGCCGATGCCCGGGACGCCGGGGACATTGTCCGACGAGTCGCCCGTCAGCGCGAGGAAGTCGACGATCTGCTCGGGATATACGCCCTTTGACTCGAACACCTTTTCACGCGAGTACTCCTCGAGGGCGGTGCTGCCGCGCTCCTGCGAGAGCAGGCGCACGTTGCCGGCGATGAGCTGCAGGATGTCCTTGTCCCCCGAGAGAATCCAGCACGGTGTGCCGGACTTGCGGCAGTCTTCGGCAATGGTCGCGATCACGTCGTCGGCTTCGAACCCGTCAGCCCTGATGCACGGGACCCGCAGCGCCTCCAGGATCTCCTCGATGACCGGCACCTGTGCGTGGAGATCCTCGGGGGCTCTCTCCCGCTGGGCCTTGTATTGCTCGTAGCGGAGGTGCCGGAAGGTCGGTACCCGGGAGTCCATGGCCACGAGAATCGATTCCGGCGCCCTGTCGCGAAGGATCTGGAACAGCGTGCGGAAAAAAACGAATACCGACGAAGAGTTTTTCCCCAGGGGGTTGAGAAGGGGTCGGTTCAGGAATGCGAAGTACCCGCGATAGATAACGCTGTAGCCGTCGATCAGGTACAGCTCTCGGCTCATGTCGTGATGTCGATGAGCCCCGGCGTGACCTCGGCGAAAGGCGAGGCGGACCGGGGCCACGCCCGCAGGGAGGTGATCTCCCGCCGCATGTCGTCCATGCGCTTGCGCAGCCGCTGGCGGTTCCTGACGTTGTGGGCAAGGATCTCGGAGCCCATGGCCTCCAGGGTCGATTTCAGGCGGGGGATCGTTGCCTCCGAGCCGCCGGGGTATGCTGCCTGGTAGAGGGCTTCGAGGGGAGCGATGACCTTTTTCACGCTGAAAATTTCGGCGATGATGGCCTGCTCCATCTCCACCTGGGCGAGCAGCTTCTCCGAGTCGCCCTGCTCGATGGACTCCCCTTCGCATTCGAGGAGGTGCAGGTACGAGCCGAACTTCTCCCTCTGGCGCGCGAGCATCTCGCGCAGCCTCCTGAGGACGGCGACATTCTGTTCGATGCGGTCCATGTTTTCCCCTCCCGTTTCTTACCCGGCGATGTTCACCCCGGACGACGGGGTGGTGTTCTCCTCGAGGCCCTTGCGCGTGGAGATCTCGTCCCAGGCGTCCCGCAGGTCGCCCAGCATCTTTTTCACTTCCGCAAGAGGCGCAGGGTCCTTTTGACAGGTTACCCTCCAGGAGTCGGCGGTTCATGAATGAGTACAGGCTGAAGAGGTTCTTGGCAAGCACGCCGCCCTTGTCGAAGTCAAGGGACGCCATGAGCTCACTGAGGATGTCCTGGGCGGCAATGATGTGATTGTTGATCTCGTCGTAGCGGCGATGCCCTTCCTGGAAGGCGTCGACGGCAAGGTTCAGGTGCCGGATGGCCCCGTCGTAGAGCATGACGATGAGCCTGATCTGGTTCGCCGTCTTGATCTGGATTTCCTTGTAGGCGTTCACCGGATCGTGTGCATTCACCGCTGCCTCCCCTTCTTCCCCACGGTACCCGTGCAAATCCCGGCACGGGCCAACCCATGCTATCGCGCATCCTGTATCAGCGTGGAGACGGGCACGATATCGTAGCCGCGACCGACCAGCTCGTTGATCAGGATGTCCAGCTTCTGAAACAGGTAGTCATCCCGCCTGCCCTCCCCCGCCCCGACCTGCAGGGGAATGATGGAGCCGGGCTTTTTCTGCGCAACGATCCGCTCGACGAGGTCCGCGGCGCGCAGGTAGATGCCCCGGGACTGGTTGGACTCGCTGGACGTCACCCAGTCGTAGGAATCCAGGTCGCGCCCCGCGTAAGTGTAGTTCATTTCCGCGGCCGCCGCGATGATTCCCGAGTTCACAATGTAGTACGGAGCGTGCCACAAAAGCGAGAGCTCCCGGCCCGTGGCCGCGTTGTAGTCGTCCTCGTTCCGCGCGAGTCCCGATTTCACGAAATCGCGGTCCACCGTGAACCGTGCGTCGGTCATGTTGAAGTAGGCATAGAAGAGGGACCCGACCTCATGACCAGAGTCCGCGATTTCCCGCACCGCGTCCGGGTAGCGGCGAATGAACTCGCCGTTCACGAAGAAAGTCGCCCGCACCCGGTAGGCAGTCAGCGTGTTGAGGATCCGGGTGAGCCCTTCGGCCGAATCCACAGCGTTGAAAACCAGGGTCACCTCGCGGCGCCGCAGGCGCGAGCCGTGGGACACGTTGGTAAAGTCCACCGGCTCGTCCTTCATGGGGAATGGCTCATAGATCGCCGTCTCGGGGGGAAAAAGCGGGTTCGTGCCGAAACCCCTGGCTTCCCGCACCATGAGCATATTCGCGTAGCTGCCGCGCGCGGACGGCTCGAGATACACCCTGTAGTTGTCCGAGGACAGGCTCCTGTCCCTGACGGCGTAGGCATCCGCTGTCTTCCAGCCGCCGGCGGCCTCGTCGAAGGTGAGCACCCGGCTCTTGATCCGGGTGAGGACCGCATCCCGGTCGGGGGCATGCCCGAACTCGCCCGGCTGTGAAAGCGCAACGAGTGTGGACGTGCCCGAGCCGATCGAGTAGCGCTCGATGAACCAGGCCCCGGCCACCAGCAGGTCGTCATCGCCTAGCCACAGCACGTGCAGCGGGGTGGGGTGAGACAGCGCCCCCTTGTCCTGCCAGGTGGCATAGTCCTTCCACGCAACACCGTCCGCGTTCATCAGCGCCGCCCGCGTGCCATCCGGGGAGAGAGTGATATCGAGCACGCCTTTGTCGTCGGTGCGGACAAAGGTCCCGTACGCGCCCTGCGCATCCTGGGAGAGACGGAACACGGCCGTGCCGCGGACGCCCGCGCTTCGGGTTTCGCAGAGCATGGTCACGATGTCGCCCACGGACCAGACCACCTTCCGAACCGTCGTGTCGCGGGGAAGGGAGAGGTAGGGCAGCGAGAGCGGGACCCCTGAGGCGTGGAAGTCATCGAGGGTGAGGTAATACAGGAAGATGTTCCTGCCGCCTTTGTTCAGGAGCAGGTTCTTCCCGTCCGGAGAGACCCAGAACGAATCGAAGTTCGGATCGAACTGGAACGGGATCTTCGCCACGACCTTGCCGATCTTCAGGAAACCGGTATACAGGGCGCGGGTGAAAAGCTCGTTCGGATCGATCTCGTAGACGATGACGCCCGAGATGTAGTCCAGCGTTCCGCCGCCTGCCCAGCGGACATTTGCCATGGAGCCGGACCCTATGTTCCGCAGTTCTTCCGAGAGGACGCGGTTGTCATGCATCTGGGCAAGGGAGAAGTAATAGATGCCCGAGGTCTTGGCATACACCACAAACCGGGAATCGGGAGACCAGGACGCGGGCAGGGCCTCCAGCGAGAGCTCGACCTTTGTCGAGATGACCGCCTGCGCGCCCGTGGCCACGTTCAGCAGCGTGAGATCTCCGTAGGCGGGGGAGCGGGAGCGCAGGTACAGGAGGTATCGTCCATCCGGCGAGGTCTGCATTGGCGCGATGGTTCCCGACTGCACCTGGGTTCCCGCGACGAACGACGGGAACATCGCAATCGGGGCGATATTGCGGAACTCGGATTCTGACCTGAAGACTCCGAACCGGTTCTGGATCTGCAGCACGTCCCCGTCCTGGAGCAGCTGCACCTCTTCGGGGTAGAAGGTCAACTGGCGCATGTGACGGGTGCGGGGATCCGCGAGAAGCAGGGTGTTGAACGTCCCGGTCCCGCTGGAGGCCGCCGACGCCGCAAACAGGAGCCTGTCCGACGGGGACAGGTCCAGGCCGGAGAAACTCACCTGGCCGAACGAGAAAGCCGTGACCAGTGAGAGACATAGGAGGAGTAGTGTTTTCCTCAAGGTCCGTACCTCTTCTTTTCCTGCTACGTACTATAATCGGCATGGCAAGAGGCAAAGCTATAACAAAAGGTGCGTGGCTTCGGGTGCTTGCGACATTCGGGTCGCTCCTGGCGACATTCGGGGCGCAGAAGACGCCGAGAGCCGCGGTCCAGCTACATTTCGAGCGCCGGCGGTGCTCTGCCTTGACCCCCTTCCGGGGCGGATGATAGAGTCAGCCCATGAAAATTCTCGTCACCGGAGGCGCCGGGTTCATCGGCTCTCACGTCGTTGAGGCGTATCTGGCTGCCGGCCACGAGGTTGTGGTGGTCGATGATCTGAGCTCCAGCTCGCGTGACAACCTGCCGAAAGGAGTGTCCTTCTACCTCATGAGTATCGGCGCTCCGGAGCTTGCCAAGGTTTTTGAGATCGAAAAGCCGCAAGTCGTGAACCACCATGCGGCGCAGATCAGCGTGACCGTTTCCGCCCGCGACCCGCTGCGGGACGCCACGGTGAACGGCCTGGGGCTCCTGAACGTCCTGGAGCGCAGCCGAGTGGCCGGGGTGAAGAAATTCATCTTCATTTCCTCGGGCGGCGCAGTCTACGGAGAAGCGGGCGACAAGAGGCTCACCGAGGACAGTCCGACATCGCCGGTATCCCCTTATGCGATCCACAAGCTCCTGGGAGAGCACTACCTGCGATTCTACGGCGTCCAGCACGGCCTGGAGTGGACGGCACTGCGCTATTCGAATGTGTTCGGCCCGCGCCAGAATCCGCTCGGCGAAGCGGGGGTCGTGGCCATCTTCATCTCGAAAGTGCTTGCCGGCGAGATCCCCGTTATCAACGCGTTTCCAGAAGAGCCGGAAGGGATGTCCCGTGACTACGTGTACGTGGAGGATGTGGCCCGGGCAAGCGTTTTGGCCCTGAACAAGGGCGATGGGGAGGCGATCAACATCGCCAGTGCACGCGAGGTGCACACCCGTGAGCTGCTGGCCTCGATCTGCCGGATAACGGCCAAAGAGCTGAAATACACGCGCGCGGGCCCCGGCCGGGCGACATCCGGCGCAGCTGCCTGGAGAACTCGAAGGCGGCCCGGGTCCTGGGATGGAAGCCTGGATTCAGCCTCGACGAGGGGCTTGCACGGACAGTGTCCTGGTTCTCCACAACCCATGCCTGACGCCAGCCAGTCCGAAATCGGCATCCTCCCCTGCCCCGGGGGAATGGAGTTTGCGCAGACCATCTACACCCACCTCGAGTCCATCACGGCCGAAAAGATGGAAGAGCGCGCCCGCGCGCTGAGCAGGCTGTACGGCCTCCCGAAATCGGAGATGATCCGCCAGATCAACCTCGCAAGCGACATCCTCCTTTCCTCCGGGGACCTCGACGAGCCGATCGACCAGCATCGCACCCGCAACTCCCTCGTGCCTGCCAAGTTCACGCGGTTTCCCAACGGGGAGTTCAAGTCGGAAATCCTCTGCTCGGTCCGCAACACCGACATCTACATCGTGCAGGATGTCGCCAATCGCTACCCTCTCCGTTTCCAGAAGAACGAGGCGGCGCAGCCCCTTTCCGTGAACGATCACCTCTTCTGCCTCCTGATGACCGTGGACGCGGCGTTGCAGGCGGGAGCGCTGCAGGTCACGGTGATCCTACCCACTTTCCCGTACGCGCGGCAGCACAAGAAGAAGGGCCGTGAAAGTCTTTCTGCCGCCCGTGTCGGCCAGATCCTGGAATACTTCGGCGTGGCGCGCCTCATTACCCTGGACATCCACTCGAAAGAGATCGAAAACTGCTTCAATCATTTGAGGCTGGAAAATCTGCACGGGGCCTACCAGATCCTGAAGATGCTCGCCACTGTCATCGACCTCAAGGACGAGAGGCTGATGGTTGTTGCGCCGGATACCGGCGCCGTGGAAAGGAGCAAGTTCTACGCATCCATCCTGGGGCGCCCCCTGGGCATGCTGTACAAGGAGCGTGACTACTCGCGGGTGGCGCAGAGCGCGGAGAAGGGCAACATCACCGACATGAAGCTGCTGGGGTCCGTGAAAGACCGGATAGTGTTTCTCAGCGACGACATGCTCGGCACGGGTGGAACCCTGATCAAGGCAATGCGGGTCCTGAGGGACGCGGGGTCAGTCCAGAACATATGCGCCGTCAGCCTGCCGTTCTTCACAACGGCCGAGACGATCGACACGTTCCAGAAGGCGTACGAGGAAGGGCTGTTTACCCGTATCATCGGGACGAACGCCGTCTTCCACGACGAGTCGCTCCTGAGCAGGGAATGGTACCTCAGCGCGGACATCACGAACCTGTTCGCACGCACCATTTACCGTCTGCACTACAACAGGAGTCTCAGCTCCCTTCTTGATGACCGCAGCGTGATCAAAGACCTTTTGAAGAGGTCCTAAGGTCGGCCTCTCGGCCATCCTTGGCCTCGTTGCCGACTTCGCCGTCCATGGCTTGGTCGGCCTCGCCTCCGGCCATCCTTTCGGCCCTTCGCCGTCCATGGCTATGATGAGGTCGAGCTCGCGCTCCATGTCCGTTAGGATTTCCTGGAGCGTGCGCAGGCGGTGCAGGTAGTCTTCTTCGCCCTGCGCAACGCATTCACCCGCCGGCTCATCGATGAGCCCGGGAAGGTCGCTGCCGAAGAGAGACCTGTCTTCGCTCTGTCCGAACTCGTAGCCGCAGTGCGGACAGTACTCGAAGGCTTCGTCCACGTTTTTCCCGCAAAAAAGGCAGGATTTCAGCTCCCCCATGGCCTCAAGTATAGTCGGCCCTGCCGGGGGATGCAAGAAAAAGTGCGTCTATTCGAGCTGGACGGTCAGAAAAATGGGCGCCCGTCCCGGGGCGCCCTGGTGCTGGAACATGATGAGCCGCAAATCAGCGCAGCTTCAGGATCTCCTCGATCGCGCCAAGCAGCTCGTCGATATCGGTCATCTGCAGGTCGCCCATGTGCGCGATGCGGAACGTCTTTTCCTTGAGCTTTCCGTAGCCGTTGGAGAGGGTGAGGTTGCGCTTGCCAAGCTCCTTGTTGAGGTCTGCCACGGAGATGCCCTTCGTGTTCTTGATGCAGGTCACCGTCCCGGAGGCGTACTTCTCCACGGGGTAGAGTGCGAAATGCTTCTTCGCCCAGTCCTGCACGCGCTTGGCCATGGCGGCGTGGCGCGCGAACCGAGCATCGATTCCTTCCTTCATGATCCTGTCCGTCTGCATGTCCAGGGCGAACATGTGTGAGATGCTCATCGTGGAAGGGTACTGGAAGTTCTTCTCACGGATGAACGCAAGAAGCTGGAGCAGGTCGAAATAGTACCCGCGGTTCGACACCGACTGGGCGCGCTTCTCCGCCTTGGGCGAGAAGGTGGCCAGGCTGAGTCCCGGCGGGAGGCCGAGGCACTTCTGGCTGGAGGTCACCATCACGTCGACGCCGAGTGCATCAACGTCCACTTTCATGCCGCCGAAGGAAGACACGGCATCGATGCACCAGACGATATCCGGGTACTTCCGGAAACCGGCGCCAGCTCCTCCAGGTGGTTCATCACGCCGGTGGAGGTCTCGCTGTGCGTGAGCGTCGCGCAGTCGTACTTGCCCGTGGAGAGATACTGGTCGATCATCTGCGGGGTCAGCCCCTCGCCCCACTCCACTTCGTGCTTGTCCGCGGCAACCCCGTTCCCCTGGGCGATCTCGAACCAGCGATTGCCGAACGTGCCCACGGAGAACACGATGGCCCGCCTAGCCGTGCAGCAGCGGATGGCCCCTTCCATGAGCCCGCTCCCCGAGGAGGCGGAAAACAGCACGGGATGAGACGTGAAGGCGAGCTTCTGGATCTTCTCCGTGACGCGCTTCTGCAGCTCGGAGTAGTCGCCGCTCCTGTGCCCGATCATGGGAAGGGACATTGCCTTCAGGACATCAGGGTGAACTTCGATTGGACCAGGAATGAACAGCTTCTTGTGGGGCATGAGTTCCTCTCTGGAAATCAAATTTGCATAATCATACGGAGATCGCAAAAAGAGTCAAGCTGGATATCGTGAATGAATTCTCAATCTATTTCAGCCTCCAGCTCTGCCGCGAGCGAATCTGGATAGTGCGCATCGACAAACAATTGAAACTGGCGCGCTGCCTGGGCAACCAGCATCTGCCGGCCGATATACAACCCTGCAGCCCGCCTCTCAGCCCGGCGCAGAAGCCGGGTCTTCCCGAGGTGAATACACCAGCTCATAAACTGTCTCTGCGCCGCTGAACGCGAGGCCCGGGGCAGGGTCCACGTCCTCACGGGGGGACATGCCGGCGCTCGTGGTCTGCACGACGAGGTCGGCGTAGTCCTTTCCGCTTTCGAATCCCGCCGCGTCCAGTCCCCCGGCGCGAGCGCCGAATGCCTCCGCGAGACTCGCGGGCGTTCTCGACCGTCCTGTTCAGCACGAGCACGCGGGCTCCTGCGCTGCTGAGGGCGGCGACAACCGAGCGCGCAGCGCCCCCGGCGCCGATGACGGTTGCCCCCAGCCCGGCGGGATTGCGCCGCCGAACATCGCGCGCAGCGGAGCAAGGAAGCCCTCGCCATCCGTATTGGTCCCGGTCCAGGAGCCGCCCGCCCCCGTGCGAATGAGCGTGTTGCAGGCCCCGACCCGGCCGCACGTGCGCATCGCCCTGGACCATCGGGCCCAGCACCGCCTGCTTGTGCGGCGACGGTCACGGAAAGCCCCTCACCTGCAGCGCATCGGCGACCTTCCAGAAGCCGTCGAGGTCCGGAACCTGAGAAACGGAAGATACACGGCGTCGATGCCCAGGGCGCTGAACCCGCGATTGTGGATCAGCGGAGACCGCGAGTGCATCACCGGATTGCCAATGACGCCAAAAATCGCCGTGGAGCGGCCGATGGACCTGAATCGATACACATCCTCCAGGCTGACCGGCGTGACCTGCCCGGGCGCCACGGCCCGGGCCGTGGGTGATGCGTAGCACCATGACGAACCGAGATGCGGGGCGAGAACCCGGGTGGGAAACCCGATGTCGCCCATGCCGAGGAGGACTCTTTCCCGGTGCGCCGCCGCATGGAACACCTGGAGAAGCTCCGCAAGCTGGGCGCACGTCGTCGGAGTCACGGCGGCCTTCGGAATCTCGTGCGGTCCCCGCGCAAGGGCGGCAGAACCGGGCGGCAAAGCCCCGGGGGAACGCCGGAGAAGTCATGGAGCGACCTCACGATCCGCGCCCCGCTCCGCCTGATGACTTCCTCCAACGCGGGGGCCTGCAGGTCCTCCTCGATATCGACGTAGGCGAAGCCCCGGCCGGCGAGCCGCTGCAGAAGCGCCAGGCGGTCCTGCTCCGTCCCGTCGAACTTTCCCCCGTCCCGCACACGGCGCACGGTGAGAATGACAGGAAGCCCGGCGCGCGCCGGGCAGCCGGCCGGCCGCAGCCAGCTCAGCCTCGAGCAGGTGATCTGCGCGCAGCTCGACGAGATCCACCCGGCCGCGGAAGGTTTCAAGGCTGCGAAGGTCCGCCTCGAGGGTCTCTGCAAGCGAGGACGAGGCAGATCTTTGCCGCGATGCCGAATCCGCGCTCAGAAGTCGCTCCTGTAGACGTAGATGTCCGACAGGTCGCTCCCGGCGAACGACCAGGCGCACGCGGACCGGGAAGCTTCCGCGCGAGATCGAAATACAGCGAGTCGCCGTTTGCCACGAGGGGGCGCTCCGTGACACGCCGCCTTCCACCTCCTGGCGGCTCATGCCGAGGGACACCCCGTGAACCACCGCCGTTGAGCGCCGGTCGCACCGCACCTGCCATACCCTGTCCTTGTACCAGAACAGGTACATGTGGTCGGGATAATAGAAGACGACGTCGTCGCGGGCCTCCTCCGAGCCGCGGAAGGGGAACATGCTCTGGGGAAGCCCGAACGTCTCGACGGCGGATTTCAGCTCCATGCCGATGGCGCGCGTCGGCTCGATGGTGTCCGCGCCGGCAGGCAGGAGCGAGGAGGAGGAGGAAAGCCAGGAGGAAGCAGGGTGCGGCGTCTCATGGCAGGCGACAGAGTAGGATCTTTCTCCTGCGCGTGCAAGCCTTCCCACCGGCTCGCAAAACCGGTAGATTGCAGCCGCAATGATCGCCACCATCGTGAATGCGCTCGCCGTCATCGCGGGCTCTCTCATCGGGCTGCTCCTGCACGGGCGCATCAAGGACTCGTTCAAGACCGTCGTCTACGTCGGCGCCGGGATCACCTCGCTCATCATCGGGATCCAGATGGCGATGAGCTCATCCAAGATCGTGTACCTCGCGCTGTCGCTCATCATCGGCGGCATCCTCGGCACGTGGTGGCGGATCGAGGACGGGATCCTCTCCCTCGGCGAAGCCCTGAAGCGCACGTTCGCGCGCCGGGACAACGGCAAGGACTTCGCCTTCGGGTTCCTCAACGCGTCGGTGCTGTTCTGTGTCGGGGCGATGGCGCTCGTGGGCTCGTTCAAGGCAGGGGCGGAAGGCAACTACGACCTGATCTTCACGAAGTCAGTCATGGACGGGTTCATGTCCATCGTGTTCACCGCGGCAATGGGGATCGGCGTCATCTTTTCCGCCCTCTCGGTCCTCGTCTACCAGGGCCTGCTGACCATCGCGGCGGTCTGGCTGAAGCCGCTGGTGAGCGCGGAGCTGCTCAAGGAGCTCACCGGGCGTGGGCGGCGCGCTGGTCATCATGATCGGGATCAACCTGCTGGGACTGGCAAAGCTGAAGACCGCGAACTTCCTGCCCGCGCTCCTGCTCATCGTGCTGTTCGTGGTCGGCGAAGGATTCGCGCGTCTCACCATCATCTGCTCGGATTGTGAGCGAGCGGGGCCGCACGGAGTGCCGTGATCAGCCCCACTTCACCAGCCCGGGGAGGAACGGATGCACGAGCGCCGGGTGCTTGGGCAGGATGCGCACCGTGAAACCCTGCCGCCCGGTGCGGTCGCAGGTCACCTCCGCGCAGTACAGGGCCGCCGTTCCCTCTCGTCCCGCAGGGGGTCATCTCCAGCCGCCGCGGCGTGCTCGATTTCTCCCTGTGACGACAGCGGCCCGTAGTACAGCTCCACGCCCAGCTCTTCCGGTGCGAGGTCGGCCAGGAAGATGCGCGCCTGCACCGAGATCGTGTCTCCGATGGAAAGGATCCTCTCGGAAGGGGAGGTGATTTCCTCGATCCGCAGCGCATCCCAGCTGTCGCGGAGCTTCGCCAGGTACGCCGGCGGCGTCCCGGCAGAGCGCGCAGCTCTTCGTGCATGAGCTTCTGCGCATTCGCCACGGCGGGAGAGTAGAAGGTGCCTGCGTATTCCAGGAGCATGCGGTGGCTGCTGAAGCGCTTCCCGACGTCCCGCATCGACTCCTTCATCCTGCGGATCCACTCGCGCGGCAGCCCGTCCATGCCCCTCGCGTAGAACAGGGGGATGATCTCACGCTCCAGGAGGTCGTACAGGGCTTCGCCCTCCACCTCGTCCTGCAGGGCGTGGTCCTCGTACTCCTCTCCCCTCCCGATGGCCCACCCGATGTGCGTGGAGTACGCCTCGTCCCACCACCCGTCGAGGATGGAGAGGTTCAGCGTGCCGTTCATCGCCGCCTTCATGCCGCTGGTGCCGCTGGCTTCCAGCGGGCGGCGCGGGCGTGTTCAGCCACAGGTCGCTGCCCGAGGTCAGGTAGCGCGACATCGTCATGTCGTAGTCTTCGAGGAACACGATCCTGCTGGCCACGCGAGGGTCGCTTGCAAAGTGAACAAGCTTCTTGATGATCTCCTTCCCCGCCAGGTCGTGCGGGTGCGCCTTGCCCGGCGAAGATCATCTGGATGGGTCTCTCCTTGTCGGTGAGCAGGCGAATCAGGCGGTCCGGGTCCGCGAGGAGCAGGTCGGCCCGCTTGTAGGATGCGAACCGGCGGGCAAAGCTGATGGTCAGCGTGTAGGGAGAAAGTGCATCCGCGCCGCGGGCGAGCTCGGAGTTGGTGACCCCGCGGCGCGCAAGCTGCTGCTGCAGACGCGTGCGGGCGAATGCCACCATCCTCTCGCGCCGCCGCTCGTGCGTGCGCCACAGCTCCTCGTCGGAAACGCGGTCGATCCTGTCCCAGACGTCAAGGTTCGTCGGCGTGTCGTGGAACTCGGGGCCGAAATACCGGTCCAGGAGGTCGATCATGTCGTGCGTCACCCACGTCCGCGGGATGTACGCCGTTGGTGATGTGCGAGATCGGGATCTCGTCAATCGGCAGCGACGGCCAGATCCTGTGCCACATCGCGCGGGAGACAACGCCGTGCAGCCGGCTCACCGCGTTGTTGAACGCGGACATGCGCAGCGCCAGCACGGTGAGGCAGAAATCCTCCCCGTCGTTGTTCGGGTCCTCGCGCCCGAGGGCCAGGAACTCTTTCCACTGACAGCCCCAGCTCGCGCGCCGCTCCGCCGAAGTACTTCTCCATGAGAGCCGGGCGCAAAGCGTTCGTTTCCCGCCGGCACCGGCGTGTGCGTGGTGAACACGTTCGTGGACCACACGCACTGCCACGCCTCGGCGAATGTCAGCTTGTTCTTCGAGCATCAGCTCGCGGATGCGCTCCAGGCCGAGGAAAGCGGAGTGGCCCTCGTTCATGTGCATGCAGGCCGCCGGGATCCCCAGCGCGCGCAGCGCCCGGATTCCGCCGATCCCGAGGAGGATTTCCTGCTGGATGCGGATCTCGCGGTCTCCCCCGTACAGGGAGGCGGTGATGAGCCGCAGCGGCTCGGGATTTGCCTCGATGTTCGTATCCAGCAGGTACAGGGAGTTCCTGCCGACCGCCACCCTCCAGATCCACGCAGTCACGCTTGCCGTCCCCAGTTCCACGTGCACGGTCACGGGCGCTCCCTGTGCATCGCGGCAGAGGGTGACGGGCATGTTGTACCAGTCGTTCTCCGGGTAGGACTCCTGCTGGAAGCCGTCCACGTTCAGGTACTGCTGGAAGTACCCCTGGCGGTAGAGCAGGCCGACGCCCACCAGCGGCAGGCCCAGGTCCGACGAGGTCTTCATGTGGTCGCCGGACAGCATCCCGAGCCCGCCCGAATAGACCGGCAGGGCAACGTCCAGCCCGTACTCCATGGAGAAGTACGCAATCGCCGCATCCGCAGGGCCCTTGTACCAGCGTTCCGCGCCAAGGTAGCGCTGGAACTTGGCCCAGACGGCGGCCAGCGCGGCAAGGAAGGAATCATCGCGCGCGGCCTGTTCGAGCTTCTCCTGCGCCACCATTCCCAGCATCCGCACCGGGTTCTGCCGCGAGGCCAGCCACGCGTCGTAGTCCAGCCGCATGAAGAGCATGATCGCCTCGTAGTTCCAGCTGATCCAGATGTTGTGGGCGAGCTCATCGAGCGTCTTCAGGGGGGCGGGAATGTTCGGTTTGATCGTGAAGGCAAGGGATGCCCATGGAGCACCATGGTAAGTGAAAATCAGCGCGCGCTGTACAGTGACGTGCGCGCCCGCGTATACATTCACCCCGATGGGAATCTTCAAGTCCTACGACATCCGCGGCGTCTTCAACCGGGAATGGAACGGGGCCACCGCGCGCGCCATCGGCAGGCACCTCCCCGGACCTGCTGGAGGCCCGGACGGATTGCCGTCGGACGGGACGTGCGCCTTTCATCGGAGGAGGTGTTCACGCGAGCTCACCCGCGGCATCACCGAGGCGGGCTGCGACGTCGCGGACATCGGGCTATGCGACACGCCCGGCGGTCTATTTCGCAACCGCCCACTACGGCCTGGACGGGAGCGTGATGATCACCGCGTCCCACAACCCTCCGGAGTACAATGGGCTGAAGGTATCGCGGCGAATGGCCGTCCCTGTGGGTTACGACACTGGCCTTGCGGAGCTGGAGCGCACGGTTGCTGACGGCGTTCCCGTGTCCCCACCGGCGCGGCCCGGCAGCGTCAGCACCCTGGATATCAGGGCTGACTACCTGGCTCACCTGGCAAAGTTCACGTCCGACCTCATCCCGCCTGAAAGCGGTCATCGACTGCTCCAACGGGATGGCGGGACTTTTCCTGCGGGACGTGCTGAAGAATACCGGCCTGCGCTACTCGCTGATGTTCGACGAGCCCGACGGGCAGGTTTCCCAACCATGCCCCCAACCCGCTTGTGGAAGAGAACCTCGCGCAGCTGAAAAAACGCGTGAAGGAGGAAAGCGCAGACCTGGGGATCTGTTTCGACGGGGACGCCGACCGCGTGATGTTCGTGGACGAAACCGGCGCGTTCATCTCGCCGGACCTGCTCATCGGTTTCCTGGGCACCTACTATTTCACGCTCCATCCCGAACGGCGCGCCGGATCGAGCAGGGTCATGACATACGACGTGCGCTCATCCCGCGGCGTCGTGGAGTTCCTGGAGGGGCTCGGCGCGGAGCCGACCATCTGCAAGGTGGGACATTCGTTTGCGAAAAAGCTCCTGCGGGACACGGACGGGATCGCCGGAGGCGAGCTCGCCGGGACACTACTATTTCCGGGAGAACTTCTTCTGCGACTCGGGAATGATCGCGGCCCTGATCATCATGGAGGTCCTGGCGGCGGACGGCAGGCCCTTCTCCCGCGCAGTCGCCGAGATCGGCCGCTATCATTTTTCCGGCGAGATGAACTTCACGGTGCCAAACGGCCCGGCGATCCTGCAGCGCGTGAAATCGGACTACCCCGACGGGCGCGCTCACCGACCTGGACGGAATACGGATCGACTTTCCCGACTGGTGGTTCAACCTGCGCGTCTCCAACACCGAGCCCCTCCTTCGGCTGGTCGTGGAGGCCAGGACGAAAGAGGGGCTCGAGGAAAAGAAAGCCGAGCTGGTGGAGAAAGATCCGGCGCTACGTCCGTGTAGCCGGAAGCCGCCGCGGCGCACTGCTTCTGCACTACTCCGGAGGGATCACCAGCTGCCAGCCCGGGTAGATCAGGTCCGGGTTCTGGATCAGCTTGCGGTTCCTCCGCCAGATATTGGGCCACTTGTACGGGTCCCCGTAGATGTCCTTGTACTCGGCGATCCGCCAGAGGCAGTCACGCCGATCCGGGATCAGGCGAACGGTGTAGACGCCCTTCACGGCATATGACTTGTAGATGTCGATGTACCGCTGCGCCTCGTTGAAGTAGTCCAGCGCCTTGCCGTAGTTGCCCGCCTGCTTTTCCTTCAAGCCCTGCGACCACAGGTCACGCGCCTGCTGCAGAAGGCTCACGGTGCTCGTCATCCGCCATGACGACGGTGCTCTGGTCCGTCGGAATGGCCATGGACTGGCCGACCGGGGTCTGCTTCTTCTGCTCCTCCTGCATCATGCGGTCTATTTCCTTGAGGAAATCCTCGTCCTTCCAGTTCTGCGGCTTGACCACGGTGCCGTCTTCCGTGACGACCGTGAGGCTGGAGGCATCCACCAGGGCCTTCATGACCTGCTCCTGCATGGCCTCGGCCTTCTTCTTCTGCGCCGCCTGGGAGCCGTCCCGCGCTTCTCGGGCGATGCGGATGGTGTCCTTTGCCGCCTCGCGGGCCGCCCCGAAGTTCTCCTCCGCGTCGTCCAGCTTGTAGCCTTGGAGCGAATCCACGCCCGCAGGTACAGTGAGGTCACCTTGTCCTTCTGTTCCGGCGCGTACTGTACAGCTCTTCCGATTCCGCCTGCTTCATGAGCTGCTCGGTCTCATACTTCACGGACTTCACCGCGGCCAGGCGCGATTCCAGCCGGTTGCCGAGATCCGTCATTTCCTTCAGCGCCTGGTAGGCGCGCGCGCGGGCGCCGGAGTAGTCCTTGTTCTCGCAGAGAGCAGCCGACTCATCGATGCCCGCCGTGGCCTTCTGGAAGTCGTCGGGAAGGAACTTGTCCGCTTCGAGGGCGAGCAGCCTGTTGCGCGCGGCTTCGAGGTTCGCGGCCATGACCGCTGCCGACTTCTCCACGGAGTTCGTGAACGCAAGGTCCGCCTTGTCCTTGGAGTCAGACAGCTTCTGGCGCGCCGCTGCGGGATCGCTCGTCCTCAGGCTGACCCCTTCATCCAGCAGCTGCCGCGCAGAGTCGTAGTTGTCCGGATCGAAGTAGTCCGCGTCCACCTCCCTGGCCCGGGCCAGCGCGTTGCGCGCGGCATCGATTTCCGCGTCTGTGACCGGAGGTACCTCTGCCTTGATGGTAAACTCCGCGCTTGCCACCGCGGAGTTCGTCATTGACTGCTTTACACCCACGGCCATGATGGTCTGCGACGTTGTGATGGAGATCGGCCCGGTATACAGGACTCCGCTTGCCGGATCCGGCTGGCTTCCATCCGTGGTGTAGTAGATCTGCGCGCCCTCGGTGGCGGTAGTCAGGGTGACGGTGGCGGAACGGTCGTACGCGCCGCCGGAGGGTCGAATTGCACCGCCGCGACTACGCCGCTGATGGTGAACGTCGCGCTCACAACGGGAGAGTCGGTCCAGCCTGTCTTTGCCGCAATGGCCCGGATGGTCGTCGTGGCTGACACCTGGATGGGCCCCGTGTAGACCGACCCGCTGGTGGCGGTGGGCGCGGACCCGTCCGTGGTGTAGCGGATCTCGGCCCCCTCCGTCGAGGTGGAGATGGTCACAGACTGCGCATCTGCGTAGACGCCCTCCGCCGGGCTGAACGCCGGGGCTGCGACGGTGCTTGCGGGGGCTTCGGAGTCGAGGGCAGTTCACCAGCACGATGCAGAGAGCGAAGATGGACGCGAGCCGGGAGAAACGGGCCATGGAGCGCCTCCCTTTCATGTCTTCTCGCTCCGGCGCCGCAACGGACAGCGCGACGACGGGCGGGCTCTCTTTCACGGCAAAGTTTACCAGCACAAAAATGGGTTGTCAACTCAAGCTCCAGTTGATAGAATCTTACAGGGTGGATCCCACTCGAGGAGGCTCCGCATGAGGAACACGTTTCTCCTCTCGGTCCTGCTGCTGTTCGCCGCCACGGGACTTCTGTGGGCGCAATTCTGGAAAGACTACAGCGACGCCGACCGCAAGAAGGCCGGTGAATCGTACTGGCTTGCCGGGAAGCAATACCAGGCGGTCGGTAAGACGGAGAAGGGGAGCCGAGTACATGACCCTGGCGAAGGCCATCTACCCGCAGCTGGATCCCGCGGCAATCCAGGACATGACCATGCCTTCCGCGGCAGAGTTGCTCGCGCAGGGCCGCACGGCGACCATCGGTGCCGGGGCGGGCGCGGTTCCCTCCGGCGCGCTGAACTCCTTCTTCCTCCGGTTCGTCAGCACGCTTGCGGAGAAGGACGCCGCAGCGGCCTCAGGATTCCTCGACGGTTCGATCTATATCACAAAAATCCCGGCCGAAGTGACGCGCGCGGACGCCGAGGCGGCTCTTGCCGGTTTCTTCAAGGACGCGCCGCTCTCCGGGCTGGAGCCTTCGTCGGTGTATGACCTGAACACCGCCGTCATCGCCCGGGCCCCGCAGCCGATGCAGCAGGCGTGGGGCGAAACGTATACCTACACCGTCTCCGCAAGGGCCGACTACTCGCAGTCCGTGAGCTTCTGGGACATGAAGCAGCAATTCTTCATCCACAAGGTCGGGGCGGACTGGTGCATCCTGGGTGAGGGGCAGAATCCGCCTCCTCTCACGCTGGTCCCCGCAGAAAGCGCGGACAGGTGGAGGCAAAGGCTCCCGCGGCTGCAACGGATTCGGACACTCGAAAATCGATTGCGGACGCCTTCGAGGCTTGCATGGCGGCAATGTTGATCAAGGATGCCGACGGCGCGCTTGCGCGCATGAGCGACAACATCCGGTTCATGCGCCTCCGCCAGACGGTCACGAAGTCGGAGCTGAAGACGACACTCCAGGGGTACTTCGAAAAGGACGGCTTTGGTGAAGCGCCCCTGGCCGACGTGATGGACATGGACAGCGTTTTCGTCCAGCCGGCGCCGAGCCCGGTGGAGGGTGTGACGGGGACTGTGTACGAGCTGAATGTCAAAGCAAAGGTGGACATGTCATCGAGCATCCCCTTCTGGTCCACCTACCAGAAGTACTACTTCCTCAAGGAGGAAAACAATTGGCTGATTTTCGCAATCCTCTGATCCTGTTCATTCTGCGCGGCCTCGGGGCCGCGCTTTTTTTATGCCTCTGCGCCACGGGGGCAGCGGCTGCCGGCGCCTCGGCCGACGCATCGGCAGCATTTCCTATCTCGAAGGAACAGTGAGCATGGTGCGGGACGGGGCGGACGTGGACGGTGTCGCAATCGGACAGGACCTGCAGAGCTTCGACCTGGTAAAGACCGGTTCCGACGGCCAGGCAGAGCTTGCCATCGTGGCTCCCCAGCTTCCGCGCATGACCATCAAGATGACTGCGGACACGCAGTTTTCACTGGAGGTGGCAACCGTCAATGGACGGCTGGAGAGCACGGTCGGCATCCTCGGCGGCCAGATCGCCTTGAAGGTGGCCAGGCTTCTTTCGTCCCAGACCGTTCGTGTGAAGACGGATTCCGCCGCCATGGGCGTGAGGGGCACAGATTTCACGGTGACCGCCCCGGAGTCGGGTGATGTCCTGGTGACATGTGACGAGGGGGAGGTTTCCGTCACGGACGACCAGGGAAAGGACCTCACAGCCATTCCCGGCACCGTTGTTGAGAATGATACCGGGAACGGCGTACCGGACCGTGCCGGTGGCCGCTGACCGGCCTGGAGCAGTTCAGGGCCGTCTGGCGGGGGGAGCGGGGGCAGTTCGTGCAGGCAAACGCGCTGCAGCTCATCCAGGACCAACGCGCGGCTCTATGGCGAGCTCAGCAGGGAGTTCAACGCAGCACACGATGAGTTGTCGAAGAACCAGCCGATCATGCGGAAATGGGCTTTCGAGGACCGGGCCGGAAGGATCGGCTCGGCTGTCGAGGTGGAGCGCGAGAGAAGAACAATTGGGGCCCTGCTCGTACGCCTGCGCCGGACGGCGTTCAGGCTTGAACGGGTCTCGTTCCGCCTCGAGCGCCTGCAGGCGCTGCACGATCGCGGTGTCGGCGTCGGGGCCCTCGAAGACGGCACCAACACGAAGGTGTTCTACGCCCAGATCGCCCGCGAACGAAGGGGTGTCGCGCAGAAGCTCGCGCTGACGCGATTCCTGACCAAGCAATACCTGAAGCGGAACGGCGGACGCCTGCCGTAGCCAGCCGCGCACCATATGGTGCGACGGCCCTGCTCTCTTGCCCGGCGAGGCACCCGCGCTCGGGCTCGATCGCCCTAGAAGATCGCCTTCTCGGTCTCCAGGTCGAAGAAATGAATCTTCGTCAGGTCGGGGTGAAGGTTCGCAGTGTCACCGATGTGGAACACGTGACGCGGCGCAACCTTGGCAACGAGCTGGTTGTTCTTCGTGCTCACCCAGAGGTGGATTTCGGACCCGAGGGGCTCGATGACCTCGACCTTGGTCGGGATGTTGTTCGACTTTCTCCGCCGCCTCCGTGTACAGGAGGTCCTCGGGCCTCACGCCCAGGATGGCGTCCTTGCCCGCGTAATTGCGGAGGGTCTCGGTCTGCTGCGGCGTGAGCTCCAGCTTGAAGTTGCCCTCGTCCGCGAGCAGCTTCCCGCCTTCCATCTTGAGGCTGACCTTCATGAAGTTCATCGGCGGAGACCCGATGAAGCCGGCAACGAACCTGTTCACGGGAGTGTTGTACAGTCCCAGCGGCGTGCCGATCTGCTGGATCAGCCCGTCCTTCAGCACGACGATCCTGTCTCCCATGGTCATGGCCTCGATCTGGTCATGGGTCACGTAGATCATCGTGGCCTGCAGCCTGTGGTGCAGTGCGGACAGCTCGGCACGCATCTGGACGCGGAGCTTTGCGTCCAGGTTGGAAAGGGGCTCGTCGAAAAGGAAGACCTTCGGCTTGCGGACGATTGCGCGGCCGACGGCGACGCGCTGGCGCTGCCCGCCAGAGAGGGCCTTGGGCTTCCGTTCGAGCAGCTCTTCGATGTCGAGGATCTGCGCCGCCTCGTGCACACGGGTGTTGATCTCCGCGCGCGGATATTTGCGGATTTTCAGGCCGAACGCCATGTTGTCGTACACGGTCATGTGGGGGTACAGGGCGTAGTTCTGGAACACCATGGCGATGTCCCGGTCCTTGGGGGCCACGTCGTTCATGAGCTTGCCGTCGATAAACAGCTCGCCGCCCGGAGATCTCTTCAAGACCCGCGACCATCCTGAGCGTGGTGGTCTTGCCGCAGCCCGAAGGTCCGACGAGCACCACGAACTCCTTGTCATTGATGGTCAGGTTCGCGTTGTCGACTGCCTTTACGCCGCCCTCGTATACCTTGCTGATGTTTCGAAGCTCTACTGTCGCCATAGGCAACCTCCTGGAGTGGATTATCTTATGGCACAATCATAAAACAGAACCCCGCTGATGTCAATTAAAAAGGCCCCGGGCAGGGCCAGAATGGCGCCGTGACGGCTACTTTTTCTGGGCGTTCTGCCAGTCTTCCAGCCGTTTTTCCAGGCTCTGCGTCTCCTCTCCCGAGGCCGTGTCGAGGATCCACGGCAGCACGACGCCGTCTCGCAGCTTCACCCAGTTGTCGGGCAGGGTGTCGGGGAAGGTCAGCAGGTTTTCCATTGGGATATGGCCGAGCAGAAGCGGGTACTTTGCCGGAAGATCCTTTTCGTCGATGCGTTTTCAGCGAGGAAAAACCATTCGTAACGCCAAACACACCGATCCGGCGGGACTGGTTCACTGTGAGCAGGCTCTGCTGGACCGGGAGGCTGCAGAACCACTGCAGGAACGCCTTGGCCCCCGCCTTGTCCCGCGATGCGCGGGGAACGCCGGCATACAGGACGTCATCCAGGACAGGGATTGACCCGTCCTGGGAGAGCCATCGGAAATCGAAATCGCGGCGCTCGTCCTCCGGAAGCGAGAAAAGGTCCCGAAACGGAGCAAGGGCGAATAGTGTTTTCCCGGAAGAAAGCAGCTTGTACCAGGGCTGGACGAGAATACGCTTCGTGAAGGCAGCGTCGGCATCGGCGCCCCCGTTCACGCCTTCCAGCCACGACCGTGTGAAGTCCACGGTCTTCTTCAGGCCGTTTTCGTCCCACGCAGGAAGGCCGTTTCTCCCCGGCCGCAGGCGGGTGCCGAAGAGGAGAGCGGTCGACGTGAGAAAATCCGGGTCCCATGCGGGAGAAAAGCCGACGTTGACCAGGGAGCCGGCCTTGTTTGACTTGTTGAAGGCCTTGCTCATTGCCTGCAGCGTATCGAGGGGCATGAACATGGTCGGCAGGTCGGCAGGCTGACGAACGAACACGATGGCAGGCAGCGAGAAGGAGAGCGGGACCAGGACCGGGCGGTTGTCCCGGGAACCCATGGCGAGCAGTCGAGCGTAGAACCAGGCAGGATCGATCTTCCCCGGCTTCACGATATCGCCCAGCCCTTCCATCTTGTCCATCACCGCGGGGCTGGACAGCCACTCTCCGATCACGATGTCCCCCGGCCCGCCGTCCAGGACGGCCTGCGCAGGGGATTCCTGGTAGGAGATTTCCACCTTGACGTCGGACTGGATCGAATTGAATCGATCCACGTATGCGGCCATCTCGGCGCGGTTCGTCACGAGCCGCAGCGGGGTTTCCAGCGCGAAACCGCAGCCTGCAAGGCAGATGGCCGCCGATGCCGCGAGCATGAAAAAGGCGCACCGGAGCGCAGGCCTCATCCCGAGCACTGTAGAGAGAAGGCAATGCCCCTGTCAATCAGCGGGCGCTCCGTGGTAGCCTGCACCGCGCGTGGAGACGGCGTGAGCGAGCCTCCCTATCTCACCTACTCGCGATACCTGAAGGAACGGCACGGGTGCACCGTGTATCGCGTCGCCGTGGACGCGGGGTTCAGCTGCCCCAACCGCAGCGCAGGCCGGTCCGGGCACGGCTGCTCGTACTGCGACGCGGACGGATCGCGCGCCCCGTCCGTGTCGCGGAACGAGCCGCGGTTCGCGGTCGGATGCGGCATCGACGGAAGCCTGCCCATGGACACCGGCTCACTCGATGCGACAGGTGCGCGAGTCCATCTCGTTCTACCGGCGCACCCACGGAGACTGCGAGTTCATCCTCTTCTTCCAGGCCTACTCCAACACGAATGCGCCCGTGGAGACGCTTCGACGCGATCTACGACCATGGCCTGGCACTGGCGGCTTTCCGCGGCCTGAACGTCGCAACCCGGCCCGACTGCATCGACGAGGAGAAGGCCGACCTGCTTGCCTCCTACGAGCGAGCGCGGACCTCGAGGTCTGGGTGGAGCTGGGGCTGCAGTCCGCCAGCGATGCAACGCTTCGGCGGATCGGGCGCGGTCACACGGCCGCGGATTTCGTGCGCGACATTCGAGATGCTGCAGGCGGCGGCAGCCTGAAGATTGCCGTCCATCTCATCTTCGGGCTGCCCGGGCGAGGGGTTTGCACGAAATCATGCAGACCATGGGCATGCTCGCCCTGCTCCGCCCTGACGGCGTGAAGATCCACAACCTTCACGTGCCGACAGGAACCGATCCTTGCCTCGGAATACCGGAAGGGCGAGCTCGCCGTGCCCTCGCCGCGCGCGGCACCTGGAGTACGTGATTGCCGCCATCGAGCGGCTCCCGTCCGTGGACCGTCATCATGCGTCTCACCTGCGACACGCCCGTGGAGAAGCTTGCGGCGCCGCGGGCGTTCTGGCCGAAGGAGCGGTTTCTTTCAGCCTTGCACGCAGGAGATGACGAGCGCGGGGATCACGCCAGGGAGGACTGTACACGGATCCCGCGGCCCGGGACCGATTCGCGGCTGCAGGAGCAGCGGGGCGTCCGCTTGACCGCCGCGGTGGCATCGTTTACCTTTTTCGCTGAAGAGGCCAGAACGTGCCAGTAAAAGACCCCGACATCTACAGAATCGTCGAGAAGGTCGGAGACCATTTCCTGAACAATGTCTCCAACCGGTTCATCCGCAAGGCGCTGCTGATCCTGGAGCTCCAGCAGGCCGAATGGGACCGCCTGGAAAATCTCACGGCGAAGAGCGAGTACTACAAGCAGCAGGGCTTCCAGTTCGACGAGCTGTACGAGATGGTGCTCGCGGCGGCACACTTCATCCACGAAGCGCGCGTGAAGATGCTTCCCAACATCCGCGGGATGCTCGGCGCCGGGCAGCAATGACCAGGAACGGGTGCTCCGCGACATGGCGGCGCAGAACTTCGGCGTGAACCTGAAGATCCTCGCGGACCTCGTCAACGAGCTGTACCTGAAGACGACAACGCTGGACAAGGCCGCGCACGAGAAGAAGCGGCCCGTGTACGAGCGCATCCCCGAGCTGAAGGACCTGGGCACGGATGCTCGTCGCAGGCCGCAGGGCTCGCACGGCGCGCCCCCTCAGGCTACAATTTCTCCGCCGTGGCGTAGATCAGGTCGAACAGCTCCTCGAGCTTCTCCAGGTCCACACTGGACAAGGCAACGCGCAGGCAGCTGTCGTTGATGGCAATGGTGCCGACCCCGCAGTCCGCCAGCAGCGCCTTGCGGAGGGCCTCGGCCGTGCCCCGCAGGAGACGGAAGCTCATGAAGTATCCCGAGTTGAACGGCAGCGGCTCGATGGCCGTGCTCTTCTTCCGGGCAAGGATCGACTTCGCGCGGTCGTAGCGCTCGCGGAGGAGCTTCGCCGCCGCCGCCTTCTGCGCGGCGCGCTCGGGATCCGCCAGGGAACGCAGGATCAGGTTCTGCGCGAGCATGCTGGAGTTGGAGATGGTGGAGCGCAGCGCGCCCATCAACTTGCGGGTCAGCGCCTCGTAGTGCGCGTCGGTCAGTCCCTGTGCTCCCAGCGTGATGAACCCGGTCCGGAAGCCCCACGTCAGGTCTTCCTTCGTGGAGCCGTCGATCTTCGCGGCGAGGACGTTCTCGTGAAGGCTGCACAGCCGGGCAAAAAGCGACTGCTCGTAGATCTTCGGCTCGTAGTACAGCCCGAAATACGCGTCGTCGGTGATGACCAGCATGCGATGACCCCTGCGACGCCAGTTCCCTGATGGCGGAGACGATGGCCTCCGCCTCCGCGATCGTGGGGCTGTAGCCCGTCGGGTTGTTGGGAAAGTTCAGGAGGAGGATCACCTTCCCCTTTGCCGCTGCGCGCGGTAGAGCGTCTCGCGCATCCCGTCGACGTTGAATCCGCCGTCTTCACCGATAGAACGGGAACGTGGCCATCCCGGTCTCGCGCCGGGTCTCGAAGATCAGGGGGTAGTTGTCCCAGTGCAGGTCGGGGAGCACCAGCGTGTCGCCCTTGTCGGCAAAGAGATCCGCCAGCGTCGAAATGCCGCAGGTCAGGCCGGGCACGACCAGGGGCAGTGAAAACCGCGAATCGGCCGATGTCGGGGTTCTTGCGGAGAATTTCCTTCTTCCAGAGCTCCCGCAGCTTCTCCACGCCCTGGGTCGGCGCATACGGAAAGATCTCGTCGGGGTCCAGCCCCGGCACAAGGGAGCGGATGGTGGGGAGGAAGGCAGGCGTCCCCCCCTTCGTGGCGATGCCGATCGTGGCGTTGGCCCTCGTTGCACCCTTCTTTGCCTCGGCGGACTGGGCCACGATTCCCTTGGGGAAATACAGACGCCTCCCGAGACCGGAGAGCAACGCATCCGCGATGCTTCCTGCCAGGGCGCTGTTCAATTCGTTCGCAAGAGCGTTCATGCATGGTTTATACGGGTGACGCCCGCTGCTGTCAACGTGGCTCGGCGCAGTTCTCAGTTTGACTTGCTGGAACCAATCCACCCATAGTCGACGTGGGGAAGCCCCGCCCAATTTGTCATGGGGAACGCCGTAGGGAACGGATGGGACTGACAGCGGGCCCTTGTCAGGGAAAGGGGCATCTCAAGTGAGGAAGAATCGTGGATGTTTTGCGCATGCCGGTTGCGTGGGCCTTGGCTGAAATGGGCTCTGAGTCGGGATTCCCTTTCGATGAGCGTGACGGTCTATCCGTCGGGATCGGTGAGCTTCAGCCCTTCCAGCATGAACAGCATCAGCTGTTGCCAACCCTCGAAGCACATGTATTGGGTCAGGACTCCCACGTGCTGGAAGAAGGTATCGCGGCGAGGCAGCGTGGCGCGGATGAGGGCACAGCGTCGGTCCAGCAGTTCCAGTACTGTGTGAAAGAGGAATGCCAGCAGGTTCAGCGACAACAACGTCTGAGCAAGGAACAGCTTGCCGTGGCCGAAGCTGTGCTCGAAGTGATAGCCCTTGGTCTTCAGGGTGTTGATATCTTCGTTCTCGATCTTCCAACGCGTGCGGGCCGCTTGCACTAATTCTTCGACGTTTTCCTCGCTCACCAGATGACTGCCGATGAAGGCGGTGTGGAAGGTCCTCTTTCCATCCTCGTCGCTGATACTCAACTCGACCCAGTTGACGTTCAGGGAGTCATCAGAGTTGCGAAGCCGTACCCCGTTTGCCCAACGGTAGCGCCAGGTCTGGTGCTTGCGCCCTGTCCACCGTTTGCGTTCCAAGAGGTGTACCTCGCCAAGCTTCTCTAATGATGCGATTTCCTCGTACAGATACCGATGGGAGTCCTCTTTGGCAGTGAACAAGTAGCCCATCTCCGCATCCAGGACCTCCTGGATCAGCGGCTGCGTGGCATACAGAGCATCGCCCAGCAGGGTGATATCCAGGTCGCTGTACTGGGGAGCGACCTGCGCCAGCCATCGCCGTGCGGCCCGCTGCTCGCAGTCCTGCTTGTCCGTGCCATCCTGCGGACGGATGAACTCTGGTTGCAGCGGAATGACATGGGGCAGGTTCGGGGCCACCACAGCGGCCAGCATGACACTGTGCGAGTACACCGTGCGCCCGTCCTTGTGATGGGCCACGCTGCACTGATCGCAGTGGATGCTCTGCGAGCCGAAGTACCCCGTGCCGTCTAGGGCCACCAGGAGCGTGTTACCTACCGAGCGGAACTTCTCCAACACTTTTTCCGTGATCAGGTACTGGCTTGTCTGCTGAAACACGGGGCGCAGCAACTGCGGATTCACCGCATCCAACTGAGCGCGGATATGATTGTCGCTGGGCAATCGCTGCACCCCGAAGAGCGTCCGCCCGTTATTACGACCTTGGGCTTGCTCCATGAGTTGCTGGTGGGCCAGGAAGGACGGGCTCTGGCAGAAGAACACCCCGAAGGCTCCCCGCGCAATATCCACCATGGAGTACTGCTGATTCTTGCCTTTGCGCAGGTCGGGAAACGCCGCGATGGCACTCCCGAGAAAGCCGAGTAGCTTTTGGTAGACCCCCTCCCGTTCCATTGGCTCTGGCACGAGAGTAGCGGCAATACCCCAATGTGTCTAGGTACCTAGACAGGCGTTACCGGCTTTCCCTTGGCGCCGATTTTGGAGAGATCAAACTGAGAACTGCTGGACGGGGGCCCGCGCCGCTTGACACCACTGACAATGGCGGCTACATTTCGGTAACTTTTTACGACGATTATTACATTTATGTAGTTTCAAGGGGAGGAGCATGATGGCCGGGGAGCGGCGGAAACTGGACGGGGGGCCCGAGGAGCTTTCCATCCTCTTCGAGATCACCCAGATACTCGATTCCAGCCTCGACCTGCGGACCGTCGTGGAGCCCGTCCTGGAGGTGATCACGCGCTCGCTCGGCATGAAGTTCGCCACCCTCACGCTGGTCAACCGCCAGAGCGGGGAGATCTCCATCGAGGCCGCCTATGGCCTCTCGGCAAGCCAGAAGCGGAAGGGCCGCTACAAGCTGGGTGAAGGCATCACGGGAAAGGTGATCCAGACGGGCAAGCCGGCCATCGTGCCGCGGATCTCCGAGGAGCCGGAGTTCCTGGACAAGACCGGCGCCCGCAGGACCCACGACGCAGGGGACCTGTCATTTCTCTGCGTGCCCATCAAGATGGGCAGGGAAGTCATGGGCGCGCTGAGCGCGGACCGTCCCGCGTCCAAGGCGCAAGCCCTCCAGGAGGATGCGCGGGTGCTGTCCATCGTCGCCTCGCTCATCGCCCAGGCGGTGCGGCTGCGGCAGTCCGCGCAGGAAGAACGGGAACGATTGATGGAGGAGAACCTCCGGCTGCAGGACGAGCTGAAGGACCGCTTCCGGCCGTCGAACATCATCGGCAACTCGAAGGCCATGCAGGAAGTCTACAAGCTCATCGCGCAGGTTTCGGCCAGCGACACCACGGTGCTGCTCCGGGGAGAAAGCGGCACGGGCAAGGAGCTGGTTGCCCATGCCCTTCACTACGCCAGCCCCCGCGCGGCAAAGCCTTTTGTGAAAGTGAACTGCGCGGCACTCCCCGAAGGAGTCATCGAAAGCGAGCTTTTCGGCCACGAAAAGGGGGCTTTCACCGGCGCGGTGGCCTCGCGCAAGGGCCGATTCGAGCTCGCCGAGGGCGGCACGCTCTTCCTGGACGAGATCGGGGACCTCTCCCCGGCCATGCAGATCAAGCTCCTGCGCGTGCTGCAGGAAAGGGAGTTCGAGCGCGTCGGCGGCACGGCCACGATCCGCGCGGATGTCCGCCTCATCACCGCGACGAACCGGGTCCTGGAAGACCTGATACAGCGCGAACAGTTCCGCCAGGACCTGTACTACAGGCTGAACGTGTTCCCCATCCACATCCCGCCGCTGCACGAGCGGCGCACGGACATCCTTCTCCTCGCGGACTACTTCGCGGAGCGCTACAGCCTGAAGACGCACAAGAACGTGCGGCGCATCTCCACGCCTGCCATCGACATGCTCATGGCCTACCACTGGCCGGGCAATGTGCGGGAGCTGGAGAACTGCATCGAGCGGGCTGTCCTGCTCAGTGACGACGACGTGATCCACGGCCACCATCTTCCCCCCACGCTGCAGACGGCGGAGTCAAGCGGAACCGTGCAGCGGGGAACGCTGAAGGCAACCCTGGAGCGGGTGGAAAAGGAGCTCCTCGTGGAGGCGCTGAAGTCGTCCCGGGGGACCATGGCATCTGCCGCGGCGTCACTGGGAATCACGGAGCGGATCATGGGCCTGCGGGTGAGAAAGTACCGCATCCAGGCGCGTCGGTTCAGGGGAACGTAGAAGCTCGAAACCTTGGCATGCAAATTGCTGAGTAGTGGCAACGAAACTTCTTGAAGGAGGGATCGATGCCACAGATCAATTCCGGGGACACGGCGTGGATGCTGGCCTCCACAGCGCTGGTCATGGCGATGACCGCGCCGGGGCTTGCGATGTTCTACGGCGGGCTTGTGCGCCGCAAGAACGTGCTGTCCACCATGATGCATTCCTTTTTCATCCTCTGCCTCATCAGCGTGCAGTGGGTGCTCTACGGGTACAGCCTGGCCTTCGGGCCGGACGTGGGGCATTTCGTGGGCAACCTGCAGTGGGCGTTTCTCAACGGGGTGGGCCTGGCGCCCAACCCCGACTACGCGGCCACGATTCCCCACCAGCTGTTCATGGTCTACCAGATGATGTTCGCCGTCATCACCCCCGCGCTGATCAGCGGAGCGTTTGCGGAGCGGCTGAAGTTCTCCACGTTTGCGGTGTTCAGCCTGCTGTGGGCGACGATCGTCTATGATCCGATTGCCCACTGGGTGTGGGGCCAAGGACGGATGGCTGCACAACCTGGGAGCGCTGGACTTCGCCGGGGGAACGGTCGTGCACATCTCCTCGGGGGTATCGGCCCTCGTGTTCGCGCTGGTGCTGGGAAAGAGGCAGGGGTTCCCGCGGATCACCCCGCCGCCGCACAACATGACCATGACGGTGGTCGGAGCGGCCCTGCTGTGGTTCGGGTGGTTCGGTTTCAACGCGGGAAGCGCGCTGGCGGCCAACGAGCTTGCGGTGAGCGCCTTCATCAACACCAACACGGCAACGGCCATGGCGGCCCTGGCGTGGCTGCATCATCGAATGGATCGTGAGCAAGAAGCCCACGGTGCTGGGCGCCGCAACCGGGGCCGTGGCGGGTCTGGTTGCCATCACCCCCGCGGCGGGCTTTGTCACCCCGATGGGGGCAATTGCGATCGGCATCGTCGTGGCGATCGTGTGCTACATCGCGGTGACCGTCATCAAGGGGCGCTGGGCTACGACGACTCCCTGGACGCCTTCGGCGTGCACGGGGTGGGAGGAACGGTCGGAGCGCTGCTGACGGGCGTGTTTGCCACGAAGCTCATCAACTCCGGCGGGGCCGACGGGTGGATCTTACGGGAACTTCAAGCAGGTCGGGATCCAGGCCATCGGGGTGGCGGCCACCATTGTCTACGCGGTGGTGGTGACGCTGATCCTCACAAAGGTGCTGGACCTGGTCATGGGCCTCCGCGTGCGCGTGGAGGACGAGGCGATCGGCCTCGACAACACGCAGCACAAGGAGAGCGCCTACACGCTCATCGACTGAGCGCGCAGGAACGGAGGAAGGAATGAAACTGATCATTGCGATCATTCAGCCGCACAAGCTCGACGACGTGATGCGCGAGCTGGACGAGAAGGAGATCTACCTGAAGACGGTGACCAACGTGCTGGGCTGCGGACGGCAGAAGGGAGTCACGGAGGTCTATCGGGGAGTGAAGGAAGTGGGGACGCTGCTGAAGAAGACCCGCCTGGAAATCGGGGTGAACGACAACTACGTGAAGGCCGCGGTGGACGCCATCGTCAAGGGAGCGCGCACGGGCAACATCGGGGACGGGAAGATCTTCGTCCTGCCCATGGAGGAATGCATCCGCATCCGCAGCGGGGAGACGGGAAAGGTGGCCATCGGCTGAGGCCGCGCGACAGTCCAAGGTGTCGCAAGGGGGGCCCGCGCCCCCTTCCCCTTCCCCTCCCGCACTCCTTCCCTTGGTTGACACGAGGACCGCCTTTTCGTATATATATTCCGTCATACCTGCATAAATATACCGCATGCTCGGAGCTGCTAGTTGGAGGGGGGAAGGTTCATGCTCGAACTGAGGAAGGGCGTCGACATCCTGGCCGAAGTGGGTGGTGTCAGGAGCATTGCTGAGGCGACGAAGGTCTTCGCAGAAGTCCCTGGACGCCGCGCAGCATCAGGAAGATCAGCTTCATCACCACGCCGGACGCCCTTGTGCGCATCGCCAATGCCATCTCGATGTGCGCTCCCGGCGGAGGTCTTCGTGGTCAACGCCTCGGCGGAAGATGCGGCGGCCTGCCGGCAGCGGAGCCTGGACAGCGGCGAGGAATGCCCGCTGGCCATGAAGGACCACACCCTGCACTTCGATCTCCCCGAGGACCAGGGGAGGATGGTGGACCAGACCTACTACATTGCCAACGAGGACGAGGAAGTCAGCTCCCTCGCCAAGAAGATGGCCCGCGCCGAGGCGCTGGCGTACATCCGCGAGAACATGGCCGGCATCATGAAGGGCAAGACCCTGTACGTCGGGTTCTACAACCGCGGGCCCGTGGGCGCCCAGGCGGCCATCCCCGGCCTCATGATCTCCAGCTCCGCCTACGTCATGCACAGCGCGAACATCCTGTACCGCAACGTCTTCAACGAGTTCGACGCCGAGGTCCGCCGGGCGGGCGTGTTCTTCACGAACGTGCACAGCCAGGGGACCAGCCGCTCGGAGGACATTCCGCGGGCGCGCATCTTCATGGACCGAAGCTGGTTCACCACCTTCAGCATGTTCTGCACCTACGCGGGCAACACGCTGATGCTGAAGAAGGGCAACCACCGCTTCGCCGTGGACCTGTGCACGTACTACCGCCGCGAGAGCGAGCTCTCCGAGCACATGTTCATCACCGGGATGACCGGGCCGGGCGGGAGGAAGACCTTCTTCGCCGGCGCCGCGCCCTCGGGCTGCGGCAAGACGACCACCGCGATGGTCGGATCGGACTACATCGGGGACGATCTTGCGCAGATGTGGATCGCACGCGGAAGGAACGCTGCGCGCGGTGAACCCCGAGGTCGGCGATCTTCGGGATCGTGGAGGACCTGAACAAGGACGGCGACCCCTTCCTCTACAAGTGCCATGCGCGAGCCCGTGCACGGAGGTGATCTGGTCCAACGTTCTCGTGGATGAGCACAGCGTTCCGCACTGGAGTGGAAGCGGCGAGCCGCTCCCGGCAAAGGGGAAGAACTTCCAGGGTGACTGGTGGCCGGGGAAGACCGACAAGAACGGCAAGCCGGTTCCCGTCTCCAATGCCAACGCGCGCATCACCCTGACGAACAACGCCATTGGCAACTACAACCGGGCCATGGCCGCAGACCCCGCCGGCGTTCCCATCAAGGTCATCACCTACAGCGGGCGGGACAGCGACACGATGCCGCCCGTGTGGGTGGCAAAAAACCCCGACCACGGCGTGGTGATCGGCGCCTCCATCCTCTCCGCGGCCACCGCCACCGAGGTCGGCGCCAAGGGCATCAACCGGCAGCCCTGGGCGAACTCGCCCTTCATCCCCTGCCCTCTCGGGGACTACATGGAAGCCCAGTTCCTGTTCTTCAACTCCGAAGAAGTTCTCCGCGGCGGGCCGGCCGCTCATTGCAGGGCTGAACTATTTCCTCCTGGACTGCGAGCGCGGCGGAGACCTGAACAAGCTGCTCGGTGAGAAGCGGGACGTGAAGGCGTGGCTTTCCTGGCTGGAGCGTTACGCGCACGGCGAGTTCGGCGGGATCGAAACGCCCATCGGGTTCATCCCCCGCTACGAGGACCTCCGCGCCGTTTTCGAGGACATGATCCGGAAGGAGTACCCGAAGGCGCTGTACGACAAGCAGTTCTGCTTCTACGTGGACAACATCCTCGAACCGCATCCAGCTCCAGGAGGATGCCTACCGCAAGGACAAGAAGATGCCCGCCCGGCTGTTCGAGGTCTACGAGGAACAGAAGAAGGGCCTGCTTGCACTGCGGGAGAAGCACGGCCCGACCGTGAATCCGGACCTTCTGTAGCAGTCGCGCCGTTGTTGCCAGAGCGGTTCATTTGGGCTTAACTATTGCGCGGTGGAGCAGATCTCGAACGAAATACGGGTCGGCTATGCCGACCTTGGTGTGAACGGACTGCTCGGTGCAATCGGAGGGGAGCAGCGCCCGTTTGACCGACGCTTCAGCCAGGGCGAGGATTTCTTCCTCCACCTCGATGAGCCCCTCTCCATTCCGCACTTCCGGATCCACCACGACGTGCGCCAGCCCGAGCCGTCTCCGGAATACGTGTCGGCCCTCAGGACGGTCACGGAGCAGGTTGCTCAAGCAGCGCGCCCCAGGTCCTGAAAGGGCTCACCTACTTCTTCGATCCCGCGGAAATCCTGCGGCCGAGCTTCTACCACGTCTACCGCATCGGTGAAAGCCTCTTCCTCTATATGCTTCGCGTCGATCTCATGATGCGCGCCACGGAAAGCAGGGTGACCGAGCGCGGCACAAACGACCTGACCCCCGCATACGCAAGCAATCATCTTTTCCTGGAAGCGTCCATCATTCCGCTGGAGGAAGTCGTCCGACAGGGAGACAGAGTGAAGGGGTTCCGCATCAGGCAGACCATCTCCCAGACCTGGATCGGGGAGTTCGGCAGGGGCTATTTCCAGCAGGGCATCTGGATGGACGCCGACCTCACGAAGTTTTTCAGCAGGCTTTTTCTCCCCGTCAACAAGAAGACCTACCCCTACTACCCCTACCAGTGCCGGTACAAGACCGTCTGCCAGTCCGTCATCGGCCTTGATCCGGATTCGCGCGCAAAGGCGGTCCCGCTCCTGCAGAGGTCCCTGGATTTCCTGCTGCCCGGAAATGGAACGGATCCAGGCGGAGATGAAGAACGCCACCTTCTCGGAGCAGATGCAGATCTTCCAGGAGCTGAAGGGCAGGATCCCTCTGGAATGGTACGAGGCGTGGGCTCCTATTCGCGTGGAAGTCTACCTCAACGAGTCCGAGATGAGGGAGTTTCGCATTGAAGGTTGACCTTCACTGCACTCTCCGGCGCACGGGTCACCGTCATGGGGCTGGGCATCCATGGCGGCGGACTTGCATCGGCCCGGTTTTTCGCCCGGCGCGGCGCCCGCGTCACCGTCACCGATCTGCGCTCCGAGACGAATCCTCTCAGAAGCCATGGACCAGCTGCGCGAGTTTGCCGTGCGCTACGTCCTGGAGCGGCACGAGGAGGCGGACTTTTCCGGCGCAGACCTGGTTGTCAAGAATCCGGCCGTATCCCCATCGTCTCCGTTTCTGCGGAAGGCGCGAGAGCACGGCGTGCCCATTGAAACGGACCTCTCCGTCTTTTTTTCCCTCACCCGAAACCCCGTGCTCGCCGTGACCGGCTCAAAGGGAAAATCGACCACCGCCTCGGCGATTGCATTTGTCCTCTCGCGCACGCACCCCGGAACACGACTGGGCGGGAACATCACCGTCTCTCCCCTGTCGTTCCTTGACGAGCTGCCCCCCGATGCGCCCGTCGTGCTCGAGCTTTCCTCGTGGCAGCTTGGAGACTTGAAGGGAAGAGGAATCCTCAAGCCTGCCGTGTCCGCGTTTACCGTCATCCTCCCCGATCACCTGGACAAGTACGCGGGCATGGCCGACTACGTGGAGGACAAGAAGGCGATTTTCATGGAGCAGGATCCAGGACAAAGGGCGGTCTTCAATCTCGACGATCCCTGGCAGCGAGCGTTTCCGGGAGAAACCAGGGCCGCGCCTTTCTTCTTTTCCGCTGGTGAGCTTCCCCCCGGGTACAGCGGCGCATGGCTGGATGGAGAGGTCGGAATGGCGCGCGTCGTGCCGGGATTTGAGGCGCAGGAGATCCTCACGAGCTCGCTTCTTCCGGGAACGCACAACAGGCAGAACCTCCTGTGTGCCGGGCTTTCACTCATTCTTTTTGGAGTCCCGGCGGAGGATGTGCGCAGTTGGCTGGCGAAGTTTCCCGGCGTGGAGCATCGCCTGGAGCTATTCCTCACGTGGAAGGGCGTGCGCATCTACAACGACTCTGCTGCAACGATTCCCCACGCAACCGCCGCGGCCGTCCGCGCGGTGCAGGGCCCTCTTGTGCTTCTTGCAGGGGGCACCGACAAGAACATCGACTTCTCGCCCCTGCGGGACGTTGTACGTATTCCGCGGGCCGTCGTACTCCTGGCCGGCACGGGAACCGACAAGATCCGGGTTCTTCTCAACGACGGCAAACGTGCCTTTTGACGGGCCGTTCAACAACCTCCGTGAAGCCTTGGCCGGTCACTTGCCCGGGCGCGAGAGGTGCAGCGGGGAGTCAGGGGCGTCACTGCTTTTCTCCCCAGGGTGCACCTCGTTCGGAATGTTTCTCAACGAGTTCGACAGGGGCAGGAAGTTCAAGGAAATCACGGCCTCATTGACATCGGCGGGAGCCGCTTCTCCATGAACGGGGCTCAATCACCCATGTTTCAGACAGGCACCGGTGCCGGCATTGTGGTTTTCGACATATTTTGCAGTCCAGGTGTAAATTATGTCGTTTTCCACAACGGTGACCGAAGCTGCGGAGGTTGGCTGAACGCTAGGAAGACTGCGGCCGCGGTGACGTCGGTTGAAGCCTCTTCTCCATGAAGAGTGCACCAGGGATCGGATTGTAGATGTACGGCTCGATTTCCTGGAACCCGTAAGAGCGGTACAGCGAAACGGCGCTTTTCATGGATGGCAGGGTGTCCAGCCTCATTGTCTGGTATCCTCGGACCTTTGCCGATCTCGATGATGCGGCGTACGAGCTCTCCCCCGACGCGGAGTCCCCTCGATTCCGGGCCGAACGTAGAGCCGTTTCATTTCACACGTCCGCTCGTCAATCCTGCGGAGAGCCACGCAACCGCACGGCTTCCCGTCAGAGCGCGCGATGATCACCGAACCGTGAGGGGGGGCGTATTTCCCGGGAAGTGTTGCAAGCTCATCGTCGAATCCCTGGAAGGAAAGGTCGATTCCCAGGGTCCTGCCGTACTCTTCGAACAGCTCGCGGACTGCGGGCATGTCCTCAGCAAGGTCGGCCCGGTACTCAACCATTGCGCTTCTTCCTGGCCACGACCTTGCGGTAGCCCCACTCAACCACGACGAACTGGCTCGGCGACAGCCCCGACTTCATTGCGGCGGCGATCCACCGCGTCCGTGCCTCCCCGACTTCCAGGGCAGGGCCCGGGGAGACTCCAATCACCGCGACAAAGGCAACGGCCTTGTCCGCCCAGAGCACGAGGTCCCAGCAGCCGACCCGGCTGTTGTCATTGTACTGGGCTATCCGGGCAACCGCCTGGCTCGCATGAGCGACCAGGGACATCCCCTTGCTCTGGTTGGGCATCCTGTCGAAGAACTTCCTGTGCTGCGAGTCCACCCACGCACCTTCCCATCCCATCTTCTTGAAAAAAGAGAGGATGGCGATCTCGGGAAAGACGACTTGTTTCTCCACCAGAACGAGCGGCTTTGCGGAATAGGCCCGGTCCAGCCCGATGGGCGGCTTTTCCGCGCACTCGTGAAGCTGCGTCCGGTAGCGGCGGACAAAAGCCTCCCTGCCCGGGGCCAGCTGCAGCTGCAGGTCATCGAAGGAAACAAGCTCGTCAGGAAGATCCGGGGTGGTGACGTTCATTCGGAGTGCCGGCTGGGAGGATAGGCCGGTTGGAGCCCCGGATCAAGCGCCTCCCTCTGCGGACCGCGCGGGCGCCTAGTAATTCTCCGCAAGAACCTCGTAGAACGACTGCGGATGACGGCATGCCGGGCATTCCTTGGGCGGCTCGGCGCCCTCGAAGACGTAGCCGCAGTTGATGCAGTGCCACTTCACCACCGATGTGCGCTTGAAAACCTCTCCCTTGCTCACGTTCTCAATGAGCTTGCGGTAGCGGCCCTCGTGGAACTTCTCGGCCTTGGCGATCTGTTCGAAGGAGCGCGCCACCTCGGGGTATCCCTCGTCGCGCGCCAGCTTTCCGAAATCGGGATACAGCGTCGTCCATTCCATCTTCTCGCCGGCCGCAGCGGCCTCGAGGTTGGTTTTCGTGTCATTGACGGCCCCCGCGGGGTAGGTTGCAGTGATCTCCAGATCGCCTCCCTCGAGGTGGGAGAAGAAGACCTTCGCGTGCTCTCTTTCGTTGTCTGCCGTCTCCTGGAAGATGTTTGCAATCTGCTGGAGGCCTTCCTTGCGAGCCGCCGAAGAGAAATACGTGTAGCGGTTGCGCGCCTGCGATTCACCCGCGAATGCCTTGAGCAGATTCTGCTCGGTTTTCGAGCCCTTGATGGATTTCGCCATAAACGCCTCCTGATGGGATGTGCCGGTAGTGTAGGCCGTGACTCGGTTGCTGTCAACGCAGGTTTCTCCAATTCTGAGAAGCAAATAGTTCCACAATCTCTAATATCTTTATCAACCACGTGATGCTCTCAGGCACATCCCGGCCGCAAAGTCTTGACCACAGCTTGCCTTTGGGGGTATTCCTTTCAAGGACGAAAGAGTTCCATTATCAATTCAATTCCTTTCTATATTTAACTGCGAAAAAGGAGACACTGCATGGGCGCGGAAAAATTCGTATACCTGTTCGGAGGCGGCAAGGCGGACGGCAACGAGAAGATGAAGAACCTTCTCGGCGGCAAGGGCGCAAACCTTGCCGAGATGTGCCTCCTGGGCATTCCGGTGCCCGCGGGATTCACCGTTACAACGGAGTGCTGCACAGCCTACTTCGAAAACAACTCGAAGCTGCCCGGCTTCGCTTTCCGGGCAGGTACTGTCCGCGCTGGCAAAGACCGAGGCCATCATGGGAATGAAGTACGGGAACCCCGACAACCCCCTCCTGGTTTCCTGCCGATCCGGCGCCCGCAAGTCGATGCCGGGCATGATGGACACAGTGCTCAACGTGGGTCTTTCTACGGCAACCATCCCCGGCATGATCAAGAAAACCTCCAACCCGCGGTTCGTATGGGATTCCTACCGGCGACTGATCATGATGTACGCCGACGTGGTCATGGAAAAGGCAGAGGGCATGGAGCCTGCCGGCGGCAAGGGCATCCGCAAGATCATGGACGACACGCTGGACCAGTTCAAGCACGCCCGCGGGGCCAAGTCAGATACGGACCTCAAGGCCGATGACCTGAAGCTCCTGGCGGAAGAGTTCAAGAAGCTCGTGGTGAAGCACCTGGGCAAGGCCTTCCCTGACGACCCCATGGCCCAGCTGTGGGGCGGCATTGCGGCCGTGTTCAAGAGCTGGAACGGCAAGAAGGCGGTCTCCTACCGCCGCATCGAGGGGATCCCGGATGCCTGGGGCACCGCAGTCAACGTCCAGGCAATGGTCTTCGGCAACATGGGAGACAACTCCGCCACCGGCGTTGCATTCACCCGGGACCCTGCCACGGGGGACAACAAGTTCTACGGCGAGTGGCTGGTCAATGCCCAGGGAGAGGACGTGGTGGCGGGCATCCGTACCCCGAGCCCCATCAATGATTCGACCAAGAACGAACAGAACAAGCACCTGCACAGCATGCAGGAAGCCATGCCGGGCACCTACAAGGCGCTTGACGCAATCCGCACGAAACTTGAGGAGCACTTCACCGACATGCTGGACATCGAGTTCACCATCCAGGAAGGCAAGCTGTGGATGCTCCAGTGCCGCGTCGGCAAGAGGACCGGTACCGCGGCTCTCAACATGGCAATGGACATGCTGGACGAGAGGCTGATCAACCCGCAGACAGCCGTACAGCGGCTGGATCCCAAGCAGCTCGATGAGCTGCTTCACCCCATCATCGACGCGAAGTTCGAGAAAGACGCCGCGCCGATCGTGAAGGGACTGCCGGCGGGGCCGGGGGCAGCCTCCGGTAAGCTCGTTTTCAGCGCGGAGGCGGCGGTGGCAGCGGCAAAGGCGGGCACCGTCTGCATCCTGATTCGGGAAGAGACCAATCCCGAGGACGTGGAAGGCATGCGAGCGGCTGTGGGCATCCTCACGGCCCGCGGAGGAATGACCTCCCACGCGGCCCTCGTGGCGCGCGGCTGGGGCAAGTGCTGCATCGTCGGGGCAGGTGGCCTGCACGTGGATGCGGCAAGCCAGACGGCGCGGATCTCCGGGTCCGACACCGTGCTGAAGGCCGGTGATGTCGTGACCTTGAACGGCACCAAGGGTCACGTCTACCTCGGGTCGCTGCCTATGGTTTCAGCCACGGAGAACCCCCGGTTCCAGAAGTTCATGACCATGGCCGACAAGTTCCGAAAAATGGGCGTCCGCACCAACGCCGAGACGCCGCAGGACGCGCGCGTAGCGCGCACCTTCGGCGCTGAAGGCATCGGGCTTTTCCGATTCGAGCATATGTTCTACGGGGAAGGCTCCGACCGTCCCCTGTTCCTCCTCCGCCGCATGATCGTCTCCAAGACCGAGGCGGAGCGCCGCAAGGCCCTGGAGGAGATGTTCCCGTTCATGAAGGACGACGTGAAGAAGACCCTGGACGTCATGGACGGCCTGCCGGTCACGTTCCGATTCCTCGATCCCCCGCTGCACGAGTTCGTGCCCAACAGGGCGGACGAGCGCCAGCGGCTGGCATCGGACCTCGGGATCTCCCTGGATGAGTTCAACAAAAGGGCGGACGGACTGCACGAGTCCAACCCCATGATGGGCCACCGCGGCGTGCGGCTGGGCATCTCTTACCCGGAGATGACCGAGACACAGAGCCAGGCCATTCTCGAGGCGGCGGCCGAGCTGATCCAGGCCGGGAAGAATGCGAAGCCTGAGATCATGATCCCCGTGACCTCCAGCATGACGGAGATCGTGGACCAGAAGAAGATCATCGACCGTGTCTATGAAAAGGTCCTCGCAAAGTTCAACCTCTCGAAGTCGAAGCTCGTGCTTGTGGTCGGGACCATGATCGAAATCCCGCGCGCGTGTATCACGGCGGATAAGTTCGCAGGTGTCTGTGAGTTCTTCTCCTTCGGGACCAACGACCTGACCCAGATGGGATTCGGCTTCTCGCGGGACGACATCGGCAGCTTCCTCCCCCACTACCTGGACAAGAAGATCCTGCCTGCCGACCCGTTCCAGACCATCGACCAGGAAGGCATTGGGGAGTTGATCAAGATGGGCATCAGCAAGGGCCGGTCCGTGAAGCCGAACCTCAAGATCGGCATCTGCGGAGAGCACGGCGGAGAGCCCGAGTCGGTGAAGTTCTGCCACAGAGTGGGCATGAGCTACGTCTCCTGCTCCCCGTACCGCGTGCCTCTCGCGCGGCTGGCCGCAGCGCAGGCTGCCATCGCGGACCTTGAGGCCGCGGTAAAGCCTGCGGCGCAAAAGAAGCCGGTGAAAATCGCCAGGAAAGTTGCAAAGAAAGTGGCAAAGAAGGCAGTGAAAAAGACGGTAAAAAAGCCGGCCTCAAAGAAGCCTGCAAAAAAGGGAAAGAAGTAGGAACTCTTCGTCTTGTCTGACAAAAAGGGCTGCTCCAAAAGGGCGGCCCCTTTATTCTTCTAGAACCTCGCAAGGACCCGCTCTACCTCCGCGTCGAAGGCGCGCGAGATGCGGCGCAGGAGAAAGGCATACAACGCGGCTGCGGCTGCAAGACAGATGCCCACAGCCATGTCAAATCCAAAGGACCCGAAGGGCGCAACTGCGTGGTGAATCCCGAAAGGCAGACCGGAGAGCACGAATGGCGCTGCCTGGTTTGCAAATGCATTTGCCTGTCCCGATCCAATTCGTGAAGGCAGGAGCACCGAGCTGATATTGCCCCAAACAACGGAGAGGGCCAGCACCAGGCCTGCGCTGAGAAAGAGCGACACCGCGGATGACATGGAGACGCGAGCCGCGTCGGCAGCAACGGGGAGCAGCAGGCTCAAGCCCATGACGGTAAGCCATGCGCGGTTCTTTGCTGCAATCACGATTCCCCAGTCAGGGCCCAGAAGGGCGTACCTTCGCAGGGCATGGCCGTCGTGCCCGAAGGTATTCGAAGGATATGCGAAGCCTGCGGCAAGCGCGAGGAAGCTCCCGAGAAGTGCAATATTCATCGAGGGCACCCTGGCGGCAAAAAGCCACACGCCCGCAGCGATGCCTGCAGCAATCGCCACAAGTCCACCCAGGGACCTGGCAAGGTAGCGAAGCTCGTGCCGGTAGATTACAGCGGCCGTGCCCGTTCCCATGGCAGGTCTGCTCATCCTGGGCTGCCGCGGAGAGGCTGCCTCGCCCGCAGCGTTGTACTTGCCCCGCAGTGACAGGACGTAGAGACCGAATGTGGCGATCATCGCTGCAACAGAGGGAATGACCCACCCCTGGAAAATCCATACCGAAGGGCTCCAGGGGCGAAAGGCCCTGAGAAGCCCTTTGCCCGCATCGTCAATGAGCAGTATCGGGTGCTGAAACAGGAAGAGCCTGACAAGGCCCGAGGGCCACTGAAAATCCGCGTTGGAGAACAGGATTCCCAATAGGGCCACGGTGAATATGAACCGGAATGCCCCCGAAATGCGGTGCGCCGTCCTGCTTGTGGAGACGACATTTCCCAGCGCATGTGCCGCCAGAAGCGCGGCGAATAGGACGGCGACGAGCGCCACAATCGCTGCACCTGCGGCGGGCAGGGATGCAAGGGGAATGGCCGCGGGTATGGCGAAAAGGAGCACGATCCAGGAGACAGGGTGCGTGAATATTCCGCCGATCTCCACGAGGGTTACAGAGCCGAGGGGGATCCCACCGAGCATCAGGCGCTTGCGATCCAGACCCGCAGCCCCGAGACTGAGCGTGGAGGAGAGGAGCGGGAGCAGGAACACGATCACCAGGAAATGGAGCATGGAGAACTCGGTGACGGCCTGACCGACACTGAGCGGGCCGCGCCCGAGCAGTCGGGCCGCAAGCAGGCAGTTCACCGTGAAGCGGACGAGGATCACGATCATGAGCCAGCTCAGGAACAGCATGTCTGCAGTGCGGGGAGCGCGATGCCGCATGAAGCGCAGCCGGGAAATAATGGATGCGCGAAAGAGAGGGACTACTCCAGCCATGACAGAACCGGTGCGACGTCCTGCGCACCGATGGCAGAGGTGTACACCTGTTCTAATGACCTGCCTGACGCGCGAATGTCATCCATGGGCGCGTCCAGCACTACGCGCCCGGCGTCCACTATCACACATCGGTCGATGATCGTCTCCACCGAGTCCAGGACGTGTGAGCTGAGGATGATCGTCATTCCTTGCCGTGCGAGCCGGCGCAGGAGACCCTTGATCCGGCTCACAGTCACCGCGTCGATGCCGTTGAGGGCTTCGTCGAGGAGGAGGATCCGTGGGGCATGCACCAGTCCCAACGCAAAGGCCAGCTTCTTGCGTGTGCCCTGGGACGCCTCCGATGCCAGTGTTTCCTCAAAGCCACGGAGCTGGAAGAACTCCACGAGCTCGCCTGCGCGCCGGACGGTTTCCTTCTCGTCCAGCCCGGCCAGACGAGCGGTAAGATGCAGATGTTCCCGCACGGAAAGGTACTCGAACAGTGACAGGTCCTCGAGCACGACCCCGAGCGTGCGGCGCCATTCCCGCATCCGCGCGAATATCGAGGTGCCGTCCCACAGGATCGCGCCGCCGCTCGGGGTCAGGAGCCCCGTAAGCATGGCTATGGTGGTCGACTTGCCGGCGCCGTTCGGACCGAGAAGCCCTACGATCCGGCCGCGGGGAATGGCAAGCGATATGTCCCTGACGGCCGGATGACGGCCATAGCTTTTTGAAAGGGACTTCAGCACAATCAAGGGTGTTTGCACCCTGGGATGGTGGCATTGTGCGTTCTGCCCGGTCAATCCAGACGCTGAAGAAGGGGCCTCCCTTCCGAGACAGCCCCCTCTCATTTTTTGAATCCTCTATGCTGACTGATTCTGCTTCACAAGGAAGACTTTGCCGCTGCTTCCTTTTCCACTGTCACGTGCGTGAACTTCGTGTCCTCACCGTTTTCAAGGCGGTGCCCCACGCAACAACCTGGTCAAGCATCGCCGCCATAGCCACATCGTGCGCGGCGCTGGGCTTGAATGCCGCAAAGTTCTCGAAGTCGGTGAACAGGGACAGGAGAACCTGCGAGCGCACGTCGGCAATCTGCAGCTCGCCCATGACCTGGCGCAGCTGCTCCACCGCACGGCCGCCGCTGGCGCTGGCGCCGTAGCTCACGAACCCCGCCGCCTTGTTGTTCCACTCCGCATACACATAGTCGATTGCGTTCTTCAGAGCAGCGGACGTAGCATGGTTGTACTCCGGCGTTACAAAAATGTAAGCGTCGAAGGAGGCCACCTTCTGCGCCCACGCCTTTGTGTGCGGCTGGGTGTACTGTCCCATGGAAGGGGGCATCGGCTCATCGAGCAGGGGGAGCTTGAAGTCCTTGATGTCCACGATCTCGAACTGGGCGTCGGTGCGCGCTTTGGCCTTCTCCAATACCCAGTTGGCCACAACGTCCGCATGGCGGCCGGGGCGGGTGCTTCCAACGATAATGCCTACCTTGATCATCTCTTCTCTCCTTGCTTCTTTTTTGAAGCTAACTGATGTTTTGTTGCTTCAACGGGAGTAAACATATACAAATTGGCAATAAAAGACAAGTCGGCAATGAAAGACATGTTAGTTGCCAGAGGGTAGTAAATAATGCTATACTCGAAGAATGGGCGAATCAGGGATAAAAAGTGCACCACAGTATCCGGGGCAGCTATCGGAGTTTTGCGCCTCGTACGCCTCGCTCATGGACATGCTTGCCCGGCGGTGGATGGGCATAATCCTGCGCGTCCTGCTTTCCGGACCTCACCGATTCAGCGAGATCCTCGCCGCGGTTCCCGGGCTTTCAGACCCGCTTCTCACGCAGCGCCTGCGGGAGCTCGAGGCGAAAAAGCTGGTGGAACGCAGGGTGCTTCCGACATCTCCCGTTCGGGTGGAGTATGAGCTTTCCACAGCAGGGCGTGACCTGGAGCGAGCCGTGCGCGTGCTGTCTGAATGGGCGGAGAAGTGGTGGTTCACGCCCTCGGGGGCACCCGTTGAATCCCCTGTCGAACCGTCGAGACAGGAATTATCGAAAGCTCGGGTCCGGTAGCAACCCCATCGAATCGGAGCTGTTGTAGATGGATCGGGTGAGCGTCCGCCTCAAGTCGCGGGTCCTCCATCCAGTATGGCCCGCACTTTCTGGAGAAGCTGCGGGGCGCTGAACGGCTTCTGCAGAAACGGCACGGAAGAAAGCATTGACGAATCCCCCGAGAAGAGCTGCTCGGAGTATCCGGAAACGCAGAGCAGACGAATGCCCCGCGAATCTGCAAGCACATGTCGGGCAATATCGGTGCCGCTCACGCTGCCCGGCCAGCACAAGGTCGGTGATGACCATCTGCACGTCGCCGTGAGACTCAAGCAGCTCGACGACTCCTTCTCCTGAGGATTCGGCAAGCACGGAGTAGCCTGCTTTGGACAGGATCCGCCGAACGAGCTCCCGCACCTGGGATTCGTCCTCCACGATGAGGATCTTCTCCCTGCCCGCGGCCACTGAGGCTTCGGGTATGCGTTGAGCTTCGGGAATCTCCGCGGTGGCGGGAAGGCGGATCCTAAACGTCGTCCCCTGTCCCGGTGCGCTCCGACAATCGATGCGGCCGCCGCTTTGCTGCACGATTCCGTAGGCCGTGGAGAGACCCAGCCCTGTTCCCCGACCTGGTTCCTTGGTGGTGAAGAATGGCTCGAAGAGCCTCTTGAGCACCTCCGGGCTCATGCCGGTGCCTGTATCCGTCACCCTCAAGACGTGGAAAGCTCCGCGGCTGGCCGTCCTGGGCTGTCTCGGCTGACGTTGCGATGGTCAGCGTACCGCCATCCGGCATTGCATCCCGGGCGTTCACCGCGAGATTCATGACCACCCGCTCCAGCTGGGCGGGATCGGCGCGCACGCGGAGCATGCCGTCTGCGAGGGGCGTTACCAGGCTGATGTTCTCTCCGATGAGCCTCTGCAGCATCCCCCGCATTTCCCGCACGAGGTCGTTCAAGTCGACGATCCGCGGACGGAGCACCTGGCGCCGGCTGAACGCCAGGAGCTGGCGCGTGAGCTCCGCTGCCCGGCCGGCAGCCCGGATGATTTCCGCCACTTCCAACCTCCGGGCATCCCCGCTGTCGAGGCTGCCAAGGAGGATGTCCGCGTATCCCATGATTGCCGTCAGCTGGTTGTTGAAGTCGTGCGCAACTCCGCCCGCGAGCCTTCCCACTGCCTCCATCTTCTGCGACTGGCCGAGCTGCTCCTGGGTGCGCTCGAGGTCCTGCAGGCTGCGCCGCAGCTCTCCCACGAGCTGCGCTTTTCTCCACGCGGCGGCGATCTCGTTTGCAAATACCTGCACCGTGGGGATGTCGTCGATGCCGATTTCGGTGGACAGCACCGTCAGGAATCCAAGCAGCCGGTCCTCGAAGAGCAGCGGCGCAACAATGCCGCCCGGCTCGAAAACAGCGTGCGCGCCTGCCAGGATGGCCTTGAACACCTTGTTTTCCTCCAGCGGCGTCGAGACGGAACGGGATTCTCCGGAAGCAGGCGGCAGGCTCGAGTGAGCCAGGGAGACGTGCCGGCGGTCGGCGGTGGCGAGATGGACCGCGCACAGGAGCCCGACTTTGCCCAGCTCCTCGGCGACGGTGACGAAGATCTCCTCGGGAGAGGAAGCCTTCTCCATGGCAAGGCCGGCGACGTGCAGCGCGCGCAGGAGCCGTTCCGTGCGTCTGCGCACCGCCAGCTCGCGCTGCAGCTCTTCGTACAGCCGGGCGTTCTCGATGGCCACGGCGAGCTGATCAGCCACGGTCTGCAGCGTGAACACGTCCAGCTCATTGAACGCGGCTTCCACCTCGCTCTGAACATCGAGGACGCCGATGACCGCGCCCTTGAAAACGATGGGGACGGAGAGCTCCGACCTGATCCGAAGCTCAATGGGCAATTCGAAGCGGTAGCGGGCGTCGCGCCGCACGTCGGGCACGTTCAACGGTTCGCCGCTTTGCGCAACCCACCCGTTGATGCCTTCGCTGCCGATGCGCATTCTCAAGCTGTCGATGCGGTCCTTGAACTCGGGCATGGACGCCGCGCGGAGAACAATTTTCTCCCCGTCGACCAGGAAGATGTTCACCATGAAATAGCGAAACTTTTCCTGGATGATATGCACGGAGCTTCGGAGAAGCTCGGGAAGCGAAAGGATGGCCGTTGTCCTGCGGCCCACATCGGCAATGAGCTGGAGACGAAGGGCACGCTCCCGCTCGAGATTCCCGGCCCTTCTTCGTTCGGACAGCCCTGCCCGCCGCCGCTCCGCCCCTTCGCGCCCACTTTCCTGCGCCTGTTCGTCGCCAGCAGAGCTCATTGCATGCCTGGATCCATCGTACGTCCCCGCACGCCTGCCGTCAAGGCGGGCGCCTGGGTAGCGCCACGTGAAAACTCAGCCGCACTTCTCTTCGCGGCGCAGGCGCCCTTCTCTTCGTGAATCGTTGCGTGCTATAGTCACTCCGGATGAAGGCCGATCGATACCCACCGGTGGCGGAAATGACTGCGGACGGCCAGACCGGGGTGGTGCGGGACATTTTCACCACCGTTCATGGCCGCTACGACTTCCTGAACCACCTGCTGAGCCTCCGGCGGGACGTAGGATGGCGCAACGTTGCGATCAAGCGGATGCGCTTCCCGAGGACACGGCGCTTTCTCGACGTTGCAACGGGGACGGCTGACCTTGCCATCGCCGCGGCGCGTCGCTACCCCGGGGTAAACGTCGTGGGAGTCGATTTCGCCGCTCCGATGCTGGAAGTGGGAAAACGCAAGGTGCGGGAAGCCGGACTTTCCGGCCGTATTGAGCTGCTGGAAGGTGACGCGCTGGCCCTGCCTTTCCCGGACCGCTCCTTTGACGTGACGGCGGTTGCCTTCGGGATGCGCAACATTCCCGACAAGATCCGGGCACTCAGGGAGATGGCGCGTGTCACGGCTCCGGGCGGCCAGGTCATGGTGCTGGAAATGACCTTTGCTCCCGACCTGCTTTTCCGCCCCCTCTACGGCTTTTACCTCGGGAGAGTGCTTCCGCGCCTGGCGCGTCTTTTCGCGCAAAACGGCGCGACGTACTTCTACCTGGGGGACTCAATACGGCATTTCCCGGCTCCACCCGCGCTCGCAGGGCTCATGCGGCAGGCGGGGCTGAAATCCGTGTCCTGGCACCGCCTCACTTTCGGCACGGCGTACCTCCACGTCGGCCGGACGCCTGGAGGGAATTGAATGGAGCTCGGGGAGATCTTTGCCGCGGTGGCGCCGGAAATGGCGGCAGTGGACACGAGGCTGCAGGCGCTGATGCGGGAAGTGGGAGCGCAGACCGCGGCGGCCCGGGGCAAGGCACGCATCCTGGACAGGATCGTCCAGCATCCCTTTGCCGTTCCCGGAAAACGGATCCGGCCCGCGCTCGTCCTCCTGACCGCGCATGCGGTGACCACGGGGGCCGACGCTCCCGACCACGAATCCCTGATCGCCCTCGCCGGGGCGGTGGAGGTACTGCACGCTGCGTCGCTCGTGCATGACGATATCATCGACAACGCGGATTCGCGACGCCACCAGGTGAGCCTGAACAAGAGGTTCGGAAACCGGGTTGCCGTGCTCGCGGGAGACATCCTGTACACGAATTTCTTTTCCGTGATCACGGGCCTGAAACGCCTTGACCACGCGAAGCGGTTCGCGCTCCTGGACATTTTCCTGGACACGACAAAGGCCATGTGCATGGGCGAAATCATAGCCCAGGAGGTCGCGGCAACCGGGCGGCACCTGAGGGTGGACGAGTACGTGGAAATCGCCACAGACAAGACGGCGGTCCTGTTCGCCGCCTGCTGCCGCACGGCGGCCCTCCTCTGCGACGCCCCCGAGGTCCAGCAGGCATGTCTCGGGGAGCTGGGACTGCACTTCGGGCTTGCGTTCCAGATGGCCGACGACCTTGTGGACAAGGACCATGGCCTTGACGCGAGCGTCGATCTTGAGGGGATAGCCCGGTCCTATGCCCAGAAGGCGCGGGACGGGGTCGCACAACTGCCCGCGGGCGCCCACCGTGATTCGCTCCGCGATCTCGTTGATTACGTGATATCTTCCGCGATTCCTTGACACCCATTCCGCCAGGAATTAGATTGTACAAAGACCGCGGGCGCAGGGAGCAGAGATGAGCGCAGTCGTATCCTTGGCAGTGTACTTCCTGGTCGTCGTCCTCCTGATCGGGCTCCTGATGCTCGTGACCCACCTGTCAGGGGAGCGGCATTTCGAGCTGGGAACGGGCATCCCCTACGAATCCGGGCGTTCCCATCACGGGCTCTGCCCGGCTCCGCCTTTCCGCTGATTTCTACCTCGTCGCAATGTTTTTCGTCATCTTCGACATCTCGGCGGTGTACCTGTTCGCCTGGGCCGTATCGGCGCGCGAGCTTGGCTGGCCCGGCTACGTGGCCGCCCTCGTCTTCATGCTGGAAACAGCGGCCGGCCTTGCCTACCTGTGGCGAAAAGGCGCCTTCGACTGGGGAGCACGCCGGCTCCGGGAACACAGGGAAAGGCACGGAGCGGCGCGTGCGCGATAGCCTGCCCCTCACCGGAGATTACCGCGGCACGCCGCGCACGCCATCGGCGGGCAACGATGTGTACCTTGCCCGCAGGAACGACCTGGTCGCGTGGGGGCGGAAGTATTCCCTGTGGCCCTTCAACTTCGGCCTCTCCTGCTGCTACGTGGAGATGGCCACCTCACTGACGAGCAGGTTCGACATCGCGCGGTTCGGCTCGGAGATCCTCCGCGGATCCCCGCGGGAAGCAGACGTCATGGTTGTTGCCGGCACGGTCTTCAAGAAGATGGCACCGCTGGTGCAGCACATGCACGAGCAGATGATGGAGCCGCGCTGGGTGATCTGCATGGGCTCGTGCGCCGGCTCCGGCGGGATGTACGACATCTACAGCGTCGTGCAGGGCGTCGACACGTTTCTTCCGGTGGACGTGTACGTGCAGGGATGTCCGCCGAGCCCGGACGCCTTCATGAGGGGCCTGACCCTGCTCGGGGAGGCGGTGCTCTCCGAGAGCCGTCCCCTCTCCTGGGTCGTCGGCCCCCAGGGCGTCGTGCGGACCGTGAAGCCGTCCATGAGGGACGCCATGCGCCCCGAAAGGGAGAAGCAGACCGATCTTCGTTCACCTGACGAAATTTAACCGCGTCGTAGGATTTCTCTGGAGCACGGAAGAGAGGGGCGATGGTCGCAGCGACGGGAATCATCAGCGGGCTCGCGGAACGGATCGGCACGGAGGCAGTCACGCCGCAGGCAACGCGTGACGAGGTGCAGACCGCCTGGGTGAGCGCCGGCCCGGCTGCGCGAGGCCCTCGAATGGCTGAAAAGCCCCCAGGGCGGACTCATGCGCCATGCTCCTGGACCTGACGGCAATCGACGAGCGGGCGCGAACCCACCGCGAAGGCCAGCCCCCCGCCGACTTCAGCGTGGTGTACCACCTCTGCTCCCTGGACAAGAACCAGGACGTCCGCCTCAAGGTCGCTCTCCACGGGAGAAAAGCCCTCCGTGCGGACGGTTGCTGACATCTGGCCCAACGCGGACTGGTACGAGCGCGAAGTCTGGGACATGTTCGGCATCACGGTGGACGGCCATCCGCACCTGAAGCGGATCCTCACGCCCCCCTGGTGGGAAGGGCACCCCCTGCGGAAGGAGCACCCGGCGCGAGCCACCGAGATGGAGCCCTTCAAGATGACCTCCGCGGATGCGCAGCGCATGCTCTCCATGATGGAGTTCAACCCCGAGGAATGGGGAATGAAGCGCTCCAGCGGCGATCACCAGTACATGTTCGTCAACATCGGCCCCCAGCACCCCGCCACCCACGGCATCCTCCGCCTGACGGTCCAGCTGGACGGCGAGGAGATCATCGACCTGGTCCCCGAGATCGGCTTCCACCACCGGGGCGCGGAGAAGATGGGTGAGCGCCAGACCTGGCACACGTACATCCCCTACACGGACCGCATCGACTACCTCGGCGGCCTCCTGAACAATTTCCCCTACGTCCTGGCGGTGGAGAAGCTCGCCGGTATCCAGGTCCCCGAGCGCGCCGCAGGTCATCCGCGTCATGATGGCCGAGCTGTTCCGCGTGATCAGCCACCTCGTCTTCTACGGGACATTCAGCGGGGACACGGGACAGATGTCGCCGGTGTTCTGGCTCTTCACGGACCGTGAGCGGGCGTTCGACATCGTTGAAGCCGTTACCGGCGGCCGCATGCATCCCGCCTGGTTCCGCATCGGCGGAGTGGCCCAGGACCTGCCGCGCGGCTGGGACGGCATGGTCCGCGAGTTCATCACGTACATGCGCCGGCGGCTGAAGGACTACGACACCACGGTGCTGAACAACAGCATCTTCAAGGCGCGGACCAAGGGCATCGGCACCATCAGCAAGGAAGAGGCCATTGCGTGGGGCGGGACGGGGCCGTTCCTCCGCGGCTCGGGCGTGGACTGGGACCTGCGCAAGAAGAAGCCGTACGGCGGGTACGAGCAATTCGAGTTCGACGTGCCCCTCGGCGTCCACGGGGACAGCTGGGACCGGCTCATGGTGCACACGGAGGAGATCCGCCAGAGCCTGCGAATCATGGAGCAGTGCCTGAAGAACATGCCGGCCGGGGACTACAAGTCCGACCATCCCCTGGCCACCCCGCCCCGCAAGGAGCGGACGATGCACGACATCGAGACCCTCATCACGCACTTCCTCGGCGTGAGCTGGGGCCCGGTGATCCCCCCGGGGAGGCGTGCATGGTGGCGGAAGGTTCCAAGGGAAACCACATGTACTACCTGGTGAGCGACGGCGGCACGATGAGCTACCGGACGCGGATCCGCACGCCCTCGTTCGCCCACACGCAGATCGTGCCCCTGCTGAGCAGGGGGCTGACGATTCCGGACCTGATCGTGGTCCTGGGAAGCATCGACTACGTTCTCGCGGACATCGACCGGTAGCGGAGGGGACAGGCGGCACATGCTGAGCGAGCGTGAAAGGGAGAAGATCGAAGAGGAGGTGCGGCAGCACGAGCACCCCCGCGCCGCGGTCTCCGAGGCGCTCCTCATCGTCCAGGAGAGCCGCGGCTGGGTCCCTGATGAAGCCATCGGCGAGGTGGCGGCCATCCTCGGCATGGGGCGGGAAGAGGTCGAGGGTGTTGCCACGTTCTACGAGCTCATCTTCCGCAAGCCGGTCGGAAAGCACGTCATCATGGTCTGCGACTCGGTGAGCTGCTGGATCACCGGCGAGGAGCGGATCCTCGCGCACCTCCAGAAGAGCCTGGGAGTGGCCCTCGGGGGCACTACCCCGGACGGCGAGTTCACTCTCCTGCCCACGGGGTGCCTCGGCGCCTGCGACGCGGGGCCCGCAATGATGATCGACGGAAAGCTGTATGACACCCTGACGCCCGAACGGGCGGACGAGATACTCGCAGAGTACGGGATGGGAGCAGATGCTCAAACCTCTCACGGCTGATATCCGCGCCGATCGCGCGGCGCTTTCGCCTTGCCGCCTACGAGGCGGCAGGCGGCTACCAGGGCCTCCGCAAGGCCCTTGCCCAGACGCCCTTCCAGGTGCAGCAGGCGGTGACCGCCTCGGGGCTCCGCGGGAGGGGCGGCGCGGGCTTCCCCACCGGCATGAAGTGGAGCTTCGTGCCCATGCGGCCGGAGCTCGGGCGGCGCGGCAGCGGACACGGGCGGTCATCGCTACCTCGTGGTGAACGCGGACGAGAAGGAGCCGGGCACCATGAAGGACCGGTGGCTCATGGAGGGAAACCCCCACCAGCTCCTGGAAGGCGCTCTCATCGCCGCCTGGGCGGTGCAGGCCGACATCGCCTACATCTTCCTCCGGCGGGAATACACGCTGTGCGCGCAGAGCCTCACGCGCGCCATCGCCGAGGCGCAGAAGGCCGGGTATATCGGGTGAACGCGTGCTCGGCTCGGCGTGGAACATCACGGTGCGGCATGCACATGAGCGCGGGACGCTACATGTGCGGCGAGGAAAGCGGCCTCCTGAACGCGCTGGAAGGCAGGCGCGCAACACCCGCGGAACAAGCCGCCCTTCCCGCAGGTGAGCGGACTCTGGGGCAGGCCCACCGTGGTGAACAACGTGGAAACGCTGGTGCAACGTGCCGCACATCATTCGCGAAGGGGCGGACTGGTACAAGGCGCTGAGCCCCGGTTCGGACCCGGGCACGAAGATCTACGGCGTCAGCGGAAAGCTCAACAGGCCCGGCCTCTGGGAGCTGCCCATGGGCACCACCGCCCGAGAGCTGATCGACCTTGCCGGCGGGATGAAGGACGGCCTGAAGCTCCGCGGGCTGCTGCCGGGCGGTGCGTCCACGGACTTCCTCTCCGTCGGATCAGCTGGACGTGAAGCTTGATTTCGATTCCGTGGCAAAGGCGGGAAGCAGGCTGGGAACGGGGACGATGATCGTCCTGGACGACCATACCTGCCCGGTGGGGATGGTGCTCAGCCTGGAGAAGTTCTTTGCCCGCGAGTCCTGCGGGTTCTGCACGCCGTGCCGCGAAGGGCTGCCGTGGGTGGCGCGCATCCTGGAGTGCGCTGGAGCAGGGCAAGGGGGAGCTGAAGGACCTGGAGATCCTCGAGCAGCACGTCGGCCTCCTGGCGCCCGGGCCGCACCTTCTGCGCGCTGGCCCCCGGCGCCGTGGAGCCGCTGGGCAGCGCGCTGAAGCTCTTCCGTGACGACTTCGAGCAGCACGTGCATCAGAAGAGGTGTCCCTGGAAATGAAGACCTTCACATTGACCATAGACGGCCGGCGGTACGAGGTGGACGCGGAGGGCAAGAACCTCCTCCACGTGTGCCTGTCCCTCGGGCCTGAACCTCCCGTATTTCTGCTGGCACCCTGCACTGCACTCCGTCGGAGCCTGCCGGCAGTGCGCCGTGAAGCTGTACAAGGACGAGGCGGACACGAAGGGCCGCATCATCATGTCCTGCATGACAGCCGGTGACGGACGGGATGCGGGTCTCCGTTGAGGATCCCGAGGCGCGGATGTTCCGCGGCCAGGTGACGGAATGGCTGATGGTGAACCATCCCCACGACTGCCCCATCTGCGACGAGGGCGGCGAGTGCCATCTTCAAGACATGGTGGTCATGACCGGGCCACGCCTACCGCCGCTACCGCTTCACCAAGCGCACGCACCGCAACCAGGACCTGGGGCCGTTCATCAACCACGAGATGAACCGCTGCATCCAGTGCTACCGCTGCATCCGGTTCTACCGGGACTATGCCGGCGGCAGAGACCTGGAAGCCCTTGGTGCGCACGACGACGTGTATTTCGGCCGGCAGGCCGACGGCGCCCTGGAGAACGAGTTCAGCGGCAACCTCGTCGAGGTCTGCCCCACGGGGGTGTTCACCGACAAGACGCTGAAGAAGCACTACACGCGGAAGTGGGACCTGCAGACCGCGCCCTCCATCTGCGTGCATTGCGCCGTGGGCTGCAACACGATCCCCGGCGAGCGCTACGGCATGCTTCGCCGCGTGCGCACGCGCTACAACGGCGAGGTCAACGGCTACTTCCTCTGCGACCGCGGCAGGTACGGGTACGAGTTCATCAACGCCGAAGGCAGGATCCGCCACCCGCCGTGCGCAAAAAGCGGGGACGTCCAGCGCGCCATCGACGCGACGGAAGCATCCGCGCGTGCCGCGGCGGCGGTGTCAGGCGCCCCGTCCGTCGGGATCGGTTCTGCGCGGGCCTCCCTGGAAACGAACTTCGCGCTGCGCACCCTCGTGGGTCCGGCGAACTTCTACCTCGGCGACCTCGGACCTTCACGTCTCCAATCCTCAAGCTCATGGCGCGGATCCTGAAGGAAGGGCCGGCCCCCGCTGCTTCCGTCCGGCAGGCGCGCCAGTCGGACGCCGTCCTCGTTCTCGGGGAAGACGTGTGGAACACCGCGCCGATCCTCGCGCTGAACCTGCGCCAGGCCGTCGTCCAACGCCCCGGCGGCGGCCGCCATGAGGCAGAAGAAGCTCAACGCCTGGGACGATGCCGCCGTGCGCGAAGCCATTCGACACGAGAAGGGCCCGTTCTTCATCGGTTCGGTTGAGGAGACGAAGCTGGACGAGGTTGCACGAGAGAGCATGCGGTTGTCCCCTGCCGACATCGCGGCCCTGGGGTTCGCCGCGGCGCACGAGATAGATCCCTCCTCTCCTGCCCCCGCGGGGGCCTCGGAGGATGTCATCCAGGCTGCCCGCCGGATCAGCCGCAGCGCTGAAAGCCGCGGAACGCCCCCTCGTGGTGAGCGGCGCAGGGCTGGGAGCACCGGAGGTGATCCAGGCAGCGGCCAACGTTGCCCGAGCCCTGAAGAAGGCGGGGCGGGATGCGCGTATCAGCCTGGTCTTCCCCGAAGCGAACAGCCTGGGTGCGGCCCTCCTTGCCGCGGGCGGGCTGGAAAGTGCGGCGCGCGCCATGGCCGCGCGGAAGGGCCAGGCGCTGGTCATTGCGGAGGCCGACGTGTTCCGGGGAATGCCGGCGCGGAGCGCGCGGGCTCTTCTTTCCTCCGCGGCCCACGTGATCTGCGTGGATCACACCCGTCACGCAACAGCGGACGCCGCGGAGATCGTGTTCCCCTCCTGCGCCTACGCGGAATCCTCCGGTAGCCATGGTCTCCAGCGAGGGCCGCGCGCAGCGGTTCTTCTCCGTGATGCCCCCGGTGGAGCCCGCGCAGAGCGCATGGCGATGGCTGGATGAGATGGCAGTAGCCGCTGGAAAGAAGCCCTCCGCCTGGCACGGCATGGATGACGTCATCAGGGCGATGGCGGCAGAGCTCCCCGAGCTGGTCGGCGTCCGGAACGCAGCCCCCGGTGCGGATTACCGGCTCGGCGGCAGCCGCGTGCCGCGCAAGTCCATCCGCGAAAGCGGCCGCACCGCTGCAACCGCCAACATCAGCCTTCACGAGCCGCCTCCGGCGAGAGACCCCGATTCTCCCCTCGCCTATACAATGGAAGGCGCATCGATCGGGGCGCCGGCAAGCCTGAACGCCCGGTTCTGGTCGCCGGGCTGGAACTCAGACCAATCCCTCAGCAAGTTCCAGGCGGAAGTGAGCGGCCAGCTCATTGGCGGGGATCCCGGTGTCAGGATTTTCGAGCCGCCGACGAAGGAAACGGGTGTGTACTTCGCGGCTCCCGGCTCCAGTCGGCCGGTGGCGGACGGCACGTTGATTCTCGTTCCGCGGTACCACGTTTTCGGCTCCGAGGAGCTCTCCGCCATGGCTCCGGGGATAGCGTCCCGCACCGGCTCCGGCATCACTTGCCCTCTCGTTGTCCGAATGTGAAAAGCGCGGTCTGCGCGCAGGCGATATGGCGCGTGTGACCGTTGACGGCGCGGAACCGCTGGAGCTTGCGGTTATGGCGGCGCCCATGCCGGAGGGGATAGCCTCCGTCCCGGTGGGCATGCCCGGGCATGCCGGTGCTTCCCGTTCCCGGCAGGGCCGCCGTCACGGGGGCAGGAAAATGAGCGGCACTGTTCTCAGCGCTGGTGGTCATCGTCTGTGTGCTCCTCGGCGCCCTCCTGTTTGCCGCAGGAATGATCTTCGTGGAGCGACGCGTGCTGGGCATCTTCCAGGAGCGTTACGGACCGAACCGGGCCGGCCCGTTCGGCGTCCTGCAGGTCGTGGCGGATATGCTGAAGATCTTCACAAAGGAGAACTGGATTGCCCCGTTCGCCGACAAGGCGATCTTCGTCATCGCCCCGGCCATCATCATGATCACCACGCTTGCCTCTTTTGCTGTGATCCCGATTGCCCCCGCGATCCTTGTTTCAGACCTCGATATCGGCCTGCTCTATTTCCTGGCCATGTCCTCGTTCGCCGTGTACAGCGTCGCCCTGGCCGGGTGGGCTTCCAACAGCAAGTACTCGCTGCTGGGCAGCATCCGCGCCGTGGGGCAGATGGTCAGCTACGAGGTATTCATGGGACTTTCCCTCATGGGAGTGGTCCTCCAGGCAGGCTCCTTCAGCATGAAGCACATCGTCGAGGCGCAGCGCGGGTTGTGGTTCGTGGTGCCGCAGTTCGTCGGCTTCGTCGTGTTCTTCATCGCGGGGCTCGCCGAGACGCGCCGCATACCCTTCGACCTGCCGGAAGCGGAGAGCGAGCTGGTGGCCGGCTACCACACGGAATACTCCGGGTTCAAGTTCGCCATGTTCTACATCGGGGAATACGTCGGCATCACGCTGATATCCATGATGGTCGTCACCCTGTTCTTCGGCGGCTGGCAGGGCCCCGTGCTGCCTCCCCTGGTCTGGTTCCTCCTGAAGACCCTCGCCTTCATCGGGCTGTTCATCCTCGTTCGCGCCGCTCTCCCGCGGCCGCGCTATGACCAGCTCCTCACGTTCGGGTGGAAGCTCATGCTTCCCCTGGCGCTTTTGAATCTTGCCGTGACCGGCGCCGTGGTGCTGGCCGTCGGCAGATAAGGAGTCCATTCTATGCTGAGCATCCTCAGGACGCTCTGGGTCACTTTCCGTCACTCATTCAACAGGAAGGTGACGGTCCTGTATCCCGAGAGGAAGCGGCGCCTCCCGCCGCGCTGGCGCGGGCGGATCGTGCTCACCCGTGATCCCGACGGGGAAGAGCGGTGCGTGGCCTGCCACCTCTGCTCGGCCGTGTGCCCGGTGTCGTGCATAGCGCTGCAGGCCGGCGTGGACGAAAAGGGCCGGCGCAAGCCGGATTTCTTCCGGATCAATTTCTCCCGCTGCATCTACTGCGGGCTGTGCGAGGAGGCGTGCCCCACGTTCGCCATCCAGCTCACCCCCGACTACGAGATGGCCGAGTACGACCGCGCCAACCTGGTCTATGAGAAGGAGGACCTCCTGATCTCCGGCACCGGAAAGTATCCCGGGTACAACTTCTACAGGGTTTCGGGCATGGAGATCAGCGGCAAGGGCAAGGGAGAGGCGGAGAACGAGCGTCCGCCCGTTGACGTGCGGAGCCTCCTGCCATGAACGCCGCATTCGCGCTCAGCGGGATCGTCGCGGTTGCCGCAACGGTCATGATGATCACCCGGCGCAGCGCCGTGCACGCGCTGTTGTACTTCGTCGTCTCCCTCCTGGCCTCCGCCGTCATCATGTTCGTCCTCGGCGCGGCCTTCGTGGCGGCGCTGGAGGTGATCGTCTACGCGGGCGCGATCATGGTGCTGTTCGTGTTCGTGATCATGCTGATCGGGCCGGAGAGCACTCCGATCCCGGGCAGGGCCTGGATCGGGCCCTCGGTCCTGGGCGCCGTGCTCCTTGCCGAGCTGGGCTGGGTCATCGCGCAGGGTGCCCTGCAGGGACACCCGGCAACGGAAGTCGGACCGAAGCAGGTCGGGATGTCCCTCTTCGGCCCGTACATCCTCGGGGCCGAGATCGCGGCCTTCCTCCTCCTGGCGGGTCTGGTCGGAGCGTTTCATCTCGGCGAGAAGGAGATAGGAGATGGCATCGGTCCCCTTCGAATACGGCCTGCTGCTCGCCGGGGCGCTCTTCGCGCTGGGCATGGTCGGAGTCATCGTCCGGCGCAACCTGCTGTTCATCCTCCTGTGCGTGGAGGTGATGCTCAACGCGGCTGGCCTTGCCTTCGTGGTTGCCGGCTCGCGCTGGGGTCAGCCCGACGGCCAGGTGATGTTCATTTTCCTCCTTTCCATGGCCGCCGCGGAGGTGGCCGTGGGGCTCGCGCTCCTCCTGCTGCATTTCGGCAGGACGCGGACCCTGGACGCGGACAAGATGAGAGAAGGAAATGTCGCCTCCGGCGGCCGCGGAAATGCCGCCTCCGGCGGCCGCAAGGGAGCCTGAAATGTTGACCTGGACCTGGTGCATTCCCGCCCTTCCCCTCGCGGGGTTCCTGGTGCTGGCCGTGTTCGGCGGCAGGTTCCCCCGGGGCGCAACCGCCGCAGTCGGCGCCGGGTCAGTCGGTCTCTCCTTTGTCGCGGCAGCAGCCGCGAGCGCCATGTTCATCCACGCCCCTCCTGCGGGCGGGTTCTCTTCGTACGTGCTCTGGCAGTGGATCAATGCGGGCGGATTTTCACCCAGCATCTCCTTCACCATTGACGCCCTTTCCGTGGTGATGATCCTGGTGGTCACGGGAGTCGGCTTTCTCATCCACCTGTACTCGACGCGATTCATGGCGGATGAGGAGGGCTACAGCAGGTTCTTCGCCTACATGAACCTGTTCGTCGGCTCCATGCTCATCCTCGTAATGGCCAGCAACCTGCTGCTGCTGTACCTGGGCTGGGAAGGCGTGGGCCTGTGCAGCTTCCTGCTCATCGGGTTCTGGTACAAGGACCCCGAAAACGGGCGCTCTGCCCGAAAGGCGTTCATCGTCACGCGGATCGGGGACGTGTCCCTGGCCATCGGGCTGTTCATCCTCGCCACAACCCTGGGAACCCTGGACGTGAAGGAGATCGCCCAGAAGGCGACGGCGAGCTGGCCAGTCGGCTCATCGCTGGCGGTTGCCGTGGCCGCGCTCCTCCTTGGCGGGGCCGTGGGCAAGTCGGCCCAGCTGCCGCTGCAGACATGGCTCCCCGATGCCATGGCCGGGCCATCGCCCGTGAGCGCCCTCATCCACGCGGCCACGATGGTGACCGCGGGTGTCTACCTCATCGCCCGTACAAACGCGCTGTTCTCCCTCGCGCCAGCCGTCCAGACTGGCCGTCGGGGATCATCGGCGCCGTGGGCGTGCTGGTTGCCGGCCTGAGCGCCCTCACGCAGCGGAACATCAAGCGGGTCCTCGCCTACTCCACGATGAGCCAGCTCGGGTACATGTTCCTTGCCCTCGGCATCGGCGCATGGTCGGGAGCGATCTTCCACCTGGTGACGCACGCCTTCTTCAAGTCCCTGCTCTTCCTCGGCGCCGGGGTGGTGATCCTCGCGGTGAACCACGAGCATGACATCTACGCCATGGGCGGGATTGCGCGGAAGTCTCCCTTCACGTTCTGGACGTTCCTGATTGCCGCCTTCACCCTCGCCGCCATCCCGCCGACAACGGCGGGGTTCTCGAGCAAGGACCTGATCCTCACCCTTGCCTGGCGGTCGGGCGGCGTCGGCCGGGTGTTCTACGCACTGGGGCTTGCCGGGGTATTTGTCACATCGGTGTACATTTTCCGGCTGGTGTTCATCGTGTTCGCGGGCAGCCCGCGGACCGCCGCCCCTTCGCACGCCGGAGGGCACGGGCATGCAGGCGGCGGACACGCTGCCGGTCGTGATGGCATGCAGGCTGGAGCGGTCATGGGAATACCCCTCGCCATCCTTGCCGTGCTCTGCCTCGCGGGCGGTTTTCTCGCTTTCCCGCATGATCTCGGCGGCTCTCCATATATCCTGAGCTTTCTCCAGACGGCCCTGCCCGGCTGGTGCTGTTTCCGAGGCACCCGCGCGGACGGAGTGGATACTCCAGATAGTCTCAGAAGCAGCGTCCCTTCTTGGCATTCCCGTGGCGTGGCTCGTGTACCGCCGCGGCCGCTCGTCGGTTCCGGCCCCTGCTGCAGGAGTTGCGCGGTTCCTGGTGGGCGGATGGGGCTTCGACTGGCTGTATGACCGGGTCTTCGTCAGGCCGTTCGCGTGGCTGGCCGGGATCAACACGCGGGACGTCGTGGACCGCATCTTCGATGGAGTGGGAGGGTTGTTCATGCTCCTGTCCCGGGCATTCCGCTGGACGCAGAACGGGCGGGTGCGATGGTACGCGGCCGGCCTTGCGGCAGGCGCGGTGCTCATCGTTGCCGCGGTGGTGCTGCTGTGACAGCGGCCGGCCCCCGTATCCCCTGTCGGGGGCGGCATCGTGCTCGCCCTCTTCATCCTGGTCCCGCTCGTCGTGGGCCTTGCCGGCTGGGTGCTCGGGACGCCGGCAGGCGGGATATTCCCGCTGGCTTGCCCTTGCCGGGAATCTTTTCAACCTCTGTCTTGCCGCGTTCCTCTGGCTCGGTGCCTCGGGTGTGCTCAGCCTCCCCTTCCTGGCGGTGCCCGGAGCGGGATCGCCCTGGATGGCCGAGGTCCACTGGCCCTGGATCCCGAGCCTCGGGATCTCCTTCTCGCTGGGACTTGACGGTCTCAGCCTGACGCTGCTGGGGCTTACCGCGCTGCTGGGCATCATGGCCGTGCTCTCTTCGTGGACGGGGATCACGACCCGGACGGCCTTCTTTCACTTCAACATCTCCCTGGTCCTCGCCGGCATCAACGGCGTATTCCTCGCAACGGACCTGTTCCTGTTCGTTTTCTTCTGGGAGCTCATGCTCATCCCGATGTACTTCCTCATCGACCTCTGGGGCCACGAGAACCGCCACAAGGCCGCGGTGAAGTTCTTCCTCTTCACGCAGGTCGGCGGCCTGCTCATGCTGGTCGCAATCATCGCCCTGGCCGTGCTTCACCAGCATGGCAACGGGGATCTGGACATTCGCGCTGCAGGACCTCATGGGGACCGCGGTGTCCCCGGTGATCGGGATGCTCCTCATGCTCGGGTTCTTTGCCGCCTTCGCGGTGAAGCTCCCCGCCTTCCCGCTGCACACATGGCTGCCGGATGCCCACACGGAGGCGCCGACGGCCGGCAGCGTGATCCTTGCGGGCCTGCTTCTGAAGACGGGCGGGTACGGGTTGATCCGGTTTGCCGTGCCCCTCTTCCCCGCCGCCTCGCGGGCCTTCGCACCGGTGGCCATCGCGCTGGCGGCGGCGGGGATCGTCTATGGCGGCATCATGGCATTCAGCCAGAAGGACATGAAGCGCGTCGTGGCCTACACGAGCGTGAGCCACCTCGGGTTCGTTCTTCTGGGCATCTACGCGTTCACGCCGCTGGCCCTGTCCGGCGCCGTGCTGCAGATGGTGAGCCACGGCATCAGCACGGGGGCGCTGTTCGTCCTGGTCGGCGCCCTGCAGGACAGGATCCACACGCGGGACCTGGAGCGCATGGGCGGGCCTGTGGGCACAGGTTCCGCGGATGGGCGCCGCCGCGCTGGTTCTCTGCATGGCGCTCGTGGGGCTGCCGGGCCTCGTGAACTTCGTCTCCGAGTTCCTCGTCCTCGTCGGGAACCTGGACGGTCAGCCCCGTGGCCACGGTGATTGCCGGGCTCGGGCCTCGTGATTGCCACGGTGTACGCCCTGCGCCTGTTCCAGACGGCATTCCACGGCGTCCCCCGGAGACATGGACACTCTCTGACCTGTCCGCCCGCGAGACGGGAACACTCTTCGCTCGCAATCGCGCTGCTCGTGGTCCTGGGGCTGTACCCGCTCGTTCATCCTGGGCATGGTCGGCAGCACTCGTGAGCGGAGTGCTCGCCCTGCTTGCGGCAGGGGGTGGCGCATGAACGCCCAGGACTTCCTCGGCATCCTCCCCCTGGTCATCCTGGCGGCGGCATCCCTCCTGGTCCTCTTCGCGGCCGCCTTCACGCGTAAGCTCATGGTGTCTTTCGCCATCACGCTTGCCGGCCTCGTGGCTGCCATCGTGTGCGCGGGAATTGCCGCGGCGCAGGCGCCCTTCAGCGTGGCCGGCATCCTGTCGTTCGACCGTTTCGTGCTGTTCGGGATCGTCCTGATCCTTGGCGGCACATTCTTCGCTGCCATCAGCTCATGGGCGGCACTGCGCGGCCGCAGCGGGGAGGGCGGCGACTATTTCTTCCTCTTCCTTCTCTCGGCTCTCGGCGCGTGCATCCTTGCCGCTTCCAGCGCGTTTGCTTCCTTCTTCCTGGGCCTCGAGCTGATGAGCGTCTCCCTGTACGCGCTGATCGGGTGGCGCCGCGAGAGCGGCATCGGCACCGAGGCGGCGATCAAGTACCTGGTCATTGCCGGAGCGTCCTCCGCGTTCCTCCTGTTCGGCATGGCACTGTTCTACGCGGAGACGGGGACAATGGACCTTGCGCGGCTGGCCGACTGCAGCCCCGGGGCGGAGCCTGCTGGCTCCCGTCGGGCTGGGAATGATCCTGGTGGGAATCGGTTTCAAGCTCGCGGTCGTGCCCTTTCACCTGTGGACGCCGGACATCTACGACGGGGCTCCGGCGCCGGTGACCGGGTTCATTGCCACCGTCTCCAAGGGAGCAATGGTGGTCGTCCTTGCCCGCGCGTTTGCCCCGGCGCTCGTCGGCACGGGCGGCGTCAACGGCCTGCTCCGGGAGAGCGCCGGGGCGGTGTCCGCGGCATTCCCGTGGGTCTTCGCGATGATCGCGGGATTGTCCATGTTTGCGGGAAACATCCTCGCACTGCGTGAGAGCAACGTGAAACGGGTCCTCGCCTACTCGTCCATCGCGCACCTGGGCTACATCCTCGTGGCGTTCCTTGCCGGCGGCACCGAGGCGCTGCGCGCAATCGCGTTCTATCTCGTGGCCTACTTCGCCACGACCCTCGGCGCATTCGCCGCCATCGCCGAGCTCTCCACGCCCGAGGCAGATGCCGGCAGCATGGAGGAGTACCGCGGCCTCGCTGCGCGGCGTCCGTGGCTGGCGGCCGCACTGACGGCAATGCTGCTCTCGCTCGCCGGTCTTCCCCTTACCGCGGGATTCGTCGGAAAGTTCCTCATCCTGCGGGCAGGCGCAGGCGCCGAGCTGTGGATACTCGCCGTGATCCTCGCCGTGAACGGGACCATTTCCATCTTCTACTACCTGAAGATCGTGTCCGCGATGTTCCGCGGTTTTGCCGACCATGGCAGCCCCGCGGCGGGTGAAGGTTTACCGGCTGGTCCAAGCTCCCCGTCCGGCGGCAGGCCGCCGGGCGTGGCGGCGCGGCGCGCGCCTTTCCTGGCGGCGGCGGCGCTCGCAGCCCTCACCCTCGCGGTGGTGGCCCTCGGCGTGTTTCCCTCGCCGCTGCTCTCGTTCATCGGTTCCCTGACGACCTCGGGGCTCTGAAAGCCGGACACTCGCGGCGTGTTCCTGGGATTCTCAAAATCGGGCAGGCGTGATAGTCTGCGTCCACCGCGGACGCAACGGCTGTCGTGCAGCACAGGAGGAGACGGATCATGGATTCATTTCACACCGGGGCCGAGTTCATTTCGGGGATGCGCAGCTACATGGGGGGAAATCGTGACAGCTCCCTGAAGACCCTCTCCGAGCTGCTGGAAAAGAATCCGAAGGATGCGTCGCTCCACGTCCTCCTGGGGAACCTCGAATACTCCCAGGGGACCCTCAGCGACTCGGCCGCGCACTATGTGAAGGCCCTGGAGCTTGCCCCCGGGATGTGCCAGGCCTGGTACAAGCTGGGTGTATGCTACGTGCGGATGGGCAAGCTCAAAGAGGCGCTTGATGCTTTCACCAGGAACGTGGACGCGGAGTGCGGCACGCACGTCATGTCCTTCTACTGGATGGGCCTGATCAACAACTTCCTCGGGAACGACGAGAAGGCCCTGGAGGCGTTCTCCATCCTCCGCCGCGAGTCGCCGGAGTCTCTCCTGGCGAACTTCTTCCTCGCCCAGCTGCACATGAAACGCAATGAGCACGCCAAGGCCCTGGAGCTTCTGGAAGAGCTCGTCCGGATGAGCCCGGATTTCGCCGAGGCTCATTTCCTGATCGGCCAGGCGTACGCGGGATTGTACAAGAACATCGAGGCCATCAGGAGCTTCCGCAGGGCGGTGGAGCTGAACCCCGACGACAAGCGTGCAAAGCTGATGCTCGACCACTACACGGAGGACTCGTCATTCTAGGGCGCAGGTGATCAGCGCCGGCGGGGCAATTCATCGTCGACCACGGGCGCTCGCTCATGCTCCGCGGCGCAAACCTGGGCGGGTCCAACAAGATCCCTCACCATCCGATCACCTGCGGGTCACGGATCAGTCGCGGGTCACGGGTCAATCATTGAGGACAATCGTCAGCAGCGAGCTGTGGACCTCAAGGGTACCCCGGCTGTAGTCCACAAAGCCGAGCTTCCTGAACCGGTTCATGAAAAAACTGACGCGTGAACGGGTGGTGCCGACAATTTCCGCCAGGGTCTCCTGGCTGATCTTCGGTATCACCACTTCCGGCTGCCCGGGTTTTCCGAAGTTGGCCAGCAGCAGAAGCACCCGGGCGAGCCGTTTCTCGCTGGAATTGAACAGCTGGTCAACGAGGTCCCCTTCGAACTTGATGTTGCGCGAAAGCAGGTGGGTGACAAACATTTCAGAAAAGCTCGGCTGTTCGTGCAGCACCCGGATCATTTCGTCCTTGTCCAGTCGCATGACCGAGCACGCGGTCAGCGCCGTGGCCGTTGACATGCGCAGCGGCTGGCCCGCCAGGCAGCCTTCGCCAAAGAACTCGCCGGCCGCCAGGATGGCAACCACCGCCTCCCTGCCCTGGCGGGAAACGACTGTCAGCTTGACCTTGCCGTCCTGGATGTAGAAAAGCGCGTCTGACGGGTCACCCTGGGCGAAGATTGTGCCTTTGATCCGGTACTTGTTGAGTGTCTTGCCGCCATCGGCCCTGGCAAGAAAGACCCTCGGATCGAAAGGCGGGATCTGCACTTTCGATTTCATTGACGCACTGCCCCCGGTACGAGCATAGCCGAAAATCGCAATTCCTGACAAGTCCATTCCCGCTTTGGCAGTGTCCCGCAGGACATATACCCGTTTTCCAGGGCGGTGAATTTGTCTTGTGAATGAGCAAATTTGACCAGCATTATGTTGATGCCCCTGCCACGATAGATACGGGGAGAACCCGTTCATGCAGAGGCAGCCTTATGTGTAATTTCGCCTTGCATGCGGTTCTGCCGGGAAGGCATGAAAATGGCCACCAGCGAGCACGGTCACGTCACCCTGGTTGCATATACGGACGTCATGATTCGAAATCTCCTGACAACCATGCTGCAGGATGAAGGATATTCCGTCCTTTCCGCGGCAGACGGCCAGGAGGCACTCGAACTTTCACGCCTGTACCCCGGGGAGATCGATCTGCTTGTCACCGACGTTGAAATGACCCGGTCTGACCTGCACTGATCTCTGCTCCCGCCTGCTGGAGGAACGGCCCGGGGTCAGGGTGCTGGTCATGCTGGGGACCAACATGAACGGTGTTCTCCGACCCAATGTCAACCTCGCGGCGGTTCCTCGAATATCTGACGTGGAAATGCTGAAGGGAAAAGTCCGGGCAATCCTGGCAGCTTCCCCGCAGTCAGCTCCCTTTGTCTACCTGGCCTTCCTGGGAAGGCCGCTGCTGGAAGGCCCGGGCAGCACGTTCCCATCGGAGCAACCGGGCAGGAGCGCTCGCTCCCTGGCGGCTCTGCAGACCGCCCGTCTTCCGAAGTGAGGAAAAAATGAAGAATCCAGATGACTTTGGGACTGAATTGCCGGAGATCAGCCCGCTGGGCACGCGGCAGCCCGTCATCCTTGTCGCGGATGACGATGTCTTGGTCAGGAACCTTGTCACGCTTCTGCTGCAAAAGCAGGGATATGTCGTCCTGTCCGCCTCCGATGGCCAGGAAGGGCTGGCCCTTTCCCGCAAGTACCCGGGGGTCATAGACCTCGTGATTACCGACGTGGAAATGCCGCGGCTGAACGGAATGGACCTTTGCACGCACCTGATCGAGGAACGGCCCTTGATCAAGGTGATTGTCATGTCCGGCGCCGACATGGAGGCAATCGTCAGGGAGAACGTCAATCTTCCCTTCCTGCCCAAGCCGTTTGACGGTGAGGCCCTCATCGCGCGGGTGCTGTCGCTCCTGGGCACGGGTGTGCAATCGACGGGGGACGAACGGCGGTAGCGGCAGAAAACGCCCTTCCCGGAGTGAGGGCCTCTGGAAATCGGAATGATCTACGGCGTAATCACAGGACCGTCATTTCACAATGAAGCCCGCCCGGTGAAACGCGTTCTTCGCGGCGTCGCCCAGGAGAAAGTCAACCAGCTTCCCGGCCGTGTCCCTGTTCCTGGAGGCACTCACTACAGCAATCGGGTAGAGGATCGGGGTTTTCACGGAATCTTCCGGGAAGTGAAAAAGCTGCCGGAGATGGCTTTGCGGCTTCACGGTCATTGCGTCCGTGAGGAACACTATCCCAAGGGGAGCGGACCCGCTCTCGACGTACTGCAGGACTTCACGGACCGTACCGCCAAACACGAGCTTTCTTTCCACCGCCGAGGAGAGGCCGAGGGTCGTGAGCGCCTGCACGGCGTAGCGCCCGGCGGGGACCGCGTCGGGGTTCCCGATGGCCAGGAACTTGGCCTGTGACAGCAGGGCTCGGAGCCCTTCGATTCCCGCCACCGGTGCCAGGGATGCATCCCCGACCAGGACCATCGAGTTTGAAAGAAGGTCCCGCCTGCTCGATGAAATGACAAGTCCTGACTTCTCAAGCCTGTCCATGTCATCGGCGGCAGCGAAGAAGACAACGTCTACAGGCGCTCCCTCCTCGACCTGGCGCCGAAGAGTCCCTGATCCCCCGAAATTGAAGAGCACTTCCGCGCCGATAGAGGCTTCCGCCATAGGCTTCAGCTCGGTAAGAACTTCGGTGAGGCTGGCGGCGGCCGAGACAATGACCTGCTGTTGGGCACAGCAGGGAACCAGGATTCCGAAGATGAACAGGAGCACGACAACCGGTTTTCTCATTCTTTCACCTTCATTTCCCTCTCCCTCGCTGCTATTCGACACGACTCCTCGAACCGGGGACCCAGGAGCGGAATGTCGACCTTGTGAGTGGTGACGAGCGCCCCGATGGAAAGCGGGTCAGCCTTGGGATGCTGATTGAACGTGCCGTGCTCACGCCTGTGAAGTACCTGGTTGGATGTTCTGCGGGGGCAAACGCGCATGGAGACCTCCAAAACAGGTGTCTTGAAGGCAAGAAAGGAACGGGCAGCCTTTTCTCGCCTTTCCAAGAGTGGGAGGCATGCCCGTTTCCCGGCATGCCCTGTCGGCAGTCAGCCATACCCGTGAGGGCTGCAGGCTGAGCTGCTCGGCGAATCTTGTGCTGGCGAATAGGGTGGTCACGAACGGGTCAAGACGGCCCGAGCATTGTCGACGGGTCCAGGATCCTGTCCGCCTCTTCGGCGCTCAGCACCCCTTCCCCGATCACCACGTCCCGCACCGTCCTGTTCTCCGCGAGCGCTTTCTGGGCAAGCTTTGCAGCCCGGTCATAACCGATCTTCAGCGCAAGCGGGGTCACCAGTGCCAGACTCTTCTCTATCCATTCCCTGCTGCGCGCGACGTCGGCGGCAATGCCGTCCACGCACCGAACCGCAAGGGCCTGGCACGTATTCCTGAGAAGCTCCAGGGACCCAAGGGTCTCCCAGGCAATGAGAGGGAGCATCATGTTCAGCTCCAGCGGGCCGGACTGCCCGCCGATGCACACCGAGAGGTTTGAGCCCATCACGCGGGCGGCCACCTGGATGGTCATCTCCAGGATCACGGGATTCACCTTGCCCGGCATGATCGAGCTGCCCGGCTGGAGCGACGGCAGAGTGATCTCCCCGAGCCCCGTCCGCGGGCCGCTTGCCAGCAGGCGCAGGTCGTTGGCGATCTTGAGAAGACACACGGCCGTTGCATTCAGGGCCCCCATCAGCTCGACCTGCGAATCGCGCGCGGCGATTGCCTCGAACTTGTTCCGTGCTTCCCGGAACGGAATCCGTGTTGCGGTGCCAGTGCGGCGGTGACGCGCCGGGCGAACTCGGGGTGAGTGTTGATGCCGGTGCCCAGCGCCGTGCCGCCGATGGCAAGCTCTTCCAGGCCGGCCGCGCAGCGCATGACCAGCTCACGCACTTTCTCGACCTGCCGGGCGTACCCCGAGAACTCCTGCCCGAGAGTCATGGGCACGGCGTCCTGCAGGTGGGTTCGGCCGATCTTCAGGACCCCGGCGAACTCCGACGCCTTCCGCGCAAGACTTCCCTGCAGGAGTCCCATCGCCTCGACCAGGCCGTCCAGGCGGACCCGGTTGGCAAGGCTGATAACCGTGGGGATCACGTCGTTGGAGGACTGCCCGCGGTTGACGTGATCGTTGGGGTGCACCGGCTTCTTGGAGCCCAGGGGGACGCCGAGAAGCTCATTCGCCCTGTTGGCGATCACCTCGTTGGCATTCATGTTCCACGAGGTTCCTGAGCCGGTCTGAAAGACGTCGATGGGGAAATGCGCATCCCATTTTCCCTCCGCCACTTCTCCCGCTGCCTGGACGATGGCCTGCGCGATCTTCGGCTCCAGGAGGCCGAGCGCGCCGTTCACGGCTGCGGCGGCCTGTTTCACCTGGCCCAGGGCGCGCACGAGGGAGAACGGGAATCCGCAGGTCCGAAACGGAGAAGTTCTCGACGGCCCGCTGGGTCTGGGCGCCCCAGTAGGCGTGCGCGGGAACCTTCACGTCTCCCATGCTGTCTGTTTCCGTGCGGAAGGAGCCTTCGGCCACCTCTCCTGCCTCCTACCGGGCCCGCTTGTCGGGATTGACCCTTCCGGTGAAGCCGCTTCTTCATGATGTCCAGCTTCAGCTGCTGGATGGTCAGCGCCGGGTCCACGCCCTTGGGGCACACCTCCGAGCAGGCGCCGGCGAACTCGCAGCCCCACACGCCGTCCAGCCTGTCCAGTGAATCCAGCCGCTCCTTCTCCCCCTGGTCCCTGCTGTCGCTGTTGTAGCGATATGCCTGGGCCAGCGCCTGCGGCCCGACGAAGTGCGGATTGGTATTGCTCACGGGGCACGCGTCGACGCACAGCCCGCACTTGATGCACTGCGCGAAATCGCAGGAAGTAGTCCACCTGGCTGCGCGTCTGCGGATACTCCTTTTCCGCCCTGAACTTCTCCTCCTCGTCCTGCCGCACCAGCCACGGCTTCACTGAGCGATGCTTCTCGAAGAACTCGTCGAAATCCGTGACCAGGTCCCTCAGCATGGGATGTGCTTCCATGGGGCCGACGCGGATCGTGGAGACGCCCAGCGAGAACACGTTCGTTTCACAGGCCAGGCGCGGCTTCCCGTTGATGACCATGCCGCAGGATCCGCAGATGCCCATGTTGCAGCTGTAGCGCATGGAAAGCGTATGATCCTGCTTTTCCTTCACGGAGACGAGAAGGTCCAGGACGGATGTGAACTGGTCAGATTCCACCTGGAATGACTTCTCGACAAAGGTGCGGCTGACGGAATCGAGCCGCCTCACGACAAGCTCGAATGTCTTCTGTTCCTTACCGAGCGTCAGTCTCATGCGTCCCTCCCTTGCCGTGTAGATACACCGTCCGAACGGACACCGCCCCGTAGACCAGGCATCCCGCCCCGATGAGCAGGAGCAGGACGGTCCGCGCCGTGCCGGTGACCGGGCACAAGGACAAGAAGCGCCAGGGCCATCAGGAGCACGGGCACGCCCAGCATGCCGATGTATTCGAAGAACATGATCGGAGATGCTTTCATGGGAACCACCGTGCGAGCATGACGACGAATCCAGCCGTCCAGAGCGGCAAGGATCACGAACGGGAACGCCGACGTATGCGCCCGATCTCTTGCCATAGTGTTTGCGGTACAGGTAGGCAAACTCACTGTTCATGTGGCCGAACGCCATGCCCCGTGACCAGACCAGCGCAAGACCTTTCAGCGCCTCGAAAAACTGGGGTGTCCACAGGAGCCACACCGCCGCGGTAGTGATCTTCAGCAGAGTGCCCAGCCCCGGGACCAGGAGCCAGGCGGCGATGCACGCAGCGTAGACGAGGGACAGGAAGACCATGATGCGGTTGGTGAACATGTGCAGGTATGCCTCGAAGGAGAAGGACAGCAGTCTCCCGATCCTCGCCTGCGGCCCGCGGAGGTCCGTGAGCCGTTTCCTTGATTCCATCAGTATTTCCTTTCCATGGGCTCCCAGCGCGTCCGGGCCACGGGGATGTACGAGAGCCGGGGAAGCCCCTCCGTCCTGTAGGCCAGCGTGTGCTTCAGGAAGTTCACGTCGTCACGCGCCGGGTATTCCACCCGCGCGTGCGAGCCGCGGGATTCCTTGCTGATGAGGGCGCCCGCCGCCACCGTCTGCGCCAGCTCCAGCATGCTCCCGATCTCCAGCACGTCCCGGAGGTTCGTGTTGAACACCTCGCTGGGATCACTGCACGCCGACCTCCCGATAGCGCTCGCGCAGCGTCGGCGAGCGGCGGACTCCGCCTTCTGCGAGGCCCTGCTCGTCGCGGTAGACGGCACGAAGGCGTCCATGGTCTCCCACAGCTCACGGCGGATCTGGTAGGGGTTTTCCTTCCCCGGCCGCGTCAGCAGCGCATCCAGTCGGCCGCACGCGGCATCCAGCTCGCTCTTCTACGTCGTTCCGCGAATCGGCAGGCTTTTCGGGTCCATGCGCGCGCCGGGCCGCCGCCTCCCCCGTGATCCTGCCCCAGATCACGCAGTGGCTGAGGGAGTTGCTGCCCAGCCGGTTGGCGCCGTGCACGCTCACGCACCCGCACTCGCCCGCGGCCCACAGCCCCTCGACGGGCGTGGAGGAGTCATCCCTCATCACCTGGCCCTGGAGGTTCTCGTGGATCCCGCCCATGGTGTAGTGCGCGGCGGGGCGCACCGGCAGGGGATCGTGCGCGGGGTTGATGCCCGAGCAGCTTCACGAGATTTCCTTGATCATCGGGAGCCGCTCGTCGATCTTCTCCTCGCCGATGATGCCGCAGGTCCAGGAGCAGGTGGCTCATGCCCGAGACCTCGTGCACGAGCCCCCGCCCCTTTGCCAGCTCGGTGATCATGGCGCGGGAGACGATGTCGCGCGGGGCGAGCTCCATCTTGCTCTTCGCGTAGTCCTCCATGAAGCGCCGGTTCTGCGAATCCACGAGGTAGCCGCCCTCCCCGCGCGCCGCCTCGGTGATCAGGACTCCCGTGGGGATGAGGCACGTGGGATGGAACTGGACGAACTCCATGTCCTTCAGCGGAAGACCCGCCTTGTAACGCCAGCGCGATGCCGTCACCGGTGGAGGAGTACGCGGTGGTGGTGAAGCCGTACATCCGCGCAAATCCGCCCGTGGCGATGATGCCGGACTTCGCCGCGAAGTAGCGCGGCTGGCCGGTTGCCAGCTCCAGGGTGAGAAAGCCGCGGAAGCGCGCCGCCCTTCAGGATGAGGTCAGTGGCGTAGTGCTCGTGCAGGATCTCGATATTCGGGAAGGCAGAGGATGGAATCGTAGAGGGCGCTCATCATGAAGAAACCGGTCTTGTCGGCGCCGAACGCCGTGCGGGGAACGGTCATGCCGCCGAATGCGCGCAGCACGATCCGCCCCTTGTCGTCCCGGTTCCACGGCGTGCCCAGGTGATCCAGGAACCTGATCTCCTTCGGCGCCTCGGCCACCAGCGTCTCGATGGCCGGCTGGTCTCCGAGGTAGTCGCCGCCCTTCACGGTGTCAAAGGCATGAAGGTCGGCGGTGTCGTCCGCCTCTCCCGGGTACAGGACGCCGGAGATGCCGCCTTCGGCGGACACGGAGTGGCTGCGCATGGCATGCAGCTTGGACACCAGGGCGATCCGCAGCCTTCCGTCCGAAAGGTGCGCGGCGGCGAGCGCGGCCCGCATTCCTGCCAGGCCGCTGCCGACGATCACGAGGTCGTAGCCGTAGGTCTCCAGCGTATCGGATCGACTTTCATGCATCCCTCCCCGATGAGCATACTTCCAATATATGGAAAGCAGCCCGCGGGCCGCGGCTCGTCCCTCATGAGCGGAGCGGCGGCGCGTCCGGATCTTCTGGGCCACCTTCAGCTGGAGGATTGCCCGCTGCAGGTCGCGTTCGACGAGCAGAGCTCGCCGCGCTCCTTCTTTTCCGCGAGGAGCTGCTCGGCGCGCGCCTTCGCCGCTTCCACCCGGGCAATCTCGATGCTGTCCGCCTCCGCCGCAAAGTCCGACAGGACGGTGGCCCCGGCGCGCGCCCGTCTCCAGGAAGCCGCCCGACACGGCGATCCAGACCTCGCGGTCCGGCCGTCCTGATCTGGATCTCCCCGTCCGATGAGCACGGAAACCATGGGCATGTGGTCCGACGAGGACCGTGATTTCGCCGTCCGGCGTCGGAAGGGTCACCGCCCGGGCCTTCCCGTCGAATGCCGTTCCCAGGGGCGAGAGCACGCGGAAGTCGAACTCGCGCTCAGCCATTGCCCACCGCCTCCTCGATGGGGCCGACGTTGTAGAACGAGGCTTCCGGCACCGCGTCGTAGCGTCCCTCGATGAGCCCCGCGAAACCCTTCAGCGTTTCCTCCAGCTTCACGTAGCGTCCTTCCTTGCCGGAGAAGGTTTCCGACACGAACAGCGGCTGCGTCAGGAAACGCTGGATCTTGCGGGCCCGGGCCACCAGCAGCTTGTCCTCGTCCGAGAGCTCGTCGATGCCCGAGGATGGCGATGATATCCTGCAGGTCCTTGTAGCGCTGCAGGATGCGCTTCACCTCCAGCGCAATGCGGTAGTGCTCAGCGCTGACGACGTTGGGGTCAAGCAGCCGGGACGAGGAGGTCAGCGGATCCACCGCCGGGTACAGGCCCTGCTCGGCAATGGAGCGTTCCAGCGTGATGGTGGCATCCAGGTGCCCGAAGATCGCCACGGGCGCGGGGTCCGTGTAGTCGTCAGCGGGGACATAGATGGCCTGCACCGAGGTGATGGACCCTTCCTGCGTCGAGGTGATCCGTTCCTGGAGTCCCCCGATGTCCTCCGCGAGCGTGGGCTGGTAGCCGACGGCGGACGGCATGCGGCCGAGAAGCGCCGAGACCTCGCTTCCCGCCTGGGCGAAGCGGAACACGTTGTCGATGAACAGGAGCACGTCCACGCCCTTCTCGTCGCGGAAGAACTCGGCCATCGTGAGGGCCGTCAGCCCCACGCGCAGCCTGTTGCCCGGGAGGCTCGTTCATCTGGCCGAAGACGAGCACGGTCTTGTCCAGGACCTTCGACTCCTCCATCTCCAGCCACAGGTCGGTTCCCTCGCGGGATCTCTCCCCCACTCCGGCGAACACCGAGTACCCGCGGTGCTCGATGGCAATGTTGCGGATGAGCTCCTTCACGATGACGGTCTTGCCGACTCCGGCACCGCCGAAAATCCCGATCTTCCCGCCCCTCGTGAACGGGGCTATCAGGTCGATGACCTTGATGCCCGGTCTCCAGCATCTCCGGCCGCGTCTTCTGCGCGGCAAGCGAGGGAGGCTCCTTGTGGATGGGGCTGCGAACGACATCTGCCCCGTCCAGCCGGGGACCGTCGTCGATTGTCCGCCCGAGAACGTCGAAGATGCGGCCGAGGGTGTTTTCCCCGATGGGAACGCTGATCGGGGCGCCCGTCCGGCGGACGCGGAAGCCGCGCTGGATGCCCTCCGTCGGTCCCATGGCCAGGGTCCGCACCTCGCCGTTGTCCAGGATGAACTCCGTCTCCAGGATGAGGGGTCACCCCTGGCGGACCGGATCTCGAGGGCCTCGTGGATGCCCGGGAGTCTCGTTGCGGAACTCGACGTCCACGACGGCCCCCTGGACCCTCAGGACAACGCCTTCCGTCATAGGCGGCCGCTGGTGTGGCGCTCATCTCTTTTTCCCCTTGTTGGCGAGGTCGAGGATCTCGCTGGTGATCCTCTCCTGCCGAGTCTTGTTGTACAGCAGCGTGAAGCTGTCCGCGATTTCCAGGGCGTTCGCCTTGGCGTTCTGCATGGCCACCATCCGCGCGGCGTGCTCCGCGGAGAAGGCCTGTACCACCGCGTCGAACAGGCGCACCTCGAGGAAGTGGGGAAGCAGCGCCGGCAAGGAGCGCCGCGCTGCCCGGCTCGAACTCCTCCGGACGGGCGCCTTCCGACAGGGGCGCCGAAGCAAGCGGCAGGACCCTCTGGAACGTCGGGACCTGCTGAAGTAGGAAACGAACCGCCCGTACAGGACGTCCAGCGATGAGGCACGCCCGCTCAGGATCTGCTCGTTGATAACCTGGACCAGCTCGAAAACAAGGGAGTACTGGGGAAGCCGGGCGCCCATCTTGAACGATGCGATGAGGCGCTGGCCGGCCAGGCGCACCCCGGGGCTCTCCATCTTCTTCCCCACGGTGATCAGCAGCGTGTTCTCGTCCACCGACTCGGCGAGCTTGCGCACGAGATTGCCGGTGAGGGGTCCGCAGAGGCCCTTGTCCGGGCCGATGGCCAGCACGATCCGGGCCGGCGTCCTGGAGGCCCGCAGGTAGGGATGCCTCATTTCATCCGGGGAAAGGGACTGCATCGCGTTGCCCGTGAGCACGGTGATGCGCTCCGCGTACGGGCCGCACGGTTTCGGCCAGGGCACGCGCCCTCCTGATCTTGGAGACGGAAACCATTTCCAGGGTCTTGGCGAGCTGCGCGATGTTCTTTGCCGTCCTGATCCGTCCCTTCAGGGTGCGCAGGTTCTCGGGCATTCCTCGGTCCCCGCTACCGCAGCGTGCGCGCGAGCTCGGAGATGGCCGCGTCCAGCTCCTTCACCGTGGCGTCATCCATCCGCGGCCCGCCGGCCAGGCGCTCGCACAGCGCCGCGGAGCCGGTCCGCAGGTGATCCATCACCCGCCGCTCGAACTCCGCCACCTTCTCCACGGGAACCTCGTCCAGGAGGCCCGCGCCCGCCGCATGGATGGTCACGGTCTGGGAGAGGTCGTCCATGCGGCGAAAACTGCGGCTGCTTGAGGATCTCCACGATCCTTTTCCCGCGCGTGATTCGCTTCTGCGTGGCCTCGTCGAGGTCCGACCCGAACTGGGAGAAGGCGGCCAGCGACTGGTACTGCGCGAGCTCCAGCCGCATGAGGCCCGAGACCTGCCGCAGTGACCTTGGACTGCGCCTTTCCGCCGACGCGGGAAACCGAGAGGCCGGCATTGACCGCGGGCCGGATGCCCGCGTTGAACAGGTCCGTTTCCAGGTAGATCTGGCCGTCGGTGATGGAGATGACGTTCGTCGGGATGTACGCGGAGATGTCCCCCGCCTGCGTCTGGATGATCGGCAGCGCCGTGAGAGATCCGCCCCCGCCGGCCTTTGAGAGCCGCGCGGCGCGCTCCAGCAGGCGCGAATGGAGGTAGAAGATGTCCCCGGGATAGGCTTCGCGGCCCGCGGGCCGCTGCGAGGAGAAGCGAGATCTGCCGGTAGGCCCAGGCGTGACGCGAAAGGTCATCGTAGACCACCAGCGCGTCCCGGCCCTTCTCCATGAAGTACTCCCCGATGGCGCACGCGGCAAACGGCGCCAGGTACTGCATGGAGGCGGGCGTGGAGGCGCTGGCCGCCACGACGATGGTGTATCCCATGGCGCCCTCGTCCTGGAGCTTCGCGACGGTCCGGGCAATGCTCCCGCGCTTCTGGCCGATGGCGCAGTAGATGCAGACCACCTGCGGGCAGGCCGAGGTCCCGGCTGCGCTGGTTGATGATCGTGTCGATGACCAGCGCGGTCTTTCCCGTGTTGCGGTCCCCGACGAGGAGCTGGCGCTGTCCCCTGCCGATCGGCGTGAGGGCGTCCACCACCTTCACGCCGGTCTTCAGCGGCGAGTCCACGGGGGCGCGCTTCGTCACCCCCGGGGCGATCCGCTCCAGCGCGACGAGCGATCCTCCCGAGATGCTGAGCGGCTTTCCGTCCAGCGCGGTGCCCGAACGGGTCGATGACCCTGCCCAGGAGGTCATCGGAGACCTTCAGGGAGAGCGGCGTGCCGGTGCTGCGGATCTCCATTCCCTCCGGCACCGAGGTGTCCTCCGAGAGCACGAGGATGGAGGCGAAGTCCTCGTCGAGGTTCATGATAAGGCCGCGCCGCCCGTCCTCGAACTCCACCAGCTCCCCGTAGCCGGCGCGTGACAGGCCGTCCGCCCTCACGATGCCGTCCGCCACGCCGATGACACGGCCCATGTTGGCCACCTCGGGCCGCACGCTGAGGGAACCGAGCCTCTCCTCGATCTGCCGTACGAGATCTTCTGCTTTCATGTGCCCCCGAGCTCCTCGATGATTTCCCTGATATAGCCGTGCACGCTGGCGTCCACGACGTCGTCACCGGCGCTCGACCTTCACGCCGGCGCCCAGTGCTTCGTCTTTCTCCACGTCCAGCCGCCTGCCGGGGAATGCGCGCGAGAGCGCCGGTCCCAGTGCGGCCCCCGCTTCCCCCGCCAATGACACCTGGACGATGCGGCGCCTCATCTCCAGGCGGAAGGCAGCGAGGAACCGCTTGAGCTCCGAGCGGGAAAGCCCGGCCACGATCTCCGCCGCCACGTCGTCCCTGACCTGGCCGTCCGGCGCCAAGCACGAGAGAAACGAGCTTATTCACTTGGATCCACTCCGGGGAGAGGCGTCACCGAGCTCCCGATCCGCTCAAGGCCCCGGGCCACGATGCCCGCGCGCTCCTCTTCGCTGAAAAGGCCCTGCACGACCTTCTCCAGTATCCTCCCCGAGAGCCGGAGGGACAGCCCCTGGACCGCCCTCTCCATGTCCTGGCGCTCGAGGGCCATGACGCCGCGCGCCTCCTCGATCATCCGTTCGGCGTCGTGCCCCGCCCGCTCCAGCGCAGCGGCCGCGCAGGCGCTCGGCCTCGTCCCGGGCGTTCTGAAGGAGACGGAACGCCTCCGCGGAGGCCTCCTGCAGGATCCTGTCACGCTCCCGCGCCGCATCCTCGAGGGCCGCCCGCGCCTTGTCCGCGTCCGCAAGCCCCTGCGCGATCTTCTCCCGCCGGGCCTTCATGGTTGCCAGCAGCGGCTTCAGCAGGAACCGGTAGATGACCCAGGCGATGATGAGGAAATTGACGACCTGGGCCGCCAGGTGGATCGGGTCGAGGCCGAGCTTCCCGAGGTTTTCCATCCAGGGAATCTCCCGAGCCGGGCCGAGAGCGCTATCGCAGGAACGCGAAGATCAGGGAATAGATGGCGATGGATTCCGCGAATGCCATCGCGAGGATCATGTTCGGGACGATTCTCCCCGTGGCCTCGGGGTTGCGCCCGATGGCCTCCATGGCCTTGGCCCCGATGAGGCCGATGCCGATGCCGGGTCCTAACGCGCCGATTGCAATGATGAGGCCCGCCGGCGACGCTGAAGGTGAAGTTCATCTGCTCTCCTCCTCCGTGTGGTGTGGTTCGGTCAGCATGGTCATGAACGCCATCGTGAGCAGGGCGAAGACGAGCCCCTGGATCACGGCGACGAGCAGCTCAAAGGCCAGGAACGGAACGGGCACGACGAAGGCGAGAAGCGCCGACATGGTGCCGAGCACCGCCTCGCCGGCCGAGATGTTGCCGAAGAGGCGGAAGGAAAACGTGACGAACTTGGTGAGCTCCTGCAGGAGCTCCAGGAGGCCGACAAAGAGGAGCAGCGGGTTGAGAGCGAAGAAACGCTGAGGTACATTCCCAGGCCGACCGTTCGGATGGCAATGACGTTGGTGGCAACGACGGAAACCACGGCCAGCGCGAGGGTGAGGTTCAGGTCCGCGGTGCTGACGTGGAGGAGCGGGACATCCGGGAGCCGCACATGGAGAAAGCCCCAGAAGCCTGCCTCGCGGTAGAAGCCGATGGTGCCGAACCCGGGGAGCAGGCCGATGAGGTTGGAGAGTGCTATATAAGATGAAGAAAACCGCCACCCAGGGGAAGATCAGAGAGGTGCGCCCGCCGGCGACCTGTTCGGTGGTTGTACTGGAGATACTCGACGACGCTCTCCACCACTGCCTGCAGCTTCCCCGGAAAGACCGAGAGCCTGCGGCGCACCAGGACGATGAGCAGCACGATGACAATGTCCACGACGAGGGTTGCCAGGAGAGTGTTCGACACGGTGAATCCGGAAATCGAAAGCAGTGTCTCGGGTCCGGTGCTCGGCATGGCAGGATGAGTATACTCATGCCTCCCGCGGGGAGTCAACGAACACTCGTGCGCCGAATCGCGGAAACGACGGATTGATTCTGCTCGCTCGCGTTCGCGATTTGCTATATATTTTCATCACATGATTCGATGAGCAAGTCGCTCCGAAAGGCGGTCGACATGGCCCAGGTGAGCATCATCGGCGGCGGCAACGTCGGGGCCAACGCCGGTTTCTTCATCGCGGAAAAGGGCGTCACCGACGTTCTCCTGGTGGACATCCAGCCCGGCCTTGCGCGCGGGAAGATGCTGGACATCATGGAGGCGGCGCCCATCCGGCGGTACCGCAATTTCCTTTCCGGTTCCGACTCCCTGGAAGACATCAAGGGCTCGGAGTTCGTCGTTGTTGCTGCGGGCGCCATCCGTTCTCCGGGCATGCGCCGCGAGGAGCTGTTCACGGTGAACGCCGGCCTCGTCAGGTCCCTGGCTCCGCGAGATCGCGCGGCTGGCGCCGGACAGCATCGTGCTCGTTGCCACCGAACCGGTGGATGGGCTGACGGCGCTGTTCACGCAGGTCTCGGGCATGCCGCGCTCGCGCGTGCTGGGCCTCGGGCGGCATCCTGGATTCCACGCGGCTGCGCGCGCTGATTGCCCGCGAGCTGGATGTTTCCATGGAGATCGTCTCCGCCATGGTGATCGGCAGGCATTCGGACGACATGGTCTGCCTTCCCCGCTACTGCAGCGTCGCGGGCGTTCCCGCTGCCGCTCCTCCTGCCCGCAGACAAGGTTGCGGCGCTCGTGGAAGAGACGCGCACGGCCGGTGACCTCGTCGTGGAGCTGGCCAAGAGGTCCAGCGCGTACTACGCGCCGTCGGCGGCCATCGCGGAGCTGGCGGATTCCATCCACATGAATCTCAACCGCGTCTTCTCGGTGTCCCTCATGCTTGAAGGCGAATACGGCCTGACGGACGCCGCGCTCAGCCTGCCCGCGCTGGTCGGGTCCCGGGGCGCCGCGCGCGTGCTCACCCCGGAGCTCACGCCGCAGGAGCTGGCCGTGCTGCAGCGAATCGGCGCGCAAGATCACGGCCGCCGTTGAAAGGCGAGGCGGCGCCCGCAGCCGTCCGAAACGGCGGAACCCGGGGAGGACGAAATGAAGGTATCGGTGATCGGCGCGGGCAACGTCGGCGCCAAGGCCGTGTACTACATCGCGGAGAAGAACATCGCGGACATCGTGATGGTGGACGTGGTGAACGGGCTGGCCAGCTCCAAGGCGCTGGACTTCCTCCACGCGGCTCCCCTGCGCGGGTACGAGGTGCGCATCCGCGGCACCACCGACTTCGGGGAGATCGAGGGCAGCGACGTGGTGGTGATCACCGCGGGGATCGCGCGGAAGCCGGGCATGGACCGGATGGACCTCCTGAAGACGAACGTGGGCATCGCCGCGCAGGCGGCGCGGGAGATCGCCCTCCGGGCGCCGAACGCGGTGGTCATCGTCGTGACCAACCCCCTGGATGTCATTTCCATGGTCGTGCTGCGGGAGACAGGCTTTGCCCTGCGGAAGGTCGTGGGCATGGCGGGCGTTCTGGACTCCACGCGGTTCCGCTGGTTCATCGCGGAAAAGCTCGGCGTCTGGCCGGGCGACGTGCAGGCAATGGTGCTCGGGGGTCACGGCGACGAGATGGTTCCGCTCACCCGCTACACCTCGGTGGGCGGGATCCCGCTGGACCAGCTCCTGGACGCACCGAGCATCGAGGCGCTGGTGAAGCGCACGCGGACGGGGGGGGCGGAGATCGTGAGCCTCCTGAAGACCGGCAGCGCTTTCTACGCCCCGGGCGCCTCCGTGGCGAAAATGGTGGAAGCGGTGATCAAGGACGAGCGCCGCCTGTTCCCCGCCTCCGCGTACCTGCGCGGGGAGTACGGGTTCCGCGACATCTACCTGGGCGTGCCCGTCATCATGGGGAGAAACGGCGTGGAGCGGGTCGTCGAGCTGCCGCTGGCTGACGGCGAGAGCGAAGGCACTGGAAGCTTCCGCGGAAGCGGTTCGCAAGGGGCTGGCGGAGCTGTCCACGGTCATGGGGGCGACGCGCATGAAGCTTCACGAATACCAGGCCAAGAGCCTTCTCCGGGAGTACGGCGTACCCGTGCCGGAGGGCAAGAGTCGCCCGACACGCCCGCGGAAGCAGAGACGATCGCGCGGGAGATCGGGTGCCCGGTCATGGTCAAGGCGCAGGTGCTGGTCGGCGGCCGCGGCAAGGCCGGCGGGGTGAAGATGGCGGCGGACCCGAAGGAAGCTGCCGCCCGCGCGCGGGACATCCTGGGGATGAAGATCAAGGGAATCGAGGTCCAGCGCGTGCTGGTGGCGCGGGCGGTGGACATCGCCGCGGAGTACTACGTGAGCCTCACGGTGGACAGGGCGGCGAAGGCGGTCCAGTGCATCGCCAGCGCCTCCGGGGGCATGGAGATCGAAGAGATCGCCGTCAAAGAGCCGCACAAGATCATCCGCTTCGCCCTGGATCCCGAGCAGGGGCTGGTCCGCGGACGGCACTTCGACGCGCTCGCGCGCGCGTTCGCCGCGCCGGCGCGTCGCCGAGCAGGCATGGCGCATCGTCGGAGGGAATGTACCGGCTGTTCGCGGAAAAGGACTGCTCCCTGGTGGAGATCAATCCCTGCGCCCTCACGCCCGCGCGGATCCCTCGTGGCCGCGGACGCGAAGGTGATCTTCGACGACAACGCGCTGTACCGGCATCCCGAGCTGGAGAGCCTCCGCAGTCCCGAGGAGTACGGCGAGGACGAGATGGACGCGAAGTCCAGCGGCCTGTCGTACGTCGGGCTGGACGGCACCATCGGGTGCATCGTGAACGGCGCAGGGCTTTCCATGGCGACGATGGACCTGATCAAGTACTTCGGCGGCAGCCCCGCGAACTTCCTGGACGTCGGCGGCAGCTCGAACCCGGAAAAGGTCCTGAACGCGCTGCGCATCATCTCGAAGAATCCCCGGGTCACCGCCATCCTCATCAACATCTTCGGGGGCATCACGCGGTGCGACGACATCGCCCGCGGGCATCCTCATGGCGAGGGAAAAGATCAGCATCCCGGTCCCGCTGACCATCCGGCTGATCGGGACGAATGAGAAGGAAGGACGGCAGCTCCTGGAAGCGGCGGGAATCGATGCCTACACGGACCTCACCGAGGCGGTGCAGGCCGTGGTCGGCAGGTGCCGAGGGAAAAGGCGCAGGCATGAGCATCCTCATCGGCGAAGACACACCAGGGTCATCGTGCAGGGAATCACCGGGCGGGACGGGTCCTTTCACGCGCGCTCCATGCGGGAGTACGGCACGGCGGTCGTCGGCGGGGTCACCCCCGGCAAGGGCGGCCAGGCGGTGGAGGGAATCCCCGTTTTCGACACCGTCGCCGATGCGGTCGGAAAGACGGGCGCGGATTGCACGGTGATCTTCGTGCCGGCCCGGTTCGCCGGGTCCGCTCTGCAGGAGGCGCTCGGATGCGCGGATCCCCCTGGTCGTGTGCATCACGGAAGGGATTCCCGTCCTGGACATGATCGTCCGTCTCCGGCAAGCTCGCGCGAGACGGGTCGCGCCTGATCGGGCCCAACTGCCCCGGTCTCATCACGCCCGGGGCGCGCGAAGGTGGGCATCATGCCGGGCCGCATCCACCTGCCCGGGAACATCGGCGTCATCTCCCGCAGCGGCACCCTCACCTACGAGGTCGTGTGGGCGCTGACGCGCGCGGGGATGGGGCAGTCCACCTGCATCGGCGTGGGCGGGGACCCGGTCATCGGCACCACATTCGTCGAGCTCCTCCAGCTCTTCGAGGCGGACCCGGGACCGCGGGAGTCGTGCTGATCGGGGAGATCGGCGGCGACGACGAGGAAAAGGCGGCCGAGTTCATCCGCGCGTCGATGAAGAAGCCGGTGGCCGGGTTCATTTCGGGCCGCACGGCGCCGCCGGAAAAGCGGATGGGGCACGCGGGGCCATCGTCTCCGGCGGACGCGGCACCGCGGAGGCGAAGGTGGAGGCGCTTGAGAAGCGCCGGCGTGCCGGTGGCCGACAGGCCCGACCAGATCCCGGGGCTCCTGGCCGAGAGGCTGGCCGGCGCACGGGGAGGTTCCGCGCGATGACAGGAAACGGTTCACCCCTGACAGCCGCCAACCTGCCGCTGGCTGGAGGACCTGCACGAGGCCTGGAAGAAGGATCCCGGGCTCGGTCGACGGCCCCTGGGACGAGGTGTTCCGCAGGGAGGAGAGCATCCCCGCGGTGGAACGCCGGTCGGCCGCCGCGCACCGGCGTCCCGCGTGCCACGGACCTGGCCTACAAGCAGAGCCGCGTGAGCAGCCTGATCCACGGTTTCCGCGAGGTCGGCTACATCTATGCGCACCTGAATCCGCTCGCCCCGGAGGAAGGCGAAGAGACCAACTTCTACACGGAGCCCACCCACACCTACGCCCAGCTCACGCTGCGCCGAGTTCGGGCTGGGGAAGAAGACCTCGAGACCGAGTTTTCCACCGGCGGCGCGCTCTCCGCCGGGCCCATGAAGCTCTCGGAGATCGTCGCGGCGCTCAAGGAAACGTACTGCTCGTCCATCGCGGTGGAGTTCCTCCACATCCAGAACAAGCCCATGCGGCGGTGGCTCATCCAGGAGATGGAAGCCACGCGCAACCGTCCCGCCTTCGACGCAGAGAAGAAGCGCGTGATCCTCGAGGACCTCTTCCGCGCGGAGGAGTTCGAGCATTTCATGCACACCGCCTTCATCGGGCAGAAGCGCTTCTCCCTGGAAGGCGGGGAGTCGGTCATCCCGGCGCTCGCACCACGTGGTGGACACCGCCCCTGCCCTGGGAATCACCGACCTCATCCTCGGCATGACGCACCGCGGCCGGCTCACGGTCCTCAACCGGATCCTGGAAAAGCCGCTGGACGAGGTGTTCTCCGAGTTCGAGGGCATCGAGGATCCCGATGACTACGGCGGCAGCGGCGACGTGCGCTATCACCTCGGCTACGAGAAGGAGCACGCCGGGACGAACGGAAACAGCGTGCGCGTCAACCTCGTCGCCAACCCCAGCCACCTCGAGTCGGTCGGTCCCGTCGTGCAGGGCATGGCCCGGGCGGTGCAGCGCGAGCGGGAGGACACGGATCGGAGGAAGGTCGTGCCGGTCGTCCTGCATGGCGATGCGGCATTTTCCGGGCAGGGAGTGGTTTCGGAGACCTTCAACCTGGCCAACCTCAAGGGGTACAAGACCGGCGGCACCCTGCACATCATCATCAACAACCAGATCGGGTTCACCACCTCCTCCCGCGATGCCCGTTCCACCTTCTTCTCCACGGACGTGGCGAAGATGCTGCCCGTGCCCATCTTCCACGTCAACGGCGACGACGCGGAAGCGGTGGTGTACGCCGTCGACCTTGCCCTGCGTTTCCGGCAGACCTTCGGCCGGGACGCGATTGTGGACATGTTCTGCTACCGCAAGTACGGCCACAACGAGGGGGACGACCCGTCCTTCACGCACCCGCTCATGTACCGCATCATCGAAAAGAAGAAGAGCCCTCCCACGATCTACGCGGAAAGGTGCCGCGACGAGGGCGTGGCGACCGCCGGAGCAGCAGGAGCAGATCCGCAAGGACTTCCGCGCTCGAGCTGAAGTCGGCCCTGCAGGCGGCGCGCTCTTCCCAGGGGAAGGAGCCGGCCGTCCGCCAGCAGCGCGCCCGGGCGGCGGCGGAGGAGAAGATCCCCGTGCCCACGGAGGCAGCGCTCCGGGAGATCGCCCGCAAGATCACCGATCCAGCCACCGGGTTTCCACATCCATCCCAAGCTGAAGAGGATCATCGACGAGAAGTCGACGCGCCTGGAGAAGCGACGGGACGGTGGACTGGGCATTCGCCGAGTCGCTGGCGTTCGGCACGCTTCTCACCGACGGCGTTCCCATCCGGCTCAGCGGCCAGGACAGCTCCCGGGGGACATTCTCCCAGCGCCACCTGGTCTGGTGGGACACGGAAACCCGGCTGCCGCAGCCGTACACGCCCCTCGACGCACGTGCCGCCGACGGAGATCCAGTTCTCCGTCTACGACAGCCCCCTGTCCGAGTACTCCATCCTCGGATTCGAGTACGGGTTCACCCTCGGGACGGCCCCGGGCCCTGGTGATGTGGGAGGCCCAGTTCGGCGATTTCTCCAACGGCGCGCAGGTGATCATCGACAACTACGTGGCCGGCGGCGAGGCGAAATGGGGAACGGTGAGCGGCATCGTCCTGCTGCTGCCGCACGGATTCGAGGGCCAGGGGCCCGAGCATTCCAGCGCTCACCTCGAGAGGTTCCTCCTCCTGTGCGCGCGGGACAACATCCAGGTGGTCAACTGCACCACCCCCGCGCAGTACTTCCACCTCCTGCGGCGGCAGGCCCTGCGCACGCTGCGCAAGCCGCTCGTCGTGATGACTCCCAAGAGCCTCCTGCGGCATCCCGCGCGCGGTCTCCCCGATCGCGGACCTCGCGCAGGGCGCATTCCAGGAGGTGCTGGACGATCCCCGCCGCCGAAGAAGGCCGCGGAGGCTCGCTGCTGTGCAGCGGGAAGATCTACTACGAGCTCGCCGTCGCGGCGCGAAGAGGGGAAGGACACGACGACCGACCATCCTGCGCATCGAGCAGCTGTACCCGTTCCCGGCGCAGCGGCTGGCAGAGATCTTCAAGACGCTACCCGGGGATCAACCGAGACGCTCTGGGTGCAGGAAGAGCCGCGCAACCGCGGCGCCTGGTGCTTCATGCGGGAGATGTTCGACCGCTCGTTCCCGCGCATGCCCGCTCGCGTACATCGGCCGGGAGGAGAGCGCCAGCCCCGCCACGGGCTCCCACGTCGAGGCACGAGCGGGAGCAGCGCAGATCGTCGAGGCGGCATTCACAACAGGCGCGAGCGTCATATCGGAGATCCCCCGCAGCGGCTCGATGGCGGAGGCCGCCCGAAAGTGAGGACGGAGAGTGAAGCAGGAGATCACGGTTCCTTCCGTCGGCGAGTCCGTCACCCAGGGGATCCTCGCCTCCTGGCTGAAGCCCGCGGGAGAACAGGTGGAGGAAGGGAGCGACCTCTTCGAGCTGGAAACGGACAAGGCCACGGTCACGGTGCCGGCACCCGCCAGCGGCGCCTTGGCCATCACGGTGGCCGCGGGAACCGAGGTGACGATCGGCCAGGTGGTCGGGTCAATCGACACGGAAGCGGCGCAGCGGACTTCGGCAGCAGCGCCCCCGCGGCCAAGGCCGCGGCCTCGGCGCCCGCGCTCCTGCGGCCGCTGCTCCCGGCGCAGGCCGCCGCTGCACGCGCGGCCACCCGCGCGCCTGCGCCCGTCCCCGGCCCTGCGGCCACTCCGGGCCTGTATCCGCAGCCCCGAGCCGCCACGGCTCCCGGCAGAGCCGCAGCCCGCGGCGCGCCGCGTGCCCATGACCAATCTTCGCAAAGCGGATCGCCGAACGCCTCGTGGAGGCTCAGCACGCAACCGCGTCCCTGACGACCTTCAACGAGGTCAATCTCCAGAAGGTCGTGGACCTCCGCAGCCGGTACAAGGAAGAGTTCGAGCGGGCTCACGGGGTGAAGCTCGGGTTCATGTCTTTCTTCGTGAAGGCGTGCACGCTCGCCCTCGCCGAGATGCCCGTCGTGGATGCGCGGATCGAGGACGGGGAGATCGTCTATCCCGAGTCCATGGACATCGGCGTTGCTGTCTCGACGGACCGCGGGCTGCTCGGTCCCGTCATCCGGGGCGCCGACCGGCTGGGCTGGCCGCGCTGGAATCGGCCATCGCCGACCTTGCCGCGCGGGCGCGGGACAGGAAGATCCTCCCGGACGAGCTGGTCGGGGGCACCTTCAGCATCACCAACGGCGGGGTCTTCGGCTCCCTGCTCTCCACGCCCCTGCTGAACTATCCGCAGTCCGCCATCCTCGGCATGCACACCATCCAGCGGCGGCCGATCGCCGAGGAGGGCCCGTGCGGGGAGCTGGTCGTCGATCCGGCCAATGATGTATCTTGCGCTCACCTACGACCACCGCCTGATCGACGGGAAGGAAGCGGTGACGTTCCTCAAGCGGGTGAAAGAGCTCGTGGAGGATCCCTGGCGCCTGTTTATCGAAGCGTAGCCAGGGATGGCAGCGCGTCAAGACACGGGAGAGTAGCAGATGGCCGCGAAGCGGATAGCGAAGCGCGAGCGCGAGCGAGTGCAGCTCCGCGCAGGCGCTGAAGGGGTGCACGGAAGAAGCAGAGGAACGGGATGAGCCTGGAATCGGAACGTATTCCAAGGGCTGGAAGGGATCATCGCGGATGAGACGACCATCTGCCGGATCGACGGGCCGCGCGGCAAGCTGTGTTATCGCGGCTACTCGATAGAGGATCTGGCGCGCAACTCGGACTTCGAGGAGGTGACCTACCTCCTGCTCTACGAGAAGCTGCCCACGGCGCCGGAGCTGGCCGAATGGCGCACGCGCATGCGGGCCAGCCGGGACATCCCGATCGAAGTCCAGATCATGGTGCGCACTTTCCCGGCAAACGCGCACCCGATGCAGCTCCTGCAGTCGATCATCGCCTATCTGTCGGTGTACATCGACCACACGATCCAGCACTCCCCGCAGTGCAACTGCCGCGACACCCTCCACCAGATCGTGCAGATGGCAAGCGTCATCGCCACCTACCACCGCTTCCGCCAGGGCAAGGGATACGTCCAGCCCCTCCCGACATCTCTCGCACGGGGGCAGCTTCCTGCACATGATGCGGGGACCGAGCCCGAGGAGTACGAAGCACGGATCATGGATGCCTGCCTGGTCCTGCACGCCGAGCACGAGTTCAACGCCTCCACGTTCACGGCGCGGGTCGTGGCCTCCACGATGTCCACCTGCTACTGCAGCATCGCCGCGGCCATCGGCGCGCTGTTCGGCTCCCTGCACGGCGGGGCCAACGAGAGGGTGCTGGACATGGTGCAGGAGATCGGGACGCAAGGACGGCGTCGCACGCGTGGATGGACAAGGCGATCGCGGAGAAGCGCAAGGTGCCGGGCATGGGCCACCGGGAGTACAAGGTGAAGGATCCGCGCTCCTACGTCATGGAGGAGTTCCTCAAGGAGCTCTCGGAAAAGAAGAACGACTGGCGCCACTACGAGATCCTGAAGGAAATCGAGAAGCAGTTCCGCGAAAGGATGGAGGAGAAGGGCAAGCCCCTGTACCCGAACGTGGACTTCTTCTCGGGCGCCGTCTACAGCCTTCTCGGCATTCCGAAGATCCTCTTCACGCCGGTTTTCGCCATGGCGCGGGTTTCCGGCTGGCTCGCCCACATCCTGGAGCAGCGTGAGCACGGGAACCGGATCTACCGTCCCGAGAGCCTGTACAAGGGCTCGGCGAACGGCCGTACGTGCCGATCGCGCAGCGCGAAGAGCGCCTGAACGTCACCGATCCTTGACGCGCGCCCGAGATTGGGCGAGACTCGCCCGGTGAAAGGGGGAATACCGTGACCGTTCTCGCGATCTGCTGCCACCCCGACGACATGGAGATGATGATGGCCGGCACCCTCCTGCTCATGAAGCAGGCCGGGTGCGAGATTCACACCATCAACCTGGCCAACGGGTGCGCGGGGAGCACCGAGCCTGCGGCCCGCGGAGATCGCCGCCGTGCGGTGGAAGGAAGCGCAGGCCTCCGCGCGCCTGCTCGGCTCGGTTCACCACGAGTGCATGGTCGACGACCTGGAGGTCTTCTACACGCAGGACCTCATCAAGCGGGTCACGGCCCTCGTGCGGCAGGTGAAGCCGGACATCGTTTTCACCCAGTCAATGGAAGACTACATGGACGATCACATGAACACCGCAAAGATCGCGGTGACCGCTACATTCTGTCCGCAACATCCCGAACTTCCACTCGATTCCCGACGAGCCGGCGGTGTTCGAGGACGCGATGCTCTACCACGCCACGCCGCACATCCTCACCGACATGATGCGCCGCCCGATCGTCCCCGAGATCTACGTCGATGTCTCCGCGGTCATTGACCGCAAGGCGCAGCTCCTCGCCTGCCACGCCAGCCAGAAGGAATGGCTGGACATGACCCAGGGGTTCGATTCCTATCTGAAGACACATGCGGGACCTCGCCGCGAAGGTCGGGCAGATGTCAGGTCGCTTCCCGTATCGCCGAGGGCTGGCGGAGGCACTCGCACGTGGGGTTCACACGCGAGGACTGCAACCCGCTTGCCGACATCCTCAAGGAGCGGTGCATTACCGTTCCCGTAGAATAAGGAGATCGTGGAATGAACATCCTTGCTTTCGGCGCGCATCCCGACGACGTGGAGTTCTATTGCGCAGGGACCCTCTTGAAGTACGCCCGGGCAGGCCACCGCATCCTCGTGGCACTGACCACCAGCGGGAACCAGGGCTCCGAATGTCATCGTGGGGCGGGACGAGATCGCCCGGGTTCGCGAGGCGGAGCAGCTCGAGGCGGCAAAGATCTATGGCGCCGAGGTGCGCTTCCTCCGGTTCAACGACGAAGGGCTGCAGGACACCCCGGAGGTGCGCCGCGCGGTCATCGACGCAATACGGTGGGCGGCGCCCAGCGTGATCTTCACCCACTTCCCGGGGGACATGAGCACGGACCACAACGTGACGGGGACGGTCGTTGGAAGAGTTCTGCTGTCCCTGCCTGGAAAGAACATCCCTTCGAGCGAGCCGCCCCTGCCAAAGCCGCCGTCGCTTTTCTTCTGGGACACGGGTGCGGGGCTGCACTTCGAGCCCGAAGCATACGTGGACGTTTCCGAGACCATGGATGAGAAGCTCCGTGCCCTGGCGCTCCACAAGAGCCAGTTCGCCTGGATGAGCAATTTCCAGTCCGCGAGCCTCACCGAGCATTCCCGCATCGTGGGTGCGTTCCGCGGAATCGCCGTGGGCTGTGCGTACGCGGAGGGGTTCCGCGCCCACCGCGTCCACGGGTACATGCCGGACTTCACCCTTCTCCCGTAGAGCTCATGCGCACGAAGGCAGACCTGGTCCGGCTCTTGGAAAAGTCCCGCATCGCCTTCGAGACAATCGAATCAGGGCGGTCGTGGATGATCGTCTGCCCTGCCCTCGGCGCCCGCATCATGGGTGCAGGGACCGGGGAAGAGAATGCCTTCTGGGTGCCGCCCCTGCTCTCCATCCGCGGCTGGGCTGACGGGGGCAATGCCGGCGGGCAGAGAACATGGATCGCTCCGGAGGGCGGGCCTTCGGGTTTCTTCAACTCCCCGGACGGGACGCGGTGGAATGTCCTTCCGGACCTTGACCCTGCGCATTACCGCCCGGCGAGCGGCACCGGCGGGCGGAGCGAGCCTTCCGGACGGAGCTGACGGCGCGCACGGCGCGCGGCTCCAGCCGCAGGATTTCCCTTCTCCGTAGAATGACCCTGGAGGAAGACTCTCGCGGGCCCGGTGCGGCTCTCACGATCCGTTTCCGGCATGAACTGGGCAATGCCGGCAGCTCCGCGCTGGAGAAGACCATCGGGCTGTGGGGCATTATCCAGCTTCCCTGCGAGGTCCCGGGCACCGTCTTTCTTTCGGCCCGGCGGAGCGGCGCGCGGCTCAACCGCTACTTCGGCAACCTGCCCCGGGAGATGGGGAGCTCAGGCGACACATCGTGGCTGCGGGTCAAGGGCGGCACCAGGTTCAAGGCGGGGATGTCCCCATCCGATTTCGCCGGAATGATTGGATTCGTGCGGCCGGCCCGGATTTCGGGAACGGGAGGCGCGCCGCTCATCCTCACGGCCATGCAGTTCGACGTCGACCCCGCTGGGATCTACGTAGACAAGTCGTCGTACACCGTCCCCTCAGCCCCTCCGAACGGAGATGCGGCGCAGGCCTACTGCGACGCAGGGACGGGAGAACGTGCTTTCTGCGAGATCGAATCTCATGCACCCGCCCCGTTTCTGGCGCCCGGCGCGTCGGAGGGACAGGACATCCGCATCACGATTGCACGCATCGACGAGCGGGATCTCGGGAGTTACATGAAAGACACATTGGGAATTGAGCCGCTGCCGTAGGCCCTCGCGGGAGGCCCAGAAAGGCCGACCGACCGGCCTTACCCCTTCAACCCCGTCATCGCGATCCCCTGGACGAAATACTTGGACAGGAAGATGTACAGCAGCAGCAGCGGGAATGCAGGCGATCACGCTGACGGCGAGCTGCTCGGGGTACGGAGTGTTGTATCCGCCCTTGAACAGGGCGATTCCCTGAGGGAGCACCCGCATGTCGGGATTGGACATCACGATGAGAGGCCAGAGCAGCAGGTTCCAGACCCACTGCGCATGGAAGATGACGAGCGCCAGCAGGGCGGTCTGCGCCATCGGGATGGCAATGCGGGCAAAGATCGCGTACTCGTTCGCCCCGTCAATGCGGGCGCTCTCGATGAAATCATTCGGCAGGCAGAAAAAGAACTGGCGCATCATGAAGACGCCGAACGCCGTGAGGCTCTCGGGGATGATCAGCCCCCAGTAGGTGTTCTGCATTCCGAGCCGGCGCACCAGGATGAAGAGCGGCACGACGATGGCCTCGAAGGAGATCATGATGGTGGCCAGCACGAGGGTGAAGAGCACGGTGTTGCCCCTGAACTTGAACTTTGCAAACCCGTATCCCGCCGTGGCGGACAGGAAGAGGCAGAGGAGCACCGCGACGATCGTCACGATGAGGCTGTTGAGGATGAAGCGCGGGAAGTTGAAATCCGGGAACTTGGTGAACACGTTCACGTAGCTCATCCAGTTCCACACGGGGGAAAGAACCGGATGGGGATGGCAAGCACGTCCCGGTTGAGCTTGAACGAAGAGATGATCATCCAGAAGAACGGGAAGACGAAGGCGAACCCGAGCACGCCGATCACGGCGTACAGGAGCACGCCGGAGCAGCCGCTGAGATGACCGGTATCGGCTCATCCGTTACTCTCCCACCGTGCCGGACTTGAACAGCCGGAGCTGGAATATGGAGAACACGAGCAGCGTCAGGAAGAACAGCACCGAGATGGCCGCCGAATAGCCGAACTTGCTGAGCTCGAAGGCCTCCCGGAAGATCAGAAGGGAGAGGATTTCCGTGGACCGGGCGGGCCCGCCCTTCGTGATGACGTACTGGATGGAGAACTGGCCGAAGGTGAAGATGATGCAGGAGATCACGGCCAGCGCGAAGGTGTTGCGGAGGTTCGGGATGGTGATGTAGAAGAGCTGGCCCCAGAAGCCTGCCCCGTCCATCCGCGCCGCCTCGTAGAAGCTGGCCGGTACGTCCATGAGGCCCGCGATGTAGATCACCATGTAGTAGCCCACGGACTTCCAGACGTAGGTGATGATGATCGCGTAGGGCGCGGCGCTCGTCGTCGTGAGCCAGGCGGGGCTTGCCCCGAAGATCTTCTCGGAGGATGATCGGGATGAGTCCGGTGGACTGGTACATGAACTCCCAGACCACGCCGACGGCGACGATGGAAAGGATGACGGGGAGGAAGACGAGGGACTGCAGGAAGTTCTTGTGCCGGATCAGCCGGCTGCCGAACATCATGGCGAACACGAAGGCCAGGACGTTGATCGCCGCGACGCTGACCGCGCTGAAATGGAGCGTGCGCAGGAACGAGTTGATCACCCGCGGGTCCTTCACCATGGCGAGGAAGTTCTTGAACCCGACGCATCTTCTGGGGGGTGAGGACGTTCCAGTCGAAGAAGGAGAGGCGGAAAGCGCTCATCATCGGGTAGATGAGAAAGATCGTGAAAAGAAGATCAGGGTGGGCAGGATGAACACGTACCCGTGGTTCTGCAGGCGCGTCACCGAATAGCTGGCCTTGCGCATAGTCCTCCCTCGAAATGAAAGGAACGTCCCCGCCGGATGGCGGGGACGCGCGAATGCCGTTTCTGCTACTGGTAGATCGCCTTGATGTCGGTCTGCATCTGGGCCACGGAATCGTCGACCGAGCCTCCCTGGTAGATGACCTTGGAAATCGCCTGCCAGACCGCGTCCGTGACCTGGTTGCCCTTCGTGGAGGAAAGCCACACGGCCGTCTTGGCAAGCTCACCCTTGAACACCTGGTTGTAGTAGGGGATGTACTTCTTCGCGAGCGTCGGATCGAGGGCCTGCTTGCCGTTGGAGAGGGTCATGCGCGGCTGGTGGTAGCCCTGCTTGATGAACTCGTTCGGGCTGGCTGGCCAGCGCATCCAGGAACCGGAACGAAAGAGCGGGATCCTTGGCCAGCTTGGACACGTAGAGGCAGTAGCCGTAGCCGACGCCGCCGATGTCCTTGCCGTCGGCGAAGCGGGGATACGGGAAAGGCTCCACGTCCTTGCGCTTCACCGAGTAGGTGTCCAGCACTCCCCAGTACCAGGTGCCGCCGGTCAGGAATATCCCGGTCTTGTTCGTGCCGAAACCCGAGCGGTCGTTGTCGGACAGGGCGGGGTCCCAGATCTTGCTGTCCGTGACGAAGTCCGTGTAGGTCTTCAGCGCCGCGCGCCAGAACGTCAGGCTGGTCCATGGAGGCAACGAGACCCTTCTCGGTTCCCCAGTCGAGCCCGAGCTGCTCCATCATGTTCAGGAGCACGAGGAAGTTGAAGATGCCTTCCTTGGAGTTGCACATGAAGCCGTTGCGCACCGTCGTGCCGCCCTCGACCTTCATGAGCTTCTTGGCCACGTCCACGAACTGGTCCCAGGTCTTGGGCTTGTCCTTGGCGGGATTCAGCCCTGCTTCCTTCATGTCGGCGATGTTGATCCAGGCGACATAATCGGACAGCTCGAAGGGGATCCCGTAGTACTGGCCGTCCCAGGTAGCCGCCGCAGGTTTCGATTGCGCCGGGGTTCCACATCTTCACGACTTCGTCGATCGTCTTCTTGCCGAAAGCCGCCGGAATGATGGGCACCATCTGGCCGGCGGACAGGAACTCCGCCGATTCGCCGTTGTTCAGGGCAAAGGAATCGATGGAGCCGTTCGCGGCAAGGACGGTGCGGATGATGTTCGCGCCGGTCGCCGTCCGGCAGGAGGACCATCTTCACCTCCACGTCCGGGTTCTTGGCCATGAACATCTTCACCGCATTGGCGTTGATCACGTCATAGATCGGTCTCGGTCCAATGGTAGTGATAGATGACCTTCTTGGGCGCGGCGCCGACGACAAACGTCGCCGCCAGCGCGATCACCAGGACGAGCAACAAAACGCGTCTCGACATAGACCCTCCTCTGCGAACTTCCCGGGTTCCGCGCTCACCCTGCGGTTCCGGCCATTTTCGGACCCCAACGGGGCCCTTGTACTCATTATCGAATGCACTTTCTGATTCCCGGACTCTGCCCGGGCTTTTTTCTGACACTCTTCACGTCCCTTTCTTCAGGGCAGCTTTCGCCAGATCAATGTACATCCGCACCGTATCGTCGAATATCCTTTTCCCTTTTTCAAGCTGTCGCATCGCGGGGATCGGTCTGCACGATCCGGTCCGGGCTCGGCTTCTCGCTGAACCCGGGACCATCCACCACCGAGAAGTCGGGATAGCGGATCGGCACCGAGCGCGGGGGGAGAGCCGAAAGATCGACGATCTTCTGCCCTCCGAAGACCTCCTTCTCGTAGTGCAGCATGAGCGAGGTTTCCACCAGGTCCGCATGGCCGGCAAGGTTCCGCTCCGACACGTCGAGCACCATGGCGAGCTTCCACACAACGACTGCATCCGTGGTGTGCGAGTAGTGCTTCGCCAGCCGGTCCAGGGTTTCCAACTGGTTCCAGGCGCCGTGCCCGTTGACGATGACGATGGCCTTGTAGCCCTGCGAGATCAGCATCTCGAGGGTGGAGGCGACCATGAGCCCGAAGATGTGCTCCTGGTAGTAGTGGCTTTTCCAGGTGGCGCGTGGGAAAATCCATGCCGACCACCCAGTCTCCCTTCCGGAACCCCAGGCTTTCCAGCATCCAGTCCGGCCTCTCGCGCTCCGTCCCGAGGTACAGCGTGGGCATGACCACGCCCGTGCCCAGCCGGCGGCATGCCTCCAGGGCGCACTGCGCCGCGTTGATGGGATCCATGCCCAACGGCAGGTGCGGCCCGTGGTACTCCAGCGGGGCGACGGGGAAAAAAACCAGCGGCGCGCGGTCCATCTCGGCGCGGAGCTGCGCGGGCCGGAGCATCTCGTACCTGACTTCCCTCATTTCCACGCCTCTGTCCTCCCCTGCATCAGGCGCCCGTAAGCGCTTTCTTCGTCCGCGCGAGGGATGCCGCGGCATCCCCCGTAGGCCAGTACTCCAGGCCGAAGTATCCCGTGTATCCCATCGCGTCGATCTGCTTCAGGATGAATGCGAAATCCAGCTCGCTCGGGATCGGCTCATGCCGCCCGGGAACTCCGGCAATGTGGAAGTGCCCGATGTGCTCGAGGTTCTGCCTGACGAACAGGAGAATGTTTCCGTACATGATCTGCATGTGGTAGATGTCGAAGAGCATCTTCACATTCGGGCTGTTCACCCGTCGCAGCACCTCGACGCATGTCTCGGGATTGTCCAGGAAGTAATCGGGATGGTCCACGCGGGAGTTGAATGGCTCGACGATGAGGGTGATCCCGTTCCTCCGGCACACCGGCGCGAGGCTCGACAGGCCTTCCACCATGCTGTCCAGCGCCTTCTCCCGCCCGAGCCCCGGCACCTTGTTTCCGCTTCCGCTGATCAGTGACCGGCATCCGATCTTCTTTGCCAGGCCGATCATTTCCTCGATGGAGTCCAGCAGCCGGGGCCTGTCCTTCGCGTCGATGAGGGAAGCAACGATCCCCCCGTCGGGATGGTTGAAGACGAAATCGGCGGTTGTGAGGCCGTGCCTCGCGTTCAGCTCCGCGATCTGGTCGAAGTCCTTCTTCTCCGGGACGAGGCCCTTGCCGTCGAAGCGCTTGTCATGGAACCAGAACTCGTACGCGGTGAACCCCAGCTCCGCCACGCGGCGGATGCGCTCAGCATACGGGAGCTCGGAGAAGAACGGCTCGATGCAGGCGCTGAGCTTTGCCATTATCGCCCCTCCCTAGGCCAGCAGGACCGAGGTCACCTTGCGGATTGCCTCTGCCACCTGTTCGCAGTCCTTCTCCGTGAGCTGCGGCGGGATGTCCATGTGCACCGACCTGCCCAGCAGCTCCATGGTCTGGGGGCAGGCATCCGCCTTGTAGTCGGGAGACGGGGCCGCTCTGCGCGCAGTTGAACGGGCAGCCCTTCTCGGTGGGCATCATCTTCTCGATGAGCATCTTCCAGTGCGGGTAGATGTGCCAGTCCGGGACGCCCTTGTTGTAGATCCCGCCCGCCTCGACGCCTTCCGCGTGCAGCGCCTTGACGTATTCCTCCACCTGGGCAGCCTTCGGGAGGTACCAGATCAGGCAGATGGCCGTGTCTCCCGCCTCGTCGGTCACCTCGCGGAACTCCAGGCCCTTGAGATCCCGAACCCGGTCCTTGATGAGCTTCTTGTTGCGGCGCATGCGGGAAACGATCATGTCCAGCTTCCGGAACTGCGCCAGGGCAACCGCGCCCGTGAGCTCGCTCATGCGGAAGTTCACGCCGAAGAAGATCTCGCCCTCGAACTCGGGCGGCGCGAAGCGATCCTTGCGCCAGCACGCCGCCACGTCGTGGTAGGCCTGGGCGCGGGTGTACAGGAGGTCGGCGTTCGTTGCGAGGATCCCGCCTTCCCCGGAGGTGATGATCTTGTGGAACTGCAGGGAGAAGCAGCCGATGTCGCCGAACGACCCAAGGGGCTTGCCGCGAAAGGCGCCCCCGTTGGCCTGGGCCACGTCCTCGATCACCTTCAGCGAATGCCTGCGGGCGATCTCCATGATCCGGTCGATCTTTGCCGGCATTCCCCGCATGTGAACGGGGATGATCGCCTTCGTCCGAGGAGAGATCTTCCTCTCGAGATCCACGGGGTCCATGGTGAGGGAGCGGTCCACCTCGGCCACGATCGGGATGGCGCGCGCCGCGACTACCGCCGCGCAGGTAGCGAAGAAGGTATAGGAGGGAACGATGACCTCGTCTCCGGGGCCCACGCCGACCGCCACGAGCGCAGTGATGAGCGCGGAGGTGCAGGAGTTCAGGGCAAGGCAGTGACGGGTGCCAAGGTACTTCGCGTACTCTTCTTCCAGCGCCAGGACCTTGGAGGGGGAATCCTTCGGACCGTAGTAGCGAAAGAGGTACTTGTTGTCCAGCACCTCCATGACTTCTTTCTTTTCTTCTGCGCCGATTTCCAGGCCGCCCGGGAACATGGGAATGTTCGGGGAGGTTTTTGCCCGGGGACCGCCGAAGAGAGCGAGGTCCTTCTTTGCGTAGGTCATTTTGCCCCTCTCATCCAGTCGATTTCGGCTCACACTAATCCTTGAAATCGCCGTCTGTCAAGGAAGAATCAGGTAAATCAGGTGCACGAAAATCCGATTATTGCTCATTCTTCTTGCCAGCGCCCACGTTTGCTGCTACTATGCACAAAAAATGGAGGAGTAGATCGATCACCTCGGGCTGAGTCACATCGATAATGCCGCCCGGAACCGGCGCGTGATCCTCAACACGGTCCGCGACCATGGACCGCTCTCCCGAAAACAGATTTCAGATTCCTGCAGCTTGAGCGTCGCAACGGCCAAGAGGCTCGTCGATGAGCTGATCTCGGTGGGGATGCTCGTCGAGGGAAGCCAGCTCAAGAGCAGCGGGCGCGGCAGAAGGCCTTCCGTCATCGGGCTGGCCCGGCGCTACGGGTTCACGATCGGCGCCGTGATCGAGCCCGGCCGGCTCAGCCTGACCGCTCTCGGGTTCGACGGCTCCACGATCTACCAGAAAGAATCCCACCCTTCCACGGATGAGCAGGGTCCGCTGCAGGAGCGCCTGGTTTCTGAAACCGCGGCGGCTATTGGGGCATGCGCGGCTTCTGAAAACGGCCCGCTTCTCGGGATCGGCATCGGTGTTGCCGGCCTGGTCGATGCCCGCTCCGGGGTCGTGGTGTACTGCCCGGGGCTCCCGGGGTGGGAGAACGTGCGCCTGGCCGCCCTGGTGGCAGAGCGGTTCGGCGTGGACGTTCTCCTGGACGACGCGGTGCGGTGCATGGCCCTCGCGGAAAAAAGGCACGGGGCGGTGAAGAACGTGGACAGCTTCCTGTTCCTCTACATCGGGCTGGGAGTCGGGTCGGGCATCATCCTGGACAACCGCATCTACAGGGGCAAGAACGGCGTCAGCGGTGAGTTCGGACACATCACGGTGAAGGAGAACGGGCCCCTGTGCAAATGCGGAAACCGGGGCTGCCTGGAGGCGCTGGTGTCCACCAATGCGATCCTCGCCCGGGTCCGGGAGCTCATCGCCGCCGGCGTTTCCACCACCCTTGTTTCCCTGCCCGATCCCGACAGGTCCCTCGCGCTCCCCCAGGTGTGCCGCGCGGCCATGGAAGGAGACAAGCTTGCCAACATCGTGGTGGCGGAGATCGAGGAGAGCGTCGGCATAGGCGTGGCGGACCTCATCAACATCTTCGACCCGGGCACGGTGATCCTGGCGGGGGAAGTGGTGGAGGAGCTGCACGGGCTGATCCTGGAGGGAATCGAGCGCATCGTGCGGCAGGCGGGCACTGCATGCCATCGCGCAGCGGACGGCCATCATGAAAAGCGTCTTCGAGTCCGACTCGGGCTCGCTCGGAGCGGCCACGCTGGTCATCGAGAGACTCCTGGGCAACGAAATCCTCAACCTGTAGGAGGGCACCAGGCGCGGATGTCCGCCACCGCTTCGCGCGCCGCCTCCTCCACCAACCGCTCGCCGGTCTCGGCCCTGGTATGGAGGCGCGGATCCTGGTCCGGGCGGACCGTGAAATCCGGCGTCGAGGCGCCGTCAAAAGTGTCCCCGTCAACCACGGCGTGGTCGATGTTGCGCAAGGGGCCCGATGACGGGAGCCGGGAAAGGTCCACGCACCCCGGCCACATGGCCATGAGCATGGATGACTCTTCAGCTGTCGCGTGGCCGATGGACCCGGCCACGAGGGACCGGGGAAAGCCCGGGTAGACCCACATCACACGCCGCGCGCCGCCAGCGTTGTATTCCGCGCAGAGGCGGTCCAGCACCCCGCGCTGGTTGTCCGCGCCGTGCCCATTGACTATTACCACAGCCTTGTACGCCATTCGATGCAGGAGCGCATCCAGCGTGCTGCGGACAATGAGGCTGAAGACTTCTTCACGGATGTAGGCGCTTTTCACGGAGTTGGCAGGAAAGTCCATTCCCTCGACGTAGGCGGCAGTTGGAAAGCCCAGCGCAGAGAGCGTCTCGGGGCGGCGTTCCCGTTCGGTTCCGACGAACAGCGGCGGGAAATAAGGACTCTTCAAGTCCCTGGCGATCCTGCGCGCAAACGCATGGGCCAGCAGACCGTCGCACCCCATGGCCAGGTGCGGTCCGTGCCACTCGATCGGCGCCAGGGGAAGGATGACAAGCCCGGTGCGCGACCGCGCCTCCGCGACCTCGTCGGGAAACAGGAAAGCCATGTTCCAGTCACCGTCGTCAATTGCCCTGCGCGTCGTGCCCATGGGTAGGTTCCTCCTCGAAGAGCGTACACGCCGGGACCCGTTCGCGCCAGAGGACACGGAGGAAGCACATCACGGCGGGTCACGGGGCCTCAGCCGCCGCCGAATACATTTGTCCGTGGTACCGGCTGGGACACCTCCCCAGGAGACGCGCGCCCCTGAGCCCCGCGCAGTCCGCCGCCGAAGGAAACCGGGCCCACGGTAGAGGGTGCGGCACCCAGACGTTCCGCGTCTCGATATCATACTCGACGAGAATGAGCCGGCCCCCTGGTTTCAGCCACCGCGCGACGTGCAGGAGTAGCGCGCATGGATCGGCATGGAAGTGCAGCGCGTTGGCCATGACAATCCCGTCAAGCGGAGGAAGGGACACGTCGCCGGTAAAATCCGCGTGGAGAGTGGAAAGAAGCGGAAACCTCGCGCCGGCGCCGCCGGTGAGATTCCTCAGCGCCCGCGCGTCGCGGTCCACGGCGATGATGGATGCCGACGGCCCGAGAAGCTCGGCGAGCGCGAGAGTGAATGCGCCGGAACCCGCGCCCAGGTCGGCCCACGCTTCGCCCCGGCCTGTTGTTCCCTGCAAGCCGGGACGGAGCAGCGCTGCCCGGTCATCGCCTGTCATATCGTTGTTTCCCCATCACACCGAGGAGTATACTTCCGGGCAGAGGAGGCGTGTGCATGCTCAGCGAGATCCGCAATCCCCGCCAGATCCCTGCTGAAGGCTTCCGCAGGTGGTTCACGGACGACTATTTCGACCTGATCGTCTGGTACAACGATGACGGGGGGATGATCGGCTTCCAGCTCTGCTATGACAAGGAGGAGCGGGAGCGTGCCCTCACCTGGACACTCGCCCGCGGCTTCCGGCACGACCGGGTGGATGGCGGCGAGATTCCCGGCCATTCAAAGATGACTCCGATCATTGTCGCTGACGGTGCCTTCAACGCAGGCCCCGTAGCCCGGCGGTTCCGCGAGGCAAGCGCCGGCATTGATCCCGGCATTGCCTCGTTCGTCACCGAGAGGCTGGGCCAGTACCCCGGGGACTCTACAGCGCCGGGGGCTCGTCGGAAATGAGACGCTCGCCGCGGGTGAGCTCGAAAACGTCGCGCAGCAGCAGCACGTCTTCGGGCGTCTGGGAGATGCTGCGCCGGGCGAACATCCTCTTCTGGATGAGCACGGCCTGGTCCACCGGGCACTCCGTTATCTGGCCGAAGGAGCGGGCGTAGTTGCAGAAGCTGGGCACGTTGGAGCCAATGAACCCGTAGAGCATGCTGGACACGCCGATGACCTTGCCCGTGAAGATGCTCGTGTTGATGGCGCTCTTGGCAAAGTCCCCGATCACGCACCCGAGAAACTGCATCCCGGTTTCCACGCGGCGATGGGGGTATTCCAGCCGCACCTCTCCGTAGGTGTTTTTCAGGTCGCTGTTGCTCGTGCCGGCACCCAGGTTCACCCACGAGCCGACCCAGGAATGCCCCAGGAAGCCATGGTGCTGCTTGTTCGTGAAGCCCTCGACGATGCTAGCCTCGACTTCGCCGCCGATCTTGCATGTCTCCCCGATGCAGACGTGCTCCTTCAGCGACGCCCGCTCGATTATCCTGGTCCGCTCCCCCACATGCACGGGCCCGACAACGTAGGCAAAATCGGCGACTTCGACGTCCCTTTCCAGAACCACGGGCCCGTCCTTCGTGCGGAATACGGCCGAGGCCGCGAGGGTGACATTGTCCTGCGCAAACACCCCCGGCGCAACTTCGTGGTAGCCGCCGGTGCGGATCCGGTGGGCGAGGTTGCCGGCGAACAGGGGCTCGAGGTACTTGATCACCTCGTACTGGTGGTCGAAAGTGTGGAACAGCTCCTCCTCCATGAGCGGGAGCTTCATCTCCAGGAGCCATGGAGTGACGTTCTGGGCGGTGAGCGGCGCGGGCATCGCGCTTCCCGCGGGGACCAGCGCGGCCGAGACCCGTCGGCCGGTGGTGGCCACGAAAGGCTTCCCCTTTTCCCAAAGCTGCCGGATCCGGTCTGCGTAGCGCACGTCAGGAACCACCGACGCATTCAAAAAGAAGAGCATGCCCCCAGGCTGGATCGGTTCCGCGGGATAGCGCTGGGCCGTTGTTTTTGCCAGGTAGTCGCGAACAATCCAATGTACGGCGGCACGCGAAGCGGGCCCGCCGCCGGAGCCCGTGCGCGTGTCAGGCCCCGTCATGATCTCGTAAAGCGTGTAGCACGCGCAGGTCACGGCAAACGCCGGACGGGTGAGGGAAATCGGGGCCATGTCCTCCAGGAGATGATCCTCGAACAGAACGATCCTGGGCTCCATGGCCTACTCCACCGTGACGCTTTTTGCGAGGTTGCGGGGCTTGTCCACGTCACACCCCCGCTCAACTGCAACGTAGTAGGCCAGAAGCTGCAGGGGAATCACGGAAAGGATAGGAATGAGCGGGTCCAGGGTTTTCGGGATGAAGATCGTGTCATTGGCAAGCCCCGCCAGCTCCTCGTCTCCCTCCTGCCCTACCGCGATGACCTTGCCCGAGCGCGCGAGGATCTCGTGCATATTGCCCAGCATCTTGTCGCGGATCTCTGTCTGCGCCGCCAGGACCACGGTGGGGACGCCTGGCTCGATGAGGGCGATCGGTCCGTGCTTCATCTCCGCCGCCTGGACTCCCTCGGCGTGCACATACGAAATCTCCTTGAGCTTCAGCGCACCCTCCAGCGCCGTGGGGTATTCGTAGAGCCGTCCCACGAAAAGGAAGTCGCGGCACTGTGCGTAGGCACGGGCAATCGCGGCGATCTTTTCCTTCTCCTCGAGGATCTGCGCCGCCTGCTCGGGCAGCCGCTCCAGGGCATCGAGGAAGACGATGCCCGCGCGCAGGGACATGCCGCGCATGCGCCCCATGTGCACCGCCAGCAGGCTGAGGACCACGAGCTGACTGGTGAAAGCCTTCGTCGAGGCCACTCCGATCTCCGGCCCCGCGTGGATGTAGATTCCCCTCCCGCATTCCCGGGCAATGGTGGATCCGACGACGTTGCATATGCCGATTGTCTCGGCGCCCATGAGCCGGGCTTCGCGCACCCCGGCAAGCGTGTCCGCCGTTTCCCCGGATTGGCTGATGGCGATGACCAGGGTGTCCGGCTCAAGCACCGGGTGCGCGTAGCGGAACTCCGCGGCAAAGGTGACCTGCGTCGGGATGCGCGCGAGATTCTCCAGGAGGTACTTTCCGACCATGCCGGCGTTCCAGGAGGTGCCGCAGGCGACGATGTGACAGCGCCGCGCCTTGCGCAGGAGCTCCTCCCCGACCCCGCCGAGCTTCGCGGTGCCTTCGGAGCGCACGATTCTTCCCCTCAGCGCGTTGCGGATGGATTCCGGCTGTTCGGCGATCTCCTTCAGCATGAAGTGGGGGTAGCCCCCCCGCTCGATATCCGGGAGGCTGAACGCCACCTGGTGAACCTGCTTGCTGACGGGCGCTCCCTCGAGGGTCCGTGTCTCGAACCCGTCGGGTCGGAGAATGGCGGCCTCCCCGTCATCGAGGTAGATGACGTCCCGGGTATGGGCCACGAGGGGGGCCGGGTCGCTTGCCACGAGCGTGCATGTCCTGCCGACGCCGAGCACGATGGGGCTGCCATGCCGGGCCACGTACACCGTGTCCGGGGTCCCCGCCCACACGGCAGCTATCCCGTAGGCTCCCACCAGGAGCTTCATCGCGGCGAGGAACGCAGAAGCAAAGTCGGGCTCGGATTTCAGGATCTCTTCGACAAGGTGTGGAATGACTTCGGTGTCGGTGTCGCTGGTGAATCGGTGCCCCTTGGACACGAGGGTTGCGCGCAGAGCCGCATGGTTTTCGATGATCCCGTTGTGGATGAGTGCTATGCGCCCGGTGCAGTCGGCATGAGGGTGCGCGTTGATTTCCGTGGGAGCGCCGTGAGTTGCCCAGCGCGTGTGCGCAATTCCAGAACGCGCGGTGTGTTCCCGGCCGATGGACAGGGCGGAGCTGTCCACGCCGCCGATCCTTCCCACCCGCCGCAGAAGCGCGAGGCTGTTCTCCGACGCGAGGCACAGCCCCCAGGAATCATAGCCCCGGTATTCCAGCCGCTTGATTCCCTCAATCAGATACCTCGGGCCGTGCATCGGGTCCCGCGTAGCCGAATATCCCACACATTCCGACACTCCTTCTACCACAAGGCGGCCGCGCAGGCAAGCACTCAGAAATCCACGTCGAACTCCCTGAAACGGCCGCTCCAGGGAGTCCAGTCAACCTGGACCTCCCGGACGTGCGCTCCGGGCGGCCCCCGGCGGAGCCACGCCAGCATGCGCTCGAGGTCCGCCGCATCTCCTTCCGCGTCGACCTCGACGCTCCCGTCAGGGAGGTTGGCCACGCGTGCCGGAAATACCCAGTGCCCGCGCCTGGCGGACGGCAGAGTACCGAAAGCCGACACCCTGCACCCGTCCCGAGACAACGGCGTGGAATGCCGCGTTTCCCGAGCGTCCCGCCCCGGGCATCCCGGCTTTCCCGTTCAATCCGACTCAGAGAGGATCCTGCGGATGAGCCCCTCCAGCTCCGAGTAGTCGTACGGCTTGTAGACGACGGGATAGGGAATGGGGAACTCCGGCTGCAGGAAGCCGCTGGTGATGATGACCTTCTTCTCGGGGCAGAACTCGCGGAGGAAGCGGATCCAGTAGTCCCCTCCGAGGATGTCCATGCGGTAGTCGGTGACGACCAGGCGCACCGAGTGGTCGAGGATCTGCTTGATGGCGCCGACGCCGTCCGACGCAACAACCACGTTATGGCCCTTTTTTTTCAGGTAGTCGCGGAGGGTGAGGCGGATCGAATCCTCGTCCTCCACGATGAGAACAAGCGGCGAGCCGCTCACCCCGCCGTCTCCTTGCTCGTGCGGGAACTGGTGAGCTCCTCGATTGTCGACCACAGCTTGTCGAAGTCCAGCGGCTTCCGCAGGAAAGCGTCGGCACCCTCGCCGAGGATACGCTCGCCCACGCCCTCGTCGGCAAGCCCCGTGATGGCGATGATGATGGGCGCGCCGAGGCTGGGGTCCTCCTTGATGCGGTGGCACAGCTTGTGCCCGTCGATGCCCGGCAGGTTGATGTCCAGGAGGATCACGCCCGGGCGCGACTCGGAGATGAGCTTGCCCGCCTCGAACCCATCGAATGCCTGCAGGACCGTGAGTCCCGGCGAGATGCGGCTGAGGTACCGCTTGAGCAGCATGTTGATCGTTTCATCGTCGTCGACAATGAGGATGCGCTTCCAGTCGGGGCCCGTCTCCACTCCCTCCCCGAGGCCTTCGGGGACACGCATTCCGCGAGACGAAAGAAACGCGAGCAGGTCTTCGGCGTAGACGCGGTATTGGCCGCCGGGCGTCATGAAGGCTTTCAGGAATCCGTTCTTGATCCAGTTGATGGCGGTCTGGTTGACCACGCCGCAGATATCCGCAACCTCGAGAGCCGAAAAAATCCGAACCTTCTTTTCCTTCTTCCCCATTTCTGCTATCCTTTCGGTTGCGTGCGGATAATTCTCAATAGTATTCAGTATACCAATTATATCCATAATGTCAACGAATAATTTCGAAGAGGCCTGCAGCAACGTACAGGCTCCTTCTGGAAAAATCGTATCCCGAAAAAGCCACGCTCAAACTGGTCGGAGACCGGCACAGTCTGTCGCGGATTCAGAGAAACTGCCTGTTTCAGAGGTGTCGTGCCGAGCGCGACGGCCGCAACGACGCAGGATGAAGATCGTCGCGGCTGGTGCTGTTGACGGACAGGCAATTGCGCTGGACTGGTACAATGTTCTCATCACCGTCGAGAGCTACCTTCAAGGCCGTGTCCTGTACTGCGCCGACGACGGCGTGGTGCGGGACGCCTCCGAAACGCACGGCAGCTACAGGGCCGGGCGGCTCACGCCGCGCGCCATGGATGAAATCCTCACCGAGATTGCCCGGCTGAGGCCGGCGCGGGTCGATGCATTCCTGGACCTGCCGATTGCTTTCTCGGGGCTCATGGCGGAGGACCTGCGGTCGCGCCTGGCGGCGCTCCCGTGTCCGTGCGAGGTCTCCCTTGCCCGGAGCGCCGATTACCCGTTGAAGGTCTCGGCGGGGATCGTGTCCACTTCCGATTCCGTCGCTCCTGGACAGCTGCCCGCGGATCCTGGACCTGGCCGGATCCGTCCTGGCGGCGCGGTTCAGCTTTCAGTCCTCCTGCGGTTCACGAGCTGTTCGCGGAATCTCCCGGATCACCGCGGCAATAGTGCGGGAACGGAAGCCGCGCCCGGCCAGCCGGCGGATGGCAGCGCTGCGCGACAAGCCTTCGACGAGCCTGCGGGCGTTCCGCAGTTCTTCCTCGTACGAGTAAGCGTCACTCACCACTTCCTCGGCCAGCTGCCGCGCAACGCCGCGGGCGAGCAGTCCGCGATACAACGCCGTGCCCCCGTCCTTCCCCGAGGACAGGCGGGAGCGCAGCCATGACTCCGCGAAAGCCCGGTCGTCGAGGTAGCCCAGCTCTGCCATGCGCGGAGAGGGCATAGCGGATTGCGGGCGCCGTGAAGCCGCGCGCGGCGAGCTTCCGGGCCAGCCCGCGGCGCGTGTGCGCGGCCCGGGAAAGCAGCCTCAGGGCCTGCACCCGCGCGCGCACACGGTCCGATCGGGCACAGAGCCGTGCCCTGGTTTCAGTGTCCAGCGCGGAGCCGGCCGACAGGCCGGCACCGGGCGAAAATCTCCGCGTGGAGCATAAAAAAAGAGCCGTCGGAGAGATGGATTCGAACCATCTCTCCGGCAGCTCCCCTGAGCTCGACCGAAAGAACCTCGAAACTTTCCGGGGCGCCGTCCTGTGAAGCGGCGCTCCCGTCGTTTGCTTCGGGATTACCTCTTGGAGAACTGGAACCGGCGCCGGGCTCCCGACTGTCCGTACTTCTTCCTCTCCACCATGCGGGGATCACGCGTGAGAAAGCCGTTTGCGCGAAGCGGGACGTGGTTGGTGGCATCGTACGCGTTCAAGGCCCGGGCAATGCCGTGGCGGCATGCCTCGATCTGGGAGGAGATCCCGCCGCCGCGGACGGTGATCAGGACGTCGAACTTCCCCGTGTTGTTGGTGACGTCAAGGGGAGCCCGTACGCTCTGCGCCGTGGGGAGGCCCGCGAAGTATTCCTCCACGGTCTTGCCGTTGACCGACACATTTCCCGCGCCGTCCCTGAGGAATACGCGGGCAATGGAAGTCTTTCGCTTGCCAGTTGCGACCGTCAGATTCTTGACCAAGGGCTTCTCCTCGTTTCTCAGGAAATCTCGAGCTTGATGGGCTTCTGCGCCGCGTGCGGATGCTCGGACCCGGCGTACACCTTCAGCCTCTTGAAGATCTTGCGGCCGAGGGCGCCCTTGGGCAGCATGCCCTCGATGGCCCTTTCCAGCGGCCAGGCCGGCTTGCGGGCGAACACCTTTTCAAAGGGCTCGGCGCGGAAGCCGCCCGGGTAGCGCGAGTGCCGGTAGTACATCTTCTGCGCGGGCTTGCGGCCGGTGACCCGGATCTTGTCCGCGTTGATGATGACAACCGAGTCGCCCATGTCCCAGTGGGGGGCGTACTCGGGCTTGTTCTTGCCCCGGAGGACGGCCACGACGCGCGAGGCCAGCCGTCCGAGGACTTTCCCCTCCGCATCGACGAGATACCACTTGTGCTCGATGTCGGCAGGATTCACGAATATCGTTTTCATCGTTGTCTCAACCCTTCCGTGGAAAAATGCGGCGCACGGCCGCAGGAAGGGTAAATTTACACACCGGCTGGGGAATGTCAAGTGGTGCCCGTCCCGGATCAGGCTTCTTCGCCTCTTCCTTCTCCTCCGCTTCTTCCTTTTTTGCCTCCATCTTGTCCTTGATATCCGCCACGCCGACGAAGAACGCGATCAGGCCGATGAAGACGGCGAGGATGGGGACTCCGCCCTTGAGGAACTGGATGACCTCGGGCCACCACTGCAGGCTCCACGACACGGGAAGAACCGAGTACACCGCGAAGAGGATGAGGATGACGCCGATGGTGAGAGCTATCATGCGAAGCCTCCGACTAGGAATTGTATTCTGCGCCAAGGATAGCGAAATCTCGGGGGATGTCAAGTTCCGGGGATGCTCAGGAATCGCTGGTCACGTTCGACCTGTATTGAAATGCGCGCTGAATTGGGGTATGGTCGTGGTGCCCCGCAACCCTCGCGCGAAGATGCGGGCCATCACATCAGGAAGGAGCAAGCAATGAAGGTGAGGATAGACCCGGACCTCTGCACGGCGTGCGGCCTGTGCACCGACGGCGTGCCCCAGGTCTTCAAGATGGGAAAGGACACCGCCGAGGTCATCACCCCCGAGGTGCCGCCCAATCTGGAAAAGGCCGTGCGCGACTCGGCGGCTGACTGCCCGGCGGAAGCAATCATCATCGAGTAGGACTCCTGAAACCGAGCCTGTGAAGCCCGGCTCGACCGGGCTTTTTTGTGTCAGCGGAGCGGCATTTCTGCACTGCCGCTGCGTCCCTGCCAGCTCACCCCGTATCGTCTCCCGTCTGAAAAGCTCAATCCACGCATCGAGGCGGGGGGGCCGCGCGCCGAACCCGGCCAGCTCCGATTCGGGAACGAGGGCCGAGCGCAACCGGGCCAGTGACTCGGCGGCGACATCGTACGGCGTGCGCGCCACCTGCGATTCGTGTGCGCGGATTGCCTGGAGCTTTCGTTCGAAGGCAAGCCGTGGAACGGTGACGATGGAATTGAAATCCCCCCGGTTGAACAGCGCCCAGGGACCTTCGTAATTCCACAGGTCGACGACCTTGCGAGTCCCGGCGAGGAAGCGCCGCAGCGACTCCATGGCAACCGCCCGGCTGGCGATGTGGGCGGGGTGGCTGTCCTTGGGATGCGGCGGTGAATATCCAGTCCGGATCGATCTCGCGCAGCAGGGAGATGAATATCTCCAGGTCCCGCTCCGTGACCTCGTAGTTGCCGTCATAGAAGGGCAGGCGCAGGAAACGGGGCTCGACGCCGAGGAACCGCGACTCCTTCACCACCTCCGCCTCGCGGATGGCGATTCTCTCATCCCGCTGTGTTCCGTAGATGAAGGAGCGGTGGCCCGTCGTCATTACCGCCGTCACCACCCTGTTGGCCCCGCTGATCATCGCCATGGTCCCCCCGACGCTGATCGGCGCGTCATCCGGGTGGGGAGAGACAATGAGGACGCGCCGCCCGCTGGGCACCGACTGCGCATCCACGATGAAGAAGCCGGAGTAGAACCCGTGGATCCGCTCTTCGCGAGCAATGCGGGAAGAGGCACCCGCGTCAGCCACGAGGATCACATTGCCGTGACGCTGCAGTACCGAGATGGGAACGGAGGGATCGAACGTTCCTTCCGTCAGCCGCCGAACGATTTCCGCCATGTTGCGGCCCGCGGCAAACAGCAGGATGCGCGTGGCCCGGGCCAGGTCCGCGAGGCCCAGGGAGAAGGCCTCCTTCGCTTCCCATCTCTGGGCGTTTTCCACCTTCACGATGCCGGCCGTGGAATCGAGGTTGGAACCGCTGGCGTGAAAGCCGATGTGGCCGCGCGAATCGACGGAGAGGAGGGCGATGTCGATTCCCGAAAAGGCAAGAAAGCTGCTGATCCGCGCCGTTTCGGCTGCGCGGTCCCTCGCGGGAGAGTAGGCAATGACGTTGTCAGCAGGCACGGCCAGCGGAATGAAGAGCCGCTCGTCCAGCACGGAGCGGAACTGACCGGCATCCGGATCGCGGGCAATCCCGTGCGGCTCCCGGCGGCAGGAGCTCGTCGAACACGACGAACCTGACCCGGGAGAAATCCACGAGCTCCGCGCGGGCACGCTCCACCAGGAGGTGGTACGCGCCGAACGCCGGTGTGCCGGCGAATACCGAGATGATCATGTCCGGCTTTTCCTGGACGGCGGCCAGCAGGAGGGTCACGAGCTTCTGCTCGATGTTCGCCTCGTCGCGCGCGGGAATGACGCGAATGGGGGCCACGGCTAGGGCATCCGCTTCCGGGAGGCGGCAACCAGGAACCCCAGGCCGGAGAACAGGAGGGGCAGGTTCGCCAGCGCAATCTGGAGGACCGGCACGCCGCGGTAGCTCAGCAGGTCCTCGCCGAGAATCCCGAAGCCGCGCAGGGTGGCCAGGACGATGTCCGCGTACGACAGGATGGCCGCGATGATGACGAAGGTCCAGGCAAGATCACGCGTGCGCGACCACAGAAGGATCGCGCAGAATGTGGCAAAGGCACCGAGTGCGAGGTGGGACGCGTCCTGCGCAAATGAAACGATTCCCATGTCATCCTCCAGGAAAGCCAGTGAAAAGATCGGCCAGGAGACGCGACTCACCGGGTGAACAGTCTCCCGGGCAGAACGCTTGGCCCGGGATAGCCAGGGCAGAGGAGAACGCCGGCACGCAGGAACTCCGCGTGCACCCGCGGGTACTCGGATTCCGGGAACAGCGCCTTCACGTACGGGCCTTCGCGCCGCCCAGCCGGCAGCGGCATCGAGGGCCTTCTCCACGCGAGGGTTTGCAAGCAGGCCCGCCCCTCCATCGGACGGAGAGATGATTGCCGAAAAACTGCGCAGGGCGGCCGCGAGGATGAAGCCGGGGACGGTGTCCGACAGGGGCACCGAGGGTGGCGCCGTTTCGGCAAAGCAGACCGGCGCAGGCGCCCCGGCAACCCTCATCGGCATGAGGGGAAGGAGAGCGCGCGCACCGGCGGCGTCGGCCGGCAGCAGGGGCCGCCAGATCACGACCGGGCAGGCCCGCGCGGGGAGCCCCGTTGAGCGCGGGGTCATGCGCCGGCTGGCGCATCGGGCCGCCGAGGTAGCGGCAGACCGCCTCCACGGCCCGTTCGTGAGAGGAGTACAGCCTGACCTCCGGGATACCGGGGAAATGCCCGGACAAGGGCGGTCGTGAGTCTCTTTTCCCAGACGGAGGGAAGAGAGGCAGCCAGCCCCTGCGAGAGCGCGGATTTCATCGCAGTGATGGAGCCCGCGCTCCGATGCCCGAGGAGGGCACCGTCACGGAAGAGATCGAGGTATCGCCTTCCCTGCTGGTCATAGACCCGGAAACCGCGCGCCCTGCGGATGCAGGGGATCTCCTGCAGAAGCCGGCTATCCGTCATCCGCCCTCTTCGCGATGACCGCGTATGCGCTGTGGTTGTGAATCGATTCGAAGTTCTCCGCCTCGATGACCTGGTAGCGTATGCCCGGGCAGGGCCTGCAGCTTGAGAGCCACCTCGCGGACCACGTCCTCCACGAACCGCGGGTTTTCGTACGCGCGCTCCGTGATGTGCTTCTCGTCCTCCCTTTTCAGGAGGGCGTACACGGGGCTGGACGCGGATTCCTCCGCGATCTGGATGAGGTCCTCGATCCAGATGAACTTCGTCATGCCGACCGTGATGGACACCGTTCCCCGCTGGTTGTGCGCGGAAAAGTCCGAGATCTCCTTGGAGCAGGGGCACAGGGTGTGCACCGGGACATCGACGCGCGTGGCGATCTCCAGGTGATTCACGTAGGTCGCCTCGATCATGCAATCATAGGACATGAGCGATTCCATACCCGAGACGGGGGCCTTCTTCCTCAGGAAGAACGGGAAGGCGAGCTCGATGTGAGACTCCTCGGCCTTCAGGGCCTTCTTGATCTCGATGAGGATGAGGTCGAGGCTCTGGTAGCTCACCTCGTTCTTGAACCGGTCCAGGACCTCGATGAACCTGCTCATGTGCGTCCCGCGGTTCGTATGCGGAAGGTTCACCGAGAGGCTCACGTTGGCCACCGTCTGCTGCGTTTCGCGGCTCTTGTCACGGACCGTGATCGGATACCTGATATTGCGGATCCCCACCTTCTGGATGGGCATATTGCGGAAGTCCCGGCTCCCCTGGACATCCTTCATCAAGCGCCTGTCGGTTGTTGTCACTCCAGATCCACCCGTTCCAACCGGGCGTATTTCGGGAGGAACTTCCCCACCCGGCCCGACTGGAACCTCACCTGCACGAGCTGGCTGCCGTCAGTATACCACGAGCGCTCCACAACGCCGGTGCCGTACTCGTCATGGTAGACACCGGTTCCGACGGGGAACTCCCCGTCCGCCGCCGGCTCGGCGCCGACCCCGGTCTTTCGGACCATGCCGTCGGGGATCTCGTCGAGGAATCGCGACGGCGACATCTCGGTGGTGCGGCCGAAAAGCCTGCGCCGCAGGCACCAGGTCATGAAGAGCTGCTCCCGCGCCCGCGTGACCCCGACGTAGAAGAGGCGGCGTTCCTCCTCGAGGTCCTGGACGGTGCCGCTGCTGGAATTGTGCGGGAAAATGCCCTCCTCCAGCCCGGTGATGATGACCCGGTCGAACTCCAGTCCCTTCGTGTTGTGAAGCGTGATGAGGGTCACACGGGCGTTCTCGGCCGCCCCGGCAGTATCCAGCGGACTTGCAAGGGCCACGCTTTCCAGGAATGCCGTGAGAGCCGCCGGGCCCGCTCCGGCGTCTGCCATTGCGCTCACGAGGGCTTCCAGATTTGCGGTCTTGTCCGTATCGTTCGAGCGTGTCCCTGGTGCGGTACATCTCGTACAGACCGGTGCGCGAGAGGAGCACACGGGCGAGCTCGGCGAGGGGAACCTCCTCGACCCTGTCGGACAGCTCCTCGAGGCAGGACAGAAAATCCGCGAGCCCTGACCGGGCGCGGAGTCCGAGGCGGCCCGACGAACGGCGGCAGGCGCCGAGAAGGTCCATGCCCCCGCCTGCACCGGCGCGCCACTCCTCGACGATCTTCTCCACGCTGACCGCGCCGATTCCCCGGCCGGGCCGGTTGACGACGCGTCGGAAAGCCACCTCGTCGCTGCGGTTGACAAGGAGGGAAAGCTAGGCCAGCGCGTCCTTCACCTCCTCGCGCTCGTAGAAGCGGACCGTGCCGACGAGCCGGAACCGGATTCCCAGCCTGCGGAACCGTTCCTCGAACGGGAGGGACTGCGCATTCATCCTGTAGAGGATCGCGGTCGGTGCCGCCAAAATCGTCGCGCGCAATCTGCGCGCAGAAATCCGCCTCCTCGTCCTGGTCCATGAGGCAGCTCACCGCGGGCAGCTCCCCGGCAGAGTTCTCGGTCCAGAGCGTCTTGCCCAGCCTGCCCGTGTTGTTGGCAACCACCGCGGAGGCGACGTCGAGAATCGCCTGCGTGGAGCGGTAGTTTCGCTCCAAGCGCACGACCTCGGTCCCCGGAAACACCTTGGGGAAGGAGAGGATGTTGCCCACCTCCGCGCCGCGGAAGCCATAGATGGACTGGTCGTCATCGCCGACGACGCAGAGATAGATCCCCGGCTCCCACAGCTCGCGCAGGAGCTCGAACTGCGCCGTGTTGGAGTCCTGGTACTCGTCCACCAGCACTACGCGGAACCTCTGCCTGCTGCGCCCGCGCACCTCGGGGTGGTGCCGCAGGAGCTGCAGCGGCATGAGGATGAGGTCCCCGAAATCGACGTTCCCCGTAGCCTGTTTCCTCTGCTCGTAGGCCGCGTACAGGTCCGGGGCGCAGCCGGCGCGCTCGATTTCCTCCGGCGGCGCATCACCGCCGATGCCCAGGTCCTTGACCCTGCTGATCTCCTCGTAGCTGCGGCGGAGAAACCCGCGGTCCTCGGACTTTCCGAGGATGCTCTTCAGGAGCGAGAGGGAATCGTCCTCGTCGTAGATGCGGAAATCGGGGCTCAGGCCCGCGAGCTTCGCGTTGCGCCGGAGAAACCACGCGCCGAAGGAGTGGAAGGTCCTCACCATCACCTCCTCCGCGTGCGGCACCATGGCCAGCACCCGCTCCTTCATCTCCTGCGCGGCCTTGTTCGTGAAGGTCACCGCGAGGATGGAGCGGGGGTTCACCCCCTGGCGGTCCACGAGGTGCGCGATCTTCGTGGTGATCACGCGGGTCTTGCCCGACCCCGCCCCGGCAAGGATCAGCAGGGGCGATCCCGAATGAACCACCGCTGCCTTCTGCTCGGGATTCAGCGCGCGGATATAGGCCGGCTCCTCGTCCCCGTGGCTCACTGCTCACGGGGAGACCCCTCGAGATCGACGCCGTTGCGCCGCTCGATGCGCACGCGCGAGCCGGGATCCCGGGCGCAGCGCTCGCCCTGACCACGACCAGGCCGTCCACGTCCGGCGCCTGGAGATACGCCCTGCCGAGGGACATCTGCTCTCCCTGCACCTGCTCCTCCACCAGGACGTCGAGCGTCGTCCCGACGTGCGCATCGAGGGACCTCTCGGTGATCGGCCCCTGGCGGATCTCGATCTCCGATTTGCGCCGTTCTGCCACGGGCTTCGTCACCCTGCCCGCGCATGGACCACGCCGGGGTGTCCTCTTCCCGGGAATAGGTGAAGCAGCCCAGCCAGTCGGGACGGGCGCTGCTCCTGGAAGGACAAGCAGCTCTGCGAAATCAGCATCGGTCTCACCGGGGAAGCCCAGGAGAAAGGTGGACCGGATGACGGCCGACGGCAGCCGCGCCGCGGATCCGGGAGAGCAGCGCGAGGTTCGCCTCCGGATCCCCGCGCCGGCCCATGGCCCGCAGGACAGCCGGGGCGGCGTGCTGGAAGGGCAGGTCGAAGTACGGCAGGAACCGCGGGTCATCCGCCATGATGTCCAGGATGCCATCGGGAAAATGGTCGGGATGGATGTACAGAAGCCGGACCCAGTAGTCGCCCGGGAACGCAGGAGAGATCCGCAAGGAGCCGCGGGAGCGCGCGGCTCGCCGAGATCGCGCCCGTAGGACCCGAGGTCCTGGGCAATCAGGACGAGCTCCCTGATCCCGCGACCGAGCAGCTGCCGGGCCTCTTCCACGCACCTCGGCCGGCTGTCGACTGGCAAGGTCTCCGCGGATGAGGGGAATGGCGCAGTACGTGCAGCGGTTCCGGCAGCCTTCGGCGATCTTCAGGTACGCGCTTCCGGGAAAGGAGAGCAGGTGCTCGCGCTCGTACGCGCGAAGGCTTGTGGGTGCGCTGAACAACGCGACCGGTCCCGGCCAGCAGCTCGACGATCCGCGACGGGTCGCGGTTGCCGAGAAACCCGTCGATCTCGGGCAGCTGCTGCGCGAGATCCTGCCCGTAGCGCTCCGAGAGGCACCCGACCATGAACACCTTCTTTTCCGGGTTGCGCTGCTTCAGCTCGAGGCTCGTCTCGATGGATTCCTTCTTGGCCGAGGAGATGAAGCCGCACGTGTTGACGATGAGGACGTCGGCCTCCTCGGGCGCGGCTGCCAGGCGCCACCCTGCGCCGACGAGCGCGGCGATCATCCGCTCGGAGTCGACCTGGTTCTTTGCGCAGCCGAGGCTTTCGACGTGGAAGGCGCGGCCGGTCGGGACGTCCGCGCGCCCGGGGGCTCAGTAGAGGGGTGTGATCTCGAGGACATACCCGCCGGACGCCGTGTCGCTCCGCCACGCGATCCTGCGGGTTGCCACCTCTCCGAGATCGCCCAGCTCGAAATCCTTGCCCTGGACGCGCATGCGGGCGGCTCCCGCGTTCGAGAGCCAGATCGTCACCTGCTGCCGCGCGGTGTCAATGGTGAACTGTTCGCCTTTCTGGAAAAACCGGTCTTCGCGGTCACCGGCGTCAACGAGGTAACGGAAGAAGCAGTCATTCTTGAACGTGAAGTCCAGCGTGAACAGTCCCGCCTGGGCCGCCTGCGGCCGCGACGAGCGTCTTGAACGTGTCCGAGCGAACCGGGGGCGTGACCGAGCCGGCGGCGGCCGGGATGGCAGACGAAGCATCCGTTGCCGCGCCCGCCGTTGCTGCCGCTGCCTGCCCGGTAGACGCGGTAGAGGCCCAGGTTCACCCGCTTCTGCGGTGAGCCGCGGTCCACGTCGTTCCACACGACGCGGAGCTCCGGATTGGAGTCGCCGTCCAGGTCGATGTACCGTTCCTTGCCGAGCCCCATCTCGACGGTCCCCCCGGGGACCTTCAGGGTGAGGGTGTCGCCGACGGCGAACACCACGATCCTGTAGTTCTTGGAGCTGATAGGGGACGGAAATGGCGTCACCCTGCGTGAACCACTGCGTGCGCACCTCGTCCTGGAAGACGAAGTCAGCGCCGGCGGCCTGGGCCGGGCGCGAGGTCCCCGCGGCGGGGACGGACGCTCGGGCGGTTGCGCGGTAGACGAGATACCCCGCGGCCGCCACGGCGAGCACAGCCGCGAGGACGTAGACGATGATCCGCAGGGAAGGCAGCCGGGGCTTGGACTCGAGCAGCTCGTTCATCGGGCAGAGGCTGCTCCTGGATCTTGATGTTCCGGTAGATCCCCACGAGCTCTTCCGGGTTCAGCCCGAGGTACTCGGAGTAGTTCCGCAGGAATCCCATGGCGTAGGTTTCACCGGGGAAGGCGGAGAAGTCCTCGTCCTCCAGCGCCTTGAGGAACCTCTTGGCGACGTGGGTTTCGCGTGCAACCTGGTCTATCGTCAGGCTGTTGCGCTCGCGGGCGAGTCGAAGTTTTTCACCGATCGATTCCATACTGCCTACTGCTCCGGATCGAAAAGCCAGTCCTGGATGACGTTCGCGTAGGGCGGAGCATCATAGGCGAACCGGGAATCAGGCACCCCCTGGTTGGTGCGGATGTTCGCGAAATCCATGACGACCTTGTCTCCGCTGGTCTGCGTGCCCTCCACCCGCCGGACGAGGGAGTCCTTCACGGAGATGATCATCTGGCTGTAGCTCGTCGACCCGCGGGCAACAAGCTTCAGCTTCACCACCATCTCCCGGGACCCTTCCTCCAGGGGGACCGGGGCCGGCCCGCTGAGATAGGCGATGGAGTAGTTGCGCTGCAGGAGGCCGAGGCCCTGGCTCGTGGCCAGCCCCTCGATCTGGCTGGGGGTCTTCTTCTTGTACCGCTGCTGCAGGACGACCTGCTCCGCGGGCAGGTACACGGTCAGCTTCTCCCCGTCGAAGCAGATCACCTGGTTTGCCGGGTCATCGAACCTGATGAACAGGTACAGGGGGGACTTGTACGAGAGCTTCCCCCGGGAGACGGACTTGCCCTGCGTGATCGTGAGGCCTGCCTCGTAGTCCTTGACCTTTCCAAAACTGGCCGAGAGGTTTGCGAAGAACTTCTCCGCCGACACCATGTCCGTTGACTGCGCCGAGGCGACAGCCGGGACGAGGAGCGAGAGCATGAGAAGATATGCGGCATTTCGGTTCAAGGCTCACCCCATACTACCGATGCGACCACCTTTGTCAACCGGCCGCATTGACTCATCCAAAATCTATACGAAACCAAGCCGTTGCCTCATTTGAAAATCTATACGAACTGATTCGCCGATTCCGTCCCCTTTGGCAGTCTGAACACCTGCAAGGGGGGCTCAGTGAGGGAGTTGACGATGAGGCAACGGCGAGCTGTAACACGGGTGACCGCCCGAGAGTACCGAAAAGCATCGAAAAAAGAGAAGGGACGGATCCTCTCAACCTTGGTCAAGCAGACCAAGCTGAACCGCGTATATGCGGGATGGCTTCTGCGATCCTGGGGAAAGAAGGTCTGGTTCACCATCGATGGACAGCCGGTGCGACTGGTGGTCGGCGCCTCACGGAAACGGCGGGTGCTCCATCGCCCTCGCCTCTACGGCCAGCCGGTGGCGGAGGCGGTGAGAAAGATCTGGTACCTGTTCGACTCTATGTGCGGCAAACGGCTGGCCGTGGTGTTGCGCACGACCGTGGACACCCTCATCGAGGCGGGAGAACTGAAAGTCAGCTCCGTGGTGAAGCAGAAACTCTCACGGATCAGCCCGGCCACCATCGACGGCCTCTTGGCAGGGGAGAGGAAGAAGCTGAGACTGAAGGGGCGCAGCCTGACCAAGCCGGGAACCCTGCTGAAGCACCAGATTCCTATCCGTACCTTCAGCCAGTGGAACGAGAACAGGGCGGGGTTTCTGGAGATCGACATGGTGGGTCATGAAGGGGGCGACCCCCATGGGGACTTTGCCCTGACCCTGGACGCCACTGATGTGGCCACGGGGTGGACGGAAATGCGGGCAGTGCGCAATAAAGCGCGCCGGTGGGCCTTGGAGGCGCTGCGCCTCATACGCACGCGCCTGCCCTTCCCCATGCTCGGCGTTGATTCTGACAACGGCAGTGAGTTCATCAACGAGCACCTGTTCAGTTTCTGCCGTGATGAGAAGATCACCTTCACTCGCAGCCGCCCCTACCGTAAGAATGACACCTGCTTCGTGGAGCAAAAGAACTGGACGGTGGTGCGCAAGATGGTAGGCTACCGCCGCCACGACACCGATCGAGAGGTGCAGCTTCTGAACACCCTCTATGACAACCTGCGATTGTTGATCAACTTCTTCCATCCTTCGATGAAGTTGATCTCCAAGAGCCGCGACGGGGCCAAGATGAAGAAGCGCTATGACAAACCCAAGACACCTTTCCTGCGCGTTGTGGAGGATCCAAGTGTTGGCAAGCTGATCAAGGCCAGGCTGCGCGCCCAACTCCGCACGCTCAACCCCGTGGAGTTGAAGAGGAATATCGTGGATGTCCAGAAGCGGCTGGAAGCCATTGCGGTGGCCAAGGCGAAGGTGAAGCAATCGTACAATCCCCGACCTCAAAAGTCCCCTGGCACGGGAAAACGATGATAAACGCTGGCCGTGGCCGTAGCTGCCTGGAAACGTTCTTCGTGGTGGATGGCGTACTTTCCAAGAGGAGTCGGTACTTGGACACCCCCTGCAAAAACGACCTCTTGCTCATAGGGGAAGGGTTACGTAGAGTTTTGAGAGGAATCGTTCGTATAGATTTTCTTGTGAGGCAACGAATCCCCTTTCATATAGATTTTCAGATGAGGCAATACGCCGGCCGTGTGCCGCAATGGCGCGGCCGGCACCGCTGCCTCCTGCGCCGGCTCACCGCGTTTCGCGCAGGCAGGGATGACGAGGGCGGGCGAGGGCCGCTCCGCGCAAGCGCGGAAGGGGATGCCCGCGAGCGAGCCCGCGGCGCGCAAATGCCACGGAGTACCGTGGCCGCCCTAGCAAATGCCACGGAGTACCGTGGCCGCCCTAGCAAATGCCACGGAGTACCGTGGCCGCGCTATTCCCCGTCAATGGCGCGCGCGAACAACCACTTCAGCGGGTCGTCGGAGAGCCGGAGAAGCTCCCCGTCATCGGGACAGAAGAAGCGCATCTCACGGACATGGGCCGAGGCGCATCCCACGCAATACACTTTTCGGCAGGCCGGGCAGCGGCCGGCAGGAGCTTCCGCCGGGGGCTCCCCGCGCACGTGCAGCGGGGGCTGGGGAGGCAGATCCCGCGGCGCCCACCACTCCCGCCCGCACGCGGCGCATTCGATCTTCTGCTCGCGCTCGGCGCGGATCCGGTCCAGCAGCGAACGGGCCCGCGCATGCCCTGGGTGCGCGGCAAGGACTCCGAGCAGCAGGTCACGGGCGGCGTCATGCTTCCCCCGCTCCCGGTGCAGGAGGGCGAGATTCACGGCGATGTCCGGGTTGCCGGGATCACGTTCCAGGCCGGCGGAATAGGCAAGCTCGGCGCGCGCCCGCTCGCCCTTGAGCGCGGCCACCTGGCCGAGCAGGTTGTACACGGAGGCCGAAGGGTGATCGGGCTCCACCTGCGCCAGGAGCTCTTCCGCGCGGTGGACCATGTCCAGCTCGATGCACGCTGCCGCGCAGTTCTCCTTGAACGCGGGGTTCTGCGGATCCATGCGGATGGCGCCTTCGAACTCCCGCACGGCAGCCTGGATGTCGCCGGTGCGCACGAGAATGTTTCCGCGCTGATTCGCGGTGCGCGCGCTTTCCCCGCTTTCTTTCACGTACCGGTCGATCTCTTCCAGGGCCTCTGCCGCCCGCCCGCTCTGCGAAAGAGACTCCGAGAGATTCATGCTGATGTCTTCCTCTCTGGGCGAGGCATCGCGCGCGGCGCTCAGGAAGCTCACGGCCCCCGCCGGGTCGCCGGCCTCCAGGAGGAGCTTCCCTTCGAGGTTGTTCACCCAGGGATCGGCCGGCGCCAGCGCGCGCGCGCGGCTGAGGGGCTCCCGGGGGTCGCGCCCCAGCATGTGCAGGGATTCGGCAAGTCGGAACTGGTACAGGGGGTAGTCGGGCTCCAGCTGCGCGGCTCGGGCAAGCCGTGCCAGCGCCTCCGCGCGCGCCCCCCTCCCGGAGAGGATGATCCCCAGGAGATAGTGCACGGCGCTGTCGGTGCTTCCCTCGTCCTCCAGGCGGCGGAGGATCACGAATGCCTCCTCCGTCCTGCCCTCGCGGTACAGCATCTTGGCTTCCAGAGCCAGCGACTCGGGGTGCTGCGGTGCGAGCGCGCGCACACGCGGCATCACCAGCGAGAGCTCGTCAAAGGCCTCTTCGGCGAACAGCTGCCGAGCGGCGCGGAGATACATCTCGACGGCCTCTCCCGTCCGGCCCGCCTGCTCGAGCGCGCGCGCGGTGTTCTGCGCAAACAGGGGCATCTCCGGCTGCAGGTCAGCGGCCGCGCCGATACGCCTCGCACCGCCTTTTCCCAGTTCCCCAGCCCGTACTCCGCGTTTCCCAGGAGATTCCACACGCCGGGCCCGTGCGCAATGGAGCCGTCGTCCATGCCCTGCCGCAGCGAATCGCGAGCCTCGAGGAGCCTCTGGGAAAGGTACAGGAGGTTGGGCTTCTCCAGCCTCGCCTGCGGATGCGCGGGCTCGGCGGCAAGCACGTGGTCCACCTCGCCGAGCGCGTCCTCGTACATCGACAGGCGCATGTAGCACTCGGCCAGGAGGAAGTGCTCCCGGGCGGTTCCCGCGCGGTCCTTCAAGGCCTTGCGCAGCTGCACCGCGGCGGGCCGAAAGGCGTCCATGCCGTAGAGCGTTTCCGCCAGCCGCAGCCGTGCCGCAGGTGAAACGGGGGCGTAGTACCACCACCGCGTGTGCTCCCGCTCCACGGGGAGTGGACGGACATCCACGAGGAAGCGGCGGAGGCGGAACACGTCTCGCCCCGATCCGTCGAAGTTCTGGGCGGCGAAGCCGATCCCGCCCTCGGGGAGCATCTCGTCCTCCACTTCGGCTACCCACTCGTCGTCCACGTGAAACGAGAACCGGGACCCGTGGCCGATGACGCGCAGGAGCCGGGGCGCCGCACCGGCCTGCGCCTGCTCGGGATCCGGCTCGGGGGCACGCGTCCACTCGATGAGTCTCATCGGGTGGTTGTTGAAGAGGATGTCCACGCGGAAGTTCCCGCGCGTGGACAGCAGGAAGGAGTAGAAGTTCTCGTCGTTGACGTGGCGGAAGATCGACACCGGAAGCGGAATGCCCGTTGGACGGGATCCGGCGCCACTTCCGCCTCGAGGATGAAGTCGGAGAACCGCCGGTCGTCCGCAAGGGTTTCCCAGGCAAACACGCTGTCCTTCTGCAGCGTCAGAGCGAATCCGCGCCCCGTCGTAACCCGCGGTGTAGGACGGTTCCCGCGCCGTGCGGAACGGCTTCTGCTCGAGCCAGCGAAACGACGTTGAAAGGCGTTCGAAGGGGCGTCGGCGTCCGAAAAAAAGCATTCCCGGCGTTCTCTCAGTACACCAGGATCACGGCCATGAGCTCCAGCGGGACCGATCCGACATTGGCAATGGAATGTCCACGCGCCGTCACCGGTCAGGACGGCATCCCCCGGCCGGATGGTCGAGACGAGGCCGCCTTCGCTGACCTCTCCCGTTCCCGACAGGATGTAAAAGATCTCCTCCTCACCCTCGTGCCGGTGAAACCCGATGGAGCTGCCCGGCCGGCAGCCGCAGCCGCGCAAAAAGGCGTGTGCGGCCTTTCAGCTCACTGCTGCGGAAGACGTGGAGGATCTCGACGGCGCCGATGCCGTCGCGCATTCTCTCCCGCACTTCTTTTTCCATCTCGTGGTTTTTCCTGATCATGGAGTAGCTCCCGGCGCCAAGGATAGCAGGGCGGTCGGGGAAGGCGGCAAGCGCTCGAAAGCACGCGGGCGGTGATCACTCCTCGGTTCCGTGAGCGTTTCCTCCGCCGCGCCGAGCGGGTCCTTCACGTCGAGCTCCCGGATGCGGTCGCGCAGCGCCGCGGCCCGCTCGTAGTCCTCGTCATCGATGGCGTTCTGCAGCTCGACCTTCAGACCGTCGGCGGGAGATTCCTTCTTCTCGTGGATCTGCTTCAGGGTGGCCTTGAGATAGTTCAGTGACCGCACCCTTTCGAACTGGAAGGCGGGGGTGTCGATGTCGTGCATTTCTTCGATGGAGGAGATCGCGCTGGAGAGGATGTCCTCCGCCGCGCTCCTCATCTCCTTGTGCAGGGAGATCATGGCGCGCGCGATGGCGTTCATCCGCACGACATAGGGCTTGTACTGGAGGAGCTCCTTGCGGTCATCGTCGCTGTCGATGAACTTCTCCACGAGCGCGAAGAGGTTCAGGTTGTGCTCGGTGTCCCGCGCGGTGCGGGCGAAATCTCCGATCTGGAACAGCACGAGGTAGCGGAAATAGAAGAGGACGCCCTCGCCCTGGAGGGCGGCAAAGTCCTCGTGGCTCAGCGCAAACCCGTCTTCGCTGCCGTGCGACGTGCGGTAGCTTTCCAGGCGCGACTCGAACTCCTCCAGCGCGGACTCGCGGCCGAACGGCTTCTTGCCGTCCGGACGGCCGTCCAGCTCGTACTGCTCGATGCCCATGGGCTGGCGCACCTGCAGCACCTGCCGCCCGTCCTCGGCCTGGATGATGCGGATCTGGTTGTCCGAGTCGAACTCCCACTCCCGCAGGATGTCCGTGATGTCTGCGCTCATCGTCCCGCTCCCGTCTTCAATGTATCCCCGCGGGGAGACTTCGACAAGAACCGCGCGCCGATCGGTCTGGATGCGGCCGCCGTCCGGTGCGATGCCACGGCACTCAGGCGCCCCCTGCCTTCACCGCGTTGACGATTTCCCCGCGGGTGAGGTAGATGCCGATCTGGCGCGCGATCATGACGGACACGTTGACCTGCGCCTCCGCCGTGGACGCCCCGATGTGCGGGGAGGCGATCACGCGCGGATGCTTCGCAAGGGCCCAGTCCTCCGGGGGTTCCTTGTCGAACACGTCCACCCCGGCGCCTCGCACGATGCCGCTGTCCAGCGCGGCAATGAGATCCTTCTCCACGACGATTCCGCCCCGGGCGCAGTTCAGGAGGAAGACGCCCTTCTTCATCTTGGCGAAGGTCTCGCGCGTTGAACAGGCCCTTCGTCTGCTCCGTGCGGGGCGAATGCACGGAAACGAAGTCCGACGACCGGATCACGTCCTGGAAATCGGTGAGCCTCAGCCCGAGCGCCGCGGCCTTCTCCGGGGCGACGAACGGATCGCAGGCGATGACCTTCATGCCGATCCCCACGGCGCACCGTGCCACGACGCTGCCCACGTTGCCGATGCCCACCAGGCCGAGGGTCTTCCCGCGCAGCTCGCAGCCGGTGAAGCTCTTCTTGTCCCACTTTCCCGGCTTTCATCGTCGCATCCGCGCGCGCGAGGTCCCGCGCGAGGGCGAACATCATGGCCACGGCCAGCTCCCCTGCCCCCTCCGCGTTGGCCCCCGGCGTGTTCAGGACGACGATGCCCCGCTCGGAGGCGGCCTTCACGTCGATGTTGTCCACGCCGGCCCCGGCCCGGCCGATGACCTTCAGCGACGCGCCCGCAGTGATGACTTCCCGCGTGGCCTGGGTTGCCGAGCGGACGACCAGCCCCGCGGCGTTGCCGAGCTCCGAGATGAGCCGGTCCGCCGGGAGGCCCGTCTTCACGACGAGCTCCAGCTCGGGAAACGTCGCAAACTCCTCGATGCCTTCCTGTGCCAGCGTGTCCGCGATGAAAACCTTCTTCTTTTCCATGGGTGTACATATAGACTGCGAGCCGCAGTTTTGCAAGCCGTGAATCAGGCCGCGATTTCTCGCCCGGTGGCGCCGGAAGGACTTCTCTTCTATAGTAAAGAAATGCTCGATCCAGTCACAGTCATTTCCCTGGGGGGATCGATCATCGCCCCCAGGGGTGTCGACACCGCCTTCCTGAAGGGGTTCTTCCGTCTGGTCGAAGAACGCCTCACCGCCGAGCCGCGGCAGAAGCTCATCATCGTCTGCGGCGGAGGCAGCCTTGCCCGCGACTACCAGGCCGCACTCCGCGAGGTAGACCCTGCGGCGCGCAGCGATGACCTGGACTGGGTGGGCGTGGCAGCCACGCGGGTCAACGGAGAGCTCCTGCGGCGGATGCTGCATCCGTGGTGCGTCGAGGACCTGGTGACGGATCCCTCGGCGGTGTCCGTGTTCGCCGGGCGCATCCTCGTTGCGGCCGGCTGGAAGCCGGGGTTTTCAACGGACAACGATGCGGTAGTGCTTGCCCGGCGATTCTCGTCGGGAACCGTCGTCAATCTCTCCAACATTGCCAAGGTGTACTCGGACGATCCGAAGAAGAATCCCGCGGCGCAGCCCGGTCGACCGGCTGTCGTGGAAGGAGATGCTGAAGATCGTCGGAAGCGATTGGAGCCCCGGGAAGAACACGCCCTTTGATCCGACGGCTGCACGCGCTGCCGCCGAGTCCCGCATCAGGGTGATCTTCGCCGAGGGCCGGAACCTGCAGAATCTTTCGCGGATCCTTGCCGGGGAGGATTTCGTGGGAACAACAATCGGGCCGGACTAGGACCTCACACGGCGTACCGCGCCGTGCGCGGTCAGGTGCTTTCCAGCTCCCTGATCCTGTCCCGGAGCCGGGCCGCTTCCTCGTAGTTCTCTTCCTCAATGGCGCTGTCCAGGAGCTTCTTGAGATTGCCCATCTCCGAATCCGAGGAAAGCGTCGGTGTGTCCGCCGCCTGCGGCGCCGCGGTCTCCTCCGTGATCTGGTTGGCGATGTCGGACTGTTTCAGCTCCCGGTTCTTCTCTTCCACCATCTTCACCGAGATGCCCGCCTCGTCCACGACCGCCTCGTCGATGTAGATCGGGCACTTCACCCGCACGGCGAGTGCCAGGCAGTCCGACGGACGGGCATCCACCGCGATCTCCGAGCCTGCCGACTCGAGGATGAGCTTTGCGTAGTAGGTGCTGTCCTTCAGGGAAGTGATCTCCACCCGGTTGACCGAGGACTCGAGGCTCTCCAGCACCGAGATGAAAAGGTCGTGCGTGAGGGGCCGGGGCATCTTCACGCTGCCCAGGCCGATGAGAATGGACTGCGCCTCCAGGGGCGCAATGAAGATGGGTACCGCCACGTCAAGGCCGAGCGGCCGAACGAGGACCGCGTTGCCTTGTTCGGCTTTTGCCACTGTCCAGACCTCAGCGGGAACCAGCATCTCCATTACTCTCGGCTACAATGATAGAGCAATTGAAGCACGTTGGCAATACAGGTTGTGGCGATGGCGGTGAGCGGCGCGGCCCGGTGTCATTGCGCGCAGCGTCGTGTATATTCATCCCGAGGAGAAATCCATGGCACAATTGCACAATCCCTTCGGCACCCGCAGCAGCCTGAAATCGGCGCAAGGGCGTTTCGATTTCTTCAGCCTGGAGAAGCTCGAGGCGCAGGGATTGGGGAAGATCTCGCGGATGCCGTTTTCCATCAAGATCCTGCTGGAGTCAGCGCTTCGACAGGTGAACGGGTTCGATGTTCGGGAGGAGGACGTGCGGTCCCTGTGCGCGTGGAACGTGCCGGACTCGAAGGGCCGCGAGTTCCCCTTCAAGCCCGCACGCGTCATCATGCAGGATTTCACCGGAGTTCCTGCCATCGTGGACCTCGCCGCCATGCGCGACGCCATGGCAGCCCTCGGGGGAGATCCACAGAGAATCAATCCCGTAATCCCCGTGGACCTGGTCATCGATCATTCCGTGCAGGTCGACATGTACGCCTCCTCGCGCGCAATGGCCGGAAACGCGTCCATGGAGTTCCAGCGGAACAGGGAGCGTTACGAGTTCCTCCGGTGGGGGGCCGGATCATTCGCCGATTTCCGCGTGGTTCCTCCCGCAACAGGCATCGTTCACCAGGTGAACCTCGAATTCCTTGCCAAGGTCATCCAGGTCCGTCAGGCGGAAGGAGAAAAGACCTCGGTGGCGTTTCCCGACACGCTCGTCGGAACGGATTCCCACACGCCCATGATCAACGGCATAGGTGTCCTGGGCTGGGGAGTGGGGGGAATCGAGGCCGAGGCGGCATTGCTGGGGCAGCCCTTGTACATGCTCGTCCCGGGAGTCGTGGGCATGCGCCTTACCGGGAGCCTCCGTGAAGGCGTGACTGCCACCGACCTCGTGCTCACCGTCACGCAGGCGCTTCGGAAGTTCGGCGTCGTGGACAAGATCGTGGAGTTCTTCGGCACCGGGCTGGCCTCCCTCAGCGTCGCGGACCGTGCGACCATCAGCAACATGTCCCCCGAGTACGGCGCAACCGCGGGGTTCTTTCCCGTTGACGAGAAGACACTCGAGTACCTCCGGTTCACAGGGAGAAGCGCAGAGCTCGTGGACCTGGTGGAGCGCTACTGCCGCGAGCAGGCGCTTTTCCGCACGGCGGACTCTCCCCAGCCGGAATACTCGGCCCTCCTCGAGCTGGACTTGGCCAGCGTGGAATCTTCAATCGCCGGGCCGAAGAGGCCCCAGGACCGCATCCCTCTTTCGCTCGCCAAAGGCTCCTGGCGGCTGGCCGCTCCGACTCAAACTCCGGCTTCGGTCGCGCAGAATCCGTCCCTTCGGGCCGATGCCCAGAATCCGTCCCTTCGGGCCGATGCCCAGAATCCGTCGAAAGAGGTTGAGATCACTGTCGCAGGCTCCCGCGAGACCCTCCGTGACGGGGCCGTCGTGATCGCTGCCATCACCAGCTGCACCAACACGTCCAACCCGGCCGTGATGATCGCGGCCGGCCTCCTGGCCCGGAAAGCGGTGATGCTGGGCTTGCGGGTGCCGGCGTTCGTCAAGACGAGCTTCGCCCCCGGATCGAAGGTCGTGACGCAGTACCTGGACCAGGCCGGGCTCAGCCCGTACCTCGAGGCGCTGGGCTTCCACGTCGTGGGCTACGGGTGCACGACGTGCATCGGCAACTCCGGGCCGCTCATGCCCGTCATCAGCGCCGCGGTCAAGGAACGCGACCTGACGGTTGTCTCCGTGCTTTCCGGCAACAGGAATTTCGAGGGACGGATCCATCCCGAGGTCAGGGCGAACTACCTCGCGTCGCCTCCCCTCGTCGTTGCCTATGCGCTGGCCGGCTCAATGGATATCGACCTTGCAACCGAACCGATCGGCCAGGACCGCAGCGAGCATCCGGTCTACCTGAGGGACGTCTGGCCGACGCTGGCCGAGATTGACGCGGCGATCCTCAAGAACCTGACCCCAGAAATGTTCCGCACCGTGTACGCCAGCGTCTTTACCGGCGACGAGGCATGGCAGAAAGTCCGCGTGCCCGGAAGATCGGCGCTACCGGTGGGACGCGGAGTCGACCTACATCAGGCAGCCCTCGTTCTTCGAGGGAATCACCGCCACGCCGCCGGCGGTCCCCCGCATCTCGGGGGCGCGGGTCCTGGCCTGGCTCGGGGATTCGGTCACGACGGACCACATCTCGCCGGCGGGCAACATTCCGGAAAAAAGCCCGGCCGGGAAATGGCTGATCGAGCACGGCGTCGGGAAGGATGACTTCAACACGTACGGGTCCCGACGGGGCAACCACGAAGTGATGATCCGCGGGACGTTCGCCAACATCCGTATCCGCAACAAGTTGGTGCCCGGAGTGGAGGGCGGCGTCACCCGCCACCTTCCCGCGGGCGGGCAGCTGGCCATCTTTGACGCCGCGCAGAAGTACAAGGCGGAAGAAGTCCCGCTCCTCGTGATCGCCGGAAAAGAGTACGGCTCGGGAAGCTCGAGGGACTGGGCCGCGAAAGGCACGCTTCTCCTCGGCGTGCACGCGGTGATCGCGGAGAGCTACGAGCGGATCCACCGCTCGAACCTGGTCGGCATGGGTGTGCTGCCCCTGCAGTTCCTCAAGGGCCAGAACGCGGAAAACCTCGGGTTGTCCGGGGAAGAAGTCTACGAGATCGAGGCCGCGGAGAAGCCCGGCCAGGACCTCGCGGTCATCGCGCGAGATGCCTCGGGGAACGCAAAAACGTTCTCGGTGCTCGCCCGCATCGACACCCCGGTGGAGCTGGAGTATTACCGCAATGGCGGCATCCTGCCGACCGTTCTCAGGGGATTCGCCAGACGCTCATCCCGGTAGCGCGAAAGATGCAGCGGCCGGCGGCTTTCGCAAGCGGGCCGGCCGCCGCATGCCGTCAGAACCGCTTCATGAACTCATCCACCTGTCCCTGGAAGACCGTGCGCAGTTTTTCCACGCCGGCCGCCTTCAGCTTCTGATCGAGGGTCGTGAAGGCCTGGTCGACGTCCGGCACGAGCCCGATCCAGAGAGGCTGGAAGTACTGCACCATTGTCTGGTTCACGTTGGCGACCTCGGTCTTCACCTCGTCGGTCGCCGCGGAGAATGCCGCAAACGGCGTCAGCGCAAGGTATCCCTTGCTGACGATGTCCTTCCTGTGCTGCACGTACGCAGGAGTCCACGTCGCGTAGGCCGGGAACTGGTCCTTGTTGGTGAACCAGAAACCCGCGGCATCGGGAGGATAGGTGTTCTTGTCAGCGGTCACCCCTTCCGGCAGGTCGATCATGCCGTTCTTCAGCACGTAGTTCTTGCCGAGGACTCCGAAGTACACCAGGAAATTGTAGTTCTTGTCTTCGATGATGCGATCCAGGACCTGCAGCGTGCGCGCCGCGTTCTTCGTCCGCGCGGCAAGCGCAACGCCGTTGTTCAGGTAGGGATCCGCCCGGTAGTGGCCATTCCCGTCGAGCCCGGGAACGAGCTCCACCTCCCAGCCGTTTGCCGTTGCGCCGGCAATCGTGGACTGCATGTCGATCGAGTTGCCGAACCCCACGGCCGATTTGCCCTGCACGAAGGAATCCTTGCTCCTCACCTTGTTGGCAAAAACGTCCTTGTTGATGTACCCGGCATCGTACCACGACTTCATCGTCCGGGCCGCCTGCTTCTCCCAGGAAAGGAGCGGATCCTCGGCGATGTAGCGCAGCTTGTGCGACTGGTCCCCCAGCATCCAGGCCAGGCCCGATCCCGATCCCGTGGTGAACAGGATGTCCTCGAAGTACGGGCCGTTGGCGTACCACAGGTAGCTGATGGGCTGCCCGATGTCATACTGGCTCTCCAGGTTCATCGGGATCATGCCGGGTTCATTCGCCTTGACCGCCTTCAGGTAGGGCTCGATGTCCGCGAACTTCGCAACGGGCGGCACCCCGTATTTCTTCCGGGCGCCTCTAAAAACTAGCCATTTTCATTGAGTGTCTCGGCATCCCATGTTATTCTTCGATCAGGGTGGGGGATGAATCAACAACGCGGTTTCTTTGATGAGCAAGAGCGTCTTCAGAAATTGAGTAAGCAGGGCGATCCGCTTGAGAAACTCAACGCGATGATGGATTGGGAAATATTTCGTCCTCTTTTGAGGCGATGCTTCAAGAAGGAACCCAAAGGACCCGGCGGGCGCCCTCCGTTCGATTACGTGTTGATGTTCAAGGTCCTGATTCTCCAACGTCTGTACAATCTGTCGGATGCCCAGATGCAGTTTCAGATATTGGACCGCCTGAGCTTCCAGCGGTTCTTGGGACAGGGATTGCATGCGGAGGTGCCGGATGAAAAGACCATTTGGCTTTTTCGTGAGGTACTGAGCAGGCGCGGGGTGATCGAAAAGCTTTTCACGCTGTACGGCGCGCATTTGGAGAAGCTGGGGCTAATCGAAAATAACGGTAGCATCGTGGATGCGAGTTTTGTGGAAGTGCCGCGGCAGAGGAACAGTCGGGAGGAGAACCAGACGATCAAAGAGGGAAAGATTCCCGAGGATTGGAAAGAGGATCCTGCGAAGCTGAGGCAAAAGGATACCGAGGCGCGTTGGACCAAGAAGAACGAGCAGACCTACTATGGGTACAAAGATCACGTGAAAGTGGATACGCACAGCAAACTGATCAAGACCTATGAGGTCACTGATGCCAGCGTGCATGATTCGCAAGTGCTGCCGTCGTTGCTGAAAAAAACTGATGCGGATACGGAGCTGCATGCCGACAGTGCCTACCGCTCTGAGCAGATCGAGGACACCCTGCAGAAGCGTGGAGTGCAAAGCAAGATCCATGAGAAGGGGTATCGCAACCGACCGTTGACCAAAGCCCAGATGAGGAGTAACCGAGCGAAGTCGCGCATACGTGCCCGCGTGGAGCATGTCTTCGCGCACATCACGAATTGCATGAACGGCTTTCGTATCCGCTCTATAGGAATCAAGCGAGCTGGTCGAACATCGGACTGATCAATTTGACCTACAACATTGTGCGCTCGGTATATCTTCAGGGGGCGTAGTCTGCCCGGGATTCAACTGGAGGGCTAAGAGAGCAAGAAAAAGGGATCGGGAGGCTGGGAAAAGAGCAAAAAAATGACGAAGATCTGGAAATCAAAAATGATCCTGATAGACCGTGTGAAAAGAGCTGGCGTTCCTCTTTAAAAATCACAGCTTCACCGACCTGGCAGGAAGGAAAAGCACGAAAACACCTAGTTTTTCGAGGTCCCCTTCCGTAAATCGCCTCGAATCACCGCCAGCGGCACCTTGCGATCAGGCGTGGGGGTGGGAACCATGTACAGTTTCCCGTCCGGCAGCCTGACCTGGTCCCACGCCGCCTTGCTGAGAACCTTCGAGTGGAGGGGCATGTTCTGCGTCAGGAGCGGCTCTGTCAGCTCGAGGAACGCCCCCTTGGCGGCCTCCTGGAAATAGAAGGACCAGTTCGCCGTGAAGATCCAGTCGATGTCCTCGCCGGCCGCCAGGACCAGCGGGTACTTCGCCTGCATGTCTCCCCAGCCGATGTAATTGATCTCCATGGTCGTGTTGAGATCTTTCTTCAGCCTGGCGTTCAGCGCCGTCATGACGTCGGGCATCCCGGGGGGAGCAGCGCCGAGCAGGTAGCCGACGAGCTTCACTTCCTTCTGGCCCGCCGGGGCGGCGCCGTTCTCCGTCTGACCCCCGGCGAATGTCATCGCCAGCGGAACACCAGGAGAAGGGCCGCGGCAATAAAAACGACCGGTTTTTCATACAGAGCCTCCTTGAAATGACTTTGCACGGATCCCATCCGGTCCGTTTGGTCTCACCATTCTGTGTCTCCCCCCTACCCTTTCACGGCCCCCAGGGTGATCCCCTTGATGAAGAATCTCTGCACGAAGGGATACGCAAGGACGATCGGTCCGATCGAGATGACGGTCATCGCCAGCTTCAGCGTTTCCTTCGGCATGTTCAGCGTCGCGACGTTGTTCACGATGTTCGCCGCCATGGTCACGCTGGACAGGATCTGGTACAGCACGTACTGCAGGGGGAAGAGAGTCTGCCGCTCCACGTAGAGCATCGCCGTCCACCAGTCGTTCCAGTAGGCAAGGGCGGTGAAAAGACCGATCGAAGCGAGCGCCGGCGTGGTCAGGGGAAGGACGATCCGGAGGAAGATCGTGAAATCCCCTGCCCCGTCGATCTTGCGCGGATTCCGCGAGGGAGGCGGGGATGGAGTTCTTGAAGAAATTGCGCAGGATGATGATGTGCAGCACGTTGAACATCGGAACGAGCAGGAGCACGGCCAGGGTGTTCTTCAGATGCAGCACCGTCGTGATGATGATGTAGGTCGGCGCGAGTCCCCCGCTGAAGAGCGTTGTGAAGTACAGGAAGAAGGAAAGGACATTGCGGTACCGCAGCTCCCTGCGGGAGAGCGCGTACGCGCGCCATGGAGGAGAGGAAAAGCGAGAGCGCCGTGCCGAAGAACGTGATGAAGACGCGTCACGCCGTACGCGCGGAGTATACTCTGCGGGTTGAGGAAGACCAGCTCGTAGGCGCTCGACGGACAGCTCCCGCGGGAAAAGGGAGTAGCCCCGCGTTGATGATGAAGTGCTCGGAGGCAAAGGAATTGATCACGAGGACAAGGAAAGGGAAAAGCGTGACGAAGGCGATTGCCGCCCAGCACGCCGTAGGTGATGACGTTCAGGATCCACCGGTCCGGCGAGACTTTCATGACCGGTGACCAGGGCCCGCCGGCCCGTCAGAACAGCGCATAGTCGCTCTCCACGCTCTTCACGATCCTGTTCACCTCATGATGATGACGAAAACACAGCACCGACTGGTAGAAACCGGCCGCCGTGGCCATGCCGAAATCCTGGGTTCCCAGCAGGGATCGGAAGACGAGGGTGTCGATGATGTCCGTGCCGTCGATGAGGACGGAGTTGTTCCCGATGAGCTGGTAGAACATGTCGAACTCCCCGCGCAGGATGCGCCCGAGCCCGAGCAGGATCAGGATGGCCATGGTGGGCCGCAGGAGGGGGAGAATGATCCGGGAGATCTTCTGGAACGCGTTGGCCCCGTCGATGGTGGCCGCCTCGAAGCATTCCTGGTCCATGCCCAGGATCGCCGCGAGGTACAGCACGCTGCCGAATCCCACCCACTTCCAGATATACAGGAGCGGAAGGATGAAGTACCAGTAGGCGGGAGTCGCGTAGACGTTGACGGGACTGCCGCCGAGCGCCGTGATGACGCGGTTGATCATGCCGTATTCGTAGTTGCAGAGGTTGTAGAGGAACGCCGCGGCGACAACCCATGAAATGAAGTAGGGCAGGAACATGAAGGTCTGGGCGATCTTCTTGAATCGGCGGGCCGTGGTTTCGGAGATGAGGATGGCCACCAGGACGGAGAAAAAGGTATACAGGGAGAGAAAGACGAGATTGTAGAGGAAGCGTGTTCTTGGTGACGTTCCAGGCCTTGCCGGACTTGAAGAAGAACTCGAAGTTCTTGAAACCGTTCCAGGGACTGTGGAGGATGCTATCCCGGTAGTTGAACTCCTTGAAGGCGAGGATGATCCCCCCGATGGGAAGGTAGTAGAAGATGATGAAGTACACCGCGACCGGCAGGAACATCAGGTACAGGACGCGATTTTTCGCGAGCTCTGCGGCGAGCCCCGTTCTCGCGGTGCCCTGCAATCCAGCCATCGATTGAGGAGTATACCCGCGTCACCGCCCGGGCACGACTGGAATTCGTTCAGATTTCATCCTTTCAATTACGATTCGGCGGCCGACTCCGCTGATTTCTCTTCTGCGCCGGAAAACCCCGTGCTATACTGGCGCGCGTGGGTGGGTGGTGCTCGGACTCCTGATTGTCGATGACGAGAAAATCACCAGGGACAGCCTGAAGACCTTCGTGCCGTGGAGCTCGCTCAACATCGGGCGCGTCCGCACGGCGCGAAACGGTGCCGAAGCGCTTGCCCTTTCTTCCGAGGAGCCGCCGGAAATCCTGCTGACGGACGTGAGAATGCCCCGCATGGACGGGCTGGAGCTGGCCCGGCGGATGCGCGTTCTCTGCCCTTCGTGCAAGGTCGTCTTCCTCAGCGGGTATGCCGACAAGGAATACCTGAAGACGGCGATCCGCCTCCAGGCCGTCGGATACATCGAGAAACCCATCGATCCGCAGGAAGTGCTCGCCGTCATGAGAATGGCGGTGGAGGCGCACGAGAAGGAGTCCGTGGCACGGGTGGAGGAAGAGCGGCTTCGCCGCTCTCTTGCCGCCGGTTCCGTTCTCCTCCGCGGGGAGCTCGTCCGGAACCTGGTCGCCGGGAACGCCGCCCCGGGAGACATGCAGGCGGCTTTTTCCGATTCCCCGGAAATGCTCGATCCTGCGGCGAACTTCAGCGCCATGGCGATTGACCTCCAATGGCGCGGGGTCTCCGGTGAACACGGGAAGGAACAGGCACGAAGGAGCATCATCCAGGCGTGCGCGCGCACCCCCACCTCCCATCGACTTTCCTCGGTTTCATCGACAACGACGTTGTCGCGATCATCCTGTCACGGCGGATCTGGGAGGATTCGCCCGCAAGCCGCTCATTCTGCGAAACGCTGCTTGATGCTTTTCGCGCGGCCGGCAGCGGGGTGGTCGAGGCCGCCCTTGGCGTCGGCGCTCCGGTGCGGGGGTGGCAGAACATTCCGCAATCGTTCGCCTCGGCGCGCCAGTCGGCACGCCTGGCATTTTACAGGGGATGCGGGGGAGCGATCTTCCCGCCCGGCCCGGGACACAGGGAGTTCGAGCCGGACGAGACGGCGCTCTCACGGCTGCGTGCCTGCCTGCGCGACAGGGATGGGGAAGAGGCGGCTGCGATCATCGAGGAGGCTGCACGAAACGCCCGGCGCTGTGAGCCGACCGACGTCGACTCCGTGCGGGACTTTTTCTTCCAGATGTCATTGATCGTCGACCAGGCCGATCATGGCACGTCGCCGTCAGGAGCGCGCGCGGCGCTGTTCTGGCGCGAGATTTGCGGACAAACGAGGCTCGCGGAGCTCGCGAAGTTCGTGGCCTCTCTCCTGGATCCGCCCGTGCCCGGCAGCCACGGGCAGCAATCCAAGAGAATCATGGAAATACAGAGGTTCATCAGGCACAACTACCGGGACGTGAATCTCACCCTCCAGGGCATCGCCGACCATGCGGGCCTGAGCCGCACCTACCTGAGCTCGTATTTCAAGAACGCCACGGGCATGAACGTCAGCGACTACGTGATGGAGCTCCGAATCGAAAAGGCAAAGGACCTCCTGCGCTCGAGCCGGATGAAAGCGCAGGAGATTGCGGCCAGCGTGGGCTACCAGGATGCAAATTACTTCTCCGCGCTCTTCAAGAAAAAGGTGGGTGCAACGCCGAGCGACTTCCGCGATGCTCCATGAAAGGGAAAGCCGATCTCCTGCGCCGCTTCCATGACCTGAGCATCCGTCACAAGCTCTTCTTCAGCTACTTTCTCCTGGTTCTTCTATTTCTGTGCATCTTCCTTGCGGTCAACACCGTCCTGGCGGCCCGTGAAAGCGAGCACCAGGCCGAGAGATCGGCCCGACGCGTCTTCGAGCAGACCCGCGCCTATCTCCAGTACAAGACGGAATCGATCCGGAACCTGCTCTACGTCTGTGCAACCAACGAGGCGGTGCAGGAGCTTTTTGATCGACGGGCCGGCTACTACACCGCGGACATCGGCCGCTGGCCCATCGACTCCCAGTCCCTGGAGAAGCTCCTCTATCCGACGAACATCAATCCCGACATCGACTCCTACCGATTCTACATGAAATACGGCCTGGCATCGGTCTTTGCAAACGACCGGTACGTGCCGCTGGAGAAGGTCCGCGGCAGCGCCTGGTTCCGAAAGCTCCTCTCGGACACCCGCCGCATCGTCTGGTTCCCCGACGCAGGGGACCCCGGCCCCCAAGAGATCCATTCACGTCGTCCGCAGCGTGTTCGGCAGCCAGGCGGTCAATGAGATCACCGGCATCATCCAGTTCGACATCCGCGAGCGCGTGCTGCGCTCGATCCTGGGAAATGCACGGCTCACGGATGCCACGACCGTGCTGCTCATGAATGACGAAGGGCAGGTGGTGTCCGCCGAAGGCTCCGACGCGACGGTTCCGCGGGCCGCGCTGTGGGAACGGGAGAGAGCCGGACGCGGGGGTGATTTTGGAACGGAAAAATGGGCCACCGTGAGACTGGGCACCTCGGGGCCGTACCTCGTGGGAACGCAGGGTATCGAGAACTCGAACTGGGTCCTTTTCCTCCTTGTTCCCCGCCGGGACATCGTGTCCTTGAGCGCACAGCCCACGCGGCAGATGCTGCTGGTCTTTTTCCTGATTGTGCCCCTGAGCCTGCTTTTTGCTTTCGGAGTGTCGAGCTCTGCAACGAAGAGAATCCAGAACCTCATTGCAGAGATGGGCAAGGCAATGAACGGCGATTTCACGGTGGAGCTGAACCCCGAGAACCGCGACGAGATCGGCCGGCTCACGGAGAGCTTCAACGCCATGATCCGCGAGATCGGACAGCTGATCAATGAGAAGTACACGCTGGGCAAGGAAGTCAAGAACCTGGAGCTCAAGGCACTCCAGGCCCAGATCAATCCCCACTTCCTGTACAACACCCTGGACCTGATCAACTGGATGTCCCTCAAGTACGCAGCGGAGGAGATCCGGGTGCTCGTCAGCGCCCTCTCGCGGTTCTACAAGCTCAGCCTTGGCGGGGGGGAAGACACGGTGACGGTTCGCGACGAGATCCTGCATACCGCGACCTACGTCCAGATCCAGAACATGCGGTACGAGAACTCCATTGCCTTCTTTTCCGACGTGCCCGACAGCGTCCTGGACTGCTCCATTCTCAAGCTCGTCCTGCAGCCGCTGGTGGAAAACGCCATTTTCCACGGCATCATGCCAACCCCGGAGGCCCGAGGAACGATCAGGCTCGCGGCACGGATAGATAACGACATCCTCTACCTCTCGATCAGGGACGACGGGGCAGGCATGCCCCCGGAGGAAGCCCGTCGCATCCTGTCCCGGGATCACCACAACGATCCGCACGGATACGGCGTGCATAATATTCACGAAAGGCTTCGGCTGAACTACGGCCCGGATTTCGGGCTGGAGTTTGCCCGGCCCCCGGCGGGGGAACCATCGTGACAATCCGCATTCCCGCCGTTCACTCCGCGCGCAAAATGGAGCAGGACCATGAGTGAGTACATCGTTGAAGCCCGCGTGCCCTGCTCTCCTCCGATCCCGTCCCTTCCCCGGCTCGGCGGGTCGAACCCGTCCGGCGATGTTGTGGGGTTCACGAACAAGAGCATGACTCTCAATGGCCGGCCATGGTTCGCGGTTGCCGGGGAGATACACTACTCGCGCCTTCCCCGGGAGAGATGGAAAGACGCGCTCCTGTGCATGAAAGCCGGCGGAATCGACATCGCGTCCACCTACGTTTTCTGGATTCACCACGAGGAAAGGCGGGGCCGATTTCTCTGGAACGACCGCCGGGACCTGCGGCGGTTCGTGTCACAGTGCGCGGAAGCGGGCTTGTTCGCCATTGTGCGGGTCGGACCGTTCTGTCATGGCGAGGTCCGAAACGGCGGGATGCCCGACTGGCTGTATGGAAGCCCCTTTCCGCTGCGCTCGAACGACCCGCGGTACCTCGACCTCGTTCGGCGGCTCTATGAGGAGATCGGAAGGCAGTGCAGCGGTCTTTTCTTCGGCGAGGGAGGGCCGATCATCGGCATCCAGCTGGAGAACGAGCTCATGCACGCCGGCGCCCCCTGGGAGACAACTCCACGGCTGTGCCACGAATGGGTGACGTCAGGGACGGGCGGGGCGGACCACATGCGCGCCCTGCGGCAGATCGCGGTGGAGGCGGGACTGGAGGCGCCCGTCTATACGAGCACGGCATGGGGCGGGGCCCCGGTGCTCCCGGACGAGATGCTGCCGTTGTACGGCGGCTACGCGTTTTGTCCCTGGAACGTGACGGAGTCGACACCCGTTCATTCCCCCACGCGGGAATACACCTTCCGAGACTATCGCGGTCCGGGCAGGCGGGACGCGCTGTTCGATCCACCGTACGATCCGGCAACCGTTCCGTTCGCCTGCTGCGAATTGGGCGGCGGCATGCAGACATGGTACCGGTACCGTTTCGTCGTACCCGCACAGAGCGTGGAGGCGATGGCACTTGTCAAGATCGCGGGAGGATGCTCCCTCCTGGGCTACTACATGTTCCACGGGGGAACGAATCCGGTCGGCGAGGCGGGATTCCTCAATGAACACGTCGTGCCCCGCCTTTCGTACGACTTCCAGGCGCCCCTTGGCGAGTTCGGGCAGCAGCGTGAATCCTACAGGCGCCTCCGGCGGCTGCACCGATTCTTTCACGACTTCGCCCCGCAGCTCGCGCAGATGGGAACAGCGCTGCCGGTGGGTGCAGAAGAAATCGATCCCCGAAACGTCGAGACGCTTCGGTACGCCGTGCGCGTACACGGGAGCTCGGGATTCCTTTTCCTGAACAATTTCCAGGACCACGTGGAAACCAGGGATCTGTCCGATATCTCCGTGGGAATCGCGCTGCCCGGACATCGAGCTTCGGATCCCGCGGGCCGGAGGCTTCACTCTTGCCCGTCGTGTGCGCTATCATGCCGTTCAACCTCGACATGGACGGGATTCGCCTCGAGTACTCCACCGCGCAGCCGATCGGGCGGATGGATGTCGACGGAACGGCGCATTACTTCTTCTTTGCCCACTCCGCCATCCCCGCGGAGCACCAAATCGCGGCGGAGGGCTGCTCGGGCGTCGATGCGCCGGGATGCTCGGTAGAAAAGGTCAAAGACTGCCGGGTCATCCGGCCTCCCGCCGGTGCGCGAAGCGCTATCACGCTCCGCAGAGCGGGAGGGGGGGACGTGGTGATCCATACTCTCACGGAAAACGAATCGCTGGGATTCGCCATACTTCATGTCTGGGGACGTGACCGGGCGGTCATCACCGATGCCGAAGCAGCCGTGGATGATGATGCTCTCACGCTCCGGGTGAGGGGAGAGCCTCGTGAGGGCACCGGGTTCATGATTCTCCCCTCCCCTGCCGGCACTCTTGCGGCGGACGGACGGGAGATGCTGCCGCGCCCGTCAGGTGACTTCACCGCCTACACCTCGGAAACGGCGGTTCCGAAGCATCACAATCGATGTCGCGCAATCGGCACCCGGAGACGCCGAGATCCGGATTCCCCGCGAGGCGTTCCATGGGATCCGGGACGTGTACCTCAGCATAGAGTACGACGGAGACGTGGGCAACGCGCTCATCGACGGCCGGCTTGTCGCTGACGATTTCTGCAATGGCCAGCCATGGATCATCGCCCTTGACCGGTTCAGGCCCGAGGTCCTGGAGAGCGGCATCTGCCTGCACATTGCGCCCCGGCGCGAGGGGGTGATGGTGACCAAGGAATCCGGCATGGCGGGACAGAGGGAGTTGCAGGGAAACGAGGTGGCCGCAATCCGCTCGATCACGGCCATCCCGGAGTACGATGTTACGATCCGTCAAAGCTGACGAACCCGGCCGTCAGCGTCCCGTCGGAGCCGGCGCTTCCCGCACCGTGACCTGCATACCCACCACGAGCGCGGCCGGCTTCACGCTGACAAGGCGGTGGATGGCGATGCCGTCAGGGACCGTGATCATGGATGTTCCGTCAGCGTATTTCATGGTGAGAGTGTGTCCGTTCACGCCCTGCGCAAACTCGCTCACCATGGCGTTCGTCATCATGTCTCCGGTGTCCATCTTCCATTGGCCTTTCCGAACCACGTCCCACATCTCCTTCGAAAAGATGTTGATGTTGCTCGCAACCAGGTCCGTCCCGGATCTGTGCGACGTCACGGCCAGGGGGTCCCCGGCATGGATCTGGCTCAACTCCGCCGGGTCACGCTCCATCACCAGCGTTCTCGCCTGGATCACAACGGTCTTCTGCGTGCTGTCGGCAAGGGCGAGGGTGAAAGTGCTGCCGCTGACGGAAACGATTGTGCCGCTGACAGGGGCTGGGATCGCTGCCTGGGCGAAACCGGCCAGGGCCGCCGCAAGGAAAAAAACGATCGAGATGCCGAACGCAGCGTGCTTCGGTCCGTGATTCGTGCTCATTCAAGCCTCCATAGAGAGAAGGTATGGATGAATCCCGCCGGCGGCCACCTTTCCGAGGGCGGCGCACAGGCCGCTGCGGCGGCGGCCCGGGCAGGGTGGACCGCATGGCCGCCGGTGTGTTTCACTCCCCTCATGGACGCAGCACAGTTGGCAGGATCACTGGAGAGCGGCGGCGCCGCGGAAATGCTGAAGTCGCTCTATGGGGAGAATGACGGGACGGTGGAGCGGCAGCGAGCACGGTATCGCAGCCTGGTCGGGAAATTCGCATCCGCCTTTCCCACTGCCGGCACGCCCCGGCTCTTCAGCACCCCGGGACGGACGGAAGTCTGCGGGAACCACACGGACCACAACGGCGGGCGGGTGCTCGCGGCAGCCGTCGATCTCGATGCCATCGCCGTTGCTGCGCCGACCTCGGACGGGTTGATCACCGTTGAAAGCGAGGGGTACCCCCGCCAGTCGGTCCGCCTGGACGACCTGGCCCGGAAGGCCGCCGAGAGGTCGACGGCGACTGCCCTGACGCGCGGGGTGGCCGCCCGGATGAAGGACGTCGGGCACGCGGTCGGAGGGTTCAGCGCATGCGTGGCCAGCGATGTGCTCAAAGGTTCCGGCCTCAGCTCATCGGCCTCCTACGAGGTGCTGATGGCCACGATCATCAACCACTTCTTCAACGCCGGCCGGGTGTCAGCGGTGGACTGTGCCCTCATTGCCCAGTACTCCGAGAACGAGTATTTCGGAAAACCCTGCGGGCTCATGGACCAGACGACGTGCGCCCTGGGGGGCTTTGTCACGATCGATTTCAAGGAATTCGCGCATCCGAGAGTGAAGAGCGTGAGCTCGGAGTTCAGCGGAAGCGGTTACGTGCCGGTCATCGTGGACACGGGCGGAAGCCACGCCGATCTCACCGATGATTACGCGGCGGTCAAGGATGAAATGAAGGACGTGGCCCGCTTCTTCGGCGGAAATGTCCTGCGCGACATTTCCCGGGACCGCGTCCTGGCCGAGCTTCCCCGCCTGCGCGGAAAGGTGAGCGATCGCGCGGTCCTCAGGGCCCTTCATTTCTACGCTGATGACCTTCGCGTGGAACAGGAGGTCCGGTCCCTGGAAGGGGGACGGTTCACCGAGTTCCTCCGCCTGGTCAGGGAAAGCGGCCTCAGCTCGTGGACCCTCCTCCAGAACTGCTATTCGAGCAGGAACATCACCGAGCAGGGAGTCCCGATTGCCCTCGCCCTCAGCCAGGACCTGCTCGGAGAGAACGGGGCCTGGAGGGTGCACGGCGGCGGTTTTGCCGGAACGATCCTTTCCTTCGTGCCCGCCGGGAAGATCGGGGAGTACCTTGCTGGAATGAGCGCGGTGTTCGGACCGGCGTCCTGCCATGCACTTTCCGTTCGGTCGGCCGGCACGGTGATGCTGACCATTTCCTGAGCGGGGACATCGACCCGTATGGCCGGAACGACCCGCGGGTGAGTATCTTCGTGCCCATGGCGGGAGAAGCGCGGACGGCACTCGGCAACTACCACACGCATACGCATCACTGCGACGGACGCGGAGAGCCTTACGAGTACGCCGAGGCCGCCCTTCGCAAAGGGATGTCCCGGCTGGGCTTCTCCGGGCACAACGTCGTTCCCTTCCCCACGGACTGGACCATGCCCGCCTCCCGCCTGGAAAGCTACCTTCGCGAGGTCAGGGAGGTACGGGAGCGCTACAGGGGGCGCCTCGAGGTGTTTCTCGGCATGGAGGCCGACTTCATTCCAGGAATGACGTCTCCCGTGCACCCGGGCATCCGCGGACTCGGGCTGGATTTCGTCATCGGCTCAGTGCACTTCATCGGCCCCGCAGACGGGGACCACGCATGGACGGTGGACGGTCCGCGGGAGGAGATGGAGGCACGGCGGTACGGGAAGGGTTCGGGGGCGAGCCGCGGAAGCTGGTGGAGAGGTACTACACCGCTCCTTGCCTCCATGGCGGAGACGGCGGCACCCGACATCATCGCCCATTTCGACATCGTGAAGAAGAACAACCGCGACGACAGGTTCTTCAACGAAGACGATGCCTGGTACCGCGCGGCGGTGAAGCGCGCACTCGATGCCGTGCGCTCTTCCGGCAGCGTCATGGAAATCAACACCGGCGGGGTGGTTCGAAACACGAGCGGAAGCTTCTACCCGTCCCCCTGGATCCTGAAAGAGGCCCGGGAGATGAACATCCCGGTCATGGTGAGCTCGGATGCGCATCATCCCGAGAACCTCGACGGGATGTTCAAGGAAGCAGTCGAGCTGCTGCAGGGCGTGGGGTACGGCACGCAGCGCCAGCTCGGCCCCGCCGGCTGGGTGGACGTCGCGATATAGGGGGTCCTGCCGAGCTGTGGCCGCCAGTCCTACTTTCCTGCCGCGGCTTTCGCGGGCTCGGGGGTGGCGTTTCGACCCACCGCTGCACCCTTTCTCGCTTCGAACAGCCTCTGCAGAAGGCAGAAGACGAACACGAGGAACCCGATCACGATCCTGGTCCACCAGGAGTTGAGCGTGCCCTGGAAGACGATGAGCACCTGGATGATCCCGTAGACCAGCACGCCGAGGACCGTTCCGAAGATGTTGCCCACGCCCGCCGGTCAGCAGGGTCCCGCCGATCACGACCGCCGCGATCGTGTCCAGCTCCATTCCGCTTCCGTTCAACCCGTAACCGGAGAGCGTATAGAATGTGAACACAATCCCGCCCAACGCGGCGCAGAAGCCGCTCAAGGCGTAGATCGCGATCTTGGTGCGCGCCACCGGAAGCCCCATCAGAAGGGCGGATTGCTCGCTGCCGCCGATTGCGTAGACCGTTCTGCCGAACTTCGTGTAGCGAGAGACGAAGAACCCGACCAGGACCACGCCGATTGCGATCAGCGCACCCGGTGAAAGGAAACTGTTGCCGATGATAGTTGACCTGCGCATGCGCCACGGCCTGGAAGAAAGGGTTCTGGACCGCGATCGTAAAGAGGCTGACGACGTAGCACAGCCCTCGCGCAAGGTACAACCCGGCCAGGGTAATGATGAACGGCGGCAGGTCGAAGGTCTGGATCAGGTAGCCCATGAACAGGCCCAGCGCCGTCCCCATGAGAAGCACGATCGGTATCACGAAGAGCGGGCTCATGTGCGCTTTTTCCAGGAGGCTCGCCGAGACCATCCCGGACAGGGCGAGCATCGAGCCGACGGACAGGTCGATGCCGCCGGAGATGATGACGAAGGTCATCCCCACGGCAAGGATAAGGAGATAGGCGTTGTCGATGAAGAGATTGAGAAAGTTCTGAAGCGAGAAGAATCCGGGAAATGCGACCGAGCCCAGCCCGAACATGACGATGAACAGTGCCGAGGGTGACCAGGACGGGAAGGTTCCGGGAGCTGGCGAGGAGTCTCCTTCTCATGCCGACGCCTCCCTTCTGACGAACAGCCTGCGCGATCCTCGAGCGGAACCTCTGGGACTGCAGCAGGCAGACGGCCCACACGACGAACGCCTTGACGACCGGGGCAACATCGGACGGGAACGCCGAACGCGTAGATGGTGGTCGTCAGGGTCTGGATGATCAACGCGCCCACGATGCTCCCGACGAGGTAGAACTTGCCGCCGTTCAGGGAGGTGCCGCCCAGCACGACGGCCAGGATGGCATCCAGCTCGAAGAGTCTTCCCGCGTTGTTGCCGTCAGCGTTCATGACGGTGGAACAGACGATGAGCCCCGCGATTCCCGCGCAAAGCCCGCTGAACGCGTACACCCAGAAGATGATGTTCTTGGCGTTGATTCCGGAAAACCGGGCCGCCGTCGGGTTGATTCCCACCGCCTCGATGAACATCCCGATCGCGGTCCTCCTCGTGAAAATGAAAGTCAAGAGCAGAACAAACGCCACGATGTAGATGTCAAACGGGAGACCCAGGACGTAGCCCTGTCCCAGGATGGCGAACGGTTTTGCGTACAGCCAGAGCTGCAACGAGTTCGTGAACAGCATGGCGATCCCGCGGCCGGCGACAAAAAGGATCAGCGTCGCGATGATGGGCTGCATGCGGACCCGTGACACCAGCATCCCGTTCCACATGCCCGCCGCGGTGCATACCAGCAGCGCCGCGATCATGGCCACGGCGATGGGGTACTTCGGGATGGCCGGCCAGATCTCCGCCGATGAGAATCGCGACCGCGCCGGCAGAAACCGCCACCACGGAGCCGACGGAGATGTCGATTCCGTGCGTCGCGATGACCAGCGTCATCCCGATGGACAGCAGCATGATCGGAGCGCCGTTTTTCAAGATGTCGATCAGGTTGCCGTACAGGTGCCCTTCCTTGATCTCCAGGCGAAAGAAGTGGGGCGTGAAGAACAGGTTGAAGAGCAGGAGGACCCCCAGGGCGACCAGGGGCCACACGATCTTGCTGCGACTCAGGGACTTCCAGGATGCCACGCTAGTTTCCTCCCGCGATCGTCTGCATGATGCTGGTCTCGTTCATGCGCTCCCCGTCCAATTCCGCGATCTTCGCCTTGTCCTTCAGGACGGCGATCCGGCTGCTGCATCGGACCACCTCTTCGAACTCGGAGGAAATGAAGATGACGCCCATGCCCTGCCTGCTCAGGGAAAGGATCAGCTCCATGATCTCCAGCTTGGCCCCGACATCGATTCCGCGCGTCGGCTCATCCAGGATCAGGACGATCGGGTTGGTGGCAAGCCATCGCGCCAGCATCACCTTCTGCTGGTTGCCTCCGCTGAGCTGGCTGGCCCGGTTGTTCGCGCTCGGGGTCATGATTGCCAGGGACTTGATCATTTCATCGGCGATCTCCAGCTGCTTTCTTGCTCGTGATGTACTTGAATATCCCGTTCTTTGCCTGCAGGGCCAGGATGATGTTTTCCCGGACGGTGAGGTCCGCGAAGATGCCCTCGTTCTTCCTGTCTTCCGAGCAGAAGCCCATCCCGACCATCATGGCGCTCTGGGGGGAGTTGATGGCCGCTTTCTTTCCCTTGACCTGGATTTCACCCTGGTTCGCGCCGTCGATGCCGAAAATGAGCCGTGCCATTTCCGTTCTGCCCGAACCCAGGAGTCCGGCCAATCCGAGCACCTCGCCTTCGTTCAGGTTGAGATCAAAGGGCGCGATGGAACCGCGCAGCCCGAGGTCCTTCACCTTGAGCACGCTTTTCACGTCCGTTCCGGCAAGCGCGAACGCCCTTTTTCTCTGCTCGCTGTCCGCGGCATAGCTGAACTCTGACAATTCCTTGCCGAGCATCTTGGCAATCAAGTCCAATTTCGGGAGCGTCTCGGTCTTGAACTCCCCGACGAACTCCCCGTTTTTCAATACCGTGATCCGGTCCGCAATCTGGTAGGTCTGGTCGAGGAAATGAGTGATGAAGATGATGGCCAGTCCCTCGTCCCGCAGGGACCGGATGACCTTGAAGAGCTGTTCCACCTCGGTCTCATCGAGACTGGAGGTGGGCTCGTCGAGGATCAGAATCTTGGAGGAAATATCCAGGACCCGGGCGATTGCCACCAGCTGTTGAATTGCGATGGAGTACGAGGAAAGGATCTGGGTGACGTCGATGACGAGGTTCAGCCGCTTCAGGATTTCTTCCGACTTGCGAGCCATCTCCTTCCAGTCGATCCTCCCGAAGCGTATTGGCTGTCTGCCCGCGAAGATGTTTTCCGCGACCGAAAGGTTCGGGCAGAGATTGATTTCCTGGTACACCGTGCTGATTCCCAGCTTCTGCGCGGCCAGGGGGGAATCCGGACGAATTGGCCTGCCTTCCAGCAGTATCTCGCCGGAATCCTGCTGATGCACACCGGTGAGCACCTTCACCAGGGTCGATTTTCCGGCGCCGTTCTGGCCCATGATGGCGTGAACCTCACCTTTGAAAAGGCGGAAATCCACCGCGGAAAGGGCTTTCACGCCCGGAAATACCTTGGTGATCCTTTTCATCGACAGGACGGGCATTTCTTCGGTCATCGCCGCGGCTCCTCTCGTGACATGATAGGCAGACCCGTCAATTCGTCAACTCCCGCGACGGGGCGTCAACAGGGGACCCATTTGAAGGCAGGACCACCCCGAAAGCGAGGTGGTCCTGCATCATTGTGAATCAAGAGCCGAAGTTCTTGAAATCAGTACTGGCGGGTCGGCAAGGCCGCTTCGGCGTTCGAAGCGTCGAAGATGCTTTCGATCGTCCAGATTCTGGCGGGAAGCTTCTTGCCGTCCCTCGAGATCCCGGATAGCCTGCACGGCCTGGGGCCCGAGCAGGGGGTTGCATTCGACGGTGCAGTTCATCTCGCCGTTGACGATCGCCTGGAACGCGCCCTTCACTGCATCGATGGAGATGATGATGATGTCCTTGCCGGGCTGGAGACCGGCTTCCTTGATTGCCTGGATGGCGCCGAGTGCCATCTGATCGTTGTGCGCGAAGAGCACCTGGATCTTCGGGTCGTCCTTCAGGAAGGCTTCCATGACCTGCTTCCCCTGGGAGGAGGTGAAGTCGCCGTCCTGCGAGTGCTTGATCTGCCAGTTGGTATGATCCTTCGCGATGTTGCGGAAACCCTGGGCTCGTTCAATGGCGGGAGCCGAACCAGTGGTCCCCTGGAGCTCGGCGAAGTCGATCGGCGTGGTGCCGTCATCGATGCCCTGGTCCTTCAGGTACTTTGCAAGCCAGTTGCCCAACCTTCTCGCCTTCCTTGATGAAATCAGACCCCATGATGGTCAGCCGGTACTTCTGGTCTTCCTTCGCGACGTCCCTGTCGATCATGACGACGGGAATGTGGGCTTTCTGGGCTTCCGCGAGAACGGGGCCGTACCCTGTTTCAACGAGCGCGGTAAAGAGGATGCAGTCGACCTTGCGTGCGATGAAGCTCCGCAGGGCCTTGATCTGGTTTTCCTGCTTCTGCTGCGCGTCGGAATACATGAAGGCAAAGCTGTCATCCTGGGCGAACGCGTCCTGAACGGAGAGGGTGTCAGCGGTTCTCCACTCGCTTTCGGATCCGATCTGCGAGAAGCCAACGACCCACTGCTTGGGCGCGGCGAACGCGGCCACAGAAACCACCATCATCGCCACGGCGACGAGTGCAAGGATTTTTCCCCAGCGCTTCATAAAGCCTCCTTCGAACGAACTCTTGCCTTTGTGCCACTCTTTTCTTCATCAACAGAGATGAAGAAAACCCCTGAACCCATTTCCCCAATCCGTCGGACACCCGACGGATACTTTTGAACGTTTCTCCTTTTTGCCGTCTGCCTCCTTCACCCTGATCCTAGTGAGAGTTCAGGAACTTGTAGAGCTTTTCGTTCTTCAGCACCTGCTCGACGGTGAAGTTCAGCGGACCAATGACCGTGCGTCACTTTTCCGCTGGCGTTCATGAGATTGATGGTGTTGTTGATGGCGATGATCCGCACCTTCCCCTTGATGTCCAGTACGTCGCCGTACTTGATGTCGTTGTCATCTCCGTCAGGCGTCATGTACACCTGCCGTCCCAGGTACTGGGTGACGACCAGCTTGTCCTTGTATTTCGGGTCGGGCGTGGTCCCTTTTGGTTTCGGGAAGCTGACCAGTTTCGGCTTGCCCTTCAGGATGTCGGCCACTTTCTTGATGATCTCTCCCGTGTCGGGTCCATGGATCTCGTACACGGCGTTCGGATTGTTGGCTGGCGTGACCTCGATCCAGTCCCGGTCCACGTTGACCCGTATCTCGGCGTTTGCGGGAATCTGTGTCACCGACTTTGACGACGACCCAGTCTCCGGTGCCGACCCTGTAGCTGATGGAGCCGTCGCTGGTCTCCGAGTACATCCCCACGCACTTCAGGGTTCCCGCCTTCGCCTGGGCAGTGCAGAGTCCTGCCGCGGCTATCAAGAGCACAGCGGCCAGTACCAGTTTGCCCCTCATCAAGTGTTGCATGACTCTTCTCCTCTGCTCCGCGGAACGCCCGGATTCGTATCAATGCGGACCCGTGTCCTCTTGTATCACGTCCGGCGTACTGCCGTATTTAGACTTTTCAGCTATTTTGTGCACTTTTCGTGCAAACCGCCTCCGGGACGGGGAGTACAACGGGCAGGAGTCGGAAAAGTGGTGCGCGGCGTCAGTACTTGCGGCTGGGAAGGACGCTCCGCGCCACTTCGGCGGGATAGACTCCTTCGGACGTAATGAGGCGCACGGGCAGGTCCTTCCCGGCCATGTAGTCCTTGACCGCCTTCATGAGCTGGGGCCCCAGCAGGGGGCTGCACTCCACGGAGCAGTTGAGCTTTCCGGCGATCATGGCGGTGAATGCATCGCGGATTCCGTCCACGGAGACGATGACCACGTCCTTCCCCGGCTTCAGGCCCACCGCCTCCATGGCTCCGATTGCGCCGATGGCCATGTCGTCGTTGTGGGCGAAAAGCACGTCCATCTTCTCGCTCTTCCGCGGCCAGGTCCCTGAGGATCCGCTGCATGACCTCCTTGCCCGTGCTGCGTTCGAAGTTGCCGCTTTCGGAGACGATGATGCGGTAGTTGGGATGGTCCTTGAGTATCTCCTTGAATCCCGACGTCCGGTCGATCTCGGGGGCCGAGCCGATCGTGCCCAGCAGCTCCACGATGTTCACCGGCCTGTCGGTCTTCAAATAGTTGATCAGCCACCGCGCGGCGCGTCGCCCCTCCTCCACGAAGTCCGAGCCCATGAAGGTCGTCCAGAGAGACTCATCCTTCACGTCGACGGTGCGGTCGGACAGGAACACGGGTATTCCGGCGGCTTTCGCCTCCCGCAGCACGGGCTCCCACCCCGACTCGACGATCGGCGAGAAGGCGATGATGTCCACCTTGCGCGCGATGAACGATCTCACCGCGGCGATCTGCTTTTCCGGCTGTCCTTCCGAGTCGACGAAAACAAGGTCGATCCCGGCCTGCCGCGCCGCGGTCTTGATGGAATCGGTGTTCGCCAGGCGCCAGTTGCTCTCCGCTCCGGTCTGGGCAAAACCCAGCACGATGCGATGATCTGCGGGGAGCCGTGGGCGCGTGGGGGCGGCCAGGGCGCCGCTTTCGATGGCCTTCTCCGTCACCAGCGAGGTCCGGAGTATCATCTTCTTCGGGATGCCTTCCTCGTGGTGGAGGATGTCCAGGGCATAGATGACAGCTTCCTTGCCGCCCGTCGGGCAGGTGAACGTCGCGGACAGCGCCCCGCTGCGCACCAGCTCGATCCCGCCGCTGGGACCGGGGAGGCCGTCGATGCCGACCACCCGGATTCCCGTGATCCCCAGCTTCATCGCGGCTCGGTGCGCCCCGTCGGCCATCGCGTCGTTCTGGGCGAAGATGACGTCCACGCTGCCCGTTCTTCGCGAGCCACGCGGTCAGCTCGTCCTCGGCCTTGTCCCGCAGCCAGTCGGCGACGATCGTGCCGACGATGGTGATGTTGTGCCGCTGCGCAATTGCTTCCCGGAAGCCGAGGCTCCTGTCCAGGACGGGGGGCGAGCCGGACCGGCCCATGATCTCGACGATCTTTCCGCCCTGCGCGCCCAGCAGCTCGGTGACGTACTGCCCCGCCTGCTTGCCGATGAGCCGGTTGTCGGGGCCGATGAAAAGCGTGTAGTCGAACCCGATGACCGACCGGTCCAGGAGGATGACGGGAATGCGGTGGTAGGCTTCCGTGATGACCGGTGTGAGAGCCTCGGAATCGTTGGGGGAGAGGATGAGAAGGTCGATGCCGGAGCCCAGCAGGGTGTGGACGTCCTGGATCTGGCGGCTGTTCGAGTCCGCGGCATCCGTGAAGACCACGCGAAGATCCTTCCTTGTCCGCCGCCTCCGCCATGATCTCGTCCCTCATGTTGATGCGCCACGGCTCGGTGAGGTTTGCCATGGACACGCCGATCACGTAGTCAAACGGCGTCGCATCACGAACCGGAGCGCGGCAGGCTGCCAGGACGAGGAGCAGCGCCGGCAGGAGGAGAAGCGGAAATCTTCTGATCATGCACCGCCCTTTCGATACTCGACCGGCGGCCGGCCGAAAACCCGTTTGAACGCCCGGCTGAAGTAGTGCTGGCTCTGGTAGCCCACCGCCTCCGCCACCTCGTACACCTTCACGGCGGGGTCGTTCATGATCTGCACCGCCTTGTTGATGCGCACCCGGGTGAGGTAGTCGACGAAGGAGAAGCCGGTTTCCAGCTTCAGGAGCCTGCTCAGGTATCCCGGGCTGATCTGCGCGGAAGCGGCGACCTCCTCCAGCGTCAAAGTCGGCTCGCAGAAATGGGCGTCGATGTAGCGCTGCGCGAGCACGACGAGGCTGCGGTGGCTGCCCTTCGAGGAGACCTCCGCGCTCAGAGCCTCGTAGGATTCGGGGATGCCGAGGGGGGCATCGTTCACGGGGGCGTGCGCCACGATCACGGCGCTGCAGAGGGATGGGACGACGCGCGCCTCGGTGCGGGAGACCGCATCCTGCCAGGACGCGTCGTCGCGGCAACAGGCAAGGACAATGACATCGTCACGCTCGTCGAGGAAGACCCACAGCGGCGCGAACCCGGCGAACGACTCTTCCACTGCCGAGCGCACGGCGTACAGGGCTATGCGGCGGTCGCGCTCCTCGGAGTGCCCCGTGGCGACTGCCCGGTCCACCACGTGGATGACGGCCATGGCCAGCTGCCCGGAAATCTGCATGTCGAGGAATACTGCCTGCTCGGCGATCTCCAGCGGGGCAAGACGGGCGTGCACCCAGTCGCGGAGGAACTGCTCGCGCAGGAGAGGCATGTTGCGATCGAGCTGCTCGTGCGCCCAGGCGAGGTACTTCCGCTGGCGGCGCGTGGCGGTCAGCGCCTCCTCGGCCCGGGCCAGGACGCCGGCCAGCACGTCCTGGGGAACGGGCTTCAGGACGTACTCGAACACCTTGAGCTGCAGGGCGCGCTGGGCGTATTCGAACTCGTCATGGCCCGATACGACGATGATGATGCAGTCGCTGAGGATCCCGTTGATCCTCTCGATGAGCTCGAGCCCGTTCAGGAAGGGCATGCGGACGTCGATCATGAGGATGTCCGGCGTTTCCTTCTGAGCGAGCGCGAGGGCCATTTCCCCGTCCTCCGCCTCCGCCACCACCTTCATGTCAGGCCTGATGCGCTCGATGGTGGTGCGCAGGCCGCGGCGGATCTTCGGCTCGTCGTCGGCAATCATGACTTTCCACATTGGCTACACCTCGGGCGGCAGGCGGCTTCCGCCGTGGTCGGCTGAAGCCCGTCTCCCATGACCAGCGGATGCAGGATTTCCACGGTTGTGCCCCGGTCCGGCGCGCTCTCGAAACGCAGGCCGTAGCGGGTGCCGAAGGAAAGCTGGATCCGCTCGTGGACGTTGTGCACGCCGTACCCGGCGAACCCCTCGCCGTGCGGATGTGGGGCCGTGAGAAGTGCGCGCACCTCCTCCAGCTTCTCCGGGGTCATGCCCACCCCGTCGTCGATCACCCGCAGCACGAGCATCGCCGTCCCGGCGCAGCGACTCGACCCGTATGGCTCCGTGTCCGCGGCGCTCCTTGATCCCGTGGTAGATCGCGTTCTCCACCAGCGGCTGGAGCGTGAGCTTCAGCACCATGCAGGAGAGCGTCTCCTCCTCGGCGCACAGCTCGAAATCGAACTTGTCCTCGTAGCGGGCCTTCTGGATGATGAGGTAGCTGCGCACGTGCTCCATCTCGTCGCTCACGTGGATCATCTCCTTGCCTCGGGACAGCCCGATGCGGAACAGGCTCGTCAGCGCGCCCACGACCTTCACGATGTCCTGCGCGCCGTGCTCCTGCGCCATCCACTGGATGGTGTCCAGCGTGTTGTAGAGGAAGTGCGGCTTGATCTGCTCCTGGAGGGTCTTCAGCTCCGCCTCCCGCTTGCTCTGCTGCTCACGGTAGACCATGTCGATGAGCTTCTGGATCTCCTCGATCATCGTGTTGAAGCTCTTCCCGAGGTACCCGATCTCGTCTTCCTGCCGGCCTTCGAAACGGACGCCCAGGTTTCCCTCCTCGGCCTCCTTCATGAGGGAACGGAGCTCGATGACCGGCCGTGCTATCCCGGCGGTGAAGAAGACAGCGACGATCAACGCCACGAGCACCGTCACTCCCGCGATGACCAGGGAGTAGTAGCGGATGGAGCTCACCTCGCTCATGATCTCGTTCAGGGGAAAGACGCCGACGGTCTTCCACTGCGTGTACGCGGAGCCCAGGGAGACGATCTGGTAGTCGGCCCCTTTGATGCGCCGCACGCTGCTCGCTCGCGGGGTGTCCAGCCAGTCGTCGCGCACGCGGTAAACGATCGGGTTCACCGGCGTGTACACGATGGCCCCGCCGGGGGCCTCGATGAAGAGGAATCCGCCCAGGCCCACGGTCAGGTCCTCGAAGATCGCCTCCATCACCTTCAGCCGCATGTCGATCAGCACGACGCCCTTGACCTCGCCCGAGCCGGGATCCACCACCGCCTTGACGATGGAGACCACTTCGTCCGCGCTGTACTCGTGGGTGCTGCGGAGGTTCCGCCCGATGGGCCGGGGCAGGAGCTGCACGGTGCCCTGGTTGTCCACCGCCTTTCGATACCAGCTCTCGGCGGTCAGCGGGTCACGGCTGATCGGCTGGATCTCGTTGCTGAGCGGGCGGTTGTCGGCGCTCACCACGAGGATCCCGGCGATCTCGGGATGGGCGTCGGAGATCGAGTGAAGGAGCTGGCGCGCCGCGGCCTGCGCCCTCTCCGAGAAAGGCCGGGCCGATCCACGGAAGGCCATGAACGCCTGTACGTCGGGGTTGGCACCGACGATGGAGATGATGCTCTCCGTCTGGCGCACGTAGAACTCGATGTTGCGGGTGACCTGGCGGATCAGCTGCACGGTATGGCCCGTCGCCTCGGCCTCGATCGTTCGCGCCGAGATGAACGGCCCCAGCACGCCCAGCGTCAGCAGAGGGAGAACGATCACCGCGACGAAGGAGAAGAGGAGTTTCGACCGTATGCTTCTGAGTCTCAGGGCCCGGCCTCCGGCGAGGTGACCATCCTACCGCAGTCTACTGCATCTGTGAATAGACGACTCAAGTGACGGGGAAGCCCTCAACGTCGGCCGCGGCCGACAGGCGGGAGTCGCCGGAGACGAACGCGAGCGTGGAGGGGTCGCCGTCCGCGGCGGCGATCGACGCGGCGAGCTGCAGGGCGTCGGCCGCGCGGATGGGGTGAACCCGAAGCAGACGGAGCGCCGTTCGTCGCACCACTGCGGAAGGCTCCACCTCCGCCCACGAGGCTGCGTGCCTCGTGAGCCTGCGGAGCGCAGCCCCGAAGCCCGCCTCGTCGAGCGAACCTTCACGCCGGAGCCGGCCGAGGGCCGATGCGCACTCGACCCGTGTGGCCCACCACGTGACGATCACGGGGTCAGCGTCGAGGATGCGCTGCCTGTCGGCCGTCGACGCCTCCTCGACCAGAAGCGGCACGATGGCTGATGCGTCCCAGTACTTCACGGGGAGTCCTCGCGGTCGGCCAGCAGAGCTTTCACCGCGCTGTCGGCGCTCACCAGCCGCGGAAGAGGCTCAGCCCGAAGAGCAGACACGTCAAGATTGCGTTCCGGCGGAGAGACGATCCCTTGGCCGATCAACGCGGCGAGACGGTCGTCCTTCGCCCCCGGAGACCCGCGCACCGGCTCGATCCGCGCAATGGGAACTTTTCGCTCCGTGATCAGGATCGTCTCTCCGCGCCGAACCTCGTCGAGCAGTCGGCTAAGGCTGTTCTTTGTTTCGGTTATGGTAGCTCTTTTCATAAAGCTAAAATAGCCTTCTCAATAGGTACTGTCAATACTTGTTCTTGACAGAACAGGACTGGGCAATAGTGGCTACTGCATCTCGGAGTAGACCCGGGCCAGCCTCTTCATGCCCGTTTCGATCATGGCTTCGTCGCAGTTTGAAAAGTTCAAGCGAAGGGTCGTATCGCGGCCGCTCCCGCTGTATTCCGAGGGAAAGAACGCTGTGCCGGGCACGAATGTCACCTTCTGCTCGAGCCCCTTCTCAAAAAAAGTCATGGCCGACATCCCGGCAGGGAGTGTCATCCACAGGAACATCCCGCCCTCGGGTTCGGTGCAGTGCACGCCAGGGGGAAAGAGAGCCCTCACCGCGCCCACCATGAGGTCGCGCTGGCGCCGATACGCGTCCCTGATGACCTGGATGTGCGCGCCCACGTCGCAGTGGCACAGGTAGCGGTGCACGATACGCTGGGTCAGCTCGTTGGAGTGAAGGTCGGCGGCCTGCTTGGCCACCACGAGCTTTTCCATGATCTGCCCGTCGGCGACGATCCACCCCAGGCGGACGCCGGGTGAGACGATCTTCGAGAACGTCCCCAGCAGCACCGCGGCGTCCGTCGTTCCAAGCTCTGCCACGCACGTGCGGATGGAGGGGAGGTCTTCTCCCATGAAACGGATCTCGCCGTAGGGGTCGTCTTCCACGAGCACCGTCGTGGAGCCGGAAAGGAGCCGGGCAGCCTCGCGGCGCCGATCACCCGAATAGCTGATGCCGGACGGGTTCTGGAAGTTCGGAATGGTGTAGAAGAGCCGGGGCGCCCGCCGAAGCGCAGTTCCGAGGTCCCGCACGTTCACACCATCCTTGTCCATGGGCAGCGGGTTGAACCGCGGCTCGAAAAAACCGAAGCACTGCAGGGCGGCAAGGTACGAGGGGCTTTCCACGAGGACCTCGTCGCCGGCATCGAGGAACACCTTTGCCACGAGGTCGAGGCCCTGCTGCGACCCGTTGAGGATCAGCACATCCTCCGGCCGCACCCGCGTTCCCCGGGCGGCATAGCGCTCAGCGATCTTTTCTCTCAGCGGCGGGTAGCCCTCCGTTGTAGCGTACTGCAGGGCGGAAGCCCCGTCCGCGGAAAGCACGTACCTCGTTGCCTCCTGCAGCTCGCGCACGGGAAAGAAACGGGGATTGGGAAGCCCCCCGGCGAATGAAATGATCTCCGGATCGACAGCGGCCTTCAGGATCTCCCGGATGAACGAGCGATGGACGGACGACATCCTGCGCGCAAACTGCATGCCGCCCTCAGGCAGTCGTCTGGTCCATTGACGGCTGGACTGCTGGAGCCTCGACCCGGTCGCGGCGGAGAAGGTCCACGACACCGCCGACGGAGTCGGATTTGTCGCCGACGGAGTCGGATTTGTCGCCGACGGAGTCGGATTTGTCGCCGACGGAGTCGGATTTGTCGCCGACGGAGTCGGATTTGTCGCCGACGGAGTCGGACCGCCTGTTGGCCCTCAACGTCTCGTCCATCTCGAAACTCCGGTGGGGAAAAAGTATGGCCAGGGCGTCAAGAACGGACTCCGCGTAGTGGAACGTGAGCTGGTGCATCACCTCGGTGGGGATCTCCTCCAGGTCTTTCTCGTTGCGCCGCGGCAGGAGCACATCCGTCATCTTGTAACGGTGCGCCGCAAGGACCTTTTCCTTCACCCCCCCGATGGGCAGGATACGGCCGGTCAGGGTGATCTCACCTGTCATGGCGAAGCCGGGCGTCACCGCAACACCGGCAACAGCGGAGAGGAGCGCGGCGGTAAGCGTGATCCCGGCTGAGGGGCCGTCCTTGGGTATTGCGCCTTCGGGAACATGGATGTGGATGTCCCGGTCCTTGGTGAAATCCGGTGTGATCCCGAGCACCGTGTAGTGCGCCCGCAGGAACGTGAGCGCCGCCTGCGCACTTTCCTTCATGACATCGCCGAGGCTTCCGGTGAGCGTGAGCTCTCCCTTGCCGACAACGATGGCCACCTCCACGGGAAGGAGCTGTCCCCCGAGCTCAGTCCAGGCCAGGCCGTACGCGAGGCCCGGCTTGCCGTCCTGGGCGAAAGAGCTCTCAAGGAACTTTTCCTTGCCGAGGTATTTTTCCACCGACCTGCCGGACACCACCACCTTGAACTCTGCAGTGGGAAGGGGCGGTGCGTCAGCTTCTCCCGCGGCCGAAGTCACGCCAGCCGCGTCCTGAACGGGTTCCGGAACACTCGCGGGGTTCGCCGCGCCGGCCTCGCTGTCGGCGCTCACCGTGTCTGCCCTGTCAGCCCCATTCACCGGGTTGGCCCCGTCCGCCGCGACAGCCTCCGGGACCGACGCCCCGGGAGGCTCGGCCGGCAGGCTCACCGGCATGGTTGCACCGCTTTTTACCGCTTCCCGCGCGATCTTTCTCAGGATGTTGGCGATCTCGCGCTCGAGGTTCCGCACGCCGGCCTCCAGGGTGTACCCCCTGATCAGGCGCAGGAGCGCGGAGCGATGGAAGACGATGTCCGCCCACTCCAGCCCGTTTTCCTGGATCTGCTTGGGCACGAGGAACTTCTCGGCGATGTTCTCTTTTTCGAACTCCGTGTATCCGGAGATCTCGATGATCTCCATGCGGTCGCGGAGCGGATAGGGAATGTTGTGCGAGGAGTTGGCCGTGGTGATGAACATCACGTCGGAGAGGTCGTAGGGGACCTCGAGGTAATGGTCCATGAAAGTGTGATTCTGCTCGGGATCGAGGACCTCCAGGAGTGCGGAGGCCGGGTCGCCGCGCCAGTCAGAGCTCATCTTGTCGATCTCGTCCAGGAGAAACACCGGGTTGCGGGAACCGGCTTTCTTCATGGACTGGATGATCTTGCCCGGCAGGGCGCCCACGTAGGTCTTGCGGTGGCCGCGGATCTCCGCCTCGTCACGCACTCCTCCGAGGGACACGCGTACAAAACTGCGGTCCAGGGAACGCGCCACGGACCGTCCCAGTGATGTCTTGCCCGTCCCCGGCGGACCGATGAAGCAGAGGATGGGGCCCTTCACCCGGCTTTTCAGCTGCCGGACGGCAATGAAATCAAGAATCCGCTCTTTCACCTTCTTCAGGTCGTAGTGATCCTCGTCCAGGATCAGCCGCGCTTTCTCGATGTCACGGTTGTCCGGCGGTTGTCTCCTTCCACGGAAGGTCAACCACCCACTCGAGGTAGGTGCGCAGGAGCGCCGATTCGGGAGAGAGCGGCTGCATCCGCCCCAGGCGCTTGAGCTCCTTCTGGCACTTCTCGGATACCTCGGCCGGAAGCCCTTTGGCCTTGACCTTCTCCTCGAGCTCCCGGGCCCCCGTGGGATCGTCTCCCTCGGCGCCGAGCTCCTTCTGGATTTCCTTGAGCTGCTCGTTGAGGAAGTAGTCCTTCTGGGTCTTCTCCAGCTTCCGCCGCACCTTGCCGGTGATCTCCTGCTCCAGGCTGGCAAGCTCGATCTCGGACCCGACGATCGCGGCACACCGTTCCAGCCGGGTCTCCGCGTCCTCCAGGGACAGCAGGTCCATTTTCTGCTCGAACTTGAGAGGAAGGTTCCCCGCCACGAGGTCCACAAGGACATCAGGGGAGTCCGCGGACTCGATGGTGGTGACAGCCTCCGCGGGCACCTTTTTTGTCACTTCGTTGTACTGGCTGAACTGGGAGAGAACGGTCCGCATGAGCGCCGAAATCTGCGGCGTGACCTCGGGACCCGGCGGCAGCGTCCTGACCACCGCCTGGAGACAGTCATGCGTCTCTGTGTACTTGACCACGGCTGCCCGCTCCAGCCCCTCCACCAGGAGCCGGAGCTTCCCGTCCGGGAGCTTCGTCATCTGGAGGATGCGGGCTATCGTGCCCACCGCGTGCACGTCGTGCTCGCCGGGCTCCTCAACGGCGGTCTTTTTCTGAGCAACGAGGAACAGCGGGCGTCCGAGACGGGACGCCTCTTCCACGCTTCGCACGGAGCGCCGCCGCCCCACGAAAAAGGGCACGACCATTCGGGGGAACACGACCAGGTCCTTCAGCGGGACCATGAACAGCTCGTGCTTCTTCTGCAGCATTTTCATCCAGGCCAGGCTCTACGACGCGCCGGCGACAGTGGGGCACTTCTCCGGCCCATCAGCGTCGACTCTGTCAACACGGTACATGTTCCTAGGCCGTCTTTTTCTGTCCGGAAAGTATGATCTCGGGTCTCTCATTGCTGGTGACCACGCTCTCCGTGATGATCACCTTTTTCGCGCCCTTGATGGAAGGGATGTCGAACATGATGTCCATCATGAGAGCTTCCACGATGGCCCGCAGTCCGCGCGCGCCTGTCTTGCGCTCGATGGCCTTGCGCGCGATTCCGTCAATGGCGCGCTCCTCGAACTCCAGCTCCACGTCGTCCAGCTTGAAGGACGCCTGGTACTGCTTGAGCACGGCGTTGTGCGGCTCGGTGATGATGCGCCGAAGCGCCACGTAGTCCAGCTCTTCGAGGGGCACGACAATGGGAAGCCGGCCGACGAACTCGGGAATCAGGCCGTACCTGATGAGGTCATCGGGCTGGAGCTGCGAGTACAGGGCAAGGAGGTCCTTCTCCCCTGCCCCTTTCGGATTCGAGCCGAACCCGAGGGGATGCGCGATCGTCCTCTGCTCCACGATGCCGTCAAGCCCGACGAACGCCCCGCCGCAGATGAAGAGGATGTTCGTCGTGTCGATGCGCAGCATTTCCTGGTTGGGGTGCTTGCGGCCGCCCTGCGGCGGCACGGAGGCCACGGTGCCTTCCACGATCTTCAGCAGCGCCTGCTGCACGCCCTCACCCGAGACGTCCCGCGTGATGGAGGGGTTGTCCCCGCTCTTGCGGGCGATCTTGTCAATTTCGTCGATGTACACGATGCCGCGCTCGGCGGCGGAGATGTTGTTCCCCGCGTTCTGGATCAGCTTCAGCAGGATGTTCTCCACGTCTTCGCCGACATAGCCGGCCTCGGTCAGGGTGGTTGCATCCGCGATGGCAAAGGGAACCTTCAGCTTGCGGGCAAGGGTCCGCGCGAGAAGCGTCTTGCCCGTTCCCGTCGGCCCGATGAGCAGGACGTTGGATTTCTCCAGCTCCACGTCGTTCTGCACCTTGTGCCCGAGGGCAATCCGCTTGTAGTGGTTGTACACCGCGACGGAGAGCACCTTCTTGGCCTGCTCCTGCGCAATGACGTACTGGTCCAGGTAGTCCTTGATCTCGCGGGGCTTCGGGATGTCCTCGGTGAACTCTATGGAAAGGTTTTCTTCTTCCTCGTCCAGGATCTTCTTGCAGACGTTGACGCATTCATCGCAGATGAACACGCCGGGCCCGGCAATCAGCCGGCGGGCAACGTCCGCGCTCTTCCCGCAGAAGGAGCAGACCTTGAAGCCGTCACTTTTGGGGGTTTTCGCCATTCTTCCCCCGTTTCAGGATCTTGTCGATGAGCCCGTACTCCAGAGCCTCCTCGGCGGACATGTAGTAGTCCCTCTCGAGGTCCTTCTCCACGGTCTCCGGCGGTCTTGCCCGCGTGCTCCGCGAAATAGGAGACGATGAGCTTCTTGATGCGCACGAGCTCGCGCGCCTGGATGCTGATGTCCACGGCCTGGCCCGAAACGCCGCCCCAGGGCTGGTGAATGAGGATGCGCGACGAGGGCAGCGCCACGCGCTTTCCGTGGGCCCCGCAGGCCAGGAGAAGAGCGCCCATGGAAGCCGCCTGGCCGAGGCAGATGGTCTGCACGGCGGGCTTGATGTACTGGATGGTGTCATAGATCGCCAGCCCCGCGGTCACCGTGCCGCCCGGGGAGTTGACGTAGAGATGGATGTCCTTCTCGGGGTCCTGGGACTCCAGGAACAGGAGCTGCGCCACGACGAGGTCCGCGTTCACGTCGTAGATCTCCCCGTCCACGAACACGATGCGGTCCTTCAGGAGCCGGGAATAAATGTCGTACGAGCGTTCCCCACGCCCCGTCTGTTCGATGACAATGGGGACGAGGTTGGTGTCCATCTCATTCATCGCGGTTCTGCCTCTGCCTCATTCTTCCTTAATGGTACCTAATTCCCCTGAAGGATGTCCAATACTTTCCGCTTTTCGGAGGGCCGGATCACCGTTTTTGAAAGCAGGTGATCATAGAGCTTGTCCATGCGGAGGTTGCTGCGCATGTAATCCTCGAGGTTGTTCTTCGCGAGGCTCTCCTTGAGCTCGGCCGGGGTGACCTTGCGCTCCTCCGCCATCTTCGCGATCTCCGCGTCGAGGTCACTGTCCTCGATCCCGATCCCTTCCTTCTTGGCGATCTCGGAGACGACGAGCTGCAGCCGCGCGCGCCTCTCGGCAGACGGCATCCATTCCTTTCTCAGGTCTTCCACGCTTCTGCCCTGCTGCTCCAGGAGCGCCACGAGCTGCTTCTCATCGATCCTGAGCTGGCTCGCATAATCCTGCCACATCGCCTCCAGCTGGTATTCCACCATCGAGGCCGGGAGAGGAATCGTGCTGGTCTGCACAACGGAATCCAGGACGCGGGTGATCGTCTTCGAGCGCAGCGCGGACTTCACCGCGTCCTCGAGCTTTCTGCGGATGTCCGCTTTCAGGTCGTCCAGGGTCTTGAACTTCTCACTGATGTCCTGCGCGAGCTCGTCGTTGATCTCGGGGAGCTTCTTCTCCTTGATGCTGTTGAGCGTGACGCGCAGCATCACGGTCTTTCCCGCGAGCGCCTTGGTCTCGAAATCCTCGGGGAAGGTCTTGGTGATGAGCTTCGTGTCGCCCTTCTTCAGGCCGAGCACCTCGTCGTCCACCTTGTACACGTTGTACCCGGTGCCCACCTCGAAGACGAAGGCCTCACGCTTCGTGCCGGGCTTTTCGACGCCGGCCTCGTCCTGCTCGGCGTAGTCGATGTTCACGATGTTGCCGGTCTCCACGACCCCCGCGTCCTTGTCGGTGAACAGGGCGTTCTGCTCCTGGATTCCCTTGAGCTCCCGGCCGAGGTCCTCGTCGGTGACATCCCACTCGGGCTGGTCGATCTCGATCCCGAGGTACGGGCCCAGCACGATGGCTGGCCACGTGTCATAGACAACTTCGAAGGAGAAGTCCTTGCCCAGCTCCAGCGCCTCTTCCGACTTGATCTCGGGCGTGGCGTACGGGATCGGCTTCTGCTCGACGCTCTCGAAGACCTCCGCGAGGCTCTTTTCCAGGATTTCCGACCGGGTCTGGTCGATGAGGGAGGGCCCAAGCTTGCGGATGATCACGTCAGCGGGCACCTTGCCCTTGCGGAAGCCCTTCAGGTGCGCGTTCTCGCAATACTCCTTCACGATGGTGTCGTATTCCTGCTTCACGTCCGTCGTGGGGACGTGGACGTTGAGCTTCACCTGTGAGTTTTCAAGAAGCTCGACTTCCTTGGTAGCATTCACCTGCAATGACCTCTTTCATGAGCGGGAGTCCGAATGAAAAAAGAGCGACCTGGGTGTCCTCCAGATCGCCTTCACTGCACCGGTATGTTACAGACGGGAATCAGCTTCGTCAAGCTCCGCCGCCCGGCGGGAATAACTTGAGCGGGAAACGGGACTTGAACCCGCGACATCCACCTTGGCAAGGTGGAGCTCTACCAACTGAGCTATTCCCGCGCATTTTGCTGCACGGAACACCGTGCATTCTCCACTGCGAGAGAAGGGATTTGAACCCTCAAGCCTTTTGGGCACCAGATCCTAAGTCTGGCGTGTCTGCCAAATTCCACCACTCTCGCCTGGATAGTAATCATGCCGACCGGAACTGGTCAATACGCCGGTCCTGTCGTCTTGAGCCGCGCAGGACTCGAACCTGCGACCCGAAGATTAAGAGTCTTCTGCTCTACCAACTGAGCTAGCGGCCCGATTTCAAAAAACTCGAACGCGTCCGGCAGGACTCGAACCTGCGACCTACGGGTTCGAAGCCCGGCGCTCTATCCAACTGAGCTACGAACGCCCGAAACCCCTCATCCCGCCTTCGCGGGGCTTCTTTCCCGTTATTCCCTCTCGGGCTCGCACGCCTTGCGGCGCGCTCTAGGCTCTATCCCGCCCGCCCTCTCGCCGTCCGCTTCGCGGCCGGCTGTCGGGCTCGCGCGGGCTCCGCCCGCGCTCGGGGCTCGCTTTCGGCCATCCCTGGCCTCGCTCGCCCTCGCCCTCCATGGCTCCGGGTGGGTGATGGGTCTCGAACCCACAACTTCCAGATCCACAGTCTGGTGCTCTGCCAATTGAACTACACCCACCGTGCTGGGGAAATATGACCAATGACACGTCCTTTGTCAACAGAGTGCGCGGCATAATGCCACCAGGAGTGGCCGCAAATGCCACCAGGAGTGGCCGCAATGCCCACCTTCGTTGATATTGGACAGGAAATCACGCTACTATTCCGGATCTCGACGGAGGGGCCGATGAAAAGATCATTCCTGGCCGGGCTCGCTGCCGGTTGTCTGGTAGTCCTGGCCGCATGCTCGGGTCTCCGCAGCGCCGGGTCCGTCCTGCCCGCTCCCCGCGTGAAGGTCCCGGTAGTGCTTGCGGCTCTCAACTCGGGCTCCGCCGACTCTGCGGAAGCGGATTTTTCCGTGGCGGAAGTGGGGCCATCCGGAACGGTGCCGCACGAGAACCTGGAAGGGGGAATCTGGGTCCTCTTCAACAAGCCCGTCATCGCCTTGAAGACGCTGGACAAGCCGGCAACCTCGTCGAACATCCTCAGCATTTCGCCCCGGGTTGAGGGCATCTATCGCTGGTACGGATCCCGGCTCCTTGCCTTCGAGCCGAAAGGCCAGCTTGCGCCCGCAACCGAGTATGCATTCACCGTCAGCTCGTCGCTTCGCTCGCTGCAGGGCGAGGCTCTCACCGGGCGACACGCGGTTCACCTTCCGCACTGAGCCTCTGCAGCTCGTCTCCGTCACTCCTTCAGGAGACGACGTTGTGCCCGAGGCCGCCAAAGTGGTCGTTGTCACCTTCAACTTCCCGGTGGACATGAAGACGATTCTGCCTTTCCTCCGGCTGGAGGCCGGGGGAAGACGCATTCCCTTCAAGGCTGAGCGCCCGGTGATCACCGACCGCACGCAGCTTGGGCCGTACGAGAACACGGACCGCCTGGTGGTGCTCACTCCTGCGAAGGACCTGCCCTGGGACACGGACATGAAGGTGCGCGTTTTGAAGGGCGCAAAGCCCCGGCCCGAGAACTTCGGGACCGATGCGGAGATCACGATCGGCCTTTCACACGCTCGGCCCCTTTCTATAGAAGAGACGAGCGTTGCCATGGGCAGGGTCGGCGTGACGGCTGAGGTTCGGTTCAACCATTCGATCAATGCCGATTCGGCCCCGGCGAACCTGCGGCTGGACAACCCCTCGCTACCAGGTGGACAAGAACCTGGAGGTCTCCGGGTCATGGGTGATGCTTCGCAATGTGCCCGCCGATTTCGACTCTTCCTTCGCCGTGGACATCCTGGCCGGCATCACCGACATCTACGGGCAGAAGCTCGGCGCGGACCAGACGCAGAAGCTTCGACGTGGGTCCCGCGGAGGCATACGTTCAGTTCCGTGACACCGGCCAGAAGATCCTCGAGGCGCAATTCCCGCCGAAGGTCGCGGTGGAGATGCAGAACGTCGACTCGGGGAGCTACCTCCTGGCGCGGGTATCAGAACCCGTTCGGAAAGCCGCCCCGAGGCGCACTGACGGCAATCGACACCGGCAAGGATACCCCGCAACGTGCGCCACTTCGAGCTCTTCGACCTTCTCCCGTTGCTGAACGACGCAGGAAAGGGAGCCGCGTACCTGTCCTGGGACTTCAAGGGGCTTTTCAACGGAAGCGACTCGACGGAGGAGATGAAGGACGACCTGGTCGTGCAGGTCACCGACATCGGCGCCTCTCTCAACGTCGGCTAGAATTCGGTTCTCGTCATGGCCAGCTCGCTGGCCACCGGCGCGCCCATCCAGAACGCGGTGGTGATCACTCCGCAAGGACGGGAAGCCGGTCGGCTCCGCGCGGACCGACGCGAAGGGCCTTGCCACGATCACCCTTGCCTCGGGCGTTCTTGCGCGCGCCTTCCAGGGCAGCGAGGAGAAGGCGGAGATCGAGATCGCAAAGGGAAAGGACAGGGTCGTCCTGCGGCCGTCGCAGATGCCGGGCCGCACCTGGAACGCCAACGAGCCGTATTCCGCGGAGGAAGCGAAGCCGCTCACGTACATGTGGTCGGACCGGGGAATCTACAGGCCCGGAGAGACGCTTTCCTTCGCCGGGCATCGACCGGGATCTCGCCCTGGGCAAGTTCACGCCGTCCAGGGCAGGTTCCGTGTCGACCTGACGAACGGGTCCGATGACAGCACGGCGGTGGGATCGGTGTCGGGAACCGTTTCGGCTTCCGGGCAGCTTCTCGGGCCAGATCGTCCTTCCCAAGGACGCCGAGCCCGGAGACTGGCTGCTCAGCTTCCATCGCATCGCGGGCACGTCGGACACGCGCACCGGTTCGGCATATGTCCAGGTCGCCAATTTCCGCAGGGTCGCATTCTCCGTCGACATGGGCCTGCCCGGACACGCGGACATTCATGGGCGGCACCCTGGAGGCGCGGTTCTCCGGGTCCTACCTCGCGGGCGGCACCGTGACGAAGGGAAAGTGGAGCTGGTTCTGGACCCGCCGCGAAACATGGTACCAGCCGCCGGGAGACGCGCTGGCGGACTACACTTTCGGCGACGTGGAGAAGGGCTGGGCGGAGGACATGGCCTCCGATTCCGGATCCATCAGCGGGACCGGTGTCACCGTTGCCTCGCAGAAGCTGGGCGACGGGGACAAGGGCCGGGTCTACACCTACGAGGTTGTCGGCACGGTGGAGGACATCGACCGGCAGGCGATCTCAAGGCGGGACTCGCGCCTGGTCTTCTCCTCCGAGCAGATGCTGGGTGCCAAGCTCACTTCAGATGCCCGGTCGGACGACTCCCTCTACTTCGTGACGAAAGGCAAGCCCTTCACTCTCAAGGTCGTCTCGGTGGACCCGGACGGAAAGCCCTATTCCTCGGGCGCAGTGCGGGGCCGGCTCCTGCGCGAGGATTGGAAGCTCGTGCGCGAGCTCGCCGTGGGCGGGATGGTGGACACGCGCTACGAGAAAGAGGTCGTGGAGGAGAAGACCTTCACCGTGAAGCCCGGGCAGCCCTTCGGGAGCGCCCAGCTGGCCACGCAGAAGTCCGGCTCCTATGCCATCGAGCTGTCCGGGAAGGACGGAAAAGGGCGGGAAAGCTTCACGCGGCTTTCCTTCTATTCCACCGGCTCCGACGAGATCATCTGGCAGAGGTCCGACGAGAGGCAGCTGGAGATCGTGCCGGACAAGAAGATCTATTCACCGGGCGACACGGCGCGTCTCCTCATCAAGAGCCCGCTTTCAAAGGGAACCTACCTTGTCTCCGTGGAACGCGACGGGGTGTTGGAGAAGAGAACCGTTGACCTGACCGGAAGCGCCCCGACAATCGACGTCCAGATCACCGAGCGAGCACGTCCCCATGGTGTACGTTTTCGTGGCCGCCTCCACGGGAAGGACTGCAGCCGCCGGCAGACGGCCCGGACGCGCCGGACTTCGGCAAGCCGCGCGGATATTCGGGGCTCGTCGAGATTCCCGTTGAGACAGCCTCCCGCACGATCAAGCTGCACATGACGAACGCAAAGGACAGCTATCTCCCCGGGAGCGATGCCACGGTCACGCTGAAGGCGCTCCTGAACGGCCAGCCCCTGCCGGGGGCCGAGATCGCGCTCGTTGCCGCGGACCGGGGGGTCCTGGACCTCATCGACTACCGGGTTCCCAGTCCCGTCGACTTCTTCTACAGCAGGGGCAATTTCCCGGACAAGGTGGCGCACTTCGATTCGCGGGACCTCCTCATGGACCCGGTCACGTGGAAAGCCAACGATCTTCCCGGCGGCGATGAAAAGGGAGAACCAGCGCCGGCCGGTCCGGGTGTGCCCGTGCGGAAGAACTTCAATCCCACGGCGGTGTTCCGCACCGGTCTCATCACGGGTGCGGACGGGACGGTCACCGTGCGGTTCAGGCTCCCCGACCTTCTCACGAAGTTCCGATCCACGGCCGTGGCGGTGAAGGACGATGCCTTCGGAATCGCCGAGGGTGAGATCCTCGTGCAGAACCCCATCAACGTCCGCACCGCCCTCCCGCGGCGGATGCGCGTCGGGGACGCCGCGACCGCGGGAGTCGTGCTGACGAACATCGACGCGAAGGCGCACGCCGTCACCGTGGGCGTCAGCGGCGCAGGGCGTGAAGGTCAACGGGGACACGCGCAAGACGGTCACGCTGAAGCCCGGGGACACCGCCGAGGTGGCCTTCGATCTCCTGGCGCCCCTCCGAGGGCACGGCGACGGCTCGCATTCAACGTCGATTCGGACATCCTCAGGGAACGGCTGGAGGATTCGCTGTCCGTTGCCGACCCGCACGTGACCGAATCCTTCACGATCGTGGGCAAGACCGGAGGCCAGGCGAAGGAAGCCCTCGTCGTGCCCTCGTCGTTCCTGGGCGTACCGGAAGAAGGGCTGTACCTCACGCTTGATTCCACGATCGCCAGCGCCCTTGCCGGTGCAATCAGGTTCCTCGACGTCTATCCCTACGACTGCCTGGAGCAGGTGACCAGCAAGCTCTTCGCCCGGGTGCTCTTTCCCACGCTTGCCGGCGGGGCTCCCGACCTTTCGACGGTGCAGCGGTTCGCAAACCCGGACGGGGGATTTTCCTACTGGGACGACCCTGCTCCGCGCCGCTCGAACTACTACGTCACCCTGCGCGTGGCCCACCTGCTTGCGGCGGCCCGGGTCAAGGGAATGAAGATACCGGGGGAGATCGACATCGAGGCGATGCTCTCGTACCTCGAGAAGGGCTGGGACAGCCGCGCCACCTACCTCCAGGCGTACGCCCTGTACGTCCTGACGATGTACGGCAAGGACGAGACGGCACACGCGGAATCGCTGGCCCAGGAAGGCGACGATATCGGAGTGTTCGGCTACGGATTCCTGGGGCTTTCTTATCAGGCGATGGGCGACCTGCGCTCAGCGCAGAACGTGCTCACGCGCCTGAAGAACTTTGTCCGGGTGGGCACGCGCACAGTCACCCTCGTGGGCACGGTCAACGACTGGATGTGGTACGGCGGAAACCTGCAGGCGAAGGCCCTCCTGCTGATGCTGTACGCGCGCGTCCAGCCCGATTCGCAGCTCGTGCTCGGGCTGGCCAACGACCTGCTGGCCTCGAACAGCACGGGTTACTGGGAAAATACCAGCAATGCGGGATGGGTCCTCCAGGCATTCTCCGAGATCGTCACCCGGGGCAACGAGACGAACGCCGATTTCACGGCCAGCGTCAAGCTCGGGAGCTCGGAGCTGGTGCAGAACAGGTTCCGGGGATTCTCCGGCAAGCCGCTCAAGAAGCAGGTGTCCGCGAAGGACCTGGGGAGCGTCGTGGCGCGCGAGCGCGGGCAATCGGCGCCCTCCGGAACGCTCCTGCCGCTCACCTTCGGGCTCACGGGACAGGGGACGCTGTACTACACTGCCGAACTGCGTTACGCGATGCTTGCGGCGACCGTGGAGCCGCGGGACGAAGGCATCGGCATCGCCACGGAGATTCTGGACGACGCAGGCACCGTCGTCGCCGGGCACGGACCTCGCGCTCGGCAAGGTCTATACGATGCGGGTCGTGTTCTACTCGTCCCAGGACCGCACCTACCTCGCGCTGAGGGCTCCCATCCCCTCGGGCGCCGAGCCGATCGACGGGTCGCTCCTGACCGCCCAGGTGGTGAAGCCCCCGATCGGCCAGGAGGGCCGGGACAGCCAGGACAACAACGCGGAGAACGGAGACAGCGGCTACACGGGGGACTATGGCGAGTTCGGCTACACCACGCACATCTATGACGACGAAGTCCGTTTCTATTTCGATCAGCTCGACCGGGGGAAGCACGAGGTCAGCTTCCTGTTCCGCACCACCACCCCCGGCGTCTTCCCCACCCCGCCGACCCAGGCGGAGCTCATGTACCAGCCCGAGGTCTTTGGCCGCACGGGGGGAACCGTGTACCGGATCCTGAAATAAGGCATCGAGGAGATATGGCGCGAATTCACCTGCAGGACATCCTGGACTATCATTCGAGCGGCCGACCGGGAAAGATCGAGGTCGTGCCGACAAAGAAGGTCGACACGCAGCGGGACCTGTCCCTCGCGTACACACCCGGGGTTGCCCGGGTGGTCGAGGAGATAGAGCGGGACCCCTCGACTGCGTTCGACTACACCGCGCGCGGGAATCTCGTCGCCGTGGTGACAAACGGCACCGCGATCCTCGGGCTCGGAGACCGCGGCCCGCTTGCGGCGAAACCCGTCATGGAGGGAAAGGCCGTCCTCTTCAAGAGATTCGCCGACATCGACGTCTTCGATATCGAGCTGGATGCGAAGACCGTCGAGCAGATGGTGGCCGTGGTTGCCGCCCTGGCGCCGACCTTCGGCGGCATCAACCTGGAAGACATCAAGGCCCCGGAGTGCTTCGAGGTGGAAGCGCGGCTGAAGGAAATGCTGGACATCCCCGTGTTTCACGACGACCAGCACGGCACCGCGATCGTCACGGGAGCGGCCCTGCTGAATGCCCTGGAGATCACCGGGAAAGCCATCAACGGGGTCAAGATCGTCGTTTGCGGCGCGGGAGCCGCGGCGCTGGCCTGCTCGGAGTTCTACGTCACCATGGGCGCGCAGAGACAGAACATGCGCCTCGTGGACACAAAGGGCGTCGTCTATGCGGGCAGGAAAGAGAACATGAACCCGCACAAGGAACGGTTCGCGGCGGCCACCGACGAGCGGTCACTGGCCGATGCCGTTCGGGGCGCCGACGTTTTCCTCGGGCTTTCCGGCAAGGACCTGCTCAGCCCGGAGATGCTCCTCACAATGGCCGAAAGGCCGGTCGTCTTCGCCTGCGCAAATCCCGATCCGGAAATCCGCTACGAGGTGGCCCGGGAGACGCGGCCTGACGTGATCGTGGGCACGGGACGCAGCGACTACCCGAACCAGATCAACAACCTCCTCGGATTCCCGTTCATCTTCCGCGGGGCGCTGGACGTCCGCGCGCGGACGATCAACGACCAGATGAAGCTCGCCGCTGCGCACGCACTGGCGGCGCTGGCCCACGAGGGGGTCCCGGAGTGCATGCTGGAAGCGTTCGGCGCCGGCTCGATTTCTTTCGGGCCCGATTACCTCATCCCGAAACCGCTCGATCCGCGGATCCTCTTCTGGGAGGCGCCGGCGGTTGCGCGGGCCGCCATGCAGAGCGGAGTCGCGCGGCGGCCGGTGGACCTTCAGGGGTACGTGAAGGCCCTCGAGTCCCGGCGGCAGCACTGCGTGCGGCGGTGCAGGTTCAAGGACAGCTGCCTGCCCTGATGGACGGGCAGCGAGCTGAGGCCTCCGGAGAGCACCACCGGCTGTCCCACCGTCAGACAGTTTTTGCTCTCGCGGCTTGAATGATCCGGCATGTTGTCAAGCAAGGGAACTCAATGCTTTTTCAACAGACAGCAGGGCTTTTCAGCATGCGCGCATCGCTCCCCTGAGGGGATGGAATCATTTCTGGTAAACGTAAACTGCGCCCTGGCTGCCCACCACGACCGTGCTACCGGCAATCGCCACTGAAGAGCCGAAAGAGTCCCCGGGGCGCTGTCTCCGGCCGAGAGCTTGAATACCTGTCCCCAGTTGCTCACCCCCCCTTCGGAGTTGGAGAAGAGGTATTGCGAACCACGGGAGCTCCTGCCATCAACGGCGTCATTGCTCGCACCCACAACGATGTCAGCTCCAGAGACGACGACCGAACCGGCGAAATCGTCTCCTCCAACGCCGTCACTGGCGAAGAGATTCTTGACTTGCCCCCAAGAATCCATCCCTCCCTCGTTTCTGCAGTACACGTAGGCCGATCCCTGCCAGCCGGTGCCAAGGTTGTCCATGTTGGCTCCCAGGACAAGCACGTCCACGTCGAGGGATGCCGATTGTCCAAAATGATCATCCTGGGCCCCATCGTTCGCGGTGAGCTTCTTGACTGGTCCCCAGCTGTCGGCACCGCCCTGGTTGCGGTAGTACACGTAGGCGGCCCCTTGGCTGTAGTTTGACCCGATTGTTGCCCCGGGCGCTCCTATCACTGCGGTGTCTCCGTACAGGGCGATCGAAGTGCCGAAATACGCATTCTGAGCACCATCAGCTGCCGTGAGCTTCTTTACCTGTCCCCAGCCGTCCACCCCTCCCTGGTTGCGGTAGTAGACGTAGGCTGCACCATAGGCTGCACCGGAAGACTTGTGACGTACTCCAACGATCACCGTGTCACCAGCAACGGCTACCGAGTCACCAAAGTCGTCATCCCACGCCCAATCGTTCGCGGTGAGCTGCTTGACTTGACCCCAGTTATCAGTCCCTCCCTGGTTGCGGTAGAAGACGAACGCTGCCCCCCTATTGTCGTTATTGAATGTACTGGCGTCCGCATAGCAGGCGCCCACCACCACGGTGTCGCCGGCAATCGCCACGGAACAGCCGAACCTATCGGGGCCGGTGAGCTTGCTGACCTCACCCCAATTGTCTGTTCCTCCCTTGTTGCGATAGATCACATAGGCCGCGTTGATCCCCGGTGCCCCAACCACCAGGGTGTCACCTGAAATCGCTACCGGGGTTCCAAAGTTGCCGCCGCCGTCACCCGAGGTCACCTTTTTCATTCCGAGTCCCTTGAGGTCGAACGTGTAAATGCCGATCGCGTCGTCGTTGCTGGTCACCGTGACTTTCGCAGTCCTCAAACCCATGCTTACCTGTGGATCGAAGGAGACCGTGAAACTCGTGGTGGCGCCGCCCGCGACCACACCCAACATGCCGGAAGTATTCAGATCGAAGTCCCCAATCTCGCCGGAAGAAAGCGAGACTCCGGAGATGGTGAGGTCTCTGTTCCCTCCGTTCTGAATAGTGAAAGAAACGGGCAGGCTTACGTTGCCTCCGTCCCCATCAATCAGGACTCCTTCGCGGAAAAAATACGAGCCGGTCCCATTTTCAATTGGCGTGGAACCCTGCTGAATGCGAATCTTCTGGGATGTTCCGCCCCCTCCCCCCGGTACAGGACAGCCGGCCATCAGCAGCGCTACGACCGCGAATGCAGACTTCAGCACCGTGGCCCTCCGGTATCAGCCGGCGCCGAATTGCTCGAGAGGCGTCCGAGTGGGGTGACTTGTTCATGGTCTCTTCTCCTGCAAAGTCCGGTTCGGCTCCAGCCGCTTGTCCGGTCTGGGCGGCGCTTTCCAACACCTTCTTGAAGTCCCAGCAAATAAGATGCCAACGAAGAACATCAAGGCTATTTCACTTCCGGAGAATGACTTATTCTTCTTTCGGCGGGCAGCCATTGGGCATACCCCTGCAACCAAGGTTGCATCGTTGGAAGGGAAGTTGCAGAGTACAAAGCATGGAAGACCGTATTTCGCTGCTACCCAAGGCTGAGCTTCATCTCCATCTCGAAGGCACGATCTCTCCCGAGACTCTCTGGCAGATGGCGAAGGCGAACAACGTCGCGCTTCCCGCGTCGAGCCTGGAGGATCTGCGGCAGTTGTACGATTTCACGAGCTTCGACGCCTTCATCCGGTTGTGGCTCCTGATGTGCTCATGTTTTCGAACTCCGGGAAACTACGAGCAGATGGTGGACGGGTTCCTGGTTGAATGCGAACGGCAGAACATCCGCTACGCAGAGGTGCATTTCACCCCCTACAACCACGAGAAGTTCGGGATCGGCGGACGGCGGGCGCTGGGCATCGTCACTCGGCGGCTTTCCGCTTCCGAGGCGTCCGGCGGGCCGGTGGTGCGGGTGATCACGGATATTTCAGGAGAATCCTGCCCGGAAAGCGGCGACTACACCGTCGCGTTGCTTGAGGAGGAGGCCAACCCCGTCGTCGTGGCGCTGGGGCTGGGAGGCCCGGAAAGCGGGCTGCCGCGGGAGATGTTCAAGGGTTGGTTCCAGCGCGCGCGGAAAGCCGGCTACTGGACGGTTGCGCACGCGGGGGAGACCGGCGGCGCGGAGCATGTGAGGCAGGCAGTGATCGACCTGGGAGTGCAAAGGGTGCAGCATGGGGTGCGCGCAGCAGATGACCCCGCGGTGCTCGGGCTGTTGGCGGAGAGGCAGGTGTGCTGCGACATCGCCCTCACGAGCAACGAATGCCTGAAGGTGGTTCCATCCATGGCCGCTCACCCGCTCCGCCGTTTCATGCGGGCAGGTGTGCCTGTCACTCTTTCCACGGACGATCCGCCATTTTTCGGCACGGACCTGTCGCGGGAATGGCACCGCGCGCAGGACGAGCTGGGGCTCACCATGGCCGAGCTCTGGGGGCTGAACCTGAACGGACTTCGCCATGGGCTGGCAGAAACGGGAACACGGAGGCGCCTGATGCTCGAGTTCGAGCGGGACGCGGCGGGTATCACGAGGGCATCATAGCTCAGCTCAACTTGTCGGGTAATTCATAGGAGGCGCGTAGAGCGTAGATCCCAAGGTTGGCTTTGGCCTGAGGGAGCTACGCCGGACACCACGGAATGGCTGCCAGGGGGGCACCTGGCATACTTCAGGTGAGCGCCCGTATGCCCCAAGAATGATGATTTCACGACGATCGACCAGTTTCGGCTGCCAACGTGCCGGGCTGGTGAAGATGGGGCGTGTGGCGCTGGATGGGAAGGCGATGAGCTACAAGCGGATGAACAAGGACGAGGCGGAGCTTGAAAAAGAAGCCGCTGAGGGACGTGCGACAGAACTGCGAGAGCAAGCCCAACGGCAACCGGCCAAGATGGATGATGGTCTGCCTGACGCACAACCTGCTGAAACTGTTCCGACACCAGATAAGAGGGAGTCCAGCTTCGGCTGCAGTGATTCTTTGAAACGAACGTACAGAGGCGGACATACAATCTGGCCCCCTCTACGCCCTACGCGCTCATCAGCCGGCGGCGCCCCGCTCCGGGTGGCGTCGCTTGACAGGCGCCTTGCGCTTTGGTGGGGGCAGCCGTTGCAGCATGAGCTCAGCAGTCTTGCCGTCGACTTTGCGGGTCCACTGGTAGTAAGGGCCATGCAGACGAGGGGGTAAGGCTTTGCAGGCACAACCGGGCTTGCCGCAAGATCGGTAACTATTCAGCCGGGCACTGGCGGGCGGATTCGATTCTGCCTGCACCACGTCGAGAATGCGGGAGCCGATCTGCTCGCCCCCGACGTGAAAAGAGACGATGTACGTGCCGGTCTCGGGGAAGACGACGTTGGGCACCGGGATCACCAGCTCGACGACGCGCCGCGGCTCATCCACCCTCAGCGTCCCGCCCGCGGAGAATATGACCTGCTGCGTCCGGTCAACGACGAGATTGAGAGAGAAGGGATGCTCACCGGCGATGTTGGTCACCGCCGCGTACACGAACCACGGCGGGAGCCCCGCCGGGCACCTGGCGGACGGTGAACTGGGTGAACGTGCCGATGATCGCCTTCTTCTGGTTATCTTCCGTGATCACGCGGTCGGCGAGCAGCAAGGCGACGAAAACCGGCTCGGGCATCTCCTGTTCCTACTCTACCGCGTTGCTTGACGCCGCGCAATGCCCGCTTCTATACTCACGGGCATGGAGCGCTCACGGAATGGCCTGTTCCCGCTGTTTCTTCCCGCTCTGGTCCTTGTGCCGCTGGCCGGCCTGGCCATCGTGTTCTTTGCCATGCGCTGGTTCAACGCGGACGCGCAGGCGGCCGTGCGGCACCGGCTCGCCGACGCGGGAGCAGCGGTGAGCCGGCAGCTGGATGAGGCCGTCGGGCGCCAGGCGGAAGCAACGCGCGCGCTTGGCTCGTCTCCCATGGTGTGGCTCTGGGTGAAGTTCCAGGGAGAACGGCTCACGCCGTCCAACCTTTTCCACGCACAGACCGCGCTGGCCGAGGTCGACCAACTACGCCGGCCTCCTGCCGGGCGTCACCGTGTACCTCGCCAGCGAACGCACCCGCACGGTGTACCAGGACGGGGCGGCCGTTGCCGCACTCTCGCCGGGAGATCCCCGGGACGGGTGGTACGCGGCCAGCCTCAGGACGGAAGGCGTGCTCGTCTCCGACGATCCGCGCATGGTCCGCACCAGCATGCGCGTCATGAACGGACCGACGCTGCTTGGGGCCCTGGCGTGCGTGAGCAGATGTCTCAACGCTTGCCGCGGCGGCGTTTTCCGGCGCCGCGGAGGCGCCGGGGGTTCTCCTTCGCCCTGACGGACGGCGAGGGAGCCGTGCTGGCCTCGCGCGGGGAGGGAACGGCGGCCGCCGCGACGGTGTTCGACATGTTCGGCCCCGCCGATCGCGCGGGCGTCCGTGCGGCAATGGGAGCCGTGGTGCGCCCGGGGGCCATGACCGTGGACGCGCTATGCGGGAAAGGGCCGGCGCATGCTCGCGGCAGTGACGCGCACCGCGGCTCCCGGGTGGTACCTGTTCGTCCTCACCGAGATGCCCCGCGTGCCCGCCGCCCGCGGCGTGGTCCTGGCCTGCGTCGCGGCGGCCGCGCTGGCTTTTCTCCTGGCGGCTCTCATCTTTGTCGGTCTTGCGCGCGCGCGGAGGACGGACGCGCTCGTGCTTCTCCTGACGGAGGAACGGAACGCCGCGGCAGGCATCGCGCGGGACGTCGGCGCGGCCGCGTTGCGGCTGCGCGTCGGCGGCAGTGAAGCTTCGTGAGCGCGCGGCCGCCCTCTCCACCGAGGCGGCTTCTGCGGCGACGTCCGGAACCGAGGCGGCAGGACTCCTCTCGCGGGCCGAGGATACGCTCCGCGGAGCTGCGCTCGGGCTTCGCCGCCCGGCTGCCGCTTTTCACCGAGATCGGTGCAAGCGCGCGGGACGCCGCCGCAAAGTCTCGGGACGCGCGCTCGGCGGCCCAGAGAGGCGTCTCGCCAGCGCCGCCGATGCGGAAGAGGAGCTCAACAGGGTGATCACTGCCGGGCAGCGCCGTCTCGATGGCGGTGGAGAACGCCATGAAGGAAGTCGGCGGAGTGGTCCAGGCAGCGGAGCGCACGCGGCTGCTGGCGTTGAACGCGGCGCTCGAAGCATCGCGCACCGGCGGCCAGAGCCGCGGCGGGGCCCGCGTTGCAGACGATATGCGGCGGCTTGCCGAGGAGAGCAGCGGCGCATGCGCGGGAGCTTTCGGCCGCGCTGGAGGAAGCGCGCGCCAACGCGCGTGCCGTCAGCCGCGCCGCCCAGGATGCGGGCGCGGCTGTCCATGAAGCGTCGGTCCGGTCAGCGGATTCCGCGCGCGCGCTGGACTCTGCATGGGAAGGCGTGGAGGGTGTGCTGTCCCGGGTGGATGCGGCAGGGATGAACGCCGGACGCTGCGTGAAGAGGTCGGGGTCTCGGACCGCGGCCGCTCCGCGGTTGCGGGAGTGACAAGGGTCATGGCGCGGATCGAGGAGCTGTGCACTGAAATCGCCGCGCTTGCCGCGGCCATGAGCACGGAATCGGCAAACGCGGCCCGGAAAGCAGCCGGGTCCGGCTCGCTCACGTCTCAGGACAGGCTGATTTCCTGACGCCCTTTCGGGCGGACAACAGGGTCTTCATTCTCATTCACAAGGATTTTGGAGGGCTTGTCGGAACAACCGCCGCGGCAGCCCGGGAGCAGTGCGGCTGCAGGCTCACGACGCGGGAACCAGGGCTTCGGCGCCCGCCGTGGCGGACTCTACTTCCTTCTGCATCTTGCCATGCGCAATCGAGGCCTTGCACGTCTTGCAGACCTTGATCGTCTTGTCCTTGACCTGAGCCTCGAAAACGACCTTCACAGCCGTCCTCTTGCACACGGGGCACGTGCCGCGTCCCTGGCTCACCTGGTCCTTCAGTCCCTTGCCACGATGGGTTTTTCCCATTGTTCCTCCAGTGGAATTGCTTGCGGATAGTAGCGGGTGGCGGGTGGAGAGTCAAGGGCACGCTGGCGGCGAGCCGCTCTTACCCCGGTTCGCCACCTCGACCCCGATCCCGTGCATGATGCAGGAGACGCTGGGCAGCGTGCCCTCTGTGCTGGTGAGCACGTTCGCCGATCCTGCGTGGTCATGTCCGGCGGCGTCAAGCTCGAACCACTGTCCCTCCGGCAGGCAGACGACCCCGGGAATCAGGTCCGAGCACAACCGCATTGCCACGCGCACCTCCCCCCGGGCATTGGACAATCGCACCTGCTGCCCTTCTGCCAGCCCGCGCGCGGCCGCGTCATCGGGGTGCATCTCGAGTGCGTGCGCCGCGTTCTTCCGGATCTCGGCCACGTTGCTTCCCTGCGAGTGGGTGCGATGCGCTGACTTCGGCGTCAGGAGAAGCAGCGGACAACGCGTGTCCCTCGGCGGCTCCTGCCAGGTCGGGATCCCCGGGAAGCCGGTCTGCTGATGGTATCCACCGCTGGCAATCTCCACCTTGCCGGAAGGCGTTCGGAGGGGGAACGCGGCGGGATCGGCGGCAAAATCCGAAAGCCCCACCCGCTCCTGGTCGCGGGCCAGGTAAACGCCGGTCCGTCGAAACTCCTCGTGGTCGGTCACCTCGGACTCGTCCAGGAAGCGCTGGATCCACTCAGACGCGCTGCGGCCTTCCGAAAACCCGCCTCCGAACCCGAGACGGTCCGCAAGGTCGCAGAGGATGTCGTAGTCGCACCGGGACTGTCCGTGGGCCGGGACGGCCTGTTCCTTGTACGTGAGAAAGTTCCCGAGCCAGGGAATCCCGATATCCTCTTTCTCAAGGGCATGCGCCGCCGGGAGAACCACGTCGCAATAGCGGGCAGTTGGCGTGAGGAAAAGCTCGTGGCAGACCGTGAAGTCAGCCTTCATGAATGCGGCGACGTTCTTGCCGACATCGCTTCCCTGGTTGATGAAATTGCTCCCCGCGCAGTACACGGCCCGGATGTCTTCCGGGTAGCCGCCCTTCCTGCCTTCAAGCACCGCGTCCGGCCATCGCACCTACCGGCACCGATGCGTGTTGGCCGACACCCGGAACGGCCATGCTGCCGACCCGCGGAGCGGGCAGCCGGTTGTTCCGCGAGCCGGTGGAACCCCCGAGAGCACCAAAGTTGCCCGTGGCCACCTGCAAGGCAATGGCAAGTCGGAACGTTTCCTCCCCCGCATGCACGCGCTGGATCGAGTAGCCGGGCAGGAGCATTGCCGGCCGGGCGGAGGCATACGCGCGGGCAAACCGGATGATCTCCTCCGCAGGCGTGCCGCAGATTCTCTCCGCCCAGCGCGGTCCGCGCGGAGCTGCACTCCCGGGATCCAGGACGTACCGCTCAAGGTCTTCGAACCCGACGCTGTGCGCTGCAATGAATGAGCGATTGACGAGATTCTCCGTGAGAAGGACATGGAGCACGGCAAGCATCAGGGCTGCATCTGTTCCCGGGCGCACGGGAAGCCACCAGGCTCCCGTCCTTCTGGCACGTCGAAGATCGGCGCGGATCGATCACCACGATCCGTGCTCCGCGTCGCGCGGCCTCGAGGAGCCGCTGGTCGACCTCTGTTCCCAGGCGGGCCTCCAGAACGTTTGCTCCCCAGAGGACGATCATCTGCGAATACTGCATCGTGGCCGGGTCGAATCCCGAGACTTTCCAGTCGTCGCCGAGGACATGGGGCAGGACGAAGTTTGCCGCGCCGCTGCTGTAGCTTCCCGTGAGCCGCGTCGAGCCTCCGAACAGGCTGAGAAACCGGTCCAGGAGCGGGGCCGTGCCGTGAAGGGCGCTGGTCGAGCCGGCGCTGCCCATGTTCAGGACGGCGGAAGGGCCGAAGGTCGACCGGATCTCTCTAAGCTTTTCGGCGGTGATCTTCAGCGCCTCGTCCCATCCTGCCTCGCGGAATCTGCCCGAACCGCGCTCGCCCATCCTGATGAGCGGCGTGGAAAGCCGGTCGGGCGCGGACTGCTCCTGGGGCAACGCGAAGCCGCGCCGGCAGCCCCGAGGAATTGCCTCGGCCGCGGGGTTGTTCGTGACCTTCACGACGCGCCCGCCGTCCATGACGGCCGTCAGGGGGCACGCGTTGCCGCCGCAATCCTTGCCGCAGAATGTCGGGCGCGTCGTCATGCGTGCCGAAACCCCGGCGCGTGCCTTCAGGTACGCGTCACGGGTGACGATCCCCACGATCCGCCCCTCGTCGACGATCGGAAGATCGTAGATGGTGTGCGTGAAGAAGAGATTCTCGATTTCCCGCAGCGACGTCGAGGGGGTACCGGACACGACCCGCCGGATCATGTGGGAGCTCACGGGCGCCGCCATCTGGCCTCCCCGCCGCGCTTTCATGATGTCCCGCAGGCTCAGGTAGCCGCAGAGCTTGCCGCCGGGGTCCGTGACGGGCATGCCATTGCGGTCCGAGTCCTCCAGGAACCGTGACGCGTCCAGGAGCGACCAGTCATGCGGCAGGGTGGACACGCGCGTCTCCATGATGGCGGTGGCGCTCACCGCGTCGGCAAGCATCGTCTTCAGGCACGCCTGCAGCGCGTGGAATGTCTTCCGTCCCGGTTCGCCCTTCAGCAGGGCGGAGGAGGCCTGCGCGTGGCCGCCGCCGCCGAACGCGCCGCAGGATGCGGGAAACGTCGAGACCGGGCTCCTGGCCGCGGGCAATGATGAGGGTCTCGTTGTCGCGGAGGAATGCAAAGACGGCGAAGAGCGCGTCCGGGCTTTCCACCTCGAACACCTTCTCCACCACGGCGGCAAGGCCGCCGACCTGGCGATCCATTTCCTTGTAGAGGGTGAGAACGAGGTGCCCGTGCACGGTCTGGTAGGAGAGCCTGTTGAGAAGCTCGTGGAACAGGGTGATCTGCGACTCTTCCTTGAGCGTGCGGAGAAATGACTTGATCAGAGGGACCGATGCTCCCTGCGCGGCCAGCCATCCCGCGGCCTCGAAATCGGCGCTCCGGACATTCTCGTGGGTGAAGTTGCCCGTGTCGGCAAAAATGCCCGGTGAGGGCAATCGTGGCATCCTCGGGGGTGACCGTGCACCCGCGTTTCATCGCCTCCAGGGCCAGGAGAGTGGTGTTCGCCCCGACATCGGCCTCCCGGACGGGTCGCCCCCTCGATGTCCGAGGAGTCGTCGGGGTGATGGTCCCAGACTTCGATCGGTCGGCAACGGCCCGATGGCATCGAGGTACTCCTTGATCCGGCCTCGCGAGCGTGTATCGACGACCACCATGCTCTCCACGGGCTCGCCGTCGATGTCCGCAACCGAGGCCATGTCCAGGTAGTCCGCGTAGAGATTGTACAGCGTGCGCGCTACCGGGTGGATCAGGCGGCTTCGAACCGCCTTGTATCCCGGGAAAAGGACACGCGCCAACGCCAGCGAGCCGAGGCAGTCGAGATCCATGTTCGAATGGCCGACGATGATCCTCATCCGCCGAGTGTACCCGAGGCGCCCGCGATTCACCACTGTGACACCTTGGCCAGCACGAGGGCTGCGAGCGTGAGCAACGCCGCCAGTGCCGCCAGTGGCGATGAGAAGGGGTGACCTTCGCGGCGGGCTGCCTGCCGGGGCCAGGCAGCGCCAGTGCAAACCGTGCCGCCAGACAGCGCGCTGGCCGCGGGGAAAGAACATCCAGCAGCCTGCCGCCAGGAAGACTCCCATGCCGCGCCGACCGGGCCACCGAAGGCGACGGCCGCCTCCAGGAGGGCCGCCGTTGCGGCAAGGCCCGCCGCGCCTCCGCTCGACCCACAGCGGAAACCGCGGAAACAAGGCGGACAGCACCGGTGCGACCAGGGAACCGCAGACGACGCTGGCAAGGCCGAGGAGGAGGAGCGGCCAGGAGCCGGCAAGTGCCCGGTCAAGCGCTCACTCCCCCCGGCCCCAGGCCCGCGTAAGGAGAACGCGGCAAAGGCAAATCCGGGGAACAGCATGAGCGAGCGTCCCAGCTCCACGGGCGTGAGCGCCAGGAACGTGATCCGGGGACCGGTCGCTTCCGGGACACTCCGGTGCGGTCGGAGAGGACCGGGACGTCGGCCGCCGACCCGGTCGATGCGAACCTCGAACCCCGTGGCTCGCGCAAGGAGACGCCGCGTCAACCGCGGACGCTCCGCGCGGCGGAAGGATGACCGCTCCGATGACTGACCAGCCCGGGCGAGCCGCGACGCGTTGATCCGGGTCACAAGCTCATCCGTGCTGAACAGCCCCGCCGCGGCAGCGCTGCCGACCCCGAGCCCTCTCGTGTCCAGCACGAGGATCCAGCAGTCGAGGTCCTCCCTGTCGCGGCGGAGCAGGTCGAACGAGAGGCGGTAGCTGGAGGTAGACGAGGACCGCTGAGCCGCTGTCCGGCTTGCCCAGGGCATAGAGGCCGGGAGCCACCCGGGAATGCGCTCCGAACCTGCCCAGGCGGCAGCGCATGGCGTTGCACCACTCATCCCCTGTCCAGAGATGGTCCACCCTGACGAACCCGGGCATTTCCGCTTGCGGGCATTCCGCGGAGTATAACATTCGGTCATGGCACGAGCATTCAGGTCCCCTCATCCTCATCACGGCGAACGCTTGCGGATGGGCAGGAGGAGCGTCTCCGGGCGGCATCGCCGCGGGCGCGCATCGTCCACGAGCAGGACCTCCAGGCAGATCCCGGCCTCGTGCGGCAGGATCGAGATCTGCTATCCCCGGCTGCCGTCGGGAATGTGGAAAGAGCGCCGAGAAGCTCGAGTGGCTTCAGTCGAGCTTCGCCGGGATGGATGCCCTCCTTGCTCTGCCCGAGGCGCGGCTGCATCCCGCCGGTGTTCACGAATGTCCACATCCACGCCGAGCTGCATTGCCGAGCACCTCTGGGGCATGGCGCTCATGCTCACGCGCAATCTTCACCTCTCCCTCCGCGCGCAGATGTCCGGCACGTGGGAGACAGCCCGTGTCTCCGAAGGGCGTGGGAACCCTGTCAGGCGGAACGCTGTGCATCGCGGGGCTGGGAGTCATTGGCGAGCACTGCGCAGTGCTGGGGCGGGCGTTCGGGATGCGCGTGATCGGGATCAGCCAGGTCCGCGCGTCCCCGTGCCTGCGCGGAGAAGTGGTGGGGCCGGCCAAGCGCCGCGAGGCCTTTGCCCGGTCGCAGCTCATCATGCTCATCCTCCCCGGTACCGCGGAGACCGAAGGGCTTCGTGGGCAGGGAGGAGCTTGACGCAATGCGCGGCGCCCTGCTCCTGAACGCCGGCCGGGGAACCAGCATCGTCACTGACGAGCTCGTGCCCGCGCTGCAGGACGGCAGGGTGCGCGGCGCGGGGCTGGACGTCACGGACCCCGAGCCCCTGCCGCCCGGCCATCCCCTCTGGACCATGCCCAACGTCATCATCACCCCTCACTACGGCGGCGTGCATCCGGGGTACGACGAGGAGGCGTTCTCCGTGTTCTGCGCGAATCTCGAGCGGTGGACCCGCGGGCAGCCGCTCCTGAGACGTCGTGGACAAGTCCGCGGGCTACTGATGCCGCCGGATGCAGCCGTGCGACCGCGGATCCTCGTCGGGACCAGCGGGTATTCGTACGAGGACTGGATCGGCCCGTTCTATCCGCCGGGGACCGCCCGCACAGGATTTCCTTTCCCTGTATGCGCGCGAGTTTCCCGTAGTGGAGCTGAACTTCAGCTACTACCAGCAGCCGAATCCGCGCACCCTGGAGCGCATGGTCGCGGACACGCCGCCAGGGTTCACGTTCGCCATGAAGGCGCACCGGAGCATGACGCACGAGATCGGGGAGAGCTGGGAGACAGGACATCGGCACGTTCCGCGCGGGAATCCAGCCCCTGGTGGAGGCGGGCCGCCTGGCCGCCGTTCTCCTCCAGTTCCCCTACAGCTTCGGCTACACGCCGGAGTCGAGGTCCCGGCTGGCGCTCCCTGTGCGAAAAACTGGAAGGACTGCCGCTGGCGGTGGAGTTCCGAAAAAGCGAGTGGCAGAAGGGACAGGTGCTCGAAGGGCTGCACCGCAGAGGCGTGTCGCTGGTCAGCGTGGACGAGCCTGACCTGCCGAAGCTCCTCCGGCCCACGGCCGAGACAACGGGCAGCATGGGATACGTGCGCTTCCACGGACGCAACAAGGAGGCATGGTGGACCGGGGACAATGCCTCCCGCTACGACTACCTCTACAGCCGGGACGAGCTGGAAGAATGGGTGCAGCGCATCCGGCGCATCATCGAGGGCGTGCCGCTGCTCCTCCTGTTCTTCAACAACCACTGGCGCGGAAATGCGGCGCAGAACGCGCGGGAGATGAGGCTGCTCCTGCAGGAACGCGGGCTCATGTAGGAACGGGAAACCACTTGCTCGTGGACGCCGGGGGCTTGTAGTCCCTGATGTACGCCATTGCCTCCGCCGGGCCGGCGACAAAGGGGCAGGTGGCGCGGAATGCCGGCTTGGCAAAGCTGTTCTCGTAGAACCTCTCGAAAAAGGCCGCAAGGTGGTCGTAAAAGCCATCCGTGTTCACGGCCACCAGGGGACCCTTCAGGAAATCGAACTGTTTCTGCGTGATGACCTCGGAAAGCTCCTCCAGCGTGCCAAAACCGCCGGGGAGGGCCACAAAGGCATCCGACATCTCCATCATGCGCGCTTTCCGCTCCCGCATGTCCTTCGTGAACAGGAGCTCGTCGCAGTCGAGGTCCGGCACGCCCGGCCGGTTCATGAACTCCGGGATGATCCCGATGACCCGGGCCCCGCTTTCCCGGGCCGCCCGGGCGGCAGCTCCCATGAGCCCGACCCTGCCGCCTCCGTACACCATCGTGTGCCCGCCGCCCCCGATCAGCGCCCCCAGCTCCGCGGCCGCGGCGCGGTACGCGCCGTCCACCGCGTCGCTGGACGAGCAGAATACGCAGATCTTCATGACAACGCTTCCCCCGAGCGGCACTATAGGCGGGGCTGGCGCGCCCGTTCAAGGGCGTCCTGCGCCTGTGCCATGCGTGCCCCGACAGGGGCCCTCTGCCTGCTTGACACAAGGCGACGGATCCGTATAAATATCCATCCGTGAAGGATAATTATACCATAGGGAGGCCGCCGTCACGCACCCGCCGAGGGCTCTCCCGAACGGCCCCCTCCAGCCGCGGCCCGTTTGCCGGCCCCCGCAGCGGCTCGCGCGGCGCGCGGCTGGAGGCCATCCGCAGGATCATCGCGGAAAACCCGGTGGACAGCCAGGAGCACCTCACCGCGCTCCTGCGCCGTGAGGGCTTCGAGGTGGCGCAGGCCACCCTGTCGCGGGACCTGAAGAGGCTGGGCATCGGGAAGGCGCCCACGCCGGACGGACGGTACACCTACGTTCCCGCCGACGGCGAGGTGAAGCCGGGCTCGGATTCGACCTACATGCAGGATTTCAAGCGGGGGTTCCTCTCGGTGGAGTTCTCCTCCGCCCTCGGGCTCATGCGGACGCTTCCCGGGCACGCAAGCAGCGTGGCCTCCGCGCTGGACAACCTGCGCATCCGCGAGGTGCTGGGCACGATTGCCGGAGACGACACGGTGCTCGTCGTACCGAGGAACGGGGTGACCCCGTTTCGGCTCGTGCGGGCGCTGCGCGCCAGGATCCCCGGTTTTCCGGGAGGAGCATGAATGAAGACAGCAGTGCTGGGGGCAACAGGGTATACCGGCCAGGTTCTCCTTCGGATCCTTGCGGAGCATCCCGAGGTGCGGTGCATCATGGCCGCCTCATCGTCGCAGGCGGGGGCGAGGGTCAGGGCAGTGGACCCAGGTCTTCCCGCTTCAATCGAAGAAAAGATACCCGGCGGCCTGCTCGTCTCCCCGCAGGACGTGCTGAATGCCGAGCGTGGACGTGGTCTTTTCCGCGCTCCCTCACCTGAAGTCGGCGGAGATCTGCGCTCCGCTGTTCGGCAGGACCGTGGTGATCGATCTGTCGGCGGATTTCCGCCTGCATGACCCGGCGGTTTTCCAGAAGGCATACGGAGTGCCCGTCCCGAAGCCGGACCTGCTGCCGCGGGCGGTGTACGGGCTTGCGGAATGGCATACGGATGCCATCAGGAAGGCCGACATCATCGCCAATCCCGGGTGCTACCCCACTGCCACGCTGCTGCCGCTTCTTCCGCTTGCGCGGGAGGGGCTCCTGAAGGGCGCCGTGATTGCGAATGCGATTTCCGGGATATCCGGCGCGGGGCGCAAGGAGAAGGCGGACCTTCTGTACGTCGAACGGTCCGAGAACGTAAACGCATACAATCCCGGGCACGTCCCACCGGCACGCGCCGGAAATCGCGCAGGAGCTGGCGGCAGCCGACACGGCCCTTTCCCGTCCTGTTCACGCCCCACATGGCGCCGCTGCGCCGCGGGCATGGCCGTGACCACGGTTGTCGAGCTTGCCCGGGAGATACCCGAGTCCGGACCGGGAAGCGTCGGGGAGATCCTGGCACAGGCCTACGAGGGCCGGCCGTTCATCTGTCTTGCGGGGAACCGCGTTCCCCAGACACGCGAGGTCTGGGGCTCCAACAGGTGCGACATCGGGTGGCGGCGGGAGGGACGACACCTCATGCTCTTTTCCGTGATCGACAACCTCGTGAAAGGCGCGTCGGGGCAGGCGGTGCAGAACATGAACATCCGGTTCGGCATTGCCGAAGCCACCGGGCTCCGCACGGCAGGGGAGCTGTAGGTTGTCTGTAATCGTCGTGAAGATCGGCGGCAAGGCCGCCGAGAACAGCGAGAGCCTCGGGGCACTCGCCGATGAGCTTCTTTTCCTCTCCCGTGAGCAGAAGCTGGTTCTTGTCCACGGCGGGGGAGCCGAGGTGACAGCGGTTTCCCGGAAGCTCGGGTTCGAGGCGGTATTCAGGAACGGCGTCCGCCAGACGTCGCCCGGGGAGATGGACATCGTGGACATGGTGCTCGCCGGCAAGGTCAACTCCCAGCTCGTGCGCCTCCTGCGCACCCGCGGCCTGGACGCTGTCGGACTGACCGGCGCGGACGGCGGTACTTTCACCGGGGAGCCCGTGGACGGGCGGGGGTCTGTGACGCGGACGGGGGAAATCACGCGCGTGGATACCCGGCTCCTGGACACGCTCCTGGCGGCGGGGTGGCTGCCGGTGCTCAGCTCGACCTCCATGGATTCGGACGGCAACGGCCTGAATATCAATGCGGATACGGCCGCCTTCCAGGTGGCGGCCCGACTCCATGCTGCGGCCCTGGTTTTTCTCTCCGACATCCGCGGGGTCCTCTCGGACGGCAGCGTCCTGCAGGCGCTCTCCGCGGAGGAGGCAAAGGTCCTGATCGCGCAGGGCGTGATCGAGGGCGGAATGGTCCCGAAGATCACGGCCTCTTTCGACGCGATGACCAGGGGAGTCAACAAGGTGATCATCGGCCAGTACGAGAGCCCTGGTTCCCTGGCGCGCCTGCTGGAAGGAAAGGAAGGAACCCGGCTATGGAAATGACCGCCGCACACCCGGCACTCGTCTCGAACCTCCCCTTCCCGCCCCAGTACGGGAGTGAGCTCCTCGTCATCTCGCACGGCCGCGGGGTCTGGCTGGAGGACACGGCAGGCCGGCGCTATCTGGATTTCGCGGGCGGGATCGCGGTGAACGCGCTTGGTTACGGCCGCTCAGACCTGGCGAAGACGGCGATGAAGCAGATGCGCCGGCTGTGCCACGTTTCCAACCTGTTCACCACGGAGCCGGCGCTCGCCCTGGCGCGGCTCATGCTTGCGCAGGGGCCGTGGAAATTCTCCTCGGTTTTTTTCGGAAACAGCGGGACCGAGGCCAACGAGGCGGGGCTGAAATACGCCCGGCTGCACTCGCTGCGGACAAAGGGCCCGGGACACGAAAAACTACTGTGCTTCTCCGGAGCCTTCCACGGCCGGACGTTCGGCTCGTTGTCCTGCACGCCTTCGCCGAAATACCAGGACCCGTACGTTCCCCTCCTGCCCGGAGTGGTCGTTGCGCCGTTCAATGACGTGGCGGCACTCAACTCGACGCTCACGGAGGAGTTCGCCGGGGTCATCGTCGAAGTGATCCAGGGCGAGGGCGGGCTGGCCGAAATGACACCAGAGTTCGCCCACGCGCTGAACGAGGCCTGCGCGAAAACCGGCGCAATCCTCATTGCCGACGAGGTGCAGACCGGGCATGGCACGTACCGGCACGTTCTACGCGTCGGAGGGCGCGGGGCTCACTCCGGACCTCATCACACTGGCCAAGCCCCTGGCCGGAGGCCTCCCGCTGTCCGCGGTGCTGATCCCGGAGAAGGTCAACAGGCTTGTCCACCAGGGAGACCACGGGACGACTTTCGGCGGAGGCCCGGTCACAACGGCCGTGGCTGCCAGGGTCTGGGAGATCGTGAGCGAGCCCGGGTTCATTTCCCGCGTCGGAGAAATGGGCGAACTCTTGAAGCAGGGGCTCGAGCGCCTGCGCGCCTCGCACCCGCAGAAGGTGGGGGAGATCCGCGGCAGGGGTCTCCTGCGCGGATTCGAGTACACGGGCGGAGACGTCAAGGAGTTCCTTGATGCGCTGAGGGAGCACGGGATGCTCGCCCTGCGGTCGGGAACGAATGTCGTTCGTATTGCGCCACCCCTGGTCATCACGGGGAAGGAAATTGAAACCGGAATCACGCTGATAGAGGAGGCATTGAGGTTGAGCGAGCAAAAGCATCAGGAAGATCGTTCTCGCGTACTCGGGAGGGCTGGACACTTCTATCATCATCCCCTGGCTCAAGGAGAAGTATCCGGGAGCCGAGGTGGTTGCGGTCTGCACGGACGTCGGGCAGAACGAAGACCTTTCGGGTCTCGAGGCCAAGGCGAAAGCTTCCGGGGCGTCGAAGCTGTACCTGATGGACCTTCGGGAGGAGTTCGCGAAGGACTACCTGTGGCCCATGCTGCGCTCAGGTGCCATCTACGAGGGGAAATACCTGCTGGGCACATCGATTGCACGGCCGTTGCAGGCAAAAGCGCAGGTGGAAATCGCCCTGAAGGAAGGGGCGGACGCCGTGGCCCACGGGTGCACGGGAAAGGGCAATGACCAGGTGCGGTTCGAGCTGGCATACAAGGCCCTGGCGCCGCAGCTTGCCGTCATCGCCCCCTGGCGCCTGTGGAACATCCGCTCGCGCGAGGAAGCCATCGATTATGCGAAGTCACACGGCATCGACCTTGGGAGCATCTCCAAGAAGAACATCTACTCCAGGGACATGAACGCCTGGCACATGAGCCACGAGGGCGACGACCTCGAAGATCCCTGGAACAGGCCGCAGGAGAGGCTGTTCCAGCTCACCAAGTCGCTCAAGGACGCGCCGGACATGGAGACCGAGGTCACCATCGATTTCGAGAAGGGCATCCCGTCCGCCGTGAACGGGAAGAAGCTGGGCGCCTTCGAGATCCTCACCACGCTGAACGCGATGGGCGCGGCAAACGGCATCGGCCGCGTGGACGCCGTTGAAAACCGCAGGGTCGGCATGAAGAGCCGCGGCGTCTATGAAACTCCGGGGGGGACCATCCTGTACACGGCGCTGCGGGAGCTGGAAATGCTCACGCTGGACACCGACTGCCTGCACTTCAAGCAGAACGTGGCCCAGACCTACGCAGACCTCGTGTACGGAGGCAAATGGTTCACCCCGCTGCGCGAATCCCTGGAGGCCTTCATGGAGAAGGTTTCCGAGTTCACGACGGGAACGGTGCGGCTGGTCCTGTACAAGGGAAACATCGTCATTGCGGGGCGGAAATCGAAGTATTCCCTGTACCTCAAGGACCTGGCGTCATTCGGGGCCACGAGCTACGACCACGCGGACGCGACGGGGTTCCTCAACCTCTATGGCCTTCCAGCCATGGTGGCATCCATGGTGCACGGGAAGAAATAGACCATGCTGAGGGGCGCTGTTCTGATGCTGGCGCCTGCCGCGGAGCCCGATTCGCGGGACAACGCATGCGAAAGTGCGGAAACGTACTTTGCCGCGCTTTCGCGCGACATGCTTCGCCGGAAACGAATGAGCATGACCGCCGCCAGCTATTCCCCGGCCCTGGCAGCCAGCTCCTCCCAGCGGGCAAGACCCGCCTCGATCAATCTGGACAGCTCTTCGTATCTCCTGTGGTTACGGGCCTGCACCATCGGGTCTGCCGTTTCCTGGAAGCCGCGCTCCAGCTCCCGATGCTCGGCCTCCAGCTTCGCGATTTCATCAGGGAGGCCATCGTACTCCCTGCGCTCCTTGTAGGTGAGCCCCGCTTTTGCCTCGCGCGGTGCGCGGCGCTGCTGGGGTGCGGGCGCCGGACTGGGGCCGGAGCTCGCGGCGCCGGCAGCCTCTTCCTCTTCGGCCCGAAGCTCCCGGTACTCCTCGTATGTGCCGGTAAACCCGCGGATCCCGCCCGCGCCGTCGAACACAAACAGGTAGTCTGTCAGGCGATCCAGGAGCGCCCTGTCGTGTGAAACAAGGAGAATGCACCCGGGGAAGTCCTCGAGGTACTGCTCCAGGAGCCTGATTGTGTCCAGGTCAAGGTCGTTCGTGGGCTCGTCGAGGAGCAGGAAGTTCGGTGCCTCGGCAAGGAGCCGGGCGAGCACGAGCCTGCGCAGCTCACCCCCCGAGAGGCGTTCAAGAGAGAGCTGGTGCATGTCGCGGGGGAAAAGGAACTTCTCCAGGAACTGTTCCGCGGTCACCGTTGTTCCGCCGGCAAGGATGATGCGGTCCGCGTGCCCGGTCATGTACTCCAGTACAGTGACCGAGAGGTCGAGCGCCGCTGCCGTCTGTTCGAAATACGCGAACGACGTCGTCTCTCCCTTGACCGCCGAGCCCCCGTCCGGGGAAACGCGGCCGGCCAGCAGGTTGAGAAACGTGGTCTTGCCGGATCCGTTCGGCCCGATGACCCCGATCCGCTCTCCCCGGCGGAAGCTGTAGCTGAAGGGACGAAGGACCTCGACATTGGCGTAGCTCTTTCGTATGCCCTGGAGCTCGAGTACCTTGGTGCCCAGCCTCCGGTGCGAGGAAGAGAACTGCTGGAGCGAGATTTCCTTCTGCACTCCCGCATCACGCAGGTCCTGGATCCTGCTCTTCCTGCTCTTGTCCTTGCCCGGTGCGCGCACGCGGTCCCCGCTTCAGCCACTCCAGCTCTCCACGCAGCACCGAGTTTCTGCGCTGCTCGGTCCTGTCCTGGAGCTCCACGCGCTCGGCCTTGCGGGCCAGGTACTCGGTGTAGTTGCCCGGGTACTTCAGCACCTTTCGGGATTCGATTTCCATGATGCTCGTGCAGACCGCGTCAAGGAACCTGCGGTCGTGCGTAACGAGCAGGAACCCGAAGGAGGCCCCGCGAAGGAGAGCTTCCAGCCATTCAATGGTATCAAGATCCAGGTGGTTGGTCGGCTCATCCAGCGTCACGAAACCGGCACCGAAGGCCAGGCAGCGGGCGAGCACCGCCTTGCGCACCATGCCCCCGGAGAAGGTCCCTATGCGCGCCTCTGGATCCTCCAGCCCCAGCTCACGGCAGTACGACCGGTAGGTGTTGACCACCGCCGCTGCGGCCTCGGAGTCCGGGCCCGCGTGGGCATCCCTCTCCTGGAACAGGAACTCGTCGAGCTTCATCGCGGGAGCGAACACCGGCCTCTGCTCCGCGGTGCTCACTTTCAGAGAGCGGTTCCGCGCCACGCTCCCGACGTCGGGCTCGAGGTCCCCCTGCAGCACACGGAGAAAAGTCGATTTTCCGCAGCCGTTCCTGCCGACGAATCCGATTCGCTCACCCGCATCGATGCCCAGCGTGACGTTTTCAAACAACGGGGCGTCGGCAAGGGTCTTGGTCACCCCGGTCAGGGAGATGATGTTCGTTGCAGGCAAGGGGCTCAGTATGTCCGGAGCCCTGTGGGCTGTCAACGCAGGCCGCGAAAAAAAAGCTTGCGTTGGGGAAAAAGACCGGGTAAAATCACTTTGCTTTGGTCACGATTCCTTGTGCTTTTCGACGTGTACCTACCTCATCGTGTCCCCAAAATTCCTGTTTGTCTGAAAAGGAGTGTGTATGGCTGTGAACCTGTACGTAGGGAACCTTCCCTACCGGATTGACGAGGATTCCCTGCGTCAATTGTTCACCCCCTACGGGGCTGTCGAGACGAGCAAGGTCATCAAGGATCGACAAACCGGCAGGTCCAAGGGCTTCGGCTTCATCGAGATGTCGAGCCAGGCCGAGGCTGATGCGGCGATCAAGGCCTTGAACGAGACTCCCCTTGACGGACGCAACCTGAAGGTGAACTTCGCCAAGCCCAAGGAGCCCCGGAGCGGCGGCTACGAGGACCGATAAGACAGGTCCTCGGGTGCTGAAGGAGGAGGTCGTCCAGCGTGGACGGCCTCTTTTTTTTCTGCAGCAACGTTCAGGACAAGGACGATGAGGACAAGGACGATCAAGGCCTGGGGAAACCAGTCCCCGAACCGGGTGTAGGGGGTCAACGTCTTTTCCTTGTACAGCGGGACGTCGCACGTTCCTCCACGTGCGCTCGAAGAACGGCATGCGCATCCGGATCTCTCCCCAGGGGCCGACCACCGCGGAAAGGCCCGCCGTTTGTCGAGCGCACGAGCACCCGTCGATTCTCTATGGCGCGGAACCGCGCCACCTGGAAGTGCTGGATCTCCGATGACCAGGTCTTGGACCACGAATCATTGGTGATGTTCACCAGGAGGTCGGCACCCTTGCAGGAGGTACTGGCGGCAGAGGTCGGCGAAGGCGTCCTCGAAACAGATCGGCACGCCGAAGGCCAGCGTGCCCGCCTGCTGCCAGGGGAACGCGGAAGACGGTAGTGCCGGGTGCCGCTCACCCAAGGGTTCCAGATGCCGACGACGTTGCGGAAGAAGCTCCGCACAGAGGCGACATCGTAGAAGGGAATGCTTTCGGCAAACGGCACGGGGTGCATCTTGCCATAGGTATCCAGCACTGCCCCGTCCTTTGAAGCGAGCACGGCGGCGTTCCAGAACGCCTGCTTTTCCAGGTCGACGATGACCACACCGCCGAACAGGACTGGCACCCCGCCCTTCTGGATGCCCGGCACCAGGGGATTCTTCGGCGGGTAGTAGGTGCCGTCCAGGTTCACGCCGATGCTGGACACCGAGCTTTCGCTCCAGACGGCAAGATCGGGTTTCCTCGCGGAGCGCGCGGCACAGCGTCAACGGTCATGTTCACGTTTACATCAATGCTGCTCTCGGCACCCTTGCCGCTGCCCCCGCCCCAGGGGTCGGTGTTCTGCTGGACCAGGACAAGATGCGCTGTCCCGGCGCGCGGGAATCGGGGTTGAAAGCCGGCCACCCCATAGCCCAGCGCGCAGGCCACGAGGAAAACGACGAATGCCCCCTGCCTTCTGAAGTGCGGTCTCCGCCCTGCAAGCGCATACTCCGCAAGGAGCGCGTTGATCAGCGCCATGAGGAAGGACAGGCCCCAGACGCCGGTGATATCGACGAACTGGATCAGCGGGAGGAAACCGCCCATCGGGTAGGCCACGAGGCCCCACGGGTAGCCGAGGAACCCGATGGACTTGAAGTACTCGTACACCGTCCAGCCGACGGCAAGGAGGAACGGGCGGAACCGCGTGCTCATCCGTGACAAGCCCAGGAGGAAAGGGAACAGCAGCGCGTTGTAGCCCATGTACCCGAGGATCGGTGCCCGCCGTAGGTCCACGACGGAGAAGCCCTGGAAGAACATGAGCCAGAAGCTGGACAGGGCCGTGGACACGCCGCCGAAAACGACTCCGAGCCGCGCGGCGACCTTGAACGAGGGCGCCCGGCAGATGGCGTAGAACACCGGTGCGATGCAGACCAGCCCGAGGAGCGGCATTGCCCCAGTAGAAGCTCTCGTCAGGCTCGGAGGCCGAGGATGCCGATGGCTCCGCCGACGAACTCGTTGGGAAGCGCAAGGGGAAGAAGGACCGACGAAAGGAGGGTCAACAGGAAGAGCTGCAGGTTGGATGCGGCGAGTCATCACGGAGAAGGTACCGGAAGCGGACCGGGGCATCAAGCGCCGCGGTGTTGCCTGTGTTGCCGGAGCCGTGGCGGTGCCGAGCACCGGGACTCGCCGGGCGCCGCAGGATCTCGCCCGCACGCAGAGGACCTCGCTGCACGCCAGAGGACCTCGCTCGCACGCCGCAGGATCTCGCTCGCACGCCCCAGGATCTCGCCCGCACGCCCCAGGATCTCGCCCGCCTTGACAGGCCCCATGCCCGATGGTAGATTGCGAGCCGAAATCGGGCTGTAGCGCAGTTGGTTTAGCGTACTTGCTTGGGGTGCAAGGGGTCGGCGGTTCAAATCCGCCCAGCCCGATTTTTTCTTAATTCCTTGCACAATAGCGACTTATATCGACATTTACAACCCTTCTATAACATGCTATATTCTCTCCTGAAAGACGCTTTGTAGCATATATGTAGCAGGAGGGAACGCTATGCCGCACTTGAAAGCAGTTTCGGCATATTCTCGGAGGCTCAAGGAAGGTCAATACTGGTATGCGAGCTGGCGTGAGGAAGGCGCCCGGGTCGTCCGGCCTACCGGTGTAGCGTGGAATCCACGGCGCAAGGACGGAGGTCGGGCGGAAGCAATCGACGCAGGACGAAAGTTGCGCGACGAGAGAGAGACGGCGCGGAGGAAACCGAGCGAGGGCGAGGTGCCGACCTTCGCCAAGTACGCCCGGGGATTCTACGCTCTGGACGGCGCTTACCTGAAGCGACAGGCTGATAAAGGGAAACGGCTTAACGCGCATTGGGCGAACAGCCTTCAGTCGATGATAGACAAGTACGTCATCCCGCGTTGGGGAGGGACACGACTCGATTGCTTCAACGCAGTCGAGGTCGAGACCTGGCTCGCTGACTTGCCGCTGAGCAGCCAAACACGACGCCACATTCTGTACGGGTGTCTTCGGGTGCCTCTCAGGGAAGCCGCCCGCAAGCGCATCATAGCCTTGAACCCTCTTGAACACGTCGAGCCGCCGGTCAAGGAGAGCCGAAAGCGCGACATCTTCAGCATGGACGAGTTGCGGCTCCTGTTCCCGACAACCTGGGAGGCGCTTGTCTCAGTGTGGGGGCAACCGAAGTATGCCGCCCTCTTTATGACGATGGCTACCACCGGAATCCGCCAGGGAGAGGTCCGGGCGCTACAGTGGCGACACGTGCTTCCCAACGGCTGGATGGCGATAGAACGGGCAGTGAAAATTGACGGCACAATCGGAGCGCTGAAAAAGCGGGAGCGGAGCGGAGAGCCGCGAGTCGTGGCGCTTCCCGAACGGACTCAGAACGCGCTTGCCGAGTGGCAGGCTGCTTCGCAATTCAAGGGACGCGATGACTTAGTATTCTTCGGTGACCGGCCTGACCACGTTCTGAATCGGCGGACCTTTCAAGACATTTTCACTCGGGCTCTGGACGGAGAACACCGTCAAGATGAAAGCAAACCGGCCAGAATCATAAAGGCGGAGCGGTACCTGACGCCGCACAGTCTGCGCCACACGTACAACACGATGATGCGCAGGAGCATTCCAGCCGATGCGCTGCTTGCGCTTATGGGGCATCGGGATTCGAGAATGAGCGAGCACTACGATCACCCCGAGATTGCTGACCGCATCAGAGCACTGGAAGGAGTCCGACCACAGATCGAGAAGGTGTTATCTTGGTAGCACAATCCAACAAATTTCTTCTTGATTTCTATGGATTTGCCTTTTATAATACAGTTTCCGACATTGAAAGCGGGGAAACCTTCAAATGCTCGAGAAAGAGTATGAATACTTCACGCAGCACAAGAAAGAACTTCTGAGGAAGTATGCGGGGAAATTTGTTGTCATCAGGGGCGAAACGGTACTTGGTGATTTCCAGACTCAGGATGAAGCTCTTCGGTTTGCCTTGAAGGACAACGCCCCCGGAACTTTCATGATCAAAGAATGTACTGAGGGTGCAGATCAGGTCATGCGATTTCACTCTCGCGTGACCTTCCCTGACCATGCTCAAGTTTGATCCGAAGATCCAATACACTTCCTTCACCGTTCGCGCGACCGGCGTTCCGAGTGACATTCGGAGCGCGGTAAAGGTAAGGCTACCACTCGCCTATCCTTCACCAACTCATGATTGGACTTCAACTGAAGCACTGTGGGACACCGGCGCGACGCACTCAGTCGTATCGACGGACCTTGCAGGAAAGCTCAAGCTATCGCCAATCGGCAAGACGAGGACAATCGGAGTCCACGGGCCGAAGATCGTAGACGTCTTCCTGATCGACATTCTCATGATGGACCGTGTCGAATTCCTGACGTGGCAAGTCTCAGCAGGCGACACGGGCCCTACCACGCCAAGTCTGATCATCGGAATGGACATAATCACGAAAGGTGACATGTGCTTCACTCGCGGAAAAGATGGCTACGTCTTCTCGTTTATCATTCCGTCTTTGCTACAGCCGATTGACTTCACCCAGGAAATCAGCAGGCACAACGATGAATTGCAGTGGAAAGAGAACAACAAAGCAAATCAGGCGGAGTATCGGCAATCTTTACGCAACCTCAAGAAGAAGCGATAGCCCAAGCATCAGAGCAACTACGACCACCCGGAAATCGCCGACCGGATCAGAGCCCTTGAGGGCGTGAGAGGGCAAATTGAGAGCGCGCTGACGTGGTAAGCTGAAGATCACCGGGGATAGGGCGACGGCCCAACGCCTGCCCGACCGGCTTTCCCCTGCCTTTTCATCGGGACACCTGCGGGGAGGTGAAGCGTGGACGAGAAGCAAAATGGACACATAGACGCGATGCTTGACAAGATAGGGCTGCCGCCACTTCCGGAACTGAGCGACGAGCAAAAAAGGCAGCTAGGCGACGAGTTAAAAGCTCTTGAGGGCAAGAGCAAGC